>JARHXX010000053.1 GCA_029269125.1 Kiritimatiellaeota bacterium B1221 | reverse complement strand
TCTGTCGTGAAGGAGATACTCCGCACACCGAGCAAGCTCAGTGCTTGGCGGTTCACATCAGGCATGCTTGTGGTTCTGAGAACCTTTTCAGGCAAAGTTCTTCGCTCTGAAAACCGAATTTAAATGCGGATACCCAAACACCGAACAAGCTCAGTGCTTGGCCGTTCACATCAGACATGCCTGTGGTTCTACGAATCTTTTTTGGCAAAGTTCTTCGCTCTGAAAACCGAATTTAAATGCGGATACCCAAACACCGGGCAAGCTCAGTGCTTGGCGGTTCACATCAGACATGCTTGTGGTTCTACGAACATTTTTTGGCAAAGCACTTCATTCTGGAACACGCATTTGAACCATGCCTTCGGCAGATAAATTTGGGATAAAATCTTCCAAAGAAAAGAGCCAGTTCTGTCAGCCGTTTTCTTTGCGGCGGGCGCGGCGTTGGGATTTGGCGCTTTGGTAGAGGGCGGTACGTTCTTTGCGGATCATGATGTCGAGATCGGCATTGGCGTATCCCAGATGGGCAACGAGGGCGTGTAAAAGTTTGCGTTCGGCGGGAACCACTTTGCCGTCCGCCAAACACATGCGGACGAGTTCCCGCAGAAATTCGGTGGACTGTTCGTAATCGTTGGGTTGAAGAGGCGCTGCCCTGTATGTACCGTTGCGGGCTTGCTGAATCATCCGATCCAGATCTTCCGGGGGGATGCCGCGCCGGTTGGCGGTTTTTTGCAGAAGCTGGAGCTCTTTTCCATCGATGTGGCCGTCCGCCAGCATTAACTGGATGGTGGCCGCAAGCAGGGATTCGGAGGCTTCGGCCGAAAAGGCGGCGTCGGATGTAGAGGCCACGGAGCGTTGCCTGTACTGCGCAGGTTCGATACTGTGGAGTACCCAGTCGTGGCTGCCGTCGTTCTGCGGCAGGCCACAGTATTCGCAGGTGGCCCGAGGAATGGGCGTGTGCGGTGCGCCACAACCGGGGCAGTGATCCGAAACCAGGGCACGGCTGATTTGGGAGCGAACAGAGCTGTTACGAATGAGGACAAAGTCATGTTCCCGAAAGCGGGAGAGCTCGTAGCGGGGCGGGAGGGTGGCGGGGATATGCTGGGTATCGGGATGAGAGGACCAGCGCACCCGTACGCGTACGTGGTCGATACCTTTTTCTCCTTCGGGGAGGGAGTGGACTTCACTGACATCCACTGCGCCGACGGCGGCATCGGCCTGGAAGTGGTGACGGCCTTCATTGTCGGGCATGAAATCCTCTGCTTGTTGCGAGAGAAAGTCTGGGTGGGCGACGGCGGCCACACGGTCTGCATCTGCAAAAAACTCTCCGGCCCGCAAACGCCAGAAGAAAACGGATGTGCGGTCTTCAATCGCCTGCAGGCAGAAACCGGGGTCCTTGGTCTGCATGTCATTTAAGCCGGGGATATGCTCAGGTTGGGGGGGACGCCAGGCCTCGAGTTGGGTGATTTCACTTAATACCCAGTCATAAGCACCGGAGTTGACCACTGCACGGCAACTCCCGCAGGCACCGCGGTCGAGAAGGGTGACAGGCGCGCCGCAGTTGGGACAAAATCCTTCGATCAGCCCGTCTGCAGAAGAGGTTTGGATTCCGGGGCGGCGCAGAAAGGTCCAGACTTCGGAGAAGGGTTCAGGCTGCTTGCTGCCCGCCAGCTGTTTTCCGTTTTCGAGGGAGACGGTGGTGTCGATCGCAGTGGCGGAGATGAGGACATGCAGGGTGTCAAAGGCGGGATCGGAGTGGAAGCTTACGAGACGTGCATCCGTAACGGTCACATCCTCCATGTGGTTGCGGATCCCGCAGCCTTTTTGCATATCGATCTGTATCTGAAAACGGCTGAAAATGCCATCGGAGATAAATCGTCGCGCAGGCGTCATGTCCTGATTGCTCCAGGCGGTTTGAATCTCAAGGAAGGCCTGTTGGCAGCGGTCAACGAAGGCTTCGGGATCAAAGCCGGGGTCGCGTTGTTGTAAGTCAGAGATGTTGAGCGTAGGAGTTGATGTGCGGATGCGTGCGGTTTCATTCCGGATGGTGCGGGTGACCCGGGCCGAATGCACTTGGCGCTGTGAAGAAAAGAAAATGGTGAGGATGCCAATGACCAGCGGAATCCCCACCAGGGGCATTTCCACACACAGTCTGATCAGGAAATAGATGAGCATCCCGATTCCTTCGCCCCCGCCTGAAGATCCACCACCTGAAAAACTTCCGCCTCCGGAAGAGCCGCCGGAGTAACCGCCGCCTCCACCCGCCCGTCCGAAGGCCTCAAGCGCGGCGGAAGCAAAGATGAGGGCCAGCAGCAGGCGTTTCACCGGTTGCGGGGTGCGCGTCGGGGAGATAAATTTCAGACCGAATAAAGACTTAGGTTGACGTGCTTTGCATGGCGTTTTCGGAGCTGGGGAATGGCGGGACATGTATGAAATCATGCGCAGGAAACCACCGAAGTCAATAAGATCAGCGTCGGAATTGCCGGCGAAAAAATGGCCGGATCTTTTGGGGGAGGCCAGAGGCGCGGGGGGCAATCTACAGCCCGCTTCGAATGTAGTGGAATGTTTGCTCCCGGTCCTTTCATACCCTTCAAAACGGGTAGTCGTCATCCTCGTTTGGATCGAGGGGATCCTCTTCGAGGGAATCGGATAAAAGATCGGTGAAGTCTTCGAGTGAATGGTGTGTGTCGTGTTGCTGTCCAAGGATTTCGTCTGGGGTCATGGTCCATGCGGCCGGGCCTTCGATTTCGAGTTCGGCGTCGGCAATTTCGATGACCACGCGTCCATTTTGTTCGCTGAACCATTCGAGATAGAGAATGTTGGCTATATGACGGGGGACGGGCAGGCCGTGAATGCCGAGATCCCATGCATCTTCGATGGGGACATCCAGAATGTGGTGTTTACGGGAGGCGGTGATGTCGCCACTGCGTCCCTGTTGGAGGAGTGAAAGGTCGAGGGAAAGCGGGGTTGTGGGCGCGGGATTGCGGAAGTGAAGCCGGAGTCCGGCGAGGTCCGGCTGGGGAAGACCTTCGAGTTCCAGTTTCACGGGCGCATCGAGTCCTTCAAAAATCAACTCACCGGTGATTCTGCCTTTGGTTTGACAGTCAATGCTGCCGGAAATGATGTTGTGATGTAAACGCTGGGCCATGTCTTTGGGGTACCTGACTTAAATAAAGATGTCCATGGCCGAATATCCAAGACGATACGATTTTATGGATCAGAAGTTTTTATTGCTGGTATGCCGACTTCTGTAAAGTCGATGTTTGGTTACCCGGGGTAACTGCTGAGTAATTTGATATAATTGGCGCGTTCGAAGAGTTCGGGGTTATCGACAAATTCGCGGCGCATGCAGCCACGGAGTTCATCGACATCGTTATAGCCGTTTTCGTCCAGCCAGTGGGCGAGGCCCTGTTTGAATTCGGTCAGTTTTTCGGGTCCATGACTGAGTAAAGCAGAGGTGCTGCAGACCACATTGGCGCCGGCCATGAGATATTTGATGACGTCGTCGACCTCATGCACCCCGGTGGTGGCGGCGAGGTCGAGGGTTCTTTGTCCGCGGAGAATGGCGATCCAGCTCATGGGCAGGAGCATTTCGCGGGAGGAGCTGAGGCCGAGTTTTCGGGAGGTGGTGCGGGATTCGATATGAAAATCGGGTTGGTAAAAGCGGTTGAACATGACCAGTCCGGCTGCACCCGCCTGCTCAAAGCGTTGGGCCATGTTGGCGAGGGCGGAATAGTGGGGGCCGATTTTCACGGTCACCGGAATGTGAATCGCATTACAAATTTCTTTGACCGTATTGAGTTGCCGCTCTTCGAGTTCGGATGACGACACGCTGGGATCGGCGGCAATATCATACAAATTTAATTCGATGGCATCCGCTCCCGCCCGGGCAATATGTTTGGCGAACGCCGACCAGCCTTCAGGAGTGGAGCCATTCAGGCTGGCGATCACGGGAATGGATAAGGAGGCTTTGGCGGCAGAAATTTTTTCCAAAGCGAGATCGGATTTGTGCTCGTAGAGGGTTGGGTCGGGGAAAAAGTTTTGGGCTTCCGAAAGGGATTCGGTGTTTGCATCCAGAAAATGATCCATGAAGGATGTTTCCTGTTGAAGCTGTTCTTCAAACACCGAAGGGAGAACCACGGCCGCCGCACCGGCATCTTCGAGTTGCCGCAGGGTGTCGAGTTTTCCGGTGAGCGGCGAAGCCGATGCCACGAGAGGAGAGGAGAGAGACAGGGAGAGATAGGTGGTGGAGAGCATTTTAGGTGAGGGAAGTTGGAAGTTGAGAGATCGGCCCGAGTCCCGCGTTTACGCGGAAGTCAGAAGGGGTGTTTACGCCCCGGTTTCGGAGCTCCGGGTTTTGCAACCCAAGCCCTAAAGGGCATGGGGATGGCTTCCGCTTAAAAGCGGGACTCCGGCGCAGCTTCATTCTCCGCCCCCACTCAACATTTTGAAAAGTTCTAACCGTTCTTTGATGCCGGCTTCAGCCTGCTTTAACAAGTCGGCAGCGGTTTCGGGGTCGGTGAGCTCGAGCAACTTGAATCGAAGCTCTTCATACATATATTCTTTGAGCGCAATATCGGGTGTGCCGCCACTGTCCATGATCAATGCGGGTGTGCCTTTCTCTTTGAGTCTGGGATCGTAGCGAAGAAGAGGCCAGTGTCCGCTGAGGACCGCATTTTTTTGTTGATCCAGTGAGCGTTGCATGGGGTATCCGTGGGCGATGCAGGGACTGTGTGCAATGACCAGGGAGGGGCCGTCCCAGGATTCGGCTTCCTGTAAAACTTTGAGGGTCTGGGGGATTTTTGCGCCCAAAGCGACCGTGCCCACATACACATTTCCTTTAAGCATTCCGTGCAGGGCTAAGTCGGTTTTTCCGGTCATTTTTCCGCCGGCCGCAAATTTGGCGATGGCCCCCAGCGGGGTGGATTTGGAGGCTTGTCCGCCGGTGTTGGAATACACTTCGGTATCGAGGACGAGTACATTCACATTTCGTCCGCTACACAGCACGTGGTCCAGTCCGCCGAAACCGATGTCGCAGGCCCAGCCGTCGCCGCCGATGATCCAGACGGATCGATGAACCATGCAGTCCAGCACACTTAAGAGCTGTTGTGATTTTTGATCCTGTCTGCTGTCGAGTTGTGTCTTGATTTGTGCAATGCGTTTTCGTTGCGCTTCGATTTCGCTGGGCACATCCAAAGGCGCCTGAATGATGGCTGCGGCTTGGTCGGGAAAAAGCTCTGCCAACAATACTTCGGCTTGCTGACGTTTAAGGTCGGCTGAAATCCGGAAGCCATAACCGAACTCCGCATTGTCTTCGAACAGGGAATTGGCCCAGGCGGGGCCGCGGCCTTCCGCGTCCGTGCTCCAGGGGGTGGTGGGCAGGTTGCCTCCGTAAATGGAAGAACAACCGGTCGCATTGGCGATAAGCATGCGGTCGCCGAATAGTTGGCTCAGCAGCTTCAAATACCCGGTTTCCCCACAGCCTGAGCAGGCACCGGGAAATTCAAAACGCTGTGGCAGGAACTGAACTCCGCGCAAGGTGCGGGTCTGGGTTTGCTCCTGTTGTGCCGGCACTTGTTTGAAAAAATCCAAATGAATTTGTTCTCTTTCGAGCATGGGTGCCTTTTCTTCCAGATGCAGGGCTTTCAGGTTTGCCCGGGTCTTGCTGCGGGCGGGGCAAATTTCCACACACAGGCCGCAACCCGTACAATTGGGAAGATCGAGTTGCAGAAGGTAGTGACGGTTTTCCGCTCCGCGACCGCGAAGTTCGGGTGCGGGGAAGCGTGGAGGGGCGGAATTTAAATCATGGGTGGCTGCTTGTTTGACTTCGATCACTCCGTGTGGGCAGATGACCACGCAATGTCCGCATTGAATGCAGAAATCCGGTTCCCAAACCGGTGCGACCGGTGACAGATCCCGTTTGTTCCATTTGGCGGTGTTTACCGGCCAGGTGCCGTCGATCGGCAATGCACTCACGGGCAACAGGTCGCCACGGTCCTGTAAAAGTTTAGCGGTCACTTGCTTCACAAATTCCGGTGCGTCCTCGGAAATTGTTCGGGGGCGGGTGGCAGAATCAGGTAGGGCCTCGGGGATGCTTACTTCTTCTAGTCGGGTGACTGCTACATCCACCGCTTTTAAATTTTGTTCAACAACCCTTTGACCTTTACGTCCGTAGCTTTCCTGGATGGCATCCCGGATGGCCTGCAGGGCTTTGGTTTCGGGGAGGATACCGTTGAGTTTAAAGAAGCAGGCCTGCATCACGGTGTTGATGCGTCCGCCCAACCCGCATTCTCTGGCAACTTTGGTGGCATCGATGACGAAGACTTTCAGGTTCAGTTCCTGAATGCGGCTGAGGATCTCTGCGGGTAAATGTTTGAGGAGCGTGTCGGCGGAATGGGGGGCATTCAACAGAAAGACCGCACCGGGGGCGGCTTTGGCGAGCACATCAATTTGTTTGGTGAAGCTGAACGAATGACAGGCGATAAAATTTGCGGATTCAATCAGGTAGTGCGCCTGAATGGGATTCGGTCCAAAGCGTAAATGGGAGACGGTGCGCGAGCCGGATTTATTGGAGTCGTAAACAAAATATCCCTGCACATGCAGGTCGGGAACTTTGCTGAGAATTTTAATGCTGTTTTTATTTGCGCCCACGGTGCCGTCGGCTCCCAATCCGTAAAAAACGGCCCGGGTACAATCGGGATCTTCGATATGAAAATCAGCATCCACTTTTAAACTGAGTCCGCTGACATCATCTTCGATGCCCAGCGTGAAGCGGGCCCGGGGTTGTTCCTGTTGCAGTTCATTATAAACGGCCCTGACCATGGCGGGGGTGAATTCTTTTGATCCCAGACCGTAACGTCCGCCGATCACGGTGCAGGTTCTGCCGCTTTGCTGCAGGGTGGCGGCCACATCCAAATATAAAGGTTCGCCAAAGGAACCGGATTCTTTTGTCCGGTCCAGTACGGCGATGGATTTTACGGATTCGGGCAGTGCTTTCAGGAAAGCGTCGGCGGGCCAGGGGCGGTACAGCCGGATTTGCAGGACCCCGATTTTTTCGTTCAGTGCAATCACGGTTTCTTTGACGGTGTCGGCGGCGGAAGCCATAATCACGATGACCCGTTCCGCTTCGGGATGTCCGTGGTAGCTGACCAGATCGTAATGTCGTCCGGTGTGGCTTTCGAATGCTTTAAAAGCAGTTTGAACTGCGGCGGGGAGATCCCGGTAGAGGGGATTGGCCGCTTCCCGTCCCTGAAAAAACACATCCGGATTTTGGGAGGTGCCACGGATCACGGGCGCGTTGGGATTCAGAGCGCGTTCCCGGTGGGCCAACACCTCATCGAGGGATATCAGGGCGGAGAGGGTGTCGTCGGGGAGACGGGTGTAGTCCAAAAGTTCATGCGAACTGCGGAAGCCGTCGAAAAAGTGTAGAAAAGGAATCCGGGTTTTCAGGCTGACGGCATGGGAGATAAGGGCGAAGTCGTGGGCTTCCTGAGCGGATGCGGAAGCGAGCATGGCGAAGCCACTGCTCCGCACGGCCATCACATCCGAATGATCGCCAAAGATCGAGAGGGCGTGGGTGGCCACGGCCCGGGCGGCGACATGGATCACGCAGGGGCAAAGCTCCCCGGCGATTTTAAACAGAGAGGGGAGCATCAGCAGCAGTCCCTGAGACGAAGTGAAAGTGGTGGCCAGGGTACCGGTTTGCAGGGCCCCGTGCAGGGTGGCGGCTGCGCCGCCTTCACTTTGCATTTCCACGACCTGCGGAATGCTTCCCCAAATATTTTTTTGTCCGGCCTGTCCCCATTCATCGCACAGTTCTCCCATGGGAGAGGAGGGGGTGATGGGATACAGTGCGCAGAGTTCGTTGAGGCGGAAGGCCACATCGGCTACCGCTTCATTTGCATCGGTACAGACGGGAGAGGACATATAGAGGTCAGAGGTTAGAGGTCAGAAAACAATCGATATGCTCACCGCTATCGAAAACGAAATCGGAAACCATGAAAATCAGTTTGATTTTTGAGATAAAGGGTATGGATTATATCGATTACGATTACGTAACCCGTGAGTCATGCCTAGTGACTTGTCCGCAAAATCCGTCCGGCGGCCAGGGCTGCGCCGACGCCGTTATCGACATTCATGACCATCAGACCGTTGGCACAGCTGGCGAGCATGGCGTTGAGGGCGGCATTACCGTTTACCGCCACGCCGTATCCGACGGAAGTGGGGACGCCGATGACGGGCTGTGGACATTGTCCGGCCACCACGGATGCGAGGGCACCTTCAAATCCTGCGACGACCACCAGCACATCGTATAATTCGAGTTCGGGTAAATGTTTGAGAAAGCGCTGCACCGAGGCGACGCCCACATCCTGAAAGCTTTTACATTCCAAACCCAAAAAGCTGAGGACATTGATGCATTCCGCCACGATGGGGGCGTCGGCAGTTCCGCCGGAGAGGACCGCGACTTTGCCCGGCCGCAGGGGGGGAGCGGCGGGCTGCCAGAGCCAGGTGCGGGCGACGGCATCGTAGGTGCCACCGGTTAATGCCTCTGCTTTTTCAGGTTGACAGCGGGAGATGAGGACGGGATGATCTTTTTCCTGACACTGTTGCAGAATGCGCTGAAGCTGATCGATGGATTTAGATTCCCCGTAGACAATTTCCGGAAAACCCAAACGTTCACGTCTGGAAAAATCGAAGGTCACATCCCCGTTGGCGGGTTGGTCGGGCATGGGCGGCTCTTAACGCTTGGAGCTGCGGTGTTCGTCGTAGAAACGGAAAACCATTTCATCCGGTTCGACCAATCCGATTTCGTGGGCGACGCGGCGGACATAGTCCGGATCGTTTTGGAAACGGTCCTGACGAACGCGTAAATCCTGAAGGCGGAGTTCTTCTTTCGCTTTCTCGGTGCGCAGTTCGGCCAGACGATTTTCGTGGTCTTGATATTTCCGAAACTGGGGGATAAATCCAATGACCGCAACACAGATGACCAATACCGTGATCATCGCGGTCATCATTTTGGTGAGGTGTTGGAGTCCTATCATAGTGAAGAGCTATAGGGTTTGTGAAAAAATTGCCAGAATAAATATTTCATTTTTTGGCGTGTCAAAAAATGGAGGAGGGAGGTGGGGATGAAAAAAAAACGGCCCCGCGGATTGCGGAGCCGTTTTTTCATTGTGGCGGAGAAGATCTTAGATCTTGTCCAGGTACAGGTCGCCACCACCGTAAACGGCGCTGGATCCCAGCAGATCCTCGATGCGGAGGAGCTGGTTGTATTTGGCGATACGGTCGGAGCGGCTCATGGAACCGGTTTTGATCTGACCGGCGTTGGTGGCTACGGCGATATCGGCAATGGTGGTGTCTTCGGTTTCACCGGAACGGTGAGAGATCACTGCAGAGTAACCGTTGCGTTTGGCCATTTCGATCGCGTCCATGGTTTCGGTCAAGGTACCGATCTGGTTCACTTTCACGAGGATGGAGTTGGCGGTGGCGCTCTGGATACCGCGCTGCAGGTAAGAGGTGTTGGTTACGAACAGGTCGTCACCGACCAACTGACATTTGTCGCCGATCTTGTCGGTCAACACTTTCCAGCCGTCCCAGTCGTTTTCGTCCATACCGTCTTCGATAGAATCGATGGGGTATTTCGTAACCAGTTCAGCCAGGTAGTCGGCCTGTTCAGCGGAGGAGCGTTTGGCACCGTCTTCGCCTTCGAATTTCGCGTAGTTGTACACGCCGTCTTCAAAGAATTCGGAAGCGGCACAGTCCAAAGCGATGGTCACATCTTTCCCGGCTTCGTATCCGGCTTTTTCGATGGCTTCGAGGATGCAGCCCAAGGCTTCTTCGGTTCCGCCGGAGAAGTTCGGGGCAAATCCGCCTTCGTCACCTACAGCGGTGGAGAGGCCTTTGGCTTTCAAGATGGCTTTCAGGTTGTGGAACACTTCCGCACCACAACGCAGGCCTTCGCTGAAGGAGGACGCGCCTTTCGGGCGGATCATGAATTCCTGGAAAGCGATGGGGGCGTCGGAGTGGGAGCCGCCGTTGACGATGTTCATCATCGGTACGGGCAATACTTTGGCGTTGGATCCGCCGAGGTAACGGAAGAGGGGAAGTCCCAATTCTTCAGCAGCTGCGTGGGCGGTGGCCAGGGAAACACCCAACATAGCGTTGGCGCCGAGGTTGGATTTGGTTTCGGTGCCGTCGAGATCCAGCATGATCTGGTCAACGGTCAGTTGATCCATGGCGTCGATGCCGATGAGGGCGTCGCAGATTTGGCTGTTCACGTTTTCAACCGCTTTGGAAACGCCTTTGCCCATCCATTTGCCTTTGTCTCCGTCACGCAATTCAAGCGCTTCGTTTACACCGGTGGAAGCACCGGAGGGAACCGCAGCACGGCCAACGGCGCCGGAATCCAAAGTTACTTCAACTTCAACCGTGGGGTTACCACGTGAATCTACAATCTGTCTTGCATATACATCAATAATATCAGCCATAGGGAATTTACTCCATGAGGGTTAGTTTTCGTAAAATCAGATGCTCTTTTAGTCGGGAAAATCTACCATGCAAGATCTCCTGTAAAGAAAACAGGCTTTTCTTAGGATTAACCAAAGTCTAACCTATGGAAACGTTCGGGAGGAGAAGGAAGAAGGGATAGGGGATTAGGGGGGATGGTTGTTTTAAGCCTCAGACAGAACCCAATGCGCTTCTTTACCCCCCACCAGCGAACCGGGATTTATCCGTTTGTCAAAGGTGATCAATTTTCCACCATACGATATGGCCAATGCCAAAAGGTACATGTCTGTAAGTTTCTTTGAAACGGGAAGATTGGGAAATGATTTTTTGTCCGTCAGGCTCAGTCCCTTGTCCCAAAATTGGTGACCGGGTAATTGACACAGCGTGGCTAACATTTCACGAATCGTGTCGGCATGATGATCGCCATTTGGATACGCTGAATGACTGAGGATACGAACCAGCCCATTTTCAGTTAATGGACAGGTGGCCCAACCCTCCGCTTGTGCTTGAGGAAAATAATGTCGGGCGATGGTATGGTGTTGATGTTGCGGATCCATCAACGCGATCAGTACATTTACATCCAGTAAAAACATTTAGCCTTCCAAATCAGATGCATCCATCAACTTATAGACAAAGTCTGCAGAGACTGGTTTTCCCTGAGGTTTAAGAGTTGGGATTCCATACCTATCGACTTCATAAACTGCATTTTCAGATGATTCGGGTAGCGGATAAATTTCTCTACGCAGTGCGCGTTCAATCAGAACTTTTAAGGTGGTGTTTTGATGGAGAGCTTTTTGTTTGGCAGATCTGAACAGATCATCCGGCAGTTCGATGGTGGTTTTCATATGGGTGAGTGTATGGGAATATGGGTGTTGTGTCAAATTTGGTGTGCATTTGAAATTATTCATATCCTTTTCTCAATTAAAACTCTGCTTCAACACTTGCGCGTGTGTTTGAATTCCATCATCATTTGATGATGAAAAAGTCCCATTTTCTCGGAAGCTGTATGATTTTGATTGTCTCGGGGGCTTTGGGTGGCGAGATGGCGGAAGATTTTCGATTACAATCGGTTGCAATCAAAGTTGTTCATGAAGAAGTTTTAGCGGAAGAGATGGATGTGGCTAAGGAATGTCTTTCCAGTGGGTTGGCGAAAAAACAAAAAGGGGATTTTGAAGCGGCGCTGCTTGAGTTTGATCGTTATTTAGAGCTCGTAGGTGAACCGAAAAATCACCTGGTGTTTATCTATAGAGCCAACACCAGAAAATCTTTAGGGGATTTGGAGGGGGCGATCCAGGAGCTTACGACCGCCATGAGCTTATTTCCTGAAAATGGTGATCTCGTGGCAAGACGGGCCGCGTTTCTGCGAAACAATGGAGACATTGCGGGAGCGGTCGCTGATGAAAAACGGGTGGATGAATTGAGGAAGATCAAAATTTTAATGCATATAGAAAAGCTTAATAACGGAATCGCTTCCTCACCCGGTTCGGCTTTTCTTTATATGGAAAGAGCAAAGTTATGGGTCAAAATGGGAGATGCGGATCGGGCGATGCAGGATGTTTCCAGCGCACTTGAGATTGATTCTCAGAACTTGATGGCCATAAGGTTGAAAAAGAAGATCCAATATTTTTTGAATGATAAAGGTTCTACAAAGAAAGATAGGGATTCTGATGGTTAATTTTTTAGACTCTAAATTCATGAAGGAAGGAAAAATACATGCATAAAATGATGATCGGACTATTATTACTGGGCGCATGGGGCTTGGTGGCCCAGGCGGAAGAATTCTATCTTAAAGAAAATTTATCAGACCGGATTTATGGCCCATTTTCAACCGAAACGGGTTCGGAGGTGAAAGTGAATGGAAAATCGTTCACTGTCGTGGAGCTCAAGACGGAGGCCTCGCCGGAAGAAAAGGCTTTTTTGGCAGAACTGAATGAGATAGTGATCAAAGAGGTGAATTTTCGGAATGCGCCTCTCAGGAATACTGTTGATTCTATCGTGGATACCACTCGGGAACTGGATCCAAAAGGGGTGGGGGTAAATATCATTATTGCCAAAGTACCCGAGTCGGAAACGCCTGCGAAGAAGGAAAAAGCTCCAGATGCTTTTGGTGGATTCGGAGGCGGTTTTGTGAAGCCCGGCCAGGGCATTACATTAAAGCTTAGGGATGTTACGGTGCTACAACTTTTGAATGCACTGATGGATACCACGGGCTATACTTACAAAACAGCCGGAAACATTATCACCATCATCCCCAACTAAAAGATGGCATCAAAGAAAGAACAACTGGGGATCATGGGCGGGACCTTTAATCCGATCCATCACGGACATTTGATTGCGGCCCGGTCGGCCAGGGAGGCGCTGGGACTGGATCGGTTGTTGCTGTTGCCCAATGCACGCTCTCCCTTGCGAATGGAAGAGGCCCTTGCAGATCCGGAGGATCGTCTGGCCATGGTGCAATTGGCGGTGGTGGAGGAATCGGGGTTAGAAGCCTGTGATCTGGAGGTGCGCAGGGAAGGGGCTTCATTTTTGGTGGAGACCCTTGCGGAATTGCAGGGGGTGTACCCGGAAGCTGAACTCACTTTTCTGATGGGGGTGGACAGTTTGGATACTTTTGACCGTTGGCGGGAGGTGGATCGCATTGTGGACTTGGCGCAGGTGAAAGTGATGCCGCGTCCGGGTCGGGATGCGGAGGAAGCTTTGCTGGCACTAGAGGCGCGCGCGCCCTCATTGGCAGGGAAAGTTTCGTTGATGACTGCGGGTCCGCAAGTGGAAATCTCCGCCACGGAGGTCAGGGAGCGGGTTGCCGCCCGGAAATCTATTCGGTATTTATTGCCGGATGCGGTGATGACTTACATCGATGTGCACCAAATTTTTTCTTCATGAGCAGAAAAATTGTTTCGGTGCGGCGTTCACCATCCGGTGGTGCTGGCTTTCCGATAAACGGTTGCTGAAGGGCTTTCTTATGTGTAGCCGCAAAGATGCGGCCATATTGAAATTCTGGAGTGAGGTGTTCCGGATCAGAGATCAGGATTCAAAAGTTTGTATGAATCCCAGGGCTTTTTGTCAGGAAGATCCGGATAAGGGATCAGTGCCCAGTGTCCGTCCCCGAAGACCGCACTGACTGATCCGGTGGCGTTCCGGTTAGGGTCCTTGTGTCGGGCATGCAGTTTGGTGGTGCTGTTGCTGCTGTAGAACAGCGAAAACGCACTGCGGGAATCTGCGACCATAATGGATCCTGCGAGGTTGGGGAAATCCAAATAGGGACGTTTGCTGTAGTCGGGGTTCAGCCCCGTGGAATGGACATTCACGGGATAATATTGGGCAGTCGGGCAGCGATACCGCTCCGGCACCCCCCATGGGTTTTCTCCCTCTTCTCCGCCCTCCAGATAGGGTCTGATATAATAGCCGAAACGTTTGTTGTCTTTGGAATTGTGTCCTGCGGGCGGAACGATGGTGTCGTCGTGGTCGTTGGCGTAGTGGACCAGTGCCATATGGATGGATCTTAAATTTTGTGAACATTGCATGATGCGTGCCCGTTCCATAACTTTCCCGGTGACGGGGATAATCATGGTGGCCAGCAGGGCGATGATGGCGATCACCACCAGCATTTCAATCAAAGTAAAGGCGTCTCGTTTATTCATGGGGTACGGAGGGTAAGAGTGTAACGGGTTTCGGCGGCTTCTTTGAGCGATCCGCTGGGGAACGGATCGGAGGGGCGGTGATCAGGGGAAAGGGTGACCAGCGCCTCCAATCCGGGCGGTAGTTTTTGGATGCCCGCGGAGGAAAGCGTGTCGTCGAGGAATGCGAAGAGAGGCGCGCCCAGCCGGGGGAGATGCCGGAGATCCTGCGGTATGCCGGCAAAAGTGACGATGGCCCGGGCAGGTCCGTGTTGCTCCAGTAACGCCTGATAGTCCCGGACCCTGAGATTCCAAAGGCCGGTTTCGGGGTCCATGTGAATCTGATCCAGTTCCAGTGCGTTGACCCGGATGATGGAATAACTGTTGTCGAGGACCTGCTCTAATCCTTCCTGACGGGCCAGCGGCTGTTGTTGAAACAGAGGTTCGGGATCGGGAAGTTCGAACTGAATCAGCAGGACGCTGCCTCCCTCTGGAAGTTTGTTTTTTACGGCCTGCCCGAGCCGGTATGCCGCGGCCTTATCGGGTGCAAGCCAGGATTCCAGGGTTTCGGGAGCGTCGGCAGGATCCCGGGTGGCCACCCTGAAAATACCGAACACCAGCAGGACGCCTGCGAGGGCGCCGCCGAGCAGGGCTGGGGGCCAGTGAAGTTTTTTGCCGATGATGACGAGTAGAACGAGAATGCATATGAGCAGGATTTGGGACATAGGACAAGGGGTAAGAGGGAATGTGCTCGATAGGGGGTTGCTGACTATGTCAGATGCTCCCATTTCACAGGGTATATTGTCAATACGTATTAAAGGGTAATTCAGATACGGGTTCTGCTGGGGGGGAAGCGGGTGATGGACCGTCGTGCCCTCGAAGCATTCTGGCCGGTCCGGTGTGCGGCTGATAAATTGAAACGGGTATAAACTGTTCTTCCTTTGAGAAAACCTTTAGCGGAGAGGGTATGATGAAATTACTGCTTGTCCGACATGCGCAATCCGAAGGCAATGCGACCGGAAACTATTCGGTCGCGACCCATGATTCCCTTTCCGCTTTGGGAAAACAGCAGGCACGTTCTCTTTCAGAATGCTTGCAAAAGTTGCATTTCGATAAAGTGATCGTCAGTCCGCTCCAGCGGGCCCTGGAAACGCTGGCCCCTTATCTCGAAGCCAGCCATCAACGTGCGGAGATCTGGCCGGAAATTGCGGAAGGCTGCTGGCAACCGCCCGCCAAAGAGCCCCGTGATTCCTGGAGAACTCAGCCGGCTTCCCTGCCGACGTCAATGAATGATCTGTTTTATTTCCGGGACGGCAAGGAAATCAAACCTGTGGATAAAACCTTTGAAGAGGGGGTGCTGCGCGCGCAGTCTACCCATAGACTGCTCGGGGAACTGGCGCTGAATTATCCGGAGGGTCAGTTTTTAATGCTTACGCACGGTCATTTTTTGCGGGAGTTGATAAACGGTCTTTTGGATACCCGCAGCATTGTGAGTTTCGCTCACGATAACTGCGGAATGACCTTGTTCTCTTTCGATGGGGTGTGGAATATGGACTTTTGCAACCGGCCTTCCCACCCTGAATCGCATCGTATGGAAAGTATCCTTACGGCGAGTGACGGGGCGCCGGATCCGCGCCGGGTCTATGCAGAAGAATAAGGGTTGGGATTTTGAAGGGGTTCCGCCTTCTTTGATTATGTGTTTAAACCCGGCCCGTTGAAAATCAAACATTCAACATGAGGCGTCGAACTTCGAATAAATACCCTGACCTCCCCATCTTCATTTTCCTGTCTGCCAACTTTCTAATAATATCCGCCGCGTTCTTCGTCGAGGAAGCCGGGGCCGAGTTCGGAGATAAAGCGGGAGGGCTGATACCAGATCATGCCGCCGTCGCGTTGGCGCCGCATTTGAGGCATGCCCATAATTAAGCGGTCTTTGGCGCGGGTGACCGCGACGTAAAACAATCGCCGCTCTTCGGATTCGCCGCCGCCGTCGCCATCTTCCATGGAGCGGGTGGAGGGGAACATCCCGTCGGCGCACCACAGCACCGCCACCACCGGAAATTCGAGTCCTTTGGACTGATGGATGGTGCAGAGGCGGATGGCATTGGCGGATTCGCCATCGGCGGTGGCCTGCTCATCGAGGTTGGTTTGCAGCGCCAGCTCGTTCATGAAATCTTCGAGGTTGGCATAGTTGCCGCAATCCTCCGCCATGCCGTGTATGTCTTCCATGCGCTGCTTGGCGTTGTCGAACTGGTTGTTGGCGTAGGCCTCGTAAAAAGATTCCAAAAACAGAAAAACCATTTCCCCGGGGTTGCGGGTGAGATCTTCCGCCTCCATTTGCTCCAAAGCTTCGTGGACCGGTTCCCAGGCGGCCTGTCCGCGCTTCGGAACGACCGTTTTGAGTAACTTCCGATCTTCGGAAGCCAGGGGATTAAATTTCCGGCTGATTTTTTTCCACACATTGCGTGCTCCCTTTTCGGCCACCCCGGGAAGCAGGCTCAGCAAGCGGACAAAGGCCAGTTCGTCGCGGGGATTTTGGGCGAGGCGGAGCAGGCAAAGGACATCTTTGATGTGGGCCTGTTCGAAAAAGCGGACTCCGGAGGTGATGGAATAGGGGATGCCTTCGCGGTTGAGTTCCAGCTGCAGCTCCATGGCGTGATAATGTGCGCGGTAGAGGACGCACATGTCTTTCCATTGATAGCCTGCCCGCTGCATCATCCGGAATTGATTAACCATGTATTGCGACTGATGACGTCCATCGTTGAGTTTGGCCACGATGGGACGCACGCCTTCGGGGCGGACGGCACGCAGTTCTTTTTGGAACTGTTCGGGATTGCCGGCGATGCATTTGTTGGCGACCCGCAAAACGCCGGGGACAGAGCGGTAGTTGGTCACCAGCTTAAACACCTGGGCATCGGGAAATTTTTCAGGGAAATCGAGAATGTTGCGGTAATCAGCGCCCCGCCAACCGTAGATGCTCTGAAAGTCGTCCCCGACCACCAGGAGGTTATTTGAACCGCCGGAAAGCAGGTCCACAAAGCGGGACTGCACCGGGTTGGTGTCCTGATATTCGTCGACCATCACGTAACGGAATTTTTGTTGATAGTATTCCCGTGGACCCTCGTTTTCCTCCAGCATGCGGACGGCCTGCACCAGCAGGTCATCGAAATCGAGGGCGTTGAGTTCTTTTTTACGTGCGGCGTAGCGTTCCTGGATTTTGAGGATGGCTTCGATGTCGACCCCTTGATCTGCAAAGCGGTCTACGATCATTTCCTGAAGTTCGCCATCTTTGTTTAACGCCAGAGAAAACAGGCTCAGCAGCACCTGAGGTTTGGGGAATTCTTTGTCACCTTTGTGGCCGAGTTCATCGTAAATATTTTTCATCAACGATTTTTGGTCATCGGAATCGATGATGGTGTAGTCGGTGCGATAGCCCATTTTATCGGCATGCAGACGCAGAATCCGGTTGGCGATGGAGTGGAAGGTGCCGCCCCACATGCCCTGCAGAGGTTCGGGTCCGACGCGGTCCCGGGCGCGCTCCATCATTTCGGCCGCGGCCTTGTTGGTGAAGGTGAGGAGAAGAATATTTTCTCCGCGGACCCCTTTTTCGACCAGATAAGCCACCCGGTAGATCAGGGTGCGGGTTTTCCCGGTGCCGGCGGCGGCGATAATCAAAACCGGACCGTCACCCGCTTGCACGGCGGCCAGTTGTTCTTCATTTAATTCGGATGCAAAATCGATTGTGTTCATATGTATCCCTTGTCCTTAGCAAAGAACCAGGCGGCAATCGACTTCCCATCGATAATTTTATTTTCGCGGAACATGCGGTTCATTTCTTCATAGCTGAAGCTTTCCACTACCAGGCGTTCATCTGAATCCAGTTTCAAATCGGTTGCGCCCGCCTCGAGTTCGGCGAAATAGAGTTCGTCCACTTCGTCGGTGTAGCCCGGGGAGGGGAGGTAGCGTCCTAAATAGTGGATGGATTTGGCTTGGGACCCGGTTTCTTCGAGCAGTTCGCGTTCGCCGGTGACTTGGGGATCTTCGCCGAGTTCCCGCATGCCGGCCACAATTTCCAGCGAGAGGCTTTCCACCGCTTTGCGGTATTGTTTGACCAGCAGGAACTCGCCGTCAGCCGTGCGGGCCAGCACGCCGACCCCGCCGATGTGGCGGACGATATCGCGTTTGGAGTGGGTGCCGTCAGCGAGTTCCACATCGATGCGTTCGACATCGAATACGATACCGTCGAGAAGGGTCTGTTTGTTTCGCGTTTTTTCTTCTAAATTCATGCGGGTTAAATGACATGCCCAGGGGTTTCATGCAAACTTGTTTGTGATGGAACTGTGGCAGGATGATTTTTGGGTGGGATGATTTTGGGCTGGATAATTTTGGGTGGGATGATTTTTGGGTGGGATGATTTTTGGGCAGGATGATTTAGGGCAGGATGATTTTTGGGTGGGATGATTTAGGGCAGGATGATTTAGGGCAGGATGATTTTTGGGTGGGATGATTTTTGGGCAGGATGATTTTTGGGTGGGATGATTTAGGGCAGGATGATTTTGGGCAGGATGATTTTTTTACGAATCAAAGCCAATATTTTGCCCTTTGTTTCAATGCAATCGTCTTGCCTTAAATCATCTTGCCCAATGTTTCGGAGCAATTATTTTGCCAAAAAATCATCCTGCCCAAATTCAACAATATGATGTTGAATGGCTTTGGTAAAAGAGGCGCGCCGTACCCAAAAATCAACAGGATCTTTGCGCCTTCGCTTGACCCGCTTAAAGAGATCCTTATATAGAACATGCAACTTAAACTGAAGGAATCTCTATGTCATCTCCCTGTCCCGCCAACCCTGCAAACATTGTCATCAGCGGACCCGCCCGCTTTACGCTGCTCACCGATCGGCTGATCCGTTTGGAATATGCGGAGGACGGTGTTTTTGAAGATTTGGGGACCCTCAGTGTTTGTAACCGCAGTACCGACTTTGTTTCATTTACCAAAGTGGAAAAAGGGGACAAGCTCACTTTAAAGACCCGTTATCTGACGTTGAGCTATCACCGGGATGGAAAGAAATTTTCGAAAAAGAATCTGAGCATTGTGTTTAAACACGATGGAAAAACCAGCAAGTGGTGGCCGGGGAAAAAAGATAAACTGAATCTGAAAGGCACTGCCAAAACTTTGGATGAGTATGACGGTGGAGTTCGCAAAACTTTGGTGGATAAAAAGGAAATGAATCCGGACCTTCCCGTTTTAGAGGAGCATTACGGTGGCAAGGCGGTGTGGCAGGGTGAGATGATGGATTTGCCGATCGAGGATGGCTTGATTTCCCGAAGCGGCTGGGCGCTGGTGGATGAAAGTCAATCGGTGGTGCTCGATCCTTCGCTCTGCGAATGGCAACCCTGGGTGAGGGAACGGGAGCCCGGTATCCGTCAGGATTTTTATTTCCTGGGCTACGGTCTCGCATACAAAGATGCTTTGCGGGATGCCTCGCTGATTTTCGGAAAACAAACACTGCTGCCCCGGTATGCGCTGGGCTATTGGTACAGTCGCTATTGGGCCTACACCGATAAAGAATTGAAGCAGCTGGTGGAGGATTTCGATCGGATGAACCTCCCGCTCGACGTGTTGGTGATCGATATGGACTGGCACAAGATGGGTTGGACGGGTTACTCGTGGGATCCCGACTTTTTCCCCGATCCGCAGGGCTTGTTGAAATGGCTCAGGAAGAAGGGGATTAAGATCACCTTGAATCTGCATCCGGCGGAAGGGGTGTTGGATTTTGAAGATGCCTTTCCCGCGATGATGAAAGAAATGGGGCTCAACCCCTCTGATTTGGAAGATTTGCCCGAACAGCATCATAAACTTTATCGACTCCTCGGGCGGGAAGTGGAAGGGGCCAAACGGATTCCGCTGGATATCTGTGATCCCAACTACATGCGGGCCTACTTTAAATGTTTACATCACCCTCTGGAAAAAATGGGGGTCGATTTTTGGTGGATGGACTGGCAACAGGGCAACCAGGGGGCAAACCTCCCGAACTTAAATACGCTGCCCTGGATCAATGAACTGCATTGGCAGGATCAGCGTTCCAACCAGCCGGAAAAACGTGCGCTCAACTTCAGCCGTTTTGGCGGGGTGGGGGCTGGACGGATGCCGGTCGGATTTTCCGGGGACACCATTGTGACCTGGAAATCACTGGCGTATCAGCCCTGGTTCACGGCGACGGCCTCCAATGTGCTGTATGGGACCTGGAGCCACGATATTGGTGGACACATGTTGGGAACCCTGACCCCGGAGCTGTACACTCGCTGGATTCAGTTTGGAATTTTCTCTCCGATACTCCGTACCCATACTTCCAAGGCGCCGGATTGTGAACGGCGGATTTTTCATTTTCCGGATCCGGCCCGGTCGGTGATGATGCGTTTGTTGGAGCGGCGCTATGAAATGGTTCCATATATTTATGGCACCATGCGCCGGGGGGTGGAGAGTGGGATTTCCCTGATTCGTCCCATGTATTATGAATGGCCCAAAGAAGCGGATGCCTATAAATACAAAGACCAATATATGTTTGGCGATGACATGTTGGTGGCGCCGGTGGTGCAGCCCATGGATGAAAAAAGCGAAACCGCGGAGGTCCGCGTTTGGTTGCCCAAAGGCAAGTGGATCGATACCGCGACCGGATCTTTGTTGGAAGGAGGCTGTGTGCATAAACGCCGTTATTCCCTGGAGGAAGTGCCGGTATTTGTGCGTCCCGGTACGGTGATTCCTGAACAGCCCGCCACCACCCGGTTGAAGTCCGGCGCCTATCCTCAAATCCGCTTCCGCATTTTCCCCGGTAAATCCGGGTCCGCGGCGTTGTATGAGGATGACGGGGAAAGTCAGGCCTGGCAAAATGGGGAAAGTCTGGAAATTCTGCTTTCCCATGAAAAGACCGGAAACCGCCGAGAGATTCGGATAGAACCGGTGAAAGGATTTTACCAAGGCTTTAAATCCAAGCGGAATTTGTCGTTGATTCTTGAAGGATTTGCGCCCCCGGTTTCCGTTTCCGAAGGGAAATGGTCCTATGATGGCGATCAGGCGGCCCTGAAAATTGATTGCGGAAAAGTGGATTTGGAAAAAGGGTTTGAACTGACGGTGGAAGAAGCGCCGGCCGCCACGCAGGCTTTGGCCCGAAACTTAAAAGGGTATATGACCCGACTGGAAAAAGTGCGGGCCTACAATTGCCAGATTTCACCCGCACATCCGATTTTTGCGGAAGAGCGTTTGGCGGTGAAAGCGGCCCAAACCGGAAACCGGATCAGCATGAAACCGGAAACATTCCGCAAAGAAGTCAAAGAGCTTCATGCGATTCTGGAAAGGTTGCCTCAGTCTCTCAAAGCGTATCAGCAGGCCTGGCACAATCCTGAGAGTCAAGAACCCAATCGGGGAGAGCTGGTGCTCGAACAAGCCCGGAATATTCTGAAGACGGTTAGGGATATTTAAACGATTGTGCCCCGGCATTTCCGGAGGACAGGTTAGTATTTGTGATACCCGCTCGCCCCGCAAGCGGGACTCACGTGGTTGGGGGACGGTTGGGGCCTTGGATTTTTGGATATCCGCTCGCCCCGCAAGCGGGACTCA
>JARHXX010000052.1 GCA_029269125.1 Kiritimatiellaeota bacterium B1221 | reverse complement strand
CATCCCCGAGCCCCATCGGGGCGGCATTCACCTCTACCCCTTCCCCAGCCCGGTACGGGCGGCATTCCAAAGCCCGGTCCGCCAGGGCCGGGTAATGAACAACCAAAATCCCCGAGCCCCATCAGGGCGGCATTCACCTCTACCCCTTCCCCAGCCCGGTACGGGCGGCATTCCAAAGCCCGGTCCGCCAGGGCCGGGTCATGATCGACAAACATCCCCGAGCCCCATCGGGGCGGCATTCACCTCTACCTAAATTTTCATACTTCCCCGCTTGCATTCAAATACATACGTATACATAATGGATGTTATGCCTCAATCCCTCTGCCAGCTCTACGTTCACTTGGTCTTCAGCACCAAAAACCGCCACCCCTTCATTTCAGATCAACATCTGGAACCCCTCCACGCCTATCTGCAAAACCTCTCCACCCAGGCGGACGCGCCCACTTTACAAGTCGGAAGTGTCGCGGATCACATTCACCTGCTCGCCCGATTTCCCCGAACACTCACCATTGCAAAATGGGTGAGTGTACTCAAATCGAATTCTTCCCGCTGGATGAAAGAGAAAATCAAAAACGCGAACCATCCGCTTTTCTCATGGCAGGCCGGATATGGAGCCTTTTCAATTTCACCCACTCATGTCGATGCATTGGTGCATTACATTCAAAATCAAAAATCACATCATCACACCGAAAGCTTTCAGGATGAATACCGTCGGTTTTTAAAAAAGTACGATATTCCATACGATGAACGGTATGTGTGGGATTGAGGGAAGGTAGTGGCGAATGCCGCCCCGATGGGGCTCTCTCTTTTTATGACCTCCTTTACCCGCCCTGACGGACGGGCCTATGGAATGCCGCCACCCTTCGGGGGCTGAATTCACCAACTCAATCGCAATCGCTATCGCAATTGATGTTAAACCAACTCTATTCAATCGATTCACCCCTATCGATTCCTCACCCCCCAGCACCGAACGCGCAACATCTCCACTCCCACCCTACATCTCCTCAGCCCGGCACGGGCGGCATTCCACAGCCCGGTCCGCCAGGGCCGGGTCATGATCGACAAACATCCCCGAGCCCCATCGGGGCGGCATTCACCTCTACTCCTCCTCTTCTTCGCGATTCTCCATCTTCTGCTGTTCCAGCAACTCGGCAAACAATCCGCCTTTTTCTTTCAACGTCTGATAATCCCCGCGCTCGGTTAAACGTCCACGCTCCATCACCAAAATTTCATCCACATTTTTGACCGTCGACAATCGATGCGCAATAATCACCACCGTCCGCGTCCCCCGCAATTCATCCACCACCGCCTGAATGTTCCGTTCGGTCAGCGAATCCAAGGCCGAGGTCGCTTCGTCCAGAATTAAAATCCGCGGATCCCGCATCAATGCCCGCGCGATCGCAATCCGCTGACGTTGTCCGCCGGAAAGGGCCACCCCGCGCTCTCCCAATCGACTGTCATAGCCATTGGGCATCTCCAAAATAAATTCATGCGCCTGGGCCGCCCGCGCCGCTTTTTCAACATCCCCATCGGTCGCATCATCCACCGCAAACCCGATATTCTCCCGCACTGAAGTTGAAAAAATTATCGGGTCCTGCAACACCACCGCCACCTGATGTCGGTAGTGACTTTGTGAAATATCTGTCAGCGGCGTTTCATCCAGCAGAATCCGTCCCTCCCAGGGATCATAAAAGCGCAACATCAATTGGGTCAATGTACTTTTCCCACTTCCCGAAGGACCGACCAAGGCATAGGTCTTCCCCGCCTCCAAATTAAAACTGAGGTCAAACAACACCTGCTTCTTCTGATAGCCGAATTTCACCGCTTCGAAGCGGAGTGCACCAGACAACTCGGGGGTGAGCGCATCCTCTTTATCCGCCGGCGACGGATGGATGGCCAGAATATCATGAATGCGCTCCAGGGCCGCAAAGCCATCCTGAATCTGAATCAGCGAATCGGTCAGACGCTGTACGGATCCGTTGATCAACCCTACGAACAACAGGAACCCGACCAGATCCCCTTTACTAAGAGAACCGGGATGAAAAAGAATCATGTAACTCCCCACCAATGCCACCGTAATCTGACAGGCGATCACCAAGGTATTGCTCAAACTTTGAAAGGCCCCCTGCAACTTCGAGTTCGCCACCTGCAAATCCCGCACCTGTTCGGATGAGGAGGTGAAAGCACGCCCGCTCTGCTGTTCGCCCGCAAACGCTTTCACCACCGTGATCGCGGAAAAATATTCCGCAGCCCTCCCCGTAACCGAGGACTGCTGCTCCTGAATATTTTTTCGTCCCAATCGTATCCCCGGACTGTAATGGCGGACCACCCAGGCATTTCCGCTCAGAAACACAAAACACAACAAGGCGAGCCAGGGATTGATGTATAACATCACGCCGCCCAAGGTGAGCAAACTCAATCCGTCCAGTGACAATTGGATCAGCCCCTTGTCTACCACCACCCCCGCATAGGTGATGTCAGAGCTCACCCGCGACCCCAAGCTGCCGGCGTGATGGCGGTTAAAAAACCGCATGCTGAGGCGTTGAATGTGGTGAAACATCCGCCGGCGCAAATTGTGTTGAAGGTTACTGGCCAACTCCTGCGCCAAGCGGGATCGATAATACGCCGATATTCCCAGAAAAAACAGCAACACCAGTGAGATCCCCCCCAAACGAATCAGATCCATGCGGGTGGCGGCACTGGCGGGTTGCAATAACACATCATCAATTAAATGCCCCGTAATCAGCGGAACCCCCATGGGCAAAATAAACTTCCCCCAGCCCGCCAAAATGGTGAGTGCCGCCAACTTCCATTGATTCTTCAGCGGCTTTTTTAAAGGCTCCAACAGGGTCCACAACGGGATCTGTCGGTCGGCGACGTCAGAGGGTGGATTCTTTTTATGCATCCTCTCATGGTGGGGAAATCAAAAATTTTGTGCAAGCCTTAGCCGGTACTATATATGAAATCGCGTAAAATCTCCCGGACCGAGGGCCCTCCGGACCGACCCCGTCCCGGGGTCACAATTTCCCATCCCATCAAACCGCGGGACGCGGGCCCTCCGGACCGACCCCGTCCCGGGGTCACAACCCCCCAACTCCCATTCGATCGGCAAACATAATCAACCACCCTTTCTTGACCTTAAACACCCAGGCGCTATGTCCAAAGACCGATGACCACACCTTCCCGAACCCAAGAAGCGCCTCCCCCCGCTGACACCCCCTGCGTCCATTGCAACACCCTCTGCGGCACCACCGGGGTCACTGAAAACGAAAAACCTTTTTGTTGCCGGGGCTGTGCCATGGTCTATGCCATCCTCGCGGACAACAATCTGGACCGCTTTTACGAACTGGACAAAAATGCGGGCGTGCGGGCCGATCAGGAAGCCGAAGCCGGCATGTACGATTTCCTTGCCGATCCCGAAGTAAAACGGAAACTCATCGACTTCACCGACGGCCATACCACCCGGGTCAGCTTTCATCTGCCGCAAATCCATTGTGTCGCCTGCGTGTGGTTGCTCGAACGCCTGTATAAACTCAATGACGGCATAGGAAAACCCGAAGTCAACTTCACCCGCAAAACCCTTACCGTTCCCTTTACCGAAGAAAAAACCGGTTTGGTGGAAATTGCCTCCCTGCTCGCACGCTTAGGCTACCCCCCCGAATTCCGTTTGCAGAATATTCAAAAGAAATCGGTCGACCACGCCACCCGCAGATCCTGGATGCAAATGGGCGTCGCCGGCTTCGCATTCGGCAATATCATGCTCCTCTCTTTTCCCAATTACTTGGGATTACACATGGACGAACCCCCCTGGATGCAGCCCGTTTTCGGCGGCATCAGCCTGGTGCTCTCCATCCCGGTGATGCTGTTCAGCGCCCAGGACTATTTTCGATCCGCCTGGCTGGGGCTTCGCCACAAGGAGATGAGTATCGATGTCCCCATTGCCCTGGGTATCATCGCCCTGTTTGTGCAAAGCAGCCTGGATATCATCCTTGGCTGGGGCGATGGCTACCTCGACTCGCTGGCCGGATTGGTGTTTTTCCTGCTCATCGGAAAGTCTTTTCAACGCCGCAGTTTCGATGCCCTCTCTTTTGATCGTGATTACACCAGTTATTTTCCGTTGGCCGCCCTGCGGGTCAATCCCGACGGCACCCGGCACACCACCTCGCTTGATCGATTGGTTCCCGGCGACCGTATCTGCATCCGCAACGGGGAACTCATCCCCGCCGACGCCATCCTCATCCAAGGCCCCGCCCTGGTGGATTACAGCTTTGTCACCGGAGAATCCAACCCGGAAGAGCGCCTCACCGGTGAAACCCTCTACGCCGGCGGACGCCATCATGGCTCCCCCATAGAAGTGGATGTGATCAAAGAGGTCAGCCACAGCTATCTCACTTCCCTCTGGAACCACCAAAGTTTCCGCAAAGAAAACGAACAGCGTTTCGACCAGATGACCCGAAGTGTCAGCCAGGTTTTCACTTGGGCGGTGCTCGCGATTGCCCTCATCACTGCCGGATACTGGATGATTCGCGATGCTTCACAAGCCATGCGCACCCTTTCAGCCGTGCTCATTGTCGCCTGTCCCTGCGCCCTCGCCTTGTCCGCACCTTTTGCTTTTGGTACCGCCCTGCGGGTGTTGCGCCCCTACGGTCTTTTTCTCAAAAACGGCTTTGTGGTCGAAGGTATGGCCCGGGTACGTCACCTCGCCTTTGACAAAACCGGCACCCTCACCCACGGTGGACTGGGCACGGTCCGCTGGCAAGGGAAAGCCCTCGATCACGACCTCGCATCCGCCGTGCGCGGATTGGCCGCAGGCTCCACCCATCCGCTCAGCCGCGCCATTGCCTCTCATTTAACCGCGAACGAGCTGACTCCCGAAAAAATGAACGAAATTCCCGGCAAAGGCATCGAGGGCTGGAGTCAGGGACATCACATACGCCTCGGGTCCGCCAGCTGGCTCCGGGAGTGCGGGCTCAATCCGCCTTCCCCTGTCGAAAATGTGCAAACCTGGCTGGCCATGGATGAAGATGTGCGCGGCGGATTTGTGTTCGAAGATGCGCCCCGCGAAGGCATGGCCGCCTCCATGCCCGCCCTCAACCGCCGCTATGACCTTTCCGTTCTCACCGGCGACCGGGCCGCCGGGCTGGAGCGTCTGCACGAATGGTTCCCCGGCTGCGCGGACGCGCGTCCCGAACTTTCCCCGGCTGATAAACTCGAAGCCATTGATCAATTACGGGCAGACGGCAAGCCCGTGATGATGCTCGGCGACGGACTCAACGACGCCGGCGCCCTGCGGCATTCCGATGTCGGTATCGCGGTCACTGAGGACATTCAGGCTTTCAGCCCCGCCTGCGACGCCATCCTCAAAGCTGAAAACCTGTACCTACTCCCCCAATTCCTCCGATTTTCACACCTCACCACCCGGGTGGTCATGGTAAGCTTCGCCATTTCGCTCCTTTATAACGTGGTAGGCATCAGCATCGCTGCCAGCGGAAACCTTTCGCCGCTCATCGCAGCCATCCTCATGCCCCTCAGCTCAGTGACTGTACTTCTCATCTCCGTGCTCGGCACCCGCCTCGTGGGTAAATTAACCGGATTGTAAACCTCTAAATCATTAACTTCCGAGTCCTCCGTTTACGGAGTGCCTGCCGAGGCCTTCAGGCCAAGGCTACGCGGAACCCGGGTTCCCACAAACCCCTGAACCAACTTCCGTTCCACAAAAAGCCTCTGCTCTCCTCAGGCCGGGGAGAACCCGGGTTCCTCCTGACCTTTCACTTAAACCATGCCGGCAGAAAACAAGCCCTTCAGGACAACCTAAGTAATGGGCATTTGATTGCGAATATAACGCCAAAGGCGTGACCCTATACCAGCCACAGGTAGCCCCCCTGAATTTCCCACCCCATTTTATCAGCACAATATGTGTGGCCCTATATAATTCTAACAGAGGGATTTATGGTGCCACACCTTCTGTGCTTAAACAAAGTTCACCAGGAGTCCAGAGGTTTCCCCCGGGGAGGGATGGGGACGTAACGTTTCTACTTTTTAGTAATGTTCAATCATTCAACAGGTCCTAAACATCCTACGGGAAAGTGAATGGAAAGCTGAACAGGAAAAAATATTTCCCCGACTTCTCTTCCAAGGCTTGACGTGAGGGGGGAGGAATTGTTATATCGGATATCTCTTATCCTTTATTGTAAAAATCTATAGCTGTGACAGCCTTTATACCCCATTTTACAAATCCCGCCTGTTTGTGCACAAACAAGGAAGGTGGCGTATGAGCGCCATTTTGATTTTAATTGGCGCAAGTCTTTCGCTTGCAATTTGCTTTTTAGCTGCGTTTTTATGGTCTGTACATAAAGGACAATTTGATGACCCTGTAACTCCGGCCCTCCGCATGTTACACGACGACGAAACTTCCCCGCACGCCAAAAACGTGCCCGAACCCTCTGAAAAGGAAACCCTGTTATGAGCCAAGTGGAAACCTTCCGCTACGACAACCGTATTGTACGCGATTTTGCCTTCGCCTCCGTGATTTGGGGGGTCGTGGGCATGCTGGTCGGCGTCATTATCGCCCTGCAACTGGTCATCCCCACCCTGAATCTGGGACCATACCTGAGTTTCGGACGCTTGCGGCCCCTCCATACCAACGCGGTAATCTTCGCCTTTGTCGGAAATGCCATCTTTATGGGGGTATACCATTCCACCCAGCGGCTGTGTAAAGCCCGCATGTTTAACGATGTGCTAAGCAGAATCCACTTTTGGGGCTGGCAGTTCATCATTGTCCTGGCCGCCATTTCCCTGCCTGCCGGAAAAACCACCACCAAAGAATACGCCGAACTGGAATGGCCCATTGATATTCTCATCACTTTGGTGTGGGTCGTGTTTGCGATCAACTTTTTCGGCACCATCTGGCGCCGGCGCGAACGCCATATGTATGTGGCGCTGTGGTTCTACATCGCCACCATCGTTACGGTGGCCGTTTTGCATATCTTTAACTCCATGGAAGCACCCGTCACCCTGATGAAAAGCTACTCGGTTTATGCCGGGGTACAGGATGCACTGGTTCAATGGTGGTACGGTCACAATGCGGTGGCCTTCTTCCTGACCACCCCCTATCTGGGACTGATGTACTATTACCTGCCCAAAGCGGCCAACCGCCCGGTTTTCAGTTACCGTCTTTCCATCATTCACTTCTGGGCCCTCATTTTTATCTACATCTGGGCCGGCCCCCATCACTTGCTCTTCACCGCCCTCCCCGATTGGGCCCAAAGTCTGGGTATGGTCTTTTCCCTGATGCTCATCGCCCCCAGCTGGGGGGGAATGCTCAACGGATTGCTCACCCTCCGTGGCGCCTGGGATAAAGTCCGTGAAGAACCCGTACTGAAATTTTTGGTGGTAGGCATCACCGCCTACGGTATGGCCACCCTCGAAGGCCCCTTACTCTCCATCAAATCCGTCAATGCCCTTTCCCACTACACGGACTGGACCATTGCCCACGTGCACGTGGGCGCCCTCGGCTGGAATGGTTTTATGACCTTCGGCATCCTCTACTGGCTGATCCCCCAGCTCTACCGCACCGAACTCTACAGTAAAAAATGGGCCAACATCCATTTCTGGATCGGCCTCATCGGCATCCTCATCTACGTGGTGCCCCTCTACTGGGCCGGGGTTACCCAAAGCCTGATGTGGAAACAGTTCACCGACGAAGGTGTTCTGGCCTACCCGAACTTCCTGAGCACGGTCACCAACCTGATTCCCTTCTACGCCATGCGCGCGATCGGCGGAACCCTCTTCCTTGGCAGCACCATCTTTATGGCCATCAACCTTTGGAAAACCATTCAAAAAGGCGATTTCGAAGCCGAAACCGAAGCCTCCGCCCCGGCCCTGCGCGATCAGCCCATGCCCACCGCGGAATACGAAGCCCACGCTTACAAACATCGCAAACTGGAACGCCTGCCCTTCCTGTTCACCGTGTTGAGTATTGTCGCCATTCTGATTGGCGGACTGGTCGAACTGGTTCCGCTGTATCTGATTAAATCCAATGTGCCCACCATGGTGTCCGTCACCCCCTATTCCCCCTTGGAATTGGAAGGTCGCGACCTCTACATCCGCGAAGGATGTGTGCAATGTCACTCCCAAATGGTGCGCCCCTTCCGTTCAGAAACCGCCCGTTACGGCGACTACAGCAAAGCCGGCGAATTCGTGTACGATCATCCCTTCCTTTGGGGATCCAAGCGGACCGGGCCCGACCTCGCCCGCGAAGGCGTGATTGGCCGCAGCCATGACTGGCATTACCTGCACATGGAACGTCCGCAGTCCACCTCTCCCGGATCCATCATGCCGGATTACCCCTGGCTGCTCCGCAACAAGCTGAAGACCAAAGACACCTGGAAAAAAATCAAAGTCATGAAAGATCTCGGCGTGCCGTATCCCATGGTCGATTACACGCCGGAAGTGGTCCTTTCCCTACTCGATCAGCAGGCAGAGGAAATTGCCGCGGAATTACGGGTTAAAATGCCAGACCGGGCGGAAGAAATCCAAGCCGACCGTGAGATCATCGCGTTGATTGCCTATCTGCAACGCCTCGGGGTGGATGCCACCAAAGACGTACCTTTCGAGGAGGAACTGTAATGTATAAAGATGTGCTGCGCGCCTTTGCGGAAAACGGATATTATCCCGTGGTCACCATGACCATCCTCGTCGTTTTCTTCCTAATCTTCAGCGGCATGCTGGTGTGGGTCTTACGCATCCGCAAAGGGCACACCGCCCATATGGCAGCCCTGCCGCTCGAAGACGGCTCTCAATCCCCTACTGTATCAGGAGAAGTACACCATGGCTGAATATGACGAAACCGTCGTTTCCGAACACGATGGCATTAAAGAACTCGATAACCAATTGCCCCGTTGGTGGGTGATTCTGTTTCAACTGAGTATGGTATTTGCCGTAGTCTATATGCTGTGGTTCCATGTGCTGGGATTCGGCCAGGGACAGGAAGGCAAATATGCGGATAACAAATCCCGGGCCGAAGCCGCTCAGGCCGCCCGCCAATCCGATCTCCTCGCCAGCATGGACCTGGGCTCCCCTTCCACCCTCGGAGAAGTCCTCTCCGAAGGAAGCGATATCTATCAGGCCAACTGCGCCAGTTGCCACCACAGCACCGCCCGGGGGCTGATCGGCCCCAACCTCACTGACGCCTACTGGTTAAACGGCTCTGAATTTGCGGACACCATGCACATCATCGCCAAAGGTAAATTGGAAAAAGGCATGCAGGCCTGGGAATCCAGTCTCTCCTTACGCCAACGCCACGCCGTCGCCAGCTATCTCTACAGTATCCGTGGCAGCAATCCCCCCGAACCCGTAAGGGCGCCGGAAGGGGATCTGATCGAAGGAAGTGATTCCCCCACCTATAATCTTTGATCTGTCAGATCCGTCCGATCAGACCGATCCTTTCCAGCCCCCCCATCATGAGCGACCAACCCGAAAGCTTCCGAGACTCCATCCCGACCGTTGATGCGGCCGGTAAACGCGTGTGGATGTACCCACGCAAACCCCCAACGGGTAAAAACAGTTCTCCGGACGCACCGGATTTCTTTAAATTGCGGACGTGGGTCTCCTGGATATTGTTGGTCATCCTGGTTACCGGTCCGTTTATTAAAATTGCCGGAAACCCGCTATTGATGATGAACATTGGCGAAGGGAAATTTTCCATCTTTGGCATCATGTTCTGGCCCCAGGACTTTTATCTGTTCGCGCTGGCCATGATCACCGGCTTTGTGATGATTGCCTTCTTCACCGCCGCCTGGGGACGGATCTGGTGCGGATGGCTATGCCCGCAAACCGTACTCATGGAAATGGTGTTTCGTAAAATTGAATACGCCATCGAAGGTGACGCCCGGGAACAGAAAAAGCTTAATGAGGCTCCCTGGACACAGGACAAAATCACCAAAAAAGCGATCAAACACGGTATCTTCTTCGGACTTTCCTTTGTGGTCGCGAATCTGCTCCTCGGTTACATTATCGGCGGTGAGGCCCTGCTGGATCTCATCAGTGAATCTCCCACCAAACATACCGGCGGATTTTTCGCCCTGTTACTGTTTACCGGACTGTTCTACAGCATCTTCGCCCGCTTTCGTGAACAAGCCTGTACCTTCGTTTGCCCCTACGGACGCTTTCAATCCGTGCTCCTCGATGAAAACACCATGGTCGTGGCCTACGATCATGTGCGTGGAGAAAAACGCGCACGGAAACTGAAAGGTGAAAGCTGGGAAGAACGCCTCTCCATCGGCAAAGGCGACTGCGTCGACTGTAACCTCTGCGTCACCGTCTGCCCCACCGGCATTGATATCCGCAACGGGACCCAGATGGAATGCGTCAATTGCACCAACTGCATCGACGCCTGTAATTCCGTGATGCACAAAATGAAACGGAACCCGGGCCTCATCCGGTTTGCTTCCATGAATCAAATTGAAGGCAAAACCAAAAAACGGGTCTTTACCCCCCGCCTGAAAGCGTATGCCATCCTGATGGCGGCACTCCTGGTATTGCTAACCGGACTCTTAATCGCCAGAGATTCTGTTGAAATCACAATGCTCCGTGTCCGCGGAACCACCTTTCAGGTCATGCCCGACGGCAAGGTCACCAACATGTTCGAAGCACGCTTCATGAACAAAACCGGCCGCAAAATGGACGGCAGTCTGAAACTGCTCAATGTCGAAGGTGAACTTCTCTACAGTGACCAGCACATGCAGATGAACCCCCAGGAAGAAGCCAACACCATTGTGGTAATCACCTTGGCCCCCGATCAACTGCGCGGCAAAGAAACCAGAGTCACACTGGGACTCATGGTGGATGAAAAAGTCGTCGACACCCACACCACCAACTTCCTGGCACCCGGAGGGGGCTCATGAAATTAAAATTGAATCCCTGGCCCCCCGCCCTGTTTCTTTGGTTCGCCTTTCTGATCATCGTCTGCATTGGTTTTGTCATCAAAACCACAAAGATGAATAATGATTTGGTCAGCAAAGATTACTACGCCCGGGGCTTGGACCACGATGCACACCAGATCGCGATGTCCCGGACCAAACAACTGGAAAATCCGCCACGCATTGAGATGGATGAAGTGAATCAGCGACTCATTATTTATCTTCCCGAAATTGCGAAAGGAGCAAAACTGGATCTCTACCGCCCCTCCGATGCCGGCTTGGACATACACGATATCGTTTTGCAGGACGGCGTCCCTTCCGTGCTTTCAACCCAAGCCATTCATCCCGGACATTGGCAGGCGAAAATCGCCTGGAAAGATGAAAAACACAGCTACTTCCATCAGGAGGATTTATTCATCCCATGATTTCAATGATTTCTATGGGAGAAGCTTTAACCCTGGGCGCGATCACCAGCCTGCACTGCATGGGCATGTGCGGCCCGCTGGCATTGGCTTTACCCGCTAATAAAAAAGCATCAAAATTCCGACATGTCCTAGGGCGATTGGTCTATAATCTGGGACGGGCCGTCACCTACGCATGTATGGGCATCTTTGCCGGCGTCTTAGGAAAAAGAATTCAGCTTTACGATTTACAGAACACGGTATCCATCCTCTTTGGGGTCCTGCTGCTGGCCTCCCTCTTTCTTTCCGCCAAACATATGCCCGCCTGGGTGATCCGCTTCTTCTACAAACCCATCCAGCAGGGTCTGGGCCGTATTCTTAAACGCGGAAGCATTGTGGGGCTTTTTCAAATTGGGTTGCTCAACGGTCTCTTGCCCTGCGGCATGGTCTACGCCGCGCTCGCACTGGCCTCTCTGCAAACCGGCGCCATCAGCGGAGCTGTTTTCATGTTTCTGTTTGGCTTAGGCACTTTGCCCCTCATGTTCGCCCTCTCACTGGGCGGACTCTCCTTGCGGGCCCCGAAACTGCAACCCGTTTTAAATCGGATCATTCCCACCGTCACTTTTCTTGTTGCCGTGCTTCTTATCCTGCGCGGACTTTCCCTTAATATTCCCTTCATCAGCCCACCGGATCTTTCAACCGCCGGCGGGGCCTGCTGTCATTAATTTCTAAAACTGGAGCCTCCCCATGCTACTCACCAAAACCACAGAAATTGCGATCCAATGTCTGGTCCTCTTATCCCGAATGCCCAAAGGTACCCTCATCACCCCACAACCCATTTCCATGACCCTGGGTTCCTCTGAGAGTTATACCTCCAAAATTCTCCGCACCCTGGCCAAAGCCGATTTACTCGAATCGCACCGTGGCGCCAGTGGCGGATTTTCCCTCGCCCGCGACCCCAAAGATATCAACTTACTCGAAGTCGTCGAAGCCTGTGAAGGCGCCATCATCGGCAACCATTGCCGTGAGTTCCCCGACCCGGCCATGGTCAAACGTACCTGCGGATTTCATCAGGCGATGGTGGAGTTTCAGGAAGGCGTGAAAAGTCTTTTGCGTAAATGGAGTATCGAGGAACTCGCAACCAAACCCCTCTCCGACGCCAAAGATGCTCCCGACTGCAAACTGCGCCGCATCCTCGATGCGGAAAAAACCATGCCCGCCCGGGGCGGACTTCTGGATCAGCCCGGAATCGGGTCTTTACGAAAATAAACACCTCGCAGCTTAAAATCAAAACACCCCAGGCTTTGCCCAGGGTGTTTTTTTTACGCCAAACCTTCTTAAAAACGGGCCAAAGTTTTATTTCAATTACGCTCGTTTTTAAAATCCAGCTGCGCCGCCAATTGTGCCAACATCCCCATGCCCCAAGGGGCGATCACTCGAAAGGGATGACGCTGAATATCCATATGATGAGTTTCCTTTTTGTTGCTTTGAGATGTCCCCCGCAACCAGCCCTCATGACTGGTACACGCCATCAATGCTTCGTAAGCTTTTTGCGCGACAGGCAATGCTTTTTTATCCACCATTCCCTCCCGAATCCCCAACGCGACCGCCGCCGCAATACCCGCCGATCCGGAACTGTCCGGTGCCACTTCGGGTTCCTTGAGAAAACAGGACCATAACCCGCCGGGAAGTTGATATCCTCCCGCCCAGTCGACCACCCGTCCCGCCTCTTCCACCAAATCATCCGGACGCTCTTCCGGAGCTAACAGCGCCAAGGTCCGCATCCATCCCAACATGTACCAAGCCACCCCTCGGCTCCAATTCGCAAAAGTCCGCTCTTTCGTGGTCAAGTGATACCGAAGATACAGATCATCCGGCTCCGCCAAAGCGTTCATGCACATCCGCAGTTGACGCAGCGCCCTTCGCTTTAAATCCGCGTCCCCGCGGGTCACCGCCATGGCCATCATCGGATAAGCAATATTGTAACAACTCTCCGTCACCAAATGCCCGTGGGCGATCACATCCCACGCCGGTACATGCGCCCGTTCAAATCCCTGTTCCGCAAATCGAAGCGAAGGATGTCCCGGTTGTTCCAATGCAAGCAACGCAAAAGGACCCGTCGACTCGGGTCCTCCGGGCGCCTCGTCACAGGGCACACCCCGAATATTTTCCCGCCGGCCCTTCTCCGGATTAAAAGCGATATTCAAATGAAGTCGCAGCGCGTCTTCCGCATCTTTGCGTCCCATGCGCGCCCAGTCCCGAAGTCCATCTAGCACGCAGACCTCCATCCAGTCGCAGGGTTGCAAGCTGGCGGCCGAGCAGAACAGCTCCAGAAAGCGGTCCAGATTTGAAGGTCCCGGATCAACAACCAACTGGGGCAATTGAGCAGAAATCGTATGGGGACCCGCGCCCACCAACCAGAGCACGGATCCCTCCGCCAAAGAAAGCGCCAAACCCTCTCGAAAAGCGGCGCGGGCCTGCTCAGCCGAAAGTACAAATTCAAACACCTGCCCCGGGCAGGCATACCACACATCGATCTGACCGAAGACCTCGCCCGTAGTCGCGTTTTTTACCTGTACACCATGCGGAACCCGCTCATCGGTCGCCGCCACAAACCGTAAAATCATTTCCTGCGCCGGAACAAAAGGTGCCGGCCAACGTAAACATGTGGCCTCCCCTACATCGGGGGCAACCACCGGCAAGCAATTGCGCCCCCCCAGCGGCCGCTTCTCCGAAGGGAAAGGGATGGTTCCTGGAAATGAGAGAACAGGGAGAGGGACAGTAGAAAATTCGGTCATGAAATTTTATTGAACATCAATAAAATATTTTTTTCAATCATTCGTTGGTGAACAATAAATCCGCAATTTGACGGCACACTTCTCTATGAATTCCGGTTGAGATTTGAAAAATATACAGGAGAGTGCTCAGACCCAAAATGTAATGCGAAAATTAACACTCTACACCTGCGGGCTCCTCATCAGCATATCCGGAAGCCTTTATGCTTTGACGATTGATGGATATACCGCAGCCGCCAATGACCGCTTTGCCAATAATGAAAGCTTTATCGCCGGCGACTTCAATCTTTCCGGCGTCGCCATCAGCAATGACAATCATTGGGCCACCCTGGTGGCTCCAAATATTTTTATCACCGCCCAACATTACCATGCTGCGACAGGGAACAGCATCATTTTTTACCAGAGCAATGATCCCAATGGCAATAAGATCACCCGGACCGTAACCTCCGTCCATCAGCGGATTGGCACATCCGACCTTTATCTCTGCACCCTGGATCTGCCAGTGCCGGAAGGATATCAAATTTACAGTTACGCCACCGAGAGCTTCTACGATCTGCCCTATCCGTATTTTAACCGGGAAGTCTTTCATTTTGGAAAGTCAGCAGGCAGCTACCCCACCAGTCTCAATATCGCCATCGGAAAAAATGTCGTCAGCGGATGGGTCCTCGATCAGTCCATTGATTCGCCCGAAGCCAATGGCCCCGCGATTTCCTGCACGCAAAACACCGATCAGAGAAAAGTGGAATACGAAACCATGGCCCAGGGTGGCGATTCAGGTGCTCCGCTGTTTTGGGATGAAGGAAACGGTAACCTGCGACTGATCGGTATCTCCTGGTATATCACTTCGGCACCCGCCACCGGCTTTAGTGCGGTAGGACACCATTCTGACGAGATCGACACCTTTCTGGATAACCACGCCCTGGCCTATCAGCCCCTCGCACCGGACGCCTTTTCCGCAACCCGTATCAGCAGCACTCAAATCGATTTCAGCTGGCAGGACCTCTCCAGCGTCGAAACCGCCTACCAGCTCGAACGGGCTGATTCCGCCGACGGTCCCTGGACCGTAATTGCAACCCTGGATCCCGATACCGAAAGCACCAGCGACACCTCCGCCCCCGAAGGCGACGTCTATTATCGTCTCCAAGCTGAAAACGATACCGCCAGTGACGCAAGAACCACATCCGTACTCACCCCCTACTCCATGTGGGCGGAAGCCTATGACTGGGGAAGCCAGGACGCAAGCCCCACCGGAGATGCCAATGCCGACGGCATCAGCAACCTCGCAGCCTACAGCATGGACCTTCCTCCCCTTGAGAGCGTACCCGTAGATGCGCTTCCTTATCTCGAAAATTCGCCCCCCCACATCGATTATGTTTATCGAAAAAATCCGCTGGCCACCGATATCACTTTCACCCTCGAAATGACCGCTGATTTGCTGGCACCGGACTGGCAAAGCGTTTCCATAGACGGAGAAACCGTTACCGAAACCGGTACGGAGGAAGAGGATGCGGTCCAACTGATACGCATTCGCATGCCCGAATCTTCAGTGACATCCCCCGGCTTTTTCCGTTTAAAGATCCATAGCTCCCAGCTACCCTGAAATAACTAATAAAGGTTTTATTCTGGACTTTTATAACCTTCAGGTGACCATAGATTTATGCCCTACGATTATAAACTTTGCCATGAGAAACGTCTGGTCAATACCACGATTTCCAGATCCATTACGGCAGAAGAAGTCCTTCAACATAACGCCGACATCAAAAAACTCTTTGATGATGGCATTCTGGATGAAAGCTGGATGCAATTAACTCAATATAAAGATGCGGTTTTAAAAGAAAAAAAACCCGTGGACATGGTGCGGACATTAGCAAAAAAGAACCCCTGGCCCGCGGCATGCGCCCGGGTCGTGGTCACGGAGCATAAATTTATTTTCGCCCTCGGCCGCGTCTATCAGCAATTGGCCTATTCCGGAGAGAACGGGATGCGGGTGATGCGCAGCCTTGAAGAGGCGGAAGCTTACTTGGCGGAGTGCAGATCCAAAACCTCTCCCCCCGCAGACGGAATGTAATTTTCCACGCAGGAAACCAACGATTGGAAAATCAGAAAACTGGATTTATCCACACTTCAGCCGTAAATCCCAAAATCAATTGATGTCCGAAGTCCTGACTCGCAAACTTCCGTTTTCCTTTGGGCTGGACTTTTTAACCTGCGCAACGAAGAAAAGCCTATGCCTGCGACCTTTACTTTAATGCCGGAAAGAAAATGGGTTTACACCAAAGTCTACGGACCGGTAACTGAAAAAGATTTCATGTCCCATGTCGAAAACATCACGGCACATTTCCAAACCAATCATTTGGATGAAACATGGAAACAGTTGATTTTTTTGGATGACGTCGCCTACGTAGGTAAAGACGTGGTTTCCCTGATCCGACACTTGGTTCTCATCAACCCCTGGCCCGTCACCTGCACCAGAGTGATCGTCTCGAAGAACAAATATTTTTTCGGTCTGGCCCGGATTTATCAGCAACTCGCAGATCCGGAGCAACAAGGAATCGAGGTCGTGAGCACACTGGATGAGGCGGAAATCATTCTAATGGCAGAATAAGCGATATAAAACAGGGCTTTTAAAGGAATTGAATTAAAAGATTCCTTCACCCACTTGACAAACCCTACTAAATCAATAGAGATAGTACACTATGATATCCAAAAAGTGTACATATGCGCTCCGTGCGGTGCTGGCTCTGGCCAGAAACCACGGTGGTTCCCCTCTCACCATTCACCAAATTGCCAAAGCGGAAGAGATTCCCCCACGTTTTTTGGAAGCCATTCTGCGTGATCTCAAACAAAGCGGGCTAACAGATTCCATTCGCGGAAAAGATGGGGGGTACCGGCTTTGCGTTCCCCCCTCGGAATTAAGTATTGGGGAAGTGGTTCGCGTGGTGGAAGGTCCCTGGTTTCCCAGTGAAGAAGAAAACAAACAGGACGTTTTCTTAAAAGTTTGGCAGGAAGCCGACAGCACCCTGAAAGCAGTACTGGATCAAAAAGATTTTCAAACCCTGGTCAGCGAGCAGGATGCCCTGCGCACTGATAATATTATAAACTACTCTATCTAATCCCCTGAATTTTATGAACGAACAACTTGATATAAACGAAGCCAATGCCGCCCTTGAGGACGCCTCTCCTGCAGATATTCTGGAATGGGGACATGAAATCTCCGGTGGACGCATCATCATTTCCACCAACTTCCGCCCTTTCGAAGCCGTGCTTTTGCATATGGCCGTGCAACAAATTCCGGATATTGAGGTCCTGTGGGTCGACCACGGATACAATACCCCGGCGACCTACCGCTGCGCGGAAGAAACCATCAAAAAACTGAACCTGAATGTGAAACTCTACATTCCCGCCCGTACCGCGGCCCATCGCGATACCCTCTTAGGCGGAATCCCCACCCTCGAGGATCAGGAAAAACACGATCTGTTCACCGAGGAAGTGAAACTGGAACCCTTCCGTCGCGGCATGGCAGAACTGAACCCCACGGTGTGGCTCACTGCCCTGCGCCGGGTCCAAAACCCCAACCGTGAAACCATGCCCATCGTGGCCAAAACCCCGGATGGCGTCATCAAACTTTCCCCGGTCCTCTCCTGGACCGATGAGCAAATGCAGGCCTACATCGATGAACATGACCTGCCCAACGAAACCAATTACTACGACCCCACCAAAGTGCTGGAAAGCCGTGAGTGCGGACTGCACCTCGATTCCGCAAAACTGTAAGCCCCTTATTTGAAACACCATGAGCCAATATAAACTCTCCCACCTGGAATTGCTGGAAACCGAAGCCATTCACGTTATGCGTGAAGTTGCGGCCGAATTTGAGCGCCCCACCCTCATGTTCAGTGGCGGCAAAGACTCTATCGTGATGCTGCGCATCGCGGAAAAAGCCTTCCGCCCCGGCAAGATTCCCTTCCCCCTTCTCAACGTCGATACCGGCCACAATTTCCCCGAGTTAAACGAATTCCGTGACCGCCGGGCCAAAGAACTCGGTGCCAAACTGATCGTGCGCACCGTCGAAGATGCCCTTGCCAAAGGAATTGCCACCCAGGTTCCCGGCGAACTCAGCCGAAACCGTCTGCAAATCCCCACCCTGCTGGCCGCCATCGAGGAATTCCAGTTTGACGCCGCCCTCGGCGGCGCCCGTCGCGACGAAGAAAAAGCCCGTGCCAAAGAGCGCTTCTTTTCTTTCCGCGACGAGTTCGGTCAATGGGAACCCAAAAAACAACGTCCGGAATTGTGGAACATCTACAATGGCCGCGTGCAGCCCGGCCAAAACATGCGCGTCTTCCCCATCTCCAACTGGACCGAAGCCGACGTATGGGAATACATCGGTCAGGAAAATCTGGAACTGCCCCATATCTACTTTGCCCACGACCGCGAAGTCGTCCGCCGCAAGGGTCAGTGGCTCCCCGTGAATGACCTGCTTCCGCCCAAAGAAGGCGAAGAAGTCAAAACCCTGAAAGTGCGGGTCCGCACCATCGGCGACATTATGACCACGGGTTGTATCGAATCCGATGCCAGCGAAATCAGCGACATCCTTGCCGAAGTCGCCTCCGCCCGGGTCACCGAACGCGGCGGCCGTGCCGACGACAAAGTTTCCGAAAGCTCCATGGAAGACCGTAAACGGGAAGGGTATTTCTAGGTCGGCGCCGCCGCCCCGGAAAGGGGAATTCAGACATGAGGAAATGAAATAAAAACTCAATCCACTTCCCCTAATTCCCCAGTTTCCCAATTCCCCAATTCCCCTGTTTACCAGTATCCTAATTCCCTAATTTCCCCGTTTCCCAATTACTATATAAAATGAACGACAACACCCAACTCATGCGCTTTACCACCGCCGGCTCCGTGGATGACGGTAAAAGTACCCTCATCGGCCGCCTGCTCCACGATTCAAAATCTATTTTTGAAGACCAGTGGGAATCCCTCGAACGTTCCGCCGACTTGGCCGGCGGCTCCGAAGTGAACCTTGCCAACCTCACCGACGGCCTCCGCTCGGAACGTGAACAGGGCATCACCATCGATGTGGCCTACCGCTACTTCGCCACCCCCCGGCGCAAATTTATTATCGCCGACACCCCCGGACATGTCCAATACACCCGCAACATGGTCACCGGTGCATCCACCGCCAATATGGCGCTGGTTCTCATCGACGCCCGGAACGGCGTGGTGGAACAATCCAAACGTCACGCCTACATCTCTTCGCTCTTGGGGATTCCCCACATGACCGTCTGCATCAACAAGATGGATTTGGTCGACTACAGCGAAGAACGCTTCCGCGAAATCCGCGAAGAATTTTACGAATTTGTGCCCCGCCTGGATATCCGCGACATCAGCTTTATCCCCATCTCCGCGCTCAAAGGCGACAATGTGGTCACCGAATCCACCAACATGCCCTGGTATCACGGCCCCACCTTGCTCAGTCACTTGGAAGATGTGTACATTGCCTCTGACTGGAACCTCAAAGATTTCCGGATGCCGGTGCAATACGTGATCCGTCCGCATACCGACGAACATCATGACTACCGTGGCTTCTCCGGCCAAATCACCGGCGGCACCATTAAAGTCGGCGATGATATCGGCGTGTTGCCCAACGGCGCCCGGAGCAAAGTGAAGTCGATCCTCACCCACGAAGGGCCCGCCGAAGAGGCCTTCTGCCCCCAGTCGGTTTCGATCGAACTGGAACATAATATCGACATCAGCCGCGGCGACACCCTCACCTCTCTGGACAACCTTCCCTACACCACGCAGGACCACGATGCCCACCTCTGCTGGATGCATGAACAGGGCCTCCAGCTCGGAAAAAAATACCTGATTAAACACGGTGCCCGCACCACGAAAATCGTATTCAAAGAGCTGGTAAGTCAAATTGATGTGCACACGCTGGAGGAAATTGAAAACCCCACCCAAATCAAACTCAACGACATTGGACGGGTGAAATTCAAATCCATGGCGCCTTTGGTCTACGATGCGTACAAAAAGAATCGTTATGTGGGTGGATTTGTGATTATTGATGAAGCCAGCAATGATACCGTGGCCGCCGGGATGCTCCGATCTCCGGAAAAAGCCCAGCCCATTCCCGACTTCACGGATTACGCCATTTAAACCATGACCCAACAGACCCCGCCCATCCCCATCCTCTCCCGTAGCAGCCACCTTGCACGTTTGCAGGTGGACGAAGCCCTGCCTTTCCTGCAGAAAGCCCTTCCAAATAAGGAATTTTCGGTGGAGAGTATGAACACCATCGGTGACCGGGACCTCAAAACCCCGCTCACCGATGCAAACATCCCCACAGATTTTTTCAGTCGGGATCTGGATCAAAAGCAGTTGGCTGGAGAAGCGGATATTGTGGTTCACAGCGCCAAAGATCTACCCAACCCCTTAACAGAAGGGTTGGTGATCGCGGCCATGCTGCCCGCACAGGACACCCGTGATGCCCTGGTCATACGCAAAGGCATCGATCTCAATCAGGGCGGCATCATCGGCACCAGCTCCCCCGTCCGGGAAGCCGCCATGCGGAAAATTTATCCGCACACCACCTTTAAATCGATTCGGGGAAGCATCGGACAGCGTCTCGATCAATTGGATGCCGGAGACTACGACGCCGTCATTATCGCCGGCTGCGCCCTGCAACGCTTGGGATGGGAGGACCGCATTACCGAATGGCTTGATTACGAAACCACCCCTTTACAGGGCCGGCTGGCCATCACCGTAAAGGCCGGCCGCCGGGATCTTATCGACGCCCTGCGAAAAATCGATGTTCGTCAACATGCCGGACTGGTCGCCATGGTCGGCTGCCCCTCCGATGCACGCATGCTGGGCGGACTCGCCCGCGACCTGATCCAGGCCGCCGATCTGATTTTACATGACAGACTGATCCCCCAGGAGGTGCTCAGCCTGTTGGGAGCACGCGGAGAATACGTGGGCAAAAAAGGACATGCCCACTCCACCACCCAGGCCCATATTCACCGCAGAATCCTCCACGAATCCGAAAAAGGTAAATTGGTCGTCCGCCTGCACGGCGGCGAACCCGGAATCCTGGGACACCTCGGAGAAACTTTGGATTATTGCCATGCCTGGGGATTACGCACCGAAGTCATTCCCGCCATTTCCGCCGCCCAACTTACCGCCGCCCGCGGACAATGCAGCTTAACCCACCGGCACGACGGACGAAGTATTACTTTTCTGAGCGGACACAAAGGACTGATGGATCATGAACCGGCCGCTCTATCGCCCCAACACGGTAATCTGGCCATTTACATGGGCGTCCGCGATATCGCCACCTCCCGGCAGCGGCTCAAAGAAGCGGGATGGGACATCAACACCCCGGTAACCGCCGGACTTCATTTGGGCACCCCCCAAGAAAAACTCATCCACAGTACCCTCGAAAAAATTGATCTGGAAGCCCTGGAATCCCCGGCCGTGCTGCTGGTCGGCCCCCGCAGTTACAAACCTCGCTACACCCTTTTTACCGGTACAGATCCCGCTAAATTTGTAGAATACGGCCCCCTGCTGCACTTCCCCATGATCGCGCTACAGCCCCGCCCCCTGCCGGAGCGGAACCAAATCCTCCAGGCGGGACTCGCGAAATGGCAGGGCATCATTTTCCCCTCCTCCCCGGCCGTGAAATGGGTAATGGAAGCCTTACTGGAATTTGCTGACACCCGCGCCTTGGCCGGTAAAAAAATTCTCGCGGTCGGTCCGCTGACCGCAAAAACTTTAGCAAGCTACGGACTCAAAGCCGACGCCGTCCCCGAAGGATTCGGCGGTGCAGCCGCCCTGGCCACCCATCCGGATTTAACCCCCGGCGTCTATGGCTACCTCTGCTCCAGTGCATCACCCGTCGAAGAACGTAAGAAAGCCTTCACAGGAACCGGGATTGAATTGGATGCGCAAGTCTACTACGAAAACGCAAGCACCCCGGATGAAAAATTACCCGAATTGGATTTTCAACGGGTCCTGTTCACCTCGAGCAGCACGGTGAAGGCCTACTTTAAAAAATTTCCTGAAGAGAAAACCCGTCAGCGGGATTGGCTGGTTGTAGGCAGCTCTACCCTGAAAGCCCTCAATGCATTGGGCCTGAACGGACTCATCATTTCCTAACCAAAAGAAAGTTGATTCCTTTCCTCAGGTGAAAGATATTAGACAACCATGCCCATTCTCCATTTACATCGTGAAATTCAAAACCTGAACAAGCTGATTCTTCAATTGGGTGGACAAGTCGAAGAAAATTTGCGTCAGGGCGTTCAGGCCATTCAGCAACGAAACGTTCGTAAAGCCACCGAACTTCAAGACGAAGACGACTTGGTGGACTCCCTCGAAGTACGGGTTGAAGAAGAGTGCCTGAAAATTTTGGCCTTGTATCAACCGGTCGCCACCGACCTTCGATATATTGTTGCCGTCCTAAAGATTAATGCGAATTTAGAAAGTATTGGTGATCTGACTTCCAGCTTGGTCCACCACTCCGATGCGATGAACCGGAAGATTCAACTCCCGATTCCTGAACAGGTCAATACCATGTCGGCTTTGGGCCGAGAAATGCTCAAGAGCGGATTGAACGCCTTGGTCGAACGGGACATCTCCCTTTGCCAAAGTATCCTGCAACGGGAAAAGAAAATGGATGCGCTTTATGGCGAACTGCATGACTGGTTCAAAACCGAGGTCAAGCAACAGCCGGAAAATGCGGAAATCTATTTAAACATCTTTATGGCCGCCAAAGATCTTGAACGCATTGCGGACCACGCCTGCAACATTGCAGAAGATATTATCTATCTGGTGACCGGCGAAATCGTGCGGCACCACCATTTGGATTTGGAAGAATAAACCGGAGCGCGGACACTCGTGTCCTA
>JARHXX010000051.1 GCA_029269125.1 Kiritimatiellaeota bacterium B1221 | reverse complement strand
GAATGCCGCCCTGACAGGGCTCGTGGTATTTGGTGCTTCGCCCACCCGCCCTCACGGACGGGTCTTTGGAATGCCGCCACCCTTCGGGGGCTCAATGCAGGGAGCACATCGATTGCCAACCTGCCGGACAGCCCGGTACGGGCGGCAATCCATAGGCCGGTCCGTCAGGGCCGGGACCGAATCCCTGAGATCTCCAAGCCCCACCGGGGCGGCATTCACCGCGACCCAAGCCGATGCACGGGTACATAAATTTCGAATTCAAGATATCACTTACCCATCTACCCCTCTGATTGTTTGTTGAGTTCTTCCCGGGTGCGTGAGGTGATGCGCCAACTTACGCCCGCAAATGCGAGAACGCCGAATGCAAAGAGGATGCCTTGCCACACGGGGACGTCGGGTTCGCCCACCATGGTTTCGCTGGCGAGGTGACCGGCTGACACCATGAGCAGCGTGCCGGGAATCATACCGATAAAACTGAAAAACAGATAGCGGAAGAAAGGAAGTTTGAGAGAACCTAAAAAAAGGTTTCCGGTCATAAAATGAAAAACCGGGCTCATACGCAGAAGGATGATGTTCCACAATCCATCTTTTTCCATGACCTTCCGCAAGGCGTTAAACAGATCGTTTTGAAACATCTCTTTATCTTTCAAGCGGGGCCAAAGCCATCTGCCTGCCAGGGATCCCAGAGAGGTGCCGCCTAAAAGTACGGCCGTGCTGATGAGGAATCCGCTCCCAATACCAAAGAAAAATCCGGAAAGGGAAACCGGAACAGAAACGGGTACAAAACAGATGGTAAGGACAATGCCGATGAGAGCAAAGTACACTGCTCCCAGTGGACCCAGATCTTCAAGATGATCGAACAGCGGCTTTAACCACTCCTGGAAAGGCAACATTTTCATGAGCCCCAGAAAGCATGCGAAAAGAATAAGCCCGAGAACGGGTTTGATCCAGCGTTTGTGTTTTGAAAAAAAGGAAGCGGACATCGGTTTTCTCCTGGTCGTTTGATTTGAAAATATGAATTCGTTCAGAGTTCAACGGGGAAATTATGAGATGATTTCCCAGCTGCGAAGTTGACGGGTGAGCTGTTCACAAGCGGCATCGGTTTGGCGGTAAACCTGTTCCACTTTGTCGAAAGACATAATGCCAATATTATGAATGGGGCAGGCCAAATAAAAATCGGGTGCAAGTTGATCTAATTGATGCTGGATATTTTTTGAGAGCAATCGATCGACCATATTCTGTGAATAATCACTGAGGTTTAAGTTTGAGCAGGATTCACTTTCCTGAACAAGTTTCAAAGGGACATCCACGGCAATGCTACGGGTATCCTTTTGTTTGATGTGACTGACGGGCAAGCCGTTGGCATAACCGCCGTCAAACAGAAGTTTGTCTTCAAATTCAACCGGAGGAAAGATTCCCGCAATTGCCATGGTGGCCATGAGTGCGGGTTTCAAGGGACCACGGGTGAAGAGAACTTCTTCCCCGCTCCAGTAATCTGTGGCCACAACTTTTAGTGGAATTTGTAGATCTTCAAAATTTTCGACTCCAAAATGAGACAGCAGAAAGTCGATGATTTTTTCGGGATGAAGCGCGCTGCTCCCATCAAGATTTAAGCGAACCCACCGGAAAGCCTGAAAGGGTTTTAAAATCTTTTGCATCATTCCCCCGGGTTGTGGAAGTTTGTCCACCCATTCTGTTTTCACTAAATGCTGAATGGTTTGGGAAGAGGCACCGGTCGCATATAAAGCGCCCACCAGGGCTCCGATACTTGCCCCGGCGATACAGGAGGGTTTTACATGGTGCTGATCCAGAACTTCCAGAATTTTGAGATGGGCGAAACCACGGGCACCGCCAGCGCCGAGGGCGAGAGTAAAAGCTTTTTGATTCATGATTCCGTTTCCAGGGGTGAGGGATAAAAGAGGGGTAACTGACGGGGGATCACCGTGCAGGTAAGATTTGAAAAGGAGTAGAGTTCTCCGTCCAGATTCAGAAGTTGCGGTTCGGTTGCACTGACTGAAAAGGAGGCCTGGGTCTGATGGGTAACCATCGGTGAATCCAGATGGGTGCCCTTCATCACTTTGACCCACAGGGGTAACAATACTTTTCTGCCGGTGCGGGAGAGCGTGAGGAGATCCAGTTTGCCATCATCCAGTTTTGCATGAGGTGCGATGCAGATCCCTTTCCCAATATTCCGGGTGTTGGTCGCAATCAAAAAATCGGTTTGTAAGGGCGAGTCATGCTCCGGAAAGGATACGTTCACTTCTGCGGGCTGATAATGGAGGAGGCTTTTACAAACTCCTATTTCATACCGCAGGCCTTTGAACATGCGGGAGTTTTCAGCAGCTTTATTGATCCGTGCGGGAAATCCGCAACCCAGCATATTAAATCCATAGCGGAGGTTCCCGTCAAAGTTCACCCGGAATAAATCGATGTTGCGGATTTGATTGGTAAAAAAACTTCTGATGTACGGAGAGGATTCGGTTGTGCCCAGATCGGTTGCCAATGAGTTTCCGGTCCCGGTGGGTAAAATTCCGAGAGGGGGAAGGGAGGAGGCGGTTTCGTGCGGCAGGCCATTGATTACTTCGTGTAAGGTTCCGTCACCACCGATGGCAATGATTGCGCCAAGGGTATTCAGGTCGGCAGTTTGAACGATTTCCTGAGCATGACCCGCATGTACGGTGACTTGGGTATCCAGGGTGACACCGTGTTTCAGTGCTTCCCGTTGTAAGGCCTGTAATACATCCATCCCGGCGTCTTTGCCGCTCTTTGGATTTAAGATTACCAGAAAGTTTTTTTTCATCATGATCTCCGTTCGTCTGATTCGGCTCTTGGCTCAGGAGGCTGAATATGCAGCGGTTCTTTAAAGGTAAGTGTCCGGTAGGGAAATGGAATTTCAATACCGTTTTCATCCAGGGCGCGTTTAATGGCGGTGATGACTTTATCACGGCTTTTGTGCATGGCGATGGGAGTGGAGGTTGCCCACCACCTTACGGTAAAGTCAACGGATGATGAATTGAACTCGCGGGCAAACACCTCAATGGAGCGATTGGTGTCAACTTCTTCAACATCTTTCAAAGAGGATTGAATGACTTCACGTGAGTGGTCGACGTCTTCGCCATAGGCGACACCCACCACAATTTCAAAGCGCCGCTGATCATGATCGGTAAGGACCTTTACGGGGTTTTTAAACAAGTAACTGTTGGGGACCAGCTCAAGGGTGTCATCCGGAACCCGGATGTAGGTTTCCCGCACCGTAATATGTTCAATTTTTCCAAAGATGTTTTCGCATTCAATATAATCTCCGATGCGCATGGGTTTACGCAGCATAATGAGAATACCGGCAAAAAAGTTTTCGAAGATATCTTTAAAGGCCAGACCGACGGCAACCGATCCCAGACCCAGCGCAGTAAGGAGCTTTGCGGGGGTGAGGTTTGGGAAGACCACGGTTAATGTGATTAAGATGCCAAAGGTCCAGATAACAACTTTAAGCAGGGTGGCGAAAAGATCTTTTAAGGATCGCCGCAATTGGGATTTACGCAATGACGCGTGCAGGATTTTATTTCCCAATATACTGATCAGACCAGTGAGGATCAGAATAACTGCCGCAATGGCTAAGAGGGGAAGGGTCTCGACAAAACTCTTTCCCATGGAAGTGAGCTTCTCCATTAAAATAGCTTCAATATTCATGTGATCTCATTGGTGTGAGGTTAAAACATTTCCGGATTTTAAAAACGGGTTTGAAAAATTACAGTGGAATCAAACCAGGGTTATGGGGTTTGAATAAATCCCCGAAGGATTTTTTCACATTCTTCCATGTGTCGGGTGGCATCGCGGATCATTTCTTCGAGGTCCTTGCGCAAGGCAATGTCACCCGCAGCTTCTGCTTCTTGGCTGCGCTTGCCGTACCGCTGAATGGTTTCCGCGCGCATCCGCAGAATGTTCTCAAGCATGTCCAGGTCATTTTCCGCTTTGGGTGCATGGGGAACAGACAAGGTGGGAGTGCCTTTCAGCGCGACAATTTTATCAGCCAAAAATTTTGCGTGTTTCATGTCGTCGGGAATTTCATCCCTGAATAACTCGCGTAATTGTTTACGGTGTTCTCCCAGTACGGAAGCTGCATAGGTGTTACACATGACCATGGTCTGGTATTCTGCGGCCAGGTCCTGGTTTAAATTTTCAACGAGGGCTTTGTTTTGTGGATTCATTGTTTTGTTGGGGTTGAAATCATCTTAGATAAGATCCTCTCATGAAACCTCCATTTTCCCTATCGGGGATTCCCGCAGTTTGGCCTTCGCAAATCAGAAATACTGATCGGGAAATTATTATGACTGCAGGGTGTGGGGATGACGAAAAGGGGATTACGGGTTTCCCCCAATAGGAAGTTCAACCTGTTTGGTTTAGGATCAGCATGCTCTGAAGAATGTATTTAACTCCAAACAAGGAAAAAAAATGAGCTACAATACCAATGAAGAACTGATCCGGGAATTTCGTGAAGCTGAAAAACTTTTACGTGAAGGAAATGCGGCGGTGGAGAGTCTGAGTGATTCCGGTGTCACGCAGCGTCTGGCACAGCATATGCGAAAATGGGAAGAGGTGATTCACAGCACCCTTGATACTTGTGAAAAAGAAATGAAGGAGGCAACGGAGAACACATTTACCCAGGCCACCCCGCATGCGTCGCCGGTGGAACGTATTCGTGAAAGCCTTCCCGCCCCGCAGGATCCCGGGGAGCTGGTGCGGTGGTCCCTCAAACGGCATGAGGAATTGGCGGATTGGTGCGGGACCCTGGCCAAACAATCCATCACCGACCGAACCACAGAACTGTTTCAAGGGTTGGCGGATCAGATCCGCGGGATTAACCGTCAACTTGCATCGGACACGCAAACCATGGAACAGGGGTAGTCAGGAATGGAACCTTTTCAGCTTATCGTATTGGCATTGGGTTTTGCAGTCGGACTCAGTTTTCTTGGTGAATGGATACGTACGCTTATTCCCGGATTGCGTCAGGTTTTTATTCCCGGAGCGGTTATCGGAGGAACGGCGGCATTGTTAATGGGACCGCAACTTAATCCTGCGTTAACGGAAGGGGCAGGATTCGCAAAAGTTTACGAAACCCTTTCCCGTTTCCCTTCGGTTTTTATCACTGTGGTTTTTGCCTGTTTAATGTTGGCGAGACCCATCGCAAAATTCAGTACTATTTTACGCAGAGCCGGACCGCAAATTGTGATGGGTCATGTGTATGCCTGGGGACAATATGTGATAGGTATCGGGGTGACCCTGCTCATTCTGGGACCTGTTTTTTCGCTGAACGAATTGGCGGGTGCATCTATTGCCATTGGATTTCAGGGCGGACACGGAACGGCAGCCGGGTTGCAGAGTACTTTTGAAAAACTGGGTTTTGAAGACGGTTACACCATTGCATATGCGGTGGCAACATTTGGAATTCTGTCGGCTGCAATATTCGGTCCGCTCCTGGCGACAGCTCTGCGTCGAAAAGGCAAAGAAGCCTTGAAGGAAAATACCTCAGAACCAGGTGAACCGGCAGTTGAAAAAGATACGGATGAAGAAGAAGATTCTGGTATCAGTTTTAGTCCACTGACCGGAAAGCTTACTTTACATTTGGCTTTGATCGGCGGGGTGATCCTGATGGGGTGGTTGTTTCTACAGGGGGGGCAACATTTAGAGGAATGGATCCGGTCCGGAGAGGTGGAAACGCTTTATACTTCCTACATCCCGCTCTTTTCCGTGGTTTTGATTATGGCCTTTTTTCTGCAGTGGGTATTACAAGGTTTGGGTTGGGACCGGGTCTTTGACCGGTCGCTGATTGACCATGTATCCGCTTTCGCTTTGGACATGGTTCTTTTCGGTGCGTTGGCTACGCTCAACTTGTCGACCATCGGCAAACAATGGGTACCCATATTGATTTTGTGTGTGGCCGGGCTCAGTTGGAATCTGTGTGTCTTCTTTTTGTTAGGACCGCGGGTATATCCAAAACCCTGGTTTCCTTATGGGTTGGGTGACCTCGGTGGCGGTACGGCTTCAACCGCTTCCGGATTATTGCTTATCCGGGTGGCGGATCCAAAAAAACAGACTTCTGCAAAACAGGCCTATTCGGAAAAACAACCTTTGTACGAACCCTTCATGGGTGGTGGATTGGTGACAGCTTTTGCGCTGCCGGTCATGGTCGGCCTCGGGGCATGGGCGGCGCTGGGCATTACGGTTGTCATCCTGGGTATTTGGCTGGGGGTGGTGATGCGGATCCGTCAAAAGGAGTAATCGGAAAGTCTGTTCATTCTTACTGAATAGCACAAGCCCCTCAGCAGAGTTATGCTCTACTGAGGGGCTTGTGGCAATTCGTATTTAAACGAAGCCGGTAAAGGATCAGAGATCATCCACCTGTTTCTCGGCTTCTTCTTTGGCGATGCCATAACGTTCCTGGATTTTTCCAACCAGCTGATCGCGGTCGCCGGAGAGTTGTTCGAGTTCATCGTCTGTGAGTTTGCCCCACTTTTCTTTTGCTTTGCCTTTTACCTGCTTCCAGTTTCCTTTCAGTTGTTCCTTATTCATGTTATTCTCCTGTTGGGGTTAATGATTACTTTGTCAGTATATCGGACGGGTTTCGCCCGGGCTATTGGGGAAATCCCCCATTCCCTGTTTCGTAATTCCGCATTCACGAAGTTTTTGATCTTCCCGCAAAATATCTTCCACATTTCGTTTGATGCATTTGTACCAGACATCGAAGGCATCCCCGATAACGGGAACCAGTCCGATGAGAAAATCGATGAGGATCCTGAACAGAATGCGTAGCTTTACGAGCGAGGAATACCGATGTTGATGGGCCACTTTCAGGGGGTAAAGTGAGAGCAACATACTGGCCCCATCCCCAATGCCCGGGATTAAACCGATAAGGGCATCGAATCCAAAATGTATATTTGTTCCGGGTAAATGGAAATGCGTATCCATCATCCGGGAAAGTCTCTGCAAGCGATTTCGTTCATGATCGGTTAAAGGGGAAGGGTGGGGAAAGAGGCTCATGGTTTTGATCCTGGTTTCATTTGTCGGGGCGAATTTGATTTAGTTCTGAAGGGGTTGTTGATTGACGCCGGTGAGCACCACCGGGTCAAAGTTTTCCCCGTGCAAAACGGAAACACTTCCCGTGGTTTCAAGGACAATGGCTTTAATCTCTTTGGGATGTACGAGGTTGGCTTCACGGATTTTTGACCAAAGGTCGTTTTCGGTTACCCGGTTCTCTTCCATAACCTGTCTTTGGAATTCACCGTCTTTATACAGGACGACCGGTTGATTGAGCAGATGCTGTTCCAGTGCACGGTTTCGTTGACGGGAGATCGCCAAAACTGTTTGAAAACCAAGAATGGAAAGGATCGCCAGGGTTGGCTGAAGAAAGGATGTCCAGGATTGTGCGCGGGCGGCACTGGCGAGGAGAGAACCGGATGCGATAGTGGAGATAAAATCAAATGCGGTCATTTTTGAAAAACTTCGCAGGCCAATTCCTTTTACGACGGCTACGACCCAGATCATGGTGAAGGTGGGTAAAAGGATGCTGCGAAGGATGAGGTCAACGGATGGGCTTTCAGATATAAACATCAGAATTTCCTTGGGGTATGAATTATAGGGTGGGTTTAATGAGATTAGAAATTGGCAGGAGCATATTGGAGTAAACTTCTTTTTTATGTTCGGCCTGTACCTCGGGGAAAGGTCCGACGGATTTATAGTTTGTATAAAACCCCTCTTCGTAGGGTGAGCAGGTTTCATCTCCAACGAGTTCAAAACAGGAGGTATTGCTGAGTGACCAGGCTTGGAGACCGGTAATTTCCCGGGACCACTCATTAAAAAGATTGGTGAGGTCATCCAGTTGTTCCAGGACGACAGGCAAATCCCGTTCACCGACCACCCAGGCATTTTTGGGTTTACTCAGGGGAGCCAGATGGTTGTGAAGCCATGCGGAAAAATCCGCATCATCAATCACCGCCATTACTTCGGAATTAAAAATTTCTGAGCGCGGGTCCCAATTAAAAGAGCCGACCGCAGATTTACGTTTATCGATGACCCAGGCTTTTGTATGTAAACTGCTAATGCTGTCCTGATTCCCGGACCATGCATGGAGGACAGAGGGTTTTTTGAGGTGAATCAACAGTTGGTAATCCGAGAGCATCCACTGCAACTGTGTTTGAAAAGCGCTGTAGGTTTGCCAATTGTCAGAGGCGGCCAGGCTGTTGGTGAGAAAATGGAGTTGAAGCTCTTTGTTTTGTTCACGCATGCGCCCCAGAAGGGCATGACTTTTTTCGCTGATCACTAAATAAGGTGTTGAGACCAGCACTTCCTCTTGCGCCACCCCGATGAGGGTGGCCAGACGGTCTGCGAGTAGATTCGGCTGATAACCCGGCACGGTATCAATCACCCCCGGCCGGTCCGCCCAGATGGCCATACGTTTTACGGTCCGCCACTCGTCACCCGGCTTGTTTGTATTATACGCTTCTGGAAGGGGATCGGGATCCGCAACGGTAACCGGATCGGCGGCGGCCACGTCTTTTAAATTGAGCACATTGTGGGTTAAGGGATCATCCCAGTAGGATTGAAAAATATTTTCGGCCTGCGCCACGGCCGGACCTTCGACCAGCAAGTCTAAATCGATAAAATTGTAATCCCCGGCCAACCCAAAATACCGGTCTCCAATATTTCGACCTCCAAGCAAAGTCTGGTCGCCGTCGATATTAAAAAATTTAATGTGAAAACGATGGTTGGTGAGATCGAAGCGCCACAGGAGGTCATCCAGGCTTCGGACATCGACACTGGCCAATTGCTCTGCAATGGGATTATACACACGGAGTTCCAGATTTTCATGGGCTTGGGCCATAAATTTCACCCGGCCCACTTCACGTAAAAAGAAAACGCCGTCGCCCAGAATGCGAACCTTTACACCACGTTCACAGGCATCGATTAAATCGTTATAAAGGATGCGGCTGCTGCGATCGTCACGCCAGAGGAAGACGGCGATATCAATTTTCTCTGTTGCCGTTTGTATTAATTTTCGGCGGGTACGAAAGGCATCGGCCGGATCACTTACCGGGCGTATGCGGTGAGGGGCAGAATGCCAATCGTAGCTTTCCAATCGTTGTAAAGTTTTATGACGGCTAACAAATCCATAGTCTGTGCTTTGCCAGTACCAAGCTCCAGCCATCATTGCGGTCAGGAGCAGGCTGACTGCCAAGCGAAAATTCGGGTGTTGTTTGTTTGAGCTCATGAATTCTCCAGGATCGTTGAATCAGGGGCGAGTCGTTGCGGAGGAATATGACCGGTTACCCGGGAAAATAATCTGTGTAGTCGCCCGTAATTATATTTGCTGCCGGGTTTATCCATGGACCAGCGTAAATCACCCTGCTCTGTCCTCCACAATTCATACATAAAAAGGAAGGGGGCATTTTCATTTTCCCAACCATATCGTTTTCCCAGACGCAGATCGACCAAAGTGAGAGAATCAGGACTGGTGGCGATGCAGGTGAAACCGTCTTCAAGCACAACTGATAATTTATCGACCAGTGGATGAGAGGAAAAATTTTGCAAGGGCTCTTGAACTTTCGGGAGTTCAAGCCCGCGTTCCCAATGCTCCCCATCCCAAATGCTTCGGTATGTAAGAATGAAACCGTTTTCGGTTTGGGCACATAAATACCAGAGCTGGTGATTGAAAGGAGTGGGTTCGGCATGGATCGACTTTATGATGCGGCCCTGTCTTTCAAGATGATGTTTAACTTCATGAAGGAGTTTGCTGCGAATGCCATAAGCACTGGCGGCATACCCTGTCCACAAAAGTAATCCGGTGGTGGCAATGGTTCGGGTTCCCCTGCCGGATTGATTTCGCAGGTAGTCCCAAAGTGTAGCGGCTACCAGAGGAAATGTGGCGAGGGGGTCGACTACAAACAATAAGTCGAGGGAGCTTCGGGCATGGCTGAAGGGCCACCAGAGAGCCACCCCGAATCCAGTGCACATATCGAGAATAATATGACTTCCCCACGACAGAGACACCAGCCATCCCACTCGCCAACCTAAAGGTTCTGCCTTTCTCAATATAAGCGCGGAGATTAAGCCCGCGAAACCTGTGATGAACAGGCTGTGACTTGGACCCCGATGGAATGCGAAACGTGACAGTTCCGGCAAAAACGGAATCAAGATGAAGTCAAGATCCGGCAGCAGCGCCACTCCGGCCGCGAGTAAACCGACACGGGGAGTTTTGGCAACTCCCGATGATCGGCAGACCAAGTAAGAGAAGCAGGCATGACTGACCGAATCCATCACTTCATATTGTAATGCAGTTCGGTTTATCTACTGGCGATGATCCAAACGGCATGCACGATGCCTGGAATATAGCCCAGCAGCGTTAACAGGATGTTAATCCAGAACTGTGGTTTAATCCCGACTTCCAGGAAGACTCCGAGAGGGGGCAAAAGAATGGCGAATAATAATTTTATGATGTCCATGTTATTTCTCCTTGTGGTTAAAAGATCATTCTAGTTTATGAGATCAGCCATCCTTTTCCTATGGGTAGAACTACGCAAATTAGCTGAGGGAACTCCCGAGTTTGATGGAGGAAGAATGCGCAGCCCAGAATGGCACGAAGTTAAGGGTATGGGTCATAGGACGTCCTATATAATCGGGCTGAAGGTCCGCCAGAATTTTAGCCCGGTCCGAAGGGCCGGGATTTAGCATCTTAAACAAAATGGGGGCTGAAGGTCCGCTCGAAAAACGGCTTAGATACGGGTGCATTCGAGCGGACCTTCAATCCGCTTTCCTTTTTTAACCTGAACGTCCCGGCCCTTCGGACCGGGCTAAAATTCTGGCGGACCTACGGTCCGAAAACCATTGCAAGTACCCCTTATCTTAATGCCATTCTGCGCAGCCCATAAAAAAACCCTGCTCTGTAAAAGAGCAGGGTAGAGAGGGAAAATCCCTGTTACCGACGAATGAATTACATTTCCTGATCTACTTCATCCGCGGCATCTTCAGCAGCATCGCCGATATTATCCATACCGTCCTTGGTGGCATCCACGGCATCTTCGGCCGCATCTTCAATCGTATCTGCTGCATTCTCGGCCGAATCCTCGACTTCGTCGCAGCCTACGGTAAACAAGGTTGCAAGAAAGACAAGAAAGGCCATAAGGGTTGTATTTGTTTTTTTCATTTTCATTTTATTTCTCCTGTTGAGTTATGTTTGTGTGTACTTCCGATTTGGAAATGAGTTGAATTACAGAACCTGTTTAACCAGTGAGACCAGAAACAGGACCAGAAAGATAAAGAACAAGATTCTTACAATACTGGTGGCTGCACCGGCGACGCCGCTGAAGCCCAACCCACCGGCAATAAGTGCTACGATGAGAAAAATTATCATCCAAGTTAACATAGTCATACTCCTTTGTTTTAGCGGTTTGGTTTTCAAACCATACATATAGCCTACAGGAAGTGACAAGTTTCGCATATCCGGTGCCTTACGGATTCTTATCGGGAAAACTACGTACTTGAGCCTCAGGTACCCCAAATGGCGGGTATGACCCGAATTTTCGGGGTGAAATCATTTTTAGTCTCTGATTAATATACGTACTTCCCGGTGTTTTATATACAGTTAATATCTGACTCTATATAAGTAAAGTTCTTAAAAAAAACTCAGGAATATAGGTAAAAACTGATTTTTCGGATATTTGAGCTGAGACGGAAAGGGTATCAAGCCATGTTTTTCAATCAAAAGCTGGCTGGGAAGAGGTGTTCAGCTCCTTTCATTTTCCTTCATTGGAAAATCATACGCAATCTACACGGAGGGGAATGCGTATTTTCACGGATAGTAAATGTTTGCGGTTCCACGTAGGCTTAAAACAGTTCTAATACACATAACAATAAACAAAGGAAAAAACCATGAACAAACAAGACGCACAGAAAATTAATGAAGCTTTGGAACTTTTGAATGAAGCGGCCAAAGGTCAGAAAGATGAATTAAGTTCGCTGATTAGCGACAAATATAAAGATCTCAAAAGCAGCCTGTCAGGTTTTGAATCTACAATGGAAGACAAAGCAGAATCCGCAGCGGAGCGGTTACAGGAACTGAAGGACACGGCCGCAGCCCAGGCCAGCGGTACCGCCAACCAGATCGATCAAAAGGTACATGATGATCCTTGGAAAACCGTAGGACTGACCGCTTTGGCTGCATTGGCAGTGGGAGTGTTTATCGGTCGTAAAGACGGATAATTGGAGTACTGATGAAATCCTCACACGAACGTTTTATTGGGCATGTACTGGGAATGATTTTAAGAAGTCAGCAAACCGGTTTGACCCAGCCTCTTCGTATTCGCATGGCGATTGCGAAAGTGGAAGCCGTGAAAATTGTCAGAGGGAGCGTGATGGGGATTTTTTTACTGTCCCTGTTTTATCTTTTCCTGTTTACCGGGTTCGTTCTCTTCCATGTAGGTCTCTTTTTCTATTTGGATTGGACTGTGGTTGACAAGGGTGCGCTGTTTATGATCATAGGCGCAGTCTATTTTCTGTTGATGATTCTCGGTATGATGATGGGCCTGTCACAAAGACGGTGGATGAGAAAATCCGGTGCGGATAAGGCTGTCTATAACGCCCTTCGAAAATGAACGCTACCCCCATGACACTTATGAAAACATCTACAACAACTGAGAAAGTTTTACGCAATACGCCCAAGAAGGTGAATCGCAGTATTCTCGCCCAAACGGAAGCACAAATACGGTATTACGCCGCACATCCGGATTTAATCCGTGACCGGTTACGGGAACTGGATGAAGAGTGGGATATCGAACGAGTGCTGGAGGCGAATGCCTCTGCACTTACCTTGGGCGGTCTCTTCCTGGGATTGTTTAAGAAACGGTATTTATTCTTTTCAGCTGCGGTCATGCTGTTTCTACAACAGCATGCGCAGGAAGGATGGTGTCCGCCGCTGCCGGTGCTTCGCCGGTTAGGGGTGCGAACCCGAACCGAAATTGAATATGAAAGGTATGCCCTGAAAATGATTCGCGGTGATTTTGTCGGAACCAGCCGTGGCAGTCGCCGGGTGGTGGAAAAAGTTTTAGACGCGGCTTTGCCCGAAGTATTGACCCATTCAAAATAATCTAACCCCAAAGGTGATGCCATGGTTGCGCAAACCTATCTGACCGCCTGCCGCGATGCGGTCATAAAATTCTTTCAGGATCGAAGCTGGCGAATGGCGGCTTCGATCACTTTTTATCTATTGTTTATGATCGGTCCGATGTTGGCCTTGCAATTACGTTTGGCCGAATTTTTGGTAGGGGAGGATGAATACAAGGATCAGATTGTGACCTTGTTCACGCATGTCGTGGGGGAAGAAGGCGGAGAGGCGGTTGAAGACTTATTGGATGAATTTTCACTTCCGGCTTCCGGAATCCTGCAGATAGGGATTGGGATCTGGATGATGTTTTTTGGGGGCGGGAATGCGATGGGACAGTTACGTGAATCTTTGCGGCATATATGGGGGGTTGATGAGTCAGACAATTTCAGGTCGGATTGGAAAAAGCCATTGGTGGATGCGGCTTTCGTACTGGGCTTCAGTCTTTTCCTGATTGCTTCGGTGATCATTCACAGTGTATTGGCTTATGCAGAAAAAGAGGTCGATGGCGGGATGATGGCCACTTATATTGTGGGAGGGTTGCTCTATTTGCTGATCTCCGGAGTTTTACTCACCGGGGTTTTCGCGTTCATCTATCGGGTACTGCCCGGAAAAGATTATGGGATGAAACAAGTGCTGGTGGGGTCGGCGACCACGGCAGTACTCTTTATTATTGCCCGTCAGATCATGATCTTCTGGATTGCGCATGCAAAAATTTCCAGCACTTATGGATCGGTTGCCTTTTTTGTGGTGCTGATGTTCTGGATTTATACTTCCTGTCAGTTGGTCCTCTTTGGAGGTACCTTCACCCATCAGTTAGCTGAAGGTGAATCCGCTTGATGGGCTTCTGCTTTGATTAAGCGGGCTTTACTCAGGACATAGGTGAATTCTGCACCATAAAAGAATACCAGCATCGAGTAATAGATCCAGAGCAGGAAAGCCACCAGGGAACCGGCTGCACCGTAAGCGGATCCGACTGCGCTGTTGCCTAAATACAGACCAATACCCCATTTCCCGATGGTAAGCAGTCCGGCGGTGCTGAGTCCCCCGATGACGGCTGCGCGGGTATCCACTTTGGTGTCCGGGAGAAATTTAAACATCAAAGAGAACAGTCCGCCTATGACAACCAGGCTGATCAGATTTACTGCGATTCGCAGCAGGTCATCCAAAAATTCCCAAATTTCTGACAGGGAATCTCCGAGGAGAGTGATGGCTGCACTGGCGACCAGAGAGATCACCAACAAAAAGCCAATACACAACACCAGGGCCAATGAGCGTCCTCTGATTAATAAGAGTCTTTTACCCACACTCATATCGGGATTTCCACCCGGTTTGACATTCCAAATTTGATTGAGAGCGGATTGTAAATGGACAAATACGGCGGTGGAAGCAAACAGGAGAATCCCCGCAGCGGTAATGCCTGAGAGCAAAGATTTGTTCTCGCTGAATTGGGCATTCTGAAGGGCGTTTTGTACAACGGTGGCGCCATCTTCTCCCGCGAGTTGTCTTACTTGTTCAACCAGTTCGGTCTGGGCAGTTGGTTGATCATAAAAAAGCCCGGCGATACTGGTGACGGTGAGCAGTAAAGGGGAGAGGGATAACATGGTGAAAAAGGCAAGGGTGGCACTGAGCTGGGGGGCTTTGTCTTTGATCCACGCTTTGGCCGCTAAAAACAGTAATTTAAATATATTGATGAGGTAGGGGATCATGGGTTTTGCCTATTAGTCATTTATAACGGTCTGCAGCGAGGGTGCCAGATATCTTTGGGTGAGCAGTTTGAGGATTCCGAAAAGGGGTATGGCCAAGAAGAGTCCCAGGACCCCGAACAATGCTGCGCCCACCATTAACACAATGACAATGGTTACGGGATGTAAGCTCACTTTTTGCGAAATCACGAAGGGGCCAACAAAAGGTTCCACAATGCCTTGAACCACCCCAAAGGTCACAAGGACCCCGATCAGAGAAAACACCATGTGTTCAGAGGTCGAGGCAATCAGTAAACTGGGGATTAAAGTGACCACAACTCCAATAAAGGGGATGATACCGAGAAAGCCGGCGGCGATTCCGATCAGGAGCCAGTAGGGAATGCCGGAGATCAATAATCCGATAGACATCACAAAAGCAGAAATAAAACACACCAAAAGGCGTCCGCGAAAAAAGCCTGCAACCACATCGTCCATATCCCGAAATAATTGCTGTGGACCCTCATTTTGGGAATGGGGAATCCATGATGCAAGGGTGTCACGTATTTTGGGGAAATGTAACATAAAGAAAAACGCATAAAACAGGGTGAGCAGAAACTGCAATAAGAAGTTGGCGACAGTGCCTGCGCCGTTAAACAGGGCTTTGGCACTACCGATGGCCAATGAAGGGATTCTGTTTTTAATAAAAGTCCCGTATCGTTTGAAAATGCTGTCAACGGTCGGGGAGGTCTCAGTTGCACCGGGGAGGGCCGGGGAATTTTCAGATGTTGAAACTTTCGCTGTCTCCGGGTCGGTGTTTTGTGAGTCGGAGTGTTTTGGGTTTGTAGGTTTAGGGTCATTACCGAAAACACCGGCCCACCAACTTTGTGTTTTTGGGGGAGGATTCTGAGCTGGGTTTGCCCCCCACAGCTGATCTGAGAATTCATATTCCCGGCTTTTTTCTTTTACGAATTGAACCAAATTTTGTCCCTGGTCGACCAAGGCGGGGCCCAGAAAAATTCCGGACCCTAATAGCATGACCAGAAAGATAACATAGACCAGGGACACGGTAAACACCCGTCGTGAATGGTGTCTGTCCATAAAGGCAATCACAGGATTCAGAATATAAGCGATTAACATCGCGATGCCGACAGGTATAAAAATTTCCGATAAGCAAATCACGATGACTGCAGTTCCCAGCGCGAGGGTGGAGAGCAGGCTGATTTTCAATATGCGTTCACGCGGCCAACATGGATTTGTATTTGTCATACCCATTATCTTACCGGGCGCCCGCGCATTCAACTATCACGAAAAATACGTAAGGTTCCATGTTAAATTAGGTAATGGACTGTCTGAAAAAATGGGCGGTATCAGTAAAACAGGCAAAGTTGAAAATACATCTTTTCAAACCCTGGTTTTGATCTACATTGAATTGTCAGGGTATTCGGTTCTACAAAAAGTTCATCAGCCCCTTTTCATTTATGAAGACCTCCACATCCGTAATTTCAGTTTGCACCCTGTGCATCATCAGCATGTCAGTTGTTCTGCTTTCCGTGGGAGGGTTCGATAAGTATGGAAGTATAAAGGAAGAGCATCTTGAAATATTTCCGGCCACGATTCCGCAACAGCTTTCGCTTCAAGTGGAGGAGCTTCCAACAGGCTATACCTTCATTCAGGATGAGGAGACTTTATCAGCGCTGAATCTTGCGCGCAATCCCGGCTACATGATTCTGCCGGCGGAACAGGCGGCTTTGGCTCCCCGGGGAGGACTTTGCAGTATTGTCGCGATGTATGAACAGAATAATGAAATCCGGTTGATGTTAAATGCGGTATATTTTCGAAATGCAGAACACTGTGAAGAATTTATTGAAATTGAAAGTCGGAAAGGTTTGCACATGGCCGCCTTCCGGAAAAAATTACCACACAGTGAATGGTTGATCTTTATCGCCTCGGATCCGAAACAGCGTTACAACCAAGATGAAAGAAAAGCTTTTGGAGAAATGATCCAAATATACCAAGACAGACTTGAGCTCGAGTTGTTATTTGACGAACTTTCAACTTCCGCATCATAACGAGAAAAACTATGGGGCGCCATCAGATAGGATTGATCACCATATGCATGGGCCTGTTTTTTCACTGCGACGCGGTTTGGGCGGATGAAAACGGAAAGGAGGCCTCCCGGGGAGAGGGAGGGGGGGATTCTGAAAATATGGTGGATAAAGCGCATGGATCGATATCGGACTATATTATTGAGTCCGTGGATGGATTTGATCAGAACTTAGATCGACTCTTAACCCCGGAGGAAATGGAGAGAAGTCGAACCTTCGACCGTTTTTTCGGAGATCGCAGTTTGGAGGAAACCGATTCAAGAGCACAAATTCGGCTGGGTGTGGGAGCGGAATGGTCAGAGATCGACGGGTTTGATCTGGATCTGAAATTTTCAGGGAAAGTCGATCTTCCCCGGACAGAAAACCGGCTGAAGTTTGTTTTTGATAACTTAAACGAAGATGATGACACCCTGGCAGCATTCAAAAAAAGAGAAAGTTTAAGTCCCGCGCTGCAAGAAAATGATCCCGGAGGATCTGCTTCCATTCAAGCATCCCTGGGTGAAATATTTAATATCAAATTCACTGCCGATGCCGGTTTGGATTTTAATCCTGAGCCGGTACCCAAATTTAAATTTACCGGTCGGGTTCCCTGGATGTGGGGTGAAACCGAGTACGCTTTCAGTCAACGGGTTTTCTGGTCGAGCGATGATGGATTCGGTGAAAAAACATCTTTGGACATCAAGCGTTTCTTCGGAGAAAACTTTTTTATGAAATCGAGCACGGCGGGGATTTGGTCGGAAAGAAGTGAAGGTGTGGATTTGGGTCAAACATTTTTTTTCCGTTACCTGCTCCGTAAACAGACGACCATGGGGATCATTTTAGGGGCACAGGGACATACCGAACCGGAAGCGAATATGGACCTTTATCTCATCCGTTTTCCTTTCCGAAAACCGATTTACCATAATTGGATCTTTCTGGTGATTGAACCGGGAGTCGATTATCCCGAAGATCATGGGTGGCAGTTTTCACCTCTTATTCAGGTGAAGACCGAATTTTATTTTGGCAGACTTTGAGTCCGCTTGCATGCGGTTCCGTTCTTTGGGTTTTAGGGCAACATTCATGATCTTCGTACCGTGATCTACGCATTATCACGGATAGTTGAAGCGCGCATCCTCCTGTAGTCTTATCCTTGTTGGCCACTCGGGTCACATATAAAAATACAAATCGAACCCAGGAGAAATTATGTCACTCATGACTTACGAAAATCTGATCGAAGAAGAAATCAAAGACCTTTATTCCGCAGAAAATCAATTGCTGCAGGCATTACCCAAAATGCAGGCCGCAGCGCACTGTGAAGAACTCAAGCAGGCTTTTGCCGAACACTTAGAAGAAACCCATACACAGGTGGACCGTTTGACGCAAGCCGCCCGGTTGTTAGGCATTGGGGTAACAGGAGAAACCTGTAATGCGATGAAAGGGTTGATTGAAGAAGCCGAAGAATTGATTCAGACCCCCGGTCTGCCCGAAGTGAAGGATGCAGCCTTAGTGGGGGCAGCCCAACGGGTCGAGCATTATGAAATTGCTGCCTATGGTACAGTGTGCCAGTTATTAAAGAATATTGAAGGAGATGAGGCCAAGGATCTGTTGGGTAAAACCCTGGACGAAGAAAAGGCGGCGGACAAGACCTTATCGAAGTTGGCTACCGGCGGCTTGTTTTCATCCGGCATTAATCACGAGGCGAAAGAGGGCTAAAAGTCCTTCCCCTTTTTTATAGCCCAAAATTCCCCCGTTGGATTTTCCGATGGGGGAAATTTTTCATTCTTCGGAGAAATCATATGAAACGTAAATCATCTGTTTGTAGGGTGGCGCTTATCACCGGTGCAGGTGAAGGCATCGGGAAAGCGGCTGCAAAAAAGTTTTCCCGGGAAGGTTACAAGGTGGCTTGCCTGGGACGTCATAAAGAAAATACGGAAGCGACGGTTCAAGCGCTTGAACAACTGGGGGGTGTCGCCCTGACGCTGGTTGCGGATATTACGGATTATCCGCAAATGGAGAATGCGGTAGAAATGATTGAGAGCAAGTGGGGACGATTGGATGTGCTCTTTGCCAATGCGGGCGTGAACGGTGTGTGGGCAGGGATTGAAGAGTTAAGTCCTGAAGAATTTAACCAAACCGTTCAGATTAATCTCAACGGCACCTTTCATAGTGTTAAGGCCTCGGTTCGGCTCTTAAAGAAATTTGGAGGATCGATTGTCGTCACTTCTTCCGTCAATGGCAATCGGATTTTCACCAACACGGGGGCAACGGCCTACTCCTGTTCCAAGGCGGCCCAGGTCGCGATGGTCAAAATGTTGGCTTTGGAACTGGCGCCGCAGAAAATCCGGGTTAACGCGATTTGTCCCGGTGCCATTGAAACGCAAATTTCGGATAATACCCAGGTCCGCCACACGGAGGATGTTCAAATTCCGGTGGAATTTCCCGAAGGTCAAATTCCCCTCACGGGTGGAGACCCCGGGTCGCCTGCGCAATGTGCGGAGTTGGTGTATTTTCTGGGAAGCGATCTCTCGTCTCATGTAAGCGGTTCGGCTATCTATGTCGACGGGGCGCAATCTCTTTTACAAGGATAATTTCAGGTCTGGAGGGTTCATAAAAAATACCCGCGGACCGGGGGAGAGCTTTGTGCACATCTGATCTTTCTTACTCATCCTTTTTCCGCGGGATGTCTTCAATTTCCTGAGCCAGGTTTTCATCCTTGAGTTTTCCGAGTTCGGCGTGCACATGAAATATGGCACCTTTGCGGTTTACACGTTTTTTCGCATAGACTTTGAACCAGGCGGCGGCTGCGAAACAGATGGCCAGGGTGAAGAGGAAAGGGAGAAGTCCCATTTCAAAAATCAGGATCACCGAGAAAATCATGCCCATGATTTGCAACCAGGGATACAGGGGAGCGGAAAAGGCAGGATGGTATTCCTCCATTTGACTTTCCCGCATCACAATCACAGCCAGGTTGAGCAAACCGAAGAGGAGAAGCTGAAACGCACTGGCCAGTTTTGCCACTTCGCCAACGTTGAATCCGAAGAGGAACATCAGCATCAATCCCACGGTCGCGATGACTGACCAGTGGGGTACACCGGTTTTTCCCACGGAGGAAAAAGCGGGAGACAGCAGTTTATCCCGGGCCATTGCCATGGGGTAGCGGGAGGCGGCCATGATGCCTGCATTGCCTGTCGAAGCAAAGGCGGCCACGGCGGCGGTGACCACCAGCATTTTTCCCCAAAGCCCGGGGATGAAGATTTCGCCGGCGGTGGCCACGGGGGTAAGATCTTTGCGGAGTGTTTCCGGGTCCAGAACCGCAACCATGATACCCACTCCCAGCACATATAATAACACCGAACTTCCAAGTGCCAGCATCATGCCCAAGGGGATATTCCGCCCGGGATTTTCCACTTCCCCGGCGATACTCGCCACTTTGGTGAGTCCCGCATAGGAAACGAAAACCATGCCCACAGTGGCAAAAAATCCGTAGCTTCCCTTATGAAAGAAGGGGGTGAATTGTTGCTGAATCACCTCAGACAGATTGAGTGAAAAAATATGGAGCAGTCCCTGAACCGTGTAGAAGACCATGATCAGAACCAGGGCGGCAATGAGGATCTTTTGCAGCAGAACGGTTTCATTGGTGCCCCATAAATTCAGCAGGCCAAGCAGCAGGGTCAGTCCTGCCGCCACCCATAAAATATTTACTTCGACCAACAAGGCCAGGTAGGCTCCCATACCGATCAGGGCAAATGCACTTTTTAAGCTGAGGGCCAGCCAGGCACCGATGCCGCCAATGGTTCCAAACAGGGGGCCGAGGCTGCGGTCGATCATAAAATAGGTGCCACCGGAACGGGGAAGAGCAGTCGCCAGTTCGGCCATACTGAACATGGTGGGGAGCACGATCAGGCCGGAAACCAGATAAGCTAAAATGACGGAGGGTCCTGTTTCGGCAGCGGCCAGTCCGGGCAACAGAAAAAATCCCGAACTGAACATGGCACCGGTGGCGAGTGCATAGACATCCCGGAGTCGGAGCCGTTTCTCAAGTGTATCGGGTCGGTTCAAGGGACGATTCCTTCAGCCTCTGATTCTATTTTTCAAGGACTTCGGATTTTCAATGGGCCCCCCACGCATAAGTGTTCGTGCCTCATCTGTTTTACCGAAAATGTTCCAAAGCAATACTCCCTGAATTTTTTTGTCCTCAAGATAGTACACGACACCCTTGTTCAAGCCGTCTTGCCAGTCTTCGATCATGTCAAGGTCGGCATTCAAATCACCGACGGCTTCGAAACCCTGGTCAAAAATATCTGAATAGAAGAGAGGGGTTTGTGCAAAAGAAACCTCTTCATCTCCCGCCATGGCCCGGCCGGCGGCTTTTCCCATTTTGATGGCATTCATTTCATGTTCAATGCGTTCATAACGATCGAGTTCTTTCCGATAGGCACTGGCATTATCGCCTGCGGCATAAATATCGGGGTGACTGGTTTGAAGGTGATCATTTACGCGAATGCCGTCATCCACTTTTAATCCGGCCGCAATGGCGAGATCCACATTGGGATCAATCCCCATCCCCGCCACGGCAAAGTCAGCCGCATACCTTCCGCCTCCATCGGTGACCACGACGAGTGATTCCCCGCTGGATTCAATACCGGTGACGCGTTGACCGGGCAGCAGGTCCACAGCGTGGCTTTGATAGAGTTCATCCAAGTGCATGGCGAGGCTTTCCGGAAAGCGGTCCGCCCCGATATGTGCATGCGGAAAAATCATAAAAGGATCACAGTCACGTTGGGCGAGCGAGGCGGCGATTTCACTGCCGATAAATCCGTCGCCAATGATGGCGATCCGCTGGCCGGGTGCTATTTGTGCTTCCAGGCGTTTGTAATCCGAAAGGGTGCGGTAGCAAATAACCCGTTGAGATTGTTGGGGAAGTTTCCGGGGGGTTCCGCCGGTGGCCAACAATAATTTTCCGTAGCCGTGCCGCTCTCCCCGGTTATCCATGACACAGTGGGTGCTCGGTTCCAACCGTTCCGCCCGGCGTCCGAGAAAAACCTGGACCGTGGATTCATATGGTTCGGGATCCGCGATGACCGCGTCTGCGGTTGCTTCGGGATCTGTGAGTAATGATTTACTGAGTGGGGGGCGGTCATAGGGGAGAGAGCTTTCACTTGAGAGCAGGGCAATGTCCGCTTCGGGTTCTCTTTCACAAATAGCGCGGATGGCCGCATCCGCAGCCATGCCTCCACCCACAATTAAATAGTCGTTAGAATGTGTTTTCATATTTAACCTCCGGTATTCGGGTTCCAAGTCGTACTTCTTTATTGTAAGGGATTGCTGAAGGTTCTGCACCCGTTGGAATCCCGTAGTTTGTTCTGCGGAATACGCAAAGATATGTATGTAAATCGAGGAGGCTTTTACGGGAGAACCCTGATGGTGTCTCTGCTGTGTTTTACGGTAAGGTTACAAATAATTCTAACCGGAGGTAAAATGATGCAAACATCACTCGAAAGTCTGAGAGGCTTCACACTGAAAGCAAAAAATGGAGAAATTGGACGGGTCCGCGATCTACTACTTGAAGAGGGGAGCTGGACGGTTCGCTGGATCGTGGTGGACACGGGGAAATGGCTGTTGGGTCGAAAGGTCCTGCTCTCCCCCCTTGCGTTTGGCGCGGCTGATTTTGAGGAAAAAAATCTTCCGGTGGATCTGGACCGGGAGCAAATTGAAGGCGCACCGCATTTGGACGAACATGCACCGGTGTCGCGGGAGTATGAAAAAACCTATTATGACCATTACCAATGGCCGTACTATTGGATGGGGGGAGGCATATGGGGATCCGCGGCCCATCCGATCGGTTTACATACTTTAAATGCTGATCGGAACATAAATCTTAAGGAGCCGCCACTGCCGGAAGAGAAAGATGTGGTGTTGCGATCCGGTCATGAACTGACAAAGTACGAGTTGAAGGCAGGGGATGAAACACTGGGGTATGTGGACGATATTTTATTGGACACCAAAGACTGGACGGTCAGGGCGATTCAGTTTGATACCCGGAAATGGTTTCAGGGGAAAATCCTGCGGCTCTCCCCCACAAAAATTTCCCGGGTGAGTTGGCAGGAGCATCGAATTGTCATCGATTCAGAATCAATCGACAAATCCGATCTAAATCAGATTCCGTGAGTTGGCTTCCGGAGGGGAGGCAAAGACCTTCATCAAAAAGTTTATTGGAAACCTGTCCCCCGAACATGCGGAGATGGCGGAGGGCGGGTTGCTGATGCAGGGGTTTCCATACGGGGCGGCTTTCAATGTTTTCCGTTTCCAAAGCGAGTCTGATTTTTTCCCGGTCGGTACCGAAGAGTCCGGGATCGATGCGGATGACAGAAAGCCAGCGCGTGCAGGAATTCCAATGGGCTTCGGGCATAAAAGAAATGCCTTCGGTGTTGCCCAGCCGACTTTTATAGCCCTCGAAAATTTGACGGCGCCGGTGTATCCGGTCGTCGAGGGTTTCGAGTTGCGCCACCGCGACCGCAGCCAATAAATTACTCATGCGGAAGTTGTATCCAATTTCGCGGTGTTCGTAATGCACCACGTTTTCGCGGGCTTGACTGGCAAGTTTGCGGGTGTGGGCGATGAGTTCCGCATCGTGGGAGGCGAGGATCCCGCCACCGGATGACGTGATAATTTTGTTGCCGTTAAAAGAGTAGATCTGTGCCCAGGGGGCGGGGCCTTTCCGTTTGACTCCCAGGGCTTCGGCGCTGTCGCAAAGTATGGGAATTCCTGCAGGGTCGCAAAGGCCGTGTATCGCTTCCAGGTCACAGGCTTGACCGTAAAGATCGGTGGGAAGTACACAAAGGACATGGCGGTTTTCGGCTTTGGCTTCACTGAGCGCATGAGAAAGTTGGATGGGGTCGAGGGTCCAGCTTTCCGCTTCGGCATCGCAGAGCCATACTTCGCATCCCAAATGCAGGGCGGGTGCGATGGAGGCGACAAATGAAAGGGAGGTGGCGATGACAACGGGAGGGAGGGGATCTTGATGTCCATGCAAATCACAAAGGTGTCGAAGGGCCAGGTGCAGGGCGGCGGTGCCGGAGGTGACAGCCAGGCAGTGGGGGATGCCGGTGGTCTGACGCATTTTATCTTCGAGGCGGTCGAGCATGGGGCCGACCGGGGCGAGGTAATTGCTGGCCAGCACTTCCTGAATTAAAGGAAGTTCACGGCCGT
>JARHXX010000050.1 GCA_029269125.1 Kiritimatiellaeota bacterium B1221 | reverse complement strand
CGCGACCCGGGGCTACGGTGAGGCACCCGCTTCGGGGTGCGGGATGGGGGTGAGGAGATGGTTGTGCCGGAATGAGGTTCCGGGGTGGAGGGGATGTTGCAGCCCGAAGGTGTTGCCTCACCGTAGCCAAGGGCAGCGCCCTTGGAAAATGTCGTCCGTGAAAACGCATCCTGAAGGGATGCTTTACTATCAGGATGCGGGTCGGTGGCGGAGGGGATGTTGCAGCCCGAAGGTGCTGCCTCACCGTAGCCAAGGGCAGCGCCCTTGGAAAATGTCATCCGTGAAAACGCATCCTGAAGGAATGCTTCACTCATCAGAATGCGGGTCGGTGGCGGGGAGATGGTGTGCCGGAATGAGGGTCCGGGGTGGAGGGGATGTTGCAGCCCGAAGGTGCTGCCTCACCGTAGCCAAGGGCAGCGCCCTTGGAAAATGTCATCCGTGAAAACGCGCATCCTGAAGGGATGCTTCACCCTTTCGGTTCCGGCACTATGCCCCCCTGGCTTTCGATGGCGGATTTCCACTCAGCCCTGGGAACATTCGTGGCATCGTGGATGCCGGAAAGTGCGGCGCAGGCGGCCACTGCACCGACAGCTTGCCCCATGGCCATGCAGGATCCCTGGACCCGGAAGGCGGAATTGGCCAGACGGTCCCCGCTGATGCAGCGTCCTGCCACCAAAAACTGTTTTCGGCCTTTGGGAATCATTGCGGATAAGGGCAGGGTGGGAACCGTGCCCGCGTCGAGCACGCGGTAATCCAATCCTTCATCGGTATGGAGATCAATGGGGTAGTAGCTGTAACAAACCGCGTCGTCCCACAGGCGTCCGCTCATATAGTCGTCAACGCTGACAGAAGTTTCTCCGACAATGGTGCGGGTTTCGCGGATGCCGCATTCGGATGCGCAACAGGATATTTTCAGGTTTTCCATTCCCGGCTGCTTTTTGAGGAAGCGGACAACCCGGATCACCGCTTTGCGGGCAGTGAGTTCGATTTCAGTTTTACCCCGGCTGTCCATGGCATTGACTTTCGGAATATGAATTGAATTTTGTCCGTATGAATGAATGAGGTGGGCGAGGGATTTTCCTCCCCAGCCCAGATCGCTGGAGTGGAGTTCTCCGGAGCGGAGGGCTTCAGGAATAAGGGCGTCAATGGCGGGGATGTCGATTTCGGCGCTTTGATAACCTTCTAATTTAAACATCAACGTGCCGGGTTGAAGTTCCGGGGGGAGCAAAAGCTCACAGCCGGCGAGGGCCGAGAGGTTGGCATCCCCGGTACAGTCGATCAGCCATTTGGCGGAGACGGATTGTAATCCGTCTTTGCCGCAGAGTTGAACCTGCCAGTCTTCGCCGTCACTTCCGCTGACGGAGGCAACCATGGTATGCAGTTGCAGTTCACATCCTGATTCGAGTACGGCCTCATCGATCAGCATGGCCAGCGTGGTGGGGCAAAGGCGGATCTGATGCTGCCAGTGACGTTCGGCCACTTCACTGAAATCAGGCAGGGGACTGCCGGAGTCTTCGGCGGCCTGCCTGACCAGCTCCCAGCCGATACCGCTGATGATTTGTTTTCCCCAGGCGTCAAACAGTCCCGGAAAAGCCACACCGTTCAAGGTGGTGGTTCCTCCCAGCATGCCGCTTTTCTCCACCAGTAAAACGTTGGCGCCCTGGCGGGCGGCCTGGATGGCGGCGGGAACACCGGCGGGGCCTCCGCCGCAAACGAGGAGATCATAGGTTGTGGGGGGTGTCATGGGGTCACCAAGATTGTGGGGTGAAAATTGTATATTATAGGTCAGGGATTTGGTACAAATCAATAACGATTCTCTTCTTATGTTCTCCCCAACTCGTATGCAAAGGTCAAAATGAAATCTCTCCAAATACTTTGTCCGCTAAGACTGCTCCTCTGTTTGGGTTTCGCGATGACCGGCCTTCAGGCGTCCCAAGTGATTGCCAACTGGGATGTGGTTCCGTTTCAGGAAGTGAAGAAAGCGATGTCCATCGGGGTGGTCGCATTCCATGAGACAGGAGTAAAAGTGGATTTTTTTGTGAATGGAGAGAAGGTGGCCGAATCAAAAATACCCACCCCGAATCCCCGCACCCGGGTGGTGGAATACCAGTTTACACTCGATCCGGCCGGATATGCGGACGGCCCCCTTTTGCTGATGGCTGTCGCACATCCGCAAGCAGAAGGGCACGAGGCGAGAGTGTTGGACGAGATCACTTTGTACGCAAACGCCGGGGGAGGCATCTCTATTGAGCATGTGCTGTGGGTGGATGGCGAAAACGGAAGCGATGATACCGGAGACGGAAGTGAAGCTTCCCCCTATGCGAGCCTTCAGAAAGCGGTATCGGAAGTGGACGACGGAGGCACCGTTTATTTGAAAGCGGGTAAGGAATATAAGCTCAGGTCCTTGAAAAAAAACAAAGAGAAAAGATGGACCACCATTTCGGCCGCTCCCGGATTGTCTGCCGATGATGTGCATATCCTCACTTACGGGCGGGATAAAAACTCCACCGGGCGTTACGGACGTTCTTTTGTGCGCTGGAAAAATGTCAGTATGTACTGTGATCGTTCCAAAGCGGGTTACGGCAATATTTTTTATTTCGAAAAAGGCATGATGACCTGGCTGGACGGATCGGTGATTTATGATGCCAACGGCCGCTTTGCGGGAACTCAACCGTTTAACGGTAAAGGGGCAAAGGTGTACCTGACCGACAGCCTGCAGCGGGACCTTGCCAATGCGGGCGGGGGTTTTCAGCGGAACGTGAAGATAAAAGATATCTGTTCCGATATTTTTCGGGCGCACTCAAACCTGGTGGCGATCAACGTCAGCATTGACACCATTGACCGCGGGGAGACGGCCGCACATCCGGATTTTTTTCAATTGCACAGCCCCAACAAAGTAGAGGAAAATTTGATCCTGTATAATGTTCAGGCGGTCAATATGGGGGCGCAGGGAATTTTCGGGGGAGGCGGCGAAGTGAAGGACGCAGCCTTTGTAAATATTCTGCTCGAGAAGCGTCCGAAGGACAGCCATCTGAAATCGCAGTTAACCGGAACCTGGACCCATGTGTTGCTCTGGAACATGACCATCGATTCCCAGACCTTCATGTTTAGGCAAGTCGCCGGATTGACGGAAATCGATGTGCGGAACTGCATCTTTCAGAATGTCACTTCGGAGGATGCAGGCCATGCAGGAATCACGGTGCAGAATTCCCATTTCAGTTCGGGCAAGTTAAAGTTGGGAGAGAAGGCCACCCGCGGTGATCCGGGTTTTGTGAGCCGGGATCAGTCCGATTACCGTTTGACCCAAGCTTCACCGGCTTATCAGAGCGGTCAACCGCTTCCCGGTGTGCCTGCGGACATGGATGGATATTCCTATCATCCGGTACACCCCAATAGAGGGGCTTTTGCGGATAAAAATCCGGGGCGGGGACGTTGATTTCCTGAAATTTTGCCCGGCCCCCTCCGGGGCCCGAAGATGGTTTAAGGCTAGCTTTGGGTCTGGTCTTCCAAGACTTGGTCTTCGGCAAGTAAGCGCTGTTTGAGGTCGGGATAGTTGAGGTTTTGTAAAGCGCAGCCGCTTTCCAACGCCAGATCTGCGGCGATGGCGGCAGAGTGGGCCATGGCCATAAACACCGGCTCCATGCGCACGGATCCATAGGCGATATGGGAAGAGGACAGGCAGACGGGCACCAGGATATTTTCGCATTCACCTTTGGCAGGGATGATTGAGCGGTAGCTTACGCCGTAGGGGGCTTTGGGTTTGAGTTGTACGTCGCCTTCGTTCATCACCCGTCCATCCCGGACGAAACGCTGACAGTTGTGGCTGTCCATCGCGTAGGAGCCCATGGCAATGGGGTCGTCGGGCTGGCGGAAATGCTGGGTGTCCTGTTCGTTCAACACGTAGTCGGAGATCATGCGGCGTCCTTCGCGGACGTAGAGCTGATGCGGCCAGTGGGCGGTATCGGTAAATTCATCTCTGGACAAGCCCCAGCGTGCGTAGCCGGCGCGGTAGCGTTCGGGGATGGAGGGATCATTGGCCATAAACCAGAAGTGGCCTTTGATGTAGGTGACGTGTTCCTGAAAAATGCGCTCCCGCTCCTGATAGCCTGCTTCGGGCCAGGCGTAATTGGCACCAATAAAATCGGTGGAGACCGGACCGTGGTTGTTGGTGTCGGTTTTGGAATAGCCCCCTGCGGTTTTGGGACCTAAGACATCAAATTTCATCAAACGTTCCCCGGGTTTTTCGCCGGGATTGCGGAAGTGCTCGTTGTACCAGTCCTTTTCGGAATTAAACCAGCGGCGGGCGAGTTCGTATTCTTCGGGGTTGTAGCCTTCCGGTTTTTCCCAGTCGATTTTGAGCTCGGGATCATCGGTCATGCAAACCCGGAAGTTATACGCCTGAATGCGATGGTCGCCGGATCCGGAAGGGTTGCAGTCCTGTTCGTTGATCCAGGGCAGGGTGCCGCTTTTGGGGTCGCCGGGCACGACGTAAGGATCCACAAAATGACTGAACTGATGTTTGTCGCGGTACTGAACCCCGTTGATGGTTTCCCCGTAAACGCTATTGGCTTCGCGTCCGACGTGGTAGCTCACTCCAGCCTTGGCGTAAAGGTCTCCCTCGTAGGTGCAATCCATGAAATACTTTCCGCTGACTTCCAGACCGCCCAGCATCTTTATGGAAATGATACGATTGTTTTCCAGGGTCACCTGATCCAAAAATTGCAGATGATAAACGGTGATCCCTTCGGTTTTAGCATATTGATCAATAACGGCCTGGGCGGCTTTGGGTTCAAAGGCCCATTCAGGCTCCTCCTGACCATAATAGGCGCCCAAATCTTTATAGAAAAGGTAGGACATGCCTCCGATCACACCCTTTTTGCCAAAATCGGTCCATCCCAGACCGCCGGTTGTCATGCCTCCCAAGTGGCGGGCCGGATTGAGCAGCGCCACTTTACGGCCTTTCCCGGCCAGGTTTTTGGCGGCGATTACCCCGGCGGCGGTGCCTCCGTAGATGACGACGTCTGATTCAACTTTTTCAGTGGTGGGTTGGATCCATTCCGGGCGGAAATAGTGGGGGGCATTGGGAGTGTTCATGTCGAAACATCTACTGAATACTGACTGGACTGCCACATTAAATCCGGGAAAATTTTGCGGGGCAACTTGTAGATGAAAGGTTTTGATCTAAAGGCTGTCTGCTCTATAACCCCCGGTCTCATGCTTTTAGTTTACCAATTTTATGCCGTGGATTCCCTTCATTTGAGTGTCCGTTGTTTTTCTCTGGATTTGCCTCAGGGGGATCGATGGACGGGTACAGCCTACCCCTTGAAGCTGGATCAGATTCTGGCCGGAAAAGTAAAGGGGCTCCGGGTCACCAAGTTGGATCGCAAGATTCTGACCTCCATGCAGATGCATCAGAAAATTGGTGGAAACGAAAGTCTTTTTCAAGGCTTGGATGTGACGCGGTTGCTCGATCGGTTGATTGAATCGGGACGCGCCTATCCGGCCGGGAAGAAAAATGCCTGGCCGCTCAGGGCGGGGGAAAACCCCGAGCCATATTTAGAATGGGTTTTGGAACCGGAAGGTTTAAAAACCGTGGTGAATCTGGAGGAAGGCTGGCATTTAATTCCCGGAAGGCCCACCTATGGGCTGCATGCGGACACCGGTAAATGTGCGCCGGTGAAGTTGACGGTTTCGGATAAGGTGTTGTGGAAATGGATCACGACCCCCATGATGAGTGAACAGGCGGCGACGGATTTCTGGATGAAATTGGGCGAAGAGTTTCCGGAGGATGATTTGCCTGCGCCCCCCAGTTTGAAAGTGAAGCAGAAAGAAGGGGTAAAGCCGGTCCCGGTGCTTGAGGTTTTGGAACCGGATCAAACTTTGCAAATTCCGCGCACGGCCCGATTGATGTTACAGTACGGGAAACAAATCATCAGTGTTGATCATGACGGTGAGCAAGTCCGCTGGCTGGAAAAAAGCGGGGTGGTTGAGGTTCAGAGGGACCGTGCGGCAGAAACCGGATATAAAAAGGTTTTGCCGACCATGGGGTTGCGCGAGTATCAGATGGCTTCAGACCAGCTGTTTGCGGTTTCGTTACCTGAAACCCGTTATGAATTGGACCCGGCTGCGCATGGTAGTTGGGATCTGTTTGTGATGAATACGGAACCCGCCTTTCGGGAGGCGGGTTGGCTGTTGAATTTACCGCAGGCCCTGCGTCCGACCTGGGTGGAGAATGATCAGTGGTACCGCAGCTTTGAATCGGGCGGGAAAGAGGGCCTCTGTTATGAGCAGGGAATCGAAGTGGACGGCAAGCGGATCAATCTTCTGCCGGTGCTGCAGGACTTTTTGATGTACCGCAAACAAAAATCTCTGGAGGAGATTTTGAATGAAATCGGCACGGGTTCTTTTCCGCTGCACAGCGAAGTCGGACTCTTAATGATTGATGCCGGACGTTTTCAGCAAATGGTGAAAACCTTATTCGAACTGTTTGGTGGCGGGAGTCTGGACCGGCAGGACCGTTTACGGATCAGCGATTGGCGTGCGGCGGAACTGTATGATGAAGAGGTCGAAGGTTGGCAACCCACTCCTGAACTGCTCAAAGCGGTGGAGGGGCTGGGGGCGCAGGAAATGCAGGTGCAGAGTCTGGAGCCTCCGACGGGGTTTCTGGGGGAACTACGGGATTACCAAAAACGGGGCCTGGGGTGGATCGATTTTCTTTCCAAGTATCATTTGGGGGGAATCCTTGCGGATGACATGGGGCTGGGAAAGACCGTGCAGGTGATCGCATCCATGCTGGAAATAAAAAATAATGTCTCAGGTGCGACATTATTTCTGGTGGTTTGTCCCACCAGCGTTTTGCCGAACTGGAAATTGGAATGTAAAAAGTTTGCCCCGGGGTTGCGGGTGCATTGCCATTACGGAAGTGACCGAAATCTGCGCCCGGATCATTTTCGTCAGGCAGATGTGTTGCTCACCACCTACGGCACCTTGTTGCGGGATGAAGCGCAATTCCAGGATATGAAATTTTCGGGGATTATTTTGGATGAAGCGCAAGCCATCAAAAATCCCCGGGCAAAGATCAGTAAAGTGGTCTGCGGATTGCGGGCGGACCTTCGATTGGCCCTGTCGGGAACCCCGCTGGAAAATCATCTGGGGGAACTGCGCTCTTTATTCCAGTTTGTTTTGCCGGGATATCTGGGGACTGAAAAGGTTTTTAATGCCGTGATCCGCCATCCGATTGAAAAAGACAATTCCTCCCGGGCAAAAGAGCTCCTTCGTCAGAAGACCGCTCCCATCCTGCTGCGCCGGAGTAAAGATGCGGTGGCCACGGAGCTGCCGCCCAAAACAGAGATCGTGCAAGAGCTGCCTCTGACCCCTCAGCAGGTGGATTTGTATGAGGTGATTCGGGCTGCGGGTGAAAAAGATCTCATGGATACCATTGCGGATCAGGGATTTGAACGTTCCCAGATTCAGGTATTGGATGTGTTGCTGAAGTTGCGGCAGATCTGTTGTGATCCGCGGATTTGTAAGGCGGTGCCCAAAGATGTGAAATTGGAGTCACCGGTGAAGATTCAGTGGTTGCGGGAAGTGCTGCCGGAAATGCTGGAGGAGGGCAGGCGGATATTATTGTTCTCCCAGTTTACTTCGATGCTGGATTTGATTCAGCCGGAACTGAAAGCCATGAAAATTCCTTTTGTGGAAATCCGTGGCTCCACCAAAGACCGGGAAAAACCGGTCAAACAATTCCAGAGCGGAAAAGTGCCGGTGTTTTTAATCAGTCTGAAGGCCGGGGGGACAGGACTTAATTTAACCGCGGCGGATACGGTGATCTTTTTTGATCCCTGGTGGAATCCGGCGGTGGAGGCGCAGGCGGCCGACCGCGCCTACCGCATCGGACAGGACAAACCCGTGTTTGTGTATAAACTCATTTGTGCCGGAACGGTGGAGTCACGGATTATCGAACTGCAACAACAGAAGAAGGCCTTGCAGGATGTGCTGACTTCCGATGCGGGGGGCGGCATGAAACTAAGCGAAGAGGATTTCCGCAACCTGCTGTCGCCGCTTGAAACGTGATGGAGGGCGGGCTCCTTTTCTGATCCCTTTTTATTTTATCACGACGATCTCAAGCTGGAGCCCTCCACCCATTTCCCGTTATGAAGGAGGGTTTTGGGGATTTCAGGGATGCCGGTTTCTTTGCGTAGGCGGGAGGCCATCACAAGATCCACTGCTGATTCCGCAATGAGCGCGACGGGTTGAAGAATGCCCGCGATGGTGCCATCATCAATAAGACGGCTCATGGATGCAAACCCAACCCCAGGACAATGCGCCTCCTGAAAGGCGTGCCATTGAGATTTGTTTCCAATGATCATATCCGGATTCATTTTTTTTAACCCGCCGATTTTTTCAGATGCATTTTCTATTTTTGATCTGAAAATTCTTTTTTCTCCGCCTGTTTCCCAGGCCATAAAGGCCGCGGAGTAGGCCCGGTGGGTCCGGGTTTCAAAATCCATATCCAGCATGAGCACGGGCCGTCTGTAGCCCTTTTGATGGATTTGTTCCAGGGCAAGCATCATCGAATAAAAGTGGCTGACTTGTGAGCGGTGTAGGGGGGGATCTTTAAAGCTGCTTCCAATGTGAACGGCACTGTAGTCCTGCCAATCCAATTCGGGTGCCGGTATATCTGCCTGACTTGAAGGGGTGATGATGATACTTTGGATACCGCGTGCTTTTAGAATACGGTTCAGGGCTTTTGGGTTTAACTCTGCCGTGATTTGAATGTGTTCAAGTTTCAAACCATGATGTTGCGCTCCCTTTTCCAGACCTTGATAGGTTTGATGAGAGTAGCTGTTCATGTTTTCAACTTCTTTCCAGAAGACGGGGCACCAAATGACAGCCACTGTTTCCCGATAGGTCACAGACTTGCGGGCCGCGAAACTGCTCATCAGTTCGCTCACCATATGATCAGGTTTGTAGCCCATCTCCCCGGCCTTTTTGAGGATTTCCACACGCATTTCCGGTCGAATGGATGCTTCGGGTGAGAATGCCCGTGACACCATCATACGAGAAACACCAACGGCTTCTGCAATTTGGCGCAGCGAGGGAGGAGGGCTTGAATTATCCATCCGGGTATCGTGTGTTGTGACAGTAACAAGATCAAGAATCTATTTAATGCGGTTTATCCATGGTATGAGATATTTTTACCTGTGCCTCACGCTACGAAAGGAGTCTTCTCTATGAAAAAACTAAAACGCTACCTTCTTTGTGCAGCATCTGCAGTCCTCTGCTTCACACCTGCCCGCGCAGATGTCCTGGTTCATTATGCTTTCTCAGCTGCTTCCACAGCTCCGACCAGTGTGGGCACAGGTGTCGATGCCGATGACTTTGTTGGCACTTTTGGTGCGGATGAATCTGCATCGTCGGGCGATGATGCCGGGTTTTCTTCGGGCTCGGGAAATGCCTATATCCGGACGGATGCCACGGGTTCAACTGCAGCAGCCGCGCTTTCAGATGATGATTATTTCAGCTTTGAGATTTCAGCCTTAAATCCGGGAGAATTTCTGGATTTAGAATCACTCGTGTTTGATTTTGGCGGTTCGTCGGGTACGGAATTTGACAGCAAGATTTATGTGCAGTCAAGTGTGGGGGGATTCGGTACTGGAAATCCGGTTATTTTTTCCAGCACCCACACGGTACCTGCAAGTTCAGCGGATGCGGCGGGATTGACCTCCGGAACATCCGTTGACCTGACAGGATTTGCGCCGGTGGAAACCATTACTTTTCAATTTCGTTTTTCGGATGATGTAAATCAAATCAGCCAATTAAACCGTCTCGACAACGTGATCCTAAATGGTGCGGTGGTTATTCCTGAGCCCTCCTCCCTCGTGTTACTGAGCATGGGGGTGCTAGGGGTCCTCATATTTAAAAAAAAGAAAATAACGGTTCGGTGTCGGTTCGCGCAACCGCGTTGATTGAACTGATCCAAAGCATTCAGGCTTAAAGGACAAAAAAAATATGTTTGATATCGTCATTTATGGTGGAACGAGTGCAGGCGTCATGGCTGCGATCCAGGCTGCGCGGATGGGGAAGTCTGTGGCATTGATCGAACCTGGAAAACATCTTGGGGGTATGACCACCGGGGGACTCGGGTGGGTGGATGTGGGAAACCCGCAAACCATCGGCGGACTTGCCCGGGAGTATTTCCACAGGGTTTGGAAACACTATCAGGATGAAGCCGCATGGAAATGGGAGGCAAAGCGGGTAATGAAAGGACAGCATGCGCCGCTGCCTCCAGATGAACAAACCATGTGGATCCTTGAACCTTCCGTGGCGGAACAGGTGTTAGAAAAAATGCTGGGCGAAGCAGAAGTGTTGGTTGCCCGCAATCAGTGGCTGAACCGCGAAAGCGGCGTGAAAATGGACGGAGGAAAGATCGTCAGTATCGGTATGGAATCGGGCCGAATTTTTGAAGCAAAGATGTTTATTGACGCCAGCTATGAGGGAGATCTCATGGCGGCTGCAGGGGTTTCGTATACCGTTGGACGCGAATCAAACCGCCAATACAACGAAACCGTAAATGGAAAAACCCCCCTGCCAAAACCCGGGACTCTGCCCAGGATAGATCCTTATCAAAACCCAGGAGATCCGGGCAGCGGACTTCTACCCCGCATTCAAGCCGATCGAGGCGGAAAAGAGGGCGAGGGCGATCAGGAGGTACAAGCCTACAACTATCGAATGTGTCTTACAAAGGTTCCGGAAAATCGTATAAGCATCGAAAAGCCCACCTGTTACGACGAAAAAAACTACGAGATCCTCTTCCGTTTCATTGAAGCGGGCGGAATGGAGAATGATTTTTTCAAAAAGAATCTGCATGGGTCCATACTCAAGAACGACCCGCTTCCTAATGGAAAGACGGACACCAATAACAATGGATATATTTCCACGGATTATGTCGGAATGAGTGGGGAGTATCCAGAGGCCGATTACGCCACCCGTCACTGCATTGCCCAGGCACATGAACAATGGCAAAGAGGCCTGGTCTGGACCCTGCAAAACCATCCGCGCATTCCCGAACACCTGCGCCATCCATACGCGCCATGGGGACTGGCGAAGGACGAATTTATCGATAACGGGCATTGGCCCACCCAGCTGTATATCCGGGAAGCCCGTCGAATGATCTCCGATCATGTGATCACGGAGCATGTCGCCCGTGGCAAAGAAGCGGCGCCGGATCCATTGGGACTGGGTTCTTATGCCATGGATTCGCATGCGACAAAATGGTTTGTTTCCCCTGAGGGATTTATGACCCGGGACGGCGGTATGTTTCACCATTTGCCTCAACCTTTTGGCATCAGCTATCGTGCTCTGGTTCCCAAACGCAATGAATGCCAGAATCTGCTGGTACCTGTGTGCGTCTCGGCCACCCATGCCGCATACGGATCTATTCGGATGGAGCCCATTTTTATGGTGTTGGGACAATCTGTTGCGACGGCCGCGAGTCTTGCGATTGACCATAACCTCTCCCTGCATGATTTACCCTACGATGTGCTGCGGGAAAATTTATTGTCGGACGGGCAAATGATCGATTGGCCCGCATAAAATGTGAACAGAATCTCGGCAGAATCGAGCCTATGACTTGTCTTTAATCAACCCAATATTAGGGACCCAGACCCATTGTCGATGTTTGATTATTTCGCAATCATACAGCTTGCGCCATCTTCCGGCCACAAGGTCCGAAAAAGCATAAGTATCCAGAACATGCGGAACTTTCATTCCGCATCCCACCCGGATTCCCACAGGGCTCCATCCAAAATCGAAGTTTGGGCTTTGGATTCCGCTAACGGCTCCAGGCAACGTGCGGGTGGGTTTTCCACTGCCTCCATCTGGAAAGCCTGTCGGTAAACGCCGCAATTCTATGGGTTTTATATGCTGAGAATAGATCCTTAAAAGAACACAGGCCTGTAAACGGTGCATTGCCGACGAATGATTCTGCTGAAGACGGCGCCATAAAAAAACCCGGCGCAGGCCGGGGTTCGTGAGCTGAAGATGTGAACAGAAGTTATTCTGCAGCTTCAACCTCTTCAGTAGCGCTCTCTGCCGTTGTGGCCGCGGCTTCTTCCGTCGCGGTTTCCACCGGCGTTGCTACGTCGGGTTGTGTTTCAGTGTCGACCTGAGCGGCCATCCCGGGAGCGGGGGGCAATGCCGGTACGCTGTACTGACTGTCGCGGGAATAGAGTACGGCCAATGCAATCGTGTTGATCAGAAAGACAGAGGCGAATACGATGGTGGCTTTGGTCAGCACATTGCCGGTGCGGGCGCCGAAGAGCTGTTCGCTCATGCCGCCTCCACCCAATGCGCCACCCAGTCCGCCTCCGCTTTTGGAGGGTTGAACCAGGATGATCAAGGTCAGCAGAACGCTGACCAGGATCTCGACCACAATTAAAAGTCCGATAAGAATGTTCATACCGGTCTCTTACGCTTCAATCGCGGCTTTGACAATCCCAATAAAGGATGGAGCGTCCAGAGCGGCACCGCCGATGAGTCCGCCGTCAATGTCGGGTTTGGACAACAGTTCCGCGGCATTGCCGGGTTTCATGCTGCCGCCGTACTGAATACGCACGGTGTCGGCAGTGGCCTGACTGCTGAGTTCAACCAGCAGAGAGCGGATGAACGCGTGAACTTCCTGCGCCTGCTCGGGAGAAGCGGTTTTGCCGGTGCCGATGGCCCAGACGGGTTCGTAAGCGATGACCACGTTTTTGAGATCCGCTTCAGACAATCCGGCGAGTCCGCCGTTGATCTGGGTGCGAATCACGTCTTCGTACTTGTCTGCTTCACGTTCTTCGAGGGTTTCACCCACGCAAACGATGGGTTTCAGGCCGGCAGCCAGGGCGGCGACCGTTTTTTTGTTTACGGATTCATCGGTTTCACCGAAGTATTGGCGACGTTCGCTGTGTCCGAGGATCACGTAGCGGCAGTACTGCTCGCGCAGCATTTCCGCGGAGATCTCACCGGTGTAGGCGCCGGAAGCTTCGAAGTGCATGTTTTGGGCACCGACGGCGATCTGGGTGCCGGACACGGCTTGGCTCACGGCGCTGATCGCGGTGAAGGGCGGGCAGAGGACGACGTCCACTTTGGCTTCGGAATCGAGATCCCGTTTGATGGCGTCTGCGAGGTTTTGGGCCTCGGAGACGGTTTTGTTCATTTTCCAGTTACCTGCAATAATTTTTTTTCTCATAATGTTTCTCAGTTGATTATTTGTCGGAGAGGGCATCGAGTCCGGGGAGAACTTTGCCTTCCATTAATTCCAGACTCGCCCCGCCACCGGTAGAGATGTGGGTGATTTTATCATCGAGTTTGGCCTGTTTGATCGCGGCCACGGAGTCACCGCCACCGATGATGCTGATGCATTCGGTGTTGTCAGCCACTGCCTGGGCAATGGTAAAGGTGCCGGAGGCGAAAGTGGGCATTTCGAAACAACCCATGGGGCCGTTCCAAACAACCGTTTTGGCCGATGCGATTTCAGCGGCAAACAATTTTTGGGTTTCAGGACCGATGTCCATGCCTTCCCAGCCGTCGGGGATGTCACCGGCGACGATTTCTGTGTTGCAGTCATTGCTGAAGTCATCGCCAATTTTGTTGTCGACAGGTAACAGGAATTTAACGCCTTTGGCTTTGGCATCGGCCATGATTTGTTTGGCCAGTTCCATTTTGTCATCTTCGTGAATGGATCCGCCAATTTTCTGGCCCATGGCTTTGAAGAAGGTGTAAGCCATGCCGCCACCGATGAGGATGGTGTCGCATTTATCCATCAAATTGATGACCACATCGATTTTACCGGAGATTTTGGCGCCGCCGATGATGGCCACAAAGGGATGCTCGGGGGCTTCCAGGGTTTTGGCCAGGTAGTTAATTTCTTTTTCCAGCAGGAGGCCGGCGGCACATTCTTCGATGTACTCGGTAACGCCTGCGGTGGAGGCGTGGGCGCGGTGGGCGGTGCCGAAAGCGTCGTTCACGTAGACTTCGCCTAACGAAGCGAGGGCTTTGGTGAAGGTGGCTTTGGCTTCGTCGGTGCAGCCTTTGCCTTCTTCTTCCGCGTAGAAACGGAGGTTTTCGAGCAGGAGAATTTCACCGGCCTGCAGCGCGGCGGCTTTGGTCTGGGCATCCTCACCCACTGAATCTTTGGCGAAAGCCACGGGTTTGCCCAGTTTGGCAGAGAGGGCGGCGGCCACAGGTTTGAGGGTGAATTCGGGTTTCACTTCGCCTTTGGGACGGCCGAGGTGGCTCATCAGAATGATGGAGGCGTTTTGTTCCAGCAGGTACTGGATGGTCGGCAGAGCGGCCTCGATCCGGGTGTCGTCGCCGACAGATCCGTCATCGTTCACGGGGACGTTGAAATCGACCCGCATCAGGACTTTTTTGCCCTGCACATCAATATCTTTAACAGTTTTTTTGTTCATGTAATTTTTTTATCTTTTGAAGGTGTTTGAAAAGTTGAATCGATTGCGACATCGATTTTTTAACCAACACATCCCGAAGCCTTCGTGAGAAGCCTTCGGGATGCGAATTTTTTCATTCTGGAGGTTGTTTAACCTTTGGTTGCCACGTGGGCAATCAGGTTCAGAACTTTGTTGGAGTAACCCCACTCGTTGTCGTACCAGGAAACCACTTTCACGAAGTTGTCGTTCAGGGCGATTCCGGCATCGGCATCGAAGATGGAGGTTTCAGGCCAAGTGATGAAATCACTGGATACCACTGCGTCTTCGGTGTATCCCAACACGCCTTTCATGTCGCCTTCAGAGGCTTCTTTCATGGCTGTTTTGATGTCTTCGTAGCTTGCGCCTTTTTCCAAACGGCAGGTCAGATCCACAGCGGAAACGGTTGCAGTCGGTACGCGGAAAGCCATACCGGTGAGTTTTCCGTTCAATTCGGGGATCACTTTTCCAACCGCTTTCGCAGCACCCGTGCTGGAAGGAATGATGTTGAATCCAGCCGCACGTCCACCGCGCCAATCTTTGGAGGAAGGTCCGTCCTGGGTTTTTTGGGTGGCGGTTACCGCGTGAACGGTGGTCATCAGGGCTTCTACAATACCGAACTTGTCGTTCAATACTTTGGCGATCGGGGCCAGGCAGTTGGTGGTGCAGGAAGCGTTGGAGATCACGTTCATGTCGGAAGTGTAGCTGTCTTCGTTTACGCCCATAACGAACATCGGCGCATCTGCAGAAGGAGCAGAGATGATGACTTTCTTGGCGCCGCCTTTCAAATGGGCAGAAGCTTTTTCAGTGGTGGTGAATACGCCGGTAGATTCTACCACGTAGTCTGCGCCACAAGATCCCCAAGCAATGTTGGAGGGGTCCATTTCATTGAAAACAGCGATTTCTTTGCCGTTCACCATGAGTTTGCCGTCCACGGTTTCAACTGTTCCGTCGAAACGGCCATGGATGGTGTCATATTTGATCATGTAGACCATGTAGTCCAGATCGATGAAGGGGTCATTTACACCCACAACCTCTACGGCAGGGTTGTTGATTGATGCGCGGAAGACCAAGCGGCCAATCCGTCCAAATCCGTTAATTCCAACTTTTGCTGACATGTTACTCTTTTCCTTTTTTAGGGTCTGATATGTTATACGAAATCCTATCCGCAATGTTTGCAGACTTGCGCGATATACCCCAGTAATGCTGTAAGGTCAAACATGTTTCCGGACAATTTTCTGATAAATCAGACAAATGATATCTTATATTATTATTTTTCCATGAGCTGAACGCTAATGTTTTGTGAGAGGACGGTGGCGGGGGGACCGAATTGATTATAAACCGCCACATCGGCCGCATCCCGGCCGTATCCGATGGCGACATACCCGCCGGCGGGTTGAGGCTGGGTGGCATCAAAGGCATACCAGTGGCCGGCCACATAAGCCTCAAACCAGGCATGGAGCGCCATGGGCTGAAGTCCGTATAAATAACCCACCACCATGCGGGCGGGAATACTAAGGCTGCGGCACAAGGCGATCCCGAGATGGGCAAAGTCTCTGCATACGCCCCAGCCCCGTTCATTGATTTCGCCCGCAGATAAAAAGCTGTCGCTGCCGCAGGGTTCAAATTGGATGTTGTTGCGAACCCAGTTTTCAATGGCTTTCACCTGATCGTAGCCGGGAAGGGTGCTGCTGGTAATTTCGGTGGCCAACTGGCCGAAACGTTCCGATTCGCAATATCGACTGGGGAGCAGGTAATTGAGGACGTTGTCCGGAAGGGATCCCACCTCTACATAAGGCGCTCCCGGGGCCTGTTCCATAAAGTCCCGGGTTTTAACTTCGGCGGAGGTATACACTCCAAAAATTCCGATCGGGGCGATGAGTCGCTGACAGAGATTCCCGTGGGGGTCGGTGAATTCAAAGGCCGGCACCCCGGGTATGATTTTGTATTCTTCCCGGGCAATCCAATGCGCGGCCCCGCTTCGGGGCCGCAGCATCAGTATAAAGGGGGTGGGAACCTGTATATCGAACATCAGGTCACAACTGGTTTTGAGCCACATGATCTATAACCACCAGTATTGAGATTGTTGTTGTTGCTGTTGATCCAGGATCTGTTGCCGGGGACGATTTTGGCGTGCCTGGAGGATTTCGTTTTCGGGGATCATATCCACCTGGGCATGCACGGTATGACTGCCGCCACCCAACAATACCCCTTTGGCGGGGCTGACATCCTGGTAGTCACGTCCCCAGCCCAGGGTAATGTATTGTTCGTCGGCGATTTGATTGTTGGTGGGGTCGAGTTCCAGCCAGCCGGCTTGGGGACAATAGACCGACACCCAGGCGTGAGACGCGTCGGCACCGGCCAGCCGTGCCTGACCCGGCGGGGGGACGGTTTGGATGTAGCCACTCATATAGCGGGCCGCCAGACCGACACTGCGCAGGCAGGAAATCATGGTGTGGGCAAAATCCTGACAAACCCCGCGGCGATTTTTGAGTACTTCGGTTACGGGAGTGGCAACGGTGGTTGCTTTGGGGTCGAAAATGAAGTCGTTGTCGATGCGGGTCATCAGTTCGCGGGCCACTTCATGGATGGTCATGCCGGGCCGGCAGGAGGAGAGCGCGTAGGCCCTGGCCTCTTCCAGAGGTTTGGAATAGCGGGATCCGAAACTGTATTGATACGCATCCAGTCCATTCGGTGAGGTGTCTGCGCGCATGGTCCGCTGGGCCGTATCCCAGGGGATGCCGGGCAGTTGGATCACCGGACGCGGGAGCACTTCAATAATGGATTGGGTGGTCACTTTCATGGCGTCGTGCGGGGACTGAATCATGAAAAAGGTGGTGCTGTTGCCAAAGGCGTCCACCCGGTCGCTTTGGACGGCCGGAACCGGATCAATATTCAGCTGGAACGATTTGATGTTTTGCCATGGCAGGATCCGCGGTTTGAGATGCAGCATGTTGTAAACAAAGGTTACGGGATGGGTATAGCGGAAAGAGGTGAGATGCCGGAGATGATAAATCATGCTTCATCCTCCTCGCCGTTCCAGCTTTCGGATCCGTAGGCTGACGTGAGCTTGCGGGTGGTGTCCACATGTGACAGGTAGCGTTGAGTCACCAGGGTGCTGAGTTCCCGGACATATTCAATCAGGTCGCCCAGCAGCGTTTTGAGCAAATGGCGTTTTCCTTTGGCATCGGTTTGAATGAGCTGATGAAGATTACAGCTTTTTATACGCTGTATGAATTCGTCGGTCAGCCGTTGTTCCGCGGGTACGCCGCAGCCGGACATTTCGGACAGGGCCTGAATATGCCGGCTGATGCTCACCAACTGGTAGGAAATACTGCGGGGATTGGAGTCATCACAGAGCAAAAGATCGAGTAAAGGCAGCGGGGCCACCCGGCTTTGGTAGCGCGAGCGGTAGGTCATGGAGCTGTTGGCCACTTCAAGAATGGCATTGAGCATCGGGGTTTCAAATTTAAAGGGTTTGATAAGCAGTTCTTGCAGCAATTGCGCGCTCATGACCGCCCGCTCCATCCGAAAACCCATATCCATAAAGCGCCAGCCGTAGCTGTGGGTCATGCTTTCAGAACTCAGCCCTGAAAAGGCGGCCAATGACATTAATAAGCGGTCGAGCATGTCGAGTGCATGTGACAGGTCGCCCTGGTTGGGTGCGGATTGCAACTCGCTGTTCATGCGGTCGAGAATGTGCCAGGTGTCAATGCTGATGCGTTCGCGAACGGTGGAGGCAATGTTACAGGCGCTGGTCAGCGCATGGTGCAGATTTCCGGGAAGTTTGCGGTCAAAAATCATCCCCAGGAGAAAAGCTTTGGTTTCCGGGGTTTGCCTGTCCGGATCGCTGATCGATAGGGAGGGCAGCGCATCAGTGGTCATTTTGGAAAGGGCACGCAGCAATTCCGGAAGTTCGGGGGAGCCGTTGGGTCGGTTTTCCTCGGTCAGCCAGCGGAGGATGGTGCGCAACAGGCGGGCATCCATATCCGCGCGTTGAACGTAGCGTCCCAGCCAGAGCAGATTGTCCGCCACCCGGCTGGAAAGGTTGGTGTCGCTGCGGGAGGGTTCAATATCATATTCGTTTGGAGGCAGGAGGGTGACGTATTCGACGGTTCCGCGGGCCTGCACCCAGGTGTCTTTCGATCCACCGCCGCGTTCGATATTCACGAGCGGGGAATTTTCCTGGTTGGAGGTGCGGACCAGGCCGCCGGGCATCACCTGCCATCCGTAGCGGGTGGCCACGACAAAGGCCCGGAGAATAATGTTTCGGGGCACAAGTTTCGAATCGTGCCAGCAAGGGGCGGATGAAAGGACGACGTTTTCCTGGGCGATAAATTGTTGGGGGGCCGTTTTGATCCGGTGGATCAGGGCTGTGCGGTCGGCAGGGGAGAGGGTGCGCACGAAGATGGCTTTTTCCCGTCGACCGAAGAAGGCGGGCTTTATCACCCAGCGGTCAAACTGATCGAGCACCTGTTTACATTCTTTTTCCTGACCGCACCACAGGGTGGGCGTGGTTTGCAGGAGAGGGGTTTCGCCGGTCAGATTTTGGCAGAGGGTGGAGAAAAAGGGCAGTAGGGCCGGGGTTTCCGCCAGACCGCTCCCCAGAGAATTGGCAATGGCCACCTCGCCGGCGATTGCGGCTTCGACCAAGCCGGGAACGCCCCATAAGGAATCTCCCTCCAGTTCCAGCGGATCGCAAAGGGCATCCGCCTGTCGACGGAGAATCACATCCACTTTCCGCAGGCCGGCCAGGGTTTTGAGAAAGACCTCCCGGCCGCGCACGGTCAGATCGTTGCCGAGGACCAGCGGGAACCCCAGGTAGCGGGCAATATAGGCATGTTCAAAATAACTGCGGCTGTGTGCGCCGGGGGTTAAAACCACGATATGCGGATTGTGGGTGCGGTGGGCGGCCAGCCCTTCCAGGGTATCCCGCAGGGTTGCGAAAAAAGAGGCCAGCCGCTCTACCCTTGAAACCCGATACATCGAAGGAAAGGTGCGCGACATCATCAGTCGGTTTTCCAGTGCGTAGCCTGCCCCGGGCGGGGATTGAGAAAGATCTTTGATCACGCTCCATTTTCCGGAGGGATTGCGGGCGATATCGACGGCATGGAGGGTGAGGTACTGGCCCTGAGGTGGCGTGATTTGGGCGCAGGGCCGCAGGTAATTCGGATTTGCAAACAGCAATTCGCTGGGAATCACGTTGTTTTTCAGGAGGGTTTGTTCCGAATAGAGGTCGCGCAATGCGAGGTTTAATACCTTCATCCGCTGAATCAGTCCGGCGGAAAGTTGATCCCACTCATCTGCATCGATCATCAGCGGAACCGGGTCGAGCATCCAGGGGTGACTGCTTCCCTTGGCATCTTCGTACACATTGTAGGTGACCCCGTTTTCCCGAATCATGCGTTGGGCACGGAGCCAGCGGCTGTCAATATCCACAGGCCCATAGCCCTCCAGCTGCTGCAGCATGGCTTGCCAGTGGGGGCGAATACTACCGTCAGGCGACAGCATTTCCGGGTACGCACCCGGAAGTGGCCGGAATGAATCGGTCATAAAACTCATCTAAAATGTGTTACCACTAGAGTCGGCGCAAGTCGAGGGTAACGGGCATTTCTGTATTGCGCGTGATCCGGCGCATCTGGAAGTGGCCCGGGGTGTGTCCCAGCGTCCGGAAGCGCTCTGCCCGGCGGGTCTCCGCTTCCAGTGCATTGATGGGGAATCTTTCGTGACTGCGACCGCCGGGATGGCTGACATAGTAGGTGCAACCGCCCACTGCGCGTGCATTTTGCCGGTCTACGAGATCGAAAACCAGGGGGGCATGTACGGGAATCGTGGGATGCAGGCAGCTCGGCGGCTGCCACGCCCGGTAGCGAATTCCGGCCACATAAACGCCCGGCTGATCGGTTGCGGTGAGCGGCACTTCGATGCCGTTTACCGCAATCGCGTGTTTGTGCTCATTGAGTCCGGAAACTTTGACCTGCAGGCGCTCCAGTGAAGAATCGACGTAACGGGCGGTTCCATCTCCACCGGCTTCTTCACCCAGGACCAGCCAGGGTTCGATGGCCTGACGAAGTTCGATGGTGACCCCATCGACGGTCACGGTCCCGATCACCGGGAATCGGAATTCAAAGTGGGTGGCAAACCATTCCTGACGGAAGGGGAAGTTGGCGTCGTTCAGACGGTCAATCACGCTGGAGAAGTCCTGCTGCACATAGTGCGGCAGCATAAAGCGGTCGTGAAGGTGGGTGAGCCAGCGGGTGAGAGGTTCGTCGTAGGGGTTTTCCCAGAAATCGACAATCAGGGCCCGCAGTAACAACTGCTGGGTAAGGCTCATGCGGGCATGGGGCGGCATTTCAAATCCGCGGAACTCCACCAGTCCGAGCCGACCGGTTGCACTGTCGGGAGAATACATTTTATCAATGCAGAACTCTGCCCGGTGGGTGTTGCCGGTAAGGTCGGTGAGCAGGTGACGGAAGACACGGTCCACCAGCCATGGCGGGATGGAAGGATCTTTGGAATTCGGAATCTGGCGGAAGGCCAGTTCCATTTCATAAGCGGCGTCCGGACGCCCCTCGTCGACGCGGGGTGCCTGCGAAGTGGGGCCGATGAACAGTCCGCTGAACAAATAACTGAGAGACGGATGGTTCATCCAGTAGCCGATCAGTGATTTGAGCAAATCGGGTCGGCGCAGGAAGGGGGAGTCGGCAGGGGTTTTGCCTCCGACCACCACATGATTGCCTCCGCCGGTGCCGGTATGACGGCCATCGAGCTGAAATTTGTCGGTGCGCAAGAGCCATTCCCGGGCTTCTTCGTAAAGGACCGAGGTGTTATGGATCATTTCGCGCCAGGAATAGGCGGGTTGAATATTCACTTCGATCACGCCGGGATCCGGGGTGACTTTCATGTATTCGACGCGCGGATCGTGAGGGGGCGCGTAGCCTTCAATCATGACCGGGGTGCCGGTGATCTCGGCTGCGTGTTCCACGGCGGCGACCAGATCGAGATAATCTTCAATCTTTTCACAGGGCGGGAAGAACACATACAGGCGGCCTTCACGGCATTCCACACACATCGCGGTGCGCACCACCCAGGGGGCGGACTGACCGGGTTGCGGCAGGCGGTCCTGGGGCAGCTGATCGGAAGTCTGCTCGTCACTGTCAAAAATACCCGTGTCCCTTGGTTCATCGCCAGGGTTTTGCGGCACCACCAGTGCGCGACGACCTGGAAGCGGCGGATGATAGGCCGAGGGATCGGACTGTCCCATCACGGGACGCTCTTCTTTTTTTGCCCAGGGCAGGCTGTCGAGGGGAAGGCGCAGTCCCAGCGGAGAATCGCCGGGCAAAAGATAGAGCTGTTTGCCGCGAAGCATCCACAGGCCGCTCTGCCAGCAGTTGCCGCTGCGTTCGAGTGGCAGGACGTACCCCACGGGGGTGTTGAGTCCGCGGTTAAAGACTTTGAGCAGCTGTTCCCGTTCCTGCGGATCATCCAGTTTGCTGTCGAGCGGATTGACATTGACCGGAAGTTCCCGTTCGCGAAGTGAAAATTTCACCGGATCTTCATAGGCCGGATTGATGTAGTCGCGGTCGACATTGAGCTGGCGGGTCAGTTCTTCGGTGAGCGCGAGTGCGTCTTTGTAGGTGTAGTTGTAGTCTTCGTTTTCGCTGCCGATCAGTTTTTCGTTGGCCCAGATGGGCTGTCCGTCTTTGCGCCAGTAGAGGCCGAGGGCCCAGCGGGGCAGCGGCTCGCCGGGATACCATTTTCCCTGTCCGTAATGAATCAGGCCCTGCGGACCAAAGCGGGTACGCAGGCGGCGGATGAGTTTTTCTGAAAGCGGTTTTTTGGTGGGGCCGACCGCGCCGGTGTTCCACTCGTCGCCCTCCAGATCCGTACCGGAAATAAAGGTGGGTTCTCCTCCCATGCTCAGGCGGACATCCCCTTCGCTGAGCCGTTGGTCCACGGCATCACCCAGCTCGACAATGGCTTGCCACTGTCCGTCGGTGTAGGGTTTGGTCACCCGCGGATCTTCGTGGATGCGGGTCACCGACATTTCAACGTTAAAAGTGGTTTCGCAGGCGGTAATGCCGCCTTCGAGGGGGGAGGCGCCTTTGGCATCGGCGGAGGTGGCCAGAGGAATATGTCCTTCACCGCAGAACAGGCCACTGGTGGGGTCGAGACCGACCCAGCCGGCGCCGGGAAGGTAGACTTCGCACCAGGCGTGCAGATCGCAAACATCTTCACTGACGCCGGCGGGTGCATTGGGGTCCACCGGCTTTTCATCGGCCGCAAGCTGGATGGAATAGCCGGAGACAAAGCGGGCAGCGAGGCCGAGGCGGCGGAACAAATTGACAATTAACCAGGCAAAGTCGCGGCAACTGCCTTTGCCTTCTTTCAGGGTGCGTTCCGGGGTGTACACCCCCGGATCCATGCGCAGGGTGTATTCCAGGCTGGAATTCACCTTGGCGTTCACCATGGCGAGGAAATCAATGCTGCGGATTTCGGTGAGATCAATGGATTCGAGGAATTCCTGGAACAGCGGGGTCAACCGACGTTTGGCAAAGTAGGAGCGCAGTTCACGGCGGAGTTTGAAGTCGTAATCGAAGGGGTAAGTTTCGGCATCCTTTTCGAGGAAAAAATCAAAAGGGTTGATGGGCATGAGATCTGCGACAAGATCGATTTCCATGCTGAATTTGCGCGTGGGCTTGTTCACGAGCAGGCGGGCCAGGTAGTTGTTTTGCGGATCCTGCTGCCAGTTGAGGAAGTGGTCTTCCGGTTCAATATTCAGTGAATAGCTAACGATGGGGGTGCGGCAATGCGGGGTGGGGCGTAAGCGAATGATCTGCGGACCCAGTTGGGCGGGACGGTCGTAGAAATATTCGGTTTTATGATGTAGGGCTACTCGTATGGCCATAAATTCGGCTCCGTTCAGTTTAATTTAATCTGACAGTAAATCCTTTATTTGAAATTTCGAGACGGATACGCTGGCTGAATTCTCTTTTTTAGACTGAAGTTTCATTTTTGTCGTAAGCTTCCAATTTTGTTGTTTGGGGAATTGTCTTGATTGCGGTGAGAATCAGGACAGAAAACGGGGGTTTATGCGCGATAACATTTACCATCAGCAAGACGCCAGGCCTGCCTCGTTTGAATTTAACGAAGCGGTGGCCAAGGTGTTTCCGGATATGATTGCCCGATCGGTGCCGGGGTATGCGGCGACCTTACGTTTGATTGGTTCGATTGCCGACCGTTATGTGACGCCGGGGAGCCGGGTGTATGATTTGGGTTGCTCGCTGGGGGCGGGGAGTTTTTCGGTGCAAAACCAGATTGGCGACCGGGCGGAAATCACCGCTGTAGACCTTTCCTCTGCCATGATCGAGGCCCTGAACCGGGAAGTGGAGCTGAAAGGAATCCGCAATATACATCCGCGGATGGAAGATGTTCGGGAAACGGAAATCCGGGAAGCAAAACTGACATTGTTAAATTTCACTTTGCAATTTGTGCCGGTGGAAGATCGACAGACCCTGCTTGCCCGCATTGCCCGGGGCACCTTGGCCGGCGGGGTGTTGGTGTTATCTGAGAAAATTTGTTTCGAAGATCCGGTGATGCAGGAGGAGATGCGCAGGTTGCACGAAGCCTTTAAAAGGGAGAATGGCTACTCCGATTTGGAAATCAGCCGCAAGCGGGCGGCGATTGAAAAGGTTTTGATTCCGGAGACCATTGCGGTGCATCAGGCGCGGCTCAGGGAGTCCGGATTCTCCCGCAGCCAGGTATGGCTGCAGTGTTTTAACTTTGTGTCGTTATTGGCGTTTCGGGATTAGGATTGGATTGGGCGCTCCTCGCCTCCGTGGTTTCTCTAAAGTTTTCTTCTCTGTTCAATTTGTCAAAGCATCAGCAATGAAGGTTTTTTTAATCCAGCCGCTAGGCTGGATCATATGGAGAGTTTAACCGATGAAGAGAGGGCGGGGTGCCAAACAGATGGCGGTATTTATCTGCCGAAGGCATGATTCCTTCCCCGCATGCGGGCTCCGTGGAATCCAGCGAAGCGGGAGATAAATTTTTTTCACGGTAGAATCGGTTCTTTTCAAACTGACTATTTTCGATCTTTTCAGGCCGGTGCTGAAACGAGCCTGCCTACCGTCTCCCGACATCCTTATAACGTATCCAGCGGACTCGCCACGCCCAGCGGCCCCTGATTGAGCACGTGGGTATAAATCATGGTGGTTTTCACATCCGCGTGTCCCAGCAGTTC
>JARHXX010000004.1 GCA_029269125.1 Kiritimatiellaeota bacterium B1221 | reverse complement strand
CTGGTTCCCGATGAGAGCTGCATGGTTTAGCCGAACAGAAGTTGTTCGTTAAAATCGCTTTGATCTCTAAGCATGATGTACGTGGCTTTACTCAACTTAGCCGCCAAGGATTTGAGGGCCACGTGATGGCGAAGCCCGTCGCATAGGTCATTGAGCCCAATGACGTGGGTCAGTTGCGCGTAGAGCAGGGAAACCACATGACTCCAGGGAGTGAAGCTTCGGCTCTGCTTGTCAACACCATGCTCTTTGGCAACCCTCCCGACCATCCCCACAGGGACAAGCTTGCAAAGTTGAGTGAATGCGACAGAAGAATGCTTGGTTGGTTTTGGTTGTTTTTTCACACTGGCTTCCTTGATCGGATGCCGCCCAAATACCAACCACCTTTTACCTCAAACTTTCATTCCTATGGGATGACTGTGACTGCAAACCTGAAATTTTCATGAATCAAGCTTGATAAGCCATTGATCAAAGCTTAAATTACATTCATTATTTTTTTCACATTAGTACAATCCTCTCAGGATTCACCGTATGAAAAAATATTTAAACTCGCTTTTATTGCTGTGGTCTTTCACAGGAGCCCAGGCCGTGGAAATCATCATTGATCCCCACACCACCTATCAGACCATCGGCGGCTGGGGCTGGGTCAATTCTTTACCCTCGGATCTCAGTCCGGAGTTCCGGGAAGAACTGATTTTTGAAATTGTGGATCAGTTCGGGCTCAACCGCCAGCGTTTTGAAATTCCCGCCGGCAACAAATATCATAGCCACCGCTGGGAATGGTCCAATGATGATGCGGATCCGAAACACACCACCTGGGACAATTTCACACTGGATCTGCTCGATCAGAGGATCCGGGAGACCACCGCCCCCTTTGTTCAGCATGTACGGGACCGGGGGGATCCCTATGACATGTTCGTGAGTTTTTCTTTTTACGACGGCGGGTCTTCGGGTCCGCCTCCTGCCTGGATCCTCAACAATCCGGGAGAATATGTCGAGTTTGCTATGTCTCTGCTGCTACGGCTGAAACACGTTTACGGTTTGGAGGCCAACCATATCTGTATCCTCAACGAACCCGGCTACCACAATGTGTTCGCGCTGAGCACCATCCGGGACAAAATTGCTGTTCTCGGCCCCCGCATGGCGGCCGCAGGACTGAAAACCCGTATCCAGTATCCCGAAGCCGTGAATGTGGGCAACGCCATGAACACTTTTATCACCCCCACTGCCAGCGATGACGATATGTGGTCCTGGATCGGAAATATCTCTTACCACCGCTATGGTTCCACCAGTCTCCTCCCGGACCTGGCGGCCTTCGCGGCATCAAAAAATCTGACCACCGCCATGACCGAGCATTCCAATCTGAACATAGACCGGCTTTATGAAGATTTGACCGTAGGGAACATCTCTTACTGGGATGTGTACGGTATCGGCAGTGAAATTGACCTGACCAACTACAATCATCTGGTACGCAAAAACTGGTATTGGCGCTTCCGTCAAATCACCCAGTATGTCCGACCCGGTGCGGTCAGGGTTGCCGCGAGCTCAGACGACAGCCAGTTGCGGACCCTGGCATGGGACAAAGACGGCGCCATGGTTCTGAACCTGCTGAATAATTCAGACAATGTCACCCGCACCGTGAACATTCAGGGACTCCCCCCGGGGACCTACGGGCTCAGCGGTGCCCGCTCCACAGCGGCTCCGATTGAACGGGGGATTCAAACGGTGGGGGCAGGCGGCACGCTCACCCTGACCCTCCCCGGCAGTACGATTTATACCCTCTATCCGGTTTCCGGCGGAAATATCCCGCCCTATTTCACGGACTTCAGGCCCTCCGTCGGCCACCTCATCGCCCCTCAAAGCAGCTTTGACCTGATTGCGGATGCCCAGGATCCGGAACTGGACTCCCTCTCGTATCAGTGGACCGTGCTCCAACAGCCAACCGGTGCCGCCGTCACCCTTGCCACCCCGCAAGCCGCCACCTGCACCGCCTCCAATCTGTCAGTTGCCGGCAGCTATACTTTTAACGTGGAAGTGACAGACGGCACGAACGCCGTCAACAGGCACGTCCGCATGGACCTGTTTACCTCCAACCCCGCTCCGGTGATTTTTGACCTGCAGAACCGCAGTCCGGTACGCGTGACCCTTCCCGACAGCTCCACCAGTCTCCGCAGCTCGGTGAGGGACAGAAACGGTGATACCCTGAGCTATCAATGGAGCATCGTCTCCCAGCCACAGGGCGCCACCGTATCCTTTGAAACCCCGACAGACGACCGGACAGTTGTGAACGGCCTCACCGTAGCCGGGGATTATGTTTTCCGCATCACCGCGGATGACGGCAGCACGCAGGTGAGTCTGGACCACACGGTTCCGGTTTATCCACTGAACAACACCCCGGTGGTTTCCGCCTCGGCCAGCCCGACCTCCCTAAGCCTGCCCGCAGCTCAGGCCTCCCTCACCGCCGTCTGTTCGGATCCAGATAACGACCCGGTCACGCACTGGTGGAAACTGATCAGTGCCCCGGCGGGAGCCCGGCCGGTGATTGAATCACCCGGCCAACAGGTGACCACAGTCAAAGGCATGATCGTGCCGGGAGATTATGTATTCCAGAACATCGTCACCGATGAAACCAAGACCGCATTCAGTTCAAATGTCACCGTCACCGTCACCGCCGGTGCGTCCCCCGAGCTGATCTTCCTGACCAGCCCCGGTGGCGGAGAAGTGTTCACCCCCGGACAGCAGATCAATCTGTTGTGGACCAGCACCCACTTCTCAGATCCGGTGAAAATTGAATTTTATGACGGCAGCAGCTGGTCCGAAATCACCGCCTCCACCGACAACGACGGTATCGAGGCCTGGACCGTTCCCTCCACTCCGGCGGAGGGCTGCAAAATACGGGTATCCGATGCGGCCGACGGTGATCCCTCGGATGAATCCGATACCGCCTTCGGCATTTATGCCCCGCTCCCGATTACCAATCTGACGCTGGACCCCGCATCCGCCACCCTCACCTGGCCCACCCTGCCCGGTGGATATGAATATCAGATGTATTATACCGACAGTCTGGATCCCATAGACTGGCAGCCCCTGGGAGCTCCGGCCCAGGTGGGGGGACTGGAATATGAACGTATGCAGACTGACAGTGACAACGGAATCTCCATGCGGTTTTATAAAGTGGAAGAACAGGTGATTGAGTAACGGAAAGGGTCAACCCTTGCATTTCGTCAAAAAAGTCGCCTCCCCATAGAAAACAGACTTAAAAGATCCTTCCTCCCCTCGAGGAACCATTGCATTTGAATTGGCAAGTTAGGAGAGTGGTCCAGAAAAAGGGATGAAGCACACGGCTACACGAAAATCGATTCACTATCCATTCTTCATAATTTTTTTTGCAGCTATTTCGTCGACAGATCCGTTGAGGCGATTTTACATAAGGCTATGAATAGCCGTATCCGACCCCAGTTCTTATGCGTCTTGATTTTCAGTTTAATTCTCGGCGTGTTGCCTGAAATAAACGGGCAACCCTTGGATAAAGCGGCCCTGAATGCCGGCTGGACCCTGATACATCATGGCGAAGGGCATCTGGCGCAAAAGGAGTTTACCCAAAAAATCAGTTCTGGAGATGGTGATCTGCAAGATAAGTGGGGTTCCATCGTCGCCTCGATTCTGGCATATGGCCTGCACAGCGGCACGACCTTGGGTATGAATGACAGGCTCGGTCAAAGTATCCAATACGCGAAAGAATTGACTAAGAGCGATGGTTATAAGCTTCATGGATTACGTGGCCTTGCATGGAGTTACTATTACCTGGGTAAAACGCGCAGCGCGGATGGCGCATTTCATAACTTAATCAAGGAGGATCCTTCAGATGTAGATGCCTGGTTAGGGCGTGGATGGAATGCCTTGTATCGGGGTAAAGAGTCTGCTGCCATGGATTATTTTGACGAAGTATTGCGCCGCGATGGGGCGAATCAATATGCCTTGTTGGGCAAGATTATCATTGCTGGCTTTGATAATGATGAAGATGCTGCCCTGGCGCACATGCAGATGATGGTCGTCGCCTGCAGCCCTTACATGCACTACGACAGTCGTCGGGAATCACGCAGATCAATGTTGAAAGAGGATCCGAAATCGGATCGCCCACTTGATTTTTTCAGCATACGTTATGTGGCGACCAATCATATTATTGCCCTGGACTTATCGAAAAAGCTGCGAAAAAAATATCCGGATCTATTGAGCCTTATCCGTGCCTCACTCAGTGTGGGCGGTGGGTATGATCATTCCCCCCGGACCTTTCAGAAAATGCTCGATAAGTATCCCGACGACCCGAGGTATTTATTCATGAGTGCTTTGATGGATCCCAGCGCTCAATCGGCGATGGAAAAAATGCATCAGTATATAGAAAATAATGGGGAAAACGCGCTTACTGATGCGATACTGGCAGGTATGTACTATAAGAACGGTCGACTCGGATTCGCTGCCAGTATGATGGCCAGTGCCGCAAGAAAACATCCGGACAATGTCTACTTTGCTGCGATTGCGAAACGGCTTAAAGCAGAGAATGAGACTGAGGCGAATCGTCAAATCGAACAGATGCGCGCCCAGGTCATTGCGCAGGAACGACGCATCCGAACCGAGAAGCAAATCATTGCGGCAGCCGCTATTGTGGGGGTCCTGTGGTTTTTAAATGATTCCGATACCTCTGGTAGCAGTGTCAGCTACTCCGAATATCAAAAACGTACATGCACAATGTGCAGTGGTAGCAAGATCGATTGGAACGGGACCAATTGCCTTCCCTGTGGCGGGAATGGCTATCTCTATTACTGACCAGAAAAAAAGGTCACCTGTCAAAAGCAGGAGGAGACTGGGGTCGAGCCGTACTTTGTAGCATTTACTCCTTCGACCTCCCCTCCTCTCGACCTAAAACCCAACTTTGGCATTTCCGAGACACCTTCGCCGACGAGACTGGCCCCTGGATGAAAATGTTCCAAAAGGGAAAGGGGGCAGCCCGTGAGAACGTGCATTTAGTTTCATATTCACTCACCCATTCCCTGATGACTTCCGGATTCCCTTCCTCATCTCGCCTCAACCGAGCAACAGGGTAAAGCTCTGCAAAAAATACACCAATGGTGTTACGCCTGCCCGCGACCCAATCCGTCCGCCCTTTCAGGGGGACTAATTAAAAAAACGGGACCTTCTCAATATGCACGTTCTCACGGACTAACCCTTTTTTCCGGCCTCTCCGACCTTAACGCTTCCGCAGATAAGCACGGAAAATCATCAGGCTCATCAGCATGAGGGCGAGTACAGAAGGTTCCGGAATCGCTTCAAAATCGGCCTGAAATCCGAAGCTGGTATATATATCATAGGGTTCAATGGGAGCAAATTTCAATTGGATATTGTAGTCCCCGGCTGGCAGGACATCATCATAAAAGATGGGCGTGTCTACATAAGTCGCGTCAAGAACCACTGCGCCGCTCTGGCGGAGGGTGACACCCCCACCCGGTTGCCCCAAGAATCTCGAGAGGATCATTCTCATGTCCTGATTCAGGCGGAAGTCCACGTTGAACACGGTCGCACTTTCAGGAAAACCCGTATAAAGATCATAAGATGCGCCTGCAATTCCTGCCATCGATGTGGATGTCAATGGCCCCCAGCCCCAGTCACTGAAAGGAGGTGAAGGAACATAGGTATTCACGGACCCCGGGACATATTCGACGATTATTCTATTATCGTTAAGATAAGTAATCGATCCCCGTGCACTCAACCCGATCACCAGAATCAGGAAAAACTGTAATGGATACAAAATCGATTTTTGCATGGTCGGGAAGTTGTGCGGGTTCGGGTTTACAAGGATTGCAAACAGATATGAAATCCGCCCAGCGTGAAAGTTAAAAATTATAAGTAAATCCCAGCAGGGTATTGTCAAGCCGAAGACATTCAGAACCTGCCCTGCTTTCCTGCGGTGCTCCCCCCCTGTTTATGCCGTTATTCTGTCAACGAAACGATTTCGAATGAAACCTCCAAATGGAGAAGAGTCATGAAACGATTTAGCGCTACAGTATTATGTATATTCTGGGCTTTTTCCAGCAGAGCTCAGGAATCTTACATTGTATCTCCCGGTTCTGGAACTTGGGATGCATCGCCTTGGATGGAAGGTGTCATCGATTACTCCACGGACGGATCGAAAAACTGGCTGTTAACCGACAACACTGAAGTCATGTTTGACAATATGGAAGCGGAACTTTTTTGGCCTTTACGGCCCCCATCCCCGAATCCTCCTCCATTATCCTGATTGCACTCAGCCTATTGGCCTGTGGGGCCTTCGCATTCCGTCGATCGAAATAATCTTACTGAACACTGACGGCGCAACCGCGTCTCCCCCCGACGTTTCCGAGTGCGTACCTTTAAAGTCGCTCAGTAAACCCGCCCGCCTGCTCAAAGTCTTGCGTGAGACATTCGACCTGTCGGTCGAAGAGGATGCAGGCGACGGCCAACAGCACGAGGGCTGCGTAGCCGGAGTATTCAGGGTGGGTTTTGGTGGACTTTGTGGATGATGGTTCATCCCTTCCACCAGGTCCACCCTCTCTTTAACACGACAAAGACGGAAACCTCCGGTGTAGACGAGTGCGGTATGATTTCAACCCACTCATTTTACCAGTTGTTTCCGCCTTGAGCAGAAATCAGCATCACTCCTCCTGTCGACTTTGATTCCCTAGAGAATCATTTCAACAGACAGAGAGCGATGCCTCAACTTATTCGTTTATCGATAGTCGTACAGATCCTTAAAACTTATATTTTGCACCCAGCTCAAAGCTGCGTTCCGGACCCGCGTAGATGCCCTGGCGCAAACCGGCAATATAATGTTCATCGCTTAAGTTTTTAACGGAACCATAGACGGTAAAGTCCGGTTTCACAGCATAGACAACATGCAGATCCAGGACGGTATACGCATCGAGCTCTCCGCCCCAGATGCCACCAATCCCCCCGTCAGTACCACTGATTTCTTTTTTGTTGTCACTACTGCCGTATTGACTGCCGGTGTACTGGACCGCCAGCATCGTTTTCAGTGAACCCTTTTGGTAGTTCAGTTGCAGATTGGCCATCATTTCGGGGGAATAGCTGATTCGGTTGCCGTCATACTCGCCGCCCACAAATTTAGAGGTGGGAATATAAGTCACATTGGAATCAATGGAAAAGCCTGCACCCAAGTCCATTCCGAATACCATTTCTACGCCGCGGTGCATGGTTTCGCCGCCGTTTTGCAGTGACAAATTCGGATCAGAGTTGCCATCCACAATCTGGTTAGAGAAATCCATTTGGAAGGCAACAACTTCATAACGCATGCGGTCATTTTGTCCCCGCACCCCGATTTCAAGGTTTTGAGACTCTTCTGCATCGAGCTGCTGGTCAACCAGGCCGTCTAAAGCGGCCGCATTGGTGGCCGGTGAAAACGCGCGATACGCACTCCCAAACACCTGCGCGATTTCATTGACCTGATAGGTCGCACCCAGCCCCGGCAACACTTCCGTATTGTCTGTGCTCTCACTCGCATTCTCATCCGTAAGCACGGTTTGTTTTTGTTCGTAATATTCAACGCGCACCCCCGGGGTCACACTCAAGCGCTCCGTGATATCAAAACGGTTTTGTGCAAATACGGCTGCGCTATTCGCAGAATCCTGGCGGTGGCGGTCATTCGTGCCTGTGCGGTCCTGGCTTCGGGTCGCCCGGATCCGGGTATCATCAGATTCTTCAGAAAAATAACGAATGCCCATTTCCGCCTCACCGGGAATATCAAACATCGTGTTTTGCAGGGTGAGTCTTGAGTCAATACCCGTACGGTCAAAACTGCGGTTATTCCCCGTCAAGTCATCCGTATACACCCAGCGCCCTGCAGCTTCAGAAGCCGGGGTATCCACTGAATAACGCCAGTAATCACGCGACACCTCGCTCCAGTAGGCAACCGTTTTCAGGGTGGCACCCTCACGAATGTCCCATTCGTGGTTCACGTCAAGCGAACTGCGCTCGGTCAGGAAATAATCGTCCGGCGCAGGGTTGTAGCTCGCACGCGCCTGGTAATCATCATAAAACAACCCACGGTAAGAGATGTTGGCGTCATTCTTATAGTGACCGATCTTCAGCCCGATCCGTTGATCATGAGACAGCTCCATGCCGACTTTGATCATCAGGTCTTCCATGTCATAATCTTTATCCTGGAAGCCATCCGACTTCGCCTTTGTATAGATCACCCCCGCCTGCCCGGAACCGTCTTCAGAGACAACGCCCGCTTCCACGGTTCCTTCACGCAGGCCAAAACTGCCCACTCGCCCACTTAACTGCAGACCTTCTTCCGGGGTTTTAGATTTGTAGTTGATCACCCCGCCGATGGTGGAGGGACCATAACGCAGAGAAGAGGCGCCTTTGAGGACCTCAATACTCTCAATGTGCTGAATACGCGGATTGTAATAGCGGCCGTTGCCAATAAACAAACCAGGTGCAACCGGCACACCGTCTTCTAAAATCAACGTTTTTTGCTCTGCGGCGCTCAATCCTCGCATCCCAATATTGGCAACAATCGCAGTTTCCTCCTCACCTTTAATGTTGATCCCCGCAACACCTTTCAGTGCATCTTCAGTTGACAGAGGCTGCAACACCTCCAACTGTTCAGCCGTAACGATCGCAACAGAGCCTGGCTGCAACTCCGTCGCACCTTCACTATCTGCAATGATGTTAATACGCGGCAGTTCTGTAGATTCGGCATAAACTTGTGCAGATAATGCAACCAGCACAGCTGAAAACAGAGGTTTCATGGTTAATCGTGGGGTATTCATAGGTCATCCTTGTAGATTGGGATCTCACCTTTCGATCTGAGGATCAGAAGGCGGTATCTCATTGGTGTTTTTAAACGATGGCGGCTTCTATTGAACAACTAAAACTTCAAGTCAAGCAATTGTTATATATACCTATCACACATGACGCATAGAAAACATATATCTGCAACATATGACGAATATTATATATTAGCCACTGCTGGAAGCCCATGGCGCTGAAAGGGCATAAAATGCAGGCGGGCCGTTTGGATGGACCCGGTGGATGTTGTGGAGGATTTGTCCCCCTCTCCCCCGGGCAACTCCCCGTCTGCCCATTCCGCAGAAACGACCCGCCCGGATCATCAAGCCCTCCACCCCAAGAAACCTCCACGCGGACTATTTGAGGAGACGGCGGCAGATCAGGATCACCGCGCCAAGTCGCAAAAGAAGCAGCGGGCTCGGCTCAGGATGGCATGAAAGGTCATCGTCCCGCCCTCGCCTGCATCCACATTCCCGTCCTCAGGGTCACTGAATATTTCCCCTTTACCAGTCACATCCACCGTGGAATATTGATCCAAAGGCCGGCTCAACACGTCGGAAAGCATCTCTCCATTCGCCACGCTATGGTTGAGCGAGCTGGTATCCGTATCGATGAACACCAGCTCCAGGCCGGCAACTGCAGATCCTGGGCGCCAGTGAGATCAGGACTTAACGAGTTTTAATCATGGGAACCAAATTTATCATTCCATGGGAAGAACTGAAAGTTCGTGTTTCCACCGCTGGAAGAGAACCCCGGCCAGGTACCGCTCCCGCCTGTCTTGGTGAGCGAGAAATCCGAGATGGCGCCGTGGTTGTTCTGAGAAATGGTGGACAGCTCATCCGGAGCGTTTACGACGGTGATCATAAAGGCGTACGTTTCTCCCGTCAAAAGGTGGGTATAATCGCGATCGTCGATCTCAAACGTTCCCGTATACATACCGATGGCTCCCGCATCCATTGAGAACAGACAAAGGGCGGTAACGCTGAGGGTCGATATTCGCATCAGTAGTTTATTCATTTGGCTGCCCAGGAATTTCCAGAAGTCAGATTTTAAATATTCGTTCATGTGCCCTCCCCCCTTTCAGAGGGGTTCCAAGCGTCATCAAAATGTAAAAACAACCCGGGTCATGAATAGCTACGTTCAGCTTATACCATGCAGTCACATCTGTATTTCACCCAGAGGAATAATATATTTACAGCACTTAAATTCATCAAAACTATAAATATGAAGCGTCAAGAGCATAAACCTGCAATAATATTAAACGAGGTCGGTTAATGTAAATTGCCGAAAAAAGGGCAGCCCCGAATCGCCCTATGTGCGAGCGCTGACAAAAAACGGTTTCCAAAATTTGGCAGGTGCACAATACCAATGGCCCTACATATTGACACACCAAATCGGACGCCCCCCCATCGGCCCCCTACCCGATAATTCAACACAGTTTATATTTCCCCTTCCTCATCCGCTGAAGTGCGGGTCCGGGACTTAACCGTTTCCCCCCATACCCAGACGCCTTCGACCATCATGGTTTTTTGGTGGGCCGGTAATCCTAAATCGTTCTGGGCAATTTGGCCGGCGACCCATTCAATAGCGGTTGCGCCGATCACATCACTTTTTTCGTTGATTCCCGCATACGAACTGTTTTTAGGGAGGGCCAAACAGGCGACTCCTATATCCCGGGAGACTTCTATATTTAAGGCCTTGAGCCAGGAAATTTCTTCGCCAATAGTCGTCAACAAAGCATCCGGTTTCCATTTGGAAAGCCAGTGCTGAAAATTGTGGAATTCCTGTTCCTTTAAATCGGAGGGCCAGGGTTCCCAAGGGGGATCCGGGGAATTTATCGGAAACACCGGGATCCGGTTTTTCTTTGGGAGATCATTCTGGCAATCCAAATAGGCGGTGTACCATTTGATCCCGTGTCGGGAACCGATGATCATGTTTTGATGAATGATGACGCCGATTCGCCGGTAGCCTAATTTTTGCAGTTCGTGAAATGCGGTGGTGAAACTTTGGAGGCTGTCATAGACCACCCGGTTGAGGTCCTGTTCCTCCCTGCCGAAACCGATGCCGACGGCGGCATAATGATCCCAGTTGAGTTTTAATCTCCGGTTCCCGTAATAAGGCGGCGCAAAAATAATCCCGCTGATCCCCCGGGCGGTGAGAATTTTGTCGAGGTTTTCACAATCCATATCCGGCGCAGCCAAAAAAAAGTTTTCCACTCGGTATCCGAGTTCCATCCCTCTTTGAATGACGCCTTGGTGAAAGATGCGGTAGGTTTCGATTTCATACCATTCTTTCATCGATTTCGCTGCGATCATTAATGCGATCACCCCTTGACCACTGATTTTTTTCCCGGAGCGAATGCGTGCCATAACCGCATTGACGGATGGATTCGGGGTGTAGCCCATTTGTTTTGCAGTGTCGCGGATTTTCCGGCGGAGGGCGGGGGCCACCCGTTTGCTTCCGCGCAATGCCAGTGAAACAGTGGATTGATTCACACCCAACGCTTCGGCAATTTCCCGCTGATTTATCATAAAAAAAAGATTAATACATCGTGATGTATAAATCAAGATCGGAATTTAAGGGCGAGGGAAGCTGAAGGGTGTATTATTTATATAACCTATAAAGGTTACGATAAAGTAACCACCAGAATTCAGGAGAAAATTATGAAAAAAATCTTACTTACAGCATCAATTGCATTTATAACATCGATTGCGACGGGGGCGATACTCACATCAAATATGGATGGGCTAGGCACACACTGGCGGTCAGATGGGAGTTCTCAATTTCCAAACGCAACGGAGGCAAGAGTTGGGACAGAAACCAGTCCTCAGCGTAGTGGATTTGTAATGCCTTTTCTTTTGCCGACACTGCCCAGTGGGGAAACTATTTCTGATGTCTCATTAACCTATAATATTACAGGAATTAACTATTTTGGCGGAGATGCGGCAACCGGTGTGTATCTTGACTTATTAGCCCCCCGAACTACAGCCAGCTCCACCGCAAATACTGCCGCAACAGATACCTATTCGGATACGGTGGCTTTCGGTGGTACGATTTTAGCGGATGGAATGTATGAAATGAATAATTCTGTCACAACCGGTGAAAAAATCATCAATTTAAGCAGTCTGACATCATATATTCAGAATATTTACACGAATGATATAAATGCAGCAGGCAAATATGTGTTTTTAACTTTGGCTCCGGATGTGGGATACGGTTCAAACAGTCGCTACCTGAAGATTGCGACCGATAATTTTGATCAAAATATAGCTTCGCTTCCGGTTCTGACCATTACCACGGCCATTCCGGAACCCGGCACCATGGCTTTGGTGTTGCTGAGCCTCGGTGGTTTGTTGCTCTTCCGCCGCCGTTTATAAAGGCCCCGCCTTCCCCCTTCTTGTGAAGGATGAACGAAAGCCCAGCACTTCGGTGCCGGGCTTTTTATTTTGTGCGGGCAAAACGCATGCGTGTCAAAGATTTCATACCTATACATGCCTAAATTTAATACCCGCCCTCCTCCGCTGTTAAACTGTTGATTCACAACCCTCACCCGCGGTCTGTCCCCGGCCTCTATCTCCTAGGTTTTGGTTGCGGACTTTGTGGACGCCGCAGCACCCTGTCCGCAAAGTCTACTCGCTCCACCCATCGACGCCCAGGTTATCATGATCCCGCTTACGCCTGTTTACACATTCCCCATATTCAAAAAAAAACGGCCTCTGAAACAGAGACCGCCTGGATTCAAATGCAGCAAAACCTTAACGGCGACGCAGCATCACATATCCCAACAAGCAAAATCCCGCCATCAGGGAGAAGGTGCTTGGCTCGGGAATAATCGTAAACGAATCGTATTGAACGGTGGTGCCGCCACCGGAACCACTGCGTGCGCGCAAGCCCATGGCTGCGCCCGTGTAATACGTGGAGGCATCAAATGCGGCCGCGGTGATCGACGTCGAGCTGACTCCATTCGTAATATCAAGTTTCAGGGTTAAATCGCTGCCGACATACGTGCCCGTCGCGGTCAGGGTGTAAGAGGTGTTGAGCGCGTATGAAAAGCTGCCCGTTTCGTTGACATCATTGCCCGTTCCGGAACCACCCACATTGATCAGGCGAATACCACCGCCCGATGAAAGATCTGCCAAAATATACGTGCCGGGATCTTCATCATTCCCCAACAGCGCCATGCCCCAATTAAAAACGCCACCGCTTGCTTTACTGGTAACTTCAAAAGTCGTACTCACGACGAAATCTTCATAAGTCGCGCCAAGGCCAGTGGCCGTGACCATGGCTGATCCGGCATTATTATCAAGTGAAGTAAAGTATTGATAGGTGCCAGACACCAGAGACCAATTGGGGTCATCATTTTCAGTGAAATCAGCCACAGAACTGGAAAAGTCGTTGGAATACGGCGTGGTCACCACCGCAGCCTGTAACCCGGAAGCCGAGAGAAAACAGAGGCTCAAAATGGAGAAGGCAGGTAAAAGTCTACGTAAATTCATCATGATATAAATAAAGGGGGTGAGGAGGTAGAAACGGGCAAATAAAATTCACTATAGGAACAAATATGTACTTTTACAATATAATTCAGCCTTTACCCGTTAGGAAAAGGATAGTTGGAATGACCACACCACCCGATCCACGACCTGCCACTCCCCGCAGGAAATACAGCATTCACAACCCCAAAAATCTTCGATCATCTTTTACTTTTCCCAATAAATACCCTATTATACACCTAATACAGGCACATATATCATCCAAAAGCTCATCCATGCAAAAATCTACCCTCATAAAATCCCTCTCTCTTTCTGCAGCCTTTACACTATCCACTTTGGCATCGGGAAGCATACTGGCACAATACAATTTTAATGATGAGGGAATGATATTTGCAGATTCTGCGAACGAATCAGGAATCACTGCCAGCGACATCATCCCCGGAGCAGCACTGGCATTAAATGACGGCAGGTCTACGGGCAACACTTCGGAAGGAGCCGGAAGTTATTTTTCACTGGGGAGCAGTATCGGCACGGGTTTAAGTACGACTTCAGCCTCATGGGATTACGCAAAAACGAATGGCCTCTACCTGGAATTCACCCTTACCCCCGATTCGGGTCAAAGTCTCAACCTGACAGACCTTCGTCTAGATGTGGGCTATGATGGCACGAACGAATTTCGTTTTGCAGCAACCTCCTCTTTAACCGGATTTGATTATAATGATCAACTTACCATCACCACTGAAAATGCAACTGATGCCGGCTCTCTTCCAAATATCCTGCAATCAAATCTGAACGGGATGAGCAATATCCCCAGTGGGGTCAATCAAAACTGGGGATTTGGGCAGGATACCCTAATTGACCTCAGCAGCCCTACATTTTCCAATATTACATCTGCGGTTACTTTTCGCCTCTACGCTTTCAAAATCAACAGCGCCAACGTAAGTGATATTCTTCGGCTGGATAATGTGATCCTGAATGGTGCCGTCATCCCAGAGCCCGGTTCTTTTGTACTCCTGTTCGGGGCTTTTGCGCTGCTTGCCATCTTGGCGAAACGTAAATAGAAGTCGGGGTCTGCACAATTGATCGTCCACGGCTCCGGACTTTTTCAGACAAAAGGGCCGTCTAAGGTTCCTCCATGTTCTTGTCGCTAATCTTATGGAGACTTTATGGGCAGGACTGAAGCCCCCGCAGAATTTCAGCCCGATCCGTCAGGACCGGGTTTTGGGTTTTAAATCAAATGCGGTCAGATGGCCCGTCCGAAAGTATCCGCATCTAAAGTGTGTTAATCGATCGGAGCTTCGCCCCAGAACATCGGAAGCCCTTCTCTCTGGCAAGTTTCAGGTATCTGCGGAAATGCCAACTGAGCATACAGATAACAGGAGAATGGAGGGTTAGGGAATTGCGGTAGTGACGCCGTTCTCGAACGGCAAATATCCCGCCGCCAATGGGAATGTTGGGTATAGCCGGAGTCGAAACCGAAATCGAACCCGCCCCCGGCGGTCCAGTATCTCCGGGGAATCGAAACAAAGCCTCGTAAAGCGCTTCACCCAAAGGGATCTGAAAGCAGGCGCAACCGCATTTACGGTTGTTTCTGTTTAAACCGCTTCCCGTATGCCAACAGCGCCAATCCACCCAAGAAAAGCATAACCGTGGACGGTTCAGGGATCACTGCCAGCTGACTGATCCTGAAACCATATTGGACGCTTTCCGAATGCGGGCTATTCCCACTGTTATCGGTAAGCTGTGCTTCGGATAAATTGAAAGCCCCCCCAAGTAAGCCACGCAAGGCGTTCAGGACGATTTCTTCATTCCATTCAAACACATTCCCATTCTGATCGAAGGTTCCGTAAGCACTTTCTGTCGATGCGTACGAACCCACTGCGGTAAGAAAGCCGACATTGTTCTCATAATTGGCTTCTGATGCACTGATGGTATCCTTCTGATTTGCATAAGTCCAATAGCCCGCAAACAATCCGCCCCCTTTATAATAGGCGGCCTTGAACCATTCATCTTCACTTGTAATTGCAAACCCACCGGCATTCCAAGCGTCCATATTTCGGGTGATGGTATTTGTATCCATTCCCGATGCCGTCAGGGTGTACATCCCCGTTTCGGTATCGCCATTCCCCTCTCCGTTGGTTAACCAATTCGTGAACCGGGCCGCATCCCAAAAACTCACAAAATTTACCGGCATGTTCTCTTTTCCCGTTTTGGTGGTGTAGGTATAAGAACCGTCGGAGCCGCTTCGTATAATACCGCCGTGGACAGAATTGGTCATCTCGGGGTTATACAATCCCAGGGGATCTGAGGCAGCTTTGGCGTTGAGGAAGCTGACGTATTGCGCATTCGTCACTTCATAGGTGCCGATATTATACCCATAATTGACCGCCCCCTTCCCATTTGAATGGGCCGCGTTTCCAATGTCCCCGACAAAAGAAGTATCAATCACCATGGCAGAAAAAGCAGAACCAAAGCAGGCGACCAATCCAAGCAATACACACATTAATTTATTCATAGGCATACCTTATCCCTATTTTTGAATTCATAAGGGTCAACCTTTTAAAGATAGGAATTAAACCGTCAAGTTTAGGTCTGAAAAATCGCTCATTTTAAGCCGACACCCTCAGAAAAAAGAAAAAGAGGACCGGTTTAGAAAGAGGGATGAGAGTCAGACCGGAATGGCACTAAGATAAGGTGTACTTTCAATGGTTTTCGGGCCGTAGGTCCGAACAAATTTTGGCCCAGTCCGAAGGGCTGGGACGTTCAAGTTAACAAAGTGAGGCGGGCTGAAGGTCCGCTCGAATACACCCGTGTCCAAGCCGTTATTCGAGCGAACCTTCAGCCCGATTATAAAGGACGTCCTATGACCCATACCCTTAACTTAGTGCCATTCAAGTCAGACCGTAAGCTGAAGCCCTTTATTTTCTCCACCCACCCTGTTCTTATACCATTTATCAACGGCCTGCCTGGCGGCGGCGCTTCAGCTTAAATGCAAACATGAGAGCAAAACCACCCAAAAGCAGAACCAGGCTGCTGATCGAAATTTAAACGAAGTGAACTCCAGCGGTGCCGCTCCCAAGTTGGCGCATTTCTTGTGTTCGTCTTGCCGGGTTTTTGATTTCGATGTCAAAGGTTGCCGGCAAAATTAAGGGCGGGGATATTCGCTTCATTAATCGTTTGAAGAAAAAGGCTTATTGTATTTATATAAACCACAACCACTGATAAGTTAATCCCAAATTTAACCCATTCGTCAGAGAGAATTCCACATGAATAAACCTATTTTAACTTCGCTTCTCCTGATCACCGCTCTCGGCTGTGCCAGAGCCTCAACCACTTTTTTAATCGATTTCAACGATCCGGCCGGGGACGCCAGACCCTCCGGGTATTGGAATGAATTCGATGATCCGGCTGACATCGCAACAACCGACATAGGCACCACAGCTCTGAAGGACAGTGAGAACCAACCATCGACCCTCTCGTTCAGTAAAGCAGGGACGATGACGAACTCCTTTTCCACCGGCACCGTGTTTGACAGTAGCGAGGTTGGCCCCTCCTGGGTCACCACGGATGAAGGTTCAGGAACCCAAATCGGGGCTGCCGGTGATTATTTTTTCACCAGCACGTCTTCAGGAGTCCAATCGTTCACCCTTACCTTTACAGGTTTAACCTCCGGGGACACGGTGAGTATCGATTTATGGTTCTCCCGCGACAGTGCAAATGGGAACGGAATCTACACCTATTCGCTGGATGACGGGGACACTTGGCAGGGTTTCAATGTCCTGGAGAAGGACGGCACTGCCTCCACAGCCGAGGCAGCGACGGGGGTCAACTGGAATACAACCGACACATCCGCACATGCGTTCAGGGGGAGGACCGATGGCTATGACGGATTACGATACATGAACATCAGCTCGCTGAACATTGCTGACGATGGATTGTTGCTGAAAGTGGCCGATTCCAGCGCTCTCGATGGTAAGTGGACAGCACTCAGTGCGGCACGATTAATTGTGATCCCAGAGCCTTCATCCGTGCTATTGATGCTGGGGGGAATCACGTTGTTGGTCACGTTCCGCCCCCGCAGAGCGTAAGTTACGATTCATGATGCCGGACGCTGGGGATACACTTTCAGGTAGATATCCTCGATATTTGATACTGCGCCAAATGCGCTCAAGGAACACCTTGTCCACCCCTACACCTCTCGGCTTTGCCAGTCCATGACCACGCACAGACAGCGTCAGCTTGCTGTAACCCGAAAAGGACCCGGTCTTGCCGGGTTCGCAATCCTTGGTGAAGCGGTCATGATTTATTTTTACGATGCACTTACCAACTGTACCCGTCTCAGATCCTCATTACTCCTGTCCAGTTCAACCGGCCCTTCAAAGGCTCTGAGCATATGCTCTTGAGATTTCATCTCAACACTCGCAAGCAGAAAGGCCCGTGTTGATTAGGCATCTTGATTTTGATTTAAGCGGTCAACATGCAAGCCATCACGGCAGCCCCCGGTCTTGGCATCATAAAGGGGCGCACCCAGTTTGTTTGCCCCGGGAAACCAACGATAGGCTTTGAGGGTCTGATCAAGCCAATGGCGTTTTTTGGTTGCAAGAAAGGCTTCCAAACATGCGGATACCGTGAAATGTGCCTCGAGGGGTTTCTGATCGAAACGTGCCTTCGATCCATTTTGGGGATAAAAACCGTTACTGTCCATGGGACTGAAACGTCTCTGCTCATCGGTTTGTTCGTGACACAACCACTCCAATGCCTTTAGTCCGTCTTTCAGCATTTGGTCGCTAAGCATCCGTCCGCTTACAATCAATGCATGGGGTAATTTTGCATTGGCATATGAAAGCCCCGCTTCGAACCAAGGCCAATCCGCTTCCGAATTTTCGGCGAACACTTCGTGTAAGTGGACGGCCAGCCAGATTATGAATCCGGGAACCACTTTTCTCCAAACGTGTGTCTCTGAAAACTTCAGTATAACTTTGCGCCACCCGGCTCCAAATCATTTTCAGCCCATCCGAATAAGCCTCTCTCCGCATGGTGTTTCGAAGGTTTTCATTCGAAAGCAGTTCATTCACCGCTTCGATGATAGCTTCGGTATTTTGAAACGGAACCCGTTTGCGCCATCCCCCAACCCAGCATTCGGCTTCAGCCATACGGCGGTTTATGGTTCAGACAGACCGTACAAAACCTCCGCTACTCTGTCGTTGTAGAATCCGAAGGATCCTCTTCGACGGTTTCATCGTTTTTATCCTGTTCTTCAGAATCGTCTTCCATTTCTGGGCGCGTGACCAAATGAGTCCGCGTCAGTTTGTCGACAAGATTTTGACCGGCATACGAGGAAAGCTCGAAAACCTCATCGTGATCGGAGACTTTCAACCTAAACCCATTTCCTTCCCCGGCTTGAAATATGCGGTAGTCGCGTTCGGAATTTTTCATACTGACCGTAGCTTCTGCGATGCTCTCTACATCTTCGGCCTCCCCTTTGGCTGCACGGTTATATCGCAGCGTGGCCAAATCCCGGAGCAAAGACTCAAACCTTTCTTCGCGGAAAGTTTCCTCCTCCGACAATCCTTCAGCCGCCCACAGAGGACCCTCCGCATCCGTCACCACATTTCCTTGATCCGCCTCTTCCTCCTGCCCGGGCACCTGCTTAGGCTTGCGGAGAATGGTTAACCCGTCCACTTTGACCGAACGGACATCAGCTTCCTCCATCTGAAGCAAGGTCTTGTCCTGCCAATCCGCCACCGTCGCGGGAAGATCATAGCCACCAATCGTGAGGGCATAGATGGGATCCTGATCTGCAATCCGGACGTGGCTGCGACGCACACCTGCGCCACTTCCCACATACAACCCGGCCACGGTCTTCCCTTCCCTGCGAATTTCCAGATGCCGTTGAAAGTTGTCGGGACTGACTTCAAAACGGGTAGCCGCTTCATCGGATTGCGCCACCGCCATGCCGTGACTCAGTTCCTCAAGACGGTCAAACAATTGTTCCACACGCTTTTCATCGGCGGGAAATCCTCCTTCCGTCGTCCAATGCCCATCTTTGCGGATGAGTTGCACCAGAGCATCCTCCCCGTCTTTAATCCGTATTTCATCAATTTGTTTCGGGTTGAATTCGAGGAGCTTTTGAATTCCGCTGTGCTGTTGTAGTTTATCTCCACCGGCCAGGGTGAGAAAAACAACCATGAGTTGAACAACAAGGAGTCCTCCAAGAAAGAATATTTTTTTCATTCAGTTAAACCTCCGCTAGAATTTGTTTATACTGTTTGTGTTTGCGTCGTTCGAAAATCTTCCGAACGAGACCAATAAGAACCAGACCCAGGCAGGCCACGGCATAATTGCCGTATTCCCAAATGCGACGCCGGGTATCCGTCATCGGATTCAGGGTGCGTGCGAACTGAGCACGCCCGCGGATTCGCAAAAGCCCTGCATCATCAAGTGACCAGTCGACCAGATTCTGCATAAAGGTAAGGGGTGCAGTGTATTCGGTGCCCAACCCTTGGGAAGCGATGCCCAGGGACATGTCTTCGGCGAAGCTGTTGCTGCCAATCACCACCAGACGTGCGGAATCTGATGAACGCTGAATCACTGAGCCGTACACCGGATTTTCTTTATTTTCTGCGCCATCCTCCTCCTGTTCTTCGGAGGATGCCGCCTGCTGATTTTCCGGCAACAGGGGCGAATCCTTCCCCTCGAAATATGAACGGAAACGCCCCTGACTTACAACCGCCAACGGTTGTCGGGCACGTAAACTTTCAGCCAAAAATCCATTTCGGGGATACACTTGATAATTGGGCATCACATTGATGTCATCCGAAGTCCAACTCCGGGGAGAAGATTTTGCAAGCGCGACAACCTTCCGATCGCCTCCCGGGCCGGTGTCCGCTCTAACCGGAGAGACCCAGTTGAAGCTGAGTTGATTTAATCCGGCGACCACCGGATGCTCCGCATCCAGCCCGTCTTCCCGCAGGTCCGGAAAATGAGGATAAGGCATCATCACAATTTCATTCACTGAAATCGGTCCGACCCGACGGGGAACCGGTAAAGGGAGGGAGGCATTTTGGGGATCCAGCACCATTTCTTTCTGAATGGTGACCCCCATATGAGCGAGCCAGTCTTCCAAACCGGAATGATGCGGCTCCACACTTAAACGATTGCTTAAGCTTACATCATACGGAGAACTGGCCACAACCACAGTTCCACCCTGCATCAGGAATTGATCGACCGCAAACACTTCCTTTTGCGTGAATTTTTCAGGTGCCAAGACCATGAGCATATCCGCATCCGCAGGCACCGTTCCCTCCGAGAGATCCGCATCAATCACGCGGACATTTTCTTCCAGCACCGTACGCAGGTGGTTATACGTTTTCCCTGCGGGTGCCGGCAGATAAGGATTTTGCGGGGCGGCCTTCGGGGTGACCACCGCAACCGATTTCATATAGCCCGGAGCCATACGTTTCAGCGCGCTTTGGATTTGGTTCTCCAAGCGGTTTGCAGACAACTCGTCCGGCAATGGAATCTGCACGGATTCACGGTCCCCTTCCAACACCATGTAGAACCAGAAAGGCCGGGTATCAAACAGCCCTGCAATTTGAGGCATAAACCCGTATTCCCGGTTCAGTTGTCGGCCCAATTCACCGCTGCCCGCATCCGGATCCTCGAATGCAAATGAGAACCTGCCCCCCGATTTTTTCGTTTCATTTTCAAGCGTCTCCTCCAGAACCTCCCGGAATTCGGCAAACGCTTCCGGCAATTTTTCGGCAGGAGAAACATACGCTTTGAACCTGACGGCTTCCGGCAAGTCCCGGTAAACATCGCCACCGGCCCGATAACTTCCGATCACTTTCCGGATGGCGCGGGTGACCGCGTATTCGGGATTGTTCAGCCGCACCTCAGGATTGCCCCGGTTACTCATTTTGACTTCGATCAGATCGTCAAAAGAAAGCACTTCGTATTCGCCGCCATAACTGACCAGCAAATCAAAATATGAATTGACCACTCCCGATTCGTACCGGCTGGCCATCCGGAAAGGCACCGGGCGAATTCCATACTTCTCGGCGGCTTCCGCTTCGATTTCCCGGTCGTGTTGCGGGTCCACAAATTCCACCTGCAGCTTCGAGCCGCCGGCCACCTGATATTCTTCCAGGAGATCCCGAAGTTGCGGCACCAGCGGTTCCAACAGCGGATGGCTTTTCTGCGAAAAGTAGCCCCGGATCAACAAGGGTTCTTTGGCCTGCGCGATGTAGTTCCTGGTTGCGGAAGAGAGCGAGTAGGAACGCCCCTCCGTCAAATCGATCCGCACCCGTCCCACACCGGTCAACCAGAAGTTTGCCGCCAACAGATTGGCCACCGCCAGCAAAGTGATGAAGAGGCTTTGAAGATACCGGCTCTGACAGGGATTCCCCACCCGGCGCAAACGCTCGAGGCTGTAAAGATTCAGCGCCAGAAAAACGCCGACGATTGAAAGGTAATAATAGATATCCCGAAGATCCAACACCCCCCGGGTAATGGATTCAAAACGGGAACCGCTCCCGATCAGTTCAAGCACCCCACTCACCCGGTGACCGAAAAGGGTGGTCAACAAATCTGAACCCAGAAGGTAAAAACAACCGGTGCAGCTCACCGTCAGGATTAACGCCACGATCGGATTGTCGGTGCGGCCACTCATATACAGACCAATCGCAACGTAGGCCGCAGCCAAAAACAAACTGGCCACATAGCCACCCATTACCGGTCCCCAGTCCATGGGTCCCATCCGGGAAACTGAAAAAGAAAGAGGCAAGGTGAGCGTCAGCGCCAGTGCAACCAAAGCCAAGTTTGCGAGAAATTTTCCGGCAACAATTTGAAACAACCCAGCCGGACTGGTCAACAAACTTTCAATGGTGCCGGAGCGCCGCTCCTCGGACCAGGTGCGCATACTGAGCGTCCCTACCAAAAAGATCAACAGCACCGGGATCCATTGGAACAAGGGTTTCATATCCGCAATATTTCGGGCAAAAAAAGCTTCGGCCCAAAAAAAGACGAACAATGTGACCAATAAAAATGTTCCCATAAACAGCCAAGCGGCGGGGGAAGAAAAATACGCATTAAATTCTTTTCGGAATATTTTACCTAAATATTTCATGGTTCCCCCCTCCTTTATGCGGCCTGAGAGCCGGTCATATTCACTTCAGCGAACACCGTTTCCAGATTGCGTACTTCTGGAGAAAGGCGAAACAGCTTGTCGCCCGCTTTCGCAACTGCGGCCGCCACCGACGGGGCGGCCTCTTCGCTGCAATCGAGAAGGTACGCGGAGATTTCTTTCTCTTGACCCAGGGGTTCCACCCGGGTCACACCCTCAACTTTCGCGAGATATTTCTTCGCCTCGGCATTGTCGACCGACACCCGGAGTTGCTGGCCCGACTGTAGAGCCTTGATATCCGAATCGACCACCAATTTACCTTCCCGCATTATCAATACCCGCTCACAGACCGCCTGCACTTCCTGCAGAATATGGGTGGATAAAATGACAGTTGCCGTTTGAGCCAAATCACGAATCAATTCACGCATTTGAAAAATCTGGGTGGGATCGAGACCGTTCGTGGGTTCATCCAGAATAATAATATCCGGATGATGCAGAATCGCCTGCGCAACGCCCACACGTTGACGGTAGCCCCGGGAAAGGGTTTGAATCACCGACTCCGCTTTTTCCTTCAAAGCGGTACGGCGGATCGCGGTGGTTACCGCTTCCCGAATGGCATTTTTTTTAACGCCATGCAGATGCGCCTGATATTCCAAATAATCAATCACCGTCATCTCCGGCCAGACCGGACAATTTTCCGGCAAGTAGCCGATTCGGGATTGAATACGCCTTATGTCGGTTTCGATAGGGATCCGATCCACTTCTATGGAACCGGAGCTGGGCTCCAAATAGCCCGTAAGCATTTTCATGATCGTGGTTTTGCCTGCACCATTATGGCCGAGCAAACCAACCACTTCACCTTTTTTGATTTCAAAAGAGACCTCGTCGACCGCCTTGAAATCACCGTAATTTCTAGACAGGGATTGTACTATTATCATTCTGATTTCGAATTAGGATTTAGGGTGGGATTCAAAAAGGAAACAAAAGAACGCCCGTTAAAAGCCTTCCCGTTTCCGGTTTTGATACATGACTTTTCGGGACTCAAAATGTTCAAAAAAAAATTTTTGGAAATTCTCCCACAGCGGTTTTGGTGAAGTGAAGGTGGGATTCCCTCCGGTTTCACTGCCTCAACTTGAAACCATTATTTATTTTTTTTTCATGAAACATCCGGATGAAGAATGGGATTTGTTACTGAAATCAGGCAAAATCCCCTCCCCCGTCCATAGGCAAACAGCCCGCCCCAATACCTCCCTCAACCCACCCTATTCCGATGGACCTGCACCCGTAACGTCACCGGATCAGAGTCCATTTACTTCAATTTTCAGGAAGAGCAGGTCTGACCCGTCCTCTTTGAGCTTTTGGTAACTCACTTCTTCAACCGCCCCGTAATCTTTAAGGGAATCCAGCGTAAAACCCGTGCTGTACCAATGGGTTAAATCCGTTGACCATTTGGGGGTGTAGGTCAGATTGGCATCGTACTTCTGCCGTTTGAAAGTCAGCTGGCCCGCCACCGGGGACCTGACAACCTGCAGCCCCAGGTCAGGCGTCGACCCGGGGTCGGTGGGGTCGGTATCAAACACGTACTCCACAGCGTTCGATGCGGCATCTCCGTCATCATTCTCCGTTGTGCTGGGATCGGAGGACTCCCAGCCGTCAAACTGTGTCCGCCACAAATCGAAGCGGGTGCTTTTCATGGCAAACTCCACCCAGTTGACATTATATTTTTCGCCACCGGTACTGCATCGCAGCACCAGTTTCCTCCCTTTCCCCCCGGGTTTCACCACCACATCCGCAAGGGTCACCGTCTGCCAGTCCTGCCATCCGCCGGTCGCAGGAGCCGTGACCTTTCCGAGAAGTTCCCCCTCCAGATAGGCCTCGATGGAGGCCAGGCTACCGGAGTTGTTGGATGCGAGCCGGAAATGAAGATCATACACGCCGGCCGGGACATCCACGGTGTAGGCCAGCCATTCCCCACCATCGAATCCTCCAATATTATATCCGCCACCGGTATCGCTGCAGATGGCAAGATCCACATCTTCATTTCGATACCCTGTCCCGGAAAGACTGTTCCCGGCCGTTTTATCATAATAGGCCGTCAGCGCACCGCCCGCATCATAGTTTTCTGCTTCTATGCGTCCGGGGATGTTATGAGGTTCTCCGCCAAAGGGGCTGCTGTTTTCGCTGCCGGGAAAAGGATCGGATTGCACAAGGGCCTGAGCCTCTTCTATGCGGACGGTAAGCTGTGCATCCAGATCCGCGAGCAATGCCGTATGGGCCGCGGGAGCCGAATAGGCCAGATTGTCCAGTTCCTGCGGATCGGTCTGGTGATCGTAGAGTTCAATATTCCCCGTGCCGCCACTGCCCCAGCGGGTGTAGCGGTAGCGGTCGGTCCGCAGCGTGTAATGGGTATCCTGCTGAGTCAAAGCGCTGTCCCGGACCGTCTGGACGGGGTTGTCCAGCACCGGCTTCAAACTCACCCCCGACACCTGCTCCGGTTCGGGCAGACCGGCCAGATCGGCCAGCGTTTTATACAGATCCACCATTTCCGCCAGCGAGGCCGTGCTTTGGCCGGCGGTGGTCATGCCCGGCGCGGAAATCATCAGCGGTGCCCGGGTGGCATCTTCAAACAGGGTGGTTTTCTGATATTTGTCGTGTTCCCCCATGTGGTAGCCGTGGTCGGAGAGAAAGACGATGATGGTGTTGTCGCGGATGCTGTCCGCAGTGTCGCCATCGCCGTTCGGATCGTCCAGTGCATCCAGCACCCGGCCCAACTGGGCGTCCATAAAGGAGATGGTCGCGTAGTAGGCGAGAATGGTTTGCCGGGCAAGAGTCTCGTCCAGTCCGTTTTCGTAGGAGCGTTCACGGATCGTGGCCAGCGCGGCGGCCGGCAGGGTGGCATAATAATCCGCCGGGATGCTGGGGACCACGATGTCGGCCGGATCGTACAAATCAAAATACTGTTTGGGCGCCACAAAGGGGGTGTGGGGTTTGAAAAATCCCACCGCCAGAAAAAAAGGATCTCCGTCTGCAGCATACTGCTCAATCAGCGAAACCGCTTTGGTGGCCACCATGCCATCGGTATGATTCAGCGGATCTCCCTTGTCCACCCCACCGGAGGTGGTGCCTTCCGCGGCCAGATAACTCAAACGTGCGCCGGTACTGGTCCATCCCCCGCTCTGCCAGGCCGAGCCTGAACTGTTCAGAATCTTGATTTCGTTCCGCACCTCCGTGCTGTTGTCCACCCCCTCCGGATTGTAGCGTTCGTCCCAGGACTGCGGATCATCCTCCCCGTTTTCCCCGATGCCGTTGGGGTTGCTCATGTGATAGAGTTTGCCCACCCGGGCGGAGCGGTAACCGTGATTCATAAAGTACTGCGGCAGTGTGACCACGCCGGGGAGAGTGTCCCGCACCGCAGTGTGCAGATCCTTGACCCCGTTCTGATCCGGATAGAGACCGGTGAGAAAACTGGCACGGGAGGGACCGCACACCGGCCACTGACAGTAGGCGCGGTCAAACTTCAGACTCTGCGCCGCCAGGCTGTCAATCTCCGGAGTCTGCACCAGCGGATGTCCGAAGGCCCCCATATTCTGATTGAGATCGTCACTGACCAGAAACAGCACGTTAGGCGTTTGGGCGTGGAGGGCGGGACTTAACAGCAGTAACGCAGCGCAACTGAACAGGGAAGTGAAATTCATGGGAAGGAAAATAGTAGAAGTGGTGAAAACCGGAAAAGAAACATGCCGTCCGGACATTTCCGGACGGCATGCAAAAAGTGCAGAACGGTGACGTCCACTTAGCGGCGTGCACGCCAGCGGCAGGCGATCAGTATGCCCATCGCGCCCAGCAGCAGCGCCAGCGAAGAGGGTTCAGGGACGGCGACGATTTCCAGAGTGTTCCAGTGGGCGGCATTGTTGGTGGATGCAGTATTTGGATTGTTTGACCAGACAATTTGTAAAGTGCCACTCGCATCAGCCTGAACACTGCTTAGGCTCACCGCGTTCCCGGTATAATAGCCGGGGTTCAGAGAAACCGAATCGCTTCCCACCGTCCAGGTGGTGTTCTGCCTTGTATCCGGAACCGATGCGAAGAAGGAAAGATCATAGAACCCATTGGCCTCCAGATCTCTCAGCTCAAAGGTGATCGCAGCTGCTCTGGTCGTTGAAGTTCCTGCACTAAGGAACATGGTGTCACGGGTGGCGGTGGTCGGGTAAGCGGTGGAGGTCGCCACATTGTTATCTGCGCCACCAATCCCCGAACTGATATTTCCTGTAGAGCCGCTACTCACCCATTCACTGAAATACACCAAATCCACACCTGTATTCGCTCCATCGGAATCGATCATATCGGTGAGCATGGTATAGGGTGTACTCGAAAAACGAAAAGCATCACCACCTGTTCCATCCTCGGCAAAATTATTCCAATTGCCACTGGTTTCATAGCCACTGTCGTCCTTGCCGAAATCAATCAGAATGGTGGCGGCGGATGCGGCCTGCGTAGACAGGAACACTGCGGCAATAAGGGTGGTGCGAAAAATCGTTTTCATATGAAGCTCCGTAAAATTTTTTATATATTAATTTATGCCTTATACTTTGTCCCGGACAGTTCAGTCAAAACACCATTAACTGAAACGGTTTAGTTGAAGGATTTAAGCGGAATTTCACCGTTTGGATCCCGGTTTCATGGCGTTACAGGTGGTCCACACCTTCCGGACAGCGGAACCCGCGATCGCGCAGATGCCTGAAACACCCCGATTTAACGGATCACTGAGAGCAACTGGAACTTATAAACGCAAAAATGCCGCCCGGATGGCACCGGTGCGGCAAGAAGTTGGCAACAGAATTCTGATTCAGAGTCAACGGCGGCTTTGCAAGCGGCGGCAGGCGATCAGCATGCCCATCGCACCTGCGAGCAGGGCCAGCGAGGAGGGTTCGGGCACCGGGGTGACATCCGCGAAAGTTTCGCCAAAACGAATTTCATCAATTTTGCCGCTGTTTTGGGTATTGGCGAAAAGGCGGATGGCATCGAGAGAGGTGACGCTGGAATCAAGGGTAAGCACATTGCTGGCATAGTCGGCACTGCCGGGGCTCGCACTGCCCACGATCGGGTTCAACCAGTACTGAATCTCGCTATTTGCAAGGTCGATATTCGCGACCAGAAGTGTTGCGGATCCAACTGTCATTCCCTTCCCCGAACTATCGGTACCAGAAGCCAACCCGTTGGTGAGCGTGATCGTTCCATCCATCTGCCAGCCGATTTGTTTGGATCCGCCTCCAAACAAATTCACATCCACCCCATTGCCTCCGGGCCCGGCGGATAACACACTGAACCAGATATCGCTGTTCGTGGTGGTATTGAATGTGGGCGTGAAAGAACGCTCGATGACTCTATTGTCATTTTGAGTCCCGGCTACCTCAATGTATCCTCCGGATATTTCCAGGTCTCCGACATTGCCGGTATTCTCATAGGCAAGTGTCCCGGCTGCGGTGCCCCAGTATCTGTTAGTGTTGCCTTCTATTTCCTGCCAGGCATTGCTCCATCCCGTACCACCATTGAGATTATTGGAGGCCTGAACCCGGGTGTTTTCCGTATAATCAAAACCCTCATACACCAGCACATTAGCTTGAATCATTGAGGTGATGGCAAAGAGACTGCTGGCGAAAAAAGCAGTAGGTAGATTAGGTTTCATGTGAAGCTCCAGAAGAATATTGGTTTTAAGGAATGTTTTTAACCATTTAGAATACTTCACCCCAGATGCCTATGGCAAAACATAATCGACTGAAACGGTTTAGTTCTTGGATTTACCGATATTTAAGGAAACCGGCCCCCGGCGTCCCAGACTGGCGGCCGGGGCAAGGGTGCCGAGCAGGCGCACCCGTTTGGGCAGGACGGGAATCCCGGTTTCGTTGCGCTGCAGTTCATCCACCAGCATTTCCACCGCGGTGCGCCCGATTCGCCGGGCGTTCCGTTGAATGCTGGCAATTCCCTCGTCCAGGTAGTTTCCCTGCAGGGTCATAAATCCAATGTCTTCCGGAATGTTCAGTCCCAGCGCCTGCAAACCCGGCATCAATCCGGCCCGGTGGCCGATCACCACGTCCACTCCGGTTTTCTTCACCCAGGCGGCCACCCGTTCCGGTGCCAGGCCTGGTCCCTCATCATACAGCAGGCGGGCCTCCCCGGGATCTTCCACATGATGCACAAAGGCCTGATAAGCCGAACTCACCACGTAATTCAGCCGCCGGTCAAATTCCCGGTCCAGCACCAGCCCCGGGCAGCGGAATCCCAGGCGGCGGAGATCCTGAAACACCCCGGTCATGGATGCAAAACCGTCCAGCGAAATATTATGCACCACCGGCTGCCGGATATCCCGTCCGATACTCACCACCGCGTAACGTTCCCAGCGGAAGGTTACCTTGCCGTCGGCGGGAAATGGAGGTGCGAGTAGAATGCCGCGGATCCCGCGCGCATAGAGAATGTTATCCAGCCGCTCGTGGCCCAGCCCAGCGTCCGCCGGGTCAAAAGCCTCCAGTTGATAGTTCAGCTCCGCCGCCCGTTCCATCGCGCCCTGGTAAAAGCGATGGATGGCGCTACGCGGGTCGATGGGCGCCTGTTGCCAGACGTAGGCCAGCGTGGTCAGTCCCGCATTGTCACGGGGACGGCGGTTGGCGCAGAATGCGGAGACCAGCGGATTGCGGCGGTATCCCTGCCGTTCCGCCTCCGCCTGTACCCGCTGACAGGTACTCTCAGGAATCGAAGGATCGTTGCGCAGGGCTATGGAAACCCCGGAAACCGACATCCCCAGCGCATTTGCAATCGTCTTGAGGGTGGGCGGGGATTTCCGGTTATCAGCAGAAGCACTCATCTCATGGGCAGGCACAGCGAACAGAACACAAAAAACTTTAATAATCCCGGATCATCCTTCCCACAAGGGAAAATCACCCAAAACCCTGCGGCTGATCAAAACACCCTGTCCAGGATCGGCGCGCAGCGGAACGTCCCCCGTCCAATTCAAAAAAACGCTCCCCTGCGGCGGTCCGGCTTCCGGTCAAGGTTATCGGGCAAGCTTCAGGTGTCTGCGAAGAACTAAAACCATGCCAACTGAGAATACAGAAAGCAGCAGGATGGAAGGTTCGGGGATGACCGTGATGACGCCGTTGTTGAAGGCATAGACAGTCGAACCAACGGAAATGCCGGCATCCGATACGACCAGCCCATCAAAATGAGAGGGTTCGACCGGGCCGCCAATGGACACCGTAGCTGAAGAAGACCCCTGTAAAGCCAGGGCTTGCACCGAGACCGTATTTGGCGCATCCCCAAAGGTGAAAAAGGACTCGGATCCGCTAACCGGGTTGTAACTGATGTAGGCATTACCACCGAAGTTAGGCCAAAACACAAAGTCGGTTGCGGTGGATTCGACGATGGAGAATACGCCGTTATAATTTGGGTTTGTGACGCCGGAGACCGTAAGCGTTGCACTGTCAGAAAGCACCGCGGCCCCACTGTAAAAATCACTGTAAACCGTATCAGTGATCTCATAGGTGAAGGTCCAGGTAGAGCCGACAACCCCTTCGGTATCCACACCTCCATTCAATGTGGGATTGAAGGTTACAGAAATAGGAAAGCCAAAAACGTTTGCCAGGCCGAGTACTGAGATCGAGAGGGAAAGGAAAATGATTTTAAGCGTAGGTTTCATACGAAGGTTTTTAGAGTTTTTTTCAAGGCATGAGAAATCAGCATGATTCCATTGAACAGATTTGATAAAATAAAATCGGAGCGGGCAAAATAACCAATTTCAGCTATTATATCAAACAGTCCCTATTGAAACAACCTATATCAAACCCTAATTTATCTTTCCTCATATCGGAGAAAGATCTATTTCAATCACACACCTTTCCATGAGAGAAGTTATGCCGGATGATCGCCGGAGCCGTGACCGCCCCTCCCCCCACGCACACTGATGATGACACAGGTGCCATTGGCTTGTATTTTGTGATTATTGCTCCATATATCCGGACTTTCCTCCAGCACCTTCACGCCCCTGCCGGTATGAAACAGGCCGCGATCCCTCACCACGTCTCAGCATTTTCACAGAAACGCCTCCCATGAATATTCGAACAGCCAACAAAGACGATTGGAATGCAATCTGGCCCATTTTTCGTGAAATTGTTCAGGCGGGCGAAACCTATGCATACGATGTCGACACCACAAAGGAACAGGCCGAAAAAATCTGGCTGGAGGCGCCCCGCAGGACATTTGTTTTTGTAGAAGCCGGTGAAATACTTGGCACATACTACATCAAAACAAACCAGGCAGGACCGGGGAGGCATGTTTGCAACTGCGGGTACATGGTTTCACCCAAAGCGCGAGGTCGGGGGTTGGCCACAACCATGTGCGAACACTCGCAAAAAGTTGCAGTGGAGCTGGGCTACAAAGCAATGCAATTTAATTTTGTCGCATCCAGCAATCAGGGAGCGGTTCGCTTATGGACTAAACTCGGCTTTGAAACCGTTGGCCGTCTTCCAAAGGCATTTCATCATCCGCGTGATGGTTATGTAGATGCATGGGTCATGTACAAATGGCTGCAAAAAACATAATCAGAACAGGCACATGCGTACAAACCGATGCTTCGACCGAACGGGTCGTCAATGGCCATGCGAACGAAAGGGAGTCAGAACGTCCCCCCCAACATGAACGAACCCGACCTGGTGGTATAGGATCCGGTTTACCGGCTCAGAATTCATAGGTGACAAAGAAACGCAGGTCGGTTGCGCGGGTGCCCGGTCCTTCCTCATTGTCGCGATAACCCACCCCGCTTTTACAAACCAGTTCCCACTGGTCACTTAGTGGCTGCCGGAGAATCAGGTTGAGCTCACCGCCATTAAAGGGCAACTCACTCTGTTCTGTATAGATTCCCAAAATATAAATCCCGGTTTGACGCCACTTGCGGGTCGCCTTCAGATAAAAACTCGTTGCCCCGCCGTCAAAGGGACAGGTGTAGATGATCATGCTGCTGGCCAAGGCGTGATGAAACCCGGTGGTGGTTTCCTGAAACAGCATTTTATCCCCTTGTACGCTCAGCAATCCAGGCTCCAGCTGAAAGGAACCGACTTTCTGATGCAGGGAGAGTCCATAAGTTTCACTGGCATGATCGCGATTCTCCTCTACCCCGTTTTCCGCCCGCACATAAAGAGACAACGAAGCCGATTCCGAGAAGGACCACTGAACATGACTTCCCACCAGGTTCGTGATATCCCAAGCAAAGGCGTCGTAGAGATCGATCTGCAAATTCTCCAGGGCTGACCAGCGGTACTCCAGCCAGGTGACCCCGTCACTTTCTGCATCCACCCCAAAGACCTTTTCAAAATCATTAAACTTCCAGCGGTCAGCTGATTGCAAGTAATTGCTCATTTCAAAGGCGTGACCCAAAGTAAAGGAAGGGCTCATCACCTGAACACCTTCAATGGCCCGTGGTTTCTGTCGACTGTCGTCTTTCCGGAAAACCTCCCCATTCGAAATGAATCGTCCCGCCTCGACCGCCATCCCTTCGGCCGGCCGGAAAATCATCCATGCCTCGTTGAGGAGGTGAAAATCATTGTTCGACAGTAAATTTGACTGATGTGCGGCATAAACCTCTTCGGCATAAATATAGGTCCCGCCCACCTCGATTCCATCTGAAATTTCTCCCGTGGCATGCAGTAACAGCCCTAAGCTGCTATTACTGCCCAATCCTTTCGCTTCGTAGTCCCGGGTCATGCTGACACTCCGCACCCGCCCGGAAACCGACCAGCGGTCAGCGTCACCCGCCTCATCGGCAAAGGACCAGCCCCCCCCACTCCCCAAAAGACAAAAGCCGCATAACAGGAACAGTTTACTTGTAGGTCGTTTAAATTGCATCAGATAGACAGGTTAGAAAGATTCAACATATAGGATATACTATATCCTATTTATAACACGAAGGACAGATAGCCCTGATTCGGATGTTTTACCAGTCTGAAAACAAGAAAAAGAATGTGCTCGGGTTTCCCCCCATCTCTTTATAGAATTCGAGCACCCCGAAGACACTACTCCCCCGGAAAAGGGGCGGCTCCGTTCAAGAGCAAAATGCAAAGTCCGGACCCTTTCTCCCGCACTGGCAGGGTTTGTTTTTGGTTGTGGCATTTGCGGAATGATTTTATCAGCAGATACGTGTTCCACCCATCCGAAACATATCCCGTCAGTGCGCGGATTCTTTGCCTACTCTATTGACGGGGATGGCCCATCGCGGTTCCAAACACCCCGTATAAAAGTCGTCCCTTCCCCCGTCTTAGGCCGAATAAATATCAGGTTGCCGTCACATGAAGAAATCATTCACAAGCATCAGCCTTGTGTTGATTTCCTCCTTCAACGGTCAAGCCGCGCCCCTGGCTTACCGTCAGCGGGAAGTTGAAACGTCGAGGTTTGCCGACTCTTCCCGAAACGCATTCATGTGACCCTGCGTTTTCGCCGAATACTACTGCCTTCAGACCAGGTGCCCTGAATCAGAATATGACTGGTTACAGCCGGAAAGCCTTTTTCTCCCCGGTGAATATTTGCCACCACCACATCCACAGCCCGCGTACCCAATTTTTGAAGGTTTTGATTGATGCCGGCCAGCTTCGGGTTGGGCTTGAGCAAGTTCATGCAGATGAACCCCACGCCCGAAAAAGTTTGCTGCCGAATTTTTTCATCCGGAAGTAAATCCTCAGGCGAACGGTGCGAAATAACCGCCTCAATTTTATGAGTCCCGATCCAGTCGGCCATACCGAGATCTGCAGATTTATCCGTGTAATAGATGGGGGCCGCCCCGGCATGTTTGGAGCGCTGTAACGTTTGAAGGTAGGCGGCTTCAGGAAAAAATCCGATAGATTGAAGGTTGCGCCAAGTCTGGATGAGACCAATTTTTTTATAGCCCCGGCGAATGAGGTGCATGAGACAGGTTTGCATGGAGGCGTATTGATTATGTTCGACATGGGTGATGGGAGGCCAGGTGGGCCGTCTGCTAATGCGAACGGCGGAGAGCGCGTCCCAGTCGATCTCCTTTAAGAAGCGCATGGGAAAGGATTCAAGCCGCAACAAAATAACCCCCTGAATCTTTCGGGTGCGGATAATCTGATTGATTCTTCTCGGAGTCAAGTTTTCGTCGCTGACATTAAAATTGCACAGGCTGTAACCGGTTTGTGCCGCACGGTCGACCAGTCCCTGCATGATGTAGCCTTGAGAATCCTGCTGATGACCTCCAATAGTATTTTTACGACTCAAGACCGCCAATTCCCCCATGCTTTGGACCGGCCGTTGAGACCTGCGATATGCAGAAAGAGCACTGAGGGCAGGATCGGGAACATAGCCCATTTCCCGCGCAAGTTGCTGGATGCGTTGCCGGGTGTCCTTTCCGATGCGCGGATGGTTTTTCAAGGCCATAGACACCGAGGAGGGATGAACCCCCGCACGCAACGCAATATCTTTCATGGTAACCCGTTTTTGCATCACCCCCATGCTCGAACAATAAAATTATTAGTCAAAACATTAATGCTCAATTGTGTGAGCAGATATTTGATTGTACAGAGCAAAGGGAGACCTATGATGGATCCGTAAACAAAAATCAAAACCTACGGTGAAACATGAGACATTTTAATAGAGTACTGCTGACTGTATTTGTGAGTGGGGTGAGCGCGGCCGCTTTTTCAGATGTGGTCCTTTACCATAAATATGATGGTGATCTAACCGACAGTTCGGCATTCGGAAATGATGGTACCGGAGTCAATTCTCCTACCTACGCCATAGGTGAATACGGACAAGCCATTGATTTGGAACGTGGCGGCACCCAGTATGTGACTGTCGGCGATAACAACAGTCTCGATTTTGGTGCCGGCGCCGCCTTTACCATTGAAGGGTGGGTAAAATTGGAATCCTTCGGGACATCTGCAGGGAACTCCCGTCAAATGCTCGCAATGAAAAAGTCTGGCAGCGGGAATGCTGATTCTAAAATGAATTATGGATTCTTGGTTCAGCGCGGAAGCAATGGAGGCCCCTCTAGCGGAGAGTACAGTCAACTCGGTCTGGTTCTGGGAGATGGCAACGGGTTTACGGGTTACTACTCCACCTTAGAAATTACCGATACCGATTGGCATTATGTGTCTGTGCGTTTTGATGATGTTTCCAACACCGCAACCTTCAATTTGGATGGAAATTCCGAAACCTTTAACGGGACTGTAACACAGGCGATCGCAGCCAATGAATTGGATTTGACCATTGGCGCCCACATGGACAACACGGGCACCATTGACCATTCATTTGATGGACGGATCGACGAATTGCGGATCAGCAATACCTTTCTCGCGGATGGTGATCTGTTGATCAATGTGATTCCTGAACCCGGGACCATGGCATTAATGGTCATCGGGTTTTGTGGATTTATCGCCTTCAACCGTCGCCGATAATTCATACAAATCCCCTCTCAAGCTGAATGCTTGCGGGGATTTTTTGCGCCCTTTCCATGAGAAATACTATGTTCAAAACCATTTTACGGATGTGGGTGATCTGTTTTGGCGCCTTACAAATCCATGCCCAGAATCCTCCAAATATTCTGTTGATCATGATGGATGATCTGGGGGCGAATGATCTGGGAAGTTATCAATTTCCTTTCGCAGGCGACACCGCAGCGCCTCCCTCCCCCGCCCCGAATTCTCCGGAAAACGCCTTGGATCCCAATGCCGCGGTGGGGGCCACCCCCCGCATAGACAGTTTAGCTTCAAGCGGGTTGCGTTTCACACATTTTTATGCGACTTCATCCGTGTGTTCGCCGACACGGGCAGCCTTGATGACCGGCTGTTATCCTCGACGGGTCCGCATCGAGAAAGTGCTCTCAGCCGGCAAAACCACGCGCGGCTTGAATCCCAGTGAAGTCACCCTGCCCGAATTGCTGCGGGAGCAGGGATACCTAACGGCCATGGCCGGAAAATGGCACTTGGGAGATTCGATCGAATACAACCCGACCCGTCACGGCTTTGAACAATATTTCGGTATTTTATACAGCTCGGATATGTGGTCTGAAAATCCCTATAACAGCACCTGGCCTCCGTTAAAATTGATGCAGGGTGAACAGGCGCTGACCACTTACACCACAGCGACCGGGGGGATCTTCACCGGAAATATTGACAGTATCGCAGAACAATCCTATTTGCTCGAAGCGGAAACGGAACACATAATATCCGCCATGGACCAGGCGGTTGCAGAAGACCGCCCCTTCTTTCTGTATTTCGCCCCCCATTCCCCTCACGTACCCGTGCACCCGCATCCGGATTTCTTATCCGCTGCCGGGGAAAGTGATGATGAAGCACGCTACCTGGATGTACTCAAAGAACTCGACTATCGGGTGGGCCAGTTATTGGACCGTATCGACCATCACGGCATCGCCCATGAGACCATTGTCATTGTCACCTCAGACAATGGACCCTGGCAAAACCCGCCCGGTGCGGGTTCCCTGTTTCAGGGCGCCGGTTCGGGTTATCCTTTTCAAGGTGCCAAACACAGCAACTGGGAAGGCGGGCACCGGGTCCCGTTTTTGATTCGGTATCCGGGAGTGATTCCGGCAGGCGAAATCAGAAACCAGACCGCAGCCACCCATGATTTACTTCCCACTTTGCTGGCATTTACGAATGGGGATTTACCCCCGGACCGGGTGATGGATGGCGTGAATATCCAGTCTATTTTGACCGGGAGCCGTTCGGCCGAACCCCATACGGCATTTTATTATTATGCCAGCAATGCAACAAGTGCCACGGGGATGATGGACACCACGCAATCAGCAAAATTCAAATTAGGGACCAACGGACGTTTGTATAAAATCGGCACGGCATTTACCGAAGATTTCCAAGAATTAACCAATGTGTCCACCCACTACCCGGAGGTCAAAACATCCCTACAGGCAGCCCTGTCAACTTGGAATTCAGGGATGTCCCCCCGCGAAGCCGCCTCAGCAAAGGATATTCAGATCGAGTTGAGTACCGACCGGGTGGATGTGACGGAAGGTGGAAATGCAACGGCGGGCATTCGATTATCAGCCCCCGCCGCGAAAACAGTTACGACCGCTTGGTTCAGCGGAGATGCCGACCTAAAGATCCAATCAGGTCAGACTTTAATTTTTAATGAAAGCAACTGGAACCAATGGCAATATGTAACTTTTCATGCGGTCGGAGATGCGGATGAACGCTCTGACGGTGCAACCTTCCGCGTGGGTGCGGACGACCTACATCTTCGGGAAATCTTTGTGTTTGAAAATGAAACAGGTATTTCCAATACCCCCCCTGTGATTCGCGCACAGGCACCCGCAAATTCAGAGATCCATTTTCCCGATCTTTCCAGTCGTTTATTAATGCAGGTGATGGTGTCCGATGACAGCTTACCCGAACCGGAAACCCTCACCCTCACCTGGTCTCAAATTGAGGGACCCGGCGCGGCAACTTTCTCTGAGTCCCATCTTTCACGTACCTTTGTGGCCTTTCCTGAAAGTGGATTGTATCACCTTCGTTGTGAAGTCACAGACGGAGTGTATCAGCGTGCTGTCGACTTTAAAGTTCAAGCGGGCCCGCTTCCCAACGGACCTGCAGAAAGGGGGTTCGTCTTTTACTATAATTTTGAAGAAGCCACCGGCACCACAACTGCAGATATGAGTGAAACGGCCGGCAATGCCTTTTTATCAGAAGATGCGGTGCTGACAGCACAAGGTCCGGCATGGACAACCGGCAAAACAGGAAATGCGCTGGCCTTTGATGGCCTAAACGACCTTGTGGTCACACCTTCCGTGGCGGTGAATGCAACTTCAGCATGGAGCGCAAGTGCCTGGGTATGGCTGAATGAACGGCCGGCATCGGGAAGCCGGGTGATCTTACAACAAGCCAACGCAGAAAGCGGGACAGGGCGGACCTGGCTGTATGTAACATCGACAGGTGCGCTGGCTTCATATTTGGGAGGACGTGAATTTTCCGGGGGCGAGGTCCCTGTAGGCGAATGGGCACACGTGGCCGTCACTTCGGCTGAAGGGGTAAACAGCCCCATGAACCTGTATATCAATGGCAAAAATGTCAAAACGGTCACCGGCACAATTGAGGCGGCAACCGGAGTTTTTCACGTCGGGGATCATAAAGACCTTGAAAATACCTCCTCCTTAAATTGGTCAGGAAAAATGGACGAAATAAAACTGTATCGCCGGGAGTTGGAGACGGAGGAACTGTCATCAATTCTGACTTTGGAATGGGAACGGATAGAAACATTTAACACCTGGATCTCACAATATACGAGTATTCCTGAAGCGCAACGCACTGCGCATGAGGATTATATGGGAGACGGGGTACCGCATCTCGTCGATTATGCCCATGGCATTGATGCCACCGCGGATGCGTCCCCCTTTTTGATGAGCGGTGCCTCGATAAATCTGGCAGGCGAGAACTTTTTGCAAATTCAATACCGCCGTTTGCAAGGTGGCGTGGGACAAACCGCAGTGGATTATGCCGTGGCCGGCATTCTTTATCAGGTGGAACAATCCACGCGATTGGGTAGCGGAGAACTGTGGCAAGGAGGCGCAGACTTTTTCCAACCCGTCGGAAATGCATTCGATAATCAAGATGGAACGGAAACGGTCACCGTAAGATCAACACAGGCGGGAATCCCCCCACACACGCATATGTTTATACGCCTTCAGATTTCACAATATTAGTGAAAGGTGCAGAGACACGGCCGCCATACAGCTGAATCAGGAATATGCGATGGCTCTCATTTTCACGTCCCCAAGCCGGCGGTTGCATTCCTCATTTTGAACCCAGATACGACCCGCAGTGCGGATGAAACGCAGGGGATTTCTGAACCCGAAGCGTTGCATTTCGACACTTCGGGATTTGACATATCCTTTATGTTGATCAACTGAAAAAGCACATTTGAAAGCCCCGGAACGAGCCTGCTCACACAATTTTAATCCACTTTCATGATTTCGCTCTTGAATATCGATCTTTAAAATATGTGAATGACGGCTGACATATTAACCTCAAAATTCAGGAGATCTCTTATGGCTTATGTATCTATAGACGGCGTGCAATATGAAAAAGAATTACTGGAACTCGCAAAAATCCACACCACGGGAAAAGGTGAAGGAAAACTTTCAAAAGATGAAGTGGCTGCGCTTTTCGAATCTGCAAATGACGGGGTGAGTGTCACCGAAACAGAGAAACGCACCCTGGCTTATATCCGCTCCAACTTTGAGTTTACGGACGCCGCGGCGGCGGACTTTGACAAAGCATTTTCAGCGCTTTAACCTTATGCTGTCCCGCAGTCCGAATTTTTTGTGACTGCGGTCAGCGTTTCGCCTTGTGCCGGTCGTCACCAGGAAGTTTCATCTCCGTTTCTTCGTCCCTTTTCCCGTCACCACCTTGGCATTTCCCGCAAATGCCACACTGACGGACCGCCCGCCCCACTCAGCAGGGTTTTGTTTGAAGTGATTGATCACTTCATGCGAACGGGGATAAGGCACTTCGAAATAGCTCTGCATCTCTACGATATTGACACGACCCAATTCAATGGAGCTGCCACAAACATCGATCAGCCCGCGCAAACCGGCTTCATCCAGCTCATTGCGCTTCCCCAGATTCATAACCAACTCGATCATGCCTTCAGTCATGTCCCGGGGCACATGCATTTCGCGAGCTTCGCGCCCGGAGATCCGTCCCGCAGTTTTCGGCCTGGGTTTCACCTTCTCCGGTTCAGTGTTCAACTCAGGGGTCACCTGATAAAACGCAACAAGCTTCTGCAATTTCCGCAATGTGCCTGCATCCACATTTTCAGATGACGAAACCCGGGCCAGCTTTTCGGCCAGTTCATCCAGTTTAAGATTTCCTGTTTGAAAAGAAGGAAGATAAGAGTGCAGCTGCGCACGGGCAATTTCAATTCCCGTGGGTATGGGAATTTGCTGAAAAGTTTTACCTAAAACTTTTTCGATACGGTCGAGTTTAAATCTCTCCCGGGCATGAAGTATCACCAGGGAAACCCCTTGCTTACCGGCACGGCCGGTCCGGCCACTGCGGTGGGTATAGGTGTTCTGCTCATCCGGAATCCGGTAGTGAATCACGTGAGTCAAATCATCAATATGCAACCCCCGCGCCGCCACGTCGGTGGCAACGACCCCCTGCAGCTGACGAGTCTGAAATTGTTGCATGACCGCCTCCCTCTCCTCGTGCAAAAGATCGCCATGCAAGGCGGCAGTCACATACCCATCGTGGTTTAAACGGTCAGAAATCAACTGGGTATCCGCTTTGGTTCGACAAAAAATAATGCCGTACATTTCCGGCGTGACATCAAGGAATCGACGTAATCCGGCATAATGATCTTTGGCATGCACCAGCATAAACTGATGCTCCACCAGCTCAGAGAGCGTATTCCGTTCTCCAACAGAAATTTCATGGGGGGCATCCATATAGGTCTCCATCATCCGCCGCACCCGCAACGGCATGGTCGCGGAAAAAAGCAGACGCTGCGCTTCGGCGGGAACTTCATCGAGAATGAAATTCAGATCTTCTTCAAATCCCAAATTCAACATTTCATCCGCTTCGTCAAGAACCAGACGTTCTACAGAGAAAAGCTGCAGCTTTCGCGTACGAAGTAAATCGACCAACCGTCCGGGGGTGGCCACGATGATTTGGGCCCCGCGGTCAATACCATCAAGTTGCGGACGGATATCCGCGCCTCCGTAAAGTGCCAGGGTCTGCAGTTCAGGAAGTGCAGAAGCAAAGTTGTTTATATCTTTGGCAATCTGTTTACAGAGTTCGCGGGTGGGACACAGAACGAGGGCTTGGGGAAATTTATTTCTGGATTTCACCCTTTGAAGGAGGGGTAAACCAAAGGCCGCGGTTTTTCCGGTGCCGGTTTGGGATAGCGCGACCAGATCCCCTTTTTCCTTCAGCATAAAGGGAATCACTTCGCTCTGAATCGCTGTGGGCTGTGTAAATCCCATTTCTGTAATGCTGCTTAACAGCTCTTTTCGTAAACCCAATGGGATAAATGTCATGATAGCAAAACCTCTGTTTGTTTCGATGTCCGCCCCTTACAGCGCCAGTTCAAGGTCTGTACAGATATGGGCCAGATCTCCCCAGTCAACCTTTCTCAGCCTTTCTCTATACGAGTTCCCCACCGGAAACCGTATTTTATGCGGCACCCCAGAACGTCACAGTCCCAGTCTTGGCATCTCGTTCAAGGGCAGCGCCAGCCCCGCGGGCGGCAGGGAAAACACAACCCCGTGAACTTAGGCATCATCATCGCCCCGGGAGAGATTCCCCTGCGGACCAATCAAGTCCATCATCGTCAATACGCCACGCAGTTTTGAATCTTCCACCACAAAGGCCCGGGTCTGTCCTTCCCGAATCAATTTCTCCAAGATTTGGGGCACCTTTAAATCCACCGGAACCGTAATGTACGGAGAACAGGGCGCGAGGGTTATCGTGTCGCTGTCCAGCAACTGATGGGCTTTAATCCAATCATAAAATGCAGAGCGACGCAGCGCACTCACCAATTGCCCTTCGCGATTTACCACCGGATACAAAGTGTGTCGGTGACGTTGAAAATAATGCATGGCATCCACCGCCGGCATATCCTCCGAGAGCGAATGCAATTCCCGCTGCATCACATCCCCCGCATGTAAATGGTGCCGTTCAGCAGGAATGTTCGCATGCAAAGACTCCACCCCTTCCACCGTTTCATACGCTTTGGCCGTCCCACGCAGCAGGGCTCCCAGCTCCCCGCTGGCATATATCAGCGTATCAAAAACATGGGCGCCCAACGAAACCAAATGGGTGTCTTCCGCAGCCACCGCATTAAAGCGCCACGTTTTATCGGCCAACAAAGCCCGTTCACCAAAGTGTTGACCGGGCCGCAGGCGTTTAATGATTTTACCGGTATTGTCCTGAATTTCCATTTGACCCTCCTTGACCATATAAAAAGAAAAAGCAGGCTCTCCGGCGTGGAAGAGAACATCCCCGGCCGTTAAATACATCTCCCGCAACGGCGAGGTATACTGTGGCGTCAACAGGGTTATATCTCTGGGGAAAAAGAGCTCAATGGTCCACTCCAACGCGACCCGCACCTTCTTTTCAATTCCCGGCAGCTTGCTGAGGTAAATGGTCCGCCACATCACCCAGGCGATAAATCCGGAAAACTCCCGACCCAAAATTTGCGCCACCGCTTTTCGGTGCCCCACCACCGCCAATTCCCCCAGACTTGAAAAGGTAAAAGGCGCAGGCGCTTTTCCCTTCAGCACTGCGGAAATATTTTTCCCCATCTGCAATCCCTGCCGATAGGCAAATTGGGCATTGGGGGGATCAAAGGCCTCCCCGTTTTCTGCCGGAATGGCCGCACAGTCTCCGGCAGCCCACACTCCAGGAAAGGCGGGGACCTGCAGGCAGCGATTCACCAAAACCCGTCCGCCCACCGCCTCGCAACTCGCTTGTTCGCAGCAGCGCCGCACCAGTGCGTGGGGCGCATTTCCCACCGTGCAAACCACAGTATTCACTTGAATTTGCGTACCATTGTCCAGCGTCACCTGCCCGGCAGTCACCGATTTCACCCGCTGACCCAGCCACAGTTTCATGCCGTTTTTCTCCAGTACTTCCCCGGTGTAGGCTCCCAGCTTTTCATGCAGAGTGGGTAACAAATGGTCCCGGCTATGCACCAGACTCACCGAGTAATCATCACTGTCCACTTGCGAATAATATTTGCAAACCGAGCGTAACAAATCCAGAATTTGACCCGCAGTTTCCACCCCGGAATATCCGCCGCCCACCACCAAAAAATTCAAAAGTTTCTGTCGTTTCTGTTTTTGAATTTCTAAATTGGCCTCTTCCATTCGGGCAATAATCTGCGCCCTTAACTTCATGGCATCCCCCACATTCTGCAACAGCAGCGCGTGTTCCGCCATCCCCGGAATACGGCTGGTATCCACCTGCGCGCCCAAGGCCAGCACCAACTGTTTGCAAGTAAACCGAATCTCCCCGGTAAAGGCCCCTGCCCGTAAAATAACCGTTTTGGCGGTGAGGTCGATCTCCTGCACTTTTCCCCGGAAGACCTCCACCCCCTTGGTGAGCATGCGAATCGGATTGACCACATGCCGGGGAGACAACGAGCCTCCCACCACTTCCGGCAACATCGGTTGAAAAACCATATGGTTTTCGTCAGAAATCATCCCAATCCGAATGGATGTCCCCCGGGTACTCTTTTGTAAGGCCCGGGCGGCATAAACCCCGGCAAAACCTCCGCCCACAATCAATACATCCAATTCACGCAGGGGTAACTTATCTATCGTCGCTGTAGTCATCCCCTAAACCTATGCGAAAATGACGAGGGTCAAACAGAATTATGGTTTGATTTTCATGAATCTTCCGCCATCCAACAAAATCGGAGTACCTGTACGGACGGGATGTGAGGCGGCCCCAAAAAAAGACCCGCCAATCCCTGATGGAATTGACGGGTCGAATGAGAGCCCTTATTTTCGTTTCTTATAAAAACGCTGGCTATAAAAAACAGCCCCGCAAGCGATGGAGAACAGCACCATGGTGGACGGTTCAGGGATCGCATGGGGAGTGGCCAAACTGTAACTGTCGCTTTGATCCAGCTGTATAGCATACAGTTGCGCATGCTCATGGGTCTCGAATTGAATGTCAAAATCGGTAATGGCACTGCCAAATCCGCTTAAATCCCACTGATAGGAATAGGAGGTCTGCGAAACGTCAAAACCACCGATGCTCTCCGTGCTGGATCCAAAATCCCAGGAAGTGGTGGCCGCACCGATGACACTGGCTCCGTTTAGGGTAAGGCTCGGACCTGAAACAAAATCCCCCATGGGGCCTGCACCTACGGAAATCGAAAACAGGATGGTTTCAAGATCTGCCAAGGGTGAAACCTCTGAAACAGAAAGCACTGCGCCTGCAGAGGTGTACAAAGATGATCCCCCCGGATACGCCGAGCCACTGATTTTCATCAATTGGGCATCCGCCTCCCCTTCATTTGCAGTCATGGCACTCCCCCACGGCGCGGTACCCGGATATCCGCCCCCATGATTCGCCGGGGAATAATAACTGTTATTTAAGCCCTCCCAGCCATTCAAACTTGTGCTCCCGCTAAGATTTGATTCCACAATCGCGGCAGAAGAGAAGCTCGCGGAAAAACATACGGCCAGCAGTGAGGATCGGATAAAAGATGAAGTTGTTTGGGTGATATTCATAAATAGTAAAGTTCTAAGTTTAAGTTGTTAATCGATACATATAGAGAAAAACATATAAAAACCATTTGTTATATATGTAAATCATCTGCAGGAGCCATACACCCAAACCCTCAAGCCTGTCAATAGGAAAATGCACTTATACAAATCTTTTGTTTGACATATAAAGCACAAGACTTACACATATACATAATCAACCATGAGGTCTGTGATGAAAACTTCTGAATTCCCCCAAACCAATCGACATCTTCTCCGCCACTACTGGAAAACCCACCCCCAGGAGTTTAAAGGCTTAAGCCAGGGCAAAATCGCCGAAAAGCTCGGCATATCCGAGGGCGAATGGGTGGATGCCTGTGTGGGTTTTGAAAGTAAACGCCTCATCGATAATCCGGCAAAATTCATTTCGATGCTCCCCTTCCTAGGCGAAGTCAAAGTCGTTACCTCATCCAAAGCGGTCGTCCACGAAAAAGTCGGATCCTATGACCATATAAAATTCAATGTGTCCCGGGATGCCATCACCATAAATAATTTTGGAGTGGATCTTCAGGTCACCCCTTCACACTGGCATCGCATCTACGCGGTTCGGGGGCGGAACGGCCGACAGATTCAGCACAGCCTCCAGATATTCGATCAGGAGGGCACAGCCTTGCATAAAATATTTATGATGCCGCAAACCCGTCAAAAGCCCTGGCTCTCCTTTGTGGAATCCCGTTTGCACCCTGACCACACCCCCTTCAAAGTTCAAAAGATCCATAAGCCGTCCCCCCGCCCTTCCGAACCGATTTCATTTCAAGGTTTTCGGGACCATTGGGACAATATGTTAGACCCCCGGGAATTTTCCGCGCTCCTTCAGCGCTACAAACTGGAGGCGATCGACGCACTTCGCTACGCCGGTGGCGACCGCGCGAACCGGGTGGACCATACCCAAATCGACGGTTTGTTCAAAGCGGCCGCCAGCCAACAAACGCCTTTACATATTCAGGTTGCCAACCACGGATGCATACAAACGCACACCGGCCCGATTCAAAACGTGGTGCAACACCGTGAATGGCTGGCTGTTTTCGACGAAGAATTTAATCTGCATGTACGCCACGATCTTATTTCTGAAGCTTGGGTGGTGAAAATCCCCACGGCCGACGGAATCGTAACCGCCCTTGAAATATTCGGCACCGACGGAAACAAGATCCTCAGCATCTCCGGCGCGAAAACCAGAGGTCTGAGAGAACCCCATCGATGGCGCGACCTGGTGTCAACCCTCCCACCCCATCGGGCAACAGATCTGATGGTGGCCTCCTGGGATTTTGAACCCCAACTCGCGATGTAATTCCACGCGGTGGCAGAAATGGGCCGCTCTGACAGACAAAAAAGACTGTAAAACAAAGTTTTTTCCAAATTCTGCTTGGTATCTGCAGATGTCACGACAGGTTCACAGCCCTTATGACACAAAATATTAAAGCTCCTGCAGATGTGGCGAAAGCCCCCGCGGACGCGATGGTAACCGAAACCGGTCTCGCGTCCACAATTCTCACTCCCGGTTCCGGTGGCGACAAGCCTACCGCGACCTCCACCGTTACCGTACACTACACGGGATGGAAATCCTCTGACGGTTCCATGTTCGACAGTTCGATTACCCGCGGGCAGCCCGCCAGCTTTCCGCTGAATCAGGTCATCCCCGGATGGACGGAAGGGCTTCAGTTAATGGTGGCCGGTGAAAAACGCCGGTTTTGGATTCCCCAGGAACTCGCGTATGGTCCGGAAGTTCCCGGCTCCGGACGTCCGGGCGGACAGTTGGTATTTGATGTGGAACTCATCAGCGTGGAAAAAGGTCCGGAACCGATTAAAGTTCCCGCCGATGCGCTTAAAACCGAAAGTGAAATTGCCTATGTGATCACGGAAGCCGGTAACGGCGAAACACCGAAAGCCGACCAGACCGTTCAATTCCATTTCACTTTTCTGGATCCTGATGGCAAAGCATTGCAATCCTCTCATCAGGCCGGTCCGCAAACCGCGCCGATGAACAAGCTTCCTCCTTTCTTCACCGAGGTTTTCAGTGTGCTGCCGAGTGGCGCCAAAGCAGATGCCTATATTCCCGGCAGCTTATTGGGCGCCCCCTATGAATTGGTAAAATGCGAACTCGAATTGCTGGAAGTGAAAGCGACCATCCCCGCACCTCCCGTGCCCGAAGATGTGGCCGCCGCACCGGCGGATGCACAGAAAACCGACTCAGGATTGGCTTACAAAGTATTAAGCAGCGCTGACGGAAATGACAAACCATCCGAAAACAGTACCGTAACCGTTCACTACTCCGGCTGGGAAACCAACGGCGAGTTGTTTGACAGTTCCGTTGTCCGCGGTGAAACCACCAGCTTTCCATTAGGACAGGTCATCAAAGGATGGACCGAAGGACTGCAACTGATGAGCAAAGGAGACAGCTTCCGTTTCTGGATCCCGCAAGATCTGGCCTACGGACCCAAACAGGAAGGTTCCGGTCGTCCCGGCGGACTGTTGGTCTTCGATGTTGAACTCATCGACTTCAAATAATTCTCCGCCTTTCAACCCGCACCGTCCCTTTCGGGTCGGTGCTTTTTTTTGCCCTCTCCTTTGAGGAGATGTTTTCACGGCGGTAATTATTGACGAATCATTGAAGCAGCCGAAACTGAAGCATGCCCTTTGTAAAATACGTCACTTACCCCGGAATTCTCATGCTGCTGTGCCTCTGCGCTTGCACGAGCCCAGCGGATCCATCTCAAGCGCCATCAAACACAGAGGAACACAAAGTACGTGACCTGCTTCATTTGTATTTGGAAGGAAGACAGGAACGGGACACAGAAGCCGTAAAGACTCTCCTTGATCCTGAAATGGACCAACTGACATCCCGGGGGGAATGGCGACGGGGACGTGATGCGGCGCTGTCGGGGATGAAACGAAGCAGCACCCGAAATCCGGGAGATCGAAGTATCCACGTGGAATCCGTACGCTTCCTCGATCCGGAAGTGGCCCTGATCGATGCCCGCTATACCATCAAAGGCGTGGATGGTCCCGACCGGATTCTCTGGAGTAGTTTTACACTGGTGAAAAATCCCCGTGGGGAATGGAGAATCACATCCATCCGCAACCAGAAACCTGCAGAATAAAAAATGCGGAAGCGGGGACATCCCCCCATACTTCATCGCGCGGAACGAACATTCAGCGCCCATATACGAGTCTGATTTCACTCGGGCATTATGTTCATTTTGCGGTTGTATCCGGGTACCGCCCAATCTGAAAAACAGTCCGCAAGCCCCTTTTGGCGGATAAAAAAAGAAATAAAGAATCGCAATCCTCGACGAAGGGTTGCGCCTATATCACCCGTTTAATATGGCCACCGGATTCACCATGTACATGATGAAAAAGATCTGAGATCATCTGATCATGCAATCGGGCTCTTTCTATCGCCGGCACTTCCAGACCGGTACTACAATCAAATTTCACTCTGCTGAAAATGAATGCAGATGCCTGATTCAAGCAGCATCCCCCTCGCCCCAAACCTCCATGTATGAGGGAAGCACTGACTTCTTTACAGGGTCGGTTTTTAATCTTTTAATTTCAAATCCGAATACGGCCAGCCTTCCCGTTTTGGTTGGAACAGGCACTGCGATACCGAACGGTTTCAGGACACTTGCCTATGCGCAATCCCCGGGATCACACACGGCAGGGCCTGCATCATCCGCACCCGCACCCGAGCCCTCCCCCACTCTCCCCTGCGTAAAGCTTTTGTAAAAAAGGCGTCCGCAAAAATATCCCCAGCAAACACAATCCAATTAAAGGTGAAATAATGAGAAGCATGCGATCGACAAGCCAGTCTGCACAGACACCACAAACAAATGCCGTCAATAATCATACGAAGCGGCTTCTCAGGCCGATACAAAAAGCGCTGGTCCTCTTCGGGTTTGCACTGGGGACGAACCACGCGGCCCACGCGGATTGGAAAAGCGTCACGGTTGAGGGTGGCGGATATGTAACCGGACTGGCAGCATCCACTTTAGGCGATGCCTTCTACATGCGTACCGATGTGGGCGGAGCTTACCGTTGGGACGCCGCCAATGTACAATGGTTACCAATTACAGACACCTTACCCGGTGACACCCACAACAACGGCCATTTATACGGGATCGGATCCCTTGCGGTGGATCCTATGGATGCCGACCGCGTTTTCATCGCCTGTGGCAAATATGATTACAGTACTCCCTCCGGCATTTACGTCTGCGACAACACGGATTCTGCCGCTCCGGTTTGGACCCCCGTGGATACCAGCGTAAAAGTGCGCAGTAACCAAGGCGCCCGTCAAGCAGGCGAGCGGCTCACGGTGGACCCCTACAATTCAAACGTCGTATATTTTGGGACTTATAATATTTCCGGCGGTGTCGGAGTTAGAAAGTATGATTATGACAATGGGTGGTATGCGTCCACCCTCACCCCTCCCGCGCTTGGCGACTCGGGGGTCGGCATCATTTTCGTCACCGCAGATCCGAACGGAGGCAGCGTGAGTGACGGCACCCGAACCGTCAGTAAATACCTGTATATTGGCGTCTACAGTGCAACGGCCGGGAATGGCGGAATTTACGCCAGTGACAACGGGGGGAGCACCTGGACCAAAGTAACCGGTGTCAGCGTAGACAAACCTGCCCGCGGCGAAGTGGCCAGTGACGGCACTCTTTACGTGACCAGTGGAAACGCGGTGGTTAAAGTAGCCCGGGGCTCCACCACCGCCACTTCGATTTCTCCCCTGGGGGGCATTGGATATTGTGCTTTGGCTGTGGATCCTGTGGTGGCGGGTACCGTTATGGTCGGAGAGTTTGTGGGGAGCAACCGAATCTGGAGATCCACCGACCATGGTGCTTCCTGGGCGCTGATGAACCGGAACGTTCACGCCACTGAACCGGATGGAACAAAGTCCATGACCAGCTCTGGAAAATTTGACCATGTTGCGGATATGATGATTAACCCGGCCAACCCCGATGAAGTCTGGGCCAGCGATTTTTTTGGCGTGCAACGCACCCAGGAAATTCAGGATGACACCCAGGAGGCGGATTGGTTTTTGCTGCAAAGAAACCATGAAGAAATTGTTCCGCTCAATCTCACAAGTGCTCCCAGCGGGGCTCCCCTGATTAGTGCAGTGGCGGATGTCAACGGGTTTGTACACTATGACGTGGATGTGCGTCCTTCACGGAAAATTTCCAACCCGAGTTATATTTCCAGCACTTCGCTCGATTTTTCGGAAGCCACCAGCGGAAGTCAAACCGCCATGGCAAGGGTTGGGCACATCAATTACTACACCAACCGGAGTACGGACGATCAAGCGGGAGGCTTCTCGACCGACGGAGGAGAAACCTGGGCCTGTTTCGGACAGTTGGCTTATCGCGCGATCTACAACAGCGCCACCCCGGGATGGGAAGAATTTGAAATCGGACCCTATTTAAAAAAGCGTAAAGCAGAGGGCGCGAACAGCGTCACCATTGTGGTGCGCTCCAGAGCCTGGCAGTCTCCCAATGAAATATTCCGCTTTTCCTCCAAAGAAGGCACCCATGCCCCTGAGCTGTTACTGAATGGTAACACCACCCTCATCACTACCGCCGATGCCTTCTGTTATCAGAACTCGGCCTCGAGCAATTATGGAACGCACACCGAACTGCGGAGTAAACGATATTACAATGACGCAAACCGACACTACTGGAGCTACATCAAATTCGATTTAAGCTCTGTCACCACCATTGATACCGCGGTGTTACGGTTATACCGTATGGCCGGATCGGAAACCGGATATGTGAACATGACCTACATCATGTCCACCCCCACCACCAGTTGGGATGAAAACACGATCACATGGTCAAACAAACCGACCAATCTGTATGAAGGTCCCGGCGGGGCCGAGAGCGGGCGCATTGCCGTTTCATCCTCTGATCCCACAAATATGGTGTGGGTTGCAGGCAACGGATATGTTTGGTATTCAAAAGACCGAGGCGTCACCTGGGCACGCGGCACCCGGAACGGTTCGAATCTCTCAGTGGAAAGCATCGCCCTGTTTGACTCTAAACGGAACCCGCTGGCCTCCGACCGCGTGGCCCCGGACACTTTTTATCTCTATAAAAAATCAGTAGGATCCGGCACTGTTTATCGCAGTACGGATGGTGGCGCGACCTGGTCAACCCTGGTGAGTTCTGTCGGGACCGCTGATGGATATAAGCTCAAGACGCTTCCCGGAGTTCATTCACGATTCTGGTTTGTTGCGCAAAACTGGAATAGCCAGGCGCACTTCAAGTATTGGAACGGAAGTTCCATGGTGAATGTGCCGAATATTTCCAATGTGGTGGATTTTGCTTTTGGCAAAGCCGCCCCCGGAAATGCCAACCCCACCGTCTATGTCCGCAAAAAGGATTTCACCTACTGGTATTCAACCGATGCCACCGCAGGAACCACCTTTACCTGGACTCAAATGAACGTTTCAACCATCAATAATGTGCCCCACATTATGGAGGGCGACCGCCAAACCTTTGGCCGCTTGTATGTCGGAACAAATGGTCGCGGCATCTATTATGCCGACATTTCATCCGGCTCAGATGCGACCCCACCCTCACTGCCCCAAAACTTGACCGCATCTGCAGTCTCCACCAGTCAAATCAATTTGACTTGGGATGCCTCCACCGACAATGTCGGCGTGCAGGGCTATGATATTCTGCGAAACCTGGAGTGGATTGACGTGTCACTCACACCGAGTTACAGTGACTCAGGACTGTCTCCTAACACCAGCTACACCTACACCGTGGCAGCCTTCGATGCCGAAGATAACACCTCGGCGAACAGTGCGCCCGCCACCGCCACCACCCAGGGAGCGGTCATTCCAAACCTGCATGTTGAGATCCAGGGCGTCTCCACGGACCTGGGGAATGCCGTCCCTTATGCCCCGCAGGATTTTAACGGCGCTTGTGATATTGACGCATCCGGCACCAGCGCCAGCTTGGCCGGGAACGCATGGAAACGATTCGCGCTCGGTTATACGGTCACCGCCGATACCATCCTTGAATTCACGGTGAACGGAACGGATACCGGCGAAATCTGCGGCATCGCGCTGGACAATGAGACCGACCCCACCAATGGCAGACGCGCCTTCCGCTTTGCGGGAACAGATGTGAGTGCCAATTATGACTCCTGGAGCTGGGAAATTTCCCCGGCCTACACCTCCGGTTCAGGTGACCGCACCTTCCAGATTCCGGTGGGAAGCCACTTCACCGGTGAGGTAAATTATCTGGGACTCTTCGCCGATGACGATGCCAACGTATCCGCAAATATCACCTTCAGCAACATCAAGCTGTATGAACAATCAGCCAGCCTGAATATTCTGGTGAATGATGCGTCCACCTCCGTCGGAGAGCCCTCGGCCTATTCGAGTCAGGATGGAACCACCTCGTCCAGTGCGATCGGGCCCGGAGGAAACAGCGTGGAACTGAACGGAAATGCATGGAAACAGTTTGACCTCACATACACGGTCACCGCCAATACCATGCTCGAAGTGACTGTCCAGTCCACTGACACCGGAGAAATCGCCGGCATCGCTTTGGATAATGACAGCAACCCGCTTTACGGCAGGCGTGCGTTTCTATTCGGAGGCAGCGATATCCATAATCCTAACCACGAAAATTGGAGCTGGAAGATCTCCCCCACCTATTCAACAGGTTCAGGACAGGTCACCTACGTCATTCCTGCAGGCAGCTACTTTACCGGTTCGGTAAGCAAGCTGGGTTTTATCGCCGACGATGATGCCAACTCATCCTCCAGCATCACCTTCAGCAACATTAAGCTTTATGAACAATCGGCACCCGCGATTGACTTCAGCAGCATGACCCTCAGCTCATACGATCAGGATCAAGATGCAGGCAACGCGGTAATCGAGGACAATGGAGCCACCTTACATTTAAGTGGCAACGCATGGAAAAAAATTGATCTGCCGTTTACCCTTACCGCAAACAGCGTTCTGGAGTTTGATTACAAGAGCAGTTCCGAAGGCGATATACACGGCATCGGATTCGATACGGATGACACCATCAGCCCCGACAAGATCTTTGAACTGCATGGCACCCAAACCTGGGGCATCCAAAATCATAATGACTACAGTGGCAGCAATTGGAAACATTACAGCATTCCGGTGGGCCAGTTCCTCACAGGCAATGTCCTCTATCTGGTTTTTACGAATGACCATGATGTGACCACTCCGACAGCGAACGGGTATTTCAGAAACGTGAAACTGTACTAACCCTTCCCGTCTGCCCCGGACATGCAAGTGAGCTCACAATGTGAGCTCACTTGTTTTTTAACCCGGAAACCCCAGACTTTATTTGACCAGGCCCGGGATGCGATCGGGCGGCACCCCTTCCCGAACCTTAATGGTGGCCAGAACTTTGGGAACATACATTCGGGTTTCAGAGGGAAGCTGAGATTGAATACCATTAAAATCTTTCCGCGAAGAATTCCGAAGCAATTTGGAAACCCGCCCTTCCCCTGCATTGTAGGCGGCCAAAGTTAATGGCCAGTCCCCAAATCGTCCATAGAGTTTTGAGAGATACCGGGCAGCCGCATCAGCACTTTTTTGAGGATGGATTCTCTCATCCTGCGGCGAAGTGGAAAGGCCCATATAGCGGGCCGTACCGGGCATGAACTGAAACAGCCCGCGCGCGCCCACCGGGCTTTGCGCTTTGGGATTAAAACTCGACTCCACTTCTGCCAGCCAAATCATTTCTTCGGGCACCCCGTGCTTTTGAAACAAAGGTTTTATTTGGGGGACCAGCGCCTCGGCTCCTTTTGGCGCCGGACGCTGACTCATTTTCCGAACCCATTCGTGGTACGAAACCGGCGGATCGATCGCTTTTGCCGGGGGAGGTGTGGGGACGGCCGGTACCGGGACTGCGGGATGAGGTATAGGGCGCGGGGTGAGTTGAGGGGTATGGGATTTGGCGAAATCGAAGTAATCCCGTCGTTGATTCAACCAGTCCACATAAGGTTTTGCTTCGGGATAAGCGGATAAATACGTTTCCACCTGATCAATATAAGGGAGCCAATCCTGCAATTGATTCCAATCGGATTGGTTCAAGGCCTGCTGAATTTTCCCCATGGACTGCCTCGCCCAGGCCTGGACTTTCTCCGAAGCGGCCAATTGATCCACCCCGCGTTGAACTTGCTGCACGCCTTTTTCCACCGCATTCCAATCAATGGTATAAGGGAGATCCTGGGCGGTAATGCCTTGAAGATACAGACAGGAGAACAAAAGAAGAGAAAGTTGTTTTTTCATAGTTTTATCATGGAGCTGGAGACAGGGTCCTTTTCCTGAAGTCCCCGCAGCGCGCATACCATAGGGGATAACCTCCACTTTTCCAGCTATGGATTTATGAAATGCATAAGACGAATTTTTCCCAATAGGGCTCAGCAGTCACAGCAACACACGTCACAATCGCATCCGCAGTCACAACAGCCGCCCGAACAGTCCGTATCCCCACAATCGCATACATTGCCACAGTCACAACACAGGAAAACGTCACAAAAGTCGCATAAGGGCGCAGGTCCACTTTGGTGATTTTGTTTCCGTTTCTTCTGATTCGCTGATGAAGAATGTGCCATACGCCCATCCTCTAAAATGCGGGCGCAGGTTTTTTGCAAGTTGCGTCCCAGGATTAAATCCAAGAGTTCCCGATGCCCGCTGAGAGGCAGATTCCGCAAGCCGGAGGAGATCGTATACAAATCCCGCTCCACCATTGCCGGGACCGTATTCATTAATCCGGGCTGCAACAAAAAGGGATTAAACTGGCCAGTCCGCTGATCCTGTTTACGGTCCATCCAGGCATCCATACTGTAAATCACCCTCCCCAAACTTTGTCCGATCTCCTCCAACGTCTCCCTTGCCTGCCCCCCGGTGTGGGCGACAATTTTACCAAACGAAAAAGCAGAGGGACGGCTCAAATCATCAAGATGCGCTTTCCCCGCCGCGGTTGCATGTTTTTCGATGTGGGTCTGTTCTTCTAACGCCTCCGCTACGGCGTCCACCGGAAAACCCAACCGGTTTAATCGAAGTTCCGCCTTGGCAATCTGACCCGACAAGGCACCGCGTAAGCCACGAACAGGCATCCCGGTAAGCCAGGACCGCCGGTCCGCCACTTCATCATCCAATTTGGCTTTTAGTCCGCACAGCGTGACCGCAGCCGCATAAGAAACCGGATCCCCTTCCTGAACCACCCAGCGGGGTTTCCCCAAAGGATTACAACAGGTTGCCGACTGGGGAGCTTCCTGCGTCGCGGCCAGGGCATTCCCTAATATGGACAGGAAGGTCGCATCCCGATTGACCAGAAACCGCATGGGCAGACCGTAGTCCTGACGTAAACGGTTGCACAAACCACAAAAATGTGCGCGGTAAACAGAATGTTCCTGACTACGACACGCTGAACAGGGGGCGGTAAGAAATCCAAACATAAGAAGGCTATCATGCGGACAAAAAGGCAGGTGCCAAGATCAATCCAATCCCAAAATGAAAGTCAGCGGCATGGATCAGGATAACCTTGAGGGGAACAAGAATCCTCAAACGCAGGACTGCGCGAGCAGTTGCTTCAATCGTTCGGGATCAGTAGCGGAAGTTTTGGCAATGAATCCCTGCTTGTGGGCAAAGTGCACATCCGCTTCGTTTTCAATTCGAGTAAAATTGAGCCGCAGATCATCATCAAAACGGGTCAGACCAAATCCGGAGCCGCGTTTATCCGGCGAGATGGTTCCCGCGATGTCCCGATCCTGCTCCCGCACAAACATGTTCAATGCGGACGCGAGATCGAGGGACATGCCGTCCATTTTGGGTAAATAACAGATTTCCAAATCCCCGATTTTCCAAAATTCCACACAGTCCCTGAGTGCGTTTAAATTTTGGCGGAGCGAACGTAAATAGTCGAGTAAATCGGCTCCAATGCGCGCCATCAACACCGCAATCGGATGGTCAACCGGAAGCTCCTGTTCTTCCGCAAAGTAACGAAGCAGTGAAAAATCAATAGGCGAACTCAACTGCGCCACCACCAGAGGGTCCACCTCCAGCCATTTGGCGGTTTGACGCGCCCCGCGGGCATCCAGCCACTCCGCGGTTTTCATCCACGGACAGAAACGGACGGCATCCTCATAAACACCAAGGGATTGAAAGACCAACGACAAGGAGCAAGAGGGCGGATGATCCCGGGGGAACTGATGATGATCAAAATTCATCAGGCCGGGATCATGACGGCCCCCGACATCCACCACAAACACGGCAGGATCCTGCAGTTCCGACTCCGTGGGATCGCGACGATAGATCGGAAGCGAAAATTCAGCCGCAAGCACCGCACAGGCCAAAAAATCATCTTTGTGGGCACTCCCCGGATGGGTGACAATATAGTTCATAAGAAATCCTTTTATTAAAGTGGCAGTTTAGGCATAAACCCTTTCGGCAAGCAGAGACCTCTCTAACCGAATACGGGCACAGTTGCGACCTTTCCGTCCCCCTTTCAGCGAATCAATAGAGATCTTTCAGCCTTCCGGAAAACATTGACTCTATTTCAGGGCAGTGTTTGATCGATACGTATGAAACTCTTTCAATGCGAAAATTGTGGTCAGGTCCTCCATTTTGAAAATACAAGCTGTGAGCAGTGCGGATATCAGGTGGGCTTCGAATCATCGACCCTTCAACTTCGCTCCTTCCAACCCAGTGAACGGCGCTACTGTAGGAATTATGAACCCGGCGTATGTAATTGGTTGCAGGAACCGGATGCCACTTCGGACTTATGCATGGCCTGCGAACTCAATCATTACATTCCGAATGTAAAGGACCCTGAGGTTAAAAAAAATTGGCGGGATATCGAATTTGCTAAACACCGTTTGGTTTACAGCCTGCTGCGTCTTGAACTTCCCGTGAACAGCAAAACGGCCGATCCGGAAAACGGCCTGCGCTTTGACTTTATCGATTCGGATCAGGTGGTGCCCAAAGATGCGGAGCGTATGACCGGCCATCTATCGGGGAAAATCACCCTCGCCATCGAGGAGGCGGATCCTGCTGTGCGGGAACAAAACCGGGTCAACATGAAAGAACGCTACCGGACTTTGCTGGGGCATTTCCGTCATGAGGTCGGTCACTATTATTGGGACTTGCTCATTCTCCCCTTCCCCGAACGCCTCCAAGCTTTCCGTGATCAGTTCGGCGATGAGTCGATCGACTACGGACAAGCACTGGAAAAGCATTACCAAACCGGCCCGCCTCCCCAGTGGAACCAAAACTTTATTAGCGCCTATGCCTCATCCCACCCTTGGGAAGATTGGGCGGAAAGCTGGTCACACTACCTGCATTTAGTCGATACCATGGAAACAGCATACGCGCTGGGCGTGTCCATAAATCCCCAAATTGAGAATCAAACAGAAATCATGACCATGGTGGCTGATGCCGACCCTTACCTGCCCATCCATTTTGAGGACTTTCTGCAAAATGCGGTGGCGTTGACTTTCGCGGTCAATTCCATCAACCGCAGTATGGGACAGCTGGATTTATATCCCTTTATCTTGCATCCGCCGGTCAAACAGAAACTGACGTTTATCCACAACCTCCTCAAAGAAGTTCAGACATCATAAAGCTTTAGAGGAGATGGATCAGCAGCGGTGCAAAAATTCCCACCCTTCTTTCACTCTTTTGACTGGAAAATGAAATCAGCTTCCTTACTTATAGGCATTATGACTAAAATTACCCTGCTTACCATCGGCTTACTCAATATCGTCTTTCTCTCTGCTTGTGGGGGCGATACCTCGAAAAACTCGTCTGCGTCTTCGCCAGACATCAAAAAGGTCACGGCATCCATTCGGGAGTATATGGACTCCGAAAGAGCGTTACGTACATTCATCAGTAAAAATGGACTGGATCAGGATCCAGAAATTATGGCCGCCGATAAAAAGGCATTTGAAGCCACCCAACAATTCACCAAAATCCGGAAAAACCATCCGGAGTTAAAAGAAATGTATGCTGAAAACGACCGGTTGCAGGGGGAAGCGATTGATGCAAAACTCGCGGACGATAACGAAACCTACAAAGCAAAAATGAGCGAATACACTGCAATTCGAAGCCGCATTGAATCTGCAGCAAAAGAACTCCCGGAGATTCAGACCGCACAAAAGGAACTCCAGAGCGTGCTGGATGAACAAAATGAATTATTGGCCTCGAAAGTGGCTGCGGTCAACGGAGAAGGCAAAAAGATCGCGAAAAACTACCGGGACTTACACGAACAGTTTAAAGGACAGCGTTAAGCCTTTTTCAACCGCGGGACGTTCGCTTCCAGGGCTACGATGCAGTTTGAAGTAAACCAGATTCAAATCAACGAACACCCCATTCAGCTCGCCTATGCAAAAGACGTGCCGGTAGCCGAAGAGCCCCAGTACTGGGCCTCCCTCTGGCCGGCCTCTCTTTCCTTGGCAGAACATGTATTAGATGGAAATACCCTGGAAGGAAAACGTGTGTTGGAACTCGGTTGCGGATGCGGATTGGCCGGCATTGCGGCGGGTATGCAAGGAGCGGAAGTCACGGTAACCGACCTGGAACCCGAAGCCTTAAACCTGGCGCAGGAAAATTGGGCACTCAACGATTTAAATCCCGCGGCCATCGAGCCTTTAAATTGGTGTGCGCCTGATACTGATGCCCAATTTGATCTCATCCTCGGAGCCGATATTCTCTACAGCCAACAGGACTTTCCCGATTTGGTCCGCAGTATCAATTCCCTGTTGGATATGGAAGGTTCTCTGGTGATCTCCGAACCCGGCCGGCCTCATGCCCACAACTTCTTTGCCCGGATGATGGCCGCCGGCTTCCGCAGCGAAACCGAACACTACCCCGTCTCCCTCCACGGCGAATGCTTTGAAATCGGCGTCAGTGTGTTTCGCTGACCCTCCCCTTTTCCGCCTTCTGCACAGGGAAGCCCGCCATAAAACGGGCGCATACATTCAAGTATACGCCCGTTTTGTGCAGCTAGATGGGATTATTTTGCATGGATCTTAATTTCCCCGTCCGTGCGAACATAGAGAATGCTCTCTTGGTGCGACATCACATGATGCACCGCAGGATCTTCCGAACGGAAGCCGCTACCCGGATCTAAAACCTGACCCTTTCTGGTGGCATGACTCAACTGCCCCTGAATGACCACCGCGCGGAAAGTCGATCCCTCACTCTGGAGCGACCCGTTAAATCCGGCCGGAAGCTTAATGAAGCATCCATACAACGCCCCCTCCTCGCGGTCTCTCCAAAGCACTGCGGTTTGAGCATCAGAATGCTTCAGCCAGGTAATATCCGAATTGTCCAGCCAGACCACATTGGATTCATCCACATTTATAGGACGCTCCCCGCTGTCGAACGCTTCTTCCGAAGGCAGGACCAGATAAGGTCCTTGCTCGATTTCAATGTAGGCCAATGCACCGCTTCCCTGAGCGGAAGTAATGTGAATATCCCCTTTCGGTTGAGTCCAGAAAGAACCTTCCGGCATCCAAAGCTCATCCACTTTGGGATCATCGTTATGAATGACGCCTTCAATCACCACCCCTCGGTAGGAAACATTGTGAATATGCGGAGGAGATTCAAAATCGCGGGGAGGTCTGAGCAGAAAACCTGTGGGTTCGGTGCCATTCCGGTCGCCCCACAACGTCCCCGCACTCGGAGCCAGATCACCACGCTTGGGATTGAGGTGGGTCCATTCCACTTCAGATTTTAATATGACGCGGATATTTTCCGTTTGGGGTTCGGGTGACATCGTGCTGCGGCAACCTGTCACCCAAAGGCCCGTAAGCAAAAGCAGGTTTGCGGGTGCCCATAATACTGTTTTCATCGTCTATTTCTCCTTGGTTCGTTTGTGTACAGCTTCGGTCCACTGTTGAAAGCCTGTTCCCCACTCTCTGCGCACCTCTTCACCCATGACCCATACATCAGGAGCCAAAATCCGCTGCCCCCATCTTTGAGCCTGAGTGGGCGAGATCTTCTTTTTCACCTGAAACATCCTGCTGACTCTTTTCCTCCTCCGCAAACTTCCGGATTTTAAAGCCATTGCCCCATTTCTGCATCTGCTCCAAGATCGGCGCCAACGTGCGCCCGAATTCGGTAATCTCGTACTCCACCCGGGGAGGCACTTCCGCAAAGACATGCCGGTGAATCACCCCGTCCGCCTCCAGCTCCCGAAGCTGCAAAGTAATCATACGCTCCGTCGCATGGGGCGTCAGACGACGCAGCTCTCCAAAGCGTTTTTGACCTCCTAAAAGATGACATAATAACACCGGTTTCCAGCGTCCACCAATCACACTTAAGGTGGCTTCAACGTCACATCCTGTTTTCCAGTTATATTTTCTCATTTTATTTTTATCGTTTTTAAAGGGGTTTTCAGCATTTTTACATTACTTACATAAATGTGGGTACTTGACCTAAAATAGGTTATGTCATATTTTTCACTCTCAACACAAGTGTAATAATGTACTTTAAGTACTTTTAAACCCAGAGAACCAAAACCTCCCACACAGGAAACTGCGAATATGAAAGCAATGATCTTAAATACCTATGGCGAAAACGCCGCTTTTGAAGCCACTGAAATCCCGACCCCTGATGTAAAAGCCGGACACGTACTGGTGAAAATTTCAGCTTCCAGCGTCAACACCGTGGACACCATGATCCGCAACATGGGCGAAGAACTCCCCCTTTCACCTGCGACTCCCGCCCTGCTGGGCATGGACTTTGCCGGAACAGTGGAAGCGGTAGGTGAAGGTGTGACCCTCTATGCCGTCGGCGACGAAGTGTATGGCTGTGCGGGCGGCTTAGCGGAGCTGCCGGGAACTTTGGCAGACTACATTGTCGCCGATCACAACTTGATCGCCCATAAAGCCAAAAACCTGTCCATGCGTGAAGCCGCCGCATTGCCGTTGGTTGCCATTACCGCCTACGAAGGCCTCACCCGTGCCGGCATTCAAGCGGGTCAAAAAGTTTTGGTTCACGGCGGATCCGGAGGCGTAGGCCACATCGCCCTCCAACTGGCAAACCACTTTGGAGCGGACGTCTATTCCACCGGCGGAGGCGAACCCCAGCTGGCCCTGATCGAACAGCTGGGTGCCACCGGCATCAACTACAAAACCGAAACTGTCGAAGACTACGTGGCCCAACACACCGACGGTGCTGGATTCGATGTGGTCTTCGATTCTGTGGGCGGACAAAATATGCTGAACTCCTTCGAAGCCGCGGCCCTCAATGGTCAAGTGGCCTCCACGGTCTCTATGTGTGAGCTGGATCTCAACACCGCCCATGTGAAAGGGCTCTCCTTGCACGTGGTGTTTATGTTATTACCCATGCTCTATAACCAAAAACGGGCGGTGCATGGCGAAATCCTCCGTAAGCTCACGCAAATCATCGAAGCCGGTAAACTTAAACCCGTCCTCGATGAAATACACTTCTCTCTCGAACAAGCCGGAGAAGCCTATGCCCGACTGGAAAGCGGCAAAGGCATGGGCAAAGTCGTCATCGAGAACTAAGCCCTCCGGGCGCCGGAACCCTGCCCGGCGCCCGACAACCGCCTGATTGTCAGGGTCAATGAATTGAGCCTGCTTCGTTTTTTAATGAAGGATCCTCTCCGGCCGAAAAAACGTATTTCATCCTGAACATCTCGGAGGAATCGATATGTCCCCGCCAGTAAACACTTCTCAAAACTTTCTCTCCATCAACACCGCTTACAACACTGTTTTCAAAACAGGATGATTAACTCTTGGCTTGGTGGTGCCTTTGGAATCCTACGCAGACGGGCCCGTGCCGGGCATGAAAAACCAGACCGCCCGCATTCAGCTTGCGGAAACCCTTGGATTCACCTCCGTTTGGTTTCGGGATGTGCCCTTTAACGTCCCCTCCTTTGGCGATGCCGGTCAGGTCTACGATCCCTTTGTATATCTGGGACTGCTGGCCGGAAAAACGGAACGGATCGCACTGGGCGTCGCCAGCATCGTGTTGCCCCTGCGCCATCCCGTGCATGTGGCGAAAGCGGCGGCATCTGTAGATGTGCTTTCCGGGGGCCGTTTAATCCTCGGAGTCGCATCCGGGGACCGGCCGGATGAATATCCCGCCTTAAATCTACCCTTTGAAAACCGGGGCGAACGCTTCAGGGAAAGCTTTCATTATATTCGAAAAATGGAAGAATCCGCCCCTCAGTTTGAAAGCAGTTACGGCAACCCGGGTCGCGGTATGGATCTCTTACCGAAATCCACGGCAGGAAAACGGCCCTTACTCGTCACCGGTGGCAGTCAACAATCACCGGAATGGATCGCGGAACATGCCGACGGCTGGATGCTTTACCCGCGTTCACCCGAACTCCAGTCGCAAATTGTCGGTGATTGGCAACGTCAGGTCGAAAAGGCCGGACGCCCCCCGCAACCTGTCATGCAGTCACTGTATGTGGATCTCTTAGATGACCCGGATGCCCCGCCCCGCCCTATTCATTTGGGCTTCAGTTCCGGATCAAACTATCTGTATCATCATTTAAAATCCTTGAAGGCCGCCGGCATCAATCATGTCGCTCTCAACCTTCGATTCAATCAGGCCGACATCGGCAGCACCTTGCATCGCTTAGCCAAAGATCTGCTTCCCCGCTTCTCCCTTTAACCCAAAACACTGCTATAAAAAAAACAATCCTCATTACGGGTGCCACCGATGGCATTGGCCTCGAGACCGCAAAAAATCTGATGGCAGACGGCCATCAGCTCCTGCTTCACGGCCGCAACCCCACAAAACTTGCAGCGGTTGCGCAACATCTTTCCTCCCTGGGGGACCCCACCGGAATTGAAACCTACATCGCCGACTTCTCCCGCCTGAATGAAGTGAAAGCTTTGGCTCAGGCGGTTTCGGACAAACATGCGACGCTGGATGTGTTAATCAACAACGCCGGCATCTTCATGGCGCCTGAAACCATCACCGAAGATGGCCTCGACATTCGCTTTGTGGTCAACTCCCTGGCACCCTATCTGCTCACCCAAAAACTCCTCCCCCTCCTCATGCCCTCCAGCCGGGTGGTGAACCTTTCCTCCGCAGCCCAATCTCCGGTCGACCTTACCGCCCTGAAAGGAGAAAAGAAAATCGCGGACATGGCGGCCTACGCCCAAAGCAAACTGGCCCTTACGATGTGGACCTTTCACCTGGCGGCGTCCCACCCCGAGGGCCCGGTATTTGCAGCGGTCAACCCCGCCTCACTCCTCGGCTGCAAAATGGTCAAACAAGGCTTTGGCGTTACCGGTGGAGATCTTCAGATCGGGGCGGATATTTTAGTGCGCGCCGCCCTGTCTGATGAATTTGCAAATGCCTCCGGTCAATATTATGACAATGATCAGAAATGCTTCGCTCCGCCGCATCCAGATGCTCTCAATCCCGCAAAAGCCAATGAAGTATTTGAGGTCATGAATTCAATATTGAACACAGAACCGCACAGGGGGAAACAACCGTTTACTGTGGAAAACAGCAACTCCGTCTCAGATACAGTTTGAAAGTCCTGATACGCACGATAAGATGTATGCATTACTTCATAACTATGAGATTTATTTTATACAACATTCGATATGGTACCGGCGGAAACATGAACCGCTTTCCTTTAAGCGGGTATATCGGGCGGACCGGCAAACATCTTGAAGAAATCATTCACTTTCTAAGAGAGCTCAATCCGGATGTCATCGGACTCATCGAAGTGGATGCGGGGAGTTACCGGAGCGGAAAATTTAATCAGGCACAGAAGATCGCCGAATCCCTGGGTCACTATCACACCTACAAAAGTAAATACGCGGAGAATCACCCTCTCCTGACCAAAGTTCCCATTCTGAATAAACAGGGAAATGCCTTTGTCGCCCGTGACAGTATCAGTAGTGAAAAATTTCATTATGTCACCCGCGGGGTCAAAAAACTGGTCATCGAACTGGAATTGGAGAATGTGGTATTCCTATTGGTCCACCTCGCCCTCTCTTACCGCACCCGCCAGGAGCAGCTGCGGGAAATTAAAACCATCGTTCGCAACATCGAAAAACCCTGCATTGTGGCCGGCGATTTTAATGTGTTCCAGGGAAAAAAGGAACTCGAGCTTTTCAAAGATGCGGCCGGTCTCATTGAACCGGACGGGGAAGATGCACCAACCTTCCCCAGCTGGAAACCCAAACACGACCTGGATTTTGTGCTGCACACCCCTCAAGTGAGGGTGAACCACATTCATGTGCCACAAGTCTTATATTCGGACCACTTACCGGTGGTTTGCGACTTTGAGGTGGAATAAATGACCCGTCAGGCCCGGAGTCCCGGAAAACTCATTTTAAGCGGAGAGCATAGTGTGGTGCAAGGCTGTCCCGCCCTGGCCATGGCGATCGACCTGGAGGCCACGGCTGATTTCACATCCCTAGCGGAACCGCATTTGCGCATCACCCTTCCCGCCAGAGAACCGCGGATTTTCCCTTTGGAAAAACTGAAATCCCTGCTCTCAAAAATTCGAAAAGCCCATGCTTCTTTTTTGAGGGGAGAATGCGCCTTTACCCAAGTGGCACAAAATCCGGAGGAATTGCTCGCCATCTGCGCCGGACTCAGCGGCCTATCCTCCGGGGCGTCGCTTCGCTTTGAATCTGAGCTGCCCCTGGGCGCCGGTCTGGGCTCTTCGGCCGCATTTATTCTCACCCTCCTCAAGGTGCTGGAACCCAAACGCCCGAATTCCGAACTTCAAAAGCTGGCAATTGAAGGTGAAAACTTTCAGCATGGCCGCTCCAGTGGATTAGATGTGGCGGTAAGCCTGCAAGGCGGATTGCTTGCGTTTGAACAGGGGCATGGCCGGCCCGTCTCCATGCAGCCCCCCCTGCCCCCTTTCCAGGTTTATCACAGTGGATCTCCCCAAAGCAGCACCGGGGAGTGTGTGGAACAAAGCCGCAAAATTTTCAGAAACGCGCCCTCTCTGAAAGAGGATTTCAGGCATGTAACCCACCAAACCCAGCAAGCTTTACAAGCCCGGGACCTGAAGGCCTGGCAGGATTGTGTACGCGAAAATCATCAGTTGCTCTGCCAACTGGGGGTGGTCCCGCCGGCAGTGCAAAAAGTGATTTCCCGGCTTGAAGAATCCGGATCCGCAGCCAAGGTCTGTGGTGCGGGAACTGTCCGGGGAAACACCGCCGGTATGATTTTGGTGCTGGGTGACAACCCCAAACCTCTGCCGGAATCCTGGCAGGCCCTCCCCCTGAAACTCTCGCGCAACGGAACCCGCATTCTCCCATGACCTCTTCATCCGCTTCATTCACAGCCCACGCTCCCGGCACCCTGATGCTGATGGGGGAACATGCGGTGTTACACGGTCGACCCGCATTGTGTATGGCGGTCAGCCAACGTATGCAGTTGGTACTCAAAAAACGGGCGGACAGGAATTTCACCATTCAATCGGCCCTGGGGGCGTATGCCGGGGAGCTGGGGGACATCGAAGTCTGCAAACCCTACACCTTTGTCCTGGAAGCCATTCGACGGGCCGCACCCTGCCAAGGATTCGATTTGAAAATTCACTCAGAATTTTCGTCCACCATTGGGTTTGGATCTTCAGCAGCAGTGACGGTTTCACTGGTCGCGCTGCTTCGACACCTCGCGGGGCATGCATTTGACCGGGCCTCCATTTTCAGTGAATCCCTTAGCGTGGTGCGCAGCGTGCAGGGCACCGCATCCGGCAGTGATGTGGCCGCCGCGGTATACGGCGGCGTGGTCCATTATCGCGCGGACCCGCTTCAGCTGGAACCGCTTCACTGCCAGTTACCGCTCTCGGTTTGTTACGTAGGATACAAAACCCCCACCCCCGAAGTCATTGGCATCGTCGACACCCTGCGGGGGCAGCATCCCGCGCGTTTTGAAGAACTGTTTACCCTCATCGGAAATTGTGTAGGCGATGCACTGGCGGCTTTGCGTCAGGGTGACCTGGCGGAACTGGGCCGCCTGTTTAATCTGCACCAGGGATGTCAGTCCGCGCTGGGCTGCTCCGACGGGACCCTTGAATACTTGATTTATCAATTGCGCGCGCAAGCCGGCATCCACGGTGCCAAGATCTCAGGATCGGGCCTGGGCGATTGCGTCATCGCACTGGGAAATGCCGAAGCAAAGGTAAACGGCTATGATCATTTCCCCATCCAAACCGCATCCGAAGGAGTCAGCCTTGAATTTTAAACCCCGAGACATTGTCGATCAAATTCTGCCGCACCGAACTCCCGCTCAGAATCAGGCGAAAGCGTATGCCCCGGCCAACATTGCGCTATGCAAATACTGGGGGAAACGAAATGAAACGCTCAAGCTGCCTTTGACCGGCAGTCTCTCGGTTTCGCTGGCCGAATTGGGCACCCACATGCAGTGCAGGATTGCAGAAACAGACCGCCTGGAAATCAACGGTCAAATGCAGGCCGCTGACAGTAAAGCCTTTCGGCGATTGTTTTCCTTTTTGGAACTGTTCAGGGAACCGGGCACCCATTTTCACATTCAAAGCACCAACACCATCCCCATGGCGGCGGGCCTGGCCAGCAGCGCCAGTGCATTTGCTTCGGCGGTCAACTGCCTGAATCTTCTTTATGGCTGGGAATTGTCGGACCGCTCCCGGAGCATCCTGTCCCGCATCGGCAGCGGCTCGGCCTCCCGCAGTATTTGTGCGGGCTTTGTCGAATGGTACTGTGGCGAACAGCCAAACGGCATGGATTCCTACGCCGAAGCTCTTGATGAAACCTGGCCGGCATTTAGGATTGGAATTTTGTGTCTGTCCGATGCGGAAAAGGCTGTGAGTTCCGGAGTGGGGATGCAACGCACCATGGACACTGCGGTTCTATATCAATCCTGGCCCACCCAGGTGGCGCGGGATTTACCCTTGTTGAGACGGTCCATTCAGGACAAGGATTTTGAATGCCTGGGCAAAACCGCAGAGCAAAACGCCATGGCCATGCATGCGACCATGATTGCCGCCTGGCCCCCGATTCTGTATTGGAAACCGGAAAGCATCCGCACCTTACACCGGGTGCAACAATTACGGGCCGAGGGAGTAGCCGTTTATGCCACGATGGATGCGGGGCCCAATGTAAAGCTGGTGTTTTTGGAGCCGAGTCAGTCCGATGTGCAATCGGCCTTTCCCGAAATGCAAGTGGTGCAACCCTTCGGATCTACTTGCCAAGATTAAATACGCCGTTCTTCATCCAGGGTGCAGACAACCGGGCCCGAATCGGCTCATTGCTGTCGGCCAAAAGCTGCACCACCAACACCGCACCCACCAAAACCAAAACCCCGCAAACCACACAGGCCAATCCGCGGGAATACGATACGTTCCAGAAATATTGAATCACCGGCACCGAGCACACCAGCACACCGGCAAAGGCACCAAAAAGAAAAAGTCCTCTGGGTGTAAACGACGCCGCCAGATCCGGGAGGAAGTTTCGACAGAGCCCTCCCAATACCAGAGCCATCAAAATGGTGAGTCCCATGGAAACCAGGCCCACGTAATAGCGGACCTCCTTTACTTTCAGAAAGGCGGCCATAATACAAATCAACCAGCTCAAAACCAAATAGACCACCAACACCAAAGCAAAACCATCCAAGCTGAGTGCCTGGCCGTCTCCAGAGAAGGAATTGAGTATGTCATTGAGAGCGTTCATCATCATGTTGCTTCCCAATATAGCATTCTCCAAACCAAGTGTGCCCAAAGACTGCTATTCGAACCACATTAAAACATTATTATATTAAATATGTTAATTTTATTTTCATTTTAATCAGTAAGCCATTTTTCAAGGGGATTATTTTCTCAAATTTCGGAAAATAGAAAAAATGCCCTGAAAAGAATCAGGGCATTTGAGGGGGATGGGATGAATTAAGCGTTCTTCTTGGCCATCGCCTCCCTTTTCACCATATGCAGCAATTTACTTGGCACATAAGGTTTCTCAAGGAAACCGGCGGCTCCCTCCTGAATCACCGTGGCCAGGACCTGTGCATCCACTTCCCCGCCACTGACCAGAATCGGAATTTCGGGGTAACGTTCATGAATCTGACGGAAAGTATATTCCCGTGCCTGCAGGTCTTTGGCCAGAATAAGATCCAGAAGCACCACATCCACTGCGGTTTCTTTCATTTTGGCCAGAGCGCGGTCCCCCGTCTCGGCAGTCAGAACCTTATAGCCAATCTTATGAAGCAGTCCGGAGACCAGACGGGTTATCGGACGGTGATCATCGATCAGCATCACCGTGGCCTCCGCCTCTTCCGGCTCTCCCGGATCTTCCAGATCCCGGGCAATGGGCAAATAGATCGAGAGTGTGGTTCCCTCCCCGAGGGTGGAATCCACATCCATGAACCCATTCATATGGCGAACCATCGACTCCGCCATCGCGAGGTCGATATCTTTGTATTTGCGGTCACGTCCTTCAAAGAATTCATCCAGTTCAGCTTCCGGAATGCCTTCACCTTCATCCACCAAATGAAGGGTCAGATACTCACCCGCGGGAATCACTTCGGTTCCGGATAAGGGATGATCCAGATAACAGCTTTCCAGCTTCACAACCACCCCTTTCTCCACCCCGCTTTCTCTGCAGGACAACAGAAGCAAAATTTCCAGAACCTGTTCCAGCGCAGACGGTGCCACCAGCGCCTGCAGTGAGTTGTCATCCAAATCAATGGACAGTTTCGTTTCTCCGAATTCAGGATACTTGGCTTCCGAAACCAGATTCTGTAAAAAGTTTTCCAGGAAGGGGGCCAAGGCGACCTCTTTCACCGGCAGGGATCCCTGCATCTCCACATAACGGAGATCATCGGTTAAATGGAGAATCTCCTGTGCGTCATTTTCCAGCGTTTTCAGACGCGGATCCGGAATGGTTCTCGGCAAACTTAAAGACAGATCATAAATCCGTTTCGACAGATTGCGCAAGACCGGCACCGACTGCTTACACATTCCGGCATAAAACTGACTCTGCTGCGCCCCCACAAGTTTACTCATGAGACGGCTTTTGCTGCGTTTGGTCTGCACGGTTTCACTCACATCGCGAATCAACCCTGTGTAGATGACTTCATTGTTAAACGACCCTTTAGACGCGACAAACTCGACGACCTCATCTTTCCGTGAATTTTTACGGAAATAGTGGATTTCCTGCATCACGCCGGCACGGAAGGGATCGAAGGGTTCATGATCAACAGGCTGATGCACTTCCAGATCATCACGACTTTCCGGTACCAGCAGATCCCATGCGGAAAGCCCGCCCGCCATTGCCGGCTCCAGTCCGTAAAACTTTCCGGCGGCCGGATTCATTGAAAGCACATTCCCTTCGGAGTTGAAGGTGATAATCCCGTCGTGCAAGTCCTGAAAGATCGACTTTAAGCGACTCATGGTCAGGTCGAGGGTGTCGATCACTTTGTTATACTGACGGGCAATCTGTCCCACTTCAGTGAAGGGTTCCACCCGTACCCGCTTCGAAAGATCTCCCGTGCGGGCATGCATTTCCATATCCTGCAGCAAAAACAAAGTTTCGGTGCGGGCATTGTGCTCACTGATATTGAGCCCGGCGTGCTCCTCTTCTGCGCTCACCCGCAGGGGGACAAACTTTTTGATAAGATAGAACAGCACATAAGAGAGGCAGAAAGACCAGAAACCTATCACAATCACCCCGATGAACTGGGTTTCGAACATGCTCATACGATCCACGGATTCGAGACCCATCACTTCGGCATCCGCAAAAAATGCGACCGCCAGGGTCCCCCAAATTCCCGGTGTCAAATGGGCGGGAATCGCCCCCACCGCATCATCAATTTTTAAGTACTCCAGAAGCCGTACAGTCCCCAGCATGATCACTCCCGCCACCGCGCCAATAATAATGGCCGCCACCGGTCCGGTTAAGTTACAGTTCGCGGTCACCCCCACCAATCCGGCAATCGCCCCGTTCATCACCAACCCCGGGTCCGGTAATTTTTTGGTGATGGGAATGAATCCCAAAACCACGGTCATACCACCGACGGCACCTAACAGCGTATTCATCAAAATCAGCGGCACGCCTCCCCCGAACGAAAGCGTAGAGCCGCCATTAAACCCGAACCAACCAAATACCAACAAGGTGGTGCCCAACATGGCCAAGGGCATATTGCTTCCGGGAATTTCCACCGCTTTGCCTTTATCATCAAACCGTCCCAAACGCGGCCCCACCAGAATCAACAGGGCCAGTGAGACCCAGCCACCGGTGCTGTGAACCACACTGGATCCGGCAAAATCGAGGAACCCTTTTTCCGCAAGCCAACCCGAGGGATTGCCTAAATAGTCGGTGGCCCACACCCAATGCCCCACAAAGGGATAAACCAGAACCGAGAAAACAGCGGTAATAAACAGGTAGGCATAGAAACGTAAACGCTCAGCCGTGGCACCGGAAATAATGGTTGCGCCGGTGGCACAGAACATGGCCTGAAAAATAAACACACTGTACTGAAATGGCGCCTCTTCTCCGCTGATGGTATAAAAGAACCCGTCCGTGCCCACCCAACCGGCGGCGGAACTTCCGAACATCAGTCCATACGAGATCACCCAGTACAGCAGAACCGCCAATCCAAAATCGACAATATTTTTAAAGGCGACATTGATGGAGTTTTTCGAACGGGTGACCCCGCTTTCCAAACAGAGAAATCCTCCCTGCATTAAAAAGACGAATCCCGCGCAAAGGAGAATCCACATAATATCGAGAAGTGCTTCAGTACTCATTCATTTTCCTGGTTAGTTGGTTAAATTGTAAACGTCGTTAAAAACTCGAATGATTCGTTCTTTCTTCGCCCGACCGCCCCGGGCATTTGCCTTCGGCCCTCTCATCTCCTGCCCCTGCTCATTAAACTTCACCGTCACCCGCAAATCTTCGGACAGAATATAATCCCGCTGCCGAAGGACCCCGTTGATCCAGATACTGACCACCGAATGCACTGAGACCTCTCCCTCATAATATATTTTGCGCGTCTCCTCAAAATCGGTGGCGTGGCGTTCACGATCCCGACTGCGGGTCCGCTCGATCCATAAGCCGTGCTTCACCTCATCTTCCCCGGATTTATAGTAGGTGTAAAAAGTATACCAGATCTCCGCTTCACGGTCGATTTTCTCCCATTCGTCCAACTGATAACGGTTTTCAGGCACCTCCGGTAATCCTAACGAATCAATAGATGACGGTGCCGCCCACAGGGCGGAAAAAGAAATGAAACACATTAAGATGATTTTTAACTTCATAAACATTTGTTTGAGGTGGGTGTCCAATGACTTGAATCACCACAACATAAGTCCCTTTTTCAGACCCGAAACCCAAATAAAGAAATTTACGTCATTCAAAACCTCATTTAATACGTTTACGTACTCTTTTTATGGTTTTTATACTTTATTGTACGTTAAAATAAAGGTTCGGAGAGCCCAAAAACAAGCAAACGACAAGGGATACCGCCAAACATCCCGAAACAAATATTATCGTAATTTGTTTTATTCGAATTCTTTACATACAACAAAGCCTGAAAGAACCTTGTCCGGCATGTCTTTAACCCTGCGAAGCGATAGGCCCGCCTTCCCCATCACAGATCCCGATTGTAAAACCCGTAAAAGCACCAACCAGCCTTACAAATATTACACTCAGGACGAAGGTTCCTACAAAAATGTAATCCACCGGATTTGCAAACGAGTTGCATCGGCTTTGCATCTGAAATCCTTCCCGCATTTTACGCTTCCGATATTTTTTGTCAGTCATTCGGAATATCTGAAAATTGAAATTCCGGAATGTCCTTGATGCCTTCTTCTCAAAGTTTAGGAGGAATCTATGAAAGCACGTTTTTGGATGGTTGGACTCTTCGGGCTGCTTTTGGGGCTTTCCAGCACCGGGTGCGTGCGCATTCCCCATAAAGATCCTGAGTCACATTTCAGCAATTTTTCAGATGTCCCGCCGCCATCCAATGGCCGGGCCGCTATACCATCAGCGTATTTGCAATTAGCCGATGAAAGACCGGAGGATCATCATGTGATGCTTCTGGAAGTGGGCGATGACGCCCTGCTCACCCGCATTCACCTCATTCGTGCCGCCACTGAGAGCATTGATATTCAAACATTTATCTGGAAAGAGGATGCGGTCACCCGGATCATTTATCAGGAACTCCTCGAAGCGGCCCGGCGCGGTGTCAAAGTCCGCATATTGGTGGACGCTCTCAATCCCATCACCGGCAATACCCGTTTGGCCCAAATGGCTGTCGCCCATCCCGGACTTGAATTTGCGGTATTCCGCCCGGTTTCCTATTATACCGAACCCGGCACCATCAATAAACTCGAAAACCTGATCATGAAAATGCGCCGGTTAAATCGGCGGATGCACAATAAACTGCTGCTGGTGGACGATAAAGTCGGCATTATCGGTGGCCGGAATTACGAAAACAAATATTTCGACCGCCATCCCCTCATGGTGTTTAAAGACCGGGATGTCGTCGCCACCGGCCCGACCACCTTTCATATGGATGAAATGTTCGAAGCTTTTTGGGAACACAAAGATAGTGTATACCTCACCCAATTTAAGGACGTACAGTCTCGCCTCCCCATCGAACGCAATGACGCGTTCAGTGTTCTGCAGAAAGCGGATGCTGATTCGATGCAAGAAGTTCTCACCCTGGCCAATTCGCATAAGCTTTCACTTGCGCGTCCCGCATTACAAATGCACCCCGTCGAACGGATGGGATTTTTTTGGGATCCTCCCGGAAAATTCAAAAGGGGAAAAAACAGTTATGACAATCTCTATGGAGAGATTATCGGAAAAGTCATTGAGACGGCCAATCAACAAATTATTTTTCAGTCCCCCTACCTCATCTATCAAAGGAAGAGTAAACGTTTCTTCACGACATTACGCGAAAAGCATCCCGACTTGGAATTTATATTTTCCAGCAACAGTTTGGCAGCTGCGGATCATGATATTGTATACGGCGTATCCTTTAAAGACCGCAAGAAACTCTACAAAAACATGGGGTTGGAAATATTCGAATTCAAACCCTACCCTGAAGATTTGCTTTATTATGTCCCCGGCTACCCCGCACTCAGCGGACTCTCCCCGGAGCGGATTCAACACGAAATCAAATCGAGAGAATTTCCACTGGAACTTTTTACGCATGGACCCAAACTCACTATTCATGCCAAAACCTTTGTGGTGGATGAAAAATTTGCACAAATCGGCTCCCATAATTTTGATCCCCGCTCCTCTTCTCTGAATACAGAATGCGGACTGGTTATCGAGGATCCCGCGTTTACCCAGATCGTAAAATCCCATATTTTACGCGATATCAGTGGCGGAAACAGCTGGGTGGTGGCGAAAAAAAATGAAAAAGAATCGCTCTCCTCCAAAATGAGCGGTTTTATAGGTGCGATCTCCAATATGCTCCCCATCTTCGATATCTGGCCCTACACCTACACCAGCAATTTTGAACTCAGGCCCGGATACAGTCCCCTGCCAAACACTCGCCATCCCGATTTCTACAAACATTATCAGGATGTGGGACAATTCCCCATGGTGGAAAAAGCGAAAGAAAAATTCCGGGCCAAACTGATGAAAGGATTTGGCGGATGGACCAGTCCGTTTATGTAAGCCCCAGAGCCTGCGCCGCACAGGAGATCAGCAAGTCCACCGGAAACGCTTGGCGGTCTTTCACCCGTACACACCCCACCCCGATACTCAGTTCAGGATGCGCCTTTCGAACAGGCTCCACCAGCTCCGCACTGCAAAAGTAGATCGCCAGGTATTGTTTTTGATTGGCCATCGCCACCCACCTGCCCTCCCTTTCAAACCCGGGCATTTTATAGGTCATCGTTTCTTTCACCCCCGGAAGGTTTATATGAACGGCGCAGCGAAATGCCTGTAACCGCTGCCTTCTGAGTTCCGGAATACCGGCCAAATATGCATCCACCTCTTTCGACATCATTTCTTTACTCCAAATCAATCCGGCGCAGCATCTTTTGGTAAGAAGAAATGCTCTTTTCCACTTCCAGTTTGCCTGCAGGGGAATTTTGATATTCCGAAGTTCCCCGGTAGCTTTCGGCCATTCGAATGTGCTGTACAAGCCATCCCCTCACCATGACCGCATACCGGCTGTCCTGTCCCAGTGCGGTGACCGTATCCAAAGACGCCGGCGCTTGAGGATTTGCCAAAGCCTCTTTCACCGCCAGGACCTGACGTCCCAAAACCATCGCTTCCTCATCCGACACCTCCACCGCACCCAGCAGGCCCGTCACCCAAAACCCCATCACCAAAAAGATCCCCCGTAAAACAACATGATTTTTCATGTGTCCATGATGACCGGATCCCCCCTTTTCACAATAAAAATGTGTTGGAATTCGAAAGGGAACTGTTGCATGTTTACCCAGAAGACCTTTAGATCAGGAAACCCATTATTTTATGATCGTACATCGCCTAAAACTCGTTTTGTCCCCGCTCCTGGTTTCCAGCACCCTGCTCGCCGCCCACGCAGATGCCCCTCCTCAGCCTGAGACCGTCATATTGGACCTGGAAGGAGGCGGGATCGTTTCCGGAAAGTTACTCAAAGAAACCGACAGCAGTCTGTGGCTGGATATCGGCGTAGACGTACTCAAGTTATCCAAAGACAAAAGCGTTATCCGCGGCGCATCGCAACCTCCCCCCTCTTTCACGCAGCCTCCGGTCCAGCAGGTTCCTCAAGCGGCCTCCCCCCGGAAACGACAGTCCGTGGAGGCCTGGGTGGACACGCTGGGGAAAGGGGTGGTTGAAATTCATTCCCGCTCCGGTCAAGGCTCCGGCTTTATTCTTTCGGAAGACGGATTGGTGATGACCAATTATCACGTGATCGCCGGTGACCGCGAACTCACGGTCACCGTCTTCCAACAGGAGCAGGGCACCTTGCAAAGAACCCTGTATAAAAACATTCGTATTCTGGCATCGGATCCCAAACGGGATTTGGCCCTGCTCAAAATTATGGATGAGCTGGAAGCCCCCCTCATCCCGCTCACCTTCGGGTCAGCCAACGCGATGAAAACCGGGGAAACCGTGTTTGCGATCGGCAGCCCACTGGGTTTGGACCGTACCGTCTCCCGGGGCATTGTCAGCCTCTCCGACCGCATTATTGACGGCCAAGTCTACCTGCAAGCCACCGCCCAAATCAACCCCGGAAACAGCGGGGGCCCGCTGTTCAACCTCAGGGGCGAAGTCATCGGTGTAAACACCCTGAAACTGATGCGGGTGGGCATCGAAGGCATGGGCTTCGCGGTGCCGGTCGAATCGGTGCAGCTCTTTCTGGATAAACGAAATGCCTACGCTTTCGATCCCTTAAATCCCAACACGGGCTTTCATTACATGAACCCGCCCCGCAAAACCAACCCCCTTCCCTAATCATATGAAAAGGTTCCCCCTCACCCTCCTTCTGCTCAGCATTCTTTTTTCAGGATTTCTCCGCGCAACGGATTTTTCCAGCTATCTCCCTGACAACATTACGCTGCTGATCGAAAGCCGCGCTATCCCCGAACAAAAAGAACTCTGGGAGAAAACCCCCTTTTACCTTTCGCTTCAAGAGGTCAACTGGGAAATCATTATGCGGACGCTGGATTCCGGTGACGAGGAGTTTGATGCCGATGAGGTGATCCAGATTTTTACTGAAATTCAAAACACCTGGAACGCTTTACAGTCACAACTCGATGATGCCTTCGTCTTTGCGATCGGCGATCTCAACAAAATTATCGAATCAAGCCAAGCGTTTGACGATGAAACAGAGGAAGTCACCGAAGAAGAGGATCCGGAACTCTTCGCCATACAGGAACAGCAAGGCCTCGATTTTTTGCAGGTCATCATGGGCACTTTTTATACCATGGCGGATGTGAAAGACATGGATGCGGTAGACACGCTGCTTTCAGAATCCGTAGAAAGGTTGATCCAAACCGATGAAGATGAACTCTTCGCAAAATATGATCAGGATGAGATCCGCGGCCTGGAATTCATGGAAGATGAAAAATCCATGGGCTTGGGTCTGTATTGGGCCCTGGAGCAGAATATTCTTATTCTGGGCTACACCACGGATGCGGTACAGCGGCAGCGCGATTGGATTCAGTCCCCTCCCGTCAATGCCCTTGACCGAAAGGAGGATTACCTTCACACCCGCGAAAACGCGCTCGAAGACTACCACGTTTTAAGTTATATTCCCGTGGGAACCATTCTGAACCAGATCGCGGCCTTTTTTAATGAGAGCGATGAAGTCGAAGACCTCGAAATGATCAAAAAGATTTGGGACTGGGTCGACCCCAGCGCCATGTTGCCCATGAGTTACAGCTTCCGCCTGGGTGAAAACCGCATGAGCGCCCGCACCATGGCCGGTTTTAAACACGAATGCGGCCTGCAAAAATTATTCCTCAGCCCCCGCGGGAAAAGCGCGCCCAAGCCATCTTTCACCCACAAAAACTTCGGGAGCATTTCCACCATCGCCTGGAGCCTTCCCCGATTCTATGCAGCCTTAGAAGCCGAACTCCCCAAGATTTCCCCCCAGGCATCCGCCGCTCTGGGCATGGGACGCATGATGGCCTCCGGACAATTGGGTTTTGATTTTAAATTACAACTGCTCGATCATTTGGGCGATGGCTTTGTGGCCTTTCAAACCATTGACCCGAAGGTGGTCGATCAAGTGCTGGAAGCCGAAAACCAGGAGGATCCCGAAGCCTTGCTTCAGTTACTCGAACAACACCCCACCCAGGGACAATACACCTTGATGGGGATCGAATTAAAAAATACCGATGCCATCCAGCGGACCGTCAATATTCTGATCGGTAAAATCCATCCCCAGGGAGCCCCCGAACCTGAAAGCTACCGGGGCGTAAACCTTTATTACCCCATCCCCGAAGGAGGCGTCGGTGCCGCGCAAAAAACCTTGGTTTCCTATGCGTATTTGGACAACTATTTGTTAATCGCCATGGGGGACCCCAACCTTTTGCATATGGCGGTTGATGCCCATCAAGATCCCGCATTGCAGATTTGGGGGCAAGATGAATACACGCAGCTCCGCGATCAGTTTCCCTTTGAAGCACAGGGGCAGGATTTCAGCTCCGGTCAAATGCTGAATGCGGTGATGAGCATGGTCAAAAAACAATTCATTGCCGGATTTCTTTCCGGAACCTCCATGGAATCAGCAGAGGCCACCCGGAGCACCATCACCCGTGAATTAAATAAAATCACTTTCGGGATCGGTGCCAGTTTCAGCTTGAACCAAATGGGAGAATTGGAAATGCAAGCGGACATGATTCAGGAATACGCCCACTAATCCCCACCCTCAAACGACCCGCAGGACACAGGCGTTCGCGGGTCTGTACCGCCCTTCCCCATCCACCCTCAGTAATTTTTTATGGCCCATCCTTCATCACGCTCTTCCCACTTTTCTTCTCTCATCACTGGCGCGTGCCTGTTGGCCCTCACTTCCCTTCAGGCCGAGCAAACCGCCACGCATCCCTATGGTTTTGCCCCGGCAGAAATTTTCCTCTCCGATTTCAATTCACGCGAAATGAGAACCGGTGATTTTAATCAGGACGGACGAACAGACCTCCTGGTATTAAATCCTGAAAAAGCGCGCTTGGATTTTTACTTTCAGAACGATCCCGAAACCGGAAAAGCCGAGACCCCGCAATTGCATCAAAACCGTTGGCAACCCGTCCTCAGCCATCCCCGCTTTACCAAAGAAAGCCTCATCCCCGGTGCCCAACTCCAGGCACTCGAAGTGGGCGATTTCAATCAGGATGGACATATCGACTTTGCCACCATCAATGCCCAAGACCATCTGGAAATCTATCACGGCCCATTAGCGGATTCCCAAAAACCCGGTTTTCAAATTCCGGTGAATGGACACCATGGCTACATCGACTGCCTCAAGTGGCATGCCGCAGACCAGTCCCTCTACTACCTGGGGCCGGAACTCCTTGAACGCTTTCACTGGGATCCCGAAAACCAAAACTATCAAAAACACAAGGTGGCGCAACTTCCCCAGGGAGAAGATCCCTACCGCTTGCAGTTTATGGACCTCAACCGCGACGGGGAATCCGACATCATCTACGAACTCAACGATGTGGATTATGGACTGGCCATTCACCTGCGCGAAAAAGATCACTGGTTACCCATGCAGCGCCCGGTTTTAGAACCGGCCTCCTCCTCTTTTATTCCGGGTCCCGCGGCCGGAAGTTTGTATGCGATCCACAACGACTCCGGTGCGATTCAGTCCTTTGAATTCGAACAGATCCCGGAAAAAGAATCCAACCGCCCGGTTTCCATCGAAGAAATCCACCTCCCCTCCCTGCGACAAGGACAATTTATCCCCCTCGTCGAAAACAACGACCTGAATTCCCTGCTCATCTTTTCACCCGGACAAACCGAAATCCATCAATTGGCGGTCGATGAAAATGGCCGACTGGGCTTTCCCCAATCCCGGGTCGTGCCCTCGGGTTGCCAATGGATTCTCAAAGGATCATTCCTTGCAGAGACAAAAGCGCCTCAAGTCCTCATTCACAATCCCAAAAACCGATATTTGGGACTGATGCCATTTGCCGGGGGGAACGTACAATTCCCCATTCCGATTCCCAATACCGCCGCCTTCATTTGCGCCCAAATCTGGCGTCCGGAAACGGCGGACCAGGATCAGCTTATCGGGATTGTGCGGGAGGAGAGCCGGAAACTGTTCTTTAAACGTTGGCGGATCCTTTCCGGAGAAGAGGGACTGGCACTCGAGGAGCTCCAGCAGCTTGAACTCGACGATGTAAAGCGGGACCCGGAAGCGTTCATTCCCCTGCCCACTGAAAAAGGGCGTCCGGACGGCTTTTTAGTCACCAGCCCCCTGGGCGAAAGTTTTTACCTGTTTGCAAAAGAAACAGGGGCCGAGGATCTGGAACCGGTCCACCCCCCCAAAGGATTTTCCAGCGAACAGCTGAAAAAGAAACGCGCGGGAAATTTCAGAACCTACCCTGCGATCAAAAATCTTCCCAGTTCCCTGGCCTACATTGAAGGCGATGAAATTGAGTTTTATGCTGTGGATGCCCAGGGCGTCTTGCGCCTGGTTCAGCAAATCAACAGCGATAAGATGAATGCGATTCAGGATCTGCTCCCTCTCGACAACGCGGGCAGGCAGGTGGCCCTGGTTTCCGAAGGCGGTCGGGAGGTCGAAATCCATGCCTTTGAAAAAACACAGGGATACCAATTTCAAAAAGCCCTCAATTTCCCGCCCGGCGCTTTTCATACCAGTCAACTCATTCCCTCCTCCCGGGGACCATGGGAATTGTTGGCACTGGGCAATCAGCAACTGCGGAGAATTTTCAACCGGCCTGACCGCGAAAAACTTGCCTCCCAAACCCTGTTTCAAAGTGACCTGCCGGAGTACTGGCCTGATGAAATTTTTCAGGGCGACATGAATGGAGATGGGCAAGCCAATCTGTTGTTACTTGAAAAAACGCAATTCCACATGTTCGAAATTTTAGCTCAGGAAGGTCAGGAATGGAAATCCATGATTCACTTCCCGGTGTTTGAAACCGCCCCCGGCTCCCAACGAAAATCCGGAGGTGAATCCGAACCCCGTGAAACCATGATTGCCGATATCAATGGCGATGGGCTGGATGACATCGTCATGCTTGTACATGACCGCCTCCTGCTTTACCTCCAAGACGCCATTCCCCCCGGGGCCCCCGCGGAATAACCCCCCCCCCTTCCAAACAAAAACCCTGTTCCGAACTTCGAAACAGGGCATGGGAGCGGTTTCCGAAACCCGGAAACTTACAGCACCAACTTCAAAGTCTCTTTCAAAGCCCGTCCGGAGGCCTGGAGCCCCTGCACTTCTTTCGGCCAGAGGTTGACCTCTACATGATCGATCACTCCCGCACGCCCCACAATGGTGGGTACAGAAATACTGAGATCCCGCAGGCCGTAACATCCGTGTTGTTGCGAGCTCACCGGCAACAGGGCTTTGCGGTCCAGTGCCACCGCATGCACCACTTCGGCAATCGTCGCACCCACCGCCCAACCGGCGCCGCCTTTTTTGCGGATCACTTCCGCTCCACTTCCTTTGGTGCGGGTAAAGAGCTGATTCTGCAATGCGGGCGTCACTTGTTTCAAACCGGCCAGTGGAAGTCCACCCACAGTGGCGGAAGACCAGACCGGAATCATACTGTCTCCATGTTCCCCCAGAATCAGGGCGTCAATCTGGGAGGCATCGAGGCTGAGCTCCTGAGCAATCAATGAACGGAAACGGCAGGTATCCAACATGGTGCCCAGTCCGTAAATTTGTTGCCAGGGAAGGTTTAAACTGCGCACCGCCAGCTCGGTCAAAATATCCACCGGATTCGAAACCACAAACACCTGTGCCGAAGGTTTGTATCCGCCCTGATGCATACTTTCGAGAATGCCTTTAAACACTTCCACATTGCGGTTGATCAAATCCAAACGGGATTCATCCGGTTTACGCCGCAGTCCGGCAGTGATTACAAAAATATCCGAATCCGCAGCCCGGGCATAATCTCCGGCATAAATCCGCTGTCCGCCCAAAGTGGCCGACCCGTGAATGAGATCCAGCGCCTCCCCTTCCGCCAGATCCCGGTTATAATCCAGAATTTGAATTTCCTGAACAATGCCCGCGCATTGCATGGCAAAAGCCGCGTTCGATCCGACACGGCCACCGCCGCCAATAATGGTTACTTTCATAAGATAATACAGTTCTGAGGTTAATAAAATCGAATTCGATAGGGTGATCGACATCGTAGCCGACAGCGAAAGTTCCGATAAGGATTCCGATATCGATGCCGAATGTGACAGTTAGTGATTTTTCAATGCATCCATGATCTGATTGGTAATCTGCTGCACCAAGGCTTCGGCAGCGTCATCATACTCGGGCTGATCACCGGCAGGTGTGCGGACCGGCGGGACACCGCAGACCACACCCGGGCGGAAATCGGAGTTATCACAGAGCTCACACTCCTTCCAGTTTTCACGGTAATCATCCATCCCCAGATTTTTGCGAATTCCGATCAGCTCCTTGGCCTGGGAACCGCTGATGGTTTTAAGCTCGCCACCTTTCAGCTGGGAAGCCATCCATACCGTTTTGCAGTAGGCATCGGTATTTTCCATTTTCCAGTAGGCATCTTCAATGTCCTTGCCCCAGGTGATTACGCCGTGATTTTCCATCAATACCGATTGATGATTCACTCCGATTTCACCCACTGTATCCGCATTTTCGGGTGTACCGGGCGTCTGATACGGCGCGAGACCAATTTGTCCCAGAAAGACTTCCGCCTCGGGAATCATGCAGGTGGGGGGAACCACGGAGGCCACGGCGAAGGCGGTCGCGTGCGGAGGATGCGCATGGCAGCAGGCTTTGGCTTTGGGCTGACGTTTCATGATGCCGATATGGGTCATCACTTCACTGGTGCGTTTGCGGGTCCCTGCCAACTGGGTGCCGTTCATATCCACCAGACACATGTCTTCCGCTTTCATGAATCCTTTCGAAATCAGGGTCGGGGTGCAAAGCACCATGTTGTCCCCTACCCGAATGGTGAGATTCCCCCCATTGCCGTCCACATAGTCTTTGTTCCAAATTCGCTCGCCGATGGCGGCCATGCGTTCGCGCAAAACCGTGATCTCGGGGGAATGGAAAAAGGCATGATATTCCGCAGGCGTTTTCGGCTCATTGCCCGGTGTCCATTTATATTCGTAGTCGGGGACAGTGGGTTCAGTTGTCGGAGCGGCTTTGCCTGAAACAGTCCCTTTGCGTTGGGCTTCTTTCAGCAAATCTTTTGCGATAGGGGTCAGTTGGGCACCGGCGGGAACGCCGGAAGGTCCCTGGCTGGCCAAAATGGATTTCATATCATTTGCGGTAATTAATTTACTCATGGGTCTTCTCCAACGCCGGAGGCGTATAATGTAGTTTATCTAAAATCATGCAGTTGTAGGCATCCACCGGGGTTTCTTCACAAAAGGCCATACAGGCCTCGCCCCCTTCACTAAACGCAATGCAGTCACCCAAATCAGCGCCCAGATCATCGTAGACCACCAGGGAATTGCCTTTGGGCAGCGGTTCATAGCCTCCCCGCTCCAATTGTTCGCGGGTCGCGGGCATCACCAGAAAAAATCGTCCACCTTTGTAGGCGTCCAGTTTATGCCCAAAAGTTACCCGACCAATAATGTGACCGATTTTCATGCCTCCTCCTCGTCCAGGATGTGGGTGATCATATTGCGCAGCGGGCTTTTCGGGTCCTGCACCCAATCGCGCAAAGTATCCCCGTCACTGCTCACGATCACCCGCTGATGCAGACCCGCTCCCATATCATCCAGGGCCAGGATGGGGGTGGAAATTTCGTTCCCCTCCTCATCAATGGGCTGGCAAATCGCCAGACGCCATCCTTTGGCACTCGGGTGCCGGATGGTGGCGGTGGCAGATCCGTCTACGCGGGCGAGTAACATACGGTGCCTTAAATGAGACTGAGGTTATCGACCATCACGCAACGGCGTTTGCGGGTGAACGTCAGCGGAGTGGTGATCCCTTCGCCGGTGGTGGTGGCCACGGAGAAGCTGGAATAGCCTTCGCCCCCGTTCCCGAGCCCCGCCATGCAGGATCCGTTTTTCACAAACAACGTACTGTCCAGTTCTTTGGCCATGTAAGTCATGTGTTCCACATTCAAAGTATGAATCATGGCGGAATGTTTGTAGCCATGCTCACTTTCTTTAGCGAAAGCGATGGCTTCGTGAATATCCCGCACGCGGATCACCGGCACCAACGGCATCATTTGTTCTTCAATAACGAAGAGATGATCTTTATCGGTTTCGGCAAACAACAATTCGGTGCCTGCAGGAATTTGTACGCCTGCGATCTCCGCCAGTTTTTCAGGCGCCGCACCTACCAAGGCGCGGTTCAGTACCGGATGCGAACAGCCGCCAGCACCGTCTTTGATGTCGAAGGCCGCTTCCGTGACTTTTTCCAATTGATCTGAAGTAAGTTGAAAGGCTCCCGCTTTTTTGAATTCCGCAATGAACGCATCGTACACCTTATCCAAAACAAAGATTTGCTTTTCGCCGATGCAAAGCAGGTTGTTATCAAATGAAGCTCCGAAAATAATGTCGCGGGCGGCTTTATCCAGGTGCGCAGACTCATCCACCACCACCGGAGGATTCCCGGGTCCGGCACAAATCGCACGTTTGCCGCTTTTCATGGCGGCATCCACCACCCCGGGTCCACCCGTGATTACTAACAAGTTCACGTCATCGCTGGCGCAGAGTTCATTAAAACTTTCAATTGAAGGCTTTTCAATGATGGTAATGATATTCGGAATGCCCAATTCGCGTTCAATTTCCGCATTGAAGGTTTTGACTGCGGTGACCGCACATTTGGCCCCCCCCGGATGGGCGTTAAACACCACGGTATTTCCGGCCGCAACAATGTTGATCACATTACAGGACAAAGTCGGAATTGAATGCGTCACCGGGGTAATGGCTCCCACCACCCCAAAGGGGGTGTTTTCTTCCATGGAGATCCCGTGATCACCGGACATCCCGTAGGGACGTAACCATTCAATCCCCGGGAGATCCTTGATCCCCTGCAGTTTCGCAATTTTATGATCCAAGCGGCCGATTTTGGTTTCAGCAAATTCAAGTTTGCCCCACTCTTCATCTTTGGCGGTACAGATCTTTTTCACAATCTCGATCACTTTAACGCGACCGGCCACCCCTTTTTTCCGCAGAGCGCCAAACGCTTCTTTCGCGGCAGCGGCGGCTGAACTCGCGTCTTGAAATACACCCAAATTACCGGCAGAGTGAGATTTCAGTTTGCATCCACAATCTGAAGCTCCCGCCGGGTTGGCTTGTAAATTTTGCATCACCTCAGCCACAATACTGCGGACCAGGTCTTCGCTTAACTGTTGTTTCATAAAAAAAGTTCCTTCAGTCTAAAAATTAAGACTCTTCTGAAGATTTAAAAATATTTTCACCCAGCACATCCACCGCATCCACAATGCCGGTAATGGCCGCATCAATGGGACAGGGGGAAAGGCTTTTGACTTTACGGGCGGAGCTGCCCTGCACAAACATCACCAGCTCTCCCACGCCGGCGCCGATTGCATCCACGGCGACCACCGTATTAGATCCCGGACGCAATTGCGCCGGATTGGATTCGTCCACCAGCATGGGGCGAAGGATGAGGAGCTTGCGCCCCTGCATCGCTTCGTCTTTTTTACTGGACACAACCTGCCCGATCACGCGTGCAAGAAACATAAGTTACTTCTTGGCAGCAGCGGTTGCGCGGGGCAAAATCGCGGAGACTTCTTCATGCGGACGGGGGATCACTTGCATGCTCACCACTTCACCCAGCTCGGAGGCGGTCTGGGTGCCGACTTCGATGGCAGCTTTCACCGCGGCGACATCTCCTTCCACCATTGCGGTGCACAGTCCGCTGCCCACGTTCTTCATGGGGCCGACGATTTTCACATCTGCCGCTTTCAGCATGGCATCGGTGCCTGCTACCAGACATGCCAGACCTTTGGTTTCGAGAATTCCTAATGCTAATTGAGCCATGGTTTTGTTCCTTTGTAGGGTTGTTTATAAATTTGGAGTTTGAAAAATTTGAAATTGGGAAAATGGTTATTTGTTCAGCAGCCTTTGCGATTCCCGGGCAATCACCAGTTCTTCGTTGGTGGGGATCACCCAGACCTGGATTTTTGAGCCGGCCGCATGGATGGGACCTTCGCTGTGAAGCACTTCATTCAATGCGGGGTCAATTTTTAAACCAAACTCCTCAAGTCCTTCGCACACTGCAGCCCGCAGCCAGGGATTGTGTTCGCCGATACCGGCGGTGAAAACCAGCGCTTCCAGGCCGCCCATTTTGAACATGAATTGTCCAATGTACGTGCGAATGGAATCTATCAAAACCTCTATCGCCAACTGCGCATCGGCATGGCCTTCATCGGCGGCTTTTTTGATATCGCGAAGATCATTGCTCACCCCGGAAATACCGAGCAGTCCCCCTTCTTTGTTCATCTGACGCAGGGCCTCCTCCACCGGAATCCCGAGTTTCGCCATCGCATAAGGAAGCGCGTTGGAATCGAGATCCCCCACCCGATTGTTTTGGGGGAGTCCTGACTGGGGACTCAAGCCCATACTGGTGCCCATCGCCACCCCGTTTTGTACTCCCGTCACTGAACTGCTTCCGCCCAGGTGACAGGAAACCGTTCGAAAAGGTTTCCCTGTAAAAGTTCCGGGGCCTTTCACATACAAGTCGCGCACCCGGGTTGCGACATCCGGACGTTCCATCAATTCGGCCACCCGTTCGGTCACATATTTATGACTGGCGCCGTGGAAACCCAGGCGCTGAATCCCCAGGTCCCGCCAGCTTTTGGGAAGCGCATACGTGCGGGTGGCTTCAGGCACCCACTGATAGAATGCCGTTTCAAATAACGCCACCCGTTGCACATTGGGGTAATGATCCCGGAAATAGCGGATACTCGCCGCATACGGCGGATTGTGCGCCGGCGCAATTTCAATAAAATCGTCCAGGGCTTTTAACACCTTATCGTCTCCCGGCACACAACCGGAAAGATCTTTGCCGAGAACCGTTTTAAAGCCGACCGCATCCAACGCGTCGATGGAAGAGAGATGCCCCTCCTCCACCAGCCCTTTCAGACTTTCCTCAATCGCGCTTCCGTGATCGGTCACGCGCTCGAGGCCCCCTTCCGCCAACACATGCTCCGCAACACCGTCTAAATCAAACAGACGGAATTTAAAGGATGTGGAACCAATGTTGGCGACAAGGATTTTCATGGGTTACCCAATATATGCGCCAAGACCACTCAGGTCGTCGTGCGGACGGGGAATCACGTGCATGGCTTTTACAGTCCCGATTTGTGCAGCAGCTTCAGCCGCGACTTCGAGGGCTGCTTTTACTGCGGCCACATCGCCGTGGAAAAATCCGGTTAACATTCCGCTTCCGACTTTCTCCCAGCCGGTCATGGTGACGTCGGCAGCTTTGAGCGCCGCATCCGCCGCTTCCATCAATGTGGTCAATCCCACGGTTTCAATCATACCTAATGCTTGTTTTGCCATTTTAGATTTTCCTTATTTTACAGGCCAAATTGTTTTACGAGGTCCGCGTGGGGACGCGGAATCACATGGGAAGCGACCAATTCGCCCACCCGTGAAGCCGCTTCTGCACCGGCTTCCACTGCAGCCTTCACCGATCCGACATCTCCTTTCACGGTGATGGTCATGTAGCCTCCGCCGATCGGAATTTGTTTTGCCAGCGCGACGCCGGCTGCTTTCACCATGGCATCGCTTGCTTCAATGCTGCCTGCCAGGCCTTTGGTTTCAATAATTCCCAGGGAATCACTCATAGGTTTGTCCTTTTCTTTACAGTTTAAGTCCCGCGGTTGCGGAACCTGTTGTTGGTTTCAGTTAGTTCTTTAAAAGTTCGCAGGGGGTGTCCGGTTGCAAATTGCAGGCATTGCCTTCGTCGGTATCAATATGGACTTCCAGCTTGATGCCCTCGCCCACCCGTACCTGCACCTTGTCAAAGGTCATGGCCAGTGGTCCGCCAATTTTGAGACGCATCATGTCACCGTTGACCACTCCGTAAAATTCGGCATCCGCCGGGCTCATGTGCACATGCGGCGCGGCGCGGATGATGCCTTCTTCCAGTTCGATGGATCCTTTGGGTCCCATAATTAAACCGGGTGCCGAATGCTTCACATCACCGGAGATCCGGGTCGGCACATTGCGTATGCCCAAAGCAATCGCGTCGGTATAAGCCAATTCGACCTGATTCACATCCCGGCAGGGCCCCAGAATTCGTAAATTGGAGATCACCCGACTACGCGGGCCCACCAAAGTAATCATTTCTTCGGCGGCAAAATACCCCTCCTGGTACAACCATTTTTTCACCGTTAACTGATGCCCGGCCCCAAAGAGTTTTTCGACAGCCTCCTGGGTTAAATGCGCGTGCCGCGCACTTATATTCACCAACAAAGGATTCGGTGCATTTACCTTCCGGGGGATCGGTAATCCCATGGAAGCATATACTTTTGCCCGCACCCGGGCCTCAATGGATTGTCGGTTCATCTCTGCGGCTTTGTTTGACATGCGGACTGTTTTCGTTGATCGGACGATTCTTTACAACTGAAAAAAATCGATTGTGGGATAAAACCAACAATAACCACATATACGAAGATTATCCCACATTTTTAAATGAACTTTCTCCGCTGGTTTTAAAGCGAATTCGTGAAGCTTTTTGCCTTCTCCTGAACAACCGAACCGGGTCAAAACAAAAACCCCCATTCAGGGCTTGTTGATTTATTCGAAAACAGAAAATTTTTCTCGAAAAATATATCGATAAATTAAAATGGTTCGAAAGCTTTTACCCGCAAGTTTTTTTCGAAGTCTGAAAGACTTGGCTCACCGTAGCCAAGGGTTGAGCCTGTGAAACCCTTGGGCATTCATAACCATATAAATAACTTACCATGAAGGGGTTATGCATTTTTTTGATGTTTGATTTTGGGTGGACATTAGGTGCGTAAGCCCTACAGGCTTCTTCTGTTTTTCTACGCTTCCGAGGGTTTCGCAGCCTCAACCCTCGGCTACGTTGTACCGTCCCTTTCAGGGACATCTCGTCAATAATTTCTTGCTGAAATAGAAACTTTTCGAATAAATCAACAGGCCCTTCACAAGGAATGGGGGGAGGGACTGACAGAATGTGTGGCCGGGGTTTAATTCCTGCGTTTACGGATCTTCAGGATCCCAAAGCTGAATGCGGCAATGGCGACCAGCATCACAGAGGAAGGTTCAGGAATAACATTTAATACCCCGGTTCCGGAAAAACGGGTGTCATCAATATTGGCGGCGCCGGAACCGGTCGCCCCCCAGGTGCCCACTGCGGCAAAAGTACTGCCGCCATCAAAAGACAACGCACCAATGGTGTCGGTGCCGGCAAAGTCCAAAAAGATTGAGGACGTGCCGCCATCAAAACTCAGCATGGCGCTGTCGTTAATGTAATCATGCGTGGTCCCACTGCCAATGCTGATCAAAACTGTACTGTCTAGAAACACATCACCGGTACCGAAAATGCCATCGTTTTTCACATTCAGATAATTACTGCTCCGGGAACCGGTAATATAGGTGCCTCCGGAGTAGGTGTTGGCCGAAACCGACTCAAAGGAGATGGGCCGGCCACCGGTACCTGTGACCAGGGACAGGGCTCCGGTACCCGTCACCACAGATTTTAGAGCGATTCCCCGGTCTCCATTATCCAGATCAATAATCCCCCCTCCACTGAGCAAGTGGATATTGCCTTCAAATAGCGGGACGGTGTTGGGTTGGTTCGCGGCCACAGTTCCATTGTCTAAAATCAGATTATCAATCACCACACGGTTGTTATAATTAGACCCTTTTAAAGAGAGAAGTCCACCGTTCTGCAAGGTCAGCGAGTCACCGGCAAATGTTGCGGTCTGGATATACGGACTTCCCGAAGAAGAGGATGAACCCGGGCTTCTCATCGCATCCGAACTGCTGTTTGTACCATCCACCACATAGTCCTTTCCAGCGGAGGGTGCCAGTCCATCACTCCAGCGTACCCCGGAGGTAAAACTGCTTTTCCCGGCCGGGTCATCCGCAGTGAGGGTCACCGCTTGTGCAGACACCATTTGCGTCATCGCCATGAGCATCAGAAACATTATAGAGTTCAGGGGGGGATTCTTCATATTTTTCTCTTTCATTTAAATTTTAACCGCCAAATGCTACCTAGCATCTAAGCATAATGTCAACATAATTAAGCCATTTTATATATTCCAGACCGGAATGTGCATCGTGTTTTCTATTTTCCTCGCCCCACAGCTTTTGAATATATAACTGACATTCCCCATAACATAGAAATTCGAATCCATCCGCCCCACCTCTGCCTTCCCATTCTCATGTTTTACACCCCTGCACAAGGTCACCCCCTCCCCTACGACCCTTTCAAAGCCCTCGTCGCCCCCCGGCCCATTGCCTGGATTTCCACCGTGGACGCCGCGGGCGTTTTGAATTTAGCGCCCTACTCTTTTTTTAATGCGGTGGCCGGCCATCCGCCCCAAGTGATGTTTGCCAGTGGAGGCGCCGCCCGGGAAGGCGGAAGCAAAGACAGCGTTCGCAACATTCGGGAAACCGGCGAATTCGTCATCAATCTGGTGACCTGGGATCTGAAAGAACAGATGCTCAAAACCGCAGAAGATCTTCCCCACGGGGAGAGTGAATTTGACTCGGCAAAACTCCAGCCCTGTCCCTCTCAAAATGTGCGCCCTCCGGGAGTGCAGGAAAGCCCGGTCCGTCTGGAGTGTAAAAGGACCCAAATGGTGGAATTACTCTCGGAACACCCCGACCGTCCCAATATCGCGGTGTTCGGAGAGGTCGTCGGGGTTTATATCCAGGACGCCATGCTGCAGGAAGGACGCGTCGATGCCGGCCGCCTGGATCTGATCGCCCGCATGGGCTATCAGGATTACAGCCGTATCACCGAAACCTTTATCCTGTAAGCCTCTTCCCTGGCGGATAGATAGGGATTAAACACCGCGGTTTCGCGGAAAAACAAAGTCAACAGAATATTACAAATCCCAAATTTTACTATAATTCTACAATTAGAACATCGGACCTGTTGACAGGGCAACGCTCTGAAATCTATAGTGGCAAATAAACAATAGGAGACCCCGTAAATGAACTTGATCCACATATCCAAACGCACCCTGATGTCCGCAGCATTGACCTCTTGCCTGATCAGCCTCGGCACACTGAAAGCCGACACCATCGTGTCTTGGGATTTGAATGATATTACCTCGACAACTTCCAGCGCGGCTGCGGATTTCGAAGCCGCGGAAATCGGACCGGTCACCTTGGCTTTGGGTCCGGGACTCACGGCGTCCAACTGGGCCAATGCCCTTTTGGCACTCCACAATGATGCGGCCGTGAACAGCCTCGCAACCTCTATCACCCAAAATGATTATTTCACCTTTTCGGTCACGCCCGATGCAGGCGCTTCCCTCAGCTTGGACCACTTGGATATGGTCTACTCCCTTGGTGCAAATACCCAGCCGGCAGAAACCACCTTTGTGCTCATGAGCAGCCTCACCGGATTCACAGACAGCGACAGCATTGAAAGCTTTGCCAGTAGCCTGCCGGGTCCCGCCAACAATGCGCAGGGACGCGCGCATACTTTTGATTTAAGCGGCACTTCTGAACTTCAAAACATCACTTCAACCGTGGAATTTCGAATCTACATGTACAATACCGGCGCGAACAGCATGACCCGGATCGCGATTGGCCGGGGCTTCAATTCCACTCCTGAAACCGACCTGTTGTTGGACGGAACCATTTCAGCCATCCCCGAACCCGGCACCTTTTCCCTGTTGGTAATTGCGCTGGCAGGATTCGTCCTCACGCGACGCCGGAGCTGGTAAATCTCCCACGGGGAAATACGATTGGAAAAACGAATTACCATCCGTGACATCGCCAGAGAAACCGGGGTACATTTTACCACTGTAAGTTTGGCACTGCGGAACAATCCCCGTCTATCCGAAAAAACCCGCACGAAAATTCAGAAGGCGGCCCGGGAAATGGGTTATACCAAAGACCCGATGGTATCTGCGCTGGTCGCCTACCGAAAACAAAAGATGCCGGTACATCATCAGGCAACCCTGGCCTGGATTAATGATTGGCCGGACCCGGAGGGACTTCTGGCGATCAGGGAGTTCAGGGAATACCTTGATGGCATTCTGGAACGCGCCCATGAATGCGGATATTTAATGGAAGAAATCCGCACCCGGAGTGCCCGGATGTCTCCCGATAAAATCCGCAGAATTCTGAAGGCGCGAAATATTCGGGGTGCCCTGTTACTTCCTCTTTACTTGCGGGGAGAAATTCCGGAACTGCCTTACGACACATTGGCCTCCATAACCATCGGGCACAGTATTCAACCCGCGAATATGGACACGGTTGCCAACCACCACGCTCACACCCTGCGCACCATTTTGGACCGGGTTCTGGAAAAAGGCTATCGGCGCATCGCGTTTTGGATCCCCGCCGAATGGGACGGCAAAGTAGAGAATGCATGGGAAAACGAAATGGTGCTGCTTCATCACCGCAGGCCGGATCTTCCACAGCTCCCGCGCATCCGGGAAATATGGGAAAACTTCCCCAAACAGGATTTGACCGACTGGATGAACCAAAACCGTCCGGACGTGATCATTTCCTACCAAAACGTTTTGGATAACTTGCAGGAAATCGGTATCCGGGTCCCCGAGGATTTAGGATATGTAAGCCCTTTTCTCAACCGGGATGAACAAACCTTCACCGGCATTTACCAAAACAATGTTCAAATCGGACGCATTGCCCTGGACCTCTTAATTGACAAAATACACCGCAACGACTTCGGCCCCCCGCTCAGTCCGACCCGCACCCTGGTGGAAGGCATCTGGAACGAGGGAGAAACCCTGCCCGACAAACACCCTTAAGACCATATCCAACCCGAAATCCTGGTCAATTGCTGCGGTCCCCCCCATAGGAAGAAAACGGGCTCTGGATTCGCAGTCTCATTTCATCCCCCCTCCCGGCGGGTACCTTCACGAATACGCAACAACTTTATCACGTTGCCCTGCATCCCCAAGTCCCAAGCACCTTCAAGCTCTCCCATCAGCTGACCTCCACGGCCGATAAAACCGTCCTCGCCCTCACGGCCCTTGCTGGCGACACCCCCGTCCGCTTTGTCGGGGCCACGGATTTTGTTGCCAGCTCGCCCCAGGTCCCCGCGGATATCGACCTGGAACTCATCGCCCCGGTTCCTTTTACAACCATCGATGGCCAAGCCGGTTTCACTCAGGGTCTGCGCCCCCTGCATCCGCTTTTCCCCACCGGACAATACGACCGTTTCCCCGGACCCGAAAGGAATCTCGCCGCCCCGGTTTAAATCCCGGCGAAGCTTTTGTCATTGAGTTACCGCCAGTGCCATTCCCGAACCTACCAGTTTGATCCTCCTTTTGAGCGCGCTGGGAGCGCTTCCTGATTCTACGCCACAAAAAATAAACAGCTTTATACAGGATTGACCAAAAGCAGATTCTTCAGGGATCCGCTTTTTTCTTTTCCGATGGGCCCACCCGGTGGAGACATCTAAAGATTCGACAGACAAAATTTCCATGAAGATCAGGGGAATCGCAGTGCAATCCCTCCCGATTTCTGATTGGTAGACCTTTCGGGCAAATCCCCCTCCCATGAGAACAATAAAATGAAAAAAAAGTTAAGTTGGAAATCCGTCACGGTTACGGGTCTGATACTCAGCCTGTCCGCATGCGGCAGACCGCAAATCGTCATCCCGGAAGCACAGCCTCTTCCCGACAGTTTGATCTCTGTTTCCATATCCGATGTGCATAAAACCATCGATGCCGTACAGCACCTCTCGGATCAAATTCTGCCCGGGAATGCGTATGTGGATCTTAAAACAAAGCTTGGAAGCCTGTTGAACGATCCCGAGCTCTCCAGCATTCCCGGCGGGAGTGGTGCTATCTGGAGCTGGGACGGGATTCTCTGGTACGCAGCCCTCGAATGTGACCCGAAGCAGCATGAGCGGCTTTCAAAGTACGCGAGCGACTTAAAACTTTTGAGTGCCCTGGAAGAAAACCTTTTCCTCCTGGCCCAATATCCTCAGGGGATTACTGCCGCCAAAGCACAGGCAGAAGCCCTGTCCCTTCATCTGAAAACCCGGGAAACCGCGGGACTGTTTGTCGATTTACGGCTGGCGGATCTGGTGGAAAAATTCCGTCCGCAAATCAATATGGCCATCATGATGTTACCCAACATCATGGCACAAGGCATGGCGCAATCTTCAAGCACCCAAGCCGCAAATGCCCAAAGCATGGCGAAAATCGGGGAAGCCGAGATTCGAATTCTCACATCCATCGGCGCTCAAATTGAACATCTGGAGGTTTCCATGCTTCCCCTCGGGGAAGGGCTGGAAATTATCCACACCCTCTCGGCCAAAGCGGATTCGAACTTCCATCAGCTCATCACCGCTCCCGATACCGTTAAACCTGATCCGAAGATTTCGGCCGAGCGCTTACCCCCCGGCGTATTTGAACTGGAAATGTTCATCGGAAATTCCGACGAGATGAAAAGTTTCATCGATCAGGAATTCCACCAACTCATTGCCGAGATGCCTCTGGAGACTTCACACGTTGCGCTTTGGAAAGAGTTGATGGACTTCTGGCCCAACCTTTTCAACGGCAGCATGGCTGAAACGTTCACCATGGATCCGGATGTGGGAATCTCCATGGGATATTTGGTGGCAGTCAAAGATGAAGAAAAAATATTGTCCACGCTTTCAAATCTCCCCGCACTGATGAAACCCATCACCGAGATGTATCAAGAGATGGGAATGCCCATGGAGTTGGAGGTGCAGCTGAATACCCGCTCTTATAAAAATCATCCGGTACACCAATACAACTTTCACTATGATTTGGATAAAATGGATCCCCTCGTCGGCGAACAACTCCAGGCCATGAATTTTTCCGAGATGAATTCCGAATTCACTATCGCGGACGGCCGATGGTTGTGGACCATGGGCAGCGTTTCCATCGAATCCCTGGTGGATGCCATGGATAAAAAACCCGAAAACTCCCCCCCCCTGACCGCAAAAAAACACTATCCGTCTGGAGGCATCGGCTACTACGACATCGATATTGATACGTACTTCGACTACATCACCAGCATCACAGTTTTGGGGGAAGCGGAAGGAATCATAAGCGACGTGAGTGCCAAATTAAAAAACAGCCCGCCAGTCATCGGAGCTTTCTACAAACAGGAAAACCGGTTGCAATCCCGGATGATGCTGCCCGTGAACCTGCTGGCTTCTTTTCGCCCTGAAAAACAAACAGGAATGCTGTAAAATGCAAAAACACTCTTTAAACGGCACTTGGGAACTTTATTACAGCGACGGGGAACGGGGACGTCCCCCATATTTCAGAGATCCCGATTATCAGAATCCCCGGGGCATGCGTGCGGAAGTGCCGGGCTGTGTGCATACGGATCTTATTCGGCAAGGTATGATTCAAGACCCGGTAAATGCAACAAATGCCCTGCAGGCCCGCTGGGTGGAAGAGTGTATCTGGACCTACCGGAAAACCTTCGAAGTTGCTCAGACAGAACTCCATCAAAACCGCTGCTGGTTGCACTTTGAGAAACTCGACTTGAATGCGGAAATCTATCTGAACGGGAAACGGCTGGGAAGCCATCACAACGTCTACCTCCCCTGCCGTTTCGAAGTGAGCGAATTCCTCAGGGCGGGCATCAACAGTCTGGTGGTGCATATTGAATCAGGCCTCATTGGCGCGGGTGACAAACCGGCTGCCGGCCTGGGAGCCAGCCACAGCGATTACGATTACGCCAAAAATCTACACAAATCCCATTGGCTCCGCAAACCGAACTTTCAGTTTGGATGGGATTGGTCCACCCGTCTGGTGAATGTCGGCATCTCCGGTTCCGTCACTCTGGAAACATCTGAAAAAGCACTCCGGACGGATTCCCTGCAGTCGATCGTGACCGTTTCTGAAGATTTAAATTCCGCCACTCTCACCCTCCGGGCCCGGGTCGAAAATCTGACCGGTCAAGAACTCGACATCTGCTTACAGGCAGAGATCCCGGAACTGAATACGACTTTCACCAAAACCCTCACCTGCCCTCCCAAAGAACATCAACTTGAAGTTCAAGTTTCACTATGCGGCTTTGAGCTTTGGTGGCCTGCCGGATCGGGCGCACAAAAACTGTACACCTTAAAAACCTGCATCGAACATGCGGAAGAGGCCTTTCCTTTTCCGGAGCGGAAAATCGGTTTTCGTCATATCAAAGTTCAGGAAGATCCCCATCCGGATGGCGGAAATTTTTGCGTGCTGGAGGTCAACCATCGGCCGATCTTTCTGAAAGGGGCCTGCTGGATTCCGCCAGATATGCTGATGTCCCGTATCGATGATACGCGGGTCCACAGGTTGCTGGATCTGGCACGGGAAGCAAACTTCAACTTTTTACGCGTGTGGGGAGGCGGCTGTTATGAAAGCGACGGCTTCTATGAGCGCTGCGACGCATTGGGCTTATTGGTTTGGCAGGACTTCGGCTTTGCCTGTAAACAATATCCGCTCACGGACAAAGCGCTGCACGTCAATGCAACCGATGAAGCCCGCTACCAGGTGCGACGTCTCTCCGGATATCCCAGCCTGGCTTTGCTTTGTGGAAACAATGAAATGGAATGGGCCAACTGGGAATGGGATTTTAACCGGGAAGTGGTGATGCCGGATTATGGTTTCTTTCATCATACCCTCCCCCGCATCATGCAGGATGAAGCACCGGGCATCCTTTACCGAGCAAGCTCTCCCCAGTCTCCCGGGGACGCACATTCCAATTTGGATGACCGGGGCGACCAACACAATTGGCATGTTTCTTTTGAGAACTCCGATTACCGGGCCTACCGGAAAATGGACTGCCGGATGATTACCGAAGCCGGATTTTTAGGACCGCCTTCCCTGCCCACTCTGCAAAAATGCTGGGCGCCGGAAAGTCCCCCCCGGATCGGAGATTTCTCCTGGTTTTTCCATGACAACTCCATCGACTCATGGCACCGGTCCAGTATGCCGGATCAGGCCTTTCTCGAACATATTGGCAAACCCATTCAGGAATTTGATATCGCCACGTATGTCTATATCGGCGGACTGCTGCATGGGGAAGCCCTCAGCACTTTCGCGGATAATTTCCGGAGCAAGGCTTTTGATTCCTCGGCGGCGATTTTCTGGATGTTTAACGACTGTTGGCCCTGCGCGCGAAGCTGGACCATTGTCGACTACGCCACCCACCGCACCCCCGCATTTTGGGCCATCAAACGCGCCTTCGCCCCCCTGCATCTCAGCATCCGATACCTTTGCGAATCTCACGAATACGTATTCCACCTCAGCAACGACAGCCAGGAACCATTTATGGGTTCTTTTGACTGTGGATTTTGTTTCTTCGCGGGTGACAGGAAACCCCATCCTTCACGTGAAGTGAAAGTACCCGCAAACAGTAAAACGGAATTGATCCGCCTTCCCGCGGATCTTGCCCCGGAGAAAGAGACCTCTAAATTCGTTTATGGTTTTCTTAAGGATTCAGATGAAAACCTCATCGACAGAAACCGCTACTTGGGCCCGCGGCTCTGCGAATTGGAATTACCGGATCCCCACATCGAAATGGAACTTGCCGATGGCCGCCTCACATTTACATCTGATGTCTTTGCTCTGGGGGTCTCTATCGATCTCGATGGGAAACAGGCTCTGGCTGACAACTTTTTCGACCTCTATCCGGGACAGCCCTATACCATTCCCTGGCCGCAGGCTGACATCCCGGAAGTTAAACACGGATTTAATTTTCTGTCACGTTGCTAAACCCATACCCGTTTGACGGGGTCAACCCAAGGAACAGACAGGTCAATTTTCGCCGGGAATGGATGCATGTATTTTGCTGCACATTCGACAATCTGAAACCTCCAGGCGGGAATCACGAGGTCCCCCCGTGGGGGATCTTCTGGAGAAAAATTGGCAATCAGACGGAGTCCATTTTCAAACATCGTTTCTTCGCCATGGTCGTATAAAAATCGGTGGAAAATCATTTCACTGGTGGCGATCCGCATCAGCCAATGATCGACATAAAATGATTCGGCAAAGGCCTGCCGGCTCTGTTCCCATTCATCACGGGATGCAAAATACCAGCGCATCTGATACCCCCAAACCATTTGTGCCAACCACTGTTTTTGCAGATCCTCCCCGGTGGTCTTGGTTGCATTCGAAACGCTGTAGCGGAGAATCGCATCATGATATACCAAGCCCCAGAGCAGAATGGTTTCACCCGCGACACGTTCTTGATCGAAGGGCAGCAAAAAATCGGTATGGGAAACCCCGAAATCAGAAGCCCCCTCACTGCCTAAAACCACAGACTGGTTTTTATAAAAATCGAGTAAAGCCAGTTTTCCCTTTTCGTCCTGCGTTCAGGTTTGTTCATTTCCGGGTGCATAAGATTCATAAAACGGCACGGCCGTGGTGGTGTCACAATAGACAGCACGTAACGGAAGCGACCCCAGATTTTCCCAGTTGCGGCGCAGGTAATCGAGGCTGGCGGTTGAATTCAAAATATAGGCCTGTCCACTCGCCCAATAGCCTCCCGGCATGGGCGCACCGGAAGAAGTTTGCACCACCCCTGCAGGCCAGCTGGGTGAGTTCCGGTAGATGCCCTGATCGATATCGTGTACCGCCACCGTAAGCGGATCCGGCATTCTTTAAAATCCTCCATCGAACCCAATGCGGATTCAGGAGGCCAAAAAACTCCAAGGGTTGACCCTTAAAAACGGTGGCCAAAAATACTATGTACAGGTGAAGGAAGCTCTGAGATAATTTTCATTCGAAAAAATTGCGAATAATATATCCATCCAAGGCCCCCCTGATCTAAAATAATAAAAGAGAAACCCCATCCGACATCATTAGGATTTCCCCTATGAAAAACATATATAGAATTTTTATTAGCGCTTCAGCTCTGCTTGCCCTCCTTCCCCTTCAAGCCGCCACCATAAATGTGCTATCTGCTGATGCCCAACTCAGAAATGACGGGTCTATTTCCATATCAGGAACCACAGCTGCGTCAGGTGTTTCTTATAAAAACCCAATTTACGTGGCAGTCATCGCTCTGCCGGAACTCGACGAGGGTACCGAATTTTCTACGGCCGATTTTTCCTTGATGTCACAACGGTACGGATCTGTGACTTTCAATGGCGATCTTTATGGCTTGGGATACCGGACGAGTTCAGCTGTTGTAGCCGGCGACTATTACAAAGGGACCTTAGACGCTACCGAGACCCTGATTCAGGATAACTTCCTGGATTCCTCGATGAGCATCAATTACATCAACTATCACACCTCCGACACAGGAGATACAGCGCTTACAGATTACCTGAATGCCCAATACACGGCCAGCGCGGCTGATAGGCTTAATGGAGACGATATCTATGTCTTCTTGCGGGTCAGCCCAGATACGGGTGCGACTGGGGGTAGCTACCGCTATTTTAATATAAAAACTGCTGAAAACAGTGGTACGTCACCCATGTTGACCTACGAAACCGCCGCCATCCCCGAAGCGGGTACGCTTTCTCTGCTGGTAGTCTCAGGCATCGTGTTGGTGCTTTTCCAGCGAAAACGCGGCTAAGCGCGTCAACATATAGCGACCCAAAGTTTGAAAAATCTTTAGGACTTGGAGATCCACGAAAGAACCATCCTTAAAATACAACGGCCAAATATCACATGTACAGGAAAAGGAAGGTCTGCCAAAATTGAACGCATAAAATCCAGCCCCCGGCAAACCAGAGGAACGCGAGCAACAAGCGAAAACATCTTATGCATCCCCCTTTTAGAAATACAGTAACCCCATGCCTGGAAGGACATCCCGTTTAGTTTCCCGACAAGTCAGGGAACGACCTTACCTTCGGCCAGCACCGACAGCGATGCCAATTCCACGGTCAATGTCGCTACCGGAAGTATGAGTGGTACATTGGCGAGCTTTCACTTGGCTGAAGTCGATTTGACCGGCGTGGCGGGCCTCCAAAATATTTCGGATCCGGTGACCTTCAGAATTTATAAAAATTGGAGTTGAGCCGTTTTGCAGTCTGCCTGCACGCGCGTAACGCGAGGCCACGGCCAGGGGAAGGTTAGGTACAGCGCCGTCCCCTCCAGGGACCCCACCCAAGTCTTCTGCCTTTTTCAGCCTGAAAGGCTGGGAGCACCGTAGTCCCGCCGATGGCGGGATTGAGCTTGCGGAACCCTCGGAAGTGCACCCCGAAAAAAATAGTCCTGAAAGGATGATGCACCCAACGAACGACATGGTTTTTGCTTTTGTGCCCCATCCTTTCGCTGGTCACTGGGGCTCCCCCCGGGCAGGCAGAATGGGGAAATCCCCTTTATTTATGAAGATGAAACGACAAGTCTGGACAGAGAAAAACCATCATCGAAACGAATCGATGATGGTTGATGATGCTGATGGCAGGAATGCCAAAAAGCCTGACTGAAAGAATCTTATTTTAAGCGCCGACGCCCGAAGACAGTGAAACCAACCACCACAAGAGAGGCCAAGGCCAAAGAGGAAGGTTCCGGAATCGCAGAAATCGAGGCCGCTGTAATCAATACATGACGACTTCCTCCGGTTGAGCCGGCCGTTCTAATATCGAAATTAAAGACGTCGTTCGCAGAATCCGCTAAAACATTAAAGGTATATTGGTACTGTTCCTTGGGAGTATTATAACCCCCATAGTTACCCTCATTCGGACTGACTGTTTCGTAACCACCGCTGGTATTAGTATAAGAGGTCGCACCATCCAATGAACCGGTCACCTGAGCAAACTGGGTTGCAAAACCAGCCGTCCAAATATTGACGGTATACCACTGCCCCGCATCCGCCAAAGTAAATCCTAGTTCAACCCCTTTACCCGGCCCGGACAAATCTGTATTAAACACCCCATTGGGATTAAACGCCGTCCCGGAAGCCGTACTCGTGCCATTGGTATATGAAAAATCCGCCACCGTTCCTCCGGAACTACCTGTTCCACGAACCGAGGTTACCCCACCCGTGCCGGAAGCGCCACTAATACTCGTCCCCCCACTCATTTCATTCGTCGCAACCCCACCAACTATAGGGTTATCGGCAGTACTCCAATAGGCCCAATCGGTCGTACCCAGAGCCGTAAGATCATAAACGCCGGTGGCAGCATCCGTTCGCCCCACAAAAGAAATCGCAGCCGCAGAAGCAATTTGCAGTCCCGATGCCAGTAAACAGAAAGTGAATAACGCAATCGATGGTTTTAAAGTTTTCATAAGGGGTCTGAACCAAGGGTGGATGTGTCTTATATTACCCAATAATTATGCATACCTTGACATAAAAGTACATGTAAAATCTTGCCACCATTTTTAGCAGGGCGCTTGCGCAAAATCCTCCAAAGGTGGATTCGAAGGTCTATCTCTGCTTTTACCAAGAGTCCTGTTTGCAGGGCGAGTGGCAGATCCCTTTAAACAGACTTTGCCCCGGCAACTCCTCCCCATCCCCGTGGGGGGGGGCTGAATATGCTGATCATCCCGGCGAGCGAAATGCGGGGTCCTCTTTAGACCCTATAAGGACGTTGGGGGTCATGTACCCTTTTATGAAGCACTTCTCCTTCAATTTTACCGCCCTTACACCTCCGGCGGCCGAAAATTCACAGATGCTTGCATCAAACGTTGCAAATGCGGATTGATGCGCTCCCGAAAATCGGCATAGGGCTCGTGCCCCTCGGGACTCCACACGGTTTGCGCAAAGGCAAACAAGCGGGGAAAAAGCATGTATTCCACATGGGAAGGGTTCGGCATATATTCGGTCCACAACTGACACTGACCTCCCAGAATATGGGAATGGGCGGATGCCGGCAACTCCGGGGGAATCGGGTTATAACGATAGACCTTCTCCAAGGTCGTGACCCCGTGAATCGCCAGCGGCTCTTTTTCGGTATCTTCGCATTGATAATAATCAAAATACACATGCGACTGTGGCGCCATCACCACGTCGTGCCCGGCTTGAGCGGCCTCAATACCCTTTTCCATGCTTCGCCAGGAAACCACGGTGGCCCCTTCCGCCAAACCACCCTCCATAATTTCCTCCCAACCGATGAGGCGGCGGCCCCGGGCCTCAATGGTGTCTTTCATCTGTTGAAGAAACCAACGTTGCATCTCTTCTTCATTCGCTAATCCCAGACTTTTCATTTTCGCCTGGGCATCCGCACTTTCAATCCACTGATCTTTCACACATTCATCTCCACCGATATGGATGTATTCACCGGGAAAAAGGTCCATCACCTCTTCAAGGATGTTCTGCATAAACTGAATGGTTTCAGACTTCACATTCAAAATGTTTTCACAAACCCCCCAATGACAACGCGGATGTGTAATCCCTTCCACATTCCCCAATTCAGGATAAGCGGCAATCGCGGCCTGCATATGCCCCGGCATATCAATTTCCGGCACGATGGTGATGTGACGTTCCGCCGCATAGGCGATCACTTCCCGAATCTCCTCCTGCGTGTAATACCCCCCATGAGGCTCCCCATCAAAACAGTGGGGCTGAGTCCGCTCATGACCTATCAAAGTTTGAGGGCGCAGGGACCCCACTTCTGTCAGGCGGGGATACCGTTTGATTTCAATGCGCCAGCCCTGATCGTCGGTAAGGTGCCAATGGAAAACATTGAGTTTATAAAACGCCAGTTGATCCAACAATTTTTTAATGAAGGATACCGGGGCAAAATGACGGCTCACATCCAGCATACACCCCCGCCAACCGAACCGGGGCTGATCGAGAATCGACATCGCGGGAATCTCCCCTTCCGGGCTTCCGAAAACGGGTGACACACATTGCAGCAGGGTTTGGCAACCGTAAAACACCCCGCTCGGGGTGGCCGCGGTCAACAGCACGCCCTCCGTGGAAATGTCCAACTGATAGCCTTCCCTTCCCAGTTTATCACTCATGGAGTCATCCCACACCAACGAAATCAGTGCCTGCTCCTTCCCGGGCGCATCCAACTGAATTTGCAATCCCAGTGCCCGGCTCAACATCACCGCCTCCGCCCGCAGGCGTTCATCCGCTCTTACCCCGGTATCCGGGCTGATCCTGAAATATCCGGGGCGGGGAGTCCATGAGGTGGGCGCAGGCAGGATGGGGGGTATATTCATTTTGGACTCAGGTTTTCGGTTTGATACATCTTATGGCTCGGTTTTGAAGGTGATTTTATAGGCCAGCATTCTGCGGGCTTCAAGACTGATCATGTAAAACGCTCATCAAAATTAACCATCGACAGCCAGGGATGGTTATGACAAAAAGTGCTACATGGCTTCGTCAAAAAAATCTACAAATGTCACCCTCAGAGATGTGGCAAAAAAGGCGGGCGCAGGTTTGGCCACAGCCTCCCGGGCCATGCGTGACGACCCGGCCACCAAAGAAGCCACCCGGTTGAAAGTGAAGAAAATCGCGAAGGAAATGGGCTATCGACCGGATCCGGGTATGACCCATCTCATTGAACGTCGCTGGCAGGGAAAACGCCATCAACAGGACATGAACATCGGATATCTCTACAATGGTGCCGGGGAGGTGGGTGAGATCTGTCGGAACGAGTATTCAAACTAGAAGAAAATTTCCCATGCTTTGGGGTATTCGTTGTTGGATATCGATATGAGTGAGTTTCCCAACAGCACCCAACTCCTCAAAGGCCTTTGGGCCCAGGGAGTAAAGGGATTATTAATCGCCGTGCTCCCGGAACTCCCGTATCAACTCGATACGGTATGTAAAAATTATCCCGCGGTCAGTATGAGCGTTTCGCGGCACCGCCCCAAATGCCCCATCATCATCCATGATGAATTCACCGCCATTACCGAAGTTTGGAAAAAACTGCACGAAATGGGATATGAACGGATTGGAGTCCTGCTGGCGGATTCCCCCTACTCGTTCACCACCGATCTACGGCTGGGAGCCATCCTCGCCCGGCGCAGCCTGGAACGTCCGAAGAAGAATTCGATTCCCATTTTCTACTGTCCCCCCCCCTTCAGAGCGCCCCGACCTTCGCGGTGAAATCCGCCAATATTTCAATACAGGGGTCTCGATACCGTATGCGCACTTCACTCATGAGGAAGGTCCTCCTCACTCTTTGCTTGTATCCATGGGAAAGATCCAATATTCTTTTATTATCAAATGAATATGAACGAATTTTGGAGCTTTGGTATGTTGAATAAAACCTTTTTAACCTTTTCCTTCATCTTGCTGGCCGGCTACACCGGCCTCTGTGCAGAAACATTTCTGGTTGATTTCAACACCCTGAATTCCACTGGCTATGTGGGGGGGACCTGGAATGTCTATGCACGCCCCGACGATATCACGGGCAGCACCATCGTCAATAACAGTGGCACCACAAGCGCATACACCTTAAGTAAAGGTGGCACCATTAACGACTCCGGGAACGGAGGAACCAGAGCGTTTAATAACAGCAGCGGAGGCCCCTCTTGGGTGACCACCGATGGTTCCCTCACGAATACATCCGCCGCTTCTGATTATTTTTATACCAGCACAAATGCGAATACCTTCTTTACGATTACCTTTGGAAATTTAACCCCCGGAGATATTGTAGATCTGGATTTATGGGCCTCCCGGGCTGATCTTTCATCAGGACAGGGAACTTATAGTTATTCTCTTGATGGGGGAACCACCCACTTTGGATTCAACGTCCTCGAAAAAGATGGAAGCGCATCCACGAGCAGGGGCTGGGACACAAACAATTCCCTCCAGCAGGCCTTTTTGGCTCAAACAGACGGAAACAACAATGCCCGTTATATGAATATGAATGCCCTGACCATTGGCGCTTCCGGAACGCTGGAAATAAAAGTCGACGACAACAGCAGCAGCAATTGGGCTCCTTTAAACGCCATACGTCTCACCGTCATTCCGGAACCCTCCACTTTCACGTTTCTGCTGGTTGCCGGCATAGGTGTCATTATATCCCGGCGCCGCCTGAACGTCTAAAACAGGGGCGGCACCTCAGACCCTCGCCGATTCCCCCGATCAGTCTCCCGGTTCAAAAATACGGAAATCCAACGCGGGGATGACGTCACCCTCCAGCTTAAAAGCTTCTTCGGAAAAATTGACGCAGAGCTTCACACCGTCATCGTAAACCGTTTCTTCGACCTCCGGGGTAAGGAAACGGTGCGAACACATTTCACGGGTCGCCACCCGCGCCAACCATTGGTCCACATAGAACGACTCGGTAAACGCCTCCCGACTCTGATCCCATTCGGCTTGGGATCCAAAATACCAGCGCATCTGATGCCCCCAGATCATTTGTGCCAGCCATTTCTTTTTCAGTTCGAGGGGTGAAGTCTGGGTCGCATTCGATACCGTGTACCGTAAAATCGCATCGTGATAAACCAATCCCCAAAGCGGAATAGATTCACCGGCCACACGTTGCTGATCAAATGGGAGTAAAAAATCTACTGTGGGAACCGCGAAATCCGCGGCCCCCTCACTTCCCAACACCACGGACTGCTGCTTGTAAAATTCCAGTAAGGCTCTTTTGCCCTCCTCATCCTGAGATCGCGTTTGTTCATTGCCGGATTCGTAGGATTCATAAAATTGTACTGCGGTGGTGGTGTCACAATAGACCGCACGCAGAGGGAGCGTCCCCAGGTTCTCCCAGTTTCGACGCAAGTAGGCCAAACTGTCTTTCGAATTCAGAATATACGCCTGACCGCCAGCCCAATAGCCCCCGGGCATCGGCTCACCGGAAGCCGTTCGCACCACCCCTTTTGGCCAACTGGGGGATTTCCGATAGATGTCCTGATAGTTGTCATGCACCGCCACCGTCAACGGATCCGGTTGGGAGAGCAGTTCCGAAAAATCCGTCAACGGACCCAATGCCGGCTCAGGCGGCCAAATATCCGGATGAGATTCATCATATCCCCCGCGAATCCATCCGCAAAGCGTCACCAGTCCCTGCTGAAAGCCGGCTTCTTTGGCTTGCGCAATGAGATCCATACAATCCCGATGGGTCAATTTCACCTGCAACCTTTGCTCTTGCTCTCCCTCCACTGCAGGTTGCATGCGATCCTCCCGGGTTTCAGGATGCAGGGTTCTGGACTGCCAGAAAAACAGCGCACGGTTGCCGAGTAAATTCTTTAATCCCGGGGTCGATTGCATCTTTTCCTGCAGGGAGTGAAAGAACCCTTTGGACTTCGCATACGCCCGATAGACTTTTGCCAACTCCACATAGGATCCCTTCACAAAGCGGAAACGGACCGACCGTTTCCCCTGCCAACGATTCAGAGATTTCAGCCAGCCGGTGGTCGCCGTCATATTCGCCGCCATCACTCCGGCATCTTCATAGCCCTGATCCACAATTCCAATCCAGCCATGCGCGCCTTTTAATCCTCCAAACCAACGCATCGAAAGGTGCGCGGGAAAGACCCAGAAATGACGCTGCTTCAGCGGTTTTCGTATCCACTGTCCCACATCTTTTGGCACCACCAGACTCTCCGATTCAATCGGCGTCGGGAAAACCAAACTCGGGAGCGACGCATCCACATCCACCACCCGACAGTCGAACCACGGTCCATCCAGCAAAAAGCGGCATTGAAAATTTCCCAGAGCCTGCCCTTCTCTGCCCAGCAGCGCAAACTGACAAAGTTCCCCTTTCTTTTCACCACGGAAGCGGCCGGGGAATTGTTCACAGATGGAGCGTTCCGTCCGCAGCCACACATGCCCTTCATCAATCTTTCCCGTTTCCTGCAGGGCCACCGCCCCCATACGCCAGGTGACATCATGGACCTTGTCGTGAATGACCACGGAGGCATCGGACTGAACATTTACGGAGAGAAATTCGTTCTCTTCATTCCATAGATTTTTCATCATTTCTCATCCATTTTCTGTTTAATTTTGTACAGCCCGACATAACCGGCCCAGAGCTCTTGCGTGGCCGGATTAAAACGCAGAATTTGCGGATGGTTAAACGGGATATCCCCCGTGATATCCTCCCAGGTTTTTCCACCATCCGCGGTTTTAAGAATGAACCCCTTCGCATCACCGCTCCAAACGTTGGCAGAGATCCAAATCGTATCCGGGTCTTCCGGATGCACCTCAATTCCCACGACAGACCGTTTTTCTTTGATCTTTGTCACCGTCTGCCAGCTTTTTCCCTGGTCTTTGCTTCGATAGAGCTGTTTGCCGCCGGCATAAACTGTGCCATCTGCAGTGGTCATCAAATTAAACAAGTAGGCATCTTTACTGAACACCCGTTGCCAACTTTCGCCCCCGTCTTCAGAGCGGTAAATGCCTCCTTTCTTTCCGAATCCTGCCCAGTAAATCCGTTGGGAGTCGGTGGGGTCCACAGCCAATCCATAATACATCCGCCGGCTTCCCGGCTGATTCTCAAGCTGTTCCCAGCTGTGTCCGCCATCGGTTGATTTAAACAAGCCGCCCCCCGTTTTACCTTTGGTTGCATCTCCATCAATACCCATATACACAATCTGCGGATCATGGGGGTCGACCGCCAAGGCTCTGGGATAGCCCCGCCCCCACATGGTGTTGGCCGAAATCCGATAATCAGGAAGGCCTTCGTTTGTCACTTTAAAAGATTCACCGCCATCCTCACTCACTACCACAGACTGCGGCATCTTTCCGTCCCAGGGACTGACAGTAGAAAGAATGCGGTCCACACCATCGATGCGGTTGACCCGCACCCGCCAGTTGTGACCACTCAGATTTTTCTCATATTTCAGGGGCCACAGCTGTTTCCAGGTTTTACCGTTGTCAGAGGAAACCAGGGTCCCTTCATCCATCGCGGTCACATATGTTTTCTCCCCCACGAACTGAATATCCGTGACACAGGAAATATCAGCGCCTTTGACCCGCTCTTCCCAGGTCACGCCGCCATCCTCACTGAAAGAACAACGCCAATTCCCGCTGACGAAAAGATTTTTCGGATTTGAGGGATCAATTGAGATATTGGTGATGACGCTCATGTCCACAACCTCTCCTGACTGTGGCAGAGTGGGATTGGCCACATAATCCACTTTGGTTTCCGATGAATTCATCCAGGTTTTCCCAGCATCACTGGACCGGAAAAAAACGCCAATCCATCCCGTGGCCCCAATCGCAAAAACATCCTGTGAATTTTCGGGGCTCACCGCAACTTCCAGCAGTGAAACGTTATCCGTCATGCCCTCAGTCGACCGGGACCAGGTTTGACCCGCATCCGTTGACTTCCAAAGTCCCTGTGAGAAAAAAGTTCCATAAACCACGTCCGGATCCTGCGGATCAAACACAACTCCGGAAGCAGGCGCCGGGGTGGACAGTGCCTCCCAGGTTTCCCCCCGGTCCTTACTTAGGATTAATCCATGTTCGTGGGTGGCGGCCATCACCCTTGAAGGATCTTTTTCAGACACGGTCACGGTGTAAATCGCACCGGGTGTCGGATCGCCCAAACGAAGATTCCCATACTTCCCCGGTTTCGATTTATTGCCGAATTCTTTGACCGTTACCAGCAGGGGCTCCTCTTCCGAACCCACCTTGCCGTCCGTGGTTTCAGTGGTCGCGATAAAGTACCTGCTCAGACTCGCAATATGCTGGTTTTGAGGAAGGTTGCCCACACAGGAAAGATCTACCCGGGTAATTTTGGTCCAGTCCGGCGAGGCGGGTAAGGCCGCAGCTGCCTCTGGGTGTTTTTTTGCAAATTCCGGATCTACGGAAAAATCCGCAGCCCGCAATACCACGTCCCGTACTTGTTCATCCGCAAACAACTCATTCAAGTTGCGGCTTTTATAACTGAATCCTTTCCCTTTGATAAAAATGGAAAAGCTCTTGGGCGCAGACGAACCGTCCCCTTTGAAGTTCATGCCAAAGCCCACCGCATGTTCAGGTTGAACATTTTCCGGAATAGAAAAGTTTGTCCACATCCCCGCATAATAATTTCCATCCGCTTTCCCGTATTGCAAACGTAAACGCCCCTCGTCTACGCCGGCAACCGGCGTGCGGTACTTCTCCGTCCAAGACTCTCCGCCATCGATACTTTTAAACACTTGGCCATAAGGAGTTGAGGCATAGACAATGTTGCCATCCGAAGGGTCCACCGCTACGGAACGAATGGTTTTCTTTTTCTTTGACCGCATGTTTAATTCGTTTGGCCCGGTTTGACTCAAAAACACCCAATGCTCTCCCGCATCGGTGCTCTTACACAACCCACCATCGGTTACGGCAAATACGGTGTCCGGATTACTGGGATCCACTGCCAGGCTGAACACCCCATAATTGACCAACCCTTTGTTAATCATCCGCCAATTTCGACCGTAATCCTCGGTTTTATAAACCCCGGCCACATCTCCTGCCAAATAAATCACCCCTTCCCGGGAAGGATGAAATGCCGCCGCATAGAAATATCCCCCACCTCCCCAGCCTGTCTGTTCCCATTGTGGTGGACCCGGCTCAGAATCCGCCGAGGCAACCCTGGCCATGAGCAGGGCGCAAAGGACAAACAGAAGTGGTTTCAGGGCAAAAAATACAGCAGGCGGTTTGTTTAGAGAGATCATTTTCATTTTCATATTCATATTCACAGGAGGGATGGAGGATATATCTAATTCGATTTTATAACATACAGATCCAAAACATACACCAGGGCCGGCGGAATTGTACATAGAGATTCGGGTGGCTGTTTTTTACATTAAAATCGCTTACTCCCCGTCGGTTTCACATCCCACGAAGCCCAAAATTACAGCTTGCTTTTTAAATGTGAGGAATGATACGAAAGATTTGTGACAAAATCATCACTCATCTCCAGACTGGAAAAAGGCAACTATTTACATATTGCTCCACAAGAAAACGGGAGAGATTACCCGCTTTCCTTGTCAGGATATGGACATGACCGCACGGTCGTCGATCAGCCCCTGAAATGTCATTATTCAGACATCACCGTATTCGAATTCATTGTAAGCGGAAACCTGGTGTACCGGGAAAACGTCACCGATTACCTGGTCGGGGCCGGAGAGATGTTCATTCTCCACCGTGCACTTCCCCACGATTATAATGTGGGGCCCTCAGGATACGCCCACAAACGTTTTGTGAATATCCGCTCCACCTGCATCAATGCCATACTACAGTCCGTGGGCCTGCACAAACCCCAGGTGATCCGTTTTGAAAACCCTTCCAAAATACAGGCAATTTTCCGGGAGATCGGCCACCAGACCCAACAGCAGCAACCGGGCTTTCAACAGAAGCTTTCGATGCTGCTCTATCAATTGATCCTCGAGGCCTCTGCATCCAGCAACAGCAGCAACCCCCTCGCAGTACAAAAGGCCATCACCTACATGCGGGCACACATCAGTGAGAAAATAACGCTGGATGATCTGGTCAAAATTTCCGGAGGCAGTGTCCGGCACTTTTCAAGGGTCTTTAAGCAGGCCACCGGCGAATCCCCACTGCAATGGCTGTTAAGCTTAAGAAGAAACGAAGCCATCGCTCTGATCTGCCAAACAGATTTACCCATCGGAGAAATTGCCAGGCGCACCGGCTATTCGGATCCCCTCGCCTTTTCCGCTTTTTTCAAAAAGCACATGGGGCAATCCCCCACTGAAATGCGGGCCAAAGCCCGACCAGGCCCATAGCCCCCCCCGCTCCAGCGAAGGGCGGGAATTTAAATATAAAAACGGTGGTTTACAGTGGCACGAAAGCGGATGGGGCCATCTGGATTCCTCTATACCCTTAGGCAATCCAAAGTGCTGCAAGGTACGAAAACCAAACTTCGTCCCTGAATCTTCCCCCCCTCGACACAAGGTGAATCCGTTCAAACTCCATTCTTGACTATGCCTATTAGGCATGATTAAGCCCTGTACACATGACGAACAATCAACAAAGTGCAGGACGACAAAGCTTTAACCGCGGGATACGGATACTGGAGATTTTGGCAGAGGGGGGCGCAAGCTCTGCCTCTGCCATTGCCGCTGAATTGGGCATAAACCAAAGTTCCGTCTCCCGCCTGCTGCAATCCCTGCAACAGTCAGGACTGGTGCATAAACCCAGCTACCACAGCTTCGCACTGGACTTGGGCATTTTACGTTTAGCCGGGATTGCGATGACCAGTTTTCCCATCGTAAAAGAAGCGGTAAATGTCTGCAATGAGCTGCATCGAAAGTACGCCTACGGTTTTTCAGTGGCAACCCTCGAGCAGGGCAATCTCTTATATCTGGCAAAAATTGAGGAAAATGTGGATGCGGGGATCGAGATGGTCGAATTAGGATCTTTTCCCATTTCGCAATCCTCTATGGGTCGCTGTCTGGCCGCCATCCAAGGGAAGGATGCCTTCTCCCGCCTTCTCAAAAAAGAAGGATGCCCGCCTCGGGAAATTAAAACGCTGTGGGAAGAAAGTGAGGCGACAAGCACTGCCCGGGCTGAAGTATATTTAAAGGGAGTCGGACTGAATAAAAGCAATGCCGCCCGCGTATTTGACCGGGATGGACGCCACTACGCCTTGGCCGTGTTTAGTCAGAAAAAAATCATTTCACCCAGCCAATCCGGAATCTGCTTAACCGAAGGCATTCAAAAACTTTGTCCACAAAAGGATTAAAGGATTTCATGCGTTTTCGCGGCCCCAATAACAGATCCATTGCCTCAGGCGGCTACAGAATTTTTGAAACAGCGACCAACCCATTGTTATGAAATCCAACAAATTCCCCCACCACATCACCCTCATTCCCGAAAAAGAAAAGCAAGTTATTCTGGGGATCGGCATCGAAATTCAATCCGACTCGATTGGTTCCGGAAACAATGGACTGCCGGAATCCTTCTCCAGCGTTCCCCATGATCTGCTGCCCGAAGAACGAAAGCGGTTTGCAGACGAAATGTTAAAAGGATTCCGGTATTGCCGTCTCGCGGGAGGATTGTACTGGCGGGGTCTGGATGACGAAGAAAAACGCATGCAACCTCGCTGGCCTGAGCAGCTGAATGAACTGCGGGAGTTGCTGGACCGTGCCCACATAGAAGGCCTGTCCTTTGAATATTGGTCCCCTGCTCCTTTTTGGAAATCCAATCGCGCCTATCCGGGCGGAACCCTTCGCTGTTTTGGTCCGGACTTTCAACACGATGAAGACTACCTCGGAGATGTAGATCAGTTTCTTCAGGATTTTGCCGATGCCGTTGTCGATGACATCAAAACGCTCAGAGCCGCAGGCATCCCCACCAAAATGTTCGGCCTCCAGAATGAACCCAACATCGGACACAGTTCTTACAGCACCTGCGCTTACGACACCACAGACTATATCGCCGCCTACACGGCAGTGGCCAGGGCCGTTCGCAGATACGATCCGTCCATCCTGCTTTTTGCCGATACCGAAGGAGGCTTTCCTTGCAAGATCGCGACCGTGATGGATCAACCCGAAATTGCGAAACTGGTGGATGCCTACGTAATACATATCATTGGTCAGCCCGCTGATGATATCAAAGCCCGCCACAGCAGAATTCGTGACGAACTCCCCTACCGCCCCTGGTTTCAGAATGAATACGAATATTTAACCGGCACCGCCACCCCCGAACGCTGCCTGAACACCGTGGAACATATCATCAACAGCTTTCAAGTGGGGGAGAATCCGACCTGGTTCTGGCTGCACGCGTTGAAACCTATTACCAATTCTGAAGCCTCCGGCTACTCCCTGGGATATTGGAAATCCCCTGAAGAGGCTCCCACCGGAACCCGTTCCGTAAAAGCCAAACAACGCTGGGTAAACGGGCCGGAATTCACATTCATTCCCGAAGAACTTCAGGATGCCGAACTGGTGAACGTCACCCGCAGAGAAGGTGCACAATCCCCCGGCCTGGCCTTCTCCCTGGTGTTCAGCACCCCCGCCGAAATCTATCTCGTGGTCGATGAAAGATCCGAAAGCACATTCAATCCGGAAGACGGGTATGTGCGAACGGACGCCCACAGCGAATACGCCGGCGGACAAAGAGATGTGATCTACAAAAAAATTACGCAAGGAAACGAAACCATCCACTTTCCTGAAAATACCCATCAGGAAAACGGATGCTTCAGACCTCCACACGCACTGTTTGTGAAGTTGCTGGAAGACGCACCCGAAGGACAGGGAATCCAGGTCGGCATCAACAGCCCCATCGAAATTTATTCCCAAGCCGTCAAAATGGAAAACCTGCGTTCACAACTGCAACCGGGTCACTGGATCTACAACGACTTTAACTGGAATGCGGTGGGGAGCTTCGCCAAACAAATCCCCTGGGACAGCGTATGCATTGATCTGGAAGACACTCAGGATTCGTCCACCTCCCGGGTCCTCGCCTTTAAACGCCCCGACCATAAATACACGGTGGTGATCTCCAATTCACATCCGCAGGCAAGTCATGCGGTTGAAATCAAAACCAATCTTCCCACAGGAAACTGGACAGGAGTCCGGTATACGCCCTTTGAACGGGGAACAGACACCCGGGGCCTCCTGCTCGACAGCCAAACAACTGACACCCTCCACTTAACCCTCCCTCCCCTCAGCTGGGAATTCTGGACTCAGAAATAACTCCAGGTTTTAAATATTATGAAAATTCAAAAAGAAAACTATGATGTGGTCGTAATCGGTGGCGGACTGGCCGGATTCTGCGCCGCAGTGGAGGCCGCCCGCAACGGAGCCAAAACCGCACTGATCCACAACCGTCCCGTCTTTGGCGGGAATTCCTCATCCGAAATCGGCGTCACCCCTCACGGGGCCGCCGCCTTCCATGCCTATGCACGTGAAACCGGTATTATCTCTGAATTGCTGATTGAGGAACGGGCCGTCAATCATGCGGAAGTCTACGAAAACGGATGGACCAATTCGGTCTGGGATATGGTGATGTACGACCTCGCCGTCGAAACTGAAAATTTGATCCTTCACCTCAACACCGACTTTTCGGATGTCATCATGGCCGGCAATCAAACCGCTCAAGGGGTGCACAATGCAGCCGATACCGCCGACCTTTCCATGGGCTATTATCACCGCCCCGCCCATAACACAAATCACATTCCCCTCGCGGGCATTACTGCCCATACCCAGAATGCGGAAGTCCAACTACAGCTGTTTGCAAAACGCTTCATTGACTGTACCGGCGACGGCATTGTCGCCGACCGCGCCGGTTGCGAGTGGCGTATGGGGTCGGAAGGAAAAGCGGAATTCGGTGAGCCGCATGCGCCGGATCAGGCCTCCGCCGACACCATGGGAAATTCCATCCATTTCCGCTGCAAAAATATGGGACGTCCCGTTCCCTTCACCCCGCCCGAATGGGCCGTAAAACACGAAGATCCAGGATTCTTTTACGAACAAGGCCGACTCCCCAAAGAGGAGCGTGGCGGATTCTGGTGGCTGGAAATCGGGGTACCCCACCATACCATTCACGATAATGAAAACATACGGCATGAACTCACTCGCCACACTCTCGGGGTCTGGGATTGGATGAAAAACAAAGATCCCAACATGATGGAGCGAACCCGCAACTATGCGCTCGACTGGATCGGTCAGGTTCCCGGGAAACGCGAAAGCCGCCGTATCATGGGCGAAGTGCTGGTCACCGAGCATGACATTCAGCAAAAGACAAAATTTGAAGATGAAATCGCCTTCGGCGGATGGTTTATCGATCTGCACACCCCCGGCGGTTTACTGGCCCCATCAGCCGAACCCAGCAACGCGGAACATTATAACACCTTCACCGATTATGCCGTATCCAGCTATTGCGGCCCCTATGGTCTCCCCCTTCGGTCCCTCATCAGCAAAGATGTACCCAACCTGATGATGGCGGGAAGAAACATCAGCTGCACCCATGCCGCATTGGGAACCCTGCGGGTGATGGGCACAACCGCTTTGCTGGGACAGGCCGCCGGTTTGGCCGCAGCCCAATCCATCCGTCTGAATGTCAATCCGATTGAAGTGACCCGCGGGGAATCCATCCGCGATATTCAGCAAATCTTATTACGCGAGGGATGTTTTTTACCCGGCATCACCCGTGAGGATACACAAGATCTCGCCCCAGCAGCACAGTTTGAGGCAGAGAGTGAATGGCAACTCAGCGGGGCCGGTCCCGACAGTGAAGGTGCACATGAGGGCCTGCAGATATGGCGGGACCAGCCACAATATCAGCACGAAATCATGGACGTGAAAAAGGCGCAGCTGATTGGGGTGGGTACAGCCGGAATCGAAACAATTTCTTTATGCCTCACCAACACCGGTTCCGAGATCCAGACGATCCATTTGGATCTTCAGGCAGTCGATCATATCTGGGATTACCGCGTCCACGCGGGCCCCAGCCTGTCCAAAGGAAGTCTCAGACTCCCTCCCGGGAAAAAACAATGGATTCCCTGGGAAATCCGGCTGCCCGCCAACGCCCTCCCCGAACAAGGCGCTTTTGTGCGGGTGGCACTTGATAAAAACCCACAGGTCATCTGGCATGTTGCCGGCCGTGTGATCCCCGGTCATGTGGGAAGCTACCAAATTGGTGAAAATAAATACCGCCGATTTGACAACGGCTCCACCCTCAGCTTCAAGGTCAGCCCTCCACAAAATTGCTTTCCAGCCCAAAGCATTTCCCGCGGAGCCAGCCGCCCCCACACCCACACCAACTTGTGGGCGTCGGATCCCAACCAGCCTCTGCCTCAAACCCTTCAATGGACCTGGGACAAAGAGACCACCCTCAACCGGATCGAACTCAGTTTCCCCGGACACCTTTTACGTGAATACCACGCATACGCACCCTTCTACCGCGATGCACAATGCCCCAAAGACTATCGAATTGAAGCGAGGATCGACGGAAAATGGGAAGCGGTCCTGCGCATAAAAAACAACTATCAACGCCACCGCATCCACAATTTCGCATCCATCAGCAGTCAGGAAATGCGCCTGGTGGTCGAAAACACAAACGGAGATCAAAGTGCCCAGGTATACGAAATCCGCTGCTATCACGAAACAAATGAGACGCCTGTCGCGTAAGCGATCTCTCCGCAGAGGAACTTCACATTGCACATGGAACATCTAACCCCAACACCGGATATGTTGACATGCCCCGTAAAGTTCACTTTTCCATACCACTCCTGCAAGTCACTTGTGACTGTGCAGGCGTCTGATAATAAAGCCGACAATCCATGCGGCCACTGTCTCAGCAGTGGTAACAGGTAAAACCGGAAAGTGGAGATCGCTCCCTTCCTGATCTGAATCCGAAACACCAAACATCAAAAACCAAAATGGCCCCAGACGGGGCCATTTGATTTTGAGAATTACTCATTCCTTGTTCAACTCAATCTGTTCCGGAGATTGCCACACCCGGATGTAATCAATGTAGGTCCGGTCCGGAAGATTTTTGGCTTTACTGGGGTCACCTGACCATCCGCCCATTTCGTCGGATAAGATAATATGCAAGGGGATACGACAAACCCCGCCGGCATCCGTGCGCCAGGTTTCTTTACCATCAATAAAGAAGATATATCCTTCCGGAGACCAGTTGACCGCAAAAGTATGGAACCCTTCCTGCAGCCCGGGCACCTCCGGATGATGCCCCTGCGACTGATGATCCAATCCGTAGCCATCCCAATGCAGCGCGTGGCTGGCGATGTCCTTGCCGTTAAACGGGCATTCGACAATATCAATTTCGGTCCCGTCCCGACCCTCATTGCCCACACTTTTGACACCGGCACCCATCAGCCAAATACCGGGCCAGTGTCCCGGCTCCTCCGGTAATTTCATCCGGGCTTCCACATACCCGTATCGAAAAGTAAAACTCTTCGCGGTGTTAACTTCCCCCATTGAGTAGACACCGTCTTTTTTGGAAAAAGTCAGTACCAAATTTCCATCTTCCACAGAGACATTATCCGGATTCCACCATCCACCGGTACGGGGTTGACGGGTGGCAGACCACTTTTGTTCATCCAATGTCTCGCCATCGAACTCATCGCTCCAAACCAAAACCGACTCTTCCGGCACAATTGCCTGATGGGTTGTAATCGCTTTTTCAGCCAGGGGTTCACGACGAATAACCAAATCATCAATCAAAACCTTGCCCTGCTTAAACACCGCCACATCCAAGGCCGCGGATTGATCTTCAGGCACATCAAAAGCGGTATAAACCGAATGCGGAACCCCAACCGGCCCGCGCCAGCGTTTCCAGACAATATCCTTTCGCTTTCCTTGGGCTTCCTTCACCACAATGTACGCATAAGGTTTCCCCTGCCCCCATGCCACCGCATCCGATTTCAGATGGACATAGTATCGATATCCTCCGGGCAGGATTTCTTTAGGCACAGACAAAGCCACGTTCCACCTTTGATTGGAAGCCATGCTATCCAAAAGTAAACTGGTCTTTCCTGCCAAAGCGCCCTCTTCCACCAAAGCCCGGGGATCGCGGAGCCGCAGTTCAGCATCCGCCGATTCAAAATCCCAGCTCCGATAAAGCGTTGCCGCTTCAGGAATCGCCTGAATTCTTTGGTCCTCAAGATCCACTTCCACAAAAGCTTCCCCGCGGACAATTTTGATCTCATCGATGACCACAGATGCATTGCCTTTAATGCCGAAGTTCAGTTGATAATCATTTTGTGTCTGCAAACCGAAAGTCAGTTCTCCGGTTTGCAGCTCATCAGATGCCATCGCCTCTTCAGAAATATTGGTCCACCCCCGATCCCAACGACCCCAGCCCTGTGCCTGAGAACGCATGAAAGCATAAACCTGCGCACCCGGTTCACGGGTCAAAATTCGGTATTTGTAGGTGACCGTATATTTATAACCCGGCTCAAAAATACCGGGGGCGGTTTTGGCAAACTCAAACCAGGGCCGATCCTTTCCTTTTGAATCGCCATACAGAGAAACCGCTCCTTCAATTACCCGGGCAGGATCACGGGTGAAACTCCCGCCATCCAATCCCACGATGGCAGGCTTTTCCTCCAGATTGATATGGAACGGATAACCATCCACCTGCACCGGTTTCAATTTCACTTTCGGCGCTTTTTTCGGAGGTTGCACCGGTTTTCGGTCACCTGAAAATGCCCTAACCGAATGAACAGCCAAGCTACGTTCCGCAGTGCTTTTCCCTGCAAAAATCTGTAACGCCACAATATTGGAGGTGTCCAGCTCAGGACCTTTGTTGCCATATGCCCGTCCAAACATCACCGGTAATTGAGCCGTGGTTCCCGGATGTATGCGAATCCACTCCGCATTACAGTGCTCCTTCCCGTTCGCGCCATTGTTATCGACACGTAACACCACTCTCACCGTGACATCAGACAAATTCTCCACCTCCACTTCCACCCCCGAATACTCAGACAGATCCCAGCGTCCCTCCCTGGGATACACCGCCACCCCAGGATAATTCCGGGCGGTCTCGAGTTGCATCTGCAATATGAGCCCCTCCTCCGTTTCAACAAAAGACCGCACCGCCCCATTTTCCGCCACATATTCCGCTACATCGGCCTGGTTAAAATCGATAAGCGGCAAATCGCCCGCAGGCGTGGCTCCCATACAAACGAGCGGCATCCAACACCCTAAAATCAAACGACAGAACTTCTTCATAAAACTCTCCAATACATTAACAAAAATACACATCTTTCGATGAACACAACATTTGCGTAAATGTATCTCTTTCCCGCCCTTCCTGTCAAGGGAGAACTACGCTTCACCCCGCCTCTCCCCGCTTTATTTCAAATGCTCATCCTCATCCTAATCGAATCCGCTCCCACTTCCACTCCAGATCCCAACACCCATCCTCATCCGCATCAAACTAAATCAGATCAAAACCACTCCGGGCAAAATCAGCAAAGAGCCTCCAGCTGCAAAACCTCATGCTTACCCCCCCTTATAAGGTACATGTATCTTTTAAATTAAATACTTCTTTATAGTTTATTATCTTGTAAAAGAATATTCAGATATGTTTATAAGATACATGTATCTTATACAGATGATATGAACGAAATTTCTTTTACCAAACCTTTTGAATCGCGTAAGGCGGCGCAGGATCTGCGCAACCAGATCATTCAATTTCTGATTCAATCCGATCTGAAACCCGGAGAGCCCTTTTACTCCGATGCGGATTTGGTAAAACATTCCGGCCTCAGCCGTAAAACCGTACGCGACGCCCTCAGCAACGTGCAAAAAGAAGGCTGGATTGAGCGGCGTCAAGGCAAGGGTTCTTTTGTGGGTCCCCGCGCCGGCATGGCCCTTCCGCCCCTTCAGCCGCCCCCCTCCAACCGCAAATCTTTAATCCGTCTGGCCGTGCTGGGATTCTGGATGTCGGGGGACCGCGCGGATTGGTATTCCAGCGAAGTTCTTCGCGGCCTCGAAGAAGTCAGTGCGGACTGCGGGGTCAGCATCGAACTGATTGGCGACCATCACCAAAAACCCGGCCTCCTTCATCAACGTCTGATGCAAAGCCGTCCTGACCTGTTGTTGGTTATGCCCTCCACCATGCAACACGCCTACGCCGTTGCTGAAGCCCGTCACCTGGGTATTCCCTGCGCGGTCACCGGCACCCGCCTTCAAGAACTGAAACTCCCGTCTGCAGCCGAAGACAATCATCAGGGCATGGCTCTGGCTGTTCAGCACCTCTTTGATCTGGGCCATCGGCGCATTGCCCTCCTGCAACGGGAAGAGAGCACCCCTTTTACATTTGAAAGGCGGCGGGGATATCTGGACGCGCTGAGCACTTGGGGAATCGAACCCGATGAGCGCCTCGTATGGTGGACCTCCGACGGCGCAAACGACTTAAAATCCTTCCTGAAATCACAGAAACCGACAGCGGTAATTTGCTCCAATCTTATGTTGGCCTCTCCCATCGGACAACTCATCAAACATGAAGGCCTGCGTATCCCCCAAGACCTTTCTCTGGTAACTTTCGACCAATCCTACGCCACCTACGAAAAAGAATTCGGTCTCCGACCCACCGTGATCGAACTTCCGCTTGTCGAAATGGGAAAAACCATTATGGGTTTGGCACGGGAGATCCTGAATTCACAAAACCCCCATCAAAATGTACGGATCCCCTGCCGCCTAAGCATCGGCGGAAGCACGGCCCCACTCTCACATTCGTAACCCCCAAATATATATGAAACACAATCCGATTACCTTTTCCGCCTGCATGCTCGCCGCCATGGGCCTGCTCTCTTGCAGCGCGCCCCCTGCCGGGAAAACCCATTCCGCGCAAACCGAAATAACGACGCATAAAGAAAAACCCGCCCCCAGAGACAATTGGGTCCTCGCCCAGGCACCGGAAGAAGCACTTCCCGATGCCGACGACCTGGTCGTGTGGAAAGAAAACCGCTATCCGAGCTTCACCAAAGGTTCCGTGGTAAATGCAAACGAATGGCTCCACGACGGTCAACCCGCTGGTTCCCACGGCGCCCTCAAAAAAACGGAGGATGGTAATTTAGTGTTCGAAGACGGCACCCCGGTCCGCTTCTGGGGGACCACCCTCGGCTACGGCGCAAGCTTCCCCGAAACAGACAGAGAAATCGAAGCCATGGCCGACGCCATCGCATCCAAAGGGTATAATTTGGTTCGCTTTCACCACAATGATTCCCCCTGGAGTCGGGTCAGCTTTCTCAAAGGTGGCAGCGCCTTTGAATTCGACCCTGAGAGCATTGCCGTCCTTGATAAAGTGATGAAGGCCTTCATCGACCGGGGGATTTACATCTATTTGGATCTCATCGATTCCCGGGGATGGACCGCGGAAGTCGGCATGGAAGACTGGGAGGCCCTCCGGAAAAAGGGACAGGGCTGGAAAGGCGCATTCCCCATGCCGGTCATGGTCGACGCCTGGAAACGCGCGGCCGACAATCTTCTTCAGCACGTCAATCCACACACCGGGAAAAGTCTGGCCGAAGATCCCGCCGTGATCTGTGTTGAGATCATCAACGAAAACGGCCCCTTCTGGGATTGGGGCTTTAAAACCACCCCCGCCATTCAGGCCTGGTTTGATGCTGCCTGGAACCGCTGGCTGGTCGAACGCTACGGAAACCGTGAAGCCCTCGCAGAAGCGTGGACAGATGCGGAAGGTACCTGCGGCCTCTTCGATGACGAAGATCCGGCCCGGGGAACCGTCTACCGTCCCCAGCTTCAGAAGATTGACACCTGGAAACGGTCCTACCGGTCCAAATCGCGTGGCGCCGCGCGTTACAACGATTTCATCGCATTTTATCGTGATATCGCCACCGATTTTTATCAGGAGGCCAGCGCCCATTTGCGTGACCGCGGATTCAAAGGTCAGATTATCGGCAGTCACGAATTGCGGGGCCCCCAGAATCAGTTGGCCGAAATTGAAGGCACGCATTCTATTTCCGCCCACCTTTATTCCAGCCAGCGACTGGCTTTTTCCGCCCGTCCGGGAAATGCGGGTGTCAGTATTGACGGCGTCGATGTCAGCACCAAAAACTGGTTTTCCAATATGGCGCGGATCAGCGTGGACAACGTCCCGGGCTGGAACAACGAATGGACAGTCAACTCACTCTCCTATCGCGCCGATGCCCATCTTGCGGCAGCTTCCATGATGGCCTTTCAGGATATCGACGGCAGTGTTCATTTTACCTGGAGTCAACGCTGGGGGGGCGAAAAAATGCCCGACAAAGATGTTACCATCGACTGGATTGGCTGGCGGAAAAAGTTTCACAATTCTTTCTCCTCCCTCCACGACGCGCCCTCCATGGCCACCCACCGGATTGCGGCCGCACTGATGCGGCGTAAGGACATTCCCCCCGCAAAATACACCGTGCATATCGCCCATTCCGCCGAAGACGCCGCCGAGCAGAATCTGCATGCCGTCGGAATCGAAGGCGGCGGCGGCACTATCGGAAACGCCGCGCAGTTCCTTCCCATGCTCCACCATTTGGAAACCACATTCTACGACACCGCTTATCAGGGGGATGCCGATGTGGTCTTCAGCTCCGGACGAAGCGCCAGTGGAGATTATCGCCAGGCGAAACACGCGGTGATCCTCGGCGACAACCCCTGGACGGACCGCTATCACAAGCAGAGAGATCTGGCAGCCCCTGCCCGCCTGATTCATCCCGGACTCGTGACCCAAGACATCGAAACGCCAACCACCTTCACCCTTGCCTTTGGATACGAAAGTCCTTTGACGGTCAAATTTGCAACCCTCGAAGCCGCCATTGAAGTCAGCTCGCTGCCAAAAGGCGCCACCCCTATCGGGCTGAGTGAAGATGAAAAATACACCTTGGGCTGGTGCGATGACCGCTTCCTCGTTTTCCCGGCTGCCGGTCAGTTTGATCGATTAAATCAAGATCCGCGCTGGCTCTATCGTTTCTATCTGACAGCGGCTGAACGCTGGGGAATGGATCTCGGGAATAACAGTATGCATAACACCACTTATTACAGTGACAATGGTGCCCTGCAGATTGACTGGGGCTCCGGCACCCAACTCATCAACACGCCCCGCACCCAGGCCGTGGCTGGTTATCCGGGGCTTCGCGAGGAAAACAGAACCGACAACTTGAGCGTGCAGCTCGACCGCCCTTACGGAAGCATTTCCCTCAGCAGCGCGGACGACCAGCCCATCGCCCAATCCCGTCGCATGCTGCTGGTGGCCGCCGGACGGATTCAAAATACCGGCACCACCTTTGACCGCAACGAAAGTGGAAAAGTCATCTTCACCAAAACCGGTAAAGCGCCCATGCTTATCGAAGGACTGCACGGAAAAATCACCCTGCACGATTTGGCACAAACCGACCTGAAAGTCTATGCCCTGGATGTGAAAGGACGCCGTCTCGGCGAAGTGACAACCGAATGGATGGAGAACGATCTTCACTTCGATCTTAATCCGCAATGGCAAACCCTGTGGTTTGAAATTGCAGGTCCCGAAATCGAAGGGCCTGAGGCCGGAGCTAAAAATTGGCCGGCTGAAAAAGTCGCGGCTCCCGCCGCAACGGACTTGCCGAAATTAACTGTGGATGCATATGTGTCCCTGCTCACCCAAGAAGAAAGTATCGTAAAAGAAGAGGTCGTAAGTGATGAAAGTAACCGCATCGATTTAACCGATGCCGGCACCTTCAAAAGTTTTCAGGCCTACGGCAACCTGAAAGCCAAAAAGGCCAAACTGGAAGACCGTGACGCCATTGAACTCGATTTGGGAAAACATACCGACGAATGGCATGCCGGACTCTGGTTCAACGCCCAGCCGCTTCCCGGACTCAAACCGGAAGATTGTGAAGGCTTCACTTTCTTCTTTAAAGGGGATGGCACCCTCCCCCGGGATTTCAACATTAGCGTCAAATGGAAAGACGACGAAGGCAAGGAACAAAAAGCCAAGTCACGGAATCTGAACGAACTGTTCGAAGACTCCGAATGGAAAGAAATCATCCTTACCCCGAAAGACTTTCCGGAACAAGACGTGGACCTTTCCCGTCTGCACCGGATTGATTTCTCCGTGGTTTCCAAACTGATGGAGACCAAACACACCGCCTATCTGGGCAGTTTCCAGCTCGCCACCGTGCCCGGTGCAAACAACGCGCTGTTGATTGAAGACCTGGAGGAGCGCATGCCGGAGCCGGTGAAGTTACCCGCCCCCGCGCTTGAACTCTCCATCAAGGACACGCCGATCACCGCCGATGGTGAGCCCGGTGAAGAGGCATGGAAACATGCCGTGGGTTTGCAGATTGACGAAAACGAAGTCCCTGCCTGGCATAAGATCGGCAGCGTGCTTGCAAGCGGAAAAATCAAGGAAAACGAAAAAGCAACCGCATGGGTCACCGCCACCAAACAAGGCTTGGGTCTCTATGTTGCGGTAGACAAAAACGGTGCCCCCGTGGTGAACAACAAAAAAGAGTGGTATGACGGGGACTGTATCGAAATCTTTGTGGATGCCAAAGCCGAAGGGGTGAAACCCAGCAAACAACTCTTCTTTGCGTATAAACGTCCGGGACTGAACCGGGCGACGAGTTCGGTCAATGCCTCCGTTGGCCGCATGCAAACCCCGGAAGGTTATGCCTTGGAAATCTTAATCCCCTGGCATGAACTCGGAGTCAAAGGCAGCGCGGACACCGTGTTCAGTATGGATTTCCAGATCGACTTCGGTGATCACACCGGACGCTACCTGCAGTTTAGTTATGCGACGGGTACCAATGAAGCCTGGTTCACCAGCCTGCGGTACCTGAAAGTTAAACTGACCGAATAAAACCCATGACCCCTACCCATCCGAATATTCTCCTCCGCACTGGCTGGGCGACCCAAAATGTCGGCGATGTGGCCCACACCCCCGGAACCCTTTGCACCCTGTATTCCCGTTTTCCGGACGCGGAGATTACCGTATGGGCGAATCACCTCAATGAGGAGATTCGCACCATGCTGTGGAAACGGTTTCCAAGGGTGAAAATCATTTCAGGAAATATTTACGACAAAGAAAAACCCTGTCCGCCCGAAATAGACGCCGCTTTTGAGGCGGCGGATCTGTTTATTTTCAATTCAGGCATGGCCATGAATTTCGGACTGTTTAACTTTGATTGGAACGGACCCGTTTACAACTTGATGCCGCTCATGCGCTGTATCGAACAGGGGATTCCGTTTGGCATTTACGGTCAATCCTTTGACCGCTTTGCCCATCCGAGCGTTTCCCTGTTTAAACCGATTCTGGATCAGGCCGCCTTCATCTTCACCCGCGAAACCCATTCGGAAAAATATTTACGGGAATTAGGATTTGACGCGGAAGTGATTGAATTTGGACCCGACGGGGCCTTCGGCATCGACACCCGGGCAGACGAAAAAGCAGAAGCATGGCTCTCCGGTCACGGCCTGGAGGCAGGGGAATTTCTGATCATGAATATCCGCACCAACACCCCGGTTTCTCCTGATTCCGATTCCCCGCTCAACCCTTCCCGTCCCACGCCTCAACAACAACAGGAAAATGAAAAATGGCTGCAGGCCTGCGCCACCGTGATCACCCGCTGGGTACGCGTAACCGGTCGTAAAGTTTTGATCGCCCCCGAAGCATTTAAAGAGATCGAAGCGGCGATGACCCTGCTGCACCCGCGGCTTCCGGAGGATGTTGCATCCAGGGTCGTGATTCGTGATTCCTGGTGGAATGCCGACGAAGCCCTCTCCACTTTCACCCGGGCCCGGGTGGCATTCGGTGTCGAACCCCACACCCTCATTATGGCACTCACCGGATGCGTCCCCATCGTCCATGCCCGTCCACTGCGTCACGGCCGGAAAGGGTGGATGTTTGAGGATCTGGGTTTGGGCGGCTGGCTGTTTGATATCGATGCCACTTCCACTGAAACCCTTTCCAACACGGTGCTGGAAATAGATGGCAATTATACCCGGGCCTGCCACCAGGCACAACGTGCGTATGAGCGGGTTCAAACCTGCCAAGCACGCACCCTTGATGTGATCGCAAAAACCCTTGAAACTGATTAGATTTAACCCTTAAAACCCCACCTGTTCATGAACATTGTCAGAAGTATTCTCTCCTTGATTTTTCTTTCCGCCCCCCTGTTATTTGCCGAGGACAAACCCGGAACCACCCGAATTGCAAAATGGAAAGATAACAAAGCGTGTGCGTTTATCCTCATGTTTGATGACAGCTCGAGCACCCACGTGAAACATGTGTTCCCCGAATTACAAAAGCGGAATCTCACCGGAACATTTTATATCAATCCCGGTTCAGGTCACTACGGCGCAAACAGACAGTTCTGGGAGAAAACCCTTCCCGGGGCCGGCTTTGAATTGGGCAACCACACCATGACGCACAAAGGTGGCGATTCCAAAGCGGAAGTGGAAAAAGAAATTACCGACTGCAACGAGGTCGTTCATCATCTTACCCCCAATGCCCCCTGGCCCCGACTGGTGACGTTTGCAAAACCGGGGGGGCTCAAAAAAGGGAAATGGCCCCTCACAGCGGAAGAGCAAGCGGCCCTGCTTGCAGAAAATCATTTGATTCAACGACCCAGCTTTAGCGGACGCGGTGCGCAAGTCGCATTTAAAACCGGTGACCAAATGCTGGCGCATGTGGACAAAGCGGTGAAAAATCATAGCATGGAGTGCATCATCTTCCATGGGGTGGAAGGCGACTGGATCTCCACGCCCCTCTCCGAATTCATCATCCTACTCGATGGGCTCACCGAACGTGATGAACAAGTATGGGTCACCCATCACATGGCGGCCTACAAATACAGCAAAGCACGGGACAACGCGAAGGTGAAAATCCTGACCAGCTCTCCGAATCAAATTACTTTAGAAGTAAACTCAAACTTGGACCCGGAACTATACGACCAAAAATTAACCCTGGTAACCCAAGTGCCCGCCACTTGGAAAACCGTTGGGGTTCAACAAGCGGGAGAAACATCTGAATTCCCCGTTCATAAAGGCACTGTTCTCTACGAGGCACGCCCTGGAAACGCTTTAATCACCCTCAGCGGGAAATAAATTCGCAGGACAGATCCGCACAATAGTCCTTTTACTACAGCCTCTCCGTTGGTAGAATTATTATGTGAAATCATATAATTACCCGACCCATACCCTTCGCGCCACGCTCTTACTCAGCCTGGGACTCCTCCTGAGCTCTTGCCAGACGTCAAAAAACCCCTCCCCCGCGTCCCCCAGAGTTCTCGCACATTACATGCCCTGGTTTCAGATGGAAACCGCCGAAGACGGATATACGGAATGGTCTCATTGGCAGTGGTTCGGCAAAGGACCCAAACATGATCCTGACGAGATACTGGAGAATGGGCAACGCGATATTGCGTCTGTCTTTTACCCCTTGATAGGTCCCTACGACGGACGGGACCCGGCTGTGCTTGAATACCAACTGCTCAGCGCCAGGGCCGCCGGCATCGAAGGCTTTATTGTGGATTGGTACGGTCCCGGCACTTACAGTGACATCACATTTGCCGCCCTTTTGGATATGGCGGAGGAACTGGAGATGCAGGTCGCCATCTGCCTGGAAGAAAAAGCCTTTTTCCCTCCATACTCCAAGGCAAACAGCCGTGAAGAGGTCTTGGAAGAAGCCGCCCGGCATATTCGACATATTCAACAGACCCACGCCACTTCCCCGGCCTACCTGCATCAGGAGGGACGTCCGGTATTTTATATCTTTTTAGGACATGAGGAGGGCCGTCTGGGTCCGAACACCCTCTCTCCGGAGGAAGTCCGGGATGTACTCAAAACCGTTGAATCCCCCCGCCCCTTTCTATATCGCCCCCATTGGGATCCCGCCTATGCCGGGGTGACCGACGGCGCGTTCGCCTGGTGTGGAGATTTGGAATACCGCAGCTGGTTTTACCCCACGGCCCAAGATCAACTTTCCGCGGGAACCCTCACCACTTTCACCGGAGTGGCCAGTCCGGGCTTTGATGACAGTGGCGTCTGGGGATGGGGAAACGGTCCGCGTTTCACCGACCGTCGTGACGGAGAGGAATATCGGGAGAACTGGAAGGAAGTATTGGCCGCCAATCCGCCCGCAGTGCAAATTGTCACCTGGAATGATTTTGAAGAAGGCACCACCATCGAACCGACCCTGGAGTATGGATTCACCTATCTGAATATGACGGAAGAATTTATTGCCGAATACACCGGTCGCACCAGCGAGTTGTCAGACAATACCGCGGCCCATTTTCTCTATCAGCTCCGGATCTACTTGCGTAACAATCCTGATCCCGCACTTTCAAAACAATTGGATGCCCAACGGGAAGCCTGGGTCAAAGGTACCCCTCCCCCGGTGGAGGCATGGCGTGAACGAACCGAAACTCTACTTCAACATCCTTAACCCCAAAAGAACTTATGAAAATCCACACTCCCACTCTCACCCGCCTCCTACTTGCCCCGGCCGCTCTGTTTCTTCTCTCAACCCAAGCGGACACCTTCATCCCTCTCGTGGATATGGTCTCCGCCGGTTCCGACAGCTGGAGCTGGGGAGGCGCACGCATCAAAGAATCAAACAAGGGTTTAGAAGTCAAAGAAAGCAATCGGGACGGTGGCTATGGAGATGTCTTCTTCTCCAACCGATTGCCGATCCTCCCCCGGGGTCATTTTAAAGTAAAAGCAAATCCGAAATCAGGCGCGTACACCTTACAACTGATGGGATTTCAAGGAGAGGAGGCGATCGCAAATTACGATCTGCTCAAAGGAGCAGATACCCATGAAGCCCATTCCTTGAGCTTGGCAGACCTGAAAATCTCATCCCATGTTGACAGTATCCTACTTAAATTCTGGGTGGTAGACGCCGAAAAAGCATCTACAGAAATTGAAATTTTACAATATGGTGTTTCCATTCCGGGTGATGATGCGCCGGAAAGAGGAAGCTGGAAGACCGCAGAAGGCTGGCAAACGGATAATGCGTCGGTGTCCCCATCGGAGTTGGGGATTAAAGTCACAGTGGGTGAAGAAAAAAATCACGGGGCCGTGGTTTGGACAAATGCATTCACGCAAACAGACGGCCAATGGTTGTTATACCTGCCCGAGGTGACCAACACCACGCTCAAGCTGACCCTCCCCGCCTTTCAAAAGGACGGCAGTTATTTAGAATCTGTAAATACGGATCTCAGCCTGAAAACCGGATGGAATGTTGTGGACCTCTCTCAATTGACATGGCCGGAGGGGGCGGTCAGCTTTCAACCCAAGCTTTGGATCGAAAATGCCGCCGGTTCCGTCACCCTCGGTGAGTGGATTCTGATTCCCTAATTCCAGCTTGGGCGTTTTGTACTGAACCACACCGTCCTCTAGCCCAGCCCGCCAAGGCTGGGCTTAACCATATCCCTCAATACCGAGTGCTCAAAGCACGGCCCTCCAAAGCCCGGCCTGTCAGGCTGGGATCAATACGAACGACCCGGTCTGAGTGCTGAAAGTACGGCTCTCATACGGGTCACAGAACCATAGTCCCGGTCAAGGGACCGGGTCAAACGCACGGCCCAAAATCCACACAAAAAAACGCCGAAGGTTCACAAACCTTCGGCGAATGCACAATTCTCTCTTCAGAGAAAATTAAGCGCGGAAACGTCCCCGAAAAAGAAAGAGAGATCCCAGCGCCAAAACAACCAAAATGCCCGTACTGGGTTCGGGAATGGTTGCGGCAAAACTATCGAATTCGAAAGTTCCCGGACCATTCACTAACCGGATACGCGCATACCATTGAGTCGCAGTTCCGAAACTTGATGCGGCCGACGTTACATCCACGGACTGCACCGAAGTACTCGTGGTGTCAGCGATCACTTGACCTTCACCCACATAAAAATCGCTCGCGTTGAAAAAGTACAATGATATATTGTACGCACCCACATTATTTGTGCCACTCGCCTCAGGGGTCACCACAAATTGTGATTCAGTGGCAAGATCAAAAAATCCAGTTCCCGATTCACGCCAATCAACAAAAGTATCCTCTCCGATATTCGTTAAATTACGATTAAAGGTCACAATGCCGCTTCCTGAATTATCATCCACAGTGGTGGTGGACGGCAGCGCATTGGTCGGTATCAAATTGTCGGTATTATCCAAATTATCCAAAAAATATGCCTGGGCCGGGGTCAGCATAAATGCAGACAGAACCAACAAAACAAACGGGGCCATGTGTGTGTGTATTTTCATTATTTCTCCAATAAAACGGACTTTCCAATCGATCCCGGTTACGTCTCCAATACGGAGAAATTAGAACGATTTAATTATCCAGTACAAGATAATTATAGAGGAACCCCCTTAATAAAGTCAACACCTGTAAAAAAGAAAAATAACTTTTTTTCGGGAAATTTTACAGCGAACGCAAACGCTGAAGCGCCTCGGCACAGCGCAGTAAGTCTCGGTTTCCATGCTCCCGGGTCGGCTCCAGCACCGAGGTTTCGGCATAATCATTCCAGGTAACCAGCTGTATCAATGGCACCGGAACCGCCGCAGACGCTTTCCCTGCGCGGTAATCACGCTGATAGTTTTCCAACACCTTCCAACATTGCTCCAATGTATTTCCCCCGCGGGTTTCACGACAGATAATCGACGGACGGATGGTTGGCTTGTTAGGATCCTCCTGCCACGCCCAGGCCACCAAACTGTTGTTAAATTCGGGCCATACCCCATGCATGGCATAAGCGCAGTTTGAAGTATCCTCATTTGCAGCCTGCAAAACCTCCTGCAAAAATTGAAGCCCTGCGTTATCAGGATCCGACCAAAAATACGCCTCGTCTGGCGCGTTCATGGTTTCGGAATCCGGACGCACCCAGGCGTAACAGGCATCCTCCCCCTTCCCGGCCGGTGCGCCACTCCAAATAAGATCCGCCCCCTGCTCTCCGAACACCCGGTCAAACACCTCCCGCAGTTCCCGGCACTGATCTCCATAGGGAAAAACCGGAAACAGCGGGCGTCCATCCCGACAAAGATATGCATCACGAATCAAGTGGTCACGGATATACACAAAATCTTCTTCCAACGTCTGGGGAACTTTTCCTTCGGAGGGCCATTGCGCCTGGGTGTCAAAAGAGAGACAGTAACAAAACGGGGATTCAGGATGTTCATGATTCCACTTCTCCAAACCACGCAGCCAATGCAGGGTTAAAACGTTTTCCACACTGTTCGCCCCATACCAGTTCACAATAAATCCGGAAATCCCATGCAATACAGCCGTGCGAATCTGCCACTCTATCACTTCAGGATCCCGGGAATCGTAACAACCGCATTCCGGCATTTGAAGATGTGTGCGATGATAACCGGACCGTGCATCATTCCAATGCCGCATATCCTCAATTTCAGGATAAACAGGAATCAATGCCGCGTCTTCGGCGGATAAAGGATAAGCATCCCCTTTTAAGGTGTACCACGGTAAAAAATGCCCCAGCATGGCAGGCAGCGCAAGCGGCTGATCCTGATGGGCCCGCGGATGAAAACGTAAATCATTCATGGAGTCGGAACGTACCATATATCTGCCTCCTGGCTTAAAGTGGCGTCTTCGACCGAAAGATATTGCACGCGTAAATCCGCGTAAAGGTAATTCCCCCCCCGTTCATTTCGGTGAACCCTCCCCGGAATTTGATCCATTGTGGTGTAACTTCCGTCCCCCAGATATCCCCGATCTGACACACTGCTTCCGGGTCGCTCCCCCAGCAAGATAATGTGTTGCGTGCGCGACTTTAATTCTTCCAAATACAAAGCCGGGCCTCCATCAAAGGAACCAAAGGGATACTGCCCGGACGTGTAACGCTGCCCCCCGTTACAGGCATAGGTTCGGGGACGGCGGGTCGCCGAATCGTCACTGCTGAGATACGGATCCATCGGGCACACAAATACCCCCGCTTCGTCTCCAAGATATTTTTCCACCTTCTCATCCCAATATCCATTTGCGTCCTGATATTTGGGCAATTGGCTTTTGTGATCAGAGGCATACATCACCAGCGCCTGACCCAGTTGACGTAAATTCGAAAGGCAACCCAACTCCTGCCCCCGCTTTAAACTTTTACTGACCGCCGGCACCACCAGCGAAATTAACAGGGCTAAAATGGCAATCACCACCAACATTTCGATCAACGTAAATCCACGCTTCATGCGGGCAATGCGAGAAAAATTATCCATTTAGGGTAAATGACATAAATCATAGCCGGGGTCAAGAGCACGCTTTTGGCTCCCTCCCTGCCTGCGGCCTATAAACGGATCCGCATCTGCCCTTTCACAAAATCAATTTTCCGATCGGGAAATTCCCCACCCACAAATGACAAATGGAATCCCTTTCGCTGGTGCTCGGGGAACCCCTCCCCTGCGCTTTCCAATTCAATCACATATTCTTCACCTGATTTTATCACGGTGAAATCTGTTTTCAGAAAACGATTTTCCAAAAACCCATCAGTCAAACCATCATCTTCAAATAAGGTCGAATGATACGAACCATCCGACAGCGGTAGATACACTTTTAAGTCCAGAGAGCAGGGCGCGTACCTCATGGTGCTTTCCACCACCTCCGCTTCCGGCACCACCGCACCCGCTTTGACAAATACCGGTATGGTATCCATCGGGGCATCCACCAGGCAGCTTTCCCCTCCGTTAAAGAGGACACCGGTATGATAACAATACCAGCTTCCCTGAGGCAGATAAACCTCACGCTTCACCGCCCCCTGCTCGACCACCGGTGCAATCAACAGCGAGGATCCAAAGAGATACTCCGTCGTATGGTTCATGACGTTTTCATCGTCCTGATAGTCATAGAGCAAAGGCTTTTGAACCGGACAACCTTCCTCGGCACTTTGCATAAATGAAGTATAAATATAGGGCAACAACCGATAACGCAACTCAATGGCTTTTTTGATCAGCGCCTCCGCCTTTTCCCCGAAACTCCAAGGATACTGCGAACGGTTTCCGGTACAATTATGATTCCGCATAAAAGGCTGAAACACACCGTACTGATACCAGCGCACCAATAACTCCTCTTGGGTATCCCCGCAAAACCCGCCAATATCACTGCCCACAAAAGGGTGCCCCGACAATCCTAGGTTGCAGTTCATGGGAATACTCATGGCTAAATGCTCCCAAGTCGAACAATTATCCCCCGTCCAATTGGCCGCATAACGTTGCATCCCCGCAAACCCGGCGCGGGAGAGAATAAAGGTCCTCAGGTTCGGCATCGCCGTCCGCATCCCCTCATATGTTCCCATGGCCATTAACATTGCATATTGATTGTGATACCGCTCATGCGCATGATTGGCCCCATCGCGATCAAATCTCATGGCATATGGCGATTGTGCACCGGTCGCAGGCTCATTCATATCATTCCAAATACCTGCAAGTCCACTCTGCACATGTTCGGCATTCAATCGCCCCCACCAAGCCCGCGCCTCCTCTTTAACAAAATCAGGAAAAGCCGTCCGTCCCGGCCACACTTCTCCAATGTAGGTCTGCCCACCTTCGGTTTTACAAAATAAATTTCTTTCTGCCCCCTCTTCATACACCGAATACCCTTTTTCATACTTCACCCCGGGATCGATAATGGTAATCGCTCTAAACCCCTGCTCCTTTAATTCATTTAAGGTGGATGTGATATCCGGAAAGTCATCCGTATTCCATGTAAACACCCGATATTCATCCATATAATCAATATCCAGCCACAACCCATCACACGGAATTTGTTTCTCCCGATACGTTTGTCCCAAGGCCTTCCATTCCTTCTCCGGATACCGGAACCAACGGCATTGGTGATGCCCCAGCGCCCACAGGGGAGGTGCCTGCATTTTACCCGTCAGTGCCGCAAAACGCTTCAAAATATCCGGGATCCCCGGTCCGGCAAAAATGTATTCGGTCAGTTGCCCTCCCTCAGCCTGGATCTCGTATTCGCCTTCTGCTGACAGGTTATACTTCATTTCATACCCATTATCCATAAAAGATGCAGAAGCCGCCCCTCCCTGCGCCCCGGGCAAATGATAAAGCAGATTGATGCTCATGTAGTAAGGATCAAATACATTACTGGTAGGCACTTGGGTTAAGTCAGGATTCTGATCATCCCGCACAGACCCATCATGTGCAGGCGCTAAAATATCCGTATTCCACTGGGTAAGCGAACGTCCCTGATGATTAAGTCCACCCGTCTTTTCGCCCAAACCAACAAACACATCCCCCTCTTTTTTCCGGCGGCGCACACACCAGGCATTGTTCAGAAAACGATAGCTCCACTCATCCACCGGATCGAGGATCGCTTCCCCATTCGTCCGCAACACCTGAATCGAAAAAGGATTCAGCTCTACCTCTACCCGTAAAGCATCCGAGCAAAGCTGAAGTTTCTCATCACTTCGGCTCAGCGTAAACGGCACATCCCCGAACTCATCCTGAGGGATGGCAAAAGTCGGACTCGCATCAAACACCCCGCCTTGAGAAACCTTTATCCGTAGCACATCATTGAAAATGAAATCCAGTTTCACTTTTTCTTCATCTACATGCAACAGCACCCCTCTGCGGGTTTTCTGCATCAACACAACCTCTTCCAGTTTTATATAAAAGTCTCTGTTTTCCATTTTTAAATACCTCTCTTTATCCACCGTCCAAATCCATGATACAATTTTTAAAAGGTTAACCCTGAAAACGAACGTCATGCAACCCTTACCAGCGAGAAACAGCCCTTCCAAAACAAGCCGATGTGATCCCCCCGCAACCTGCAAAGGATTTGTAAATCTGCGTATCCGAATCATCCCGGTCCGTCAGTACCAGAAAAGTGAAATTTCCACCCAACTTGCGATGATCCTTGCGGGTAAAGAATACCATCGAATACCTTTTGCCTGATCCATGGGTGTGCCAGAATACTGGGGATGTCCCGTTTCTTGTTAAAATCAGTGGTGACTTCAGGGAGAAGCGCATCAGAGGTATTGTGAGGTTGTCAATTTCAAGCTAAGAGAGGTGGTGCCGTGCCGGAGGATAGGGCTCTGCTGAGGAGCAATGCGCCAAAGGCGCACAAGCCCGAGCGCCGAGCACGGGCCGTGGATAGAAGCCACAGCCGGGAGGTGGAGAGATCCCTCTCCCGGCTTCTTTCCCGGCTCCATGCGGAAAACCTACCCGGAGCATCAGGTCTCCTCCTGACAGGCTGCATGCCGGGCGTTAAGTTTTTCGGCAAGGAGCGGGAGGTCCCGGTATCCCCGCACCCGCCGGAACCCGCGCTGCGCGATCCAGAGGCCGGAGGCCACCCATCGGCTGGCCAATGCCTGTGCGTTGATTCCTCCAATCCAGTCCTCAATCACTCAGATCTGTCTCATTCATTTCCCGGATAAGTGTTCCGGCCCGTTGCGCCCAGAGGCGGCTGATGTTGCTCTTGGTCATTCCTTTGAGTTCGTGGGCCTGCAGGCGGGCCTGATCCCGTCCGCTAACCCCGCATAGCATGGCACGATGAACTATATCCTCCCATTCGTGAGGGTCCCGGGCGGCCTGCAGGGTCTTGATGGTGACTTCGCGGGTACCCTCCTCGGTCAGCTCCCTGACCCGGGGCCGGATCACAGACTCACGCTTCCCCTCGACATAAATCGAGGTGGGCGCACTGCCCGCCCGGAAACAGGCGGACTCAGAACTGGGGTTGTAAGAGGCACCGCAAAGCAACTCCACCTCCTCCTGAATCATGTTCAGAACCGCTGCACGGGCGCAGTGACGCACATGCGAGGAAAGAAGGGTGGCGGCTTGAGTAACTTCGGCTCGCAGAATCGTGTTGAGGTCTATATGTTTTTCCATGGTGGTTTCGTTTTGTTGTGATGAACCGTCATCCCTGCCGGGTTGGCGTCGAAACCACCACTTTTTTAACAATTATTGGGACACTTCCCTCATCTTCACCATTAAACAATTATATCATTTAGTCCTAAATGTAACGCTTGATATTGTCACTTGAAAAACAATGAAACCCTCATGAAAAAGGGAATACATTCGTCCAAAAGTAAATACATTTTGCCCCTAGTTGTAAGTTTGTACTTGCATCGCGGCATGGATAACCCTCACCTCACCCACGGAAAAGCATCCACCCACCGGGCAGTGAAATCAGGCAAGGCCTTCACAAACTGAATCCGTCCATGGATGGCCAAAAGGTCTACCGCCCGATTACCCGTTTGCTTTGTCCCTGCCGTACAATTAATAAAAACAGTAGACAAACACTCAGGCCTATCCCGGCACATAAAATATTACTTTGTATGGGTCTCATGTTCATGGCGATACCCTACCACACCAAGCAGGACAACTACGGTCCGACCACATGAATAATATGGAGGGGCTCCATTTCCCGACCGCCTCGAAATCCCAGCCCCTCCCCCGGGAGGGATATTTGATGACGCTTACCCTTAACCTCAACTACCCCACTGAATAATGGTTGCCCCTGTAGCCCCAAAACCCCAAAAGAAAAACCCCAGCGTTAACTGGGGTTTTACTGCCAAATAAATGGCGGGATCTACGGGACTTGAACCCGCAACCTTCGGCGTGACAGGCCGACGCTCTAACCAATTGAGCTAAGACCCCGAAAGCGTTTCGAGGTGCGTGGTTATGCCTGAACTTTTGCTCGGTGGCAACCACTATTTGTAAAAAAATTCATCTTTTTGGAATGAGCACCTTTGCGGCATAAATATCACTGTCACTACTGGAGCCTCCACGGAAATATTGATACTCCATCAACTGCAGTGCGAGAGTCAAAAGAACACAGACAAACGCAGCAATGACCATGATTCCCATCCAAAGGGGGGTTGCAGATTTTTGTTTCACCGGTTGCGGATCTTCATCAATTTCTATATCGGAATTACTCATAATAACGTTCTCCTGTTAATAGAAAAAGCCTACGCCCCCGAGGGGGCGGTTGGCGAGTCTGTTTTTATGCTTTTGAGAATTTTTCAGCGACCATAGCCGCCATCTCATCCAATGTGTTGGCAACCGGTACACCGGCTTCACGGAAAGCCTTCTGCTTGGTGGCCGCGGTTCCCACATTTCCGGAAACAATCGCACCGGCATGTCCCATGGTGCGTCCTTCGGGTGCGGAGGCGCCCACGATGTAGGCAAACACCGGGGTCTTGATGTTTTCTTTGATGTAAGCCGCGGTTTTTTCTTCTTCGTCTCCACCAATTTCACCAATCAAAACCACAGCTTCGGTTTCGTCGTCTTTGTCGAACTCGGTAAGTATATCGCGGAAGTTGGATCCCACAATCGGATCGCCGCCAATGCCCACACAAGTGGATTGACCAATCCCCTGGGTGGTAAGGGCGTGCACAATCTCATAAGTCAAAGTACCGGAACGGCTGATCACCCCGACTTTACCGGGAATACAAATGCTTCCGGGCATAATGCCGATTTTGCTTTTTCCGGGGCTGATCAGTCCCGGGCAGTTGGGACCAATCATCTTCAAGCCTTTGACTTTCACCTGATGGTACAATCCAACCATGTCGTTAACCGGCACCCCTTCGGTGATACAGATGATCAGCGGAATCTCCGCATCGATCGCTTCCTGCACCGCACCTTTGGCAAATTTCGCAGGCACGTAAATCACGGTCGCATCCATACCCACTGCATCTTTGGCTTCCTGCACGGAGTTAAACACGGGTTTACCCTGCGCTTCCTGTCCGCCTTTTCCGGGTGTGACACCGCCGACAATGTTGGTACCGTATTCGATCATCTGTCCGGTATGGAAAGATCCGTCGCGCCCGGTAATACCCTGCACGATCACTTTGGTGTTTTCATCAATTAAAATACTCATGCCTTTTCTCCTTTTCCCAGTGCAATGGTTTTCTGTACGGCTTCCGCAAAGGTTTCCGCGGGAACCAATGAAGATCCTTTCAGCAATTCATTTCCTTCTTTGGCATTGGTTCCCGCAAGGCGAACCACCACCGGCACATCGATATCCATGGTGTCAAAGGCTTTCAAAATCCCTTTGGCAATATCATCACAACGGGTGATTCCACCAAAAATATTAATCAAAACCGCTTTCACATTCCCGCCGCCCAAAATGAAACGGAAGGCGTGAACCACTTTCTCCGGATTGGAGCTTCCGCCCACATCGAGGAAGTTCGCGGGATCTCCTCCATAGAGATTGATCATATCCAAGGTTGCCATGGCCAGTCCGGCGCCATTGACCATACAGCCAATGTCTCCGTCCAACTGAATGAACGCCAGTCCTTTTTCTTTGGCTTCCAGTTCTGCCGGATTTTCTTCTTTCAAATCGCGCAAGTCACCGAGGTCGGCCTGACGCATCATCGCATTGTCATCAATGGTGATTTTTCCGTCCAGCGCGATCACATCCCCACTGCCGGTCAGCACCAGCGGATTAATTTCGGCCATCTGTAAATCTTTTTCAATATAGAGGGCGAACAGCTTGCGCATAATTTCCAACGCGCCTTCGGCCCCTTCTCCGCCGAACAATTCTTCGGCCGCTTTTTTGGCTTCCTCTTCCGGGAAGCTGTAGTCTTTCGACCCGAACATCAGAATCTTTTCAGGGGTTTTGTCCGCAACTTCCTCAATATCCATCCCGCCTTCTGCTGAGGCGATAAAACTGATGGTTTTTTCGGAGCGCTCGAGAATCACTGAAAGGTAGGCTTCCTTGCTGATGTCACTCCCTTTTTCGATCCACAAACGGTGAACGGTGTGCCCCTTGATGTCCATGCCCAAAATAGCTTCGGCAGCTTCTTTCACTTCGTCAGCAGAACGGGCGAGCTTGACACCTCCCGCTTTTCCGCGGCCCCCGACGTGAACCTGTGCTTTTACGGCCACAATGGGTGCGCCCAAGGTTTCAAATGCATCCACTGCCTCCTGAACGGTCAGCGCGAGCTTCCCTTCCGGCACTGGGATTCCGGCTGCCTTAAACAACCCTTTTGCTTGATATTCATGTATGTTCATTAATTTCCTAGCCTGGTTAAAATACAGTCACTTTGAGGTAAACCACAAAGTATGAATCTGCAAGCAGAAATCAATATTCAGAAGGAATGCTTTCAGGAAGATGCAATAGGGAAAGCCCTCCCCCTTAAATTCGCTGTATTTATGAATCACAGGCGGGGAGGTCGTCCTGGGGCTGAGGCTCCGCGGTATACCGCTGCTCCCCTGTAAATGCGGGCCGCAGGTTCCGCCTGAACCGCAGCCCAGCCTGCGACAAAGTCGCGGGCCGGGATCAGGGAAATCTACCGGCATAGCGGGCCGTGGGTATGCTCAAACAAGAGGACTTGGGATGCGAACAAATCTACGGCCCGCCATGGAAAAGATTCATGAGGGACCCCGCCCGCGCAAGCGCGGACGAGGCTGAAATTTGGTCCTGTCTTCAACAGGAAAAGCTGAAGGTTATTGACCTTTTTCGATAATAATTCCCAAAGTCCAAGTGCAATATAGATGTAAGGTATAACCGGCGTGGCACCTCCTCCCCACAAAAAAACCCCGCCCGGATTTCACCGGGTGGGGTTTCATAAGAAACAGGTTCTTCGAAACTTACGCTTCGATTCCTTTGCTCTTCAGGTAATCAACTACGCCACCAACGGTGGTGAGTTTTTCCGCGTCTTCATCGGGAATTTCAGCGCCAAATTCTTCTTCGAACGCCATGACCAATTCAACGGTGTCCAATGAGTCAGCTCCCAGGTCTTCAATGAAAGAAGCTTCCGGTTTGATTTGGTCGGCACTTACACCGAGTTGTTCAACGATGATGTCTTTTACTTTATCTTCAACAGCCATGATTATAATCTCCTAATTGGAATGTTTCGGCTACATTTGTGTTTAAAAAAGGGGTCAGGAGGTGACCATTCCCCCACATACAGAAAGTGTTTGTCCGGTCACGTACCGGGAAAGATCGGACGCAAGGAAGAGCACCGTGTTGGCCACATCTTCCGGGGTGCCGAAATCCTTCATGGGAATCACTGCCAACATGGCGTCGCGCACTTCGTCGGTGAGCGCATCCGTCATTTTGGTTTTGATAAATCCGGGGGCGATCGCATTGGCGCGAATCCCGCGGGCCGCCAATTCTTTGGCCGTGGTTTTGGTAAGATTGCTTACGCCGGCTTTGGAGGCACCGTAGTTGGCCTGGCCGGGATTGCCCATCAGTCCGATCACGGAAGCAATGTTTACAAATACCCCGGAACGTTGCTTCATCATAAAGCGGGAAGCCGCTTTGGTCATGAGGAAGGTTCCTTTCAAATTGATGTTCATCACCAAATCCCAATCCTCTTCGCTCATCCGCATGAGCAGGCCGTCACGGGTGATCCCGGCGTTATTGACCACAATATCAATGCGTCCAAAATCTTTATTGACCTGCCCCACGCCGGCCGTGACCTGTTCGCCATTGCTGACATCCACACCGTAGGCTTCCGCCCGACGGCCCAAAGCTTCCACTTTGGCTTTGGTTTCGTCCAACCATTCGGTTTTCACGTCACAAAGTGCGAGATCGGCACCTTCCGCTGCCAATTTGAGTGCGATTTCCTGACCAATGCCACGGGCGGCACCGGTTACGAGAGCGATTTTTCCTTCTAACAAAGCCATAAAATGTCCTGATTCAATTTGAATTACTTTAAAAAGTCAACGGATGCTTCCAGAGAAGCAAGGTCGGTCACATTAGAAGAAGCGATCGACTTGTCAATCCGTTTCAACAATCCGGTCAGCACCTTGCCGGGTCCGCATTCCACCGCTTTGACCACGCCATCAGCCGCCATCGCCTGCACATTTTCCACCCAACGGACAGAGCAGGTAATTTGACGGGGCATATCGCGTTGAATCGCAGCCACATCCGGATGCGCCACGCCGGTCACATTGGAATAAACCGGAAAAGCCGGCGCTTTGAATTCAATCTCGGAAAGAAAATCAGCAAAGATTTTTTCCGCTGGCGCCATAAAACTGGAGTGGAATGCACCTGCCACCGGTAACGGAATCGCCATCCGCGCACCTTTTGCTTTTGCCAGGGCCGGCACTTTTTCGCAGGCTTCGGCAGAGCCACTGATCACCGTCTGGCCGGGGGAGTTATAATTGGCAACTTCCACACCGGTTTCGGCACAGATTTCAGCGATTTTCTCATCATCCAAACCAATCAAACTCACCATGGAACTTTTCACTTCCTCACAAGCCGCCTGCATCGCCTCTCCACGCACCCGGAGAATCCGGATAGCGTCTTCAAAACTCACCACACCGGCGGCATAAAGCGCGGCCCACTCACCGGAACTCAATCCAGCCGCCGCCCCCGGGATAAAGCCCGTCTGCGCTTTCAGCAATTCGTAAGCGACCACAGAATGAACAAAAATCGCGGGTTGGGCACGGTCGGACCGCGTCAATTCTTCCGCCGGACCTTCAAAACAAACCTTTGCCAAATCAAAGCCCAGCGCTTCAGACGCGCGGTCAAACCATGTTTGTGCTTCGGGATGGGCTTCAACCAGATCTTTTCCCATGCCGACGGCCTGGGCTCCCTGTCCGGGAAACAATACTGCTATTTTACTCATGCGGGGGTTCTCCATTCCAGCAACATGCCGCCCCAGGTAAATCCAGCACCGAAGGCCAGCAACATCACCCGGTCTCCGGGTTTCAATCGGCCTTGCGCCACCGCCTCGTCGAGTGCAATCCCGACGGACGCTGAGGAGGTATTGCCATATTTATGTACGTTAACAAAAACATTGTCTTTATCCACCCCTACCCGGGTGCGGATCGCTTCCAGAATACGATGATTGGCCTGATGCGGAATCACCAACGCCAATTCGGAGGGCTCCCACTCTGCCTGCTTCAGCAATTTTTTGGCGGTGGAGGTCATATTTAAAACCGCATGTTTAAAGACTTCCTGACCCGCCATGGTAATGGTGTTGCTGTGCTCTTCCAATACCTGAGGGGTGACCGGACGTCGACTGCCGCCCGCCGGCACCTGCAACAATTCACTCAGGGATCCATTAGAACCCAGAATACAGGGGCCCAAACCGCCTTTGCTCCCCTCTTCATTGCGTAAAACCACCGCACCGGCCCCATCTCCAAAAAGAATACAGGTGCCGCGGTCTTCCCAATTCAGCAACGATGACATTTTTTCCGCGCCAATCACCAGCGCTGTGCGGTAACGGCCCGCATCCAAAAGATTGCGAGCGGTTTCGAGGGCAAAAATAAAACCGGAACAGGCCGCACTTAAATCCATGGCAAACGCATTCTTGGCGCCCAAGCGATTCTGAACCAAAGTGGCCGTACTGGGGAAAGCCATATCCGGCGTGCAGGTGGCAATTAACACCACATCCAATTCAGATGCGTCCACCCCGGAACTTTTCAACGCGCGTTGCGCCGCAATCAAAGCCAGATCCGAGGTCGCCTGCTCTTCCGAGGCAATCCGACGCTCACGAATACCGGTACGGGTGGAAATCCACTCATCATTGGTATCCACGATCTTTTCCAGGTCGTGATTGGTCAAAATTTTCTCAGGGGTATAGGATCCGGTTCCTAGTAATTGAATAGGCATAATGTTCCTTAAAGGACTTCACGGGCTTTACTCAACCGCGCCAAGTCGTCGATAATATGATGATTAATGTCGTGTTGGATGGAATCGCGCACCACCCGAATGGCATTGCATACCGCATGACGGGACGAAGAGCCATGACCAATGTATACTATTCCATTTACCCCTAGCAAAGGTGCCCCCCCCTGTGTCTCGGAATTGGTTTTATCTGAAATGGCTTTAAATGCCGGCTTCAGCATTAACGCCCCAATTTTACGAAATAAGGAGTTGGTAAATTCATCTTTTAACCAACTTTTCATGGCACGGGCCACCGCTTCACTGGTCTTCAGCACCACATTTCCGGTGAATCCGTCACAGACCACCACATCCACATCACCCGCAAATACATCATGGCTTTCAATATTACCCACGAAATTTAAATGCGAAGCCTGCAGAAGTTTAAAGGTTTGCTTGGTCAAATCATTCCCTTTGGCCTCCTCACCGCCAATGCTGAGCAACCCGACCCGCGGATGGGGCGTGTTCAGGATTTCACGGGCATAGACATCGCCCATGACCGCAAACTGCGCGAGCATTTTTTGGGTGCACTCCGGATTGGCCCCGGCATCCAGTAACACCACCGGGTGCTTCTGGGTGGGCAATACGGTGGCGATGGTGGGACGATCGACCCCTTCCAGGGTACGGAGCTTCAGCGAAGAACCGACCACCATGGCGCCCGTACTTCCTGCAGAGAAAACCGCATCGGCCTCCCCTTTCTTGACCAGCTCTATGGCACGGGCAATCGAAGAATCCTTTTTACGGCGCAAAGCCATCGCGGGTGCTTCACCCATTTCGATGCTTTCCGACGCGTGAAAGATTTCCAGACGCGGTTCATCAAGTGCGTCATAGGCCCGTAATTGATCCCGGATGATGCTTTCCACACCTACCAGAATCACTTTATCCACTGAAGGATATTTACGGACCGCATCCACACACCCGGGAACAATCTCCTGGGGCGCAAAATCTCCGCCCATGGCATCTACTGCGATACGCATCAGACCCGACCCAATTTCCGAATCATCAGAAAGGTCAGTTTAGCTTAGTCGTCCAGAGAAAGCGTCAGCACCTGACGACCGGCGTATTGACCGCAGGCACGGCAAACGCGGTGAGGCTGTGAGGGTTCGCCACATTCGCTACATACGTTAACGGTGGGCAAAGGACGGGTGTGAGAACTGCGGCGCAGTCTCTTTTTCATTTTGGAAGTTTTACGTTTGGGGGCTGCCATGGGGAACCTCTTCTTTTCGGTTAGTGATTACTATAAATTCAATTGGTCTAAATCGCTCCACGGCGTTTTACCGTGTGCCTCCGGCTTATCTCTAAGTTTCTCCGGCAGCTTTGGAAGCTCAAAATCTTCAGATTGCGCTTCCGGACTGACCGGATAGGCGGGGATCAAAATGACCACCGCTTCCCGGACATCCTCAGAAAGATTTAAGCTCTCGCCCGAATCTTCCGTCGAATAGTCGCGCAAAAAAGCCGATTCTTCGATGATTGTCGAGAAAAAAGCACCGCTTCTTACACACTCTAATTCCATTTGGACCCTCACCTCCCCCGTCACCAACACCTCAGACCCTTTTAATTCAGCCTGTAATTGATATTCAACGGGAGAAATGTTGCGGATGGTGACATCGTCTTCGAGCTCCAGGAAACTGCCGGGAAGTTCACCGGAAAGCTGAATCGGACCTTTTTCGAGAGATTCAATGGAGAGCTGGAGAGAGGATGACATGAGGAAAACGGGAGAGGTGAAATGGGAACGGGGATGAATGAATCGATATCGGACAATTTCAGGTAAAGGAGGATTTCACCTTCTATCAAACTTCGGTTACGATATCGATTTCGATTTCTATAAAATTTAAATCTGAATATATGCTCTGAGATCGGCCGGCCGCATTTCCGTCACCCTCCCGCCGCCGAGCGACGCGGGGTATCTTTGGTGTGCTGCTGGTTCGAAATCAATTTGTCTTTTAGCGCCTGAAGGGTTTTAGGAGTAACATACCGACCGATATCCCCGCCCAGTGCGGAAATTTCGCGCACCCGGCTGGAACTGACATAACCATACTCCTCCGCCGGCATCAAAAACATGGTTTCAATCTCCGGAGCAAGCCTGCGGTTAATCAGCGCCATCTGCAACTCATACTCAAAATCAGAAAAAGCTCTTACCCCCCGAATGATAAAACCCGCCCCTTCCTGCTTGGCAAAGTCCACCAACAAACCTTCAAAAATTTTGACCTCCACATTTTCCAGATGCTGAAGCGCATCCCGAACCAACTCCACCCGCTCCTCGGTTGAAAACCACACATTCTTGGGTGTGCTCCGGGCAACCCCCACCACTAAATGCTCACATCCCTTTACCGCCCGCTGTACCATATCAATGTGGCCGCGGGTGATGGGATCAAAAGTTCCGGGATAAATGGCTTTCTTCATGAGAAAAGTGTTTAGTGTGTATTTCGAAAGAGTCAATGGAAGTTGGTCCATGAATGTTCCCGGATAAAATATCAGATCTCGTCTGACTGCTCCGGCCGCTCCCGGCCTTTAGATATCAAAACATTCAATATCTATTGACGAATTGCATGTTAAACCTTATAAGCCCCCTCCTCTATTAAACTAACCTCTGGAGTCTACTTATGGCCATGATCAATTTTGGCGGCGTCGAAGAAGAAGTCGTCACCCGTAAAGAATTCTCACTCGCGAAAGCGCGTAAAACCCTGAAAAAAGAAACCATTGCCGTCATCGGTTACGGTGTACAGGCCCCTGCCCAGGCCTTAAACCTGAAAGACAACGGATTCAACGTTATCATTGGTGCCCGCACCAAAGACCGTGCCAAAAAAGATGGTTGGAAATTGGGTGTGGATCTCTTCGACATCGAAGACGCACTGGAGCAGGGCACCATCATTTTGTACCTGGTATCTGATGCCGGACAGAAACAACTCTGGAAAACTGTTGCTAAACACCTGACCCCCGGAAAGGCTTTGGTCTTCTCCCACGGTTTCGGTTTGGTTTACAATGACATCACCAAAATCAATCCTCCCGAAGACATCGACGTTCTGCTGGTAGCCCCCAAAGGTTCCGGACTGAATGTTCGTCGCAACTTCCTGAGCGGTGCCGGCATCAACTCCTCCTTCGCCGTGTCCCAGGACGCGACCGGCAAAGCGGAAGACCGCTGCAAAGCCCTCGGAATTGGCGTGGGATCCGGTTTCCTCTTCCCCACCACCTTTGAGAAAGAAGTTTCTTCCGACCTCACCGGTGAGCGCGGTATCCTCATGGGGGCTCTCTGCGGTGTAATGGAAGCCCAGTACGAAGTTCTCCGTAAAAACGGACACAGCCCTTCCGAAGCCTTCAACGAAACCGTGGAAGAGCTCACCCAGTCCCTGATTCGTCTGGTTGACGAAAACGGGATGGACTGGATGTACGCCAACTGTTCCGTCACCGCCCAGCGCGGTGCTTTGGACTGGCGCCCGAAATTCAAGAAAGCCACCCTCCCCGTTTTCAAAGAACTTTATAAGTCCGTGATCACCGGAAAAGAAGCAGCCCGCACCATGCGCATGGGAAGCCGTAAGGACTACAAAGAAATCCTCGAAAAAGAACTCACTCAAATGTCTGAAAGCGAAATGTGGCAGGCCGGTAAAGCCGTTCGTAAATTGCGTCCAAAAGGCAAAAAAGTGGAAAGCACACGTGGCGTCGGCGGACGCTCCGCAGCTCAGGAATAGAACTTTTTCTTTCCTGCATCAAAAAATCCTCTCCCGAAACGGAGGGGATTTTTTTTGTGCACTTCCGTTCGCCCCCCCCATACATCTCATGACTTCATCATTCGGGTAACCACTACAGCTTTTGAAGCACGTCCGCTTTGTGCTGCTCGAATTCACGCTCGGTCATGGTGGAAGAGATCGGAAAGTACCTCACGGCTTTGGCCAATGAAAATAAGGCCCAACGGCGAACGTTAAAGTCTTCATCTTCCAGTAAAGCCAGTAGTTGATCTTTATATTGGAGGATTGTTTCAGATGAACATTTTGAAAAAGAATAGGCTGCGAATGCCCTTACTTTCGGGTTCCCATCATCCAAATAACCCGCAATTTTCACCATAGACGCATCATTCGCGGTCTCCCACATTAACCTTGCTGAACATTCCCGGACGTTTTCCTGTGGGGAGACCAGCAACTCAAACACGGATTTTCGGATCCGGGAAATTTCTTTTTCCAACAACAACCCTGATCGGTGGTACATGAACAACATGGTTGAAACTTCACGCAGCAGCGCCAACTCCTCTGTATCCACCTTCGCATCCGCCGAGATGTTTTTGGCAAATGTATCTAACCAAAAAATGGAATATTTTCGGACAACATCCCCATAGCCTGTCGTTTTCCACTGCTCCTCCGAAAGCAGCCTGTTATCAATAACGTTGTAAACCTGAACCACAAAGGCCGGATGAGAAGATGTCAACGCGACGCCCAAGAAATCCTCTCCTTCCAACTTCCCCAAATGCTCCATCGCTTTTAATGCGCGTACCCGCACCTTCAATGGAACTCTTTCACTTTGTACATATGGAAAAATCCCCTCAACCATCGCTTCACGATTCAGGTAAGCAAGTGATTCCATTAAAGCAAAATTTTCCAGTCCGGAGATGCTGGTATTCGGGTCCCGCCCCTTAACCGGTCCCACTTGTAAAAACCGGTCCCAGAGAACATATAACGCTTTTTCGGAAGCCAACATTTTTGAAAGCATCCCCATACATAATATTCGGGTTGACTCACTCTGACTCTGCTTGAACTCAGCTATGAATACAGACTCCAACGCCTGATATCTCTGTTCTCCAAAATATTTCTTTGCCACAAACCGGTTCCGTTCGGTGTTGTCTTTGAAAGACTCGTTTCGCAAGCAAAACTGCAGGTGAGGCTGGGTGCCGTTCATATAACTCATATGGGTGATCGCAAATCCACTAGAGTCAAAAACACCACTTTCCGACTTTTCAATTAAAGCATCCACGATCTGCGCCATTTCAAGTGAAATTGAAGTCCCCCTGCCCTCTTCCGCAAAAACCCTCCAACAGAATATACCCCACAGGAGAGCCATAAATACAGGTGGGTTCAGGAAGTTTCTCATCTCAGTATGGGGTGGTGATACAAGCAAAAATATATTTAACAGAACCATGGACCCCCCAAAAAAACAACAAGAAAACAGATAGGCCCCACTGGCCGTGACAAGTCCAGCACTTGAGGACTGAAGGGAAAACCCTGAATCCTCCTCCCCCTTGACCCCAACCTATAAATGTGGTTTTCTCAGAGAAATGAAAACCATTTTCCACCTCGGCACAGTCTTAGCATTCACTCTCACCCACCTCTCCGCCCAAGTGATTGGGGAAGCCAGGACCACCGCAGAACTTCTTTCCGTCAGCAGGCACGGAAAGAGCGCATTGTTTGTGCTTGAAGACGCAAAGCCGGTCGCGGATTTAGAAACAGGCGGATTCACCACAGAGCCCGCCCTGGCAGAAAATTTCAACCCCGGATAGGAAAAAGATCCTGAGCACTGGCGAATCGCCACTTGGATGCAAAATAAAACCCAAATGGATCCGGAACGCGCGGTTGCCAATGATCAGGGTGAATTGGTTTTGACCGTGGAACAAGGCTTCCCAGCCAAAGGAGGATCCACACAAAGTAAAAAAGAATACGGCTTTGGACGATGGGTGGGCCGGGTTCGCCCTTCCCATGTTCCCGGCGTGCTCAACAGCATCTTCACCAAAGACTGGGATGACATGAGTAAACCCGAAAGAGAGGACGACGGTAAAATGGGCGAAGTCGATTTTGAATTTCTCACCTACACCTTCGGGGAAGGCAAAGGGGAGGTCCATATCGGCATTCACCTCCTCGATAAATCCAACCTCTGGTCCCGCGAAATTCTTTTAGACTTTAATCCTGCCGATGACTTTCACGAATGGGGATTTGATATCCTCCCTGACCGGGTGGTCTGGCACGTTGATGGAAAACATATCTTCACCTGGCTCTATGACGACGAGAATAAAATTGACCCCATGTACCAGTTTTTCTTCAATGCCTGGAGTATGGAAAAGTGGATCAAAGGACCCGCAGCCGCAGATGCCCATTACCATATCGATTGGGTGAAGTTTTATCCGCTGCTTACCGACTAAACCCGCCCCAAATCCGGTCCGGCCTGCCCCTTCCTTATATAAAGGGCGTTCATTCTTTCAGCCCGGGGCTAAACCGGCGGCCGCCTTCCCAGCCCCCCCCGGTCAGATCCCGGGATAAAGCTTTTCCTGACAATCCGGACAGATTCCATGCGTGAAATGGGCTTCTGAATATTCAGAAATATAACTTTCAAGCTGCTTCCATTCACCATCATCATTTCGAATATATTTGCAGCTTGCACAAATAGGCAACATGCCCTGCAGCACTTTCAATTCGCGTTGAACAGCCACCAATTCATCCAGTACATTCCGGGTCTTGATCAGTTTCATGGTCACCGACGACAACTCATGCAAGCCACGCTTCAAATCATTACTCAACTCCCGCGGTTCCGTATCCACCACACAAACAGACCCTAATCCATAACCCTGTTCATCCCGTATCGGTGCCCCCGCATAAAACCGGAGGAATGGCTCCCCCTTCACCAACGAACTTTTTTTGAAAACGGGATGCTGCAAAGCATCCTCCACCACCATCACCTCATCTTCCAGAATCGTATAGGTACAAAATGAAGTGTCACGATCGGTTTCACAGAGACTTAAGCCCTTTTTTGATTTCATCCATTGACGCTGTTCATCAATAAAAGAAATATATGCAATCGGACAGCCGGTGAGAAAACTCGCCAATGACGTAATATGATCATATTCAGACTCCGGCGCCGTGTCCAAAATCCGATATTTCCGTAAAGCCTCTAAGCGCTTCAATTCATTTTCCGGTACAGGGTAGGTAAAACTCATAGCTGCTCATATCAACTCTGCCCTATTCAACAAGAAGAATTTATTTTATGCAGGCAAGCCCTCCCCCGGAATCAAAAAAGCCCCTCCGGAAATCCGGAGAGGCTGTGAATTTGATATCCACGAACCGGGTTCGTGGACAATCTCACGCACCTTTTTCGTGGAAAGTACGGTTGATGATATCCAACTGCTGCTCACGGGTGAGCTTGATGAAGTTCACGGCGTAACCCGATACCCGCACAGTCAATTGCGGATATTTTTCGGGATGCTCCATGGCGTCCAGCAAGGTTTCACGTTCAAACACGTTGACGTTGATATGATGCCCCCCGTCACCGAAGTATCCGTCCAGCAGGAAGGTCAGATTCTGAATCTGATCTTCAGGACTGCGTCCCAGTGCCTTGGGTACGATCGAGAAGGTATAGCTGATGCCGTCGAGGGCGTGTTCGTAGGGAAGCTTGGCAACAGACTTCATGGAAGCCACCGCCCCTTTGCAGTCACGGCCGTGCATCGGGTTAGCACCCGGGGCAAAAGGTTCACCCTGTTTACGTCCGTCCGGCGTGTTACCCGTTTTCTTTCCGTATACCACATTGGAGGTAATGGTCAGCACGGACTGGGTGGGTTGCGCATTCCGGTAGGTCTGGCAACCGCGGATCTTGTCCATGAAACGCTTCACCATGTCGGCGGCGATGCGGTCAACCCGATCATCGTTGTTCCCGAAGGCGGGGTACTCTCCTTCGATTTCATAGTCCAGGGCCATACCGGTTTCCGGATCACGAATCACCTTCACCGTGGCATGCTCAATCGCACTCAGGGAATCTGCCACCACCGACAAACCGGCAATTCCGCAGGCCATGGTCCGCAGGATCTCTTTATCGTGTAAAGCCATTTCCACCCGCTCATATGCATACTTGTCATGCATGTAATGAATAATGTTGAGGGCTTTCACATAGGTTTTCGCCAACCAATCCATCATGGTATCCATGCGGGCCATCACTTCATCTTTTTCAAGGATGTCGGAAGTGATCGGCGCAAACTTGGGCGCCACCTGCTTACCGGATTTCTCATCGCGGCCACCATTGATGGCATACAATAAGGTTTTGGCCAGATTGACGCGGGCACCGAAAAACTGCATTTGCTTTCCAATCCGCATAGCGGAAACACAACAGGCAATTCCATAATCGTCCCCATAGCGTTCACGCATCAGCTCATCACTTTCATACTGAATACTACTGGTGTCGATAGACACTTTGGAACAGAAGTTTTTGAAACCTTCCGGCAGACGGTCTTCCCAAAGCACAGTCAGGTTGGGCTCGGGAGCCGGTCCCAGATTGTAAAGCGTCTGCAGGAAACGGAAAGAGGTCTTGGTAACCAGAGGACGTCCGTCACAGCTCATGCCGCCGATACACTCGGTCACCCAGGTGGGATCGCCGGAGAACAGTTCGTTATAATCCGGGGTCCGGGCAAAACGCACCATCCGCAATTTCATCACCAAGTGGTCAATCAGCTCCTGAGCTTCCACTTCGGTAATCAATCCCGCTTCCAAATCCCGTTCAATATAAATATCGAGGAAGGTGGAAACCCGGCCAATACTCATGGCGGCCCCGTTCTGCTCTTTTACTGCCGCCAAATATCCGAAGTACGTCCACTGCACAGCTTCTTTGGCTGTTTGCGCCGGTTTGGATATATCAAAGCCGTAACTGGCCGCCATTTCTTTAAGCTCATTCAGAGAACGGACCTGTTCCGCCAGTTCTTCGCGCAAACGAATCTGCTCTTCAGAAAAAGTACCGCTTCCGGCTTCATCATGTTCTTTCTGCTTTTGCTTGATGAGAAAATCAACACCATACAGGGCCACCCGGCGATAGTCACCAATGATACGTCCCCGGCCATAGGCATCCGGAAGACCGGTCACAATCCCACTCGAACGTGCGGCCCGAATTTCTGCGTCGTACACATCAAATACGCCGTCATTGTGCGTCTTGCGATATTCAAATACCTTCTCGGTATTTTCGTCCATTTTGTAGCCGTATGCCTCCAAAGCCGCTTTGGCCATCCGCACCCCGCCGAACGGCATGAGCGCACGTTTCAGAGGTTTATCCGTCTGCAAACCTACGATGGTTTCCAAATCTTTGTCCATGTATCCCGCTGTATGCGAAGTAATGGTGGATATCACGGTATCATCTGCGTCCAACACCCCGCCTTTACGAATTTCTTCTTTCTGGAGATCTTCCAGGATGGTCCATAATTTCTCCGTGCGGTCACTGGAAGTCACCAAAAAGGAAGCATCTCCCAGGTAGGGGGTGTAGTTCAGATCAATGAAATCGCGCACATCCACATCATATTCCCAATTCCCCGGGGTAAAAGCGGCAGGTGCAGATGTGTTTTTTTCTGTGTTTTTAGATTTTTCGAGAATATCCATAAGTTTTTTCAATACGAGGTTTTCGGTTTTAAAGAGCTGAATCCGTATACGACACATCCTATTTAGTTACAAATATTATTTTCAAATATTTGTCACTTTTTCACCTTCAGAAACCTTTCCAAAAATCCAAAAACAGCCCGTATTCCCCCAAAGAGAACATTCACCCACCTCAAAAACAGACAAAACATTGCGCTTTTCCCGAAAATAGCCATAAAACACTGATTATCACCGCTATACATAATGACAGCACCTGTTACATTTTTTGATCACCAGGAAAATGCCAAGCGCCGAAGCCATTGGGCTTTGACAGGGTTTGCTGTCACTGTACTGCACACCGCGGTGGCGGTCAGTCTGTTTGGAGGGATTGCCGGCGTGCTGTTGATAAAAAATGAAAGTGGATTTTCCACGCAAGAGGTTTTTAAAACCGGTGCAATCCTCTCCGGATGCTGGTCACATGATGTTCAACCAACTTCGTTCACGTAATTACACCGGCAGCTTCTCTACCCATCCCCCCCCTTGCCCTGCGAATCAAGCGTATCCTCCCTTCATGGGATGGCAGTTATCTGGAAACCGTCGAATTACAGGTTCACAAAAACCCGCCTCCTCCTCGCCGGCCTGGCCGCCATTGCCGAAGATGATCATTTACATGCGGATGAACTTCAAGCTTTCCGCACCTTTGCCGCCGTGATACGTATTCCGGTTCCACCCGGATTGGGTAACTCAGGCTTTCAGCCTGAAGGGAAAGAGGCTTTCAGCCTGAACCCATCAAGCGGACCAAAGGTCCAGCCCCCTTCAGTCAGAAATGCCCAAGATACACCCCACCACAGCTCCGCCATCCCTCCGGTTTTCCGCAAAGACTTCTCCGCCATAATGCTCCACGATCCGTTTCACGATCGCCAACCCCAGCCCTCTCCCATATACGAGATTTTCATTTCGCGGCACCGTCGAAAAATAACGCTCAAAGATCCGCATAGGATCTGGCTCACTGATCCCGGGCCCATCATCCTCCACTGCCAACCGCAGCCCTTGCTCCCCTTCGGATAACAGCACGCGCAGACCTTTCTCGCCGCAATGATAGCGGTCCGCATTCTGAAGTAAATTGATCAGCACCTGTTCAATACGGGCGGGATCGACTTTGACTTCGGTTTGAATTTCTCCTCCCCGAAACTCGATTTGATTTTGAAATGCATGACGGTTTCGTTCCAGCATTGAAAAGATCATGGGTCCCATGGCCACCTTCCCCGGATGTTCCGCCGGTAATTCTTCTTCCAAAGAAGTCAAGGTTTCCAATTCTTTCACCAAATGCAATAAACGGTCGGATTGAATTTGAATATTTTCAGAGAAACGTTTCCGGTCTTTTTCCGGAAGTTGGTCACGGGTTTTTAAAATATCCGCCGCCCCGTGCATGGCGGTGAGCGGGGTTTTGAGTTCATGCAAAGTGGTTTGGACAAACTCCCGATTGTAACGCTGTTTGACTTTAAGCTGTTCCGCCATTTCCAGAAACCCTCCGGCAAGCTCGGCAACTTCATCCCGGCCCCGCATCTCGAATCCATCGGTCGTGCCTGCTTGTGCAAATGCTCGGGCCGCCCATCGCAATTGACGTAATTTTCGGGTCAGCAATAACGAAAAGACGATCGCAAAAAGCAGGGAACCCGAAGCCACCCACAACAATCCGCTTTTCTGATACGCATGCAACCGAATCAAAGCTTTGGTGATCCGGCCGGTATGCTCAATCACTTGCGCAACCCCGAGCAAATCGCCGTCAGCATCGAATACCGGCACAGAGGAAAAATAGTAAAGCCGTCCACGATCCGGCGTAACCCACCAGCGGGCAGCGTATTTGGCTGTGGCAATCGCCTTTGTGACATCCCGGTTTTGGTCAAAAAAAAGATCCTCCTTCTCTCCGGAGTCATAAATCAATTTCCCTTCCGCCGTAAAAAAACGCAGGCGCCGGCCCGAATCCTCCGCATGGGCCGACAGTACCGCTTCCCGTTCGGCATCCGATGAAACATCCCGGAACAACTTTCCCACCCACCGCCCCGTCTGGGCCATTTGTTCTTCCTGCACTTTGCGGGTGAAATGGTGAAAAGAACTGCTCGCATAACGACTCAAAAGCCAAGTTGGAAAAATTGACACCACCAGCAAGGCCCAACATAATTTCATCCAAAATTTCATCCATACAGAAAAAGCCTGCAACAGAAAAAGATACAATGAAATTCCACCTTCGAAATAAATGTCTCAGGTGAGACATTTTTTGGGAAGAGAGGAAGCCGATCTGTAATCCCAGCCCCCTCTTACCCCTGCAACCATTCAATCGCCGCAGGTCGAACATCACCATGCATATGAAAAAGGCTCTGATGGTTTAAAATCAGATCCGGAAATTCAAACAGCCAGCCCCCCCCATTTCAATTTCCTTCCCGCAATCGATACCCCTGCCCGTACACCGTCTCAATCCCATCAAAATCCGGGACAAGCCTTTGAATCTTTTTTCGCAACCGCTTTACGGCCTGATCCACCGCCCGATCTGTAACATCCAGCTCGTCCCCGTACATATGCAGCAACAACAGCTCCCTGGAAAAAATTTGTCTCACCTGAGACATTAAACATTCCAGCAACCTAAACTCGTGCAGGGGAAGCGTTAAAGATACCCCATTCACGGTCACTTCTCCTTTTTCCGGCCACAGCCGAATCGGGCCATAAACCCGCAACTCAGGCAATGGAGGCACCCGGCGCAACAAATTCCGCACCCGTGCCACCAACTCGGGATTTGAAAACGGCTTGGTGATGTAATCATCCGCCCCCAGGGTTAATCCCTTTACCCGCTCCGGCTCTTCCCCCAGAGCCGTCAATAAAATCAACGCCTGGGCGGGTTGTAAATCCCGAATCTTCGGAAGCAACTCCCAACCGTGCATTCCCGGCAAACCCAGATCCAAAATCACCAAGGCATAATTCCCCTTTTGATACAGGCCCCAGCCGATCCGACCGTCCGTGGCCCGGTCCACCCGGTGCCCCTGTTCTTCCAACAGAAATACCACCACATCCGCAATGTGGGGATCATCTTCAATAAGCAGAATACGCGGCATAAATCCAGGCTAGCAAAAGCATTCCCGGCGGACAAACAGAAACGCGCCGGGTCATGTTCGGGTGAATTGTGAAATCCCGGCCGCTATCATTTAGATAAACGGGCGACCCTGAAAGAAGTGGTCAAAAATGCCGGAAATTCACCAAAAGGGTGGATCTGAAAAATTTTCACATCCTCAGGTCTAAAGATCAAATCTCACTTGCAGAAGACCTTCGATGATGAACTCCTTGCCCCCTGCTCCATGGGGATATAATTCTAATGGGAAGGGGTTATGGCTTTTCACCCGCAGCACCCGGCCCGTAAAAACGGGCCCTTAAAACCGCTCCAAACAGTTACATCTTTTACCTGAAAAATGATTTTTCGTGTGTTTGTAGTGAAGTCCGCCGTTTTTTCCCTTCCCTCTTGCCTCAAGGCTGTTCTTGTGTAAAGAGGAGACGATTTTTGAAAATTCACCATGGAGTATCTGAAATGTCCCTTGAACTGAAACCTCTCGCAAATGCAGTGAAACCCCGCGGCCCCGTCATTTTGGCTATTATGGACGGTGTAGGCATCGGCCCCGGTGATGAATCCGATATGGTTGCCGCCGCGCATACGCCCCATTTGGATTGGTTAAAAGAGAATGCCCCCCACTCTCAACTCAAAGCGCACGGTACCGCAGTGGGCATGCCGGACGATGGCGACATGGGCAACTCCGAAGTCGGCCACAACGCCATCGGTGCCGGACGGGTTTTCGCCCAGGGGGCCAAACTGGTAAACATCGCGGTCGAAGACAAAAGCGTTTACCAAGGCGAAACGTGGAAAGCGTGCGTCAAAAAAGTCAAAGACTCCGGTGGAAAAATCCACTTTATGGGCCTGCTTTCTGACGGAAATGTTCACACCCACATCCGCCACTTGGAATCCATGCTCAAACAAGCACATGAAGAAGGGCTCCCCACCGCCCGCGTGCACGCCCTGCTGGATGGTCGCGACGTGGATCCGGTTTCCGCTGAACGGTATGTCGAGCGCATCGAAGATGTCATGACAGATCTGAACAATGACGGCGCAGACTACTGCATCGCCTCCGGTGGCGGACGCCTCTATATTACCATGGACCGATACGACGCCGACTGGCCCATGGTCGAGCGCGGATGGAATTGCCATGTACACGGGCAGGGACGTGAGTTCACTTCTGCCCAGGATGCCATCGTTCAGTTACGCGCAGACGACCCGGGAGTGCTGGATCAGGATCTGAAAGAGTTTGTCATCACCCGTGACGGCGCTCCGGTCGGAAAAATCGAAGACGGCGATGCCGTCATTCTGTTTAACTTCCGCGGTGACCGTGCCATGGAAATCTCTAAAACCTTTGATGCGGGCGAAGATTTTGACCGCTTTGACCGCGGACAGGTTCCGGATGTCCTTTTTGTCGGCATGCTCCAGTACGATGCCGAACTGGGTATTCCCAAAAACTTTCTGGTCACCCCCCCACAAATCGATAACCCCATGGGCGAATACATCGCCGATGCGGGATTAAGCCAATTGGCAATCAGCGAAACCCAGAAATACGGGCACGTCACCTACTTCTTTAACGGCAACCGCTCCGGAAAATTCAATGACGAGCTGGAAGAATATGTGGAGATTCAAGGCGACAATGTCAGCTTCGACCAGCGCCCCTGGATGAAATGTGGAGAAATCACCGACGTGGTGCTCGACTCCATGCGTAACCGCAAACACGACATGATCCGCATCAACTACCCCAACGGCGACATGGTGGGGCACACCGGCGATCTGCAAGCCGTGAAAATTTCAGTCGAAGCAACCGACCTGAGCATTGGTCGCCTGATGAAAGAAGCGAAAAAATGTGGTGCGATCCTGGTGATCACCGCCGACCACGGCAATGCCGATGAAATGTACGATCACAACAAAGACGGATCCATCAAAATCGGTAAAGACGGTACCCCCGCCTCAAAAACCTCCCACACCCTCAATCCGGTGCCGGTTTATTTCTACGATCCGGATGGCAATCACAACATTAAAATTGCCGATCGGGAAGGTCTGGGGATCAGCTCTCTGGCCGCCAGTATCTTTAATCTGCTCGGATTCGAAGCTCCGGCCGATTACGACCCCTCCATTATTGAAGTAAATTAATTCTCATCATCTTAATCGTACGCCCCGTCCCAATTGAATCTGATCTCTTCCGGTAGATTATGCGTGCGGTTAAGATAAAAAGTAAGAGCAGGATTTAAGCGCAAGGAAACAAATTATGACCCAAGACCAAGCAATTCTCGTAGTAGGTGGCGCCGGATACATCGGTTCCCACACCGTTCGTCAACTCGTCGCCAACGGCAAAAAAGTCGTAGTACTGGATAACTTGGTTTACGGGCACCCCGAAGCCATCGTCGACGACGAAGTGACCTTCATCCAAGGCGACCTCGGTGATCGGCCCTTGCTGGATAAATTATTCACGGAGCACAACATCGGCGCGGTCATGCATTTTGCCGCCTACGCCTACGTGGGCGAATCCGTCACCGAACCTTCCAAATACTATCAAAACAACTTGGCAGCCCCCATCATCCTGCTCGATGCCATGCGTGACCACGGCGTGGAAATCTTCATCTTTTCCTCCACCTGCGCCACCTACGGCAATCCGCAGTACGTCCCCATCGACGAAAACCACCCGCAAAATCCGATCAACCCCTACGGGGCCAGCAAACTCATGCTGGAACGGGTACTGGCCGATTTCTCCCATGCCTACGGACTTAAATACGCGGCTTTACGCTACTTCAACGCATCCGGCTGCAGTTTGGACGGACAAATCGGCGAAGACCACAACCCCGAGACCCATCTTATTCCGTTGGTGCTCGAAGCCGCCGCCGGCACCCGGGAACACATCACCATTTTCGGTACCGACTACCCCACCCCCGACGGCTCCTGTATCCGCGACTACATCCATGTCAACGATCTCGCCCGTGCCCACATTCTCGCCATCGATAAATTAAGCGAAGGCGCAGAATCCTTCCAGTGCAACCTCGGCACCGGCATCGGTGTTTCCGTAAAAGAGCTCATCGCCGCCGCCGAACGCGTCACAGGTAAAGAAATCCCCGTGGTCATCGGCGAACGCCGCGAAGGCGATCCCCCCGAGCTGGTGGCCGCCCCCGCCAAAGCCAAAGAGCTCCTCGGCTGGGAAGCCGAATACAAAGACCTCGACATGATCCTCAAAACCGCCTGGGCTTGGACCGACGGTCCGAAAAAGGGTCATTACTCATAACCAAAACCTGGGTGCGTTCAGCAGGGCATTCAAACTTGGCAGCTAAAATGAATTAACATAGCCCTTGTGGGTATGAAAAATTCTTTATGCCGCGAAGCACCTAATATTGTTTACATCCTCGCAGACGACATGGGTTATGGCGACCTCAGTTGCCTGAACCCGGATGCAAAAATTCACACCCGCCATCTGGATGAAATGGCGTCGAACGGGATGTATTTCCGAGATGCCCACTCCACCTCTGCGGTCTGTACACCTTCCCGTTATAGCATTCTCACCGGACGCTACAACTGGCGAAGCTGGCTAAAAGAAGGGGTTGTTTTTGGCTACGACAAACCGGTAATTGAAAAAGACATGCCCACGGTTGCCGGTTTTTTGAAAACCCAGGGATATGAGACAAACTGCATCGGCAAATGGCATCTGGGTTGGAACTGGACCAAAACCGGTCCGAAACCGGAAGATATTGATTATACAGGTCCTATTACAGGTGGCCCTGTCGACTGCGGATTCGACCGTTTTCACGGTCTGGTCGGCAGCCCCGATATGCCCCCGTATGTGTATATCCGGGACCGCCACCCCACCGCAGTCCCCGACCGGATGATTGAAGAAAATGATGATTTCCAGGCGTACTGGCGTCCGGGTCCCATCGCCCCTGATTTTGATCACATGGACTGCCTGCCCCAGCTCACCCGCCGGGCGGTGGATTATATCAAGAACCACAAAAAATCGGAAAAACCTTACTTCCTGTATTTCCCCATCGGAGCACCTCACACCCCGATTTTGCCCACCCCGGCGTTTCAGGGGAAATCCGGACTCAATCCTTACGCCGATTTCTGTTTGATGGTGGATGATACGGTCAGGCAGATCCGCGAGGCCGTGGCCCATTCAGGAACTGCGGAAAACACTTTGATCGTCTTCACGTCTGACAACGGATGCTCTCCCCGGGCCGACTTTGAGAAGCTGGCCGAATATGGACACAACCCCAGCCACGTTTTCAGGGGGCATAAAGCTGACATCTATGAAGGGGGGCACCGCATTCCCCTGATTATGGAATGGCCCGCCGTCATCCAGGCAGGCAGTGCGACAGATGAAATCGTTTGTTTATCAGATTTCTTTGCAACCTGTGCAGACTTTCTGAATGTGCCCCTGGCCGAAAATGAAGCCGTAGACAGCGTGAGCACACTCTCTCTTTTACAGGGCGAGGCCAAAGCACCGGTCAGGGAAGCCACCGTGCACCATTCCTTCTTTGGCGCATTCGCGATCCGGAAAGGAAAATGGAAGTTCGAAATGTGCCCGGGATCAGGAGGATGGAGCCGGCCCCGCCCCGGGAAAGATGATGACCATTTACTCCCGCCCGTACAACTTTACAACCTGGAGGACGACATCGGGGAAAACCGCAACCTTGAGGCAGAATATCCGGAGGTTGTGAAAGAGCTGCAGGACGATCTCAGCTCCATGGTCCGCAGGGGGCGCAGTACCCCCGGACCCGATCAACCCAATACCGGGAATGTGGAATGGCCCCAACTTTGGTGGATGCTCAGCCGAACGCCTGAGTAATTCCGATTTCGATGAAAGATAAAAAAAGGTTCTCCCGAAGGAGAACCTTTTTTTATCTCGAAAGAAGTCCTGAGACTCAGTCGTCGTTCTTCAGCTTCGCAGCCCGGGCTTCCATCACTTCTTTGGCAATGTTGTTCGGCGCCGGCGTGAAGTTTTCAAACTCCATGGAATATGTCGCTTTACCGGCGGTCAACGAGCGCAGCGCGGTAGAGTAACCAAACATTTCGGCCAGAGGAACAGAGGCATTTACCACATTCACATCCCCACGGGCATCCATGGATCCAATGATTCCCCGACGGGAACTCAAGTCACCGATCACGGAACCCTGATACTCTTCGGGTGTTTCCACTTCCACTTTCATCATCGGTTCCAGAATTTTGGGACTGGCTTTACGAATCGCTTCACGCATCGCGTTACGGGCCGCGATACGGAAAGCCATATCACTGGAGTCAACGTCATGGTATTTTCCGTCAGTCAGGTTCGCACGCACCCCTACCACCGGGAAAGCGGCCAACGGACCTTCGTTCATCACGTCTTGGAATCCTTTATCTACAGCCGGAATATATTCGCTCGGAATGTTACCGCCTTTGATCTGGTCCACAAACTCATAAATATCTTCAGAGTTGGCTTCCATGGGCTCAACATTCCCCATGACCACCGCAAACTGACCGGAACCACCGGACTGTTTCTTGTGGGTATAAGAGAAATCAGTCGGCGCAGTGATCGCTTCACGGTAGTTCACCTGCGGAGGTCCAACTTCAACCAGGGCTTTGTATTCACGCTTGATACGCTCAATGTAAATTTCGAGGTGAAGTTCGCCCATCCCGCTGATAATGGTTTCGCCGGATTCCTCATCGGTGTGGACGCGGAACGTCGGATCTTCCTTCATAAAGCGCTGCAGCGCTTTGGACATTTTCTCGTAGTCCCCACTGTCGGGACAAGAAACGGAGAACGAAATCACCGGTTCGGGTACAAACATGGATTCACAAGTCAGGTCCACACCTTCGTCGGTGAAGGTATCACCGGAAGCACAATCCACACCCACCATCGCCACGATATCCCCGGCAGAGGCTTCATCAATGTTTGCACGGTCATCAGAATGCATCCGCAACAAACGGCCCAGACGGATGCGTTTGCCGGTACGGGTGTTTTCCATGGTCATGCCCTTTTTCAGGGTGCCCTGGTAAACCCGGGTGTAGGTCAACTGACCGAAAGTTTCGTCGGTAATCTTAAACGCCATGGCCACCATGGGTAAATCCGCTTTGGGAAGCAATTCAACGGACTCATCTTCCGCACCCACTTTTTTGGCGAAGTTTTTCACGTCCAGGGGGCTGGGCAAGTAACGGCTTACCGCATCCAACATGGGTTGAACCCCGCGGTTTTTGAAAGCAGATCCCATGTAAACCGGCACCAGTTCATTGGCGATAACCGCTTTACGTACGGTGGCGTGGAATTCTTCAGGGGTGGGCTCTTCGCCTTCCAAAAGTTTTTCCATGATCGCGTCGTCAAACATGGAAACCGCTTCCATCATGATTTCACGTTTTTCTTCTACCGCATCCACCATGTCGGCAGGTACGTCGAGTTCTTCAATGATTTCCCCGCGGTCACCGCGGTTATAATACGCTTTGCGGGTGAACAGATCCACCGCACCGGCAAGATCACCTTCGATGCCGATCGGCAACTGGAACATAACCGCATTCAAACCGAGTTTCTCACACAAATCCGCAGTCACTTTCTCAGGATTGGCACCGGTACGGTCCAATTTGTTGATGAAAGCCAAACGGGGTACTTTGTAGCGCTTCATCTGACGGTCAACCGTGATGGACTGGGACTGAACGCCCGCCACGCCGCAAAGAACCAGGATCGCACCATCCAATACACGCAGGGAACGTTCCACTTCCACCGTGAAATCCACGTGTCCCGGCGTATCAATGATGTTAATTTTGTTATCTTTCCAGGCAACTGTAGTCGCCGCAGAGGTAATGGTAATCCCTTTTTCTTTCTCCAATTCCATGTGGTCCATGGTCGCACCGTCGCCTCCACCACGAACTTCCTCAATCTTATGAATGGTTCCGGTGTAAAAAAGAATACGTTCTGTCAAAGTGGTTTTACCACTGTCAATATGGGCGGAGATCCCGATATTACGGGTCAATCTAAGGTCATTACTCATAATCTTGGTCCATTAAGGCGTTAGGGCGTTCTAAAAAAATGCGGGAAAACAGGGTTTTCCAGTAAGAGAGCGAAATTCTATGAGGCATAAAACCACTTTTTGCAAGCTTGAAAGCAGGGAGATTAGCCTCCCTCTCCCCTATACTTAAGACCCAAACCGGCTGCCCCTCGTCTACGTTCAGCAATCCGTCCCCCAAGGCGAGCCAGGATCGCAGCATTCCTTTTAATTACTTCTGGTGGATGCATCATGATTCCTCCGCGAAAAAACCGATTTCAGCATCCACCCAACCAACCCGTTATCACAAACACCCACAACCTAGCCTCCTCCCCCACCACCCGCTCCGGGTTGTACACCATGTACTCAAAAGAGATTCCACAACAGGGTTTCCCTGCCGAAGACATGGCGATAAGGCGGGGCTTCCTTTTGCACCCTTTGGTGACTAAAATAAAACCAAACAACGGGAAATCGATGCCGATGGTTCATAGGAGATCCGCACTCTTCTTCCCCGTGCCCCCGTGGATCCGTGAGAAAACCAAAACAAACCGTCATTTTTTTTCACACGGGGACACCGAGAAAAGCTTAATCATCCGATGCTGATTGCGATTTTGATTTCGATAACGATTGCAGGGCCGTTGCGCCTGCACATCACCGGCCGTAGGATACCCCCATATTCACCATGTGGTTATCATGATCATCCCCGAAGAACCCGGTGTAACCCACATTCAGCCCCCAACCGCTTTCAGGATGAATCCAACGAATCCCCGTCCCGGCTTCCAACCCATCGGTTTCAGCTGTCTGTGGCTGATAGTCAAATGAAGCGCTGCTCCCCTGATCCAGCCGGGCCGCCATCGCATCCGGTGCATCAGAAAAATCTGAGCGAATCAACACCCGCACAAAAGGACGCAGGATGGAAGGCGAATCATTATATGCAATGGCTTTGGCCAACTCGAAACCGGCATAACCTTCGTTTCGAACCCTTTCACTGTCCTCCACCGAGAGGGCAAACACCGAATCCCCCTCTTCCGTGATAGCATCCAGCGTGCTTTCAGAATATTGCCACCCCACAAACGGCGTGAGACTCACACCCAGATCAAATTTCCAGCCCGCTTCCACCCGGGTGAACCAATCCGAAGCTTCCGGTGAGGCGGTTGTACTTTGCTCAAAGGGAAGCACGCGTTTGCTGTCATAATCCGTCTGACCACCCCCGGCCACCACCGAAACATAGCCTGCTTCTGCCACACCCAAACTGCCGTATACACCGTAACGAACCCCTTCTCCATCATATGAAACTTGGTTCCCGCCCGTGTCGGATTCAATATCCTGTCCCCCCAGATAAAATCCAAGTACGGCATCTTCACCAAGTTGCTGATCCATCCCCACCAACAGCACGCCCCCTTGTTCGTCCATACTGAACACATTGTTGTTGGAGTACCCGCCCCGAAGATCGGTCCATAACCGCCATCCCTGACGGTCACTGTCCGCCTCCGGACGCGGCATCCAGCGTGCACTCACCGCTTGGGAGATTACACTGCGACCATCATGGTAGGCATCGTTCAGTCCCCGTTCCGTGAGCGCCGGATACAGCGAAGGCAACATGCTTTCAAATACACCCGCATATTCTGCGGCCCGGAGTTGATCCAACTCAAAAGTTGCCGCCGTATATTCAGGATTTGAACTCTTCAGCCATTCGTCCAGGGCCGTTGCGACAGAAATCTGATTCACACCCTGCGCCACCAGAGTGTAACTGGAGGGTGCGAACAGCAGATTCAGGTTCGTCCCGTTTCCACTGCGCCACTGGCGCGCCCGGAAACCATCAGGAAGGCCCCTGATATTCGAAAACTGCCCCTGGATCCCGCCCTGGGCCGACAGGAACCGGGCCGAATCCCCGTAGGCCACCCCGGAACCGGTTTTGATCAACCTTAATGTGCCATTCAAAATGGCGGTTCCTGAAACCATCAGTTGATCCAGCGCAGAAGCACTTGCGTATTCAACTTCTAACCTGCCACCGGCGCTTTGGGTATAGTTCCCATTGACGTTTAGAGTGCCGATAGAATTGCCCGGGGCAACCGTGCCCCCGATGTTACGCAGATTTCCCTGAATTTGACCCGTTCCCCCCAAACGGCCTCCGTTGAGATTTACTCCGGAATTCGCAGCAAGCTGTCCGTTCACGATCGTCGACCCCTGATTCAAATGAACCGCTCCCTGTGCATTGACCGTTCCAATGATCTCGAAGCGGTCACCATTCAAATAAACGTCCCCCGTATTCATCTCACCCAACAGCACTAAACCGCCTCCGTTGATCCGGGTGTCACCACCCACCGTGACCCCACTGTCGACGACAAGGGCACCTCCTCCTGTCTTCAAAAAATCATCGGGGGTGAGAAGATGTCCACCGGAAACAGTTCCCGTATCGTTTGAAACATCAAAAACACCATCACTCACCAACAAATTATTATACACTTGCAAGCTGGAGCCAGAATTAAACTTCAGACTGCGCACCTCATTGCTCTCCGTCGGATCCCCTGTCATCACCTGTCCATTGACCACAAAGTCAGCATAGACCGGAATATTGACGGGGTTGCTGTTTTGCAAAATTGATCCCGACAGAACCAGTGCCCCGGGATAAATCACAAACAGTTTATCATCCCTGACCCGAAATTCTGGAGCGAGACTGAACAAATTGTTTCCACTAAAATCCGTAGATGCCGCAGTAATGGATGACCCGGCATCAATGAGGAGATACTCTACCTTGTTTTGAAATCCCAGCCCGCTCAGGAGCGTAAACTCGCCACCGCCCAACATCAACAAATCTCCATTCGTATCGAGACCTGTGGTAAAGGTTCCGAGTGTATTTACCATGTTGCCGCCACTCCAGGTAATATCACCATCGATGCCCACCCTTGTGTTCAGTACCAAACTCCCTCCGGAGAGATCAAGGGGACCAGACCCTAAACCAGAGCTGGTTTCAACTTGAAGCGCCCCTCCACTGATTTCCGTTCCCCCGGTATAGGAGTTATCAGCAACAAACGCGGTGAAACCTGATTGATTCTGCACTTTTAATCCACCGGAAAGTTGGATTGAAGCACCTACATCTGTGTTGTCCCGGGTGAGCGAGATCGCGCCATCATGGTTCAAACGCAAAGTTCCGGATCCCGCACCTGTCGTAATCTCTGACACATCGAGGATCCCGGCGGCACGTGCAGTCGCACCGCGTCCACCTATGACGATTTCCCCTTCCCCGCCGGCAAGCGACCCGAGCACAACCGGCCCCGCCACGCCGGACTGATCGAGACGACCTGAATCACGCAAGGCCAACACCCCGACTCCCTCCTGACCAATGATCATCGAACTATCTTCAACCACCCAGGTTCCGTTATTCAATACCGCCAAACCATCAGCATCTGTTTGCGCGCCAATCACCGCAGTTCCAGAAGTGACCACCGCTTCGTCCCGAACAAACAAGTCACCGAACCCCCGGTCTGCTATAATAAGCTCATCCTCTACCAAAAGAGTGGATCCGCTGTTCCGCACCAGCAGTTCCCCCACTCCGCGGGTGGTGGTTCCCACCGTCACAACTTCAGCAGTCACATTGCCGCCGTCTTCAATTTCCATCAGCCCTTCCCCTCGATGTCCAATGCTGATTTCACCATCAAAACTCCCACCGGCGGTTGCGGTTAACATCGATCCGGCTCCATCGATCAAAAGATACCCAAAACCGGAATCTCTACGCCCAAGAAATACACCATTGGCTTCGACTGTTCCCCCTTCGTCAACAAATATTTCAGCAAAACCAGCTCTTCCCACCACCAAGGCTTCGGAGGTTTTCGCCATTCCTCCCCCACCGGCTCCACTCACCCAAAAACTGCCATTATCCGCAGCATCCGGAGCAATGACAATATTTGAACGGATGTCAATCGAACCGCCCTCGGTAATGGCGATCTGTCCGTTAAGCACTTCTGTCCGACCGGTATAAGTATTGGTTCCGCTCAAGAGCAAAACCCCATTGCCCCGCTTCGAAAGTTCGCCCGTACCGTCAATCATTCCCTCATGACGAAGAACAGAACCGTTTCTCGTATTCAAGATGCCCCCCTGACCATTCAAATAGGTATCGCGGTCAGTGGTAACATTGGCAGTGGTTTGTAAAGCGCCGCCGTCAAAGGTCAGGTCTCCTGCGGTATCCCCTAGATTCGCATCGTCACTTATCCGCAAACGCCCGCCGCTAATAAGCGTGCCACCCCGGTAGGTATTGGTACCGCTCAGCGTCAGTAAACCATTGCCATATTTTTCCAGAGAGGTCGTCCAATATCCGCCGCCGGAGATCACACCTGAAAAGTCCCCCTCTTGAACCCGGAGGCTGCTTCCATTTAGAAAACCATTAAGGGCAACCGAACCGTTTCCGCTGCCGTCGTCGGACAGGATACCGATGGTTTCGGTTTGGTTCCCCAATAAACCGACCCGGAAGGTCGCATTCCCTTCTAAGTGAACCAGAGAATCGTCTGCAATTTGTTCGTCGTTTAACGTTTGAACCGTCGCATCATTCTCGATGAAAAGGTCACCGACAATGGCTGTAGTATCATCATTTTTTGAGAGCGATAACGAAACGCCTTCTCCTACCGTGCTGTCTCCAGTATAGGTGTTGGCAGCTGAGCCGCCAAACTGGAAATAAGCGGAATTGTTCCCCGCATCTTTTTCCAGCGTGATCCCCCCGTTACTGATAACGCCATTTAAATGAAGTGGACCGGCAGCAGTCAGGTTGGTGATGGTGCGGATACCGCCACTGAGGTCGATATCCCCATTGAGAGAGAAAGAAGAAAGCACAATCACTTTTCCTTCCGGACGAACGCTGAAGTCACCATTCACCACAATATCATTTGCCAAATCCGTGGTCCCCGCAATTGGGAAAAAACCGCTGGGTTGAGGGGTGGAGAGAATGGTCCCGTCTTCAATGGTTAAGGTGCCTGTTCCCAGCGCATTGTCATCGCCAATCACCAGTTCACCTTCATTTAAGTGTGTGCCGCCTGTGTACGAATTGGCGTCCTCGAGAACCAGAACGCCCGCTCCATATTTTGCGAGGCTTCCCGCACCGCTAATGGGGGCGCTGATGGTGGTGGTACCGGGAGCCGTGGTGATCCCTGTCTGTGCGGAGAGACTTATCCCGCCCGAACCGCTGGCTTCCAGTTCATAGCCTCCAACCTGAAAGTCGAGGTGGGCGGCATCCGCGCTAAATCCGTCGGCAATCGTTACCGTACCGGCCGTGCCACCGAAAACCGCATCCAATCCACCCGCCCAGGAGGCGTTCGCATTGCCAGCCGTATTTGTCCAGTTGGTCCGGCTTCCATCCCAAATGCCACTTCCTCCATTCACCGTCCCGTCCGGAGTGGTGTTCACCCCATCCCAATATTGTTCGGAAGCGGTCATGACGGACAAGTTGATTTCGTTCGCGGTACCGGTCTCCACCGTCAAATCGTAAACTCCCGGAAGTACACCAAACAACAGGCCGTTGTCCGTTAAAGTTCCCGTATAGTTAAACAACCGATAAACCCCAACCCCGAAAGAACCCAAATCCGAAAGATTGAGAACCCCATCCAGTTGCAAGTCTCCGTTGACAACAATGAGATCATTGATCCCGCCCCCCACAACTCCCGGGGTATCAAGTTCGAAATCAAGCTGGGAATTGTCATTCAGCAGGAGATCTCCTGTGGTCAACGTACCCGCACTATTCCCGGCCGTCAGATGGGCGCCGTTCTCAATGGTCACTTCTCCGGTAATAAAACCGCTTCCACCCAGAGTGGCACCATTCAGAACCTGCACATCACCACTTCCGGTGGCGCTGCCCGCCGCGTTGTTCACCAACAGGGTTCCGCCACTAACGAGGGTATTTCCCAGATAGGTATTCTCTCCGGAAAGGGTTAAACTGTCGGTCCCGTATTTCTCCACAGAAACGCCGCCAGCCACGCCCTCTTCAATTATCCCGGTAAAGTTTCCTGATCCAACCCGAAGCGTACTGCCCCCAGCATTGTCTGCGAGAGAAATATTGGCATTGCCACTCCCGTCATCCGAAAGGGAGCCCACCGTTTCGGTCACATCCGTGCCTGTGCCGACCTGCAGACGCCCGGTTCCCTCAAAGAGAAGGTTTGCATTATCTTCAATTTGTTCATCATTTTCAACCACGATTACGGATTCAGTCCCAAGAACCGCATTGCCGCTGAGTGCAGTGACCCCGGCCGACTTGGCAAGTGCAAGTGAGACGTTACTCCCCAGCGTGGTTAAACCGCTATAAGTGTTTGCGGCCGAACCATCGAATCGGAAAAAGACAGCGTTTGTACCGGGGGCGGCTCCCATATCCGCCAGTGTGAGTCCCGTGCCGGCATCCCCGGAAATGACCCCGCCAAAGTTCACCTGACCAAACTCAAACACATTGAAATCAAGTGTATTGGTAATGGTCCGGGTGGAAGCACCCAAGTCTAGATTTCCATCCAATTCCAGAGCGGAAAGCCCCGGTAGCGTATTGCGTGGCGCCACGGAAAAATCACCTTGTGCCAACATATCATTGGTAATCCGCCACGCATTATCGCCTTCGATCGTGGTCCCTGTGCCAATGGTCAGGTCCCCTGTTCCCAATGCATTGTTGTGTCCGATGACCAAGCTCCCAGCACTCAGAGTCGTCCCACCCGTATAGGTGTTGGCAGCACTCAACGTCAATGTCCCTGCCCCTATTTTTTCCAGCAGACGTGCACCCCCCGCCTCGCTAATAACACCGGATTGGGTCGCATGACCGCTGAGCACCTGAAGTTGCGTGCTACCCCAGTTGATCGTAATCGGATTTGCAACCGAAATGCCGTGAGCATAATCAATGGCCGAGCCGGTGGTAGTGATCGTTCCCGTTCCGGCAGCAGTATTGGTACCCAGGGAAAGAGTCCCTCCAGCCACAGTGGTGCCACCTGTGTAGGTATTGTCACCCGTTAGCGTCAGGGTATTTGAGCTCCATTTCGCGACATCACCATTCCCACTGATGGTCCCTGCAAAGATGTGGTTATAATTTTGAGAAAAAGAGAGTGATCCATTATTGATGACATCGCCCACAAGGGCTCCCCCGTCAGACAACTCTAAAGTACCTTCCGAAATAATGGTCCCCCCACTGTACGTGTTCGCGTTATAAAGGCGAACGCTACCGAGTCCACTTTTCACAAAACGCCCGGTGCCACTTATAACATCGTAATAGTTAGAACTAGCACCCAAAGAACCCACATTGAATTCCAACGTTGCATGGTTCGTGATGTTTCCGGCACGGTTTATTGTAGAGCGCGAATGATGCAAGGTTCCCTGAGAAATCAGGGTGCCTCCGGAATGAAGGGAAGAAGAAACTGTGTCAATTTTAAGGGTTCCCTCTCCAGTTTTCGTCAGCATCCCGGAACCACTCAAAGAACCGTTTGAGGTCAGTGTCGTTCCTGAATCCACCTTAAAGGTAGCACCACCGGCATTAATTGTCGTTGCACGGTCCATCGAGAACGTGCCCGTCGTTTGCAAGGTGCCTCCATCGAAAACCAATTGGCCGGAATTTTCACCGAGATTTTCGTTACTACCAACACTCAGGCTCCCTTCCTCAAGGGTCGTTCCGCCGGCATAAGTGTTAACACCGCTCAGTGTCAGCACACCCGCACCTTGTTTGGTCAAAGTGCCGGTGCCACTGATCACACCACCAAAAGTGAGATCATCCGAGCGGTTAAAGATCAGAGTGGAATTGTTGGTGACGTTTCCGTTGATGGATCCCGTGGTTCCGCCATCTCCAATTTGCAGCGTTCCCTGGCTGAGGGTGGTTCCTCCGGTATAGGTATTCTCGCCACTTAAGGTCAGGACTCCGGTCCCACTCTTGGTCAACGATCCGGCGAGTCCGTCATCATATATGACTCCACTAATCGTACCGGAAGTATTGAGTCCGCCCAAAGTCAGGTTGTTTCCACCCAGATTTATGTTTCCTGCGCCAAAAACTTCGCCAATCGTGACGTCTCCCGTATGAAGCGCAATATGAACCATACCACCGGCATTGTTGGTGAACTTTGCATTTTCCAAGTTATTATTCGTGCCACGAATAATTGTGCTTCCTCCGCTGTTATTTGTAATCCTCGCGTTTCCCGCACTGGCATTCCCCAAAAAATAAATAAAACCTGCAGAATTATTAATGATAGTTGCATTTCCTGCGGTAGAGCTTCCTTCGAAAGAGGTTAGGCCACCGTTATTGGTAATGTGGGCATTCCCTGCAGTAGAGTTGTCAAAAAAGTGCGCAAAGCTGTCACCTGATGACAAATTGAGTCTGTTATTTAAGATCACCGCACTTCCCGCACTACTGGTATCCTCAAATCTGATGCCACCATCCCGGTTGGTGATGTTTGCATTTCCCGCGGAGGTGGTGTCGTGAAATTCACTGAAGCCCAGCTCATTGTTGTGGATCGTATTTTGAAAGGTAATCCCATTCATAATTTTCAGCGTACCAGTCTCAGTGGTCACGTCACCGGATCCCAGGCCGCTCGAATGCGTCACCGTGAGCGTACCCTCACGGACCGTGGTCCCGCCACTGTAAGTATTCGCGGCACTCAGGGTCAGGACACCGCTACCGATTTTCGTCAGCGATCCCGTACCGCCTAATTCAATACCACTGCTCACGGCAAACGCTTGGGTATCAATAGTGCCACCGCCAGCCTCCAGGATGACATCCCCGGCTTCGAAGCCGCTGAACAACGCCGCCTGATTGCCGGTGAGTTGGAGGATACCTCCGTCAAAAATAACTATCCCGCTGCCATTGCCTTCCGAAAGCTGCCCGGTGCGCAACAGACCGCCATTGAGTTGTATCGACCCCACAGAACCGCCGAAATATGCCGCCACAACTCCAATTGCATTCACTTCACCGCTATCGTTAATTTCTAAGCCCCCGATTCCGATATCTCCAACCAGCAAATTTCCACCCACCGTCCAAATCGGCTGGGTCGCAGGGCTCGGATTCACATCCCCCGCCACTACAATTTGAGAAAAAGCGTTGGGAGACAGGACCAGCACACAGACAAAAAGAAATTTGGCAAGGTAGATCATATGTTTAGCATGGGGTAAGGAATTCAATCAAAATTTTTAAAACCATTACCTTTTGCCGAATAGAAATGCAAAATCATAATTGGAAACGCCAATACGAATCTCATAAAAAGCACATTTATAAAACAGCACCGCCCCGGTGATATCTTCCCTGATGCAGTGCCGACAGCCAGAGTCTTAGCACCTGCGAGTTGCATCTCCAAAGCTCCGCTTTACTTTTAGTAAAATTCGAAGACTTAAACGTCAAAGAGCGATCGTTTCTTTACTTTCCTGCATCAGGAAAGTCATAAATATGCTCAAACAGTCCCACAATCTCTGCTAATTTCGCTTCCTCATCCGGCCCCTCCACTTCCACTTCCACCACGGACCCGCAAGTCAATCCCATCATCATCAGATCCAACATGGAACTGAGATCGCTCTCTCCATTCTGCGGATGCACCACCCGGATTCTTCCTTCATAGCCCTGAAGGGTTTTGATAATATGCGTGGACGGTCGGCAGTGTATCCCTGCTTCATTCATGATCGTGGCTGTACCTTGCGCTGTCATAACATAACTTATGACGCTTTTTTGAAGCATAGCAACTGACTTTTTACGAAGCTTTTGCGTAAGGTTCTGCACATGCGGGCGTCATAAGAAATATATTCTAACCCGAACCCGGACATTTAAAGCTATGAAGAAAACCATTTTAACCCTCTTAACGGCAGCCACTCTCACCCTGATCGCCATCCCTTTGATTGCGGATTCCGTTGCGGAAATCACCAAACAGCACTACCAAGCCATGCTGGATGATCTTACTGACTATATCTCCGATAACCCCAAGGCAAAGGATATCGATGACGCCCGCATGAAAGCCATTGAAGCCGCCTTTCTCAGCGGTGAAAAAGAAGTCATGCTCGATTTACTGTACGACCAATTTCAGGACCAAAAATCCCGGGATCCAATCCCTACGGAGAAACTTTTACGTTCCGGAAGTATTCTGGTCCAGTTCAGCATGGAACAAGGCAACACGGAAATTCCTCAAGAAGTATTACAGACATTCAAAGAATTGGCGGAAAGCGGTGAAGGCCCCATTTATGCCCAGGCATATGCCCAGTTGAAAGCGCAAATGAGAAAGCCTGTGGTGGGCAGTTCTCCGGAACTCTCCGGCACCACCCTGGACGGAAAAGAAATTTCACTCGATGACTATAAAGGCAAAGTGGTGATGGTCAATTTCTGGGCGACCTGGTGTCCGCCCTGTATTGCCGAAGTGCCCTACATGAAAGAGGCCTACGCAAAATATCATGAGAAAGGATTTGAAATCATCGCCGTTTCTTTGGATCGTAGCAAAGCTCCCCTGAATAAATTCATTGCAAAGCATGACATAACATGGCCCATGATTTATGATGCCGAGCAAAAAAAATCTCTCGCGGATCATTTATCGGTCTCTGCCACCCCCACCATCTTTATTCTGGATAAAGCCGGCAAAGTCATTTCCATGAATACCCGGGGAGAGGCTTTGGAAAAACTATTGGAAGAACAACTTGGCGAATGAAGCAACCTGAAACCCTCCTTGAATATCTCGTTCAATCCGAACGGATTGTTATTTTTACCGGCGCCGGCATCAGTACCGGCGCCGGTATTCCCGATTACCGCGGCCCGCAGGGGATCTGGAAAACCCGGCCTGAAATTTCTTTGCAGGATTTCATGTTCGAATCTGAAAAACGAGAACAGTACTGGACCTTTAAAAGTGAAGACTGGCAACAGTGGCAGGATGTGAACCCCACGCCTGCCCACCGGGCCATCACCCGCCTGCATGAACTGGGCAAGCTTCAGGCGGTCCTCACCCAAAACATCGACGGACTTCACCGCAAAGCGGGGACGCCGGAAGAACAGCTCATCGAACTCCACGGGCGAATGGACGGGGTCATTTGCATTCACTGCGGATTTCAGGATCAGGCCCAGGATTGGTATACCGACTGGAGAGAACACCAAAAACTCCCCCTCTGCCCTGACTGCCAAAAGTACTTAAAACCTGCCGTTATCCAGTTCGGCGAAATGCTCAGAGAAGAGGATATGCGCCGCGCCCAGGCCGCCATGCAGCACCCCGATCTGGTCATTGCTATCGGCAGCACCCTGTCCGTGCAACCCGCCGCCACCTTTCCCATTATGGCCGCCCGGGCGGGCATCCCTTATATCATCATCAATCAGGGAGAAACCGCTCACGACGGCATGCCCCACGTCGCCCTCAGATTAGAAGGCGATGTGCAGGAAATCTTCCCGCCCGCAGTGGAAGATGCCGGGGCCATGTTTGGCTGAAGTTTCGGATTTCCGTAGAGCCCTCCCCCCATTCGTTTTTCTTCATCATCCTGCTCCACATCATAGCCGAAGCGATGTCGAGTTCTCCCCCATGGCGTCAGGCGCCCGGGAATCAGCATTTACACCGCCTATAGTTGACATAAAAAAACATTTCGGCTTTAACAGAGGAATATGAACATCCTCTACATCGACATTGATTCGCTCCGCCCTGATCATCTTGGCTGTTACGGCTACCAACGCAACACCAGTCCAAACATCGATGCCATCGCATCTGAGGGACTCCGCTTTCGGAATTGCTACACCCCCGACGCCCCCTGCCTCCCCAGTCGATCGGCCATGACCACCGGACGCTTCGGCATTCACACCGGCGTGGTCAACCATGGCGGCGAACGTGCGGTCATGTTTAACTACGGGAAAGACCGGGCTTTTCGGGACAATTGGACCGACCGGAATTGGGCCAGCCAAATGAAAAACAATGGCTACCACACCGTCGCCTTCTCCCCCTTTGCGGAACGGCATGGCGCCTGGCATTGGTACGCCGGATTTATGGAAATCCATAATACCGGCGGTGGCGGTCAGGAAACCGCGGATATGATCGCACCCCAAGTCAACGATTGGCTCGACCGCAAAGGCAAGGAGGACAAACCATTTTTTATGTGGTTGAATGTTTGGGATCCTCATACCCCCTACCGCACCCCTAAAGATTTCACCAATCCCTTTAAACAGGAGCCGATCCCCGATTGGTATACCGAAGAAGTTCGTCAGCAGCACTGGCAACAGCCCGGCCCCCACTCCGCCCAGGAAGTCAATGGCTATCAACCCGATCCCCAGTGGATGTTTAACCACCCACCCGAAAATCCTATCCATGCGCTGCAACCCCAAAGGATATCCGACATGCACGAGGCACGAAAGATGTTTGACGGGTATGACATGGGCGTCAGCTATGCCGATAAGCATGTCGGGGAAATTATCCAAAAATTGAAAACCCTCGGGCTTTATGAAAATACCGCTATTATTATTTCCGCTGACCACGGGGAAAATCTCGGCGAACTCAACGTTTACGGCGATCATCAGACCGCCGATCAGTTTACCCACAACATCCCCATGATTGTGCGCTGGCCGGGTGTGACGGATGGTCGTGCCGGACAGGAAGATTCCCGCATGATGTACAACATCGACCTCGCTGCCACCACCCTGGAACTGGCAGGGAAATGCAATCTCAGCCAGTGGGACGGGAAATCTTTTGCAGAGACGATCGGCAAGGAAGCCCCCCACCGTGAAAATTTGGTGCTCTCACAAATGGCCTGGTGCACCCAGCGTTCCGCCCGCTGGGACCACTATATCTGCATCGAAACCTACCACGACAGCTGGCACGATTATCCCGACTTTATGGTTTTCGATCTTGAAGCCGATCCTCACGAACAGGTGAACCTCGCGGAGACGCGCCCGGACCTGATTCAAAAAGGGAAAACGATCCTCGCAGAATGGAAAGAGCAGTGCATGGCCACCGCCCATATCAAAGAAGACCCGCTGGATACCGTCATCGCCGAGGGAGGTTCCCTCCACGCCCGTGATGACATCCCCGCCTATCTGCAACGCTTGCGGGACACCGGCCGTGCAGAAGCGGCGGAACGCCTCAAGCGGAAACACAAGGTCGTGGAATAAAATCTGCCCCGCTCCACGATGGGAGGCACCCGGTCCCCGGGCAGCTCCCATCGTCAACCCGCCTCAGGGAAGAATCTGCGTCCCGTAGATATATACGGGATAGGGTCCAATCTCCACGGATACTTTTCCGCCTGCACTCTTCACCGGTTCGGTCTTCCCCAGCATCTGGGTCACAAATCCATTTTCAAAGGGGACCGGAACCTCCACTTTTTGCGGACCTTCGATCCGGTAGGCCATGATCACGATCTGACTTTCGGCATCCAGGGCATCGCGTTTGAATTCGTAGATGTAATTCATCCCCTCCCCGTCCGACTGAATCCCCTCGAGTTTCGGATGGGGCATCAGCCGGATCATGTTCTGAACCGCGAAGGCGGTGGGCCGCCAGGCAAAATCATTCTGGCGGTCAAAATGTCCGCCGGCATAACCGTCAGTATCGGTAATAAACATCGCGGTCACACACTGAACACCCAAACGCACCGCCGTTGCATAGTAACGGCAGGTGTACGCGGCATGATGCATCAAAGGAACATTGTCACCCTTATCTTCATATGCCCCTCCCTCATCCGGAGAAATCGTCCATCCGCCTTCGGTATACCAAACCGGGATTTCTGCCTGGCCGTACTCCGCAAAATTTTCCCGCAAACTATGCAGGGAATTGGCAACGGAATAGCTGCCCCAGCTCGCTTTCTTGTTCAGTTCGGGAGGCGAGGGATTCACATAGGGGTGGGTGGAGAACACGTCCACTTCGGTAAGGTTCCGTTTATCTTTCTCCAGTACACTTTTCACAAAACGCATATCCCCCGCCCCGGCACCTCCGGCGGAAAAATTGATGATTTTGGTGCGGGGGGATTTTGGTGCGGGGGGATTTTGCCCGGATCACTTCGATCAGCTGCGGAGCCAGCCGGGCGTACAGCGCCTCCCGCTCCGCCTCCGTACCCGCTTTGTACATATAATGAAAATTGGGTTCATTGCGCAATTGCAGGTAAGGAATATACCGCCCCCGGTATGCGGGAAACGCCCGGTAAAAACTTCCCTCTTCCCCGAAGCGGTCGAGAAAACCCGACAGCGCCTGCACACTGGCTTCGATATAGGCATCATCCGTTTCAAAGGCGTCCCTCCGCCCGCCATCCGGCGCCAGCAGAGTAAAATTAAGCCCCGTATCAAACAGGGCTTTCATATTCTCATCGGAATACTTCCCCCCCACCCGCAGGGTTTTATATCCGACCTCTTTAATCTCCTGCTTCAGTTGATTGAATTCCCCCATCCAGGTATAAATCCCGTAAACCGGAAAAGGGGCAGGTTTTAGATTTTTCACCCATGCCAAAGCCGGCAGCTTTTGTTCAGCAAACACAATTTGGTCCCGCCGGGGCAAGCCCTCGGGCTGCTCCTGAGCGGGAAGCACCATCGCGCATAAAAGCACGGAAGCGGAAAAACACCATTCTGATACGTTCATAATTTTAATGGGTTACAGATTTGAATCTACTAAGAAACTTTCGGTTATTGAACGTCGGAACCTGCCGCCAGTACTGTATCCAGCATGGCTTGCGCATAGAGAGCATGTCCCAGATCCCCGGGGTGATTGTTCCAGTTGTGCAGCGTGGTATAAACCGGAATCCCCTTGGCGGGAAGCTGCTGAAAACGACTGAACACGGGCGCCAACGCCACATTTTTCTCTCCGGCGAGTTCATAGAGCACCCGCTGATATTCGAGCTGACGCGTATGCAAGCCGTTCTTGTACCAGGGGTTTCGGGGCAACGGGGTGATCAGCATCACATCCGCTCCATCCTGCTGGGCACGATCCACGATTTGAGAAACAAAGGTCTTAAATTCCTCCGGAGAATTTTTCGGCTTTCCGGAAACGGAGCTGTCCATATCATTGGCCCCGAACTCGATGACCACCAGGTCCGCCTGCTTCGGCGCGACCATTTCATCATACACGTTCACTGCGTACTTGATGGTTTCCCCACCTTTGAAGGCATGTACCGGTTCGATATTTATATGAGGAAACTTTTGTCGCAACTGATACACAAAAGATCCGCGCAGGGTGCGGTCCTTCTCGGTGTAAGCCACATTTTCCACATACCATTTGGATGCTTCCGCGCCCACCATGATACTGTCGCCCATAAAGGCAATTTTCACGTCCTCTCCTTTGGTGAGTTTCGCACTTAAGCGGCCCAGTGCCTGTGCATTCACCGGATCTACCGCCACGGGCGCATGAATGGGAAAGATCTCCTTGGCGGTAATTGCATATTCAGATGCACCGGCCACTGCGTTCGAATCCCGGTCATAATTCGGATTGTTGGCAGTTCTCCAGGGTGCAATAAAGACGGTGGCCAATTCCGCACAGCCTTCATCCGCCTCCGGTTTATCCGGGCAAACCCAACGGGTTTCCCCTTTCTTCACCGACAAGGTTCCGTTCGGATGCACCTGGATTAAATCAATTCGCGGCAGGGCCGCTTCAATGGACACATCCAACTGGCCGGTTTTGGGTTTACCCAGTCCGTCATTTAAATTTAAGACCCCACCCCAGTCTTCATCAAAGTAAAAATCCTGACCTTCCACTTTCACACGTCCACCGGCATCTTTAACCACCAAAGTTTCAGGACGCCAGTAACGGTAAAAGCTTCCCAGAATTAAAGTTTGGCTGCGATCGAATCTGGGAGTGATGGACAATGCCCCGGGTGGGGGCTCCCATTCTTTATGGTATTTCGCAAGATTTACCGGAGCCGGTGGAAGCTCGCCTTTTTTGCCCTTGGCTTGAAAGGTTTTTATTTCCGGAGCCTCAAAACGAAGGGTGGCTGGTTGAACCGAAACCGAACGGCCACTTGGCATCGACACGGTCCCTCCCCCAACCTCCACTTGTAGACTCGCAGGTTGCGTCGGCCGCAAAGCCAATGCTCCGGAGGTCGCCAAATTCACTTTGGGTTGTGCCACAGGAGCGGCCAAAGAAACCGCAGGCCGCGGATCGCTTGGTGCCGGCGCAGGAGCGGGAGCGGATTGAATCAGCGGATAAAAACGAATCCAATCGATCTTATAATCCGCATCGGATGCGGGTGGCCCCTGGATCCATTTTTCCATGGTCCAGGCATTAAAGAAAAACTCATAGTTGGGATCGATACGGAAGTTACGGGTATATTTCCACTCATGCAAAAATTTTCCATCCACATGCCAAATCACCCGGTCGGGTAAGATATCAAAGCCCCATTCGTGAAAATCATCCGAGGGATTAAAGTCCAACGGAATATCCAAATGCCAGAGCGGCATGTGATCTTTCAAATGAATAGCCAAATGCACTTCGCCGCTGTCGGGGCCATACGTGTGGGAGAGCAGTTCGATGTCCACCTCACCTTTATTGCCATCGTTATCGGGTGACGGGGTTTTCAGGTCATCCCAGTCTTTGGTAAACACACTGTTCAGCACTCCCGGTACTGCCGACGCTTTTACCCGGGCCACCCAGCGGCCATAGCCAAACTCACGTGTGCTTTGTATGGATCCCCCCTGAAAGGGTGCTCCGGCTTTCACCGTCAAAACCAATTCCCCCTCTGCATTCACCTGGGCTCGCTGCTTCCCCATCTGGGTGCCGTTCTGTTTCCAGGTCGCCACCTGCCAGTTGCCTTTTCGTTTGGGCCATCCGGGATCAAACACATCTTCAAACCCCGGAGTTGCCGCAAATCCTCCGGCTTGCAGAGTCGCCACGGAAGCCGAAGACTTCCTTGAAAAGGGAGACGCTTTCTGAGTCTGCTCCGATTTTTCCCCCAGAGTTTCCATACTGTTCTTGGGGGCAGATTCTTTTTTACTTAAATTTGCAGTCCCGGAAGCGGTACGGTTCTTCCAGTCTCCGTCCGGAGAAAGGTAAACCGACAACGAGAGGCTTTCCAAATTCGGTTTGTCCCTTTTGATGTTCACCTTAAACGTATAGGTCCCGGGACCCGACAGATCCTGGGTGCCGATAAACTGAAGAAAGCCGCCGAATTGACGGCCGGGTTTCATCCAGTTCGCACTTAATGAGATTTTACCGCTGGCATCAGATTTCAGAACCTCGATGGTGGCGGTGAAGGGTTGATTCAACTCATAGTTGTCAGGCAAAGTGATGCGCCCCCAATCCCCCAGAGCCACCGGACCGGCCCCCTGAGTGATGGTGAACAGACAAATCGAAAATAGCAACGGGATCAGGTGTCTCATAGGGGGTGTCCTTTTAGGATTGGATATAGTCTAAAATACGTTCAACAGTTGAAAAGCAGAGCGCCAGACAGGTGTCCGCCGCTCCGTAATAAATCGCCAGCCGTCCATCGGATTCGTCCATCAGACAGGAACAGGGAAAAATCACATTCGGAGTCACCCCGGTCGTCTCATAAATCGTTTCAGGTGTCATTAGAAAATTTTTCCCGCGGACAATGACTTTTGAAGGATCTTCCAAATCCAGCAAGGCCGCCCCCATGGAGTATGAGAAACCGTTACAAAGTCCACGCACCGCATGGTAAATCATTAACCAGCCGTCGGGCGTTTCAATAGGGATGGGACCCGGACCAATTTTGACATTTTCCCATGGATTGGTTTTGGCTTTCATCACTTGCTTGTGCCGGCCCCAGTAAATCAAATCAGGGCTTTCACTCAAATGAATATCCCCGAAAAGCGTATGCGCATTGTCACTGGGACGTGACAGCATTTTATACATGCCGTTGATCTTGCGGGGAAACATCACCCCGTTGCGGTTGTAAGGAAGAAAACAATCCCCCACAAAACTGAAATTTTCAAAATCCCGGGTGCGACCCAAACCAATGGTCGCTCCTTGAGCGGTATTACACCAGGTCACCAAATAGTCGTCATTCACTTTGCACAGCCGCGGATCATATCCGGATTTTACCGGCAGGGTTCCGGAATTCTCATTTTGAAAAGCAATGGGAGCAGGATCTATTTCCCAGGAAACGCCATCTTGACTGAACCCACGATGTAAAAAAGAGGCATTGTTCAAATGCTCCACCCGGAAAACTCCGGCAAATCCATCTTTCCAGGAAACCACCGCTGAGTTGTAAACCGAATGGAAACCCGGCAGCGGGAAACGGGGAATAATAGGATTTTGAGAAGAGCGCCACACAGGACGATCCCCGGCGGGCGCATCCTCCCAAGGCAATAAATGAGCAGAACACGAAACGTTACTGGAAAAATGCGGTTGCGAATCAGTCATGAGGCAAATCCTACCAGAGCTTTATCGGCACTACTTGCAATTTTCCCTGCTAATTTATGTGTTTTTTTGATATCACTTTCTCATGAACTATAACGAATTTAAAAAGTTTTACCGCGATGAAGCCTTAAGGATTACCCGTGATAACCGTCCGAAATGGAATTCATGGGAGATGCACACCCACGATTTTTACGAGTGCTTTTTCACCACCGGGGACGGTGGTATTCATCAATTAATTCAGAGCGATGAAGCACTCGAACGCCATCACCTCTACTTCATCCGCCCGGAGCACGCCCATGGGTTCAAACAGGATGCCCGCGGACACTACCCTGCGTTCATCAATATCGTGTTGCAATTTGATTTGGTGGAGGCTTTCAGACAAAGACACCCGGGCGCCTTTCCCGACGAAGTCTGGAAATCCGGAGATACCCATCCATTTGACCTGGAATTGGCATCAGGGCAAATGCGTGAATTTAATCAAATTATTGACAGTCTTATTTTCAGCAGTCGCTCTTCTATTAATTTAGAATGGTTCCTCGCCTCCCTCTCCCGCATCCTCCTCCCCCTGGAATTGGACTTGGGACATGTGACCCTGCCGGTGTGGCTCCGGGAGGGCTTACACCAGTTCCGCGAACCGGACAACTTGCGCAAAGGCGTACAGGGACTGGTAAAACAATGTCGCTGCTCCCATGAACATCTCGCCCGTGAAATGCGCAAACATTTGGGCAAAAGACCGGTGGAATGGATCAATGACCAGAAAATGCGGTACGCCACCATGCTCTTGCAAACCACCGACCTCAGCATCACCGAAATTGCCCTGGAAGTCGGAGTTAACAACCTGAGCCACTTCCACAGCCTGTTCAAAAAGAAACACCAGATGACTCCCCGCCAATTTCGCCAAAGCCATGTCCGGTAGGCCCAAACAGGTGAGCGGAAACCAATAGCTCCCCTCCGACAGCGCTGACTTGATTTCAGTCTCGCATTATGCAAGCAGTTGAAGTTGATCCCCCTACAGCTTCCATAAGCAATTCCGTTTTAAGAATTGGATCCCCTCTCAACCGATGACCACCCAGCCCTCCATGAAAAAATCCATTCTGCTCCTCACCTCTTTGCTTTTCATCACCCACTGCGGACAAACGCCCGCCCCCACTAATGAGGTCACGACGGATTCGCCTTATGCTGAAACCCTGGCGGTCTTAGACGCAGGGGGGGTCAGCTATCAATTGATGGACGGCGCTTACGAATGGAAATCCATCGAACCCATGGTGGAGTTCTTCAGCTCCATGATTTTGATGGGGATCAAAGAAGGCAGTCCCGAACTCCTGAGCCCCCGGGCGGTTTCCTCATTAAAAGGGTTGCCTGAACGGGTGGGTTTAAACGAAATGCTGGTCCGCGGCTCCAGCACCATTGAACGTCCGGAGGGAGGATATCGGTCCAAATACGTCATCCAAAAACGGGCTGATGCCGAAGGATGGATCTGGGATCTTTCCGGAGAACAAATCGATATGGCCAAACGCATCAGACAATTTCCGGACACCACCGTGCTCCTTTCCCACTACGCCTTCAATGCGCCTCTCCTCCAGCAGGAGATTAAAAAAGAACTCGCGGTATTTCCTCAAGCCCTGGATGCACTGGATCTGGGTGAAGCCATGCTGGCAAAAATGAACCTGCCTCTGGATGCGTTGATCCACAGCATCCAGCAAGGCATCAGCTTTGGGATCACTTTAAATGATCAAGCCACATGGCAACTGCCTGTTCCCGACCTTTCCTTCAGTATTCCTGAAACCGGATTGGTGGCCATGCTACCCGATGCCCATGGCGAAATCATGAATTATCTGGTGAAACAAATTCAGGAAAATATGCCCATTCCACTGCTGATGATCGATGCCGAAGTGGAAGGGATCACCGTCAAAACCCTCCCCATCCCCGTACCGGTATCGACGGCTGTCAGCTTACAAATGGTCAATATTGAAGGGGTCACCCTCATTGCAACCTCGCAAAATTTAATGCAGCAGTTGATCCAACGCCGGGAGGGCAATACCGACGCCCCCCTCTTGGAAAGCTTAAAGTCCGTCGAGAACACCCAGGCCTCCTTTGCTTTAATTGGAGATCCGAAAATCGGAAAACTCTTCGCCGAATCCTTCAAACAGATTCTTTCACTTGTTGAAGATGAAAATGCCGAAGCCATGATGGGCCCGATGATCGATTATTACAAAAGCATCTTTTTCAGTATCCCCCAAGTCACCTTAAACCGGAATGAAGGGAACCTCAACATTTCCGTCATGATTCACCAAAACCCGATGTCCCCTCAGTACACCGGCACCTCCGCCATGACAATTCCCATGACCGGAGGGCTCCTGGCCGCAATTGCCCTCCCCGGCTTTCAGAAGGCCCGCACCGAGGCGCAAAGCAAATCCTGCATCAACAATCTGAGATTGTTCGAAGCCGCTAAAGATCAGTTTGCCATTGAAAATGGGCTGGCCAGAGGTGCCGCGGTTACAGAAGCAAATGTTTCCGAATATCTCAGAGGAGGCCTCTTACCTGAATGTCCTCAAGGCGGCACCTATACCCTGGGCCCCATCGATACCCTTCCCTCCTGCTCCATCCATGGTTCTTTAGACTAAAAAAATGATCACTTCAAAAAATACCATTCTGGGATTTATCGGCACCGGTGTCATGGGCCAAAGTATGGCCGGTCATTTACTGGCGGCGGGCTACAAACTAAACGTCTATACCCGCAGTCCCGCCAAAGCGGCAGGGCTGCTGACCAAAGGTGCGCGCTGGTGCGAAAGTGTGGCGGAGCTTTCGGCAGACTCGGATGTGATCTTCACCATGGTCGGCTTTCCCGAAGATGTAAGGGAAATCTACTTCGGAGCGAAAGGGATTATCGAAAACATGAAACCGGGTACGGTCCTCATTGATTTAACCACCTCCAGCCCTGAACTTGCCAAACAAATTTCCGAAGCCGCCCTCACCCACCGGGGAGCCGCCCTGGATGCCCCGGTCTCAGGAGGAGACATCGGGGCCCGGGAAGCCCGCCTTTCCATCATGGTGGGTGGAGAAGCTGAAATATTTCAGCAGGTATTGCCTCTGTTCAAATTAATGGGGAGCAACATCGTCTATCAGGGCCGGGCTGGAGCAGGTCAGCACTGCAAAATGTGTAATCAAATTGCCATTGCCAGCACCATGATGGGCGTCTGCGAATCCATCGCCTACGCAAGAAAAGCCGGACTGGATCCGGAAACCGTATTAAAAAGTATTGCCACCGGCGCGGCCGGAAGCTGGTCCTTATCCCATTTAGCCCCCAAAATGATCGACGGTGATTTCGCCCCCGGCTTCTATATCAAACATTTCATCAAAGACATGACTCTGGCCCTCGAATCCGCCGAAGCCATGACACTCAAAACACCCGGACTCGACCTGGCCAAAACCCTCTACAAATCACTGGCAGCCAAAGGATTCGAAAACCTCGGCACCCAGGCCCTGTTTAAACACTACGATTTTCCCCAATAAAAAAACCTCCGCCGAAGCGGAGGTTTTAAAATAATGGTACACCCGAGAGGATTCGAACCTCCACGCTCTTGCGAGCACTAGAACCTGAATCTAGCGTGTCTGCCAGTTCCACCACGGGTGCACGTGTAAGCAGAGGAGAGATAGATAACGGGAAATCGCCTAGAGTCAATCCCCCTCTGCATGAATTTTTATTCAATTTCCGGAAGCCAAGCGTCGATAACGCTGGGGTTGTCGTTCATCCATTGCCGGGCAACCTCTTCCACGTCCCCGTCTGATTCCTGCACTTTCAGCATCAGGTCCGCGAGCTGGGCATCGGTGAAAAACATGGCTTGAAGGAAAGCCGCAAGTTCAGGTTTGTCTTCCTGTATTCCGGCCCGGCCAATGATCTTGATGTTGTCTTTCTTCCACATCACTTTGTCTTCAGACTGCTCAAGAAATTTGAGATCCCAACGACCGAACATCCAATGGGGTTTCCAGGCGGTGACCACAATCCATTCTTCACTTTCCACCGCATCTTTAAGGGCGGCAGTCATGGCGGGTCCACTGGAGGCAAGCAGTTCAATATCCAATCCATAGGCCGGAATTAATTCGTTTTCCGTCTTCTGCATCATGCCGGCACCGGCGTCGACCCCGGTAATTTTGCCATCAAACTTCTCTTCATTCCCTTTCAACTCTTCCAGGGTGTCAATGGTTACGTAGGCGGGAACAGCCAAACCGGTTTCTGCGCCTTCGTAAACCGAACCGAGGTCGATGAGCTTTTCACTGAATTTTTCGAGATAATCCGCATGCAGAGACGGCCAGCATTCCATGTAGGCATCGTGACTGCCCTGTGCTACCGCGGTATAGGCGGGCCCCACATCCGCAGATGTAATTTCCACCTCGTATCCGAGTTTCTCTTCCAGCACCACTTTGGCCAGATGCGTGTAAGCCACCCCTTCAGCCCAATTGACGTAGGAGAGCTTTGCGGTTTTGGCCGGCGTACCGCCGGATTGCGGACTACAGGCGCTGAAGCCACAAGCGAGGCCCAGCCCCAGCAAGGCGGTTCGGGATAAATTCTTGAGTCGTTTTTTCATATGTTTTCCTGTTGTTCGTAATTAAGCATGTGGTTCAGAACGTCCGGACTTTCCGAGTTCCTGTGTGATACGGTCGAGAAAAATAGCTAAAATCACGATGCAAATCCCTGCCTCGAATCCGAGATCGATCTTCATTTGGGTAATGCCTTTCAGCACTTCGTTTCCCAGTCCCCCCGCACCAATCATTCCGCAGATCACCACCATGGAGAGCGCGAGCATAATGGTTTGATTCACCCCCGCCATCATGGTGGGAAGTGCGACCGGCAGTTCGGCTTTGAACAGTAACTGACGCGGACTGGATCCGAAAGAGATGGCCGCATCATGGATATCCGCCGGCACCTGGCGAATCCCTAAACCGGTAAAACGCACGCAGGGCGGCAACGCAAAGATAAGCGTGGCAATCACCCCCGGCACTTCACCCAATTGAAAAAACAGTACTGCCGGTATTAAGTAGACAAAGGCAGGCAAGGTCTGCATAAAATCCAGAACCGGACGCACCACCCGGTTGAGCGTTTCATTTTTGGCCGACCCAATGCCCAGCGGCACCCCGATGATCAATGCGATCAGCACTGCGGTGATGACCAGCGCCAAAGTATCCATGGTCGGCTCCCAAAAACCCAAATTCTGAATCAGAAAAAAACCAGCCAGACTAAAAATCGCCAATCCCTTTCCGCTCACCCGCCAGGCCAACAAACCGGCAAGGAGAATTAATACCCACGCCGGCGGAAAATGCAGGATCCATTTAAGCAGGTCCAAGACAAACTCAACCCCTGTCACAATACCGTCAAAAACAACTTCCCCGTTGTCCGTCATCCACTCAATCACCGACTCAAAACCGTCACCTATTTCAATTTTATTCATGGTCCCCCTCCTCTACAGTTATTTGTTGGCTTTCAGAAAGCACGGCCTCCAAGGGCACCGTCGCTGTATCCTCATGCCCTTCCCCCAACACCTCTCCAAGTACCGTTGCACGATCGACAATACCTTTTAAACGTTGTTGATCATCCAAAATCGAAATCGGAAATTTTGCAGTCATCGCCCGGGAGAGCAAATCCGCCACCGGGGTATCCGGATCCGCGACATAAAGATCGGTTTGCAAGGCGCCACAAACATCCTTGGCATCTTCGCGTTCCAGTTTTACCGCGTCATCAATCAACAGCAGACCTTGAAACTGACGGTTTTTATCCACCGCAAAAATACTGGAGATCCCCGCCCGCTCCATCGCCCGGACCGCCACATGCGGTCCGTCTTTCGGAACCGTGATGGTCTGGGGTTTCCGCATCACGGAAGCAGCCGTGATCACTTTGCTTTTATCCACATTCTCGACAAAAGCCTCAACATAATCATTTGCCGGCGCAGAAAGAATCTCCTCCGGGGTGCCCACCTGCACCACTTCGCCATCTTTCATAATCGCGATCCGGTCGCCAATTTTCAAAGCTTCATCCAAATCATGGGTGATAAACACAATGGTCTTGTGCATCGTGGCCTGCAACTCGAGTAATTCGTCCTGCATATTGGCACGGATTAACGGATCCAGCGCACTGAACGCCTCATCCATCAATAAGATTTCCGGATCGCTGGCCAGCGCGCGGGCCAGGCCCACCCGTTGTTGCATGCCCCCACTCAGCTCGGAAGGAAAACTTTCCTCGTACCCTTTGAGCCCGACCAGTTCCAGAGAGGTCAGCGCTTTCCCGCGACGGGTTTCTTTGTCCACTCCCGCGACTTCCAAACCGTATTCCACATTGCGGATCACGGTGCGCTGCGGTAACAGTCCGAAGTGTTGAAATACCATAGACATGGTTTTGCGGCGGCAGGCCAGTAAAGCCTCCTTGTCCATCTTCATCACATCGTCGCCGTCAATTTCGATGATCCCGCGGGTGGGTTCGATTAAACGGTTCAGACAACGAATCACAGTGGACTTTCCACTTCCGGAAAGTCCCATGATTACAAAAACCTCTTTGCGTTCAATTTCGAAACAGGCGTTATTGATTCCGATCGTACAGCCCGTTTTGTCCAAAATTTCAGCTTTGCTCAGTCCCTTCTCCAGCAACGGAAAGACCCGATCCGGATCCGGACCAAAGACCTTGTACAACCCCTGAATATTAATAAGTGACATGAAATCCCCCTAGAAGTAGTAGCCAAAGTTAATGTTAAAACGGCCTTTCCATTCATCGTTGGCATTTGCACCAAAATCCCCCACCGTGGAGTCCAGGTAGCTGTCCCCGTAGACATCGCCTTCGTCCCCCACAAAATAGTTTCCGTTGGAAACGGCATAATCGACATAAATATACCAACCACCACGGGCAATGGCCATGCCGGTGACATTCAAACCGGAGTCGTTCAACCCGTCTGCATCTTTAAGGATCACCGAATAGTCATTATAAAAGGTAATGCTGTCGATCCATTCGATCTCCGGCGTCATCTTGTAACTCAGCGCCACCGAAGGAATCAGCCCTTTGCCCGCCACCGGCCAGGCAAAATCATACGCGCCCATGGTAATCAAATCATCATCGAGCGGGATCCCGTTTTCATCGGCAGCACTTTCCTTGTAATCCGCTTGATAATCATACTGGGTCAACTGAAGCATCAGCGTCCAATTTTCATAGAGGGTTTTACTGTGGACGGATATCGCATAAGCCTCACTGTCCTCCGCAAATTCACCATCGGCGGCCAACTGTCCCCACTGCAAAGAAATCCCGACATCGGTCGGCAGGGTTTCATGTAGCGTTTTGTAGATCATCCGCACATTAAACTGATGCTCTTCCGAATAGTGGCTGTAGGGAGAGCCGTTGTCCACAATATCGTAACTATAGCGGGCACTCTCTTCGGAAGCGCCCACAAAACTATTTTCCGCCCGGAGGTAATACGCCAGCGCCACAACCCAATGATCATAACTCCGGGTGTATTTAACCCCCACATCCATGTCATCCGAAAGCCCCACATAATAATGCTGATCAAAAAACCAACTGTTCGCCGGCCCATAGGCCCCCACGCCAAACGGTACCCGGTTAAGTCCCACCTGCACTTGTGAACCGTCTTCAAAATTGTACCCCACCCAACCTGTATGCAAAAAATTGTAGCCGTTATACCAGCGGTATTCCGCTTTGCCCACAAACGAACCTTTTTCATAATCAAGATTGATGCGAAAGACATCCAGCTCGAAATCGCCTCCATTGTCTCCCCGCTGCGCCTCGTCCCCTCCACTGGGGCTGTAATCTCCATAAATATAATTTGCGCGAATGGCCCCGCCGATTTCAAAATCGCCTATTTCAATCGCAGCTGCGGATAAAGCCGCTAAACCGGTGGCAAGGAATAAAAGTGAAAATTTCGTTAGCGGCATCATTTCTCCTGGGAAGGGGCTGGGGTTCAATTCCTCGTCCAAAGAAATTCCCGCAAGATTGCAGAGGCCATCGAAAACGGATGCACCAACAAACGTGGCGCGCATAACTAAATGACGGTCGAGCACTGAGCGCTTCCAGACCGAAGATCCATCCTCATCAGCACAAAAAGACGAGGTTGTATTTGCATGTCAGCTTAAAGAGGAAACAACTCAGCCCCTCCGAGTCAACAAGATAGCTCTGAAAATCATATATTCTTAAAATATGACTTTCTAAACTGCCATTATCGCCTATATGCAACTTATATACTCGAATATAACCCCTATAACAGGAATCAAAAATGGAAGAATTGACTGTACGCGCTAAAGAACTGGCAATCGCCTTTGGCCCCAAAGTGCTAGCCGCCCTCGCGATTTTATTAATCGGCCGCATTATTGCCGGCATCATCAGATCCCTCATCACAAAAGGCATGCGTCATGCCAAAATTGACGAAACACTGGTGAAATTCACCGCCAGTGTTTCTTATGTAGCCCTGATGGCTTTTGTGGTTATTTCAGCCATGGGGGCTTTAGACATTCCCACGGGCTCTTTCGTAGCCATTTTGGGTGCTGCTGGTTTGGCCGTTGGTTTGGCTTTACAAGGATCTTTAGCCAACTTCGCCTCCGGTGTTCTCATGATCATCTTCAAGCCTTTCAAAGTGGGGGATTTTGTGGAAGCAGGCGGCGTCGCCGGCATCATCGAAGAAATCGGCATCTTTAATACCGAATTAAAAACCGGCGATAACAAAAAAGTCATCGTGCCGAATTCCTCGGTCACCGGAGGAAACATCACCAACTACTCCGCCAATGAGACCCGCCGTATCGATTTGGTGGTCGGTGTCGGCTATGGCGACGACTTGGATAAAGTTAAAACAACCCTACAGGACATCCTGGCCGGAGAAAGCCGAATTCTGCCCGAACCCGAACCCACCATTGGGGTGGCCGAGCTCGCGGACAGTTCCGTCAATCTGGTGGTGCGCCCCTGGGTCAATACCGCCGACTACTGGCCGGTAAAATTCGCACTGACGGAAGAGATCAAAAAACGCTTCGACAAAGAAGGCATCTCGATTCCCTTCCCTCAGCAGGATGTACATATGCATCAAGTGGGCTAATCCCCGCGCTCTCATCAAGAGAACGTTCCCGCCCCACTTTCCGCAAACCGCGGAAAGTGGGTTTTCTTTTGGAAGGTGATGTCCATCTTCTTCCTCCCCGTCTTACCCATCCTCATACTGATACTCCCAAGAGAAAATGCCATTCCCGGCAAAATGAGGAGGCATAAGGTCAGGATGCGGATCAAAAGTTACCCATTAATTCCCCCAACCCGTCCCTGAAACCGGGATACTTCAATTTATACCCCAACGCCTGCATCTTCGAACTGTCCACCCGTTTATTCCCGCGGTCCGCACCGGCCCGCACCGGATGATCTTCATCGTATAACCCTTCCGGAAGATTCATTTCTTTGCGGACCCACTCAAAAATTTCTTTGCGCGGGGCGGGTTGGCAATCACTCACCAGCAAGCGGGTAGGCGGCGCGGTTTCTCTGTCCACCAAGAAGGCAACCAGACCCGCCACGTCATCCGCATGAATCTGATTCGCCCAAAGCTCCGGTTTCAAAAAGGGCCGTTTGCGCAGCGCTTGCCGAATCAATCGGGTCCGGCCCGGACCATACAATCCGCTTAACCGCAAGACACAGGTTTGGTCACAATGGGCCTGCAGCGCTTGTTCCGCATCGACCTGTACCTGACCGGTACGGTGCACCGGCTCGGCGGGCGTCGTTTCATCCACCCAGCGACCGTCCCCCACCCCGTAGACACCGGTGCTCCCCAGCATCCAAACCTGGGGGGCTCCCCGCCAAATCATTTGGTCCATCATCCGGCGGGGACCGTCCACATAGATCGACCGATACCGTTCCGGATCTCGTTGACCGGAGCCGGACAAGGTTGAAATCAGCAAATCAAAAGCCGGAAGTGTTTTCAGTTTTTTTAAGCTTTCAGGAACCAGCACATCCCCGGCCAAAATCCCCGAACCTTCTCCGCGGCGGTTCAGTCCCAGCACCTCATGGCCCGACTTCCGCAGGGCCGTCAAAATCCGGCTCCCGGTAAAACCCGTGCCCGCAACTAAAATTCTCATTCGCAAATTCTCCATTTCATGATACACTCATCCTACAATGCTTCGTGAAGTTCTCAAACAAATGATTCCTTTCTTCGTCCTTCTGGTCGTCCTCTGGTTGGTGGCAGAACTGTTGGAACGGACCATGACCGATTCAGGACACACGGTTGTGGCACCCGCCAAAACGGCGCCTTCTTCCCCATGAGCAAGCACCCGCTGGTGCTTTTTGATGGTCCCTGCACGCTCTGTCAGCGCTCGGTGCGTTTTATTCTGCGCCATGAAAAATTCGCGGAATTACGTTTCAGCTCCCTGCAATCTGAAACCGGACAAACACAACTTCGGGCCTTTGCCCTCCCCCCGACGATCGATGCCATGGTGCTGATACTAAACCGTGAAGCCTATACCGGATCCGAGGCCGCCTTCAGAATTTGCAAATATTTGCGTTGGCCTTGGCGCTGGTTTTACGGATGCCGCTATTTACCCGGCTGGATGCACCGACCGGTTTACCGATGGATATCCCGTCACCGCTATCAATGGTTCGGAAAAAACGAAAGCTGTCCCTTACCGGACCCCGCGCAGGCAGAACGGTTTATTTAGCCTGAAGAGCCGCCTGTGCTCCGCGTTCTAATACAATATTATCAATCAGGCGCGCCCCCGGAAACTGTACAGCCATGGCCAGCAACACCGCTCTCTCCCCGATTTCCGCCACACTCTCCAGCGTTTCATTATCCACAAACTCCAAATAATCCAACGCGCCCAGAGGTGTATCCGCCAAATGTCCATCGGCCCTTTTTCGTAAGGCCGCCACCGAGCACTCACCCGAGCTCACGGCCTGTTGGATGTCCAGCAGACTTTTACGAAGCACGACCGCCTGTTCCCGGGATGCGGCATCAAGATTGGAATTACGAGAGCTCATGGCCACCCCATCCGCTTCACGCACAATCGGACCGGAAATAATTTTGATCGGAAAATTCAAATCCCGCACCATACGGCGGATTAAACGAATTTGCTGCGCATCCTTTTCCCCAAACACCGAAAGATCGGGCAGTACCAAATTAAACAGTTTGGCCACCACCGTTAATACCCCGCGGAAATGAATGGGACGGCTCAGGCCACACAGTCCCTGCGAAAGCTGTTCTTCCTGAACAAACACCGACGCATCGGCGGCATACACCGCATCCGCATCCGGCATAAACACCACCGACACCCCCTCCTGCTCACAAAGTTCCAAATCCCGTTGGATATTGCTGGGGTAACGGTCGAGATCTTCGTTCGGGCCAAACTGGGTGGGGTTCACAAACAGACTCAGCACCACCACATCCGATTTCGCTTTGGCAATCCGCACCAGTGACAGGTGTCCGTCATGTAAAAACCCCATGGTGGGCACCAGCCCCACCACAACGCCTTGCCGCCGCCAGCCCATTGCCCGCTTTTGCATTTGCTGCGGATCCCGAATGACCTCCACGAGACTACCCCTCCAAATCTTTCGGACTCAAGTGCAGCTTCAGACTTCCGGTATGGGGACGCACCTGCTCCCAACGCTCAACATCAAAATCAATTTGCAAAAACGCACTGGTCCGCAAGGCACTCAACTCTTCGCTTTCAGCCTGTAAAAGTTTCTGGGCAAAATCGGTCAATCCCGGATTGTGCCCGACCAGCAAGACAATATCCCGATCAGCCGGAAGTGCCTGAACAGATTCGAGAAGTGTTTTCTTATCTGCGAGGTAAAGCGATTTCTGATACTGGATCTCTTCCCTGTTTAAAGGCCAGACCTCCAGAAAGTACAGAAGCGTTTCCCGGGTGCGCACCGACGGACTGCAAAGGACCTGCTGGGGAGGCGGCACCAAAGAAGAGAGATGATCAGAGACCAAATCCGCCTGAAAATGCCCACGTTTTTTCAAAGGGCGTTTAATATCCTTCAAATCGCTGTCTTTCCAGGAAGACTTCGCATGCCGGAGTAGATAAAGGGTTTTCACTGTTTTAACCCAGATTACCGTTTCGCGGTTTCGTCTCTTCCGCTTCGTCTTCTTCTTTGAGACTTTTCAATTCTTCATCCACTTCGCGGCGGCCCCGTTTGAATTCCCCAATACTTTTCCCGATCGCACGGGAGAGATCCGGCAACTTTTTAGGACCGAAAAGAATTAAAATCAGGACCAAAACAATGATGAGTTCGGTAGGTCCGGGTGTGAAAGCGAGCATAGGTAATGTGTTCATAAATAAACTTGGTGTGAAACTTACTGGATCATTCCACATTTTCCGCTAATTTCAAGTTAGATGTCATACCTCTTTCAACTCTCCTTCTTAAATGCCCTCGGCGGATCCCCCATGGAAATGGGGGTGGTCCTGCTTGCGGTCCTCATCCTTTTCGGAGCAAAATCGCTTCCCGGCACCCTGCGCACCCTGGGACGCTGGTCTGAACAACTGCGCCAAATCTCCAAAGAGATCCAACGGGAAATTAATGATGCAGGGGAACCTTTCCACCAAGCCCGCCTGGACTGGGAGGAAAGTACCCGCGAACACACCGTCGAACGCAAAAGCATCGTTCCCGATCCCGATCAGCCCGAAACCCCTTCTGAGTCCACGGAGAAAAGTGATGCGAACTGATGCGTCGATGTCCATTCTGGACCATCTGGAAGATCTCCGTAAAATGATTCTGCGCTCCTGCATGGCCATTTTTTTCGGCATGATCCCCGCAGTGATCTACATGCGGGAAATTCTCAACTTCCTCTACCAACCCCTGAGAAAACTCGGGGTGGATCCGGAAACCTTTCTGGTGGTTCCTCAAGTGATGGGAAGTTTCAAAGTTTTTGTTTCCGTGATGTTTTGGGGCGGACTCCTCCTCGCCTCTCCCTTTATCGTCTTTTTTGTGGCCCAATTTATCTTTCCCGGTCTCCATGCCAACGAAAAAAGAGTGGTCCGCCGATCTTCCTGGGCCGCCGTGGTTCTGTTTTTTGCCGGAGGTGCGCTGGGGTACATGGGTACCATTCATTATGCGCTACAAACTTTGATTTTTGCATTGAATGACTGGATGGGCACCACCACAGAATGGATTTACCTCACAGATTACATTGCGTTTGTGCTCAAACTGATCATGGGCTTCGGTCTGGCCTTCCAATTGCCCCTCATCGTGCTGATGATCGGATATGCAGATCTCATCAGCAGCGACAGTCTTCGGAAATCCCGTCGACAGGTCCTGGTGGGCTTGCTGGTCATGGCCATGCTCCTCACCCCTCCGGAACCCATTTCACAGGTTATGATGGGCGGCAGCCTCTATATTCTCTACGAGGGGTGTATTTTACTCATTTCCCGGCATGAGAAGAAGGCGAAAGGCTAAGGGCTGAGAATGGATCGAAAATAACGGATGGGATCCGGGTATTTCCGCCTTTCATGCATGTGGGACGACGGCGATCCCGCCCCCCTTTTTCATTCATCCCCCGTCAAATATCGTTTTCATCGAATCCTTACTTTCAATCCTCATGATTTGCGCGTAGATTGAATTCTCTTAAATCAAACAACAACCCCCGCACGGATCTACCAACCGCGCGGAAATGGAGGTGAAATATGGTAGAATGGTGGTTAGCATGGTTTACCACGCTTGCTGCCGCCGCATTGGGCTGGTTTTGGAACTGGCACGTGCAGAGAGTTGCCCGCCGCAACGGGGAGGCCTCGGCAGAAGATCTGCTGGATGCCGCCCGTCATAAGGCGGAAGTCCTGCTGCGTGAAGCCCGGGCACAAACCAAAGAACTGCAAAATAAAGTCCAAAAGGACTTTGATCTGGAGTTTAAAGAACGGCGACAGCGACTGGAAATAATGGAGGACAAGCACCATGAGCGGGCAATGCTCATGGATACCCGATCGAACACCCTGGACGACCGGGAACGTTTGCTCGAATCGCGTTTGCAGGAAATCGACGACGAAAAAAATCAATTGGACGCACGACAAGCTGAATTTGAGGCCCTCCTCAATGAGCAGCAGCAACGTTTAATGGAAATTTCCGGACTGACACCCGAGCAGGCCCGCAAAGAAATGATCGGAAAACTGGAGGACGAAATCCAAAAGGAATCCGCCCAGTTTATTCGTCAGTCCCAACAGGAAATGTATCGCAAGGCCAAATCCGAAGCCCAAAAGATCATTACCTTTGCGATCGAACGCTACGCTGCGGAAACCGTTCTCGATGTCACCACCACCTCGGTTCACCTTCCCTCAGAGGAAATGAAGGGACGCATTATCGGTAAAGAAGGCCGGAATATCCGCTCCATCGAATCGGAAACCGGGGTAAATATCATGATCGATGACACCCCCCAAATGGTGGTGCTTTCGAGCTTTGACCCCATGCGCCGTGAAATTGCCCGCATTGCCCTGGAACGCCTGATTCAAGACGGACGGATACATCCCTCCAGCATCGAAGAAACCGTCGCCCGGGTTCGGGAGGAGGTGGAGGAAACCGTGCGCAAAGCCGGTGAATCCGCCGTATTCGAGCTGGGTCTGAGTAAAATCCATCCGGAAGTCATCCAAACCCTCGGACGCCTGAAATATCGCCAGAGCTATTCGCAAAATGTCTTAAACCACAGTCTCGAAATGGCCCATTTGATGGGAAGCATGGCTGCAGAATTGGGACTGGACATCGAAACCTCCAAACGAATTGGTCTGCTTCACGATATCGGCAAGGCCCTCACCCACGAGGTGGAGGGCTCCCACGCCATTATCGGCGGAGATCTTATCAAGAAATACGGAGAAAAACCGCTCATTGTGAATGCCGTGGCCGCCCATCACCGCGAAGTGGAAGCGGAAAGCGTCTACGCCCATTTGGCCATGGCTGCCGATGCCATCACCGCCGCCCGCCCCGGTGCCCGCAATGAAAATACCCATCAGTATTTGAAGCGGCTTGAAGACTTGGAGGAAATTGCCAATGCCTCTCCAGGAGTCACCCGCAGTTACGCCATCCAGGCGGGCCGGGAACTTCGGGTACTGGTGCAGCCGGAAGAGGTCTCCGATGAGGACGCCCTCCACCTGGCCCGCAAAATCAGCGCCCGCATCGAAAAAGAAGTGCAGTTCCCCGGTCAAGTCAAAGTGACCGTGATCCGGGAAACCCGTTCGGTTGAATATGCCCGCTGAACCCGCCAATATTATCCGGGTACTGAGCGATCACGTCTGCAACAAAATTGCCGCCGGTGAAGTGATTGAACGCCCGGCCTCGGTGCTTAAGGAATTGGTAGAAAATTCCGTGGACGCCGGGGCTGACCGCATTGAAGTCGAAGTGCTTCAGGGCGGTCGTAAAGCGGTGATCATCAACGACAATGGCTGTGGCATGGACCGGGATACGGCCCTGCTGGCCATTGAACGGCATGCCACCAGTAAAATCCGGGACGTGGATGACATCGAGCACATCCACACCATGGGCTTCCGCGGCGAAGCCCTGGCCGCCATTTCGTCGGTCGCCCGCTTTATCCTCACCACCCGCCCGGCCGACCAGTTGAGCGGTACCCGGCTGGAAATTGAAGGCGGCACCTTACGCAATGTCGAAGAAACCGGTTGCCCCGCCGGCACCCGTATCGAGGTGCGCAACCTCTTTTTTAACGTCCCTGCCCGACGGAAGTTTCTGCGCACCGAATCCACCGAGTTAAACAACATCCGCAGCCTCTTCCGGGTATTTGCCCTGGCCCATCCGGATATTCAACTCATCCTCAAAGTGGATGGGCGCGAACTGGAACGCTACCCGGTCCAGGCCCGCTTTGAAGACCGGATCGCAGATCTGCATGGCGCCCAAGTCCTACAAAATTTGAAGCCTGTTTCCTTTCAGCATGGCGAACTGAAAATCCACGGCTTCACCGGACTGCCCACCCTCCACCGCAGTGACCGGCGGGATCAGGTATGCCTCATCAACCGCCGGCCGGCCACCGCCCCCATTCTGGCCTACGCCATCCGCGAGTCTTATACCGACACCCTGCCCAAAGGGCGTCATCCGGTTTGTTTTTTGCATCTCGATATGCCGGCAGACTGGGTGGATGTGAATGTGCACCCCACCAAACGGGAGGTCCGCTTCGGCCCCAGCCAACTTCTTCGGGACTGCCTGATCAAAGCTCTCACCGAATCGTTACAACCCAACGGGCCCCCGGCCGAAATCGAACCGCCCCCGCCCTGCGAACCGCCGCAGGCGCAGGCCCCCCAATTTCATCCGGAACATCGACAACCCGAACTGCCGCCTGCACCGGAAAACTATCCGCCTCTCCCCCCCCTGCCTCCACAGACCGCACGCCCCGAACAACCCGCAGCCCCTCCGCCGCCTCCCCCCACGGACCCGCTCCCGCAAACCGACGCGGCCGATCAGGAGCCCGGTCTTTGGAAAGATGCGGTGTATCTCGGCAACACCGGCGACCGGTACGCGCTGTTTCAAACCGAAGACGGTCTGTTGATCATGAATCCCTCCGCCGCCACCGAACGTATTTTGTTCGAGCAGGCCCGGACCGATATGGAGAAAGGAAAGGTGGCCTCACAGGCGCTGTTGGTTCCCGAAACCGTGGCCTGCGACCCGCAGGAAGCCAAACAAATTGAAAAACGCAAAGATGATCTGCAAGCCCTCGGTTTTGTACTCGCCGACTTTGGCGGCAACCACTTTCTGGTAGAGGCCATGCCCGCTTGGATGGGAGACGCCGATCCCGCCAGTACCCTCAAAGAGCTGGCCATGGAAACCGATCCCCAGGCCGGCAAACTGAGCACCCCCAAGCAACTGCGGGACCGCCTCGCCCGCTCCTGTTGTTATTTGGCCGCCCGTTCGCGTCGAAATCCATCACCGGCTGAATGCACCCGCCTGCTTAAAACGCTCGCCAAGTGCCAAATGCCTTATACCACCCCTTTCGGCCGCCCCACCCTTTTGCACATGGACAAACAGGAGCTCAACCGGAAATTCGGCCTCGATCGACCGCTGTAATTCAGTTGAGAGTTCCTTTCTCTGGATACATCATTCAGATGAAAAGGTTTTCCCATCACCCAGCTATTTCCCCCCCAAAAAAAACTATGCTTTCCAGAATTCACCGCCCTTTCGCGCTACTGCTCTTTTGCAGTGTAATCCTTCTGCCCGCCGTCCTGCAGGCCACCCAAATTATGACACTGATGATCTTTCCCCGGGGGACGCCGTTGGATCGATTTGTGGGCGTGAGTATCAGTTCTCCCGAAAGCCGGACCATAGTTGGAAATGAACACAAGCATGAAAGTGTCAAGTTGTTTGCGGCCATGTCTCTGTTGAAAGTTCAGCGGCCGGCTGAAAACCCCGGAAGTTTGGAAGTTTACATGCTAACGAAGCCGACCGCAGCCATGGCCCCCCACTATGATTACAAACACCGCAAAATCACCTTCCAAGCGGATCAACATGAGCAGAGAACCCCCTACTTTCATCTTCAACTTTTAGACGCATCGGGGCAACCTCAGGAGGCGCAAGGGGAAGTCGCATATGTCGACGCGACCATCAGAGGAACCTATGGAGACATACGAAAAGTCCGTTTTGTGGCCGGCGACACCACCGGAAAAGAAATAGGAGACATCATTCATATCCGGGATGCCAAAGAGGAAATTTATACCCTGGAAGAGCTTAAAATCGAAGTTTTGCGGAATTCGGAAGGGAATATCCAACAAATCAAAACCCCGTTTCATCTGTTAAACGTCATTCAGAAAGATGAGGACACCCTGTGGACGGCCATTTACGAACTCGACGATAAAAATCTGGAAAGGAAGGATGGCTTTTACGCCGTTCCCCGTGATTGGGTGGCCAAAGTGGAAAAAAGAATACAACGGGTGGATGCGGAAGCAGGTGCGCGCGCTTTGAAGTGTTTGACTTTTGTATACGGCCGTCAACACGCTGAATCGAATTGGTACTATCATGCAGAAAACGACAAATATGCGTTTTCCATATTGGAAAACAATTTTACCGGGCCCAGAATCTCCATTTCGCAAACAGGATCCAAGGCACAGGGAACGATGACCGAAAAAATCATCCGGCACCCTGTTCGGAACAAACCTGTACTCTACGAAAATGAATACCGTTGGTTTGAAAACAGTGAAGAGAGAAAACCCGTTTCTTTAAAAACGTCTTATACCGGCGGACGGGTTGACTGGGAATATTACGGCTACTACGAAGAAGGCCCGTATCTGGGAAGATTAAAAACCCGGTTTTGGAATCAGGAGGATGCAACACCGGGTGAAGGCCTCTGGGAATTTTACGCTTACTCTGAAGAAGGCGCGTTTCAAGTGAGCAAAGTGATCAAGGCCCAACGGCAGAAAGTAAAAGTGGAAACCGACGACAGTGCTGAACTATCCGCGGTGCTGGATGCCTTTTCTACCGAGGAACAATTTGAAGAAAAGTGGGTGTGGCCAGCACTTCCGGAGCCTCCGGATACAATCGAGCAGGCATTGAAGTTGGGTAAGGTCCGTGAAGAACGCATCATCACCTTGGCCAATGAGTTCTCTCTGGATCCCTGCGAATCCAAAGAAGTCACCTATTACCTGCAAGGAGGCGCCTTCCAAAAACGGGAATGGGTCACCACCGGGCTCAATTCACGGGGAGGGAGCTTTCAGCTGATAGAATCCTCCAAATATCCGGATGTAGACTATGGGGATGGCGGAAACCGCTGGGAAATTAAAGAAGGATTCGGTCCGGAGGAGATCCCGCCATGGGTATATAAAGACCCGGTCACAAAAAGTGAAACCACCAGCAGGGGCTACACCATTCGACGTTATGTGGAAACCGGTATCTGGGATAAAAATACCGGAACCTTCCAGGTGCAGGAAACGGGGCCTCATATGCGCATTGAAGAGACCAGAGGAAAATCATTCGGGATGCAATGGGAGCCCAAAACGCGAGTAATTACTAAAATTTATCCTCGACCCTTTTATGCAGAATATGCGCCCATCTATAGGGATACTTGGATTCTGCAAAAAGATCGCTCTTGGAAACAGGAAGCACAATGAGCGCAGATCCCGTGTACAATTTCAAACAAAGGCCCAACATGTTTCGCAAACTCCTGTTCGTTTTCCCCCTCACCATTACCTTTGCATATTCCCAGGGAGAACAGCAAAGATTCACCAAAGAAATCGAGCAGGAACGGACAAAATTTCTTACGAAAACTTCCGGGATCGCCACCAATGACTATCAAAAAGATCGCGAACGCAACCACACCCCCAGTTTCATCAACATAAAAGAAGCCTATCAAGCTAAACCTTTGGAATTGCCTCTGGCGGAAGTCAATACCGACCCGAAAAAGGTAAATTTTATTTCCATGGATTTAAGTCCTACCGCGACCGATATTGAACAAACCACGCGCAAAAAAACGGAAACAGAAACTTTCTATGCTTTCCGGTTTAAGACCCCGGATCAACCCGGCACTTTCATTTTTTCAGCAAATTTCCCCAATAAACCCAAACGTTTAAACTGGTACGTCGTCCCCATCACCTCATCGGGACCGATTGACCTGCAAATAAAAAGAGTCATATTTTATCCCCGCTATTCCCTTCCCGAAAATATTCCGGACCTGGGAAAAGCAGGCACCCAATATATCGTGTACCCTTTTGAGCCCGAAGCGCTGGCGCCGAATACTGAATACGTCATCGCATTTTCTGCGGAGGCATTTGCGAGGAACCGGATCATCATGTCCCTGAATTATTTCCCCCTCTCATATCGATATTCCTCATACATGGAAATTTTTCCCATGTTTTATCCAAATTTTCCGGACGGGCAACCGGCAACCGATGCGGTTCCATCCTCCTTAAAATAAGCATTCACTCACGGGAGATCCACCTGCGGCAAAAGTGGTATTCTCCTGCAATTGACATTCACGATTCTCATTCATACCCTCAGCGGACTTGCCACATTCTGCAGTGGCGCCCACACAAATCGCAACCCCCAGCGCCATTCTCCCCTCGTCGTACCCCCAGCAGGCCGGGAAAAGATGCTGCGTTGAAAACACAGGAACAACACATGAAGTATTTCTTAGCCATATTGACCTTAGGCCTTTTGATTGGATGCGGACAGCAGGAAGAACCCACCGTGAACAATGGCGGACAAGATCCCCGACCCATTGTCATTATGAAGGACGGCAGTCTCATGTTTGACTCAAATCCCATGTCGGAAGCGGAATTGGTCACCATGATCAAAGAATTGGTTGAAAAAGACTACAATAGCGAATCCTCCTCACAACACGCCACGGTGATCCTGGAGGCCGAACCGGAGACGTCAGCCGACAAAATTGACCGGATCAAAAAACTCATCCGCGCCAACGGTGGATTCTCCGATCCGGAAAAGGGGCTGTAGAAGCCCCCCGCGCGGAGACACTTTCACCTAAAGCCTCCCTTTGAGTGAAAGGGAGATCTCAGCCCTTATCGTCGACGTATTTCCAAGCACCTTTGTGGCGCTTGAAACGTGAATGTTCATGCAGCTCATAACATTCACCTTCAAAATAATAATCGGCTACAAACTCCACTTTCCCGACTTTATCGTCCGGCCCGCCCTTGGAAGCGCTGAGCACCCGCAGAAAGCTCCAGGTAATATTCTGCATGCTTTCTTTCAGCTCCTGCTGAAGAGCCGCCGTACGCATACGCGGGTGGGTGGTGTCCAATAAATAATCCACCCGACGGAAAAAGAAGGCCGAATACCGGGAGCGCATCAGAATCTCTGCGGTTTCCGCTTTTTTCCGTCCGTAGTGATACGGCATACAGCATTCTTTATACGGCAAGCGGCTTTTACAGGGGCAAAGTGATTCTTCGCGGATGCGCGGTAAACGTTCCGATTCTTGAGTAGGCGTTTCTTCTGTCATAAGACCCCCATACCTACGCTATCTGCGTAAGACTTGAAAGCATAGATACCGAAGACCTTTGGGGGCAGATGCAGATCACCATCGGGACAGGATAGCGTCTGCCTCTTGAATCCCGAAGGGATGACTCTGCAAAAACCAGTCCGTGAGGGCGGGTTTAAACGAACATCAAATTTATGAGTGCAGAAAGCAAGGCTCTCTTTCCCGGGGGAGCTTCCAGAGAGAGAGACCCGTACCTTCGGCACTTTAAGACTTAAATCCGCCAGCGTGCCATTGGCGGAAGACGGCCTGAGTTTCCAAAGTAAAGCTGCATGAATTGTGGGAAAAGCCTTTTCTACTGAGCCGCTTTTGCCGCCTTCCGTTTGGCATACTTGCGTTTTTTGCGCCAAAGTCTGAATTTAATCAGTGGTATCGCATATTTGGAAGTCAGAAAGCCCATCACCGCCATGCGGAAAGGTTTACACCGTCCCGCCCGCAACATCGACGATCCTAAAAATTCGGTCACCCTTTCTTTTCGGGTCACATCATCGGGCACCGTCCGATCATATTCAGGCACCGGGCGCCCGGCCGCTTTCCAGCGTTCGACCCGGATGGGAGCCAGTGAACCTTTGCGCTTGGTCTGCATTTTGTGGGTGGAGTAACTGGGATCCTTGGTCACATCGATCAACTCCAAATCTCCGTTTTCCACAGCCGATTTAATCAGATTCTGCCCGGCACCGGTCCGGATAAGCAATCGGGAGTGTTCCTTGAACTTATACTCGCCGTCTTCATTCCGGGTCCAGGCATCGCTCACTGAGACATCAGAGAACTCGTTCGACCCATCCAAACAGGTTTGACAGCGTTCCGGCATATACAAAGAGGTGAAATAATTATACGCACCATCTTTGTAGTTGGAATAATGCAGGGGTTTCGGAGGACGCTCGTCTTTAAATACCGCCCGCATTTGCCCCGGCCAATCACCGCCCCGGAACTGAAAATCTTTAATTTCATCCTTTTGAATACCGCGCATAGACAACATTTCGGTGGTCAGGTTCGGTTCCAGCGATCCCCCGCAAAACAACCCAATCACATAAGGGATTTTGGCGGCCAGTTCCGGGTCCGCTTTTTGCAGCTTGCGAAAGCCATGGGTCTGACAGGGCAGAATCGCGGCCGCAAACCGTCCTTCCCGCTCACGCAGATCCGCCCACAACGCATTCATCGGCACAATCGAATAGCGGGAGCCCTGACTTTCAGACAGCTCTTCGTAAGTGGTCGCAATGAAAGGTTCCGCCTTCCAGGGCTTTTCATGGTTCATACGGGTGACCAAACATCCATCCACCTGTCCCGTTTTCAACAAGTGATGCAACAAGGCCGTCACCATGCCTCCCCCCGCTCCCCCCTTGCGGAACCGTTCATCCGTGGCATACCCCACAAACGTTTTTTCGACCTGACCGTCAAATCCTCGGTCCACAAAATGCTCCCCGAACACCTGCTCCGCCAACTCTCCGTATTTCACTTCGCCACCCGGACAAACCTCCCCACAAAGTCCGCAGGCCGTACATTTCTGTAAATCCAGCACCGGATATTTGTCTTCCCCCAAGGTGATGGCCCCTTCAGGACAAACCCCGACACAGCATCCACTGCGGGCGCACAGTGCTTTATTGCCAAATGCCACACTCAAAAAAGGGGCATCCAGCGTTACCGGTTTCAAAAGTTTTCCGTCCGCAGTCTGATGAGGGCTCTTATCCATGCGCCCCTGCTACCCTCCCCAAGCCATTCAGGCAAGTTTTAAAGCCGAATGGGGATTGCAGAAACACCTTCACTGGTACATAAATGTGAAATACATATTTCATCAGATGACCCGACCTCTTCCCCAGCTCCCCCCCCTTTTACAACTGCTGCGCCCGCATCAGTGGTCTAAAAATGTATTGCTGTTTTTTCCGGTCGTGTTGGCCCACCGCATCAGCGAATGGCCTTTATTGCTGACCACCGCAGTGGCCGCCGGAATTTTTTCACTTCTGGCTTCCGCGGTCTATGTGATCAATGATTATCTGGATGTGGAAGCCGACCGCCAACATCCGGAAAAGAAAAACCGCCCCCTGGCCGCCGGAACCGTTCCGCTTTCTTGGGCACCTTTCATTGGCGGCGGACTGGGCCTGGTGGCATTGACACTGGCCTTCACCTTGCTCCCCCCCATGTTTGGCGGAGTCCTGCTCGCCTATCTGCTGGCGAACCTCGCTTACAGCAGCCTGTTAAAACATATTCCGATCCTCGACGCCGTCTTTCTCACCCTGATGTTTGTCGCGCGCATCTATGCGGGGGGCGTCGCAGGTGAAATTCCGGTCAGTGTTTGGTTGCTCACTTTCTGCCTGTTCTTCTTTTTATCCATTGCCTTTGCAAAACGGGTGCAGGAATTACAGATGGCCTCAGAAAACGTCACCCTTCCCACACAAAATACCCGTGGCTATCGTACCCAAGACCTTCCCTGCATCAGCCAATTAGGCGTCGGTTCCGGACTTATCTCGGTTTTGGTACTGGCGCTTTACATGAAAAGTGACGAGATGATCCATCAATATAAATCTCCACTTTACCTCTGGTTACTCTGCCCCTTGATGCTGTTCTGGATCGGACGCTTTTGGCTCGTGACTTTCCGCGGACAAATGTCACACGACCCCATCCTGTTTACCCTCAAAGACAAAGTCAGTTATATCGTCCTCATCACGGTAATGGCCGTAATCCAAATTGCCCATTGGGTGTGAAATTTTCCTGCGAACGGGGGCTGGGGCCCTTCTTTAGCCGTTGACACCCCTTTTCACAAGCAGGACAGCCGTGGGTCTACGACTCGCCCCCCCATAAACTTACTCATTTCATCGCCCGCAGCAGGCAAGCCATCAATCCCATAAGCACCAACAGCTTTATTATCCCGTCCGTTTGCTCAGAGATTCTCCAAAATAAAGGCCCGAAACGCATCCGCATATTCCGGCGACGTTTGCCACCCCGCCTCCGCATGGCTTCCCGTTAAGCGGTAAAACCCGCCCGGATTCGGCACCCGCCGGTACAGGGCCTCCCCCATATCAAACGGAATGATTTCATCTTCCGGAGAATGCGCCATCAGCACCGGTGCTTTCACCGCGGCAATACGTAAATCCGATCGAAAAGGATGGCGACAGGTCAGCCTCGGAAGCAACCAGGGATAACAGCGGCGGCCCACATCCAAAATCGAGGTCATGGTACTCTCCAAAATCAACCCCCGGATGGGAAGGCTTTCCGCAGCCTGCAATGCCACGGCCCCGCCCAAAGAGCGTCCATAAATAAATATAGGCGGATTTTCCAAGTCCCCTTTCACCTTTTCCCTGACCACTTCGTAGGCCGCCCGCACATCCCACCCGGTTCCTTTCTCACTCGGCAGTCCCCCGCTTTTCCCATAGCCCCGATAATCAAAAAGGAAAATATGCAGGGGCACATCCTGCAAATCTTCAGGAATCCATAAACGGTCAGAAACGTTTCCCGCATTGCCGTGACAAACCAGCAGTGCCCCCCGCGCTTCCGCCTTCGGGAACCACCACCCGTGCAAAGCGGTGCCGTCCTCCGCACAAAACTCCAGATCTTCAACCGTTAATGCGGTATCCTCTTTTTTGGCGCGAAAAGTGCGGGACCGCCGGAAAATAAGACGATTGCCATAGGCTTGCAATCCGCACCATAAAAGCATCAACCCACCCGGAATCCACAGGGCCCCGACGAAAAAGCTCACAACCCGGCATCCTTGCTGCAGCGGGCTAAAATGGAACAGCCCTTTTCAGTTACCACCACCGTATCTTCGATTCGAACCCCGCCCAGACCTTTATAATACAGCCCCGGCTCAATGGTGATGACCTGCCCCACTTCCAGAGGGCCGCCCAGCGGACTTACCGAAGGCGCTTCGTGAATCTCCAGTCCAACGCCGTGTCCCGTAGAGTGGATAAACCCCTGCGGCACCCCGTCTATCAAACCGGTTTCAAACCCCGCCTCCACAAATTGCCGGCAAATTTCTTCATGAATCTCTTTCCCACTCACCCCCGGTTTTACTTGGGAAAGCGCATTTTTCTGCGCTTTCAACACCGTTTGGTACTGATGTTTCTGTTCCGGACTGGGGCGGCCCTTCATGACGGTGCGGGTGATATCCCCCCAATAGCCCGACACCTTGGACTGCGGAAAAATGTCCAATACAATCCATTGCCCTGCATACAGGGGCCCATGACCGCGTTCATGCGGATCAACCCCCTGATCCCCTCCGGCCACAATAATTTCTTCCGCCACACAATCCGCCTCCAACAATACAACCTCAATTTTCCGGCGGAGAATCTCCGAAGTTAACTGCGACCCGTCCGCCTGCAACAAACGGTTTTTTTTATCGATACGACTCTCACGAATACAATCAAAAGCGGCTTTCATGGCCGAAACCGCAGCCCGTTGACTTGCGCGCAAATGCCGAATTTCCTCTTCATTTTTCAGTAAACGTTCAGGAAACAAAGGCTTGCGCATCACCTGCACCCGAAGCCCCGCCTTTTCCAGATCCTTCACCAAACCTACCGGACAAACCGGACTCACCGAAATTTGTTTTAACCCCAGATGTTTGATCAGTCCCGCCGCCTGTTTTCCCAAACTCTTTCTGGCCGCGGCCTTTAAACCCAGGGAATCAGCCGTATGACAGTGAACGCCCTCTCCCAAGGCCGTTGCCCGGCCTAACTCGAGCATCGAGACCAATAAATGCCGTTCCGCGCCCTTCTGAAGAAACAGGAAAGGATCCGGTGCGGTGAAACCGCAGGCATACCGGACATTCACCGCATCCGCGCCTCCCCCAACTAATAGTAAATTCATTCGGTTTTTTGATGTTTTCATACCATTTATGCTCCTGAAAATATTACGGCCCACACTCGCTAACAAAACAAAAGTTTAATTTTAACAAAAAGATGCGTTCTCTTTATCTTGTGTCTTATTTTTTACTGAACCACAACCTGTAGTAGTAAGATTTTTTCTTTCTTTCTTTGGATTTAATCAGCTTGTCCACGCCCCCAGAATCAGTTTAAGGTGAGTTCCTTGGAGGGCGTCCCCACCGGATCGATCCGGTGGAATTTAAGCTCTCCGTAACTGATTTTTCGCGTTCGGTACAGGTTATTAACGGATTGTAGAGTATAGGTGAATCGTTGAGCAAAGAGAGTAAATATCATACCACAGAAACAGAACCTGCCATCATGGATCAACATGATCTCTGGCAGAAAGTTTGCGGATTGCTCAAGTCGTCTTTGACTGAAGACGTATATGATCGCTGGATTGCGGTGATTCAGCCCGGTCGGTTTATCGACGAAGAGCATCTCGAACTGCGGGTTGCCAGCGATTTCTACTCCACCTGGCTCGAAGAAAACTATGTGCCCATGATCTCCGATGCCTTTGCGGCCGTAACCGGAAACCGAATTCGATTTTCCCTGATCGTGGATCCCAGCCTGCGCTCTGATGCCCGCGAATCTTATCAGCTCACCCCCACCCCGTCGGAACCTGAGGAAGAGGTCCTTCCCTCTCCCGCCAAACGCCAGCAACAGCGCGCCCAGGCCTGTGACCGCGCCAGTTTGAATCCGCGCTATGTTTTTGAAACCTTCGTGGTCGGCTCCTCCAACGATTTTGCCCATGCCGCAGCCATGGCCGTCGCCCAACAGCCTGCCCGCGCCTATAATCCCCTCTTTCTCTATGGGGGTGTGGGACTCGGTAAAACCCATTTGATGCAGGCCATCGGAAATTTTGCAACCAGCAACAATGCCGCCTGCCGGGTGTGCTACCTTTCTTCTGAAAGCTTCGTCAATGAATACATCGACGCGCTCCAGAACGGAAAATTGCCCCAGTTCAGAAAACGCTTCCGCAATGTGGATATTTTGCTGATTGACGATGTGCAGTTCCTCGCCGGCAAAGAACGTTTACAGGAAGAGTTCTTCCATACCTTTAACGCCCTTTTTGACGGTCATAAACAAATTGTGCTCACCTGTGACCGACCCGCCACGGAAATTCCCGGTCTTGAACGCCGTCTGGTTTCCCGCTTCGAATGGGGCTTGGTTACCGAAATCGACGCGCCGGAATTCGAAACCCGCATGGCCATTCTCCGCAAAAAAGCGGAAATGATGAATATCGAGGTCAGCGATTCCGTCATTCACTTTATCGCCGAACGCATTGCGGCCAATGTGCGCCGCCTCGAAGGCGCCCTCATTCGCGCAGCTTCCTTTTCATCCCTCACCAACCGGGTGCTGGATAATGAATCTCTGGAACGCCTGCTTCGCGACAGCCTCGACGACGAAGCCCCTGCGCCTCTGACCATGGAACGCATCCAGCGCACCGTCGCCGATCATTTTGATATTCGCTACAGCGACATCCTCAGCCGCAAACGCCCGGCCAACATTGCCCTGCCCCGTCAGGTGGCCATGTACCTCTGCCGCGATCTCACTTCCCACTCTCTCCCCACCATCGGCGATGCTTTTGGCAAAAATCACGCGACCATCCTGCATGCCTGTCGCCTGATCTCCCAAAAAGAAAAAGAAGACAGCATGCTCAAGCAGTCCATGGCCACCATTCGCGAAACCCTGATCCGCGACTCCCGCGCCGCAAACCGCTAATTTCTGCGGGCTTATCGTCTTTGCCCGAGACCGCGAATATTCTCATAATCATAGAGTATGATTTTAGTTTGTCCTGCTGAAGGCTGAACCAAATCTCAGCCCAGCCAGCGCCTGCGCGGGCTGGGCACATGCTTTTCCCCGCCCCTTGCGGGCCACAGGTCTGCTGACCAAGGTATTTTGGACATACCCTCAATTCCGGGATTTTCCTTTCGAGACTTGCGGCAAGCGGACGGCTCAAGGATGGGGACTTCCCGGCCGCTTCGCGAATGGGCGTGATCCCTGGAGGGAAAGTTTTGACCCGCCCTGCCAGACTGCACACCCGGTTTACGGCATGCTGTACCCTGGTTCTCTCCCGTCGCCATTCCGCACCGTTACTGACAGAGGACCCAAAACTCAAACGCCCTGCAAAAAACAGGGCCTAAGAAGCGTTGAAGAAGAACATCAAGCCGTAAGCGCAATCAGATCTGCCAAAATTTCCAATCCCTCTTTAAGAATCATATCTTTTTCAGGCTGAATTTCGGCTTCATCCATTTCTTCATCTTCTTCATCATCCGGATTTTCATCCGCAACCACCAAACCTTTGTCCTGAAGCTTGTCTAATTCACGGTCCGCTTTCATCTGATCCAGACGGCTTTCAAAGTTCAAAGATACCTCCAGGCGCTGAACCCGCTCGGCCAGACGGTCGACCTTGTCCTGATAGAAATGAAATTTTTCATTTTGTTCCAGCCGGGCACGTGAGAGCTCCAGTAATTTTTCGTTGGTTTCACGCAAATCCCCGTAGGCAGGGAAACCGGAAATGGGAGCCACCCAGGACCAGGGCAATACATTGGGAAGGTACTCCTCCCCCAGCTCCATTACATCGGTAGGCGTGCGAATCACAATATCCGGACTGACTCCTTTCAATTGGGTCGAACGTCCATCGACCCGGTAAAATCCGGCCGTGGTCACTTTCAAGGCCCCCATACTTTCATCTTTGCGGTCCAGGGGCATCAGACTCTGTACCGTTCCTTTGCCATGGGTTTTAGAATCGCCGACGATCACCGCCCGCCCGTAGTCCTGCAAAGCCGCCGCCAGAATTTCAGAAGCGGAAGCGCTTAATTTATTCACCAAAACCACCATGGGTTTGTCGAACAGAATATCATCATCCGGATCCATCATCACCGAAACCCGCTGACCGGACTTCACCTGCACCACCACCCCACTTTCAATAAACAGACCGGTCATATCCACACAGTCCCGCAGACTGCCTCCGCCATTATTCCGCAGATCGAGCACCAGGCCGTCGACCCCCTCTTCATTAAGACCTTCCAACAACCGTTTCACATCCGCAGCCGAACTGGTCGCTTCCTTTCCGCCATTAAAATCGGCATAGAAATCAGGAAGATTGATAATTCCGAGTTTATAAGACTTTTCGTCTTTCTCTAAATCATACACCATCGATTTAGCTTCTTTTTCTTCAAGTTTGATTTCATCGCGGACAATTTCAATCAATCGCACCTGGGTTCCCGTGGCATCACTGGCCGGAATCACATGCAAGATCACCGTCGACCCAATGGGCCCCCGAATCAAGCGGACAGATTTATATAAAGGCCAGTAGAGAATATCCACCGGTTCTTCCCCTTTCTGTTGCACCGCAATAATTTTGTCACCACTCTGCAAGCGGCCATCCATATCCGCAGGGCCGCCCTTCATCACTTTGTTAATTTTGGCGGCACCCTCATCATAGGTCAGCTCCGCGCCAATCCCGGTGAGCGACAAACGCATTTGAATATCAAAATCTTCCTCGCGGCGGGGGGACAAATAGCTGGAGTGTGCATCGTAGGCACTGGCCAGACTGCTCAAGTACATGCCCAGCACATATTCCGAATCATGGCCGTTCAGCACCTCCATAAATTGGGTATACCGTTTGCGAATCCGTTCTTCAGGACTGAGATCGATATCCGATTTCACATCCACCTCTACTTCGACCTCCGCCTCAATCTCCACTTCATCAACCCCGGGGCTTTCCTCCACCTCCACTTCGACGTCATCTAAAGCCTTGGCCGCTTTTTCAGCAGCCTCTTCTTCCGCATCCAGTTCACGCATTTTCTGGCTCACCAGCAGACCGATATATTCATTTTTCACTTTTTTGCGCCACAACTCATCCCATTCCGCTTCGTTTGCGCTCCATGCGGCATCTTTTCTGCGCCACACGTAATCTTCGTCCACCTCAAGGTCAAAGCCCTGCTCCAAAAGTTTATCCACATATGCCACCCGGTTGGCGGCCCGTTCCTTCAACAGCTCAAAGGTTTCGTAAGCGATGGATACATCGCCTCTTTCCAGATCCGCCTGCATATCCATAGCCTGTTTGCGGAGCGCAACCACATCCTCCGCCATAAACAATGAGCGGTCATAATCCAGAGAGCGTAAAAAATTATCCAGCGTGCGGCGCATCAAACTTTCCGACAGCGGTTGATGACTCAGGTGACTTGCCGGCAGCGCATGCGTCACCAGTCGGGTGACTTGCGTTGCATTTGCCTGTAGCTGAATTTCCTCCGCAGAGAGAATCAGTCCATGTATCAACAAGCCGGCGAAAAGAAGAGAAGAGAAAAGTTTCATAAATATATCAGTGATGTGGATAGAATGAGGTAAGACATTCAAAAAAAAGATAATGTTCAAGACTTCTTCGCACTTAAACCAAGAATTGCAACATTTGCAGGAATGAACTTGGCATTCCCCCCTTTTTTCTACAAGGTCCCGTCTTCTATAAATCAGGAGTTTTTTTAATGATTCAGCTTAAACCCAACGCAAAAACAGCCTTATTAACCCCCACCAGCATGGGCCTCCGTCTCACCCCCGAAGACGGGCAGCCTTTCCACACCGCCAATCGGGTGAACATGCAGGTCACCAGTGCGGAATCCAATGTGGTCAGCGTCGCTTCCCACCTCGGACTCCCGGTAAAGATTTTAAGCAAATTCGTGGAAGGCAGCCCGGTTTCACGTCTGATTTTAGACAATCTCGCCGCCCGCCACATCGATGTGGAAGGCCCCCACATTCCGCAGGGAGGCCCTTGGGGCTACCGTCACCAGTTTAATTTGGCAGACTCCGGATTCGGATCCCGCGGCCCCCGGGTACAGAACGACCGCGCCGGCGAAGTCGGCCGCACCCTCAGCACCGAGGATTTTGACCTCGAACGTATCTTTGTCGAAGAAGGCGTACAGGTCGTCCACCTCTCCGGTCTCATCGCCGCCCTCTCCCCCGAAACCGGAAAGTTCTGCCTGGATATCGCCCGCATCGCCAAAAAGAACGGCAGTCTGATTTCCTTCGACCTGAACCACCGCGCCAGCTTCTGGCAGGACCGGGAAGAGGAACTCCATGCCATCTTCAATGAAATCGCTTCTCTCACTGATATTCTGGTCGGAAACGAAGAAGACTTCCAACTCTGTCTGGGCGTGGAAGGCCCGGAAGCCGGTGGCGAAGATCTGGCGGCAAAAATCGATTCCTTCAAAGGCATGATCGCCAACGCCAAGCAGAAATTTCCTGACACCACCGTGTTTGCCACCACCCTGCGGGAAGTGGTTCACGCCAATCACCATCTCTGGGGCTGCATCGTGGCCTGCGAAGATGAATGGCAGATCGTGGAACCCCGCGATATCTACGTGCTCGACCGTATTGGCGGTGGTGACGGTTTCGTGGGCGGACTTCTCTACGGATTCCTCAAGGGCTGGAACGCCGAAAAATCCGCCCAGTTCGGCTGGGCCAGTGGCGCAATGGCCGCAACCCAACTCACGGACTACGGACAACCCGCCGACGAAGAACAGGTCTGGAGTATCTGGAAAGGCAACGCCCGCGTACGGCGATAGCATGATGCTGCCACTCGCATTTCAGTCTGACTGGGGCAACGGAGCAGTCAAAGCCGCTCTGCTGGCATGGCTTGTGGCACAGTTCATTAAATTCACCACCGAAGTGGTGAAGTCCAAACGGTTTGACTTCACCTACTTTGTGAGTACCGGTGGCATGCCCTCCGCCCATTCAGCCAGCGTCTGCGGGCTGGCCACCAAAATCGGCCTCGACAACGGATTTCACAGCGCCATTTTCGCGTTAGCCATGTGGTTTGCCATGATTGTGATGTTTGATGCCCAAAGTGTCCGCCGCGCGGCCGGAGAACAGGCCGCCATCCTAAACCAAATAGTCGAAGAAGTGATGAGTAAACATCACGTTTCCCAAACCAAACTCAAAGAACTCCTCGGCCACACCCGGGTCGAAGTTTTTGCCGGCATGACGGTGGGCATTGTGGTGGGCTGTCTGGTTTAAACACCCCGCAAAAAAACATTCATTCCTCAACCCAAATCAAGGAACCTTTTATGAAGCCGAATGCAGTCGTATGGTTTGAAATTTACGTAACAGATATGGAACGTGCCAAAAAATTCTATGAGGCCGTACTCAACATCACGATGGAAAAAATGCCTCCTCCCACAGAAGAAATGGGTTCTGAAATGGAAATGTGGAGCTTTCCTTCGGATAAAGAGGACGCCATGAACAGCTATGGTGCCTGCGGCATGCTGGTCAAAATGGAAGGCTTCACTGCCGGAACGGGTGGCACCTTGGTCTACTTTGCGAGTGAAGACTGCGCAGTCGAAGCTTCCCGGGTAGTCGAAAATGGAGGAACCCTCATCAAAGAAAAAATGTCAATTGGGGAGCACGGCTCCATCAGCCTCGCCCAGGATACCGAAGGCAATATGATTGGTTTTCATTCTATGTAAGCCCCTGTTTCAAAGGCTCCTACGAGGAAAAGCCTCGGTATTTCCCCGCGGGAATCTCTAATACTTAATTTATCGGTTTACTTTCAATCAGCACCATATTCCGATCTATTCGATAAGTGAAACCCGTAAGCTGTGTAATAAGTTTAAGAGCATCTTCTAATGTTACCTTCTTCAAGGACAACGTTAAGGGGGGGATTTCACTTAAAAAATCATCACGGTCCGTACCTGGAGGAATTACCAGTATGATATGCACCCCAATCCCATCAGGATCCAATTTTCGGCTGAAATCAACTAGACTTCCAACAACTTCACTCAAGGACTCCTCACGATACTCGGCTTCTTCAATCATAATTTCCTGAATCTTTTTTTCTATAGGTACTACGTTTAGACGCGGACAAATCCAACCACCTCCCTCCGCCTGAGCAGGCAAACAAAATGAAGTCCCCACAATAAATACCTTCGTAAAAATTATCCACATACGTTTTGTCATATAATATCTCTTTCAAGAGGTTAGTAAGCCGTAACCTGGTGAAACTATCATAGTCCACCCTCCCCCACCAAGTCCTTTATCTCATACACGGCGCAAGGTATATTCATAGAAGAATCAAACCAAGTTCACAGCCTCCCCATCCCCTTGACATTGGCTATCCCCTGCACTATCTTGTCAGCCAATAAATTCAGGAGACTTTTATGACCATTGATATTACCGAACGCGGCCAGGAAGAACTGGCAAAACTTGACCTGGGAGAAAACGGATTCCTCCGCATCAACGTGGTGCCCGGCGGATGCTCAGGCATGACCTACACCGCTGCCGTGGATACAGATTTTGGCGCCAACGATGTGGCGGTATTCGAAAATGACACCCTGCGGATCGTCACCGATGAAGGCAGTGCCATCTTTCTCGAAGGCCTCAAAATCGATTTCAGTGACGACCTCATCCGCTCCGGATTCCGTTTCACCAACCCCAATGCCAGCGGCTCCTGCGGTTGCGGTGCCAGCTTCGCAGGATAAGAACTATGAGCCTCAAACCCATCGATCTCACCGGCGGTAAATCTGTATACTGTTTTAATCAACACCAGATGGACCAGGCCCGAAACATGCTCAACGAAGAGTCAGACAGCGGAAAGAAAATCCGTGAGGCCGTCGCCCGGCTCGAAAAAGACTACAGCCGCAACGAACAGGCGACCATCGCTTTTACCATTATTGAACACCTGAACGAATCCTCTGAATTTTAAGCCCCTCTCCCAGGAAGCACCATGCAGACCCTCTCCCGCCTTCTTCTTTTGCTGACAGTAACCGGGGGATGCAGCTTCCTTCGGGCCGGAAACTTTTCCGCCCAAGTCCCTGCCGACAGCTTTCTGTATTATGAAACGCGCGATGTGCCGGCATACCATGCCCGCTTTGCAGAGAGCGGGCTCGCCAAAAAGCTGAACCGTATCGACTGGAAAACCATGGTCATCCAGTTCTATCACCTCGGCCTGGCCAATGATGAGAGCCTGGGGATTGACACTGAAGACTTTTTGACGGAGCAGGAAGTCCGCGAATTGCTTGGCACCCTCGAAAGCCGCAGACAGGAGATTTCACAACATTTGTCCGGAGATGCCGCCTTCTCCATAGGCAATTTCAAAGAGGTGGTTTCCGTTTTCCGCGTGAACGAAAAAATCCGCAAAACCATGGCCCTCACATATGAGGAGGACTGGGAAAACGAGGAGCTCACTGACGAAGAGCTGAAACAGCAAGCCCAGCGACTCAAAGAAGAAGCCAAGTTGGACATGCAGGAGCTCAACAGCATCCTGGGACAGTTTACAATTTGGATCGACGTCAAGGACAGCGAAGCCCTCGAAGCGAAACTTTTTGCCTGGCTGACTGAGCTCTCCACCTCTTTGAATGACCAAGAAGAAATCCTGGGGATAAGCAAAACCCTGAAAGACGGTCGAACTCTTTACACCTTTGGCGGTATCACAGATCACCTCCCCGCCATCCACTGGGCGATGCAGGAGAATGTTTGGGTCCTCACTTTCAGCCGTGAATCCCTTGTGAAATCCCTCAACCAGCTCAGCCACCCACCCCAGAATTCACTCGCCAACCGACCGGCCTACCGGGAAGCGACCGAATATGTGGGCTCCGCAGACGCTCTTTTCTATTGGGATTTCGCCCCCCTGGATGCTTTGATCCGCGGTGTTTTGGCCGAATTACCCGATGAAGAATCCGAACCCATTCCCTTTGTGGGCAAACTTCCCACCGGAGAAGCAGTACTGGATTGGCTGGAACTCGACGCCCTCCTGCCCTACGTCATCGGCATCAAACTCAATGACGAAGGCATCTCCTATCGCGGACGCAGTGGATTCCGTCGCGAAACCGCCCTCTCCCGTATCGCGATCGACCCCAACGGGGCAAAAGCGGACATTCCCGGCTTCGTCCACCGAAACTTCGGCCAATTCTCCAGCTTCAATTGGAGCTTGGGGGACGGCTGGAGTCGCCTGGAAACCGAGCTGATGGGCATTGCCCCGCAAGCCGCAGCCGGCATGGGACTGGGACGGATGCTCGCATCCGGACAAGTGGGTTTTGATCTTAAGCTGCAATTTCTGGACCATCTCGACGGCAACATGCTGGTGGTACAATCCTTCTCTCCTGAAGTGATCGAACAAATGCTGGAAGCCTCAAAAGGCGGAGATCCGGCAGCCATGATGAAAGTGCAAATGGAACATCCTACCGGCGGACAAAATTATTTGTTCGGCATGGGCATGAAAAATGAAGCTGCCATTCACGAAGCTTTCGATCGGTTAATGACCCGTTTCCATCCTGAAGGGATTCCGGAACCCGTCATGTTCGAAGAACAAAAACTCTACTATCCGGTGCCGGCCGACCTTCAGGGCGGATTGTTAAAGGACTTGGTCAGCTACACCTATCTCGACGGATATTTTCTACTGGCGATTGGTGATGATCAATTGCTGAAAGATGCCGTGCGGGCCAGCAGAAACCCTGAACTGCAAACCAAAACCGACCCGCAGTTTACAAACCTGATGTCAAAAGTCATTCCGGACCCCATGGCGATGGAGTACTCAAATGCGGCACATCAGAAAAAAGCGGCAGAAATCGTTCAGGCCTCTCTCGCGGCTTTAAAAACCGGAAACCCCGATTTAGAAATTCCGGATTTCACCGTATTCGGCGAACTGATTCACCAGACCATCGAGGTCTCCACCCAAAAGGGACTGGTCACGGAAGTGGAAGGACTGGTCGAGTTTCCTCCCGCAAAATGAGCGCACTCTGGGCCCACATCCATTTCTTTTGTGCGGCCTATATGTGCGGGATCATCTGGTTTGTCCAGCGCGTGCACTACCCCATGCTGCACCTGTCAAATGGGGAGGAAAGCGAAGCCGGCCACAAAGAATACACCCAACGAATGGGGACCGTGGTCATGCCGGTGATGCTCGCAGAATTGGCCTTACAAACCCTTTGGGTTATTCGTGAACCGGGTTTGCTCTCTTTTATTGGCGGCGCTCTCCTCTTTACAATCTGGCTGAGCACTTTCGCCCTGCAAGTCCCCTGCCACCAAAAACTCCAACAAACCTTTGAACCCGCCATTCAACAACGCCTGGTCCACACAAACTGGATTCGCACCCTCGGATGGACCACACGGGTGCTTTTAGTCGGATGGGCGTTTCAACTTTGAAGAACTGTCTTGGACGGTGTAAAAATGTTTGAGCCTGACCTTTATTATATCGGACCTTGGCACTTATATGTTCATCAGTTTTGTTAACCACCTACGCCAAAGGCGTTATGCCTGTCAGCCTAGGGTTGGATCGAGGAACGAGATCCTACCCTAGGACACTATTCCCCCCTTTTCCAACCCTGTAGGGGTTGCACCAGTCAATAGAATCCACAACCCGAATCACCTCGAGCGGAACCACGGCAACTTGCTTAGAGCAACAATCCTACCAATGCTTCAATCGACAATTTTCCCGTGCCGCCGCCGGGACGGGTGTAATCCACAAAAGTTTGTTCAGGTACCGTACGACCATCAATCTCTTTGCAGATCACGTAAAAATATCCGCTCACAATATCCGGGGCGAGCACGTTCACCCGCAAAAACTCGCCCTCCATGGTCATACTGACCACATCCTGCATTTCCACCAGGGATCCGCCGCTAAACAAGCGGCGGTTAAGAGCCGCGGCAAAGGCATCCATATCGGGATTCATTCGCAAACTGATTTGCTGCGAATACGGATCTTTCATGGCCAACATCGCACTGGAAACATTTTTCCCCAAAGCACTAAAGAAGATTTCCATATCCATACCCGGATTTTCGACAAAAGTGGTGAAGAACGATCGGGTCTGGGCCGCATCCGAAGAAAACTCCAGGCTGTTACGCACCCTTGTCGTGCAGGCATTTTGGTCAAACCTGACGGTTTCTTCCGGGGTATGCGCACAACCGGCCCACAAACAAAGCATCAACAGGGAAAACAATATATTTTTCATGCCCGAGGATTTAACAGGCCCCTTCCCATGGCGCAAGAATCTAAATCCCTCTGCCCCAGAAAAGATCATTCATTTCGAGTAAGGTATTACAGATGTGATACGATGGGTGAGTATGAAAGCAATTCCATCACTCATGATCATCTGGCTGGGGCTCCTTCCCGCTGCATATGCAAATGAAACGGTAAAGGTGAAAGATCACCGCTATCCCGTACAACTTGAAGCCCAGGAAAGCGTTTGGACCCTGGAGGGGACCGAACATTTTAAATATAAAGCCATTTTTTCAGTTTTTACCGCGGCCTACTATACCCAGACTGGCGGAGACGGACAGAAATTGCACTTTACCTATACACGGAAACTCAAGGCCGATGACCTGCGCGGAAAGGCCATGGAAACCCTCCGGAATCAAAATGATCATCAGACCTTACAGACCTACGAAGCATTAACCGCCCGGATACAGGCCGCGTATGAAGACGTAAAAGATGGAGACGCCTACATTATCACCGTTGACCCAGAAAAGGGAACCTGGCTGCACTTAAACGGCAACGAAATATTCTTCACCGACAATGCGGCATTCGGCAAATGGTATCTGGATATATGGCTGGGAAATCCCCCCGCAAATGCCTCACTCAAAAAAGCCCTTTTAAACTAATCTCCTCATGAAAAACACCCTCCTTCATTTAGCCGAGTCAGGAAAGTTGCCGGATTTTCTCATTCGGATCGGTATTCGGAAATTACTCAGAAAACGTTTAAAAATGCTCGCGGCACATCCCGAAAGCACCGAAGCATTTCTCAGCAGACTCTCGGAGGAACCCGTCGCCGTCGACACCCGGGCCGCCAACACCCAGCACTACGAAGTCCCCACCCGGTTTTTCATGCGCGTGCTGGGGCCACGCATGAAGTACAGTTCCTGCATTTGGCCGGATGGGGTGAGTACCCTTGCCGATGCGGAATGCGCCATGCTGGACTTAACCTGTCAACGTGCACAAGTGGGCAGCAGCATGGACATCCTGGAATTGGGATGCGGTTGGGGATCGCTCACCCTTTGGATGGCCGAACAATATCCCAGCGCCCGCATCCTCGCGGTAAGCAATTCAGCCACCCAGCGTGCGCACATCGAAACTCAGGCACTCGATCGCGGATTGGACAATGTGGAAGTGCGCACCTGCGATGTAAATGATTTTGAGCCAACGCGCAGCTTCGACCGCATTGTCTCGGTTGAAATGTTCGAACACATGCGTAACCCCGGCAAACTTCTTGACCGGGCCGCCACATGGTTAAAACCTGACGGAAAAATATTTCTGCATGTTTTCACCCACGAAGGCCCGCCCTACCTTTTTGAGGATCAAGGCGACCCCAATGACTGGATGTCAAAATATTTTTTCACCGGCGGCATGATGCCCTCTCCCGATCTTTTAACCCTTTCAAGTAAACAGCTTATTTTGGAGGAAGATTGGGTGGTCAACGGCAGCCATTACAGCCGAACCCTTGAAGCCTGGCTTCAACGCCAGGATCAGGCCCGTAAACACTTACTCCCCATACTTATAAAGGCTTATGGAGAAGAACAGGCAGAGGTTTGGTTTCAACGTTGGCGCATTTTTTGGATGGCCAGTTCCGAGCTTTTCAAGTACAAGAACGGAAGTACATGGCCGGTGCATCATTACCGGTTTAAACATAATTAAGACCTGACTAATGACAAAACCAAAAATTGCAGTGGTCGGCGCCGGCGTTGCCGGACTCACCGCAGCCTGGAAACTTCAGCATGTTGCGGAGGTGACCCTTTATGAAAAAAATGATTACATCGGCGGTCACACCCGGACATTAAAAATTCCGACAGGACCGGACGCCGGCACAGCGGTTGACACCGGATTCATCGTGATGAACCACCGGAACTACCCCCACTTCACAGACTTACTTAAGGAGTGGCAGGTATACCTTGAAGACAGCGACATGTCCTTCAGTTACCACGAAGAGGATGGCGGATATGAATATGCGGGCACGGATTTCAAAGGGGTCTTCCCCTCGGTAAAATATCTAACCAACAAAGAACACTGGAAACTGTTACGGGAGATACGCAGATTCGGGGAATTGGGCACCCATGCCCTGGAACACCACAGCGGGAATAAACAGACTCTGGGAGAGTTTTTAGAAGAGCATCATTTTTCAGATATCTTTCGTGACCGATATCTCTACGCCATGGGGGCCGCCATTTGGTCTTCGCCTCCCAGCCGCCTCGCAAGTTTTCCAGCCGAACCTTACCTGCATTTTTTTGCAAACCATGGCCTCCTCACTTTAAAAGACCGGCCACAGTGGCGAATCATTTCCGGAGGAAGCCAAAGCTATATTCAGAAAGCCCTTTCCCGACTCCAGGCCCAAGTTCATACCGACCTAACCCCGAATAAAATCTTCCGAAATTCGGAAGGCGCCCTCCTGCACTTTTCCGATGGTCGGAAAGAACAATATGACCATGTGGTCATCGGGGCACATGCGGATGAAGCATTAAGGCTCCTCGGAGATCCGGATGCAGAAGAAAAATGTTTTCTGGGTGCATGGAAATATATTCCCAACGAAGTCATCCTTCACAGCTGGGAAGGCGTCATGCCGGAGTCGCCACACTGCTGGGCCTCCTGGAATTTTACAAAAGAGCATGATGCGACCTCCTCCGATCTTGTCAGTGTCACCTACTGGATGAACCGCCTGCAAAATTTAAAAACGAAACAGAATTACTTCGTCACCTTAAATCACAAGGGTGAAATTCCACCAAAGCATATCATCAACAGCACCATCCTGCATCATCCCTTTTACGATCACAAGGCCCTGGCCACCCAACCCTATTTACATGAACGGAACGGGTCCCGCAGAACCTGGCTGGTGGGCAGTTACTTTGGCTACGGCTTTCATGAAGACGCGGTGCGCTCTGCAGTGGAAACAACCCTTCGTCTGAAGGCCAGCCTCTAATGCACTCCCGGATCTATTCCGGAAAAGTGGTGCACGCCCGGTTGCACCCGGTTCGACATGACTTCAGCACCGGCGTGGGCTTTGTGGAGCTGGATCTTTCTGAATTAACCCGGATTGATCAGCACGTTTCCGGCTTCGGCATTAATCGATTTTCACCCGTCAGCTTTCACGAAAGTCAGTACCTTGCACCGGGTGACGCCCCTCTGCTTCAAAAATTAGCGCCCTGGATCGAAAAGCTCGAACTCTCCGAAGCCCCCGCTCGGATCAGTTTGGTGACCAGCCCGGACTGGTGGGGAAAAAGCTTTAATCCCGTCAGTTTTTATCTTTTAAGAAATGCCAGGGAAGGACTGATCGGCATGATTGCCGAAGTAAACAATACCTTCGGTGACCGGCATATTTATCCGGTGCAACTGGAACAAAAAGAAGGCATCGTTCAGGGGGAACATCAAAAGGAATTTCATGTTTCACCTTTTAATGACATGGAAGGCTCATATCAGTTCACGGTCCGTGAAGATGGAGACAGCCTCTACATCGGTGTGAATTTATACAAGCAGGGGGAAAGGTTTTTGGACGCCTGGATCGAAGGCACAGGCGAGGAACTCACTACCAAATCCCTTTACCGCCACTACCTCCGGCATCCCCTTCGCCCATGGCTCACCTTACCTAAAATTGTCTGGCAGGCACTGTTTCTGAAATTTCAGCACAAACTCAACGTGTTTAAGCGTCCGGATCCGAAACATCCACATTCTCTCCTGGACCGTCATCATCCCCGCGCCTGAATACCGGGAGCATCAGGAGCAGCAGCGCCGAAAGGCCTAAAAGCAATCCGTATAACTGTGTAAGACCCCGATGCGCGATGGTAAGTGCGGTGGCCGTGTCTTCAGCAAATCCCAGCAGCACCAGCACAAAAGTCATGGTGCCTTCATAAGCGCCGAACCCTCCCAGTCCGGAAATAGGCAGACTCGCAGCCAATTCTCCAGACACCAAAGCGATAAAGGATTTTGCCGGCGGGGCACTTGCCATGGTAAAACCAAGCGGCGCAAGCAAAGCAAGTATCAGCGCATAGAGAGAGGAATATTTACAAACACGGATCAGCAGTGAACTGCTCAACAACTTCCAAAAAAGATTTTTCTCCTTGGCCAATCGTAAAGATTCACAAATCGAATCCGCTGTCGAACAGATAAATACCGCCCACTTTTTCCCTTTGTCCGCCCAGGGGTGAAACAAACGGCTGCCCCATTTTAAAACAGGGACCATGGCCGCAATCAATGCAATGGAAACCACCAGCAGAAAGATCCCGCCCCCCACCAGCGCCGGGGTGGAAAACCCTTGTTCACTCCCCATGGCCCAGGCCCCTAAAATCACCAAGGGTCCTAACGCCACCACATCAAACAAAAACGCCAGAGCAAAACTGGCTGTCGCCGCTCCCAGATCAATCCCCAATCGGGTGCGCACCAGAAAAATATAAACCAACTCCCCTGCTCTGGCCGGCAGCATATCCACACACAACCCTCTGACCACCACCACTAAAAACAATGCCAGCTTTGGCGGGGCTTCACCCGATGCGCGCAAAACCATTCCATAACGAATCGTCCTGAGGACTAGTTGAAAAAATGAAAAAAGCAGAAACACACCCACCCAACGAAAATCAATCTCTTGAATCATGGTGAAAACATCGGTCCACGAAACTTTGGTAAACAAAGTTCGAAACACCACCAGCGTAACCAGCAAACTAAAAATAAAAAACAGAATGCGGCGCCAGGGAAGATGAGTTCGGGATTGAGTCATTTTGCATCCTTAACACAATCTACAGAACTGAAACAAGTTGAAGATTTAAGGAAGAAGCTTAAATGTAAGCCATGACACAATCAAAATCGCACGGCGCCCTCTTCTCATTCCTAATCATCACCCTCTGTTTCACCCTCAGCGCCTGCGGGGCTAAAAAAACCTCCGGCGCCGCTACGCTCGAAGCAGGTATTCCGAAAGCACTCCTTCGGTCAAAACTAGTTTATGAAACCGCGCAGGGTGTTCACCTGCAAACCCCGGGGCAAAAATCCGAGATCTTAGTCGAAGGTGCAAAATGGCCCCGCTGGCGACCGGATGGTAAAGCGATAGCTTTTCTCAGGGGAGAGGATGTGTGTGTGATCAATCCCGCCACCAAGGAAATCCAAATATTGGCAAAAACACAAACACCCAAAACGCTGGTGTATTCTCATGACGGATCGGAAATATGGTTTTCAGATGGAAAAACCGTGAAGGCCGTGTCCGTCACAGATCAGAAAGAACGGGTGTTGGTACAGGATGGGGAATTTCTGGAAATTGACAGCGGGCCCGAAAGCAAATCCCTGGTGGCCACCGTAAAATCTTTTGGCTACAAAGTGAAAGTGTATAATTTGGAGAACGACCAAAACCGCAGTTTAGGAAAAGGGTGCTCCGCAAGTTTTTCACCTGACGGGAAATACGTGACCAACAATCTGGATGGCCACCAGGCCTTGGCCATTGTAAACGTTTCCAATGGGAATCGGGAAAAAAGCCTTCCTGCTCCCGGGGGGATGCTCACCGACAATCAATTCTGGTCGAACCATCCGGATTGGATTATGTCTATGGAAGAGGAAAGCGGGCATCTGCTTGCACATCGTTTTTCAGACGGCAAAGTCTGGAAACTCTCCGATGTGAGCGGAGCGGACCGCCCGGATTTATGGGTGCCTTAACGGGCTTCTTCAGAAAATCTCTTGAGAAGAACCGGTTTCAGCTGTAGGATATGCCTATGAGCCAGAAACCACATTTATATAATTCCATCGACGATCTTTGTAGCCTCCTCCCTGCGTTCAAGACTGCGCTCATTCAGGATCCGCCACCACTAAAAGGGTTGGTGGGATTTGACGGCTTCGTGGACACCTTCATTCGCATGCGCCAACCCGCTTCGATGGCCGAGTTCGGTCCCAAAGTCGCCGAGGCTGCCGGCATTGCGGCATCTTACGCCGTGAATCATGAAGGCGACAAGTTCGGGGGAAACGGACCGCTTTTTATAGCGGCGTTCAGCGACCTTTTTTCCAATCAGGTCGATGTGAGTTATATCGGCGGATTAGGAGCGGGAAAAGTCGAACCGATCTTTGCAGAGGCCCTCGACGGGAAAGTCGACCGAATTTTCAGTCTTGCCCCCTCTGCGCACAGCGACTGCCTGGAGTTCACCGATGGAAAGATCATGCTGGGAGATTTTGATGCTTGTAATGAGATCACCCTGGAACGCATGCAGGAAGTGATGGGACAAGATGCCATCGATCAGGAACTCAATCAGGCACAATTTATATCTGCGGTCAACTGGGGCAAACTCCCGCATGTGGGTGAGATTTGGTCATACCTCGCCTCTCAATCAAAAGCTTTAGGTCGAACCCCCAAAGAAGTACTTTTCTTTATGGACCTCGCTGAATTTGAGCACCGATCAGAAGTCGACGTGCAGGGCCTGATCGCCAGCCTGAGTGACATCACCGCCCAGTTCACCACCCTCATGAGCTTCAATCTCAAGGAAGCCTGGCAGATGGGTGACCGGTTCGGCGGAAGCTTCCACGGAAAAAAAGACCCGGCATCGGTTTCAGAACTTGCCACCCTGTTGCGGAATCACCTGGATGTAGATAAAATTATTATCCATCCCAACGACGGGGCCGCCTGCGCGGATGCCGGCAGTTGTGTCTTTGTCCCGGGGCCCTACTGTCAAAGCCCCCTCATTTCCACCGGCGCCGGCGACAACTTTGGTGCCGGCTGTGTGGCCGCAAGCCTCATGGGACTCGACAACGCCGGCATGCTCCTGGCCGGCAACAGCACCAGCGGCTATTTTGTGCGTTCCGGCAGAACCCCGGGACTCACAGACCTGGTCACCTTCGTCGAATCCTGGGCCGCCGGCTCTTTGCCAGAAAGATTGTAGACTTTCCGTAGCTCAGACTTTCAGCCTGAAGTGACGAGGCTTTCAGCCTGCTGCCCCTCTACACCGCCACCAGATTCACCAGCCGTCCCGGCACCGCAATCTCTTTGACCAGACGTTTGCCTTCAATCGCGGCAGCCACTTCCGGCAAGGCTTTCGCCAGGGTGATCAGCTCATCAGGTGTTGCGGCAGGCGAAACATTCATGCGGGCAATGGGCTTGCCTTTAATCTGCACCAAAATTTCCACTTCGTCTTCCACCAGTGCACTTTCATCATATGAGGGCCACTCGGTGTAAGAAATCGATTCGGTTTTCCCCAGTTTTGACCACAGCTCTTCCGCCAAATGGGGCGCGAAGGGATTGAGCAACAACACAAATGCTTCAGCCGCTTCTTTGGGAAAGGCCTTCCACTTTCCGGCCGCATTCACAAATTCCATCATGGCCGCTATCGCGGTGTTAAAACGCAGGCCGTCGATGTCTTCAGTGACCTTTTTGATCAATCCATGCAACAGGCGTGCCTGCTCTTTGTCACAAGCGTCATCCGTCAACGGTATCTCAAACATCCGCCACACTTTATTCAGGAAACGGAAAACCCCTTCCACCCCTTTCATCGACCAGGGTTTCACCTGCTCCAACGGACCCATGAACATTTCATACAGACGCAGGGAATCGGCACCGTACTGTTTAACCACGTCATCGGGATTGATCACGTTTCCGCGGCTCTTGGACATTTTATTGGCTTTGGCCTTCAATTTTACCGATGGGTCTTTGCTCCACACAAAGCTGTCGCCTTTCTTGACCGCTTCCGCTTCCGGCACCCGCTCGCCGTCTTTGGTGTACTCCATCTCTCCCAGAATCATCCCCTGGTTCACCAAACGGTGGAAGGGTTCAGGATGGCTGACCACGCCGCAGTCGAACAACACTTTGTGCCAGAAACGGGCGTAAAGCAAATGCAACACCGCGTGTTCCGCACCGCCCACATACAAATCGACCGGCATCCAGTATTTTTCTTTTTCCGGATCCACCAGGGCTTCGGAATTACTTGGATCGATGTAGCGCAGGAAATACCAGCAACTCCCCGCCCACTGAGGCATGGTGTTGCATTCGCGACGCGCGGGTTTTCCGCTTTCCGGATCCGTGGTATTCACCCACTCCTGATTCCGGGCAAAGGGCGGATCCCCATCCGGGCTGGGTTTGTATTCATCCACCACCGGCGGCATCAAGGGCAACAGACCTTCGGAAACCGGCACCACTTTGCCATCCACATGCATCAAGGGGAAAGGCTCCCCCCAATAACGCTGACGACTGAACAGCCAGTCGCGCAACTTGTAATTCACCTTCCCGGCACCCAGCCCTTTCTCTTCCAGCCAAGCAGTAATCGCGGCCTTGGATTCAGCAACCTCCATGCCGTCGAGAGAAATCTCATCATTGAACGAATTGACCAACACGCCGTTCCCGGTGAAGGCTTCTTCCGCAACATTGCCGCCGGAAATCACTTCGATGATGGGCAGGTCAAAGGTTTTGGCAAATTCATAGTCACGATCGTCATGGGCGGGCACCGCCATGATGGCACCGGTGCCGTAGGAAATCAGCACATAGTCAGAGGTCCAAATCGGAATTTTTTGTCCGTTGACCGGATTCACCGCGTAACTTCCGGTAAACACGCCACTCTTGCCTTTGGCCAATTCGGTGCGTTCCAAATCCGATTTATTGGCCGCTGCCGTTTTGTAGGCCTCGACATCGTCACGGGTCTCATCCGTAACCAATTTTTCGAGCAAAGGATGTTCCGGTGCCACCACCATATAGGTTGCACCGAACAGGGTATCCGGACGGGTGGTGTACACCCGCAGGGCGGCATCTTGTCCGTCCACTTTAAAATCGACTTCCGCCCCTTCCGATTTGCCAATCCAGTTGCGCTGCATCTCTTTAATGCTCTCCGGCCAGTCCACCAATTCCAAGTCGTCGATCAGACGCTCCGCATAGGCGGTAATTTTGAGCATCCACTGACGCATCGGTTTGCGGATCACCGGATGATCGCCGCGCTCGGATTTTCCATTGATCACTTCTTCGTTGGACAACACGGTTCCCAGCGCCGGACACCAGTTCACCGGTGCCTCCGCTTCATAAGCCAAACCTTTTTCGAACAGCTTCAGAAAAATCCACTGCGTCCATTTGTAATAATCCGGATCGGTGGTGGAGACTTCCCGCTTCCAGTCGTAGGAAAAGCCCAGTGACTGCAACTGTTCGCGGAAGCGGTCGATATTCTTTTGGGTGGTTTCCGCCGGATGGGTACCGGTTTGCAGCGCGTATTGTTCCGCAGGCAAACCAAAAGCATCCCAACCCATGGGATGTAACACGTTAAAGCCTTTCATCCGCTTGTAGCGGGCCAGAATATCAGTGGCGGTGTAGCCTTCCGGATGTCCCACATGCAATCCCGCGCCCGATGGATAAGGAAACATATCCAGCACATAATATTTGGGTTTGGAGGTATCAATCTCCTCCGGGGTGCGGAAGGTTTGTTCGGTTTCCCAGTGACGTTGCCATTTGGGTTCAATTTCAGAAAAAGGATAATGGGACATAAAAACACCTAAGGGTTAAAAGCGGGCTCCTCCTTGTGCTTTATAATCCGAAAAATCAAGAAGTTCATAACAGAAGGCGCAGCGGATATTCGTTATATATTGCGGAATCTTGATTTCCTGTCTAAATACAGCCCTATGAAAGCTCCATTCTTATTTTCCCTGTTACTTTTACTGGGGGTCACTGCCTGTCAGAGTCCCCGGCAATCAAACCAGGTCACCCAGGTGGCGACCATCGACGGGTTGCTGGCCGGGATCTATGACGGGGAAGTCACTCTGGCCGAAATTCGGGAAGCCGGTGACTTCGGACTGGGGACCTATCAGGCTCTGGACGGGGAAATGCTGCTGCTTGACGGCATTTTTTATCAAGTAAAAGATGACGGAAGTGTCCACCTCCCCCCGCCGGAGACCCTGAGCCCTTTTGTGGCAGTGGTGGATTTTGATCCCACATTATATGCGGAACTGGAAGACATGAATCTTGAAGAGCTCAAAAACCAACTGGATGAGCTGGCCCCCGATCAAAATCAGTTTGTGGCGATTCGCATTGAAGGAGACTTCGCCTCTATACGGACCCGCAGCGTTCCGGCCCAATCCAAACCGTATCCCCCCCTCACGGAAGTGGTAAAAACCCAACCCGTATTTAATTTCGAAAATGTCGAAGGCACCCTGGTGGGTTTACGCTGTCCCCCTTATGTGAAAGGACTGAATGTGCCCGGATACCATTTCCATTTTATAACCCGAGATCGGGATGCGGGCGGGCATTTATTGGCTTTGGAAATGCGTAGCGGACAATTGTCTGCCGATACCGTACACGAAACCTTCACCGTACTTCTGCCGAAAAACACCATGCATTCCGATGATGTGAATTTATCACATGACCGCAGCCATGCTCTGGAAGCCGTCGAAAAAGATTCAACCGAAGTGAAGTAATTTTATGCCTCCCTCTTCCCGTATTCGGATTCCGCGCCACACCGCGTGGGTCATGATTTGGAACTATGCCAAAAGCCGCATTCTGGGCCAGTTAAAATCTGTCTCGTTCATTCTGCTGTATTTGATTGGTTTCCAGGTTCTGGTTCTCGGCTCCACCCCTACCCACGCCCTGCGCATCGCCGGAGGGATCGCCATGGTGGTAATGGGTCTGACTTTCTTTTTAGAAGGCCTGTTCCTGGGACTAATGCCGGTGGGAGAACGGGTCGGAGTGAAACTCCCCAGCCGCTGCGGGATCGTGCTGATCATGTTCTTTGGTCTGCTACTGGGGATAGGCTCCACTTTTGCCGAACCTGCCATGGCATCCCTGCGGGTTGCCGGGAGCACGGTAACCGCATGGCGCTCCCCTCTTTTATACGCGATGCTTAACCAGCACTCTTTCGCCCTGGTTTGCGCGGTGGCCGGCGGCGTGGGCATCGCCGTGACCTTCGGGATGATACGCTTTTTCTATGGCCTTTCTATCAAACTTTTCATTTTCATCCTCATTCCGCTCTTGCTGTTACTGTCCGGATACTGCGCGATGGACAGCAATCTACAGTCTATTCTCGGATTGGCCTGGGACTCAGGCGCCGTCACCACCGGCGCGGTCACCGTTCCTTTAATCCTGGCCCTGGGGATCGGCGTCTCCCGGGCATCCGGAAAACAGGAAGATGCCGCCGGAGGCTTCGGAATCATTATGCTGGCTTCCGCCTTCCCGGTGATCGCCGTTTTACTCCTCGGCATGTTTTTGAATATGGAAATGCCCGCTCCCGCAGACGGGGCCGCCTTTTTCAGTTCGGAAAATATTGAAAAGGTTCTGCCGCTGTTTGAAAACAAAACCGCCATGCATCAGCATGCCCTGCGCATTGCCGGACCTGAGGCCCACAACTGGTTCCCGAACGAGACCCTCACCCAACTTGACACCGACATCCGTGAACAACTCACCCCCATTTCAGAGGTGCTCCAGCAAGAGGGGATTCTGGCTCTGCGGGCCGTACTTCCTTTGACCGTATTGTTGTTGCTGGTGTTATGGATGCTGCGGGACCGTCTGCGGCACATGGACGAAGTGGTTCTCGGCATCTCCCTGGCCATCGTCGGCATGGCCCTGCTTACCGCCGGTATCCGCACCGGTCTCGCCCCACTCGGCGACCAGGTGGGCCGCCCCCTCCCCCGGGTCTTCCGCAGTGTCCCCAAAGAAGAGGGACGGGTGACCCTGCACCCCTTCGACCTCACCGAGGTCAGAACCGCTTTTTCCACAGAAGGCAATCCTGAAAAATTCTTTTACTTAAAAGACAATGAAGGGAACCCGCAAGCCGTGCCTTACAATCCGCAACAATACGACGCGGAAACCGGCAGTTACGAATACATCCTCGAAAGCAAACCGCTTTTCGGTCCCGAATTAACCCTCGCCGGCATCGGACTGGTGTTCCTCTTCGCTTTTGGTCTCGGTTACGGTTCCACCCTGGCTGAACCCGCATTGAGAGCTTTAGGTCACACCGTCGAAGAAATCAGTGTAGGCACCATTCGCAGCCGCAATGTGGTACTCGCCGTATCTCTGGGAGTCGGGCTGGGACTGATGGCTGGCGTCGCGCGGCTCCTTTATGATATCCCCACATTCTGGATGTTGCTCCCCCCCTATCTTTTATTGCTTCCCCTGACCTATTTCAGCGAAGAGGATTTCGCCGGCATCGCCTGGGACAGTGGCGGCGTCACCACGGGGAGTATTACCGTGCCGCTGGTCTTGGCCACGGGCCTGGGCATTGGCAGTGAATTGAATATTTCCGATGGCTTTGGCGTATTGGCCATGGCTCCGGCCTATGCCATTGCTTCCGTACTGATTTTCGGGCTGACGGTGCGGTCCCGACAGAAAAAACATATGCGCGAAGCAGACCTGGAGGATGAAGATGAATGACGCCCCACCCACTGCAAATGATGTGACCCGCATCACCTGTGCCGTCCACCCACACTTGGGCACTCTGGTCACAGAAAGCCTGCTCAGCCTCGGTGCGCATACTGTGCTGGTGGAAAATGCCCGCTCCGTCCGTCAGCGGGTGCACCCCAGGGCCTGGGGATTACCGGGACAAAAAGTCGAACTGGCAAACAGTCCAATAGAACTCTTCCGCACCACCGTTCCCCGTTCCTCCGCCGTGCAGGTGGTCGAGACCCTCAACCAAACCCTGGAACTCCAAACCCCGGGACGCGGATCTATTTACGCGCAGGATATCTCCGAATACAGCCAATTGAATCCTCCCGTCATCAAGGAAATCACTTCCGGGGAAACCACCGCCTTCCGCGACTACACGCTTATTAATGGTATTCTCTCCAAAGTGGGAGGCTGTGAACGCCTCACCGAAAGCGCCCTGCGGCTGGGCGCCTGCGTTCCCATCGTCACCCGGGGATTCGGCACCGGACTCAGAGATCAACTCGGCCTCCTCCGTATCACCATCCCTCCTGAAAAAGAAATTGTGCAACTCATGGTTCCCAGCCATGATGCATCCGCTATCCAGCGCATGCTTATCGAAAATGCCCGCATGGATCGGTCCGGAGGCGGCTTCCTCTACCAAACCCCCATTTCCTTCGGGGTTGTCGACCCGCTCTTGCGGATCGGTCAACAGGAACATGCCGCCAGTATGGAACAACTCATTGCCGTCATCGATGAAATGAAAAAAGGGACCGGCTGGCGGAAACGCTTTGAAGCACCCGAAGACCGCAAACGCGACGCCCGCTTTGTCACCCACCGGAAATATTCTGAAATCACCCTGGTATGCTCGGAAGGCAAAGCGAATGACTTCGTGCTCGCGGCCATGGAAGCCGGCGCCGGGGGCGCCACCACCGAACGGGTCCGCTGCCTGAGCGCCAGTGATCTGGAAGGCGGCGTCGGCGCCCGGGAACGGGGCGTCATCTGCGTACCCACCTCCATCCGCGACAAAGTGGTGCAGGTACTCCGCGACATGTCCCAGGCCCTCGAAGATCCCCTCTGCCGCATACAGGTTTTACAATCCTCTTCGGTATTCTTCCACCAGCGGTGACACAGACCGCTAAACCTAAGGTTTCAATAAACGCTGCGCCAGTTTCTGGGTACTGCTTCCCTGATAGGTTCCGGCCGGCGCTTCCGCAATCTTTTGAATTTGAGGACGGAACTGCTCAAAAACATCGGTTTTCCGCAAACGGTTTATCTGCTCCAATGCTGTATAAGTATACTCATTCTCCAAAGCGGTTTTTAACCGTGCTATGGCCGGGGGCCAATCCTCTAAAAGTAACAAACTCCCACAAGCTATCATTTCAATTTCCCGATCTTCATCCGCCAAAAGCCCTTTGAGTACGGTGATGTTTGCCTCCCGATCCACTGTCGAACCCTTCGCCAACATTTTTGCGGCGGCCTCACGGCTGTGACGATCCTTGCTCCCGGCCATTTCCCTCCAAAAACCTTGCAGTTGGGTCGCATCCATTTTTGAGGCCGCCTCAATCACCTGTCGGGTGGAAAGCAGATTTTCATATTTGCGCGGGTTCACCGGGGGATCCTGCTTGCTTGCTTTCAATTCATCCCAGTCGGCGGCAATTACATCCATACTTTCGATATGTTGAAATTGATCCTGGCTCTCGGCCGCGATTTGAGAAAATCGATACCCACTGCCTCCCTGCTGCTTTTCGTCGGCGATCGCCTGGGCATGCAGCCAACTCAATTCCGTTATCGCCTCCTCCGCCTTGAGTTCCCCTAATGCCCACACGATCGACGCACGTGAAAGTCCGCTTTCAAGATCCAGGGCCTCAATCAGTTGCGGGATCACCGAGGGATCCCCAATCGCCCCGCAGGCCCGTGCTGCATTAGAACGCACAATGCGCTCCTCACTTTTTAAGGCTTGCCGGAGGGCAGGTAGAATCTCGGTACCGGCAGCTTTGAACAGCGATTGCGCAAATCCAACCCGCTGGGTACGCCAGTCAAAATCATAAGCCTGCAATAACACATCCACCACCGCCGGATTTTTACGTATCGACCGCCCCAGATCTTCAAACGCCCCTTCCACCCAAAAACTTGAAATGGGATAATCCAACATCAGCTCAAAATCTTCCGCAGTTGCATAGGGTGCCATGGCCGCAATAATCTTTTCATATCCACCAATACCGCCCACAGTTGTAGTCAAACCATAGGGATAATTTCCGAATCGTTTACCCTGCTCAAAGAGCTTTTTCAGCGGGATCTCTGCCGGCCGTTCTCCATGCCCCAGCACCGCAATGGCCGCCACCTGACGGAGATAAGGATGCGGATCTTTCTCCGCCTGACGCAGATAAGGCAGCACCTCTTTGCGAGGGCTTTCTGAAAGCACAACCAGGGCGGTGCTGCGGGATCGAAGCAGCGCCGAATCCAATGCCCGGCCCACCAACGGAATCAACTCAGGGGCCTCGTCCAAGCGTCCATCAACTTTGGTCAGCGCCCGGATCACCAGATAAGGATTTTCGTCCGCAAGCAAAGTTCTCAAGGTCTCAATATCAGGTTTCCGTTCCAGCTTAAAATCTTTTGCCGCCCGGTACTGTTCCCGATTTTTACTTTCGATCCCCCGGGGTTCAAGTTGCGGATGATCAACCAAGGGCTCAGCCTCCGCAGACAAACGCAACACCCCGCGGGTGATGCACAGTATGCGCGAATCCCCAAACTGACTTTCGCTGATCACATGGCCCCCCAAATAGCCGGACCAGATTCTCTTTTTTTGTAACTGAATGGCCGTACCGGGAAAGCCCTCCTGCCCCGATCCGCCGTAAATCGCTTCACCGGGTTTCTCTATCACCCCACTGTCCGGATCGTACAGTACCGGGGGGAAACGGCGAATGGAAAAGTTCTGATGCCGGCCATATTCGAAATCATATTCGATGAGGATCCGGCCATCCTCCGCAAGGGCCAGGCCGGAAAGTTTGTCGGTGGCCAATCCATCGGACTGCACAAAATGGGTGAATACCCGGGTTTCCGGATGGACCTGAAGCAATCCCCCTCCCTGGTCTCCCCAGCCCGTAGCGAAATAGACGATATCCCCTCTCCGCAGGGCATCCACCACCCGGTTGTTGCTCAATCCATCCGCCCGAGTGTAAGTTGCTGAAACTTGAAACGAATCATCCACCGTAGCCAATCCGCGGGAAGTACAAAGCCAGCCCGGCTGCCCGTCAGCAGGCGGAAGAAAGTGAAAAACCATGTCACTGAAGATGGTGTTGGAAGCCCGACGCTGCGAAATGCGCTGTACGGCATAGCGATCTTGTTCATGATCGCGTTTCAACAAATAGAGCCCTCCAGCAACATCCTCTGTCGCGGAAACTCCGGGCCATTCCCGGTACGTGTTAGTATAGCTAGGACTATTTTCGGTACGCGCTCCTAAGAGTAACGTCGTATCATCCAATCGGAGCAGCGACCAACGTCCCGTATGCAGTTTCATTCCTAGAACCGGTTCCAAACGATGGCTCATCGAATTGGAACAGCGTACCTCGTTGAGGTTGTCAAAGAAAAGATCTCCTTCGGCCAGTCCTCGGGGCACATAAGCATCGATTTCAACTTCAGAACCCAGAGGATCCGTGGCAAGCGGTATCAATTTTCCTGTCTCTTCCTGATAAACAAACCGGGGCCTTCCGGAACCAAACACCAGCTGATCTTTCCATTTTCCGTAAATGCTGAAGGGACCGTTGAAGGAATGGGACTCCATCCGGGTGGGGTCATCAATCAGGACCGGCGTAGCAACCAAAGTTTCCTGATCAATCAGACAGGGTCGGTCACGGAGTTCGTTGTTCAACCACACATGCCCCCAGAGTTGTCCATCAAATATACCAATCAACCCCACCGGACGTTCCGCCTCAGGACAGGATGGACGCGACCAGCTTCCACTGGCGCGGTCAAAGCGCAGTAACAGCTCATCCCCTTCCGCCCATACATACTTTTCCGTGATCAGAAAACGCTCCCAACTCCGACGGGAATCGACGCCCAGATCGGACTGGGAATAGGCCCGCAACTCATTGGTCTCCGTGTCGTAACATTGAATATTCCGACGGGTACCGATCCAGATGCGCGGACCATCTCCGGCCAGCCTCCACACTCCTCGGTTGAAGGCGATCCGATCAGGGTTCGGGTTATCCACATCCAGATCTGTGGGCAGCAAAACCACTCCCCAATCCTCAGGGTTCACACGCAACAGACCGGTAGGCGTCGCACACCAAATAAACCCTGCGTGTACCAGAATATCCTGCACCGCATCTCCCAGGCGGACCCGGGTGAGAATCGTCCCCTCCCGATCATACACGCAGAGTCCCCAGGGCATCCCCGCATATATCCGATCTTCGGTGGCGGCAATCGACAGCACATTCTCGTTCGAGACCATCATGTCCACTCCTTCCGGAGCATTCGCCCAGGGGACCGCTTCCGGCTGCGGTTGTTTTTTAGCTCCCTGTAAACGGCGGGCCAACTGACGTTTCGCCGGAAAATCTTCCCGCGCCGCCCACAACTCTTCCAAGCGCGCCAACGTCGCCGGATCGGATTTTTCAATCAACAATGCCAACACCCCGTTAAGATCTTCCGGCCACTGGTTTTCATCCCGGTACCGATAGAGCCGATCCACATCCACCGCCCACCACTCGCCAAAGGGTTGCTGACCTTCGGCAATACGCAGACCCAAAGCTTGAAGCGCATCCAGCTCTCCTGCCCGTTCATATCCCCGCATCACCCGGTAGGCCTGATCGAATATACTTTTGAAACTTGTCTCGTTTCCATTTATTCCAGCCCAGGGAAATAGTTCAGGATCTTCGACCTTCAGCAGTGCCGCCATTTCTGCCAGCGTTTCCGTACTGTCCACGGCGCCCTCCCAATCCAAAAGTTGCAGACGGACATGCGGGTGGGTCGGATTTAATTTACGAAGTTCGACAAGGTAAGCTTCGAAACTGCCGTCTTTCCGTTTCTGTAGTTTTTTTCCCCAGGTGGACACGCCGTAGCGGGCCGACTTGCCCAGAGCTTGCCGGGCCGCCAGAACCGGAATCTGTTCTAAATCATTTCCGGCAAACGCGAGGTTTAACAGGATTAAATCCGTATTCACCTTTGGAGGTGGATTCTGCTGAATTTTCTGAGCGAACTCTTTCGTCCATTCAACAAATTCTTCTTCCCGATTGGCGGATACAAATAATTTACGGGCCTTCTGAAGTCCATGATCCCGTTCCAAAGAAGCAGGAGCCGCTTCAATCTCCCGCAGGGACATCTTCAAAGCTTTTTCTTCCTCTCCCAAGGCGGTGTACAAACGAAAAAGCCGCCCCGTCAAATCTATGGGCTGACTCCGACTACGGAACTCTTGAGGCATAGGAGCAAAAGTAATCCGTTGGCGGGCCTCCTCGTCAGGATCCGGCAACTCCCCGGGAACGGCCGGCAGCGCCAGCGCAACTTCATACTGTGCGACCGCCTCCTCCATCTTTCCCGCAGCCTCATACGCCATCCCTTTCCGACAAGCCGTTGCCCATTCCCCGATTTCCAGTGTGGGATTTTCGATATAGGCCAGCTCCGCGGCCAAAGACGCTTCAAGATCTCCTGCTTCAGTGTAAAGAACACTCAACAAGCGAAGGATACGGGCCGAGTCCTGAGGATCACCTGAAAGTTTCGCCGCAGTATTCACCCGCTCAAATAAAACTTCTCTTCCCACGGACTCTTTAAACGCACCAAAGGTCAGGCGCATAAAAGCCTTTCGGCTCAAACCCACGGCCACCGGAGGATTAAAGGCGGTGTAGTGCAAATGGTTCACCCGCCGTGGAATCCCCTTTGCTTCTTCCTCTGTCAGTTCAGCCGCCACTTGAATCCGGTTCGGGTTGCGGTCCAGATCGATCGCCAGCAACGCTTCCGCAAGCACATCCAATCCTTTGGCTTCCTGTTGTTGTTGACGCAGGAAAAAGGCATAATCCAAAGCAAACTGAAGTCCGTAAAGATCAAATCCCGTGGGTTGCATGAGCCGTAAAGGCGCAGGTTTGCCCTCCTTTTTCAGCATTCTCAACCTTATCGGGATGAGAATATAGGGTTGGGTATGTTGCTGATGAATCTGCCACACCCGGGCAAACTCGGCTTCGGCATCCGGCAAACTGTCCAGGGCAATGAAACGGCGAATCAGCCAGTTGTCCCGATGACTTCCCGGGCCGATCTCAAAGGGCTTCATAGGACGATGAGACGTAAATCCCCCCTGAAACGATTCCGGGAGATCCACCGGATAGATGGCGGTGTTTTGAAATATTTCCGCGACCTTCCGATACTTTTCAAGCGCCTCCTGCTTGCGATCCAGCGCCAAAAGCAGATCCCCCCTCACCAGCTCTTTCGCAACCGGCAACATTTCCTGCGCAGAAGTTTCCAGGATTTCCAGATACCGCGCCGGATCTTTTCGGGCGATGCGGACGGCGGCATGCGCCATATCTTCGATGCCAAGATAACGGACAAAGGCCTCCTCCCATTCTCCGGCTTGTTCCAAGTTATAAGCCGTCTGTAAGGGATGCTCCTTTTCTGCTTCCCCCCCTTCCTCTTGGTTTTTAGTAGCCTCTGAGGGAGACTCCGCTTCACCTTCTCCCCCTTTCTCCAGATTATATACAGCCTCTGAGGGAGCCTCCTCTTTCTTTCGCTCCGAAGGCGTACACGAGGAAATACAAACCAAGACCCAAAACCACATCCACAAACGACATCGACGGATTATCATACCTTTACCTATTCCGGATTACAAGTTCCACAAAGGTAATCAGAGAGATGCGGAAAAAGCAAGGGATTCGCCATCCGGGGAATAAGGTATTTCCATCACTGACAGAGATACAGGCACTTATCCGCCAAACTTGTGCGCCGCAGGCGTAGGCATGATTCCTGTCTTGGGCCCTTCTCGGCAAAGCAAGCGCAACACAGACACTTGTCTGTGTTAGGCCCTACCCATGAATCCGGGCCGCATCAAGTTCCCGTTCGCGGATGCGGCGCAGCAGATCTTCTTTAAATTCTGCAAAAGGCAGGGTGGTCTGATCTTCTGATCCGTAACGGCGAACTGTCACCGCTTTGCCTTCCACTTCTTTTTCACCGATCACAATCACATGCGGGATTTTGGCCTTGATCGCATTACGGATTTTCTTGCCCATCGAATCCTGGGCCGCATTCAATTCCGCACGAACCATTTGGCCACGCAGATCTGCAACCAATTCATTTGCGTAGTCATTAAACGCGTCGTTCACGGTGATGACCTGCACCTGCAACGGCGCCAGCCAGGTGGGGAAAGCACCGGCAAAATGTTCGATCAGGAACGCAACAAAACGTTCATGGGTACCGGCCGGGGCACGGTGAATCACGTAGGGATATTGCTCCTCGTTATTGGCATCCGTGTAAGTCAAATTCATACGTTCCGGCACTGCAAAATCCAACTGGTTGGTAGAGGCAGTTTCCTCACGTCCGGTTACACTCTTGAACTGAAAATCAATTTTGGGGCCGTAGAAAGCCGCCTCCCCTTTTACTTCAGTGAAAGGCAGACCGGATTTTTCCATCGCGGAACGCACCAGCTTCTGCGTGCGCTCCCAGGCCTCGGGATTATCGACGTATTTTTGTTTTCCTTTGGGATCTTCCGGATCCCAGGTGGAAAGACGCATGTAGTAGTTCTTGATGCCGAGTTGGTCATAAAGCGTCTCATGCATCTTCATGACTTTGAGGAATTCCTCTTCAATCTGTTCCTCGGTGCAGTAAATATGGGCATCGTTCATGCACATGCCCCGCACCCGCAATAGACCGGACAACGAACCGGAATCTTCATAACGGTGACACATCCCGTATTCCGCCAAACGAATGGGCAGATCGCGGTAACTGTGTTTTTCCGAACCGAAAATCAAGTGATGGTGAGGGCAGTTCATCGGCTTGATGACATACTCTTCCACCACTTCCCCCCCTTCCCGGGTGGTTTCTTTGAATTCCATAAACGGAAACATGCCCTCTTTATAGTAGGGCAAATGTCCGGTGGTATGATACAGTTTGGTCTTGGCCAAAACCGGCGTCGCCACCCGCTTGTAGCCGTCACGAAACTCCAGCTCCTTCATGTAGGCTTCCAGCTGATCCCGAACCACGGTGCCATTGGGCATCCAAAGCGGCAGACCTTTGCCCACCTGTTCATCGATGCGGAACAATGCCAGTTCCTTGCCCAGTTTCTTGTGGTCCCGACGCAAGGCTTCTTCATGTGCCTTGATCGCTTCTTTCAACTCTTCTTTCGACGGATACGCCCACGCGTAGATCCGGGTCATCATCACATTGTTGCTGTTTCCGCGCCAGTAAGCCCCTGCCAGAGAACGGATCTTAAATCCATCACCGGGAATGGCTTTGGTCGAGGGCACATGCGGACCTTCACACATATCGAGAAAAGGTCCGTTGCGATAAAAGCGCAAAGATTCAATTCCTTTGGTGTCGAAGAGCTCCTGGGCATATTCCTTTTTGTAGGGTTCGCCCATCTCATCCAATCGCGCCATGGCATCATCATAGGACAGGTTTTCCTCTTCGAAGGTCTGGTCCTGATTGATAATTTTACGCATGCGCTTTTCAAGTTCCTTAAAGTCTTTTTCGACCAAAGGCTCGGAAAGGATGAAGTCGTAATAGAATCCATTGTCAATCGGAGGGCCGAAACCCAACCGTGTATCCGGACGCATTTCCAATACGGCCTGGGCCATCACATGGGCCAGACTGTGCCGGATTTTATAAAGCTCATCTTTCACAACGGTTGCGTCCTGCATGTTCAATCAATCCTATTTTTTCTTCTTCGAGCCGGGGCTGAGCAACATGCTCAGGTTTTTACCCGCAAGTTTGGGAGGCTGTTCTGCAAAAGCAATATCTGCCAGCTCTTCCTGAATTCGTTTGTAAAGTTCGAAACCAATTTCGGTATGCGTGTTTTCACGTCCCCGGAACCAGAGAGTGCACTTGACCCGGTTTCCATCTTCCAAAAAGTCGCGGGCGTGCCGCATTTTGGTCGCGTAATCATGCTCTTCCACATTGGCGTGAAATTTCACTTCTTTTACTTTGACCACAGATTGCTTCTTCTTGGCGTCTTTTTTACGTTTGTCTATTTCGTACTTGTGCTTGCCGTAATCCATGATCCGACATACCGGGGGTTCGGCATTCGGGGAAATCTCCACCAAATCCAACCCGTATTCAGTTGCCTTTTGCAGGGCATCGCGGGTGTCCACGACCCCGCCGTTTTCGCCGTTTGGTCCAATGAGCCGCACTTCACGGGCACGGATGTATCGATTGTAACGAATATCGGGTTCCCGACTTCGGTTAAAACGATTGTTACGACGGTTGTTCATTTTGCTGGCAATAATAAGCTCCTAAGTGAGGTTACAGGTACGAAAAAAGCCGCAGGAATCTGAAAACACAGGCTTTCAGGATTCGGCGGCAACAAGAATGGAGTCGGGATGAAGCTCATGCTGAAATACAAATCGTGTCAGCGGTCATCCCGGTAAGGGCCCGCTTATACAATTTGGAATTATGCTCGGTCAACTTCATCTGTTTTGCTTATCCGCACCGACTGCAGCCGGATAAGGTGGTGGGCGATACCGGATTCGAACCAGTGACCTCATGCATGTCAAGCATGCGCTCTAACCAACTGAGCTAATCGCCCGCCTTGATGGGGGTACATAGCGATTTATTCACTCAAGGCAAGTGAAATTCGGACTAAGAATTTCGACTTTTAAAAACAAGTGAACCTTCTGTCGGCAGGCTTTCTCCAATCAAAGCCTCTCCGCCCCCCCTCATATGACTCCCGCAGCCTCCTGTTCATTCGCCGCTCCCACAGGGCATGGCGCCGGATCGCATGTAGCTTCGGTTCAAAACTCCCAGATATACCCAGGGTCAATCCGATCCCGGCTGTTTAACTCAACCCCTTCGGATTTTAACAGTGCAAGCTTTCGTAAAACCTCCGGACCGGCCGCGTGACCAAAGAATCCCCCCGGGCTCCCATCCGATTTCACCACCCGGTGACAGGGGACTTCCGGCGCGAAAGGATTCACCCGTAACGCCTGCCCCACCGCTTGAGCTGATCCGCAACCGATCCTCCGGGCCAAAGATCCGTAAGTGCTTACTTTTCCTTTCGGAATTTGGCGACAGGCCTCATACACTTTTTTTTGAAAAGGCGTCAGCCTTGGGTCGATTTCTTGATTCATGATTATTGTATTCTATAGTAGGGATGACTCAAATTCAACCCCCGGTCCTCTCATGAAAAACACCCTACTCTTTTTGACAATCCTCCTGCTGATGACATCCACTGCCTTTGCAGGAAAATCCTTTGAATACAAAATCAACGATCAGCCCTACGAAGGCTATTACACCGCCCCCACACCCGGCGCCCCTTTAATCATTCTGCTGCACGATTGGAATGGACTCACCGATTACGAAATCAAACGCGCCGATATGCTTTCCGATTTGGGGTATGCGGTCTTTGCCGCCGACCTCTTCGGGAAAGGAATCCGCCCCACCGAAGTCAAAGACAAACGGGAACACACCGGTGAGCTCTACCAAAACCGCAAAATGCTCCGAACCCTGCTGGAGGGCGCATTGACGGCCGCAGCATTTAACGGCGCCGATACCGAAAACGTGGTGGTCATGGGATATTGCTTTGGGGGTGCGGCCGCCCTCGAATATGCCCGCGCCGGATTCAATGCCAAGGGGATCGCCACCTTTCACGGCGGACTGGGAACCCCTGAAGGTCAAAGTTACGAAAAAACCAAAGCCAAACTCATTATTTTCCACGGTAGCGCAGATACCAACATCACGCTGGAGGATTTTATGCATCTAGGCAAAGAGCTGGAATCCGCGAAAGTACCTCATGAACTCATAAGTTATGGAGCTGCGCCCCACAGTTTCACCGTTTTTGATACCGAAGCCTACCAAAAAGAGGCCGACCAGCTCTCATGGACCCGGTTTATTGCCTTTTTAAAAGAAACTTTGCCCGATCCTGAAAATTGAGATGAGAATTTCGCGAGTCCCACTGGACACACGCGGGATCTCCGCTATACTACACCCATTCGCAACGACAATCATACAACAATTATCGAGGAGATAACACCTATGGCATATACCTTACCTGATCTGCCCTTCGCTTTCGATGCACTGGAACCCAGCATCGACGCCAAAACCATGGAAATTCACCATGACAAACACCACGCCGCCTACATCGCCAAAGCCAACGCGGCTTTGGAAGGTCAAGACGAACTGGCTGCAAAATCAATTGAAGAACTGATTTCCGATTTGGCCTCCGTACCGGCTGAAATTCGTGGCGCTCTGCGCAACAATGGTGGCGGACACGCCAACCACAGCCTGTTCTGGGAAATTTTGAGCCCGGAAGGCGGAAGCCCCTCCGGTGAACTCGCGGCCGCCATCGACAGCGCCTTCGGTTCTTTCGATTCCTTCAAAGAAACCTTCGCAAACGCGGCCGCTACCCGTTTCGGTTCCGGCTGGGCCTGGTTGGGCGTCGCTTCTGATGGAAGTCTGGTTGTCACCTCCACCCCCAATCAGGACAATCCCCTGATGAAAGGATATGTGGACAGTGAGTGCACCCCGATCCTCGGACTCGATGTTTGGGAACACGCCTACTACCTGAACTACCAAAACCGCCGTCCCGACTACGTGAGCGCATTCTTTAATGTGATCAACTGGGACAAAGTTGCCGAGAAATTTGCAGCTGCCAAAGCTTAATTGACTTTAAGCACATCCAAAGGCCGTGTTCCGAGAGGAACACGGCTTTTTTGTGCACCCATGCGCTTCCGGCATGACATCCCCTCCCCCCTCGCAAATGGCGCAAACGATCCTGCCGTGAAAGCTTTCTTTTAAGAACTGAACCTGCTAAAGACACCGCATGTCTGATACCAATTCTATTCCCAACCGCACGGTCGCCATCGTTGGCCGGCCGAATGTCGGAAAATCCTCCTTATTCAACCGCATGGCTGGACGCCGTATTGCCATTGTGCATGAACAAAGCGGGGTCACCCGTGATCGCCTCAATGCGGAAGTCATTCGCGGAGAGGACCGCTTTGAACTCATCGATACCGGAGGGATCGGCGTTATCGATCATAAAGTCGCGGGAGATACCATTGAAACCGGGATTTTGGACCAGGCGGAAGCGGCAATCGAAGACGCCGGACTGATTCTGTTTGTGGTGGATGTCATGCGCGGCATCACCCCTTTGGACCGCGAAGTCGCCAAACATTTACGCCAATCCGGCCGCACCGTATGGCTGCTGAGCAATAAAGCCGACAACCCGAATCTGGATAACCAGGGGGTTGAATTCGAAGAATTCGCCTTCCCGATCTATAATGTCAGCTCCCTGCACAACCGCGGCATCGGGGAATTATTGGACGACGTGGTTAACGCGCTACCGGACATCGAAAACCCCACCATTGAAAACCCGCTCCGCATCGCCGTGGTCGGTCGTCCCAATGCGGGAAAATCAAGCATCATTAACCGCCTGGTGAAAGGACAGCGGGTCATCGTATCCGAAATTGCCGGCACCACCCGCGACAGTATCGAAGTCCCCTTCCAGGTGGGAAAAGGCGAATCCGCCCGTCATTACAAATTGATCGATACCGCCGGATTACGCAAATGGGGTAAAGTAAAAGTTGCGGTCGACAAATATTCCAATTTACGCACTGAAAAAGCCATTGAGCATGCGGACCTGACCCTGCTGGTCCTGGATGCCAGCGAAGGCCCCACCCTCCGGGACAAAAAAATCATGTCCCTGATTGAAAAAGCCGAAGCCGGATGCCTGGTCGTGGTCAACAAATGGGATTTGGCGGAAAATCTTACCACCCAACGCCAGTACGAAGAAGCTCTGCGTCGGGAACTCCCCTACCTCAGTCATGTCCCCATTCTTTACGGATCCGCCAATTCGGGCTTTAATATGAAACGCATGGTGGATGCCATCGAAGAAGTCTCCCGCAACGTTTCCACCCAACTGTCCACCGGCATACTGAACCGGATCTTACAACATGCTTTTGAAACAACACTCCCGCCAATGGTAAAAGGCAGACGTTTAAAAATGTACTACGCCACGCAAGTGGGGGTACGTCCGGTTCGAATCAAAATCTTTGTAAACAGCCCCAGTCTGCTAACCTCAGCCTATAAGAAATATTTAACCCGGTGCCTGCGTGAAAAATTCGGGATGGAAGGCGCCCCGCTGGTGCTGATTTTCAATCGGCGCCGCGCACTTGAAAATGACGGCAGATAATGTCCATGAAGAAAAATACGGGTTTATTTTTCGCAACCGCTACCATTAAGTAGTACTTTCAGGCATGAATACAGAAGTTCTCATCCTTATTGCCGAAGCGGTTACGGTGTATTTCCTCGTACTGTGGGCGCATTCCCTCAGACACCAATTTGGTCCCGTGCATTTTTATACCCTCATCGGCGGACTCACCGCGGTGATGTCGTGGGTCACCGATGCGGGAATGTCCGTACAAGCCGGCGGGGTCACTTTCTATGTGGGTTCGACCGTATTCTATACCTCGCTGTTATTGGGGGTATTCGTCATTTACGTCTTCGACGGCCCGAAAGTCACCCGGGTGATGATTTCGACGATTGTGGGGGTATCCGCCATGGTTCCTCTGATTTCAATGTTTTTGCATATGCAGAACGCCCTCATCAGTGATGTCCCGCTCAGCCACGTTCCCACTCCCAGTTTGCGGATCAACAGCGCTTCGGTTTTCACCACTTTTGTAGACCTTATTTTTCTCGCCATCGTATGGGAGTTCCTCGGGAAGCATAACCGTGTTATCCGCTTAGGCACCCGAACCTTTCTCACCCTTCTGGGGGTCATGTGGCTGGATGTTCTCCTGTTCGCCACTTTGGCTTTCCTTGGATCGGAACATTACAAATCCATTATGATGGGCACACTGCTTGCCCGGTCCGTGGTAACCATTTTTGCCTTTCCCATGCTGTTCATTTACATTCAATTACAACGCCGCCGCAAAGACGTTGTAATCGAAAACCGTCCCGTCCTTTCCATCCTGAAGCAAATTGCGGAGATTGAGGAAGAGCTGACAGAAGCCCAGGCGGAAATTAAACGCAGGCTCGAGGCCGAGGCCGAATTAAAAAAAGCGCTTTCAGAAGTGAAAACCCTCAAAGGCATGATCCCCATTTGTGCCGGCTGCAAAAGCATCCGCAACGACGAAGGCTACTGGGAACGGATCGAAACCTACCTCCGGCATCAAACCCAAGCCGAATTCAGTCACGGCATGTGTCCGGAGTGTCAAAAAAAATATTATCCGGACCTTTAGAAGAAAAGTTTCGGGCTTGCCTCCGTCCCCCTGGATGTTAGGGTGCGCCCATGTCTACCTTTGAAGAATACCGTAACCGCATTGATGATCTGGATAGCGAAATTGTTGCCCGCCTGAATGAGCGGATTCGATGCGCCATGGGGATTGGCCGACTGAAACAAGCATCCAACGCCCCCGTGTATGTACCCGCCCGGGAAATGCAGGTATTTGAAAAAGTCATGGCCCTGAATGAAGGTCCCCTTTCCGACGCACATGTCCGCGCCATCTACCGTGAAATCATGTCCGCCGCCATTTCCCTGGAACTGGAATCCGCCATTGCCTTTTTGGGACCCCTTACCACCTATACCCATCAGGCGGCCTTATCCAAATTTGGGCAAAGCCTGCGCTACGTTCCCTGCGAAACCATTGAACAAATTTTCGAAGAAGTTGAAAAAGGCAATGCCCAATACGGGGTCGTCCCCATTGAAAACAGTATTGAAGGCGGGGTCACCTCCGCACAGGACCGGCTCACCCGCACCCCGCTCAAAATCACGGCCGAAATATATCTGCCCATTCACCATTGCTTAATTGTGCAACCCGGCGTCACCACTCCCAAAAGAATCTTCAGCAAACCCGAAGCGCTGGGTCAGTGCCGCACCTGGTTGCAACGAAATTTCCCCCAAGCGGAACTCTGCCCCTCCCGCAGCACCGCCGGCGCCTCGGAAGCCGTCTTGGCCGACCCCGAAAATGCGGCCATTGCGTCGCGTTTGACCGCAGAACATTTCAAACTCGAAGTTCTTCAGGAAGGCATTCAGGACATCTCCGGAAACACCACCCGTTTCCTGGTATTAGGAAAAGAATACGGCCCTCCTTCCGGAAAAGACAAAACCTCGGTGTTTTTCGGCGTTCGCCATAAAACCGGTGCCCTGTTCCACGCCTTGGAACCCCTGCATCGTGCCGGAGTGAACCTGTTAAAAATCGAATCCCGCCCCAGCAAACAACGGGCCTGGGAGTATACCTTTTTTGTGGATGTAGAAGGCCATGCGGAAGATCCGGAAGTGCGCAGCGTACTGGATGAACTCGCAGACCAGTGCCAGGAATTCACTATTCTCGGTTCGTATCCTATCGCCTTCCGGAGCTAGACCATGTCAAACACATCCGCTTTATTGCCCCGCCCGGGAATCGATACCCTTATGGTCTATGAGCCCGGACGCCCCCTGGAAGAAGTGGCCCGTGAACAGGGCCTTCATCCCTCGGAACTCATCAAACTCGCCTCCAACGAAAACAATCTGGGCCCCTCTCCCAAAGCCGTAACCGCCATGCGGGAAGCCGCATCTCAAATGCACTTATATCCGGACGGCGGCGCCTTTTACCTTCGAAACGCTTTGGCCGAAAAACTGGGTATCTCTCCTGACATGCTGATTTTCGGAAATGGCAGTAACGAACTGATCGAATTTCTCGGACACGTTTTTTTGCAACCGGGCACCAATCTGGTGATGAGCCAAAGCGCTTTTATCATTTATAAACTGGTCGCAGACAGCTTTGGGGCGGAAACCCGCATGGCCCCCATGCAGAATTTCACCCATGACCTGGAGGCCATGGCGGCATGCATTGACGAAAATACCCGATTGGTCTTTGTCGCCAACCCCAACAACCCCACCGGCACCCGGGTGCGCAATGCAGATCTGAAATCCTTTTTAGATGCCCTCCCCCCACATGTGCTCCCCGTTCTCGACGAGGCCTATGTGGAATTATTGGACCCGGCAGCACAACCGGACTCCCTCAGCTGGGTCAAAGCACAGCGCCCCCTGATCCTCCTCAGAACTTTTTCCAAAACCTATGGCCTGGCCGGATTACGTCTGGGCTACGGCATCGGCTCTCCTGAGCTCATCAACTGGCTGGGAAAATTCCGGCAGCCTTTCAATGTCAATGCCATGGCACAGGCGGCCGCGCTCGCGGCGATTCAGGACGAGGCATACGTCCAGCAAACCCGCGGCTGCATTCAGGAAGGCCTCGCCTTTTTCGAACAGACATTCAAGGAACTGGGGCTCGAAGCGGTCCCTTCATTTGCCAATTTTATTTTAGTAAAAACCGGAAACGGACGCGCCGTATTCCAAGCCCTGCAAAAACGCGGGGTGATTGCCCGGCCCATGGATGGCTATGGGTTGCCTGACTGGTTACGCATTTCCGTGGGCCTCCCTGAAGAAAATCAGAAAGCGATGACAATTTTGAAAGAGGTGCTCTCATGAAAAAAATCACACTATTGGGTGTCGGACTCATGGGAGGCAGTATTGGTCTCGCCCTCAAGTCCCGCAAAATCCCCTTGGATGTACATGCATACGCCCGGCGCACAAAAACCAAAGACGACGCACTTGCCGCCGGTATAGCCGATGCCGTATTCGAGGATCCGGCCGAGGCAGTGCGGGATGCGGATTTGGTCATCGTTTGCGTGCCCGTGTGCGCCATCCCCGAGCTGATCCAACGTGCCAAACCCGGCTTAAAAGCCGGCGCAGTGGTTACAGACGTGGGCAGCACCAAAGAATGGCTCAGCGCTTCCTGTAAAGAAATCCTCGCAGATTCCCAGGCCATCTTTGTGGGCAGCCACCCCATGTGCGGCAGTGAAAAGACCGGATTGGAAGTTGCGGATCCTCAACTCTACCAGGACGCAGTCTGTGTGGTTTGCGCGGATGCAGACACAAGAGCAGAGGTATGGAAAGTGAGCAAATTTTGGACCCGCATTGGCGCCAAGGTGCTTGAAATGCCCGCCGACCGGCATGACCTTATCGCCGCCACAACCAGCCATGTCCCGCACCTGACAGCCACCGCATTGTCCTTGACCTGTCAACAGGAGTATATCCCTCTCATCGGCCCGGGATTCAGAGATACCACCCGTATTGCTGAAGGAGATCCCGGCATGTGGCGGGATATTGTACAAACCAATTCCAAAGCAGTGGCCTCCGGTATACGCGAACTTCAAACCCAACTTTCAAAAATTCTCAGCGCGATTGAAACAAACGAATTCGATGCCATCGAATCCTATTTGGCTGACGGGGCGACCCTCCGGAAATCTTTATGCAGCGACTCCCCGGCCCCTCCACAAGCCAATGGCGTGATTGCCATTGACGGCCCCTCCGCCTCCGGAAAATCCACCGTGGCCAAATCCGTGGCAAAAAAAATGGGATCTTTGTACGTGGATTCAGGTGCGATGTATCGGGGAATGACCTGGAAAGTTCTGCAAGCAGGGGCAAATCCGGAGGATGAAACCGCAGTAAAAGAAATACTCAACCAGGCCCAGTGGGACTTTCATGTAAACCATTCCGCGATTGGATTTTCAATCGACGGAGAGGACCCCGGAGAGGCCATCCGCGGAGAAGCGGTCCGCGAAAACGTAAGTTATGTCGCCCGGATTCCCGAAGTGCGTCGCTTCATCGTGGATCAAATCCGCAGCATGCGCGCCATGGGCCCCCTGGTCGTCGAAGGCCGCGATATCGGATCGGTTATTTTCCCGGAAAGCCCCAACAAGTTTTATTTGGATGCCGACCCGGTCGAACGCGCCCGTCGCCGGAATGCCGAATTGGAAATTACTGAAGGCAACACCTCCGTGGAAGCCGTACAGGAAAGTCTCGCCAAACGGGATCATTTGGACAGCACCCGGAAAACCGCCCCCTTACAGGTTGCCGAAGGTGCGCAAGTGGTTGACACGACCCACCTCACTTTAGACGAAGTGGTGGAACAGATTGTGGAACAAATCCAGAGCAAACCGTAACCCAGGACCGGGGACTTTCCAGTCCCCGCAACCCGCCCGTCTATATTTGCGGGGACTGGAAAGTCCCCGATCCAAAATAGAAAACTACTTCTTCTTTTTACCGGCGGTTTTCTTTTCTTCAATCGCGGCATACACCCGTTCAATCAGCATGTCCTGCATCTCTTTATTTTCCCGCAACACTTCGCGGGCGGCATCGCGCCCCTGCCCCAACTGGGTGCCATCCAGAGACAACCAGGACCCTCTGCGTTCGATCAGGTTCAGATCCATAGCGGCATCGAGGATAGAGCCCTCCCAACTAATGCCTTCGGCATAGAGAATATCGAACTCACCTTCGGTAAAGGGAGGCGCCACTTTGTTTTTCACAACTTTTACGCGGGCCCGGCTACCAACCGCCGCGCCGCTGTTGTCTTTAATGGTGGCGATCCGCCGAATATCCATACGAACCGAAGCGTAAAACTTCAGAGCCCGCCCCCCCGGAGTGGTTTCGGGAGATCCAAACATCACGCCCACTTTTTCACGAATCTGGTTGGTAAACAACACGCAGGTTTTGGAACGGTTAATGGAACCGGTCAACTTACGCAGGGCCTGTGACATCAAACGGGCCTGGAGGCCCACATGGCTCTGTCCCATTTCCCCGTCCAACTCCGCTTTCGGCGCCAGGGCCGCCACCGAGTCGAGGACCACCACATCCAATTCACCGGATTTCACCAAGGCTTCACAGATGTTCAAAGCCTCTTCACCCGAGTCCGGCTGGGAGACCAACAAATTATCCAAATCCACCCCGATTTTCTGAGCGTACTCGGGATCCAACGCATGCTCGGTATCAATAAATGCACAGGAACCTCCGGCTTTCATCGCGTTGGCCACGATATGTAACATAAGCGTGGTTTTCCCTGAAGATTCAGGACCGTAAATTTCCACCACCCGACCGCGAGGAACCCCGCCAACACCCAAAGCAATATTCAGCGTTAATGCACCGGTTGAAATACTGGGCACTTTGCGGGAGCTGACTTCCTCCTCCCCCAATTTCATAATCGAGCCTTCTCCAAATTGCTTGGTGATCTGTGCGATCAAACTGTCGATATTTCCTGTAGGTTCCGATACTTTCTGTTTTTTTGCGGCCATGTTTTACTCCATTGGGTGAATATATACCTCTGTATACCTCTTTGTTTTCAGGGTGCAAGGTTTATTTACAGGCAATCCATGAAAACAATGAAGATCTGAAGGATCGATTTACATGAGATCCTTAACATGATTTCTGCAGAAACAATAGCTTAGGTTGCGTTCACTTCAAAAAGTTTCAGGGTGGAACCCTTCTCGCGATAATAATGCAATGGATACCGCGTAACCCGTCTTTCCTTCAAGAAAGGGCAAGGTGCCATCGAGAGGATCAATGCACCAAAAGTACTCCTTTTCAAAACGATCCTGACTGTCCTCACTCTCCTCCGCCAAAATTCCCAAATCAAAGCGGCCCACACTCTCTTCAAGTTCGGTTAAAATCAAATCTTGGGCCTCGCGGTCCAGTTCACTCACCACCGCCGACGCCAAACTCACTGGCCCGGGCTCCAGCCTTTCAGGAAACGATGAAAATCAGCCCACGCATACGCATAGAGCCCCCGCCATTCCGACTCCAGCTCCTCAATATCCTCCGCCGCCACTTGGTACAGCAGATGCCCAAAATAGAAATCCAACAACGGTTTTTCATATGTTTCGCAGTCTCGCTCATCCAAACAGGAACCCAGAAAATACGCCACATCCAGCATACCACAGCCACCGCCCACATATTGAAAATCTACAGCCGCGACCCGCCCATCCGCCGAAAAACAGAAATTTATCAACTTGGCATCGCCATGCACAAAGGTCTGATACCGCGCGGTTCGCAAAGCGTGATCGATCGCGGACGCGCCAGCCTTCAGTCGCGGATCGCTCAAGTTTCTCCCATTCATCGGGACGGGTATCTAAATGCCAATAACAGCCCTGCGGCCAAAGTCCCTCGGGTTCCCGATACAGAAAGCGCGCATGAAAGGATGCCAACCAACGCAAACAGACTTCAACATCCGCCATTTGCACCCTATTTTTGCGCAGCGAAAACCCCGCGGCATACAGGTCTTCCAAAACCATAAAACATTCTTCCTGCTCATGATGAGATGCCAGACAGTCAGGAATCCGACACTGCGCATCACCGGCACCCGCCCACCGTTCCTACCAAGCCATCTCCACTTGGTAAGATTTCAATTTGCGGCTGTGCGACCGGGAGCCACGCCAGCCACGCGGATGAACCGCCCGCTGCGGCGGCTCCATATCCTTCACCACCACGCTGGGCCGGTTTCCTCCCTCCAGGAACACCCGCTCAATCCGTCCATATCCACTCCACAGCTCCTGGATCAATTCACGATCTAAAATGCGACCCGCCTGGGTGACCTGCAGGATTCGTCTTGGGCTTTCACAACTCTCCTTATGAACCAACAAACCCGCCAGAAGACTGACGGGTTTGCAGCTCATGGTGAATGACGCTTACTGCGTATTCAGTCCTTCGATAATTCCGATGAGCGGCAGGAAGAGCGCAATCACGATTGCCCCGACAATCACCGCCAGGAACACAATCAGCATCGGCTCAATAATCGAAGTCAAACCGGCCACCGCGTTATCAACTTCATCATCAAAGTTGTCCGCAATCCGCTTTAACATCTGAGGCAGTTCACCGGTTTCTTCTCCTACTTCCACCATGGAAATCACCATGGGGGGGAAGATATTGGTGGATTCCAAGGTCGGCGCAATATTTTCACCTTCTTTTACCGCATCATGAACTTCATGAATCGCAGTTTCCACCACCGCATTCCCGGAAGTTTCTCCCACAATGGTCAGTGCCTGCAATACCGGCACTCCTGAATCCATCAACTCACCCAAAGTACGACTAAAGCGTCCAATCGCACTTTTCATAAACAGAGATCCAAACAATGGCATACGCAGTTTGGTCCAGTCAATGGCATAAGCACCCTTCTTGGTTTTCTTGACGAATTTGAGAGTAATACTTAACAGAATCACCACCACCACGATAATGGGGGCAATCACCACAAAATTTTCCGAGAAGATGACCACTTGCCGGGTCAACCAGGGCAAAGGTTTCCCCTGCATAATATCTTCAAAAATCTTTTGGAATTTCGGGATGATCACAATCATCAAAAACGCGAGAATTAACATGGTGAGAGACAAAACCACGATCGGGTAAATCATCGCACCCTTGACCTTGTTTTTAATCTTCTGAACCTTCTCCATAAACTCGGCAAGACTGAGCAGCACTTTATCCAGTACCCCCCCTACTTCACCGGCTTTCACCATGTTGACATACAGTTTGTCAAAAATCTTGGGATGCTGCACCAACGCTTCCGCAAAGTTACTTCCGCCTTCAATCGAATCAGACATTTCAGCCAGCGATTTTTTCAGCAAAGGATTTTTCTCCTGACGTCCCAAAACCTGCAGGCCCCTTACCAGAGGTAAACCCGCGTTTACCAACGTAGCCAACTGACGGGTAAATGCCATCAGCTGTTTCGGAGAAACTTTTTGCATAAAAGAAGGCATTTGAATTTCTTTTTGCAAATTCGTATTGGATGCCGCCGGCTTTTTCTTGCCTTTGCCTTTGCCGGCCGCAGCTTTGGATGCACCACCCGCCGGGGTAACGGAGGTGGGAAATAAATTTTTCTCTCTCAGCTTTGCTTCTGCACTCGACTCGTCGGCAGCCTCCAGATTTCCGGTGTACTCTTTGCCTTTCTGGTCTACAGCAACGAATTTATATTTTGGCATATGCAGGTTTCCTTAACGTGATCATTATTCTTCGACCTTACTGGATCATCCAGTGCTTTTTCAAGGTAATTGATGGGGGGATTAGGTGTATTTTATAATTTCTTCAATGGTGGTGAACCCATCTAAAATACACCGGATTCCGTCCTCCCGCAAGGTGCGCATTCCCAATTCGCGCGCACGGTCACGCAGAACAACAGTGGGACGACGTTCAGTAATCATGGTCCGAATCGGATCCGTGACTTTTAAATATTCATAAATGCCACGCCGGCCATGATAACCGGTATCATGACAATTCTCACACCCTGCTCCATAATAGAACTCATTGTTTCCAATAACCTCCCGGGTTAATCCCAAAGATTTTATCTGCAGGTCATCCGGGATGAACGGTGTGCGGCATTCTTTACAAATCGTTCTTACCAAGCGGGTTCCCATCACAGACTGCAAGGTGGATGCAATAAGAAAAGGCTCCAGCCCCATATCAACCATACGGGTCACCGCTCCGGAGGAATCATTGGTATGAAGGGTACTGAAAACCAAGTGACCCGTGAGTGACGCCTGAATCGCAATCTGAGCGGTTTCCAAATCCCGAATCTCCCCTACCAGAATCACATCGGGGTCCTGACGGAGGAATGCACGGAGAATACTGCCGAAAGTGAGGTTTATCCGGTGATTCGCGTTGATCTGCACAATCCCGTCAATGTCGTACTCCACCGGTTCCTCGGCGGTCAGAATCTTCACGCCCACCTCATTCCGACGCCCCAATGCCGCATACAGGGTGGTGGTTTTTCCGGAACCGGTAGGTCCGGTCACCAGAATAATCCCATTGGGCATCATGATGTCTTCACTGAAATTATTATAAACATCATCCGGCATACCCAGACGTTCCATTTCCAATCCAACCGCGCTTTGATCCAATACCCGGAGCACCACGGACTCACCGAATTGGGTGGGAAGGGTGGATACCCGGAAATCAACCGGCCGGCCTGCAATGTTTAACTGAATCCGTCCATCCTGCGGCAAACGCCGTTCGGAAATGTCCAATCCGGACATGACTTTAATACGTGAAATAACCGGCAGGGCCAAATGCTTTGGCGGCGGAGCCATTTCATACAGCGCACCATCCACCCGGTAACGAATTTTAAACTCATGTTCAAAGGGCTCAAAGTGAATATCGGATGCCCGGTCCTGTACAGCTTGGTATAAAACCAAATTCACATACCGGATGACCGGTGCCGCATTGGCAGAACTGGAAAGATCCTCTTCGGTTAAATTGGTCGTCCCGCCCCCTACTTCTCCCGCATCCTCCAATTCACTTTCCAGCTCACTGAGCATGTGCCCGACGGAGTCGTCCGAATCTTCTGCGTAGAACTGCACCAAATGGTCTTTGATGTCCCGCTCCCGCGAGATCACGAATTCAACATCCATGGCTAAAACGAAACGGAGTTCATCCACCACTTCCGGCGGTACGAAGTCACAGGTGGCCAATTCGATGGAAACCGCATCAATGTTGACCGGAACCAGATTGTACATCCGGGCAACCGATGAAGGTAATTTCCGGGCGAGATCCATGTTCATGTTGTGGCGCTCTAAATCCAAAACCCGCACGCCCATGAGCAACGCCATTTGTTCCAGAAGATCATCCTCTGTCATGATTTCCATATCCAGAATGATTTGCCGTACCGAACGTCCGGTTCGATTGTGTTCATCCAGAACATCGTTCGCCTGCGCCTCACTGATATAATCGTGCTGCAGAAGATGGTCGAGTAATTGGTCTATGTGGGTAAGTTCAGACATAATCGTTTAGGGGAATTAGTTTCCGGAGTGTACTTTTTGGGCAAGAGATTCCGGATCATTTGCCTTTAACAACATATTTTCAAAGCTGATGATTCCCTTCCGGTAAAGCGTAAGCAAGGAGGTATCCAGCGTGATCATCCCCTTCCGGGCACCTGTCTGAATATCAGAAGTAATCCGGAAGGTTTTGTTATCGCGGATCAGGGCCTGGATACCGGGAGTGGTCATCATAATTTCAAATGCGGCCACCCGGCCCTCCTGGTCTGTCCGGGGTAACAGTACCTGTGAGATCACCGCTTCCAAAGTGGAAGCCAACTGGGTACGAATCTGCTCCTGTTGATTGGTCGGAAAGGCATCCACAATCCGGTCAACAGTACGGGCCGCTCCGGTGGTATGCAGGGTTGCAAAAACCAAGTGACCGGTTTCCGCTGCGGAAATCGCGGCCTCCATGGTCTCCAGATCCCGCATCTCCCCCACCAGAATCACATCGGGATCCTGTCGCAAGGAAGCAATCAGCGCTTTACTGAAGGAGCCCACATCCACACCGAGCTCGCGCTGAATCACCAAACTTTGTTTGTGCTCATGATAAAACTCGATGGGGTCTTCAACCGTGATAATGTGACAATCCCGGTCCTCGTTAATGATATTAATCATACTGGCGAGAGTGGTGGATTTACCGGAACCCGTGGGCCCCGTCACCAAAACCAAACCTTTCGGCTTGTACAACAACTCTTTAATCTGCGGCGGCAAGCCGATTTTTTCGAGGGAAAGCAAATTATTGGGAATCTGCCGAAGCACCATCCCCACACTGCCTTTCTGTTTAAAAATACTTACCCGGAACCGGGCCAGATCTTGAAATCCGAAGCCAAAATCCGCACCCCCGGTTTCACTCAACTGACGCACATAATCTTCCGAGGTAACCGCACGCATCAAGCGATCCGTGTCTTCGGGCCGCAGCGCCTCGCTTTCCAGCGGGTTCAGGTGCCCGTTAATCCGTAAAACCGGAGGGCTCCCCACTTCAATATGTAAATCTGAAGCCCCTTCCTGCACCACAATGGTGAGAAGGTCTTCCATGGTAATATCGCCAGCAGGTGTCGTCATTAGTCTAAATCTCCTAAGGTGGCCCGGAATACTTCTGCCAAGGTCGTTTGACCTGCAATTACTTTACGCAATCCATCTTCACGAAGGGTGCGCATCCCCAACTCACGGGCTTTACTCCGCAATTCACTGGAGTTCACCTGATCGTAAATCAGATGCTGCACTTCCTCGGTAATCAAAAAGATTTCAAAAATCCCAATTCGACCGGAATAGCCCGTGTACGCACAGCTTTGGCAACCCGCACCGCGCGTCAGCTCCACATCCTCAACCTGCCCGGCCAAGGCACCCAGAGATCTCAACTCCCGGTCGGTAGGTTTATAGGTTTCGGCACATTTGCTACAAATTTTCCGAACCAAGCGTTGCGCCATAATGCCACGCAGGGACGAAGCCACCAAGAAAGGCTTCACGCCAATATCAATCAACCGCGTCACCGCACTCGGCGCATCATTGGTGTGAAGGGTGCTAAACACCAAATGACCGGTCAGCGAGGCATTTACCGCAATTTCCGCAGTTTCCATATCCCGAATCTCACCGATCATGACGATATTAGGCGCCTGACGCAGAATCGAACGGAGGGCCGCCGCAAATGTCAGACCGATGTCCGCACGCACATGCACCTGGTTGATACCACTCAACTGATATTCCACCGGATCTTCTACAGTGATAATTTTACGATCCGGCGTGTTAATTTCATTCAGACAGGAATACAGCGTGGTGGTTTTACCCGATCCGGTAGGCCCGGTCACCAGCACAATCCCGTCCGCCAATTGAATCAGCCCGCGGAAGGTCTGCTGGTCATCTGTGAAGAACCCCAACTCGGGCAAACCGAGGCGCAAACTTTCTTTGTCCAAAATACGCATCACCACGGATTCACCATGGTTGGTGGGAACCACAGACACACGTAAATCAAGTTCACGTCCCATCACATTGATCTGAATACGCCCGTCCTGACAGACCCGTTTTTCAGCAATTTTCATATTGGACATGATCTTAATACGCTGCAAAATCGCGGATTGAAGACGTTTGGGCGGACTTTCCACTTCCTGCAACACCCCGTCAATGCGGTAGCGTACCCGAAGTTTCTTCTCCATGGGCTCCACATGAATATCCGATGCCCGTTTGCGGAAAGCCTCAATAATAATCAGACTTACCAACTTGATGATCGGCGCATCTTCTTCGGTTGCGTCTTCCGCATCCCCGAATAAAGCTTCGGTATCGTCCGCGGCAATTCCGGAAATAGTCGCTTCAGTAAGTTCCTGTAATGCGGATCCCGCCCGGGTCATCCCTGCGGAATAAAACAGATTGATCGACGACTTAATTTCACGTTCCGAGGCCACGATGGGCACAACATCATACGAGAGCGTGTAACGGAGACTGTCGAGCGTATCCATATCCTGGGGATCAGAGATCGCCACCGTTAATTCATTGCCGCGCTTATAGACCGGGACCACCCCGTAGCGCTGGGCAATTTCAGCCGGCATGGCATCCACCACTTCCTGATCAATATCCATGTCCCGCAAAGAAACCATTTCCATGCCGTAGTGTTCTGCAATCGCCCGGGTAATTTCCTCCCCGGTGATCATGCCCGATTCTTCAAGAACTTCGGTAACATCCATTCCTTTTTCGTCAGCCAGATACGCCGCTTTTTCAGCAATCGCATCATCAATCAATCCGGCGGAACGGAGGGTTTCGAGTGTGTATTCGTCCTTAGGTGTCAAAACTCATCCTTGGGTAGATTGGAAGTAAAACGCATGGCCGAAACTAAAACATCCCAGTGCACTTAGGCAAGTCTTTCTTTCAGCAGTTCCAGAACCATTTTCGGGTTGGCCTTGCCTTTGCTGAGGCGCATGACCTGTCCCATAAGAAATTGCAGGGCCGCACCCTTGCCCCCCCGATAGTCCTCCACCACCGAAGGATTTTCTTCAATCACTTGATTGACAAAGCTTTCCAACGCGGAGCTATCGCTCACCTGCGCCCACCCTTTGTCTTTGACAATGGCATCCGGGTCGCCCCCCTCTTCCAAAAGCACCGCAAACACTTCTTTGGCCTTGGAATTGTTTAAAACTTTTTTATCAACCAATAAAATGAGTTTGCCCAGCGCATCAGCAGATACGTTTAGCTCCGAAGCGCCCTGCCCCCTTTCGGACAGCACCCGCATCACTTCGGTCATCACCCAGTTACTGGCCGATTTGGCATTGCCATTCGCCGACGCACAGACCGCTTCAAAATAATCAGCCACCTCCACATCCGCCACCAAAACCCCGGCATCATACTCGGGCAACCCGAGCTCTTCGACAAAACGCAAGCGTTTGGCTTCGGGTAACTCCGGCAAATCCGCCCGCCAGGCATCGACCTGGGCTTCCGTCAAAGTGATCACCGCCAAATCAGGGTCGGGGAAATACCGGTAATCATGCGCATCTTCTTTGCTGCGCATCGAGGTGGTCATCCCCTGATCATCCTCCCAACGCCGGGTTTCCTGTACCAGAGGCGTGCCTGTTTCCACCGCGCGGATTTGACGCTTAATTTCATAGGCCGCCGCCCGGTGCACCCCGCGAAAAGTATTCATGTTTTTAATTTCGGCTTTGGTCCCCAGGGTTTTACTCCCCACTTCCGCCACTGAAATATTCACATCACAGCGAATGTTGCCCTGCTCCAAATTGCAGTGACTCACCCCGCCGTACTGCAAAATACGCTTTAACGCCGTCAAGTAGGCGAAAGCTTCATCTTCACTGTGCATATCCGCTTCCGTCACAATTTCCATCAGCGGGGTTCCCGCCCGATTATAATCCACGCCACTGGTGCCGCGTAAATGCGTAGACTTGCCCACATCTTCTTCCAAATGGATCCGGTTGATATGTACGGTTTTCTTGACCCCATTCACCTCAATATCCAGCGATCCCCCCAAACAAAGCGGTTCATCGTACTGGGTGATCTGATAATTCTTGGGCATATCCGGATAAAAATAGCTCTTGCGGTCATGCTTGCTCCGCAACCCGATTTTGCATCCCAGCAACAATCCGGTTTGAACCGTCTTGCGCACCGCCTCCGCATTTAACACCGGTAAAGAACCCGGATATCCCATACAGACCGGACACACATGGGTATTCGGTTCCGCGCTTGAATCGACTTTGCATCCACACCAGATTTTGGTGCGGGTATTGAGTTGAACATGCGTTTCAAGGCCGATGGTAGGGAGGTATTTCATGGTTGGTAGTTATTGGTCATTGGTCATGGGTCACGGGTCACGGGTCATGGGTCATGGGTACCTATTGACCCATCTCAAACGCCCCCCGCGCCTTTTCATAGGCATGTCCCGCGCGGAGGATCCGCTCCTCCGCAAAGGCCGGTCCGAGAATCTGTAAACCGATCGGCAGCCCCGCCTCACTCAATCCACACGGAACTGAGAGTCCGCAACCACCGGAAAGATTACTGGGAATGGTGCAGATATCGCCCAAATACAGAGCCATCGGATCCTGGGCACCTGCCCCAACCTTATAAGCGGTCGTGGGGGCTACCGGTGACATTAACACATCACATTGCTCAAACACCCTGTCGAAATCCTGCTTAATCAGGGCCCGGGCCTTCAACGCTTTCACATAGTAGGCATCGTAATAACCGGAACTCAACACATAAGTTCCCAGCAGAATACGGCGCTTCACCTCGTCCCCGAAATGCGCATCCCGGGTTTTACACATCAGACTGACCGGATCTTCAGCCTCCACCCGATTGCCATAACGAATGCCATCGAAGCGGGAAAGGTTGGCCGACGCCTCCGCCGGTGCCAAAATATAATAGATGCTCACCGCATATTTCAAATGAGGAAAACTCACCGGCACAACTTCCGCACCCAAAGAAACGCACTGATCAATGGCCGCCCGCACCGAAGCCGCCACTTCCGGGTCCACCCCTTCCCCGAAAAACTCTTCGGCCACCCCAATTTTCATGCCACGGAGATCTTCTCCCAGCGCCGCCGCATAATCCGGCACCGCAGCCGGATCAGAAGTGGTGTCGCGGGGATCGTGGCCGGCAATCACAGACAAGGTATCCGCCGCATCCGCAACCGATTTAGACAACACCCCCACCTGATCCAAAGAACTGGCAAAGGCCGTCAGTCCGAACCGGCTCACCCGTCCATAACTGGGTTTTAATCCCACACACCCACAAAAAGAAGCCGGTTGTCGCACCGAACCTCCGGTATCGGATCCCAGAGAAACAATCGCCGTATGGGCCGCCACCGCCGCCGCGGAACCCCCACTGGAGCCTCCGGAAACATGATCCAAATTCCAGGGATTGCGGGTGACCCCAAATGCTGAGTGCTCGGTGCTCGCTCCCATGGCAAATTCATCCATATTCACCCGGCCAAAAGGAATGGCGCCCGCTTCGCGGAGCTTGGCCACCGAAGTGGCATCGTAAGGGGAAGTAAATCCCTCCAAAATCTTTGATGCACAACGGCAGGACTGCCCTTTCACATTTAATAAATCTTTAATCGCCACCGGGATCCCCAGCAGCGGACCTTTTTCTCCGGCCGCCCGACGGGCATCCGCCGCGTCCGCATCCATCAGCGCGGCTTCTTTATTAACTTCCAAATAAGCGTGAATGTCCCCATCCACCGCTTCAATTTGCGCCGCAACCGCCTCCACAATATCCCGCGATGTACACGCCCCACTCTCCATGAGTGCCTGCAGTTCCCGAATACTTTTACTGGCAAGTCCGCCATCCGCCATCTGCAATCCGCTGTCCATTACGCATCCTCCATCATCTGAGGCACCCGAATCAAGTCCTGCACCCGCGCCGGGGCATTGGCCAGCATCAGCTCCCGGTCCGGTCCTTCCATCGGCACATCTTCACGTAATACATTTTCCCGGGGGTGCGGATGGGACATCGGTTCAATCCCATCCAAATCCAGTTCATTCAATTGATGAATATACGCCACCACGGTATCCAGTTCCTTTTGGAACTTTTCCGTCTCCTCCGCAGAGAGTTCGATTCGCGCAAGATTTGCCACATACGTGACGTCCACATGATCCAGATCCGGGTTCGATTCATTCATGCGGGTGAACTACCCCGAATGCGCCCTCAGGTCAAGAAGGAGCAAAAGAAAAGGCGAACGGAGCCCTTATCCCAGTGAAAATCCGTATGGCGGTTCAGCTTTTGCCCCCCCGGTGTCAAAACGGTTGAGGAACCGGCTTTTTAAGGATACGGGTTACATTCGCTAGACTTTGGACCACAAATTCTGTAATAATTCACATTATGAAAATGACCCATACCCTCTCTGTTTCTTTCGCACTGCTGTCCCTCATCACCGTTTCCGGTTGCAAGTCCGCTTATTATGGCGGAATGGAAAAACTCGGCTTTGAAAAACGGGACATACTGGTCGACCGGGTCGAAGATGGCCGCAATGCACAGGAAGATGCCAAAGAACAAATGACCTCAGCCTTGGAGGAGTTTTCCGCAGTGGTGAATTTCGACGGCGGCAATTTGGAAAAACAATATAACAAGCTGTCCAAAGAATATGACAAATGCAACAAAGAGGCCAAAGAAGTCAATGACCGCATCGCATCCATTGACGACGTGGCCAAGCGACTGTTTAAAGAATGGAAGTCGGAGCTGAAACAGTACTCCAATCCCGAATTCAAAAAAGACAGTGAACGTCAACTGAAAGAAACCCAGGCCCAGTACAACAAACTCATTGCCAGCATGCGCTCGGCCGCCTCCTCAATGGATCCGGTATTACGTACTTTCGGCGACCAAGTCCTGTACTTAAAACACAATCTGAACAGCCAGGCCATTGCCGGCATTCAGGGGGAAGCCGCGAAGATCCAAACCGACGTAAACTCCCTCATCGAGGAAATGGAAAAATCCATCGCCGAAGCCGACTCCTTCATCGCCAGCATGAAGGGAGAGTAAGGAAAGTCATTGGTCATTGGTCATTGGTCATTGATAGGCTAGTTTCTCCTTTCAAATGACCAGTGACTATTGACGCGACGAAGTCGCTTTAAACCTTCCCCCGCTTCTTCACCGCGGTCAGCATCTTCGCTTTGACCACCGGATAAGATAATTTGGGACGACGGTGTTCATCCACCACCCCTTTATTGTTCATGCAACGCGGGCGTCCCATCGGGGTATAGCCATTGTACTCACTTTCATTGGGCTCATTGCTCACCCGAATATCACAGAACTGCCAAATGGCCGCTCCATTGATTCGGGGATGCTGCAGAAAAACATTCAGCGCCTCTTCAAGATAAATGCACTGATACTCCTCCGACCACAGGTCCGCTTGCGGATTGCGACAGCCGGGAATGGCCCCGGCCCCGAATTCACTGATGATCACCGGTTTGCCTTTTCCGCTACTTTCATTGCTGTCCAGCCATGCAAGCATGTCGTCGATATCGGGACGGATATCTTCAGGTCCGCCTCCGTACCAACCGGTATAATTGTTCCAGGAAACGATATCCGCATATTGCAGACAACGGTCTTCCTTTCTCCACATGCCCGCATAAGTGACCGGACGGGAGGCATCCAGCGTTTTTAACTGCGCCATGACCCGGCGGTGAACGTCCTCGCCATCCTCCGTGCGGGTTTCACATTCATTAAGACTTCCCCACATCAAAATACAGGGATGATTAAAATGGTGCTCCACCATCTCCCGGGTATTGGTCTCAATCTGCGCTTCAAAATGAGGTGCATCCAGGGGCGTTTGCCGTGAATGACTTTCTTCCCAAACGTAAATCCCCCGTTCATCACACATATCCAGTAAGCGGTGATCGTTGGGGTAATGACAGGTCCGCAGGAAGTTACAGTTCAAGTCCTTAAACAAATCCAAATCATGCGCCATGAGAGCAGGCGGAATGGCGCATCCGTAAATGGGCGCATCCTCGTGACGGTTGAATCCGCGCAAATGCACTTCCTCACCGTTGAGCATCAGCTTTTTGCCTTTGACTTTGATTTCCCGAAACCCGACCCGGTCCATCATATCATCACAGCAACTGCCCTCCTCCCATAACTCCGCCTGCAAATCATAAAGTTGAGGGTTCAATTCAGACCAGGGTTTCACTGAAAGATTCCGGAGCGTCCCGGAAATTTCGCCACTGTCCCCCGGTTCCATTTTCGGCAAGGTTAGCAACAGCTCTTCGGAAGCCACATGAACTTTCAACATTCCAAATGCAGCCTCGTCCCCGATATTCTTTACCCGTACCCGCACATCCAGCTGCCACTTGCCGCGATACAGGCGCGGCACGGCAAAGAGATGTTCGATATATTGATCCGGCACCTGCTGAATTTCTACCGGACGGCTAATGCCGCCATAAGTGTAATAATCATTCGGAATGTGCAACGCACTGTGCTCACCAAAAGAATTATCCACCTCCACCACCACATCATGCTCCCCGGCCTTCAGCCTGGGAATCACCACATCCCAGGGGGTAAAGGCATCATAGTGCTCCCCGACCTCATTTCCATCCACCCACACTTTTCCCGTGTGACTCACACCGCCGAAAACCAACCGCACATTGCAATCCTCCGTCAGGGTAAACTTTTTTCGATACCAGGCCGTCCCCCGGAAATCCCGGAGATCCGGCAAGGACTCCCACACCGAAGGCACTTGAATTTGGCGGGAATAGACCCGCGGGAATTTTCCCCGGTGCTTACCGTCAACCTCCGGACGAAAATCCCAAAGCCCGTCCAAAGAACGGGAAGAACGAATGCTGTGATTATTAAATGCGCGTATCATATACCTATGATAGGTAAATACCTTCTGAAGGCAAATAGAAATCTGGATCTGTGGATTATTTTTCCCTTTGGAATGTTGGACGAAGCGCGG
>JARHXX010000049.1 GCA_029269125.1 Kiritimatiellaeota bacterium B1221 | reverse complement strand
GATACCCGCTCGCCCCGCAAGCGGGACTCACGTGGTTGGGGGACGGTTGGGGCCTTGGATTTTTGGATATCCGCTCGCCCCGCAAGCGGGACTCACGTGGTTGGGGGAGAGCTGTGGATGGACATTCTATGGTTCGTTTCTTACCAACGGTACAGTTTGTGTGAATGTCAAAAATGTAGCTTTATAGGATGTAGCTATTATTGTCTTGTGGGAGTCTTGACAAGTGGATCGGGAAGCTTTCAGTTTACGGTTTGGTTTTACCCCTCTCTATGTCCTCGAAACGAAGGTGAATGATTATGACTGTAATAAAAATCCGTCTGACTCCCATGGGCTTATTGCTTTTTCTTTTATGGGGAGGTCTGTTCACGTTTTCGGCAATGGCCGGAGAAGTGAGCAACACGAATAATGCGGGTGCGGGCTCCTTGCGTCAGGCGATTGCGGATGCGGCGGCCACGGATACGATTACGTTTCATGCGTCCCTTTCGGGCCAAAGGATTTCTCTTACATCGGGGGAGCTTGTGATCACTAAAAATCTCAGCATCGATGCCTCGGCACTGCCGGAGGGAATTGTGATTGATGGGAATAATAATGACCGCATTTTAAATTATGCCACAGGGACCACGAATTCTGTGGATTCTGTTACCTTTGTGAATGGAGGCTGGGCTGCACTGGGTTCCAGTAATGTGGGTGGGGCGATCCTGGTAAATCCCGATGCGGTAGTAACGGTCAATCGATCCACTTTTACAGATAACCAGGCCTGGTGGGGCGGTGCGATTTATAATAACGAAGGAGAGATTACGGTTTCAAGCTCAACCTTTGAAGGGAACTCCGCTAAATTAGGCGGAGCGATTTGCTCGATTACAGATGGGGCTGCGGCACTCACAACGGTGATAAATTCCACCTTTTTCGGGAATACTACGACTGGATCCGGGGGGGCGATTTGTCTTCGCTCGGGTTCGATGACTTTACAGTACTGTACGGTGACGGGAAATCTTTCCTCATCCACGGATGGCGGAGGCGGGGTGGCAAATATTACGGCTGTAAATAGTCAGATCGTAGTGAAAGGCTGTATTGTTTCCGGAAATACCGAAGGGGATGTGACGCGGGTTGGTTTAGACCCGACGGGTGGTTTTGACAGCGATAATTATAATGTGATCGGTACCGGGAATGCCATGGGTGATTTTGGGGATTCTTCTGACCAAATTACGTCGTCCCCCATGTTAGCTCCTTTAGGTTTTTATGGTGGCCCCACCGAAACCATGCCGCCTCTTTCCGGATCTCCGGCATTTGAAAATGGCGGGCAGGGGCAAATTGCCACAGATCAGCGGGGTTTTACCCGTAAGACAGGCGGAGGAGCCCTACAGGATAGCGGTGCGGTAGATACCCTTCCCAGTATCGTACTCAATGCAAATGATGACGGAGCGGGTTCCTTGCGGGAGACTTTGCTGTATGCCACGCCCGGGTTTGATGTGACCTTTCATGCAGATCTGGAGGGAGAGAGCATTGTGTTGACCTCCGGACAAATCGAACTGGATAAAGATGTGGGAATCGATGCCTCGTCGTTTGCAGGGGGGATGACCATCGATGGGAATGAAAACGATCGGATTTTTGAAATTAGCAATGACGCCACGGTTACCTTGACCCGCCTCACTCTGATGAACGGGGCGAGTTCCGGTAGCGGGGGCGCCATTGAAATGAATTCCGGAGTCACCCTGAATATTCATCAATCCACTTTGGCGGATAACCAGGCCGATCAGGAGGGCGGAGCCATTTATAACAGTGGGGGCACCCTGTTGCTGACGCAGTCCACCGTGCTCAACAATAACGCGGTGGAAGGCGGAGGTATCTATTCCGATGTCAGTTCGGGTCCGGGAAAGACCTCGGCGGAGAACTGCACCTTTCACAACAATACAGCCACCGTGTATAACGGAGGCGCGGTGTATAATGCCAAAGGGGTGGTGGAACTGACCCATTGCACGGTGAGCGGAAACAGCGCCTTCGACAGTGGCGGGGGAATTGGAAGTTTTACCAGCTCGGGGACCGAGACCAAAATCCACTATTCCATCATCGCGGAGAACAGCGGGAGTGATATTGATTATTTGGGCACAAATGCCGACAGCATTGTCAGTCTGGGATATAATCTGATTGGAAGCGGCAATGCGGTCGCACGTTTTAATCAGATTGGGGATCAGACCGGTGTAATGCCACAGCTTTCACCTTTGGGGGACTACGGGGGACCCACGTTCACCCTGCCTCCAACTCCACTTTCTCCTGCAATAAATGCCGGTGATACGATCGATCCGGGAGGCTCGGACCAACGCGGCTCTGCACGATTCTTTGGTACGGCCCTTGATATCGGTGCGGTGGAGCTCACGGTCATTTTTGTGAATACACTCGTGGATGAAATGGATGGCATGGGGGTGGGGGATATCTCTCTTCGGGATGCCATTGAGGAGGCCACGGTGACAAACCCCATTCCGGGAATAATCATTACGTTCGATCCCGGCGTATTTACCAGTGAGGATCATACCATCAGCTTAAGCAACGGAGAGGTTTTGATTCCCAGCCCACAAGACCTGAGGATTGATGCGAGTTCCACGGCTGCTGGCGTAACCATCGATGCCGGTGACGCAAGTCGTATTTTTAGTATAGGCTCTACGACGGCACCCGCTCAACCCAGTTCGGTGAGTTTGAAGGGCTTGCGGCTCATCAATGGATTGGTGTCAGGTGGGGGAGGCGCGATTTATAATCAATTTAATAGCTTGAGTCTCAGGGACTGTACCCTTCGCGCGAACGTCGCCACTGAAGGGGGGGGGATCTATAATGATGGAGCCGATGGTGGCGATGCAATGTTGAGTCTCCGCGGGTGTACACTTAGTGAAAATATCGCAACGGTTGGCGGGGGGGGGATCAAGAACTATGGTCGGAACGGGAACGCCTCGGTGGTACTGGTTGAGAGTACGCTTACTGGAAATTTTGCAGATAATATTGGCGGGGCGATTTATAACTCCAACTTAAATACAGTTGGAAATGCAAATATAAGTCTCGATGCGTGTACCCTGACCGGAAATTCTACAGGTGAACATGGGGGGGGGATCTTCAACTATGCCTCGACAAGTATGGGAGCGGTTGTGAATTACAGTTCTTGCATTATCGGCCGCAATACTGCGGGACTTAGTGGTAATGATCTTGGATCCTTTAATGGCACCTTCAACCCGACCGGTTCAAACCTGATTGGGGGCCCGGTTCTGCTTGCCCCCTTGGGTGATTACGGCGGACCCACGCAAACCATGCTGCCTTTGCCCGGGTCGCCTGCGATCGATGCGGGAGGCGCGGTGGATCCGGGCGGAAGTGACCAGCGCGGTTATGCGCGTTTTGTGGGCGGGGCGCTCGATTTGGGGGCGGTGGAATATCAGGGCACCAGTGATTTGGCTTTGGTCTGGAACACGGATGGTGATGAAGACGGTATGGCCTATGGCATGGAGCAAGCCATTGGCAGTGATCCGGTCGTCGCCGATGCTGAGGATGCAGAGGGGCGCTTGATGTTTGAAGGTCAGGATGTCCGCTTTGGTGTGAGTCCGGCTGCCCATACACTTACCCGATGGGTCCTGGAGCGTTCCACGGATTTGACGCAGGAAAATTCCTTTTCGCCGGTTTACACCTTTGATGATTTCAACCTCATGATTGATGAGGATTTTACGGCCTCTACGGTCGGTGATCTGCGTGAAATTACGGATATGTCAGGCGACAATGAGGCCTTCTTCCGCCTGAAAGTGGAGTTGTTACCTGAGGATTAAAGCGACGCGGATCTCCTGAAAGAAAAACAGATAGCGATGGCGATTTCAGGCTATAGACTCAGCCCGCAAACTGCATGTCGTAGAGGCGGCGGTAAACGCCATCTTTGTCCAGCAGGGTCTGATGGTTACCTGCTTCCACGATGCGGCCTTCCTGCATCACCAGGATGCGGTCGGCATGTTGAATGGTGCTGAGGCGGTGGGCGATGGCGATGCTGGTGCGGCCTTTCATCATTTCGTTGATGGCGGACTGTACCAGCCGTTCGCTTTCGGTGTCCAGTGCGCTGGTGGCTTCGTCCAGAATCAGAATCGGGGCATCGCGATAAATCGCCCGGGCAATGGCCAGACGCTGTTTTTGTCCGCCACTCAGGCGCCCTCCGCGCTCGCCGACCAGGGTTTGGTATCCTTCTTCCATTTCGGAGATGAAATTATGCGCATGAGCTCTGCGTGCGGCATCTTCAACCTTCGCGATATCCGGTTCCTCTTGTCCGTAGGCGATATTCTGCAGAATGGTGTCGTTAAACAGGAAGGTGTCCTGAGTCACCAGCGCGATCTGCGAACGTAAGCCTTCAAAGGAGTAGCTTTTCAGGTCTTTGCCGTTCAGGCGTACGGTTCCTTCGCTGGGATCGTAGAAGCGGGGAACCAGGGACGTGAGGGTGGTTTTTCCGCTGCCGGAACTTCCCACCAAGGCGACTTTTTCACCCGCTTTGATAGTGAGATCAATTTCGTTGAGGACGTTGGCTTCGTCATATCGGAAACTGACCTTATCAAATGCCAACTCCTGAAAAGGTTCGGTCAATTGAATGCCGTTTTCCGGTTCGACCACGTCGATGGGCTCATCCAATAACTCGAAAATCCGTTCGGCGGAGCCCATGGCTTTCTGGATCTCCATATGCACTTTACTGAGCATTTTCACCGGTTGGTAGGCCACCCCCAATGCGGCGGCAAAGGAGAAAAATTCGCCTACGCCCAGATGGCTCACCCGCACGTACATCATGATGGCGACAATGCCCAGACCGGCCACAAATTCCATGAGCGGTTGGTTGACGTGGCGCGCGAGGACGGTTTTGATCAGGCGTCCGAAAACATTCTGGTTTTCAACATTAAATTTTTCTTCCTCATAGGGTTCCATCCCGAAGGATTTGACCACCATCACGCCGCTGACATTTTCCTGCAGCACTTTTGAGAGGCCGGCCATATATTCCTGACCCTGCCGGGAATATTTGCGGACTTTCCGTCCGAGGATGATCACCGGTGCCACGCTGATGGGGAACACCACCACCGAAATAAGGGTGAGCATGGGGTCCACATAGAGCATATAACCCACGGCGGAAACCAGCAGGGCGGGTTGACGGACGATATCCGCGACCACACCCGAGACCGCATGTTGCACCATCATGGTGTCGTTGGTGACTCTGGAAATCAGTTCTCCGCTGCTGTGCTTGCCGTAAAAGCGCATCTGGTGCAGTTGCAGATGATGGAAGGTTTGGCGGCGCAGGTCTTCCACCACTTTGAAGCCCACATAATTGATGAAGTAGATGGAGAAGTAACCGCAGAGGCCACTTAACAGGAAAAATCCAAGCAAGAGGCCGGCTGCAATCCAGAATCCCGAACCGGTGGAGAAAATGGCATCGAGACTTTTTTCGACCTCCACCTCACCGAAAGCGGTGTTGGTGGTGCGGCTGAGGCTGGCCAGCACTCCGGAAAACGAAGCGCCGCCGATGACCCCCAGAAGAACGCCCAGACTGAGCCGACCGCGGTGTTTAAGACTGTACTGATACAATCGGCGGATCGGGCGTTTTTCCAGAGGTTTTTTTTTGCTCATGTGTTCTCGATGGATTCAAGATAACGTTCGGCCTCAAGCGCGGCCATGCAGCCGGTACCGGCTGCGGAAATGGCCTGACGGTAAACCGAATCCTGCACATCACCGGCGGCAAATACACCGGGAATCGTGGTTTTGGTGGAGTCGGTGATCAGGTAGCCGGTTTCATCCATTTCCAACTGACCGACAAAGGGGTCGGTGTTGGGTTTGTGGCCGATGGCGACAAACAGGCCGTCGACCTTCAATTCGGATTCTTCGTTGGTTTTGACGTTTTTCAATTTGAGGCCGCGTACGGATTTTTCCTCTACGCCCAAAACCTCTTCCACCACGGTGTCGTAAATGGGTTCGACTTTGTCGTTGGCGAGCATGCGGTCGATCATCACTTTGGACGCGCGGAATTCATCGCGGCGGTGAATCAAGTAAACTTTGCTGGCGAAGCGGGTGAGGAAGGTGGCTTCTTCCATGGCGGAATCTCCGCCGCCGACAACCGCTACCGGAACGTCGCGATAAAAAGCGCCGTCACACGTTGCGCAGGAGGTGACGCCGAATCCGATGAGTTTCTGTTCCGATTCCAGGCCAATGTATTTGGCGGAGGCGCCGGTACAAATGATTACGGTTTTGGCTTCCAGCACTTCGCCGGAGTCGAGGGTGAGTTTTTTGACTTCGCCGGAGAGTTCGGCGGTGGTGACGGTGCCGTATTGGTAGCGGGTACCGAATCGGGCGGCCTGTTTACGCATGGTGTCCATGAGTTCCGGACCCATAATGCCGTTTTCAAAGCCGGGGAAGTTTTCCACTTCGGTGGTGGTGGTCAATTGTCCGCCCGGTTCCCGGCCTTCAATGACCAGCGGATTTAAATTTGCGCGTCCTGTGTAAATCGCGGCAGTGAGGCCGGCAGCGCCGGTTCCGATAATGATAACGTTTTCCATAAAATGACTCCTTAAAATTGGGAATGGTGAATTCATAGTCCCATGTAGGTCATTTGCAAGCGGGAAGTAAACCCAGCCTTGCGACCTGAGGGGGGATTTGGGCGGACCTACGGCCCGCGACGTGGGTTTGTTTCGGGGGATTCCCGGCCTGCGACGTTGTCGCTGACCGGGCTGTTATTGGGTCGGACCTACGGCCCGGGTTGAAGGTGGGAATGTTGTGGTTTGGGCGGACCTACGGCCCGCGAAGGGGTTTTGTTGTGGGGGATTCCCGGCCTGCGATGTTGTCGCTGACCGGGCTATTATTGGGTCGGACCTACGGCCCGGGTTGGGGTGGTTGTGGTGGGGGATGGGGGTAGCTCTACGCTTTGCTGGGTGGGCCGAAGGTCCGCATAAATTTCAGCCCGGTCCGCGCTTGCGCGGGCCGGGAATGCGGTATCCGCTTTATTTGCGGGCTGAAGGTCCGCGGCATGAAAAGGAATGTGCATCACTGACCATCCGGTTCGCGTCACGGCCCAGGATTTGTGTCTATAGGCGTGAATATGGGGGAGTAATGCTGAGCCCAGCCTGACATTCACCGAACATTATGCCTCTGCCCGGTGGTTGAGAGCTTATTCCGTCGGGTCTGTAACTGCGGGGAGGCAAAGCCAGAAGGTGGTGCCTTTCCCGGGGATGCTGTCTACGCCGACTTTTCCCTGATGGAGAATCGCGATATGTTTGACGATGCTCAGCCCCAGTCCGGTGCCGCCGACCGCGCGGCTGCGGGCCTTGTCTACGCGGTAAAAGCGTTCAAAAATCCGGGGAAGGTCGGCGGGGGGGATGCCGGGGCCATGATCGATGACTTCGATACGGATTTCGTGGGGGCGGGGGAAGACTTTGAGTTGAATCTCGGTAGAAGGGTGGGTGTACTTGATGGCGTTGTTCGTCAGATTGTACAGTGCTTGTTCAAACAGGGCGGGGTGGAGTTCGGCACGGATATGTTCATCACAGAATAAGGAGATGTTTATTTGACGTGCCTGGGCCTGTTCTTCGCAGAGTTGAATGACCTGTTCCAGGATCGGTCGCAATTCCGTGATTTGTAATGAAGTTTTGGCTTCGCTGCTTTCGATCCGGGTGAGGGAGAGCAGGTCATCAATAATATTCACCATGCGGGTGGATTGTTTTAAAATCTTTTCGGTGAAGGTGGCCACGGTTTCGGCGTCCTCCGGTTCATCCGAGATGAGCTCGGCATAGCCTTTGATGGCGGTGAGAGGGGTGCGAAGTTCGTGAGAGACGTTGGCGACAAAATCCTGGCGGAGGGTTTCCAGCCGTTGCAGGGTCGTGACATCCTGCAGTAAGAGGAGTACCCCCATGGTCTGGTCGTGGTCGACGAGGAGGGATCCTTTGACTCTGACCACCCGGTCTTCCATTTCCGGCCGTTCCAGCCGTAAATAGATTTCTTTAAAACTCACCTGAGAAGAGGTCAGTTCCTCAATCAATTGCAACAAGGACGGGTTGCGGCAAAGGGTGTAAAAGACTTCGCCCTGAGCCCGGACCGCATTTCCCAAATCCAACCAGCGGGCGGCGGTGGGATTGATGCCGGTAATGCGCTGGTCATTGTCCAGAACCAAAATGCCTTCGGACATGTTATTGAGCAGCACCTGTTGATGGTGATGGTGCTCGGTGAGTTGCCGGGATTGCCGTTCGCGTACCGCACTCAGGTGATTGACCAGTTCCGAAACCGGTTTGAAGGGGCTGTTGAGTGAAAGCGACAGTTTGCGATCCCCCACATCTGCGCGCAGGGTTTTAACTTCCTGTAAGAGCTCTTCCTGAGATTCCTTAATGGTTTTTTGAAGGTGTCGGCGATACTGATTGACCAGAAATAACAGTACCAGAACGAACAACCCTACCGGGAGGGCGTGCATGGATCAGTTTAATTCCCTGGCGCGGTAGCCGACGCCACGGACGGTTTCAATATATTCCGCTGCTTCGCCGAGTTTTTTGCGCAGTCCCACGACCTGCACATCCACTGAGCGTTCGGTGACGGCGTAGTCTTCGCCTTTCACATTGTCCACGATTTGTTGGCGGGTGAATACCCAGCCCGGCCGGCCGCAGAGGAAGGCCAGCAACTTGTATTCGGTGGCGGTGAGATCAAGGGCTTCGCCGGAAAGGTGGGCCAGATGTCGAGGGATATCAAGGACCACGGGGCCGTATTCAACCAAATCGCCGGTTTCACTTTGTGATTTCACCCCGCGCCGGAGTACGGATTTTATGCGGGAAATCACCACGCGGGGACTGAAAGGTTTGGTGACATAATCATCCGCTCCCATTTCCAGGCCGGTAATGATGTCCGCTTCTTCTCCGCGGGCACTAATCATGATGATCGGGGTGTCGCGGAGTTCTTTGTCCTGACGAACACTGCGACAGACATCCAGACCATCCATTCCCGGCAGCATGAGGTCAAGTAAGACCAGCTGAGGTTTGTGTTCCCGGATGAGGGTCACCCCTTCCTCGCCGGTGGCGGCGGTGACGGGGTCATACCCTTCGCGTTTGAGTTGAACCGCGAGGATGTCGCGGATATCTTCTTCGTCTTCAACAATACAGATCGTGCCTTTTTTCATAGGGGCTCCTTTTGTAGGGTCCGAAGTTTTATTCAACCCAAAACGGGTTCCTCACAAACTTCTAATATTGCTTAGAAGATTTTAGAAGGGGTAGTCTTCTTCATCATCGGTGGCGGAGTCGGGCAAGTCGGTATCCAGAGGGGCGGCGGCTGCGGCGGGGGCGGCGGATCCGGAGCCTTCACCGGCTTGTACGCGCCAGGCATTGAGGTTCACGTAATAGCGGTCTTTGTATTCATTCCCGCGCACATCAAAATGAACGGTTACTTCCTGTCCTTCCGAAAGTTTATCGCAGAGGCTGGTTTTATCCCGCACGGTTTCGAATTTTACATCCTGCGGGTATTGTTCATCGGTGGTAATCACAAATTCGCGTTTGGTGAACCCGCTGTCGAAGGTCATCAGGTCCATTACTTTTTTTACCTTTCCGGTCATTTCGTAACTCATATTTTTTTCCTTTGTTTTTTAGAAGTTGCGCTTCCCTGTCATGACAGGCGGGGAGTTCAAGCAGAAAAATGTTCCGCCGTCCGGGAAGCAAAAAATTTAGAATTTAAATTCGTAGAGAATCCCTTTTGCCTCGGTATCGGTGGTGTCTTTCAGGGAATTGGGCACTTCATCCCAGGAGGGGTAGAGCTCACCATTGATGCGATAGCGGCGTTCGGCATCAGATCCGCTTTCATCGCTGAGGAAGGGCTGGTAGCGGCGGATCGGTTGCCGGGGGCCTGCTTTTTTGCCGTGATACACCAGTTCGTTTTTACCGTCGCCATCCACATCCATTTGCAACCAGGGCAATTGCAAAAGTTCCTGATAGGAGCCGTCCTGCATCATTCCTTTTAATTCACGGTTGAAATCGCCGATGATTTTTTTGGCATGGGGGATGTCTTTTCGAACGGCAAAGTGAAGGGTTCTGCGGAGCAGGGGGGTGTCTCCGTAGTGAAGGTGTTTATCCAGGTCGGCTTTCTGATGTTGCAGGGCGTACTGAATGAGCAGTTCATTCACCAAAATATAATCCACTTCCTTTGCCAGGAGGCGGTCCAGATTTTCCTGTTGATTGTGGCCCGGGACCAGCACCATGCCGGCACCCATCACTTCCGGTCCATATCCGAATCCATCCACAATCCCCACTTTTTTTCCCTGAAGATCTTTAAAGCTTTGAATATCCACGTCACTTCCGACGCGTCCCACCAGAAGAAGACGGTTTTCCAGAATGGGGTCGGAATACAGTAAAACTTTTTCGCGCTTGGCGGTCTTCCAGAGTGCGGGACTGCCCTGGATTTCCCCGGAGAAAAGCTTTTCGGTCAGCGTGGCGGGGGGCACCATGGAGGTTTCCGATTCAATGTTCGCGCGTTTTAACGCTTCGGTGACCAAATCGATGACCACCCGGGGCTGATCCGCGTTTCCGGTGAAAGGAGGCCAGACGTCGGAAGCCAGTTGGAGAGGGGATTGGGCGGAAAGTCCCAGCGTAATCATGCTGAGGAAACAGAAAAGAGGGCGGGGAGAAAAGAAAGGATTCATACGGAACAAATTGTCAGTCGGAGACCGATGACACAAGGGTAAAAGGAGAAAAAGGAAAAGGGGCACATGGCGAAGCGCCTTACCATTGACATTCCCCGCGATCCTCTTAAACAAATTTCCCCCTTTAAACGACACGTTATCCCAGTTTCCATTTATGAGTTCATCTTCCTCCTCTTCACCCCTGCACCGGGTGACGCTTCCGCATTTAATTGTGATCCTTCCTGTGTACAATGAGGAAGAGGTGATTGGCAAAGTCGCGCGGGAATGGCTGGAAATGCTGGATCAGCTGAATGTCCCTTACCGTTTGCACCTGGCGAATGACGGGAGCACCGACGGTACCCAGAAGGTTTTGGACTCCCTTTCGCATGCATCGCTGGAAATCAGTCATTCACGGAACCGAGGACACGGGCCCACCTTGATTCGTGCCTACCGGGTGGCGGCGGGCCGGGCGGCTTGGATTTTTCAGGCCGATTCGGATGGAGAGTTGCCGGCGGCCTCTTTTCCCGCTTTTTGGCAGCAACGTCAACAATTTGACCTTTTAATTGGAATTCGTACTGACCGTGAAGGGGCTTTTAGCCGGCGGTTCATTACGTCCATGCTCAAATGGATGTTAAAGTTTTTCTACGGTTATGGGGTTCAGGATGGAAACTGTCCTTACCGTTTGATGCGGGCGGAAGCCTTTCGTCCGTTGTTGGATGCCTTGCCAGAAGATACCTTCGCACCCAATGTGTTGATTTCCGGGTATAGTATTCGCAGGAAACTCCGCATTAGTGAGCTTCCGGTGCCGCATCAGGTTCGTCAGACCGGAATTTGTTCGATTCGTAAAGGGAAATTGTTCAAAGCGGCCTTTAGAAGCGGGTGGCAAACGCTTTGTTTTCGCTTCAGAAAGTTGCCTCCTGCAAATTCCTTGTAAAAAACTGCATTCTAGGATTGCCAAAAAATTGTACATGCCCTAAAGAGTCCGTCCCGATTTATTCAAGCCGGAGTGGCGGAATTGGCAGACGCGCCGGATTCAAAATCCGGTTCCCGCAAGGGAGTGTGGGTTCGACTCCCACCTTCGGTACCATTTAGGTACGGAAGCTTGAAGAATCAGGAACAGTTTAACCACTTTACGGTGGCGGGGTAGCGAAGCGGTCAAACGCATCAGACTGTAAATCTGACACCTCATGGTTTCGAAGGTTCGAATCCTTCCCCCGCCACCATCTTTTCCCACTCTTCGGAGTGGGTTTTTTTGTGGGTTATGGCTGCGCATGGTGTCGCCGAAACTTCCACCTTTTGGATGGGATTTGCATTTCAATTATGAGAATTCGCAGGTTTGAGTTCGAATGGATGCCGGTTCTTCCTGTTTTTTGGGCTTGCTGATTTGCGGGAGTTTTGATGCGTCTTCTCCGTCACCGGGATTTCGGGCTCCGGCTGATATCAAGCATTTGCGTCGTTTGCTTGAGGTTTTGCGGAGATTTGTTTTTGCAGGGGAGCCGTCCCGATCCGTGCCGGTTGAAGGGGGGGACCGGGAAGTTACCTGAGGGAAATTGTCTTTTTTTATTAATTGGTGTATAATTTGCTTATATCCAACAGCCTCCAGCACTTTTTTGTTTTGTGAAACCAGCCATGATGTTCTGTAAAAAATATATTCAACGATTCGGGTCGCGGATACGCTTGGGTTTTTCGGGGATGCGGTCTTCCGGATTTACCCTGGTGGAAGTCATGGTCTCCAGCGTCCTGCTCGCAGTGGTGATCTTATCGGCGCTGGCTTTGTTTGTTCAGGTGACCCGGTCCAGTCAGTTGGTGCGGAGACGGACCGATGCCACTTCGATTGCCTGGAGCCGGATTGAGCGGGCCCGAAACCTGCAGTTTGATGAAATTGATGAGTTAATTGAAGGGGGGGAGGGTACCCGGGTGAATGAGGCGGGGCTCACGGATGAGACCGGCAAGTTTTTGAGAAAGACCTCGGTTGTCACGGACACCAATGGGGTGGCGGTGAAACGCATCCGCATTGAAGTGATTCCGGAGGGGCTGCTTTCGAAAGAGTTTGATGTTGCCGCCGAAGTATTGGAAACGATTATTACCGATGTGCCGAAAGTTGAGGAGGATGACTAAAATGTTTTCACGAAGTCTGATGCCGCAACGTTCACGTGTTCAGGGATACACCTTGATCGAAATGCTGGTGTCCATGTCGATTTTCAGTTTGGTGGTCTTGGGGATTTTGGGAAGCCTGGTCACCTTGTTGCGTCGGGAACATGACTTAACCAAACGGATGTCGATGATTTCGGATGGTCAAAGGCTGGCTTCTTTTTTGCGCAGCACGACCCGTTTAAGTCGAATTAAAGAGATGGAGGTGTATCCACAAGATGCGCCGCATATTGCACTGAGTTATCCCATTCCTGAAGGGCAGTTTCGAACGGAAAATGAATTCATCGCTGATGATGGAACTTTGGTCTGGGGGCAAACATACATTGTGCATGCTTATCCTGCCGATAATCCAACGGAGATGCGGTTGACCCGCTTTCGTCCCCGGGATCTGGATATGTCCACGGCGGATCGAAAGAAACAACTGGAAGATGTGGTGTTAAACGGTGATGGTCAAGGGGCCTTCAATGGGCAGAACAGTGAAACAAGGACTTTGGCGAAGCTGCAGCCTGAATTCAGTTTTCGCCTGGATGGGGGAACTTTTAATTTTTTTGATGCGTCTAACCGTATCGAAAAAAATGTGGTTTTGGGTGGTGTCACATTAAACTCTGGAGAAAATACGGTGACATTTCGGGCGGTGGGTAAAAGTGCGGCCAGTTCAGGGTATGGGTTGAAGATCGATAAACTGTTTATTTCACCCGCGGGCCTGGCCATTGAAGGGGAGGGGCTGTTGCCTGCTGTATCCCAATCCGGATCCACTGCGGTTGCCGAAGAAAATTTACTCGGCAATTGGAGTGACCGAAAGGTGCTGGGGTTCCCGGCGAACAGTGATTCGGCTGAATTTGATGTCAAATTTTTTAATGATACCTGGCATGAAACGCTGTTTTTGGGCAATGGGAATGAACTTGTGGACTGTGAAACCGGTATGAATCGGGAAGCAGGCAGTGTGGGAACGTACCTGACGCTCACCGGCCGTTCTCCGGCCTGGTATGCAAACATGCAATCCGGAGGAGAGGGAATCGGGATGGATGAAGATGCCGCGGATGGGGCGGCGGTCCGGGTGGTCATTAAAGGAAGTGTTCTGGAGTCCGGTGGATATATTTTAGAGGAGGGGGATGGGTTCACGGTCAGGTTTCGGGCTTCGGATGTGGCCGGGAAATCTTTACGCATCAAGCACGCGTTTATCGCCGAGGCCGCAAATCAAACCAGTCCGGGGCCTGATATTGATACGGCGACATTACAGCGCTTAAGTTTCGGTACCGGAACCAGCCCCAATAATGGTGTCCATATTGCATCGGGAGCATCAGTGGACACGGTTCCCGCTGACTACCCTTTAGACTCTGAAAAAAGCTATGTGATTTCTTACTGGGTGGATGATCGTGATGAGGATGAAGGAAACCCCTGGCATTTTAAGAATGAAGGGGGGGGCGGTCATTTTAGTTACATGCTCCCTTCGGAAGCCAATCCGCGACAATCGGATGCAAAAAAAGCAAACTGGAGTTCCGAGTTGTTACTGGAAACCTATCCCGGGGTGTTGGGTGTGGAGTCGATCACCACCACCTACGTTAATGATGGGGTTTTCACTTCGCGGATTGTTGACACCACACTTTCCAGTCCGTCCTATGAAAAGTTGTTTTGGGATGGGGTGTTTCCTGATAATACCACGGCCGGTTTTCAGGTTCGGACCGGCAATCAGCATGATTTGAGTGACGCTCCTGATTGGGAGGATGTGGATATTTCTTATACTCCGGGTGCGCTTTCGGTTTCGCAAAAGCGTTATGTGCAAGTGCGGGTGACCTTGTCCCGGGATCGGGTTTTGGATGAAGTTCCGCAATTACAGTACTTCACCTTGCGTTGGTATGGGGAGGAGGGCGCCTATGTGGATTTGGGTGGGGACTTTCAGAAATTCTCCTCCGGGGGGACTTATGAGTTTCTTGTGAATGATGAGCCCCCCATCTCCACTCTCCGGACCGATCTAAGATTGACCACCGAAGGAAAAGAAAAAACCGATGCCGGAGATTCCTGGAAAATTACGGTGGAAACGACCCCGAGAAACTGAAAATTAATAATTGACCCATTTTTAACCCCCGAGCAATATATTATTATGAAAACTTCAACCGGAACTTCACATACGTTTTCCGCCCTGCAGGACGGAAAGTCCGCCCACGGATCTTCGAAAAGTGGCAGCACCCTCATGATGGTAATGATGCTGATCATGGTTGTGGGTTTTATGTTGGGGTCGCTGTATTTTGGCGCCAGTCAGCGCACGTTTGCATTGGTGCGGCACAGCAACCGGACCAAGGCCCTGACCATTGCGGAAGCGGGGCTGGGGGATGCATTTGATCAATTGGCGGATGATCATTCGCTGATTTCAAATGATCCGATGGTGTTAAATAATGATTTCTCGGGCGGTTCGTATGTGGTTCGCGCCTCGGAACCGAGCGGTGCGGATGACGGGGTGATTTTGTTGACGGCGACGGGGACCTATCGCGGGCAGACCATGGAATCGATGGCCACGGTGCTGTTGGAGACCGTAACGACTCCCGGAACCGGACCCACACCGACCCTTCCGTTGGGGCCGTTTGGTTCTGCAGGTTTGCTCGCGGGGGCTGATATTGTTTTTACTGGGGGAGGGGTAGTGAATTTAGATGGAGAGGGGGCCCATGCCAATGGCAATGTGAATATGTCGGGAGGGCCCAATTTCACGGGCGGATTTATCTCTACCAATGGTTCAATCACCATTGGCGGCAACCCCACCGTACATCTGAACGGCACCCCTCAAGTTAATTTGGAAGAGAATGCAAACCGGTTGCATGCGGACGGACCCATTTCAATATTGGTGGGAAACATCGAAACCGGAGATATATCCTCTTCAACCTCCATCGAAACCAGTTGGAGCACTATTGAAGAAAATTTGGTGGCACCAAACATTATTCATCCCAGCTGGAAAGTCCCTGCCAATATGTCGGAACAGGCGGTGGACAATGTGGGATCTTTGACTTTGCCCCCTATGGATATTGAAGCTTTTAAAACCTATGCGGAAGGTAACGGCGATTATTATGAAGGTGACCAAACGATCGACCGCAGTTGGTGGAGTGATGAACTTTATCGTCGCGATGGCACCGTCGCAAATAATAATCGAACCGATGTGACTCCTATGGGCGGGGTGCTGTTTGTCGACGGCAACGTGACGGTAACCTCGGACATGGATTTTGAAGGCGTGATTGTGGCCACCGGCAATATCACCTTTAATGGTGCGGCCACTTTCAAAAATCCCACGGATTATCCCGCCATGGTCTCTCAGGACGGGGATATTAATGTGGGCGCCGGAGCGAGTGGAGGGATTGACGGCTGGGTATACGCCATGAATGGCAGTGTGACCTGCTCCGGGGGTGCCTCAGGATTGTCGGGGATTATCGCGGCTCAGGATATTAAAATTATTGGGGGCTATAAATTTGGAGAGGATGCGCAATTAAATGCGATTGAGTGGCCGGGGAGTTCGGGGGACAGCAGTGGCTCATCAAGCAGTGCGGGCAGCAGTCTCCGTTTACTTTCCTGGATTCGCTGACTTGTGCCTTTTAAAGGCCGGCAGTTGAATTTTTGAATATACAAAAGGGACAGGGCGGGTAAAGATTGGTTCTTTGAACACTGTTGTTGAAGAATGAATCTTTCTCAAAATTTTACAGAATCATCCGGTTCCCTTTCCCTCACCACCCTAAAACCTAACACCTTACTGAAAAAGACGGGTTATGCGGGTTTCGTGCTTCTGTTGGTGCTGTTGCTGTTGAAATATCGGCATGACCTCTCCCTGATTCAACAAGGTCAAGAAAAACAAGCGGCATGGGAGGCCATGGAACAGGAGGCTGAAAGTCTACGCGAATTAAGTAAAACACAGCTCCGTTTTTCGAGGGGATATGACACGCTGATTGGCTGGAAAAATTCCCGGTATTCTTGGGCGGGTATCCTTTTGATTATAAAGGATGCGCTTCCGGGAGAAGCTCAAAATATTCAACTCGACCGTTTACGGTTTGATGAAGAGATTGTGGGGTTAAGGGAAAAAATCCCGGGTGAAAGGGTGACGGACTTTTTTCCGTTGAGACGTGAAGTTGAGATTTCCATAAACGGGGTGATTAAAACGGACCGTACGCAATCGCGGCTGTTGGAATTTCAACGCACACTTAAGCAGCCACAAATGGGAAATGTGTCGGTGGCGACCGTAACGCTTGTGCATTCCGGTCAGCTGCTGAATAAAGACCGTCAGCCTACAGATCTGACCCGCTTCTCGTTTTTACTGAACCTGGCACCCCATGAGTTGAAACCGTGAACGAAAAGGATCCATCTCAAGTGCAGAGCAAAGTGTTTTATCTCTGTCTCGGCGGGGCCTTTCTTCTATTGGCCCTCTTGAATCTGTTCATCTTTTCTCCGGCGGCGGTCGCGGCCGGGGAAAGCAAAGCACTGTTGAAGGACTTGGATGAAAAGTTGTCACAGGGAGAAGGACTGCGGTCCCGGTCGGATGCATTGATTGCTCAAAATAAATCGACTGCAACAGATATATTGGCGGTTATGCGTGAAGACCTTCCGCCTGATTCAGGCCGTTACAGCTGGGCATTAAGTACGCTGGCTGAAATCGCTTTGGAGGCGGATCTGGATTTTTCGGTTTCCAATCATCCCCATCTGCGGTATATCCCGGTCAAAACCCGGAAAAAATTGGATGTGAACAGTGTTCCCATGTGGGTAAGTTACGCGGTGGATGTAGAGTTAAGGGTAAGTTTTAGTGAGTTGGTAAAATTTTTGGGACGATTGCACGAAGCGCAGCCCTATTGCTCGATTGCGGCATTGGAAATGAACGCGCTGCGTTCCTCACCGGAGAAACATCACATTCTCATAACCTTGGAATGGCCGGTTTTGCGTTTCGAAGAAGATTTTGAGCACCTTCAGTCGATGAGTGTGAGGTAGAGGTTTGAAATAATCGTTTCTCGCCTCCCGCGGAATGACGGGGCCTGAATTATAAAGCGGTGTTTCGGTGTTTGCTTTTATTCACGAGTCGAAACTGCCGGGGGGATTGCCCGAGGGCCTGGCGGAATTGTCGGGAGAAATAATTGCTGTCGTTGAAACCGATGTCGAGGGCGATTTCGGTAATGCTCATGTCGGTGGTTACCAGACGTTTCATGCCCTCCTGAATGCGGAGTCGCAGGAGGTATTCGATAGGGGTTTGCCCGGTACCTTTTTTGAACTCGCGCATAAAATTGCTTCGTGACATGTGGGCAATTCTGAGCAGATCATTCAGGGTCCACTCTTTGGCGTAGTCCTTTTCGAGGGAGCCAATGACATGTCCGATGCGGAGCAGGGCCCGGGCTTCGGTGGTGTCTGACTGCATATAAAGCCGGGAGAGCAGCACCATGAGTTCCAGAAGTTTTGCCAGCAACACGGCTTCGTGTCCCGGTTCTTGCCGGGTGCTCTCGTTTTCCATTACTTCCGCGATGCCCTCCACTTGCGCCAGGGAGATCCGTTTGAGATGGAGGTGGCTGGCGAAACGGTGTTGATGCCGGTAGCTGGGTTCGAGCAGAAACATGGCGCAGTAGCCCGGCAGACGTCTTAATTCATTTTCGGGCAGCCCGATTTCCCCGGGGTCATACATAATATTGATTAAGTCCAGGTCATCGCGGCGGTAGAAGAAATGCCGTTGTTTGCCCTGAAGCAAAAAAATATCCCCGGCGGTTACCGGAAAGGCGCTGCCCTCAAGGCTGTGCATGGCGCTTCCGCGGCTGACGATGGTCAGTTCGCAAAAATCATGATGATGCTCTACTTCGGTTAAATCGTGCGGATGTGAAGGGGGGTGGCCCGCAGTGGTGCGGACCCTGCGCACTGCCAAAGGGAACTGGTGAGGCCCAAAGTAGTCTTTTCCTGAAGCTAATTGTGAGGTTTGAATGATGGGACGATTGTGCTGGTTTTTGGGAGGATATTCAAGGTGTTTTGTGTCTGAATTTGGGATAGTGTTTTCAGAAAACCTTAACCCGCAGCCCCTGGAGATTGAGCATGAGTATTGTAACCGGTGATAAAGAATATTTTAAAGGCATTGGTAAAATTACGTTCGAAGGAAAAGAAAGTGACAATCCGCTGGCATTTAAATGGTATGATGAAGATCGGGTGGTGGCCGGAAAAAGTATGAAGGAGCATTTTCGCTTTGCGATTGCGTATTGGCACAGTTTTTGTGGTACCGGCGGGGATCCTTTTGGCCCCGGCACCAAAACATTTGCCTGGGATGCGGGATCGGATGCGGAGACCCGGGCCAAAAATAAAATGGATGCGGCTTTTGAGTTTATGACCAAAATGGGAACGCCTTATTATTGTTTTCACGATTATGATTTGGTGGAGGAGGGACCCGATTTTGCAGTGTCCACCCGCCGTTTGGAGGCGATTGTCGATTATGCCAGGCAGAAGCAGGCCGCCTCGGGGGTGAAACTGCTTTGGGGAACCGCCAATCTTTTCAGTCATCCCCGATATATGAACGGGGCCAGTACCAATCCGGATTTCGGCACCGTGGCCTATGCGGGTGCGCAGTTAAAGAATGCCCTGGATGCCACCATGGCTTTGGGGGGTGAAAATTACGTGTTCTGGGGCGGACGTGAAGGCTATATGAGCTTGTTGAATACGGATATGAAGCGGGAGTTGGAGCATTTGGCCGCTTTTTTGACCATGGCCCGGGATTATGCCCGCGCTCAGGGGTTTAAAGGTAATTTCTTTATTGAGCCCAAACCGGCGGAACCCAGCAAGCATCAGTATGATTTTGATGCGGCCACGGTGATTGGATTTCTGAATGCGCACGGGCTCCAAGATGATTTTAAACTCAATTTGGAGGTGAACCACGCCACTTTGGCGCAACACACCTTCCAGCACGAATTGCAGGTGGCCGTGGATGCCGGCATGCTCGGAAGCATCGATGCCAACCGCGGGGATGTTCAAAACGGCTGGGATACCGATCAGTTTCCAAATAATATTCAGGAAACGGTGGAGGCGATGTTGGTGATCCTTCAAGGCGGCGGCCTGCAGGGGGGCGGAGTCAATTTTGACGCCAAAACCCGCCGGAATTCCACCGATTTGGAGGATCTGTTTATCGGGCATATTGCCGGCATGGACACCTTTGCCCGCGCATTGGTGGTGGCGGACACCTTGTTGACGAAATCTCCTTATCTTGCATTGCGACGGGAGCGATATGCGTCGTTCGACAGTGGGAAAGGTGCGGAAATGGCGGCGGGTGCGTTGACTCTTGAGGCCTTGGCCGCTATAGGAGTTGAATATGGTGAACCCAAACAAATCAGTGGAAAACAGGAATTGTTTGAGTCCATTATCAACCAATACATTTGAACGCCACACGCTCGCCTATGCATTTGGGTGAGTTACAACAACCTTTATAGCTATGAAATCCATAAATGATGACTCTGCCTCTGTACTCTCTCAAGCCGCGAACCAGGCGCGTGGACTGGCACTGGATGCGATCCATAAATGTAGTTCCGGTCACCTCGGGCTGCCCTTGGGTTGTGCGGAAATTGGTGCGGTTTTGTTCGGAGCCGGCGGGTTGCGTTACCAAGCCTCAGCCCCCAAATGGTTGAACCGCGACCGTTTTATCCTTTCCGGCGGACACGGTTCCATGTTCCTCTATTCCTGGTTGCATTTGGCGGGATATGATCTTCCCCTGGATGAATTAAAAAATTTCCGTCAGATGGGTTCAGAAACCCCGGGACATCCCGAGTTTAATGAAACTCCCGGGGTGGAGGCCACCACCGGTCCTTTAGGGCAGGGCATTGCAAATGCGGTAGGCTACGCTTTGTCCGCCAAGCGGGCGGCCGCGGTTTACAACACCTCCGCATACACTATTTTTGATCAGCATGTTTTCGCATTACATGGCGATGGATGTTTACAAGAGGGCGTGGCCAAAGAAGCGATTGCTTTTGCCGGACACAACAAACTGGATAACCTCATCCTGATTTACGATTCCAATGATGTGACTTTGGACGCCATGGCCGATCAGACCCAGAGCGAAGATGCGGAAGCCTACTTCCGCTCACAGGGCTGGGATGCGGTCACCATTGACGGGCATGATTTATCCGCAGTTGCAGATGCGATACAGTCCGCAAAAGACAGCGACAACGGGAAACCGTCGGTGATCATTGCCAAAACCATTATCGGCAAAGGGATCAATGAAGTGCAGGGCACGGCTGCGGGTCACGGGGAGGGCGGTGCGAAATTCGCGGAGGCCGCCCACAAAACTTTAGGTCTTCCTGAAGAAACCTTTTACGTCTCTGATGAAGTCCGGGCGCATTTTGCAAAGGTCGCCGAAAGTAATCAGCAGGCTTATGCCGCCTGGGAGGCGACATACGAGGCGTGGAAAGCGGCCTCTCCCGAGTTGGCGGCCCAATTGGAGGCTGGCGATGCGGCGGTGCCCGCGGACCTGCTCGACCGCATTCCCGAATTTGAAGCGGGAACCGGAACGGCCACCCGTGCTTCCGGCGGGGTGGTGATCAACGCCATCGCCTCTGAAATTCCGCAACTCATTTCCGGTTCGGCCGATTTGTATGGCTCCACCAAAAATTACATTAAGGACGGGGGGGATTTCTCTCCCGAGAATTATGCCGGACGCAATATTTGGTTTGGGATTCGCGAACACGCCATGGGCGCCATTTGTAACGGCATTGCTTATGACGGTATTTTCCGCTGCAGTGGCGCGACTTTCCTGGTGTTCGCGGATTATATGCGCGGGTCCATTCGGTTGGCGGCATTGGCCGGATTGCCGGTTAATTATATCTTTACCCATGACTCGGTGGGTGTCGGCGAAGACGGACCGACGCATCAACCGGTGGAAACCGTGAGCGGCCTGCGGGTCATTCCGAACCTGGATGTGATTCGTCCTTCCGATGCCGAAGAAACCGCGGCTGCATTTGCGGCCGGTCTGGAACGGAAAGACGGTCCGACAGCCCTGATCCTTACCCGTCAGAATATTCCGGCCAACGATACGATTTCCGTGAGCGAGCGCCGTCAGGGAACCTTGAAAGGCGGATATATTGCCCGGGCTGAAAAGGGAGATTTGAAGTGTATCCTTATGGCCACCGGCTCTGAATTGCAGCACGCCCTCGGCGCCGCGGAGCAGTTGGGCGAAGGGGTGCGGGTGGTTTCTCTGCCTTGTTTTGAGCGTTTCGAACGTCAGTCCGCAGCATACAAGGAATCCGTTTTACCATCGACCTGTGAAGCACGTATCGCGGTTGAGGCCGGCGTTTCTTTGGCCTGGGGCAAGTACCTGGGTCTGAAAGGACAGGCGGTTTGCATCGACCGTTTCGGCATCTCTGCTCCCTGTCCGGAAGTGATGGAGAAATTGGGGATGACCGCGGATCATGTGGCCGAAGTGGCCCGGGGCCTGCTTGCCTGAATATGAGGAATGATGGAGATGACCCTGACCGGTAAAGAAGTTCTTGGAATTGACGCCGGTACCCAGGGTATCTCTATTGTGTTATGGTGCCCGGACACCCGACAGGTGCTGGGCGTGGGCGAAGCGGAATATGTGCATGATTATCTGCCCGGATTAAAGGACGGACGATTGGAACAAATGGCTTCTTACTGGTCGGATGCCATGCGGGAAGCGATGATGCGTTTACGTGAAAGCGTGGATGCGCCCATTGAATCCGTGGCCGGCATCGGGGTGACCGGCCATATGCACTGCATGGTGCGCCGCAATGCCCGGGGGGAAAAGCCCTGGGGGTGTGATATGTGGAATGATCCGCGCGGTGTGGCGGAAGGAGCGGAGTTAACGGATTTATTTGGCGAACATATTCCTGCACGTTGGACGGCGAGCCATATCTTCGCTGCCATGCGGGATCCGGAAAGTCAGTGGGACAAGGTTGCCGGGGTGAATGTGGCGTCCGGTTCGTTGGTTCATGATTTAACAGGCGAATGGGTGGTTGGCTCCGGAGATGCGTCGGGAATGTTCGGCAATTTGGATGCCTCGGGACAGATTGACTGCAAAAAACTTTCGTTGATGGATGCGCAATTTGAACAGGGCTATGCGCCCCTGGCGGATCTGGTGCCGCGAGTTCTGTCCGCCGGAGAGATTGCCGGGAGGTTAACGGCTAAAGGCAGTGACCTTTTGGGCGGATTACCGGTGGGTATACCGGTGGCTCCCCCCGAGGGGGATCAGCAATCGGTGTTGGTGGGCGCGGGGGTAGATGAATTGGAATTGGCCTTGTCTGCAGGCACTTCATTTTCTGGTAATTTGCCCTGCAGTGCAAAAGTGGTGGCGGAGAGTGAAAGTGTGAATGTGCTGTCCACCCCGGATGCCAAAACCATGTTGATGGTCTGTGCGCGCAATGGCACGGTGGGATTTGCCAATTATGTGAAGGGGCTCGCACAATTGTCGGGAGCGGGATTTTCGGAAACCGCGGATCGTCTGACCGATTTAGCGATGGAGGTTCCGGCGGATGCCTATGGCGCGACCCTGTTGGGATTTTTCCAGGGAGAAAATGTGGCCGAGCTGCCGGATGCACGCGCAAGTTTACACGGCGCAGGCTTGGAGCTGCTTGCCAACCCCGGTTTGATGGCGCGCCTGCTGTTGGAATCACCCTGCATGGTGATGCGATACGGATTAAGTAAGGTTGAACCCAAAACCGGAAAAGTAAAACGGGTGATGCTCACGGGCGGTGTACTGAAATCCAAAGGTGGATATGCTCCCCAATTGATTGCGGATATTTTGGGGATTCCGGTGGCGACCCGGAGTGGTGATGAAGAGGGGACGGCCAAAGGGGCGGCGGTGCTGGCGGCCTATATGGCTTTTAAAAAAGCAGGAAATACGGATAAATCTTTTCCGGAATTTGTGAAGGCCACTTGTGTCGGCGAAGAAACGGTTTGGACGCCTGATCCGGATCGCCATGCGGTGTTTAACCAAAGATACCAGATTTTTGAAAATCATCTGGCCGAAATCCGGAAGGGCCAGGTAGGGTTTTAACACCACGGGAAATCGTCTGTTTTTCGTGGTGAAATAAAATAAACCGCACGCGGATTAGCTGCGGCCTTGTTCGATGGCCTCCGCCGTGTTTTGCAAGTGGGCAATGACCCCGTCCATTTGGTTTTTTATCCGGTCTTGAGCGGAAAACACTGCGGTGAGGGAGGCATTTTCTTCGAGGGGGCTGAGGCAAACTGGAACTGAAACGGCATGAATTTCAGGGTTGGTTTCTCCCAAATCGGTGGCGAAATTATTTTTCCGGCAGGAATCAATCCGGGTTTGAATCACCGGGATCTGCTCTTTTGGAATGCTGGGGCGCTCTTTTATGATTCGGAGGATTTCGACGTCGGATGTGTTTCGAAGCAGCACTGCGCCCGCAGAACCAATGGCCACGCAGTCCCGGATGCCCACCTTGTTTAAAATTGTTTTAGGTTTTGTGCGTTCGTGCCTGGCGAGGATCAGCCAGTCGTCTCCTTCTCGGATACTGATTTTTACCGAGCAATCTATTTGGTCTGCGAGGTCGGCGATGGGTTGATTGGAGATGGCAAAGAACCGCGCCATATCCGAAGCCAATCCGCCGAGACGGGAAATCCCAAAACTCAACCGGTAATCTCCCACCTCATCGCGCAACAGCCAATTTGCGTCGGCGAGGGTGTTGAGGATTCGGTAACAGGTGGCCGGCGGAATATCCAAATCGATCGAAAGTTGTTTGGCACTGGCTTGTCCGCGTTGGGTCAGCGCTTCGAGCACCTGCAGCGTACGATTTAAAATGGGGATACGTTGATTGGAGGACATAACAGTGGAGGGAGGATAGCATGTGGTACAGGGGGGTAAAGTCGAATTATGGTAAGATAACTTTCCTTTTCCCCAAGGACTGTGCTTGCGCGGTCCGCGGAGTATCTAGAACCAGAAGATAGGGGCTTCGCCTGTTCCCACCGCCGCCCCCCACCCGCGCG
>JARHXX010000048.1 GCA_029269125.1 Kiritimatiellaeota bacterium B1221 | reverse complement strand
CATACCGCATTGGGAGGAATCACGCCTCAAATGAAACTCGAGGCAGCATAACAAACCCTCTACTTATTGCGGCCACTCAAAATGGGGGGATTACAACTGATTCAAATGATTTTCGCTTTCTTCTCGAGTCCCTGTTTATTTCAGCAATCCATTTGTTGGATGTGGTCTTTCTGAGGATTGCACCATTATATGTTTTTTTGGTCCCTTTCTGATATGTCGTAGCCATAGCATTTCCTTTCTAGGTTATGCTGAATCTGTACACCTACGTACACCCAAAGGTGAAAAAATGAGATATAGCTAGTGTTTATGAGGAATCATAATCCTTTTGTCGGGGGTTCAACTCCCTCCACCGCCACCATTTTTTACAATCGTTATCGTAACCGGTAACGATTTTTTTTTTGTTCCCGGTTCGGGAAGGTCGATAACGCGGAAGATGAAGCACCCGCACCCCGCTGGGGCGCCTCGTTTAGGGTGGGGTTGTCCCGGGGCTGCGTTCGCAGGCTCACTGACCCCGGGCTATGTGCGGTGACCCCTCCGGGGCCGGGGGGGAGGGGTATCTGTTGTCGAAATGCGATATCCGGCACTTCGCACCGGGCTTTGGAGGGGCGCCCGCTTCGGGCTTTGTCCTGAATAATGTTCGCGTTTCACCTAAATCAAATTTGGATTTTTTGATGGTCAATTTGATGCGCTATGGGAAGGATTCGGGTATGAGCGTTCTCGAAGATATCAGAAAAGGTTGTGATAAAATTTGGGATGCATGGATCGTGTGGATTTTGGCTGCGATCTTGTTAACGATTTTTGGTGGTTTTATTTTGTATATGGGTGCTGTCGAGCTGTTCGATGGGTTTAGGTCCGCCTATGATGGAGGATGGGAATACAGCCCGCGGTGGGGGTATCATTATGATGGGGGAATGGGAATGGGATTGCTCCTTGGGCTGTTTTTGTTGGCGGGGGCTCTCCGTGTTTGGGTGTTGTTGGTTTTTCGATTTCACAAGTATCTAAGACGTCGTAGATTGGATAAATCTTGAGGCTGGGGAATAGAGAGGTTGAGTCTTGGGGAAGCGAGTTGCCCGCACCCCGCTGGGGCGCTTCGTCTTGGGTGGGATTTTCCCGGGGCTGCGTTCGCAGGCTCACTGACCCCGGGCTATGTGCGGTGGCCCCTCCGGGGCCGGTGATGGGAGAATCTGTTGTGGCGTGCGAGTAGGATTCGAGATGGGGGATCTGAATTTATTTTGTGGATTCGGGGGAAAGGGGCTGTAGGTTGGGGAGTATGAAATGCATAATCAATGACTTTGGAGATGGGATATGAAAGTTTCGGTAATTGGTTTGGGGCAGGTGGGATCTAGTCTGGCGTTTGTCTTGTCGATTCGGAGTTTTATTGACGAGTTGGTTTTGGTGGGGCGCACGCGGGAGTCGGTGATGGGGGATGTGTTGGATTTGCGGCATGGCCAGCTGTTTGTGGAAGAGCCGACGAAGGTGGTGGCGGGGGGAGCGGCGGATACGGCGGGGTCGGATGTGATTGCGATCTGTGCGTCGGTGCCTTCGGGGCCGTCGATGCAGGATCGGCTGGAATTGGCACCGGCGAATGTGGCGCTGCTGCGGGAAATTTTGCCGGAGCTGGCCCGGCTGTCTCCGAATTGCATCCTGGTGATGGTTTCGAATCCGGTGGATGTGTTGGTGCACTTTGGCTTGGAGATCACGGGCTTTAAACCCTCGCAGATTTTGGGGACAGGTACGCTCGTGGATTCAGCAAGGTTTCGTCAGTTGCTCTCGGATGAGATTAATATTCACATGGAAGATATCCGGGCCTACATTTTAGGGGAGCACGGGGAGAGTCAGTTTCCGGCCATGAGTTGCGCGGATGCGGGTGGGGAACCTCTGGATGCGACGCCTGCGCGTTATGAGATGTTCCGCAGGGCCTCCCGGGCGGGGATGGAGGTGTTGAAACACAAAGGCTACACCAACTATGCAATTGCCATGGCGGCGATGCGGATTATCGAGTGCATTGCCCATGATTCCAAACATACCATGCCGGTAAGTGTGAAGCTGGACGGCTTTTTGGGTGAGGAGGATGTTTGCCTGAGTTTGCCGGCGGTGGTGGGGAAGGGCGGGGTGGAGCGTATTTTGCATCCAAGTCTAAACGAGGAGGAGCAGGCCGCCTTTCATCGCTCGGCGGCGGTGGTTCGGGAGGTGATTGCGCTTTTGGCGCGGTAGATGGAGGATGAAAGCTGGGGATTCAGAATCTGAAATTTGAGATCTGAAAATCACCCGGCCTCCCACCTAATCCTTTAAAGCGGAGACTTTGAAATTGGCGTAGCGGGCGGAGCGGGTGTACATATGGCGCAGGCCGATGCGGCCTTCATTTACGGGGGGCAGGTTTGCGGTGTTCCAGCGGCAGAGCATTTCCTTTTCCGCATTGCGGATAAACATAAAGAGTTCATCCCCTTTTTTGATCACGGTGATTTTATGGGGCACACCCTGTTTAAATAAACCGGTGTTAGAATAGTCGGGGGTAAAATCGGTGTCGGCCAGACTTCTGCTGGCATCCGGCCGGTAGCGGCGGGCGCGGATGTAATCCACTTTGTTTTCTGAATCATCATTTTTATATGCCGCGTAACTGATGTGGTAGGTGTGCATGTTTTGGAAGTAGAGCTTCATTGCGGGCACTTCCCGGAGATCGGCCCAGTCGGCCACATCTTTTTTATAGGGACCTTCCCCGCTGCCGGTGGCGTGCAGATAGAGAATGTTCACGCATTTGGTTTCGTTATCCAGACGGGTGTAGTCGTATTCAATTTTGATATCGCCCTCGAAACTCTTTTTGCTCCATAGCACCGCGTGAGAGGCGTTTTCCCCAAAGGTGGGGCCGGCTTGGAAACGCATCCCGTCCGGAGTGTTTTCGAGGGTGGCTTTTTTACCGTCCAGACTCCATTTCTCCTGCCAGTTTCCGCTTCCGGTACCTTCCCAAATCACCTGCCAGCCGGCCTGATTGACGGCCTGGAATTGTTGCATGCTTTCGGTTTTCGTGGGCTCTGTAAAGAGGCTGAGGTGGAAGGCGAGACTGAGAAGGAGAATGTGGATAAGTGTACGCATATGCTTACCGCTAAAGGTATTTGACAGATTTGACAATCCAATTTTAAGCAGGGGCGGGCGGCATCAGCCACGCGGCCGGTCATGGCCGCAGGCTGGAATCATGCGGTTGGCAGACAAGTATCAGGCGTCGGCTGCTCTGCGGAGGATTCACATGGAGAAAATGTGATGTAAGCATTGGTATACACCGGGTTGACACTTTTGGATTTGCATCCACTGCTTTTCGACGATTGGATCTTCTGTGCGTTCTCTAGGGCTTGAAAGGAGGCCGGGAAATATGATCTCACCTTTGCTCATTTGCTAATCTTTCCTCCTGGTATTGACAGTGGATGGAATTTTGGGAATAGAATGGGGTATCTGTTGGAATTGGAGCGAAAGATTTATGAAACCAAATATATTGTTGATATTGAATGATGACATGGGGTACTCCGATTTGGGTTGCTATGGCGGAGAGACTTTGACTCCGAATTTGGATCGGTTGGCTCAGGGGGGATTGCGCTATACTCAATTTTATAATACTGCGCGCTGTTGTCCGTCGAGGGCTTCATTATTGACCGGGCTCTATCCGCATCAGGCGGATGTGGGGCATATGATGAACAATGATGATATTGACGGGTATTTGGGGAATTTGAGTCACAACGCGGTGACCATTGCGGAAGCGTTGAAGGGGGGCGGATACAAAACCTACATGTCAGGGAAATGGCATGTGACCCATCATGTTGAGGATGGGGACATCAGCAACTGGCCGCGTCAGCGGGGCTTTGATGATTTCTTCGGTTTTCTGTTCGGGGCCGCGAATTATTATCAGCCGATTTCCCTCACCCGGAATAACACGCCGCTGGACATGGCGGATCAGCCGGAGGATTTCTTTTTGACGGATGCGATATCGGACGAGGCGGTTCGCCAATTAAATGAACATGCGGCCGATGATGCGGACGCGCCCTTTTTCCAATATGTGGGGTACACCGCACCGCACTGGCCCTTGCACGCCCACGAGGAAGACATTGCCAAATACAAAGGGCGGTTTGATGCGGGTTGGGATGAGCTTCGCAAGCAGCGTTTGCAGCGGATGGTCGACTTGGGCCTGATTCAGCCTGAGTGGGAATTGTCGGAGCGCGATGAGACCGTGCCGCCCTGGGAGGATGCGCCGAACAAGGAGTGGGAGGCGCGCCGTATGGAAGTGTACGCGGCACAGATCGACCGCATGGATCAGGGGATTGGCCGCATTCTGAAAGCGTTGGAAGACAACGGCCAGTTGGAAAATACGCTGATTGTCTTTTTGGCGGATAATGGGGGCTGTGCGGAAGAGATGCATGAAAAAAGTTTGGATCATTTCGGGGGCCGCTCGGCGACCTTAACCACCCGTGACGGCAAACCCGTACGCTGCGGAAACCGTCCGGAAGTGGTGCCCGGTCCTGAAGATACCTATGCGAGTTACGGCACTTCGTGGGCAAATGTTTCCAATACGCCATTCCGCTATTACAAGCACTGGGTTCACGAAGGCGGGATTGCCACGCCACTGATTATGCACTGGCCAAGTGGATTAAAATCAAAAGGGGAGCTGCGGCATCAACCCGCCCAGTTGCCGGATATTATGGCGACCTTTTTGGAGGTCTCGGGCACACCCTACCCCGAGCAGTATGAAGGTAGAGAAATTCAGCCTTTGGAAGGGGTGCCGATGGTGCCAACCTTTGAAGACGGGCCGCATGGGCGGGAGGTGCTCTATTGGGAGCACGAAGGTAACCGGGCGGTGCGGAAAGGGAAATGGAAGTTGGTGAGCCGTCATCCCGGAGACTGGGAGCTTTACGATTTAGATGCGGGGCGGACAGAGACCCATGATCTTGCTTCTGTCCATCCGGAAATTGCAGAGGAATTGAAGACTTTGTATACCGATTGGGCCGAACGTATAAAGGTGATGCCCTGGGATGAACTGTGTCAAATGCGCCGAGACAAGGCGGAGGCATAATGGCTGAGCCACGAATGATCGATGTTACCCAAGCCCCTTACAACGCGGATCCATCTGGCAAGGTCGATGCTACTGAGGCCTTGCGGCGTGCGCTCAATGATGTGACCGCGCTCACCCTCGGCGCTTTTGGTCAAACGCTCCATGAAATGGCGCAACTGCCTTTTGACAATGGCTTTGATCCGCGTGGGGTCGAGAACCGGAAAAGAAATGGTGAAATTATTGGTATTTTTCCGTCGGTGATTCCGTATGTCCCCACGTTGTACTTTCCGAAAGGCACTTATCTGATTTCGGATACGCTGCATTACGAACATGAGTTTCTGAACAATACGGGAGGAGGAGAGCTCTGCTCCCAGATTCGTTTTAAAGGAGAGGATGCTGCATCGACCGTGATACGTTTGCAAGATGCGTCACCCGGGTTTTCGGGAGAGTCACCCAAGCCGATGGTTCAGTTTCTCAAGGGGAAGGGGAGCAATGTGGCGATGTCTAATTATTTTGAAGATCTAAGCTTAGATTGTGGAAAAAAGAATTCTTCATCGGTGGGGCTGGATTTCTTTTGCAACAATTCCGGTGCGGTTCGGAATGTGAATATCCGCTCCGGGGATGGTCGCGGTGCGGCTGGATTGTTGTTGGGGCACGGGAACTATTCCGGGGTGTTGCTGAAAAATATTTCGGTGGAGGGATTTGACTCGGGGCTGTATATTGATGCGTATAAGGGGACCATGTTTGTGGCTGCGGAGTCTTTTCGGTTAAAAGATCAGTTACGTGAATCGGTGTTTGCCGGCAGCCCCTGTATTTCCCTGCGTGACTTTCATTGCAGTGGTGCGCCCTGTGCGGTGAGCATGGGATCCCATCACGGCCATTTGGTGATGGTGGATTCCGAATTGGATGGCAAGGGGGCGCATGCGATTGATGTGAGTGATGGCACCGCATATTTTTCCAAAATTAAGGTCCGTGGATTTGATCAGGTGGCTTCACGGGGCGGGGAACTGCCTTTTGAGTTGGAAGAGTGTACCTTTGGCGACGGCAAGCTGCTCTCTTCAGACAGAGCGCCGGGAAGTATGGACCGTTTGCCGGTGGAGTCGCCTCCTGTCTACCCGGAAGGGGGGCATTGCCGCTGCGAAGTGAATGATTTCGGGGCGGTTGCTGATGGAAGTGTGGATGCGTCGGCTGCGATTCAGGAGGCCCTGAATTCGGGGGCGGCGGAAGTGCATTTCGGGGCCGGCAAGTATCAGTTGGATGCGCCGGTGCAGGTGCCGTCTCATGTGAAACGTCTGTCTTTCCATTTTTGCGATTTGGTGACGGGTCCCCATTTGCGGGATCAGGAAAAAGCGGGGATCTTCGTGATTGACGAAGAGAGTGAGTCCCCCTTGTGGATTGAAGATTTATTTACCTGGGAGCAATTCTGCGGGGACTGTATTACCTTTGTGCATGCCTGTACGCGGACGCTGGTGATCGAGGATGTGCATACCCAAACCATGTCGCTGTATCGGAACGATGTGCCGGGAGGAAAAGTGTTTCTCGAGAATGCGGCCTGTACCACCGGGGTGATTCCGGGAACCGAGGACCACGGAAGAATCTGCATGCACTTCACAGGTCAGCAGGTCTGGGCGCGACAACTGAATCCTGAAAGGGGACATCCCATGGTAATCAACGACGGTGGCTCGTTGTGGGTGATGGGCTTCAAAACCGAAGACGATGCCACCGGGTTCCTGACGATAAACGGAGGCCAAACCGAATTGCTGGGCGGCATCCTGAATTTCGGGGGAGATCAGCATCCCGCCTTTGATGCGCAGGACTCCTGGTTGCGCGCCTCCGCGTCAAGCAACAGCTGGGAGGGTCAGATCTTTAAAAAGGTGGTGAGGGACCGGAACGGGGAGCGCCTGTTTGAAATCAAGGGCGCCGAACTTCCCAACCGGAATTACACCGGCCCCCGTGCCAAGCTGTTTAATTTGCCCCTGTATGCATCACCGGCAGTGCCCGGTACTTGATAGAGAAAACGAAACGGTCGGATTGAGCGAGAGAGAGGTCCGAATCCGTAATGTTGACCGCCGTGGCGGGAGGCGTCATGCTTGCCCATGGGGCCACCTCCATGATTCCAGTGAGAAAGCCCGGGAGAAGGCCAATCTGCTCTTTGGGGGATCCGTAGCTACAGGGGCCGCCGTAAGCTCCCTGATGTCAAGGGCAACAATTGGCGATTTTCAGTTAACCGAATTTAAGCATAATGAACATTCTTGGAACGCATTCTTCACTCATGGGAAGCAGAGCGTTGATTTACAGTTTAATGATGGAGTTGAGGGCCACCCTCAATTGATTTTAAGATCGCGAGGAATGAAGGATTCTGAAGTTGAACACTTCATTTCTGACCTGGTGAAATGGGCTGATTCACTTTGAGTGATGAAGCACCCTAACCACATCACCCGCCCGAACAAGCTGGAGGTCCGGCCCGTGTAATCTTTTTGAAGAAGGGACAGGATTATTCCTGTGGGGATGTCCGGGCGGAAAGGAATTTTTGCAGGGGGGTGATGAAGCGGGGGAAGTCCTCGATGTGGGGGAGATGGCCGATGCCTTCGATTTCAACCAGTTCGGCATCGGGAATGGCGGCTTGGGTGGCGCGGCCGAGTTTGGGGTAGTCTCCCAGCCGGGCGGCCAATTCGGGGGAGGCAGCGGCCCGTCCGATGGCGGTGCGGTCGCGCTGTCCAATGATCAGCAGGGTGGGGACTTTGAGGTCTTTGAATTGGTGGACGACGGGTTGGGTGATGATCATGTCAAAGGTGAGGGCCTGGTTCCAGGCCATGCGGGGATATTCATCACTGGCGATAAATTGTCCGAGGAGTTCGACCCAGGGATCGTAGGCTTCTTTCCATTGGTTGTCGTAGTAGAATTTGAGCTGGTAGGCGCGGATGCCCTGGATGGTTTTTTTGAGTTCCGATTGGTAGGCCGTGTCGAGAGGGGTGTAGGGGACGCCTTTTTGTAGCCAGTCTTCGAGTCCAATGGGATTTTCGAGGATCAGGCCGCTGGTGTTTTCGGGAAACATGAGGGCGTAGCGGGTGGCCAGCATGCCGCCCATGGAATGTCCGAGGATAAAAGAGTTTTCGATGCCGAGTTCCGCGAGGAGGGCGCGGGTGTTGGTGGCGAGCTGATGAAAACTGAATTGGTAGTGTTCGGGTTTTGAAGATTTACCGAAACCAATTTGGTCGGGCATGATGACCCGGAAGCCTTCTTTGGACAGGGCGTTGGCGGTGCTTTCCCAGTAGGCGCCGGAGAAGTTTTTTCCGTGGAGGAGGACAATGGTGCCTTTGGTTCCTCCCGCTGCGGGAACATCCATGTAGATCATTTCCAGGGGCTGTTGCTGGCTCTCGAAGCTGAAGACTTTGGCTTCGAAAGGGTAGTCAAAATTTTCCAGGCGGACACCGTCGGCGCGGGTGATGGGCATGAAGAGAGACAGGCAGAGAAGTACGGAGAAGAAGGGGAGCATTTTCATGGGAGACTTTAACGCAGAAATGGGAAATGGGAAATTAGGAAATTCGGGAATTCGGGAATTCGAAATTGGGAGAGTGCGTATAGTAAATTAAGTTTGTCCGACTTGCGACCGGAGTCACTCCACACTACTGCCGCGCCAGTGGAGTTTGTTGCGGAGGACTTCCCAGTAGTTGTAGTCGGGGAGCTGGAGGAGTTCGATGCCGAGATGGCAGAATTGGATATCCAGTTTTGCGCCGGGGACCATTTCCAGGACGGGTTGTCCGTCGCAGGCGAGGACCAGAGATTTGGAGTGGGGGGCAAGTTGGATTCCGAGTGTGGATCGGGAGGAGAGGACCACGGGCCGGACGGTCATGGAATGAGGACAGATGGGGCTGAGGACCAAATCTTCGGTTTCGGGACTGAGGATGGGGCCGCCGGCGGAAAGCGAATGGCCGGTACTGCCGGTGGGGGTGGAAACGATCAGTCCGTCGCAGGTGTAGGTGGTGAGTTCGCCACCATTTACGGTAACTTCCAGGGTGGCGATGTGGGAACTTTTTCCCCAGCTCATCACCACATCATTGAGTACCCGCACGGTTTGGGCTTCTTCTCCCGGATTTCGGAAGCTGCAGGCCAAAAGCGGTCTGCGGGAGGTGATGCAGGTGCCGTTTGCCAAAGCTTCGAGGGCTTGATCCACCTGGTCCTGGGTTACGGAGGTGAGGAAGCCCAGTTTCCCGAAGTTGATGCCGAGGAGGGGGAGAGGGCAATGGCCCATTCTCCGCACTGCGCTGAGGAGCGTGCCGTCTCCGCCCAAAGTGAGTACGGCGTCGGCCCGGGAGAAAAGGTCGTCGCAATCCAGACAGGTTTGATTTGGGAGCCATGAGGCGTCATCCGCTTCAAACAGCAGTTCTAATCCCAGAGAGTTGGCTTTTGAAATAAGTTTAGGCAATATTTCCCGGGTGCCGGACTTCTCTTGATTGACGATGACTGCGAGGGTTTTCATATCTTTTCCTGTAGCCCCAAAGCAGACGGAGGTCAAGGGGCGGAGGGGGAGGCTTGGTATTAATTCGGTGGTGTAAACCCGGCGGCACTTGCGGGTCGGGGGTGGAGGGGGAAGCGGAAACGGGTTTGAGGATGCAGGGAGCGGTCACATTTTTGCCTTTCTCTCTGTCTGCATTTCGGATAGGCGGAGGCTTATGAAATTTGCAAAGACGATTGCTGAACTCTTGCCGGCTGTACAACGGGATCACCCAGAGGTGGAATGGATTCATACCACTTCTGTAACGGGCACCTATGGGATCACCGCTTCGGTGAAAGATTTTGACGAGGTGATGGACTGGCAGGAACACCGCCGTGAATTGACCCAGGGTTATTATCGTTTGATTCATCCTCCCCGGGTGCAAATTTTTAAAGCCCGGCTGGAGGCGAAATATCCAGGGTTCACTGCGGTGTTATTCTGTTCGGGTCCGATGGCCCGAAAGGAATTATCCGAATTGTTATCGGTTAAGGGGCATACCCTGCTGATCGTGGCGCACAGGGAGCTTCCCTCCGTGGTGGCGTCGGGTTCCGCACATGTGTTGACGTTTGGGGAACAGGGGGTTTTGATGGGAGTGGTTTTGTTGGAGGATCGGGAATTGGCGGCGGAGCTGCATGAAAGGAATCGTCGGCGGGGCGGATCGATTTCAGCCCGGAATGTGGATGCCTGGATGGGAGAGCAGAGCTTTGAGTTGCCGGGTGAGGGGATCTTATCGGATGTGGCCACACGATTAAAAGCCATGGAAGAGGCGGCATTTGTGTCGTTTTATCCTTCGGGAATGGGCGCAGTGACGGCGGTGCTGGATTTGGTTTTGACTCAGGATGCGCCCCGCATGTTGGTGATGGGGAATGTGTATCGGGATACCCATTTGTTGCTCGAAGAGTTTCAGTGGGCGGGTCATGAAATGAAAACCGATTTTCTGGATACTTTCGATCTCTCCGGTTTGGCGGCGCGGGTATATGACGAGGATGTGGCCGGGGTGTTGATTGAAACCATTACCAATCCACTGATTGAGATTCCGGATTTGCCTGCGATTGCGGCCCTGTGCCGGGATGCGGGAAAACCCTTGTTGGTGGACAGCACCATGGCGGGTCCGTTGAATGCCTGTCCTCTGGCACTGGGGGCGACGGTGGTGATACACAGTACCAGTAAATATCTCAGTGGCGGAAACCAGCATGGGGGGGGGATCGTATTGACCGCTGATCCGGTGTGGATGGAGAAATTGGCGGATCAACAGGTTGAATTTCAAAACACGCTTTCTCCGTTGGACGTGTGTGCCTTGGCGGAGGGGATTCAGACCTATCCTGAACGGCTCGAACGGTTTAACCGCAACGGAGAGACTCTGGCCAAAATGTTGGAGGAACACCCGGCAGTGGAAAAGGTTTATTATGGAAATCAGGGGCGTCCCGAATGGTTGAAGGGGCTGGCCTCGGTGGTGAGTTGTGATTTGAAATCGGCGACTCTGGAGAAATTGGGGATCTTTTTTGATGCGGAATTGCCCGGGGTGATTAAAGCCCCTTCGTTGGGTAGCGATCAGACTCTGTTCTGTCCCTACGTGTTGTTGGCCTATTACGACAAGAGTGATGCTTATTTACGGGCGTGCAATCTTTCCAAGACCTTGCTTCGCTTTGCGGCGGGTTGTGAAGAGGATTTTTCAGTGGTGCTGAAGGGAATCGGACAGGCATTAGATACAGTGGTTTAAGGGACATGGCCTTTTTTTAGTTCAGCCCGCAAGGTGGTCGCTGACCGGGCTGAAATTTGGGCGGACCTTCAGCCCGCGTGATGGGTGGGTTACATCGGAACCCAGCCTGCGACGTGGTCGCTGACCGGGCTAAAGTTTGGTCGGACCTTCAGCCCGCGTGGTGGGTGGATTACATCGGTACCCGACCTGCGACGTGGTCGCTGACCGGGCTGAAATTTGGTCGGGCTTTCAGCCCGGGTGTTTGGGGTGAAAATGGGGGCGGGTGTGTTTGGGTGGGCTGAAGGCTCGCATGAATGATAGCCCCGTCCGCGCTTGCGCGGGCTGGGTTTCAGGTGTGAAAAATGTATAGGCGGACTGAAGGTCCGCTCGAATTTCGACTGGGGGGCGGAGGCAGGTTTCCCAAAAAACATTCCAAAACTGTTGCTTTCTATTTGATTCTTCAAATTTCTTCGGCATGGTTTTCGGCATCTCATTAGAATCTAGTAATACTCAAGGATCAAACGATGTCTCAAGAAGAATCTCAAGCTGGAATGGACGATGTAGCTGCAATCGAAACCCTGCGGGATCAGATGGCCAAAGTGAAAGAGGAATTGGGACGGGTGATTATTGGTCAGGATGAAGTGGTCGAGAAACTCCTGATTTGCTTGTTGGCCCGGGGGCATGCTTTGTTGGTGGGGGTGCCGGGATTGGCGAAAACACTATTGATTCAGTCGCTTTCGGATTTGATGTCTCTGGATTTCAGCCGTATTCAATTTACGCCTGATTTGATGCCCTCGGATATTACCGGTACGGATATTCTGCAGGAAACGGAAGGCGGCCATCGTGAGTTTGAGTTTATGAAGGGGCCGATTTTTGCCAATATTGTGTTGGCGGACGAAATTAACCGTACGCCGCCTAAAACCCAGGCTGCGTTGTTGCAGGCCATGCAGGAATATCAGGTGAATGCGGGTAACCACACGTTTCATTTGGAAAAACCATTCTTTGTGTTGGCGACCCAAAATCCGATTGAGCAGGAGGGCACCTATCCTTTGCCTGAAGCGCAGCTGGACCGGTTTATGTTTATGATCGATGTCAAATATCCGACTTATGAAGATGAAGTCCGGATTGCCAAAGAAACCACGGGCAACAAAAAAATTCAATTGGAGCCGGTGTTGACGGGTGAGGAAATTTTGAAAGCGCAGGATGTGGTGCGTCAGGTGCCGGTGGCGGATCATGTGTACGATCATGTGGTCAAATTGGTGCGCGCGGCCCGGCCGGGTCAGCCGGATTCCCCATCCTGGGTGCAGGAAATGGTGATGTGGGGTCCGGGGCCCCGTGCATTGCAATATTTGGTCCTGGGTGCCAAAGCCCGGGCGGTGTTGCGGGGGAGCATGCTGGTGCAGATTGAAGATGTGAACGCGGTGGCCGAACCGGTGCTTACTCACCGGATCCTGACCAATTTCCACGCACAGTCCGAGGGGGTTACCTCCGCGGATGTGATTGCCCGTTTGAAGGAAGAAGCGCTGGAAGTTTGATCCGTGGCATCTAAAGCCCACAGTACCCGTCCATTTTTGGATGCGGGAGTGCTTTCAAGGCTCTCCAAAATGGCCTATGAGGTGAACAACCCCATGTTGGGTTCGATCACCGGTATCCATCGTTCCGCCACCCGCGGATCGAGTGTGGAATTCGCGCAATACCGCAAGTATGTGCAGGGGGATGATCCCAAGCACATTGACTGGCAGGTGTATGCCCGTTCGGATCGGTTCTATATTAAAGAGTTTGAGGCGGATACCAATTTGCGCTGTTACGTGGTGGTGGATGCCAGTGGTTCCATGGCCTTTGATTCCGGCAATGGATCCCGATTTGATTTTGCCCGGAATGTTGCGGCGCATTTGGCGTATATGCTGGTGCAGCAGGGGGATGCGGTGGGGCTGCATTGTTGCAGTGAAGAGGCGCAAACTGATTTGCCTGCGCGTCAGGCGCCTTCCCATTTGCATACCTATTTTGATTTGCTTGAGGGGATGGAAGCCAAAGGGGAATCCACCTTGGTCCGTGCATTGCATGGTTTAGCGGAGCGGGTGCAGCGCCGGGCGGTGGTGCTGGTGCTTTCGGACGGATTTATGCCGGCGCCGGATTTGTTGGATGCGCTTCAGCATCTTTGTTTTTGTAAGCACGAGGTTTCTTTTTTCCATCTTCTGGATCCGCAGGAAATGAAGTTTGATTTCACCCGTCCGGTCCGCTTTGTGGATTTGGAGGGCGGCGCGGATATGGTGGCGGACCCCAGTGTGATGCAATCCACTTATTTGGACGGATTGCACCGGCATTTGGAAACCATCAAGGACGGTTGCCGGAAATTTCAAATTGATTATCGCCGCACCCTGTTAAACGAGTCGTTTGAGAAAGCGATTTCTGCTTATTTATTGGGGCATGCGGGTTTGTTTGGTAAAAAAGGCGGTGCCCGTAAATGAGCGCACTCTCTCCGCTGTTCCTGTGGTTGATCCCGCTGGCTCTATTGCCGGTGATTATCCATTTGCTCAACCGCCTGCGTTATCAGACGGTCAAATGGGCGGCGATGATGTTTTTGCGTTCGGCGGACCGCGACGCCTCGCGCCGGGCCAAGATTCGTCAGTGGTTGATTTTGGCTGCGCGTTGTTTGATGCTTTTGATGTTTTTGATGGCGCTGTCCCGGTTGCAGTCCAAAGGCCGGTTGGCCCGCTTTTTTGATTCTGGCTCCAATTTGGTGGTGATTCTGTTTGACCGCTCTGCCAGTATGGAGCAAATGCGGGGCGGGGTGTCCGGACGTGAACGTGCGCTGTCATTGTTAAATCAAGGACTGTCCGAATTGGGTCCGGGTGCGCGGGTGATCTGGATGGATTCGGTGACGGGGGAACTCACTCCCTTGCCCAATGCGATTGATTTGGAGCGGCTGCCGATGGTGAAACCTTCGGCGACCTCATCCGATTTGAGTGCGATGCTGCGCTCTGCTTTGCAGGAAATTGCGCGGGCGGGGGTGACCAAAGCCGAAGTGTGGATTCCGACCGACCGTCAGAGTTCCGCATGGTTGCCGGATGGAGCGAATCCGCCGGATTGGAGTGAGTGGACGGGAATGAATACCCAGATTACGCTGCGTCTGTTGGATGTGGCCGAAGTGGCCCCTGATCCGGGGAACCGGGCGTTGCAGTTGGTGAATGTGCCGGTGTGGAATGGTGAAACACTGACAGTGCAGTTGCGCCTGTTGCGGGATACGGCCGCCCCTGAATCGGTTCCTTTGCTGATCAATTTTGGCGGACTGTCTCTGCAGGAAGAAATCATGGTGGAAGGACCGAGTTTTCTGTGGGAGCAAACGCTGCCGGTGCAAGCCCATCAGTCTCAGGTACAGGCCACGTTTTCGTTGCCGGCGGACAGCAATCCTGCGGACAACCGGGTGGCGGTCAGTTGGATGGACCGCGGGGCGGACAAGGCGTCGGTGGATAGTGGGGATGCTTTTGTGGACCGGGTGATGCGGGCGGCACTTTTGCCGCGTGAAGGATTGCGCGAGATTGTGGGGAACGGGGTGGTGCCGGTTTCGGAAATTCGATTTCAGGTGCGTGAAGAAACGGACAGGCTATCGAGCGAAGATCAAGCGTGGCTGGAAAAGGGCGGGGTGATGTTGATGATGCCGTCGCTGGCAGATCTTACCCCGGTGGGTACGGATGATGAGGGCTTGGCGATAGACCGCTGGGAGGAGCAGTCCGGGGTGTTGGCCACGGAGCAGCGGGAGCCTTTGCGCATGGATTTGCTTCGAATTTTTGAAGCGGCGGATTTGTCCGCTGAAGGAGAGGATTTGCAAGTGCTGGCTTTGATGGAGGATGGCAATCCGTTTTTGACTCTGCAAAAAATCGGGGACGGGATGCTGTATCGCCTGGCGACCCTGCCTCTACGTGAGGCGTCGAACCTGGACGCCGGATATGTGATTGTGCCGATGTTGCAACGCATGCTGCAGGAGGGGGGCGGTCAGGAATTGCGTTTGGGGACCCGGAGTTTGGGGGGGGTGGAATTGGGACTCCTTGCAAACTGGCAATCGATGGGGCGTCCGGAAAGTTCTCCTTTACTGGATGTGGACTGTTACCAAAGTGAGCAGGGGATCGTCGCGCTAAACCGCAAAGAGTTGGAAGACCGGAGTGAAACCCTGTCGGTTCAGGAACTGCAGGAGTGGGCGAAACCTTTGGATCTGCGGATATTTGAGGATCGCAGCAAGGTAGACAGTGAAGTCAACAGCCGCTTTGAATTCACTTCGCTGCTGGCGCTGTGCGGGCTGATTTTTCTGGTGATTGAATCCTGGCTGCTGACGCGGAATATTCGCCGTCCGTCCTCAACGGCTTCGGCATGGAGTACAAGCGCATGAACCCCGTGGAAAGTCGATGGATTTTAAATGCAAGTGGCGGATGGATGTTCGCGGGTGTGGTATTGTTTTTGCTGTACTTGATGATCTCTCTGTACCATTTGAAGCAGGTGAAATTTGCGCGGGTCCGCTTGCTCACCGAGTTTTTCAAATTTTTGGGGGCGGTCCTGTTGTTGCTGACCCTGCTCCAACCCGAATTGCATCAGCGCTCTTTGCGCAATGAAAATGCCCGGATCGCGGTGATTACGGATGCCACGGACAGTATGGACACCCGGGACATCCGTTCAGGCGGACAGGTGGTGAGCCGCAAAGACTGGGTAAAAGAGTTGATGGGGAGCGAGGCCTGGAGGGCACTGGCGGAAGAAGTGCAGCTTGAAATCATTGAGATGGGGCATGAAGACAAACCCGGATTTAAAGAAACCAACCTGCAGGCGGCGCTGGCGGCGGCCCGCAATATCGAGCAGTTGGCCGGGGTATTGGTATTAAGTGACGGGTTACACAATGCGGAAAATGCGCCTTTACCTGAAGTTTTACGATTGGCGGAATCGGAAATTCCCGGCTATGCGGTGGAAATCGGGGAGCGGACCCGATTGCCGGATTTGATATTGGATGAAGTGAAATTCCCCTCATATTCGATTATGAATGAGGCCTTGGTCTTGCCGTATAAAGTGAGCAATACCCTGCAGGAGGATGTGCCGGTGCGGGTGGTTTTGCTGGCGGACGGGGCGGAAGTGGCCAGTCAGGAGCTTAATTTGAATTCGGGGAAGACAGGAGAGGGGACATTACGTTGGACGCCGCGGCGGGAAGGTGCGGTCCAATTTGCGGTACGGGTGGAATCGCATCCTTTTGAAGAATTTATAGACAACAATGAAGTGGTGGCGGAGGTGGATATTCGCAAAACCCTGATTCGGGTGTTAATTATTGATTCGCTTCCCCGCTGGGAAGTCCGCTATCTCCGGAATGCGTTAAACCGGGATCCCGGGGTGCGGGTGGACACATTGCTGTTTCATCCGGAACTGGGACCTCAACCGGGGCCCGGCTATTTGGAAGGGTTTCCGCAGACCCGTGATGCCTGGTCGCAGTACGATGTGGTGTTTATGGGAGATGTGGGATTGGGCAATGGGGAATTAAATATCGAAGACTTGCGGGCACTGGAAGTGTTGGTGCGGGAGCAGGGGAGTGGATTGGTATTTCTTCCCGGTCCGCGTGGCGGGCAATTTCGATTGGAAAACACTCCTTTGGAATCCTTGATGCCGGTGGAATACGATCGTGCTTTGCCGAAGGGGATGGGTCTGAATTTGGAAATGCGGATGGAGCTTACCCGGGAAGGGCGCGATCATTTACTCACGCAATTAAGTTCCTCCTCCGCCCGCAACCATCAAATTTGGCGCCGGCTGCCCGGCTTTTATTGGTATGCGGGGGTGTTGCGGGCCCGGGTGGGATCGGAAGTCCTGGCGACCCACGCTTCGCGCAGAAATGAAAATGGCCGGATTCCGTTGTTGGCGACCCGGGATGCGGGAACAGGGCATGTGCTGTTTATGGGCACGGATGCCGCGTGGCGTTGGCGCCGCGGGGTTGAGGATTTGTATCATTACCGATTCTGGGGACAGGTGGTGCGATGGATGGCGCATAAACGTCATATGTTCGGGGACGAAGGCGCCCGCTTGTTTATTCAGCCGGAACGTCCCATGGCCGGTCAGGAAATCACCATGACCCTGTCTCTGCGGGGGGCGATGGCTTTGAGCGATGAAATACCTTTCCGTTTGCGGGTGGTGAATGAAAGCGGGGAAGTGGTTTCCCCGGCGGTGACGGCTTTAGAGGGGGGCGGGACGTTTCAAGCGCGCTGGGCTCCTGAAGTTCCCGGCATTGTACGGGTGGAATTGGCGAATGCGGACGGATCGGAGGCAGCATGGTTCCAGTCAGAATTTGAAGTGGAAGGGGATGTGGCGGAACAGGTCGGACTTCCCTCCAAGCCCAGTTATCTAACAGAACTGGCGCAGGTGACGGGTGGGAAGTTGGTCCAGCATGATGCGGCCGTGGCGTTATTGGAAGAGTTACAGCGTCTGCCCCGCGAGCAGAAAGTGCTTACGGTGAAACGTATTTGGCAGCATCCGGTTTGGGTCATTCTGTTATTTTCATTCTTCGGGATCTATTGGATACTTCGAAAAAGGCAGGGCTGGATATGAGCACCACAGAACATCCGCAATTACCTGAGGAGCTGAAAAAGGCGCTGGACCGCTTCCAGCGCAAATGGCGTTGGCTGAACACCCTCACGCTGCTGGGGTTGTTGGGTCTGATTCCCCTGATGAGTTTTGGCCTGCTTTCTTTTTCCGACCGTTTGTGGGCAACCCCGGACTGGGCACGGTTTGTTTTGGCGGTGCCGGTGCCGATTTTGATGGTGGTGAGTATTGCGCCCTGGATACGCCGCTGGATTTTAGATCGTCCGGGCCCGGAACGGGTGGCTAAATTCATGGGCAAATTGGATTCACGGGTGGGAGACCGGTTGCTGGGGGCGGTGGAATTGTCACATGGAGGCAATGAATCCTGGGCCGGATCGCCGGCCTTGCGGCAGGCGGCGATTTTGCAGGTGGCCTCGCAATTGTCGGATATACGGGCGGAAGAGCGGCTGGATACCCGGCGTACCCGTAAAATTCTGATGGGGGCGGGAGTGGTTTTAGCGGGGGTGGTGGTCTACCTGGTATTGGTGCCGGACGCGGCGGTGAACAGTTTTCAACGCTGGTTAAAACCGCATCAGGAAATTGAGCGGTTTACCTTTGTGCGGCTGAAAGGATTTCCGCAGCAATTGGTGGTTCCCCACGGGGAGGCCTTTGAATTTGCGGGTGAAGTTTCCCATGTGAAAAATGAGGAAGTCCGGGAAGTGTTGACCAAAGTCAATGGTCCGGAGCATGCGGTGGTGAGCCTGGATGATTTTAAAGTCTCGGTGGCGGTGGAGGGGATGACCCAGAACCGGGAAGTGACCCTGAGTGCGGGGGACGCGAAAGCGCGGGTGGCGGTAAATCCTTTGTTACGTCCGGAACTGATTTCGATGGCTGCGGATGTGAAATGGCCGGAATATTTGGGTCAGGATGTGCAGGAAATTGTTCTCCGCCGCCGCCGCTTGGAAGTGCCGAAGGGGAGCAGGGTGGTGATGAAAGGCCGGGTGAGTCGGGAATTGGCTTCTGCCCAAATGGGTGAACAGCTTGCCGGCAAGATTGAAGGGGCCGCGTTTGAGATGCCGGGGATATTGGTGGATACCAATTTGAATCTTGCCCTAAGTTGGATTGACGATGTGGGGCTTAAACCCCGTCAGCCAGCCTCTCTGGAGTTGATTGCCAAAGCGGATATTCCGCCGAGTGTCTCCATGAGTGGCATCGGCTCTACGGTGGCGGTTTTGCAGGATGAATTTTTGGAATTGGATGTCAGCGCCCGCGATGATTTTGGTCTGAAAAACGTTTGGGCCCGGTTCAGGCAACTGAAGGAAGATGCGGTTGGGCCGGAGCAGTTGCTGGATGAAATGGAAATTGAGGGCACGTCGGGTGGAGAGAAGTTGGTTTTTTCTCCCGAGCGGCTGGGATACGGTCCGAACGCCATGATTGAATTGGTGGCGATGGCGGTGGATGCCTACCCGGACCGTGAACCGAGTCAGAGTGCCCGCTTCCGGATTTTGGTGTTGAGTAAAGAGGATCATGCCAAAATGTTGCTTCAACAGATGGACCGTCTGTTGGCGGAACTGGATGAATCCATTCGACAGGAGGCCTTATCGAAAGAAGCCAATGAAAATACGCTCAACCGCAGTGAAGAAGATTTGAATGATTCGAGCACTGCTGAAAAACTGTTGGATCGGGCTCTGGATGAATTGGCGCGTGCCGAACAATTGATGGAAACGCATAAGGGAATGGAATCGCTGATTGGAGAAGCCACCAAGAACGAACAGATCAAGGATGAGCAGATTGCGGATTGGGCGGAGATTTCCGAGAACTTAAAAAATATTGCAATCCCCGCCATGGAAGATGCGGCGGAAGCGTTGAAGAAAGCCAGTGAAGCGCAGGGCGAAACGGAGGCCGAGGGGGAAGAGCCCGGTGAAGCCGACGGGTCATCGGAACCCTCAGAGTCATCGGAACCCTCAGAGTCATCGGAACCCTCAGAGTCATCGGAATCCTCAGAGTCTTCGGCACCTGCAAGTCCCTCAGATCCCTCGGACCCTTCGGACGCTTCTTCGTCAGGGGCGCCTGCAGGAGATACGATTATTCAGGAACCGGCACCGGGTGAAAAAGAAAGTGCGGAGCGGAAAGCGCAGTTGGAAGAAGCGATTAAAAAGCAGGAGGAGGCTTTGGAGGCGATGAAGCAGGGGGAAGAGGACTTAAATGAATCCATTGTGAATTCTTTATCGGAAAGTTTTATCAATCGCTTAAAGGTGCTGGCGGATAAGCAACTGCAGATTCGTGATTCCTTAAATATGATCTTACCCAAAACGATTGGTTTAAATGCGGATCAGGTTCCTGCGGAATTGAAATCTGAAATTGAGAGCAATGCGCAAATTCAGGATGAGATTTTCCGGGAGTCCCGTTATCTCTATGATGACCTGGAGGGATTTTTCCGTCGAACCCAGATGCCGGAACTGCGTCAGGTAACGGGTGGCATGACTGAAGAGCGGTATACGGAACGTCTGCCTGAACTTAAAGCACTGATATTGTCCAACACCATTGGCCGCACCACTGCGGAATCCACGGAGTGGAACCGGTTGTTTCTCGAATGGGCGGATATGCTCAGCGAAGATACCGGTGGTGGCGGCGGCGGGGGTGGCGGTGGCGCCCCGGACGAAGAGGGCGAAACCCTGGAAACCATGATTGCGCTGATCCGTGCACGGGAGCAGCAGGAAAAACTTCGCCGACATACCCGGGCGCTGGATGAGTCGTATGCGGACAATTTAAACTTTGATCGCGATGCCTTGCAGCTTTCGGACCGCCAGTATGAGCTGGCTCAAACTTTGATTCCTTTAGAGAACCGGGTGATCAAAGATGAAACCAAAAAATTGGTGAGCCTGGCTTCCGGGGAAATGATGAATGTGGGGGTTCAGCTGCGGCAGTCGATTACCAATCAGGACAGTATCACCATTCAAACTGCAGTGATTGAACTGTTGGCCAAGGCGTTGGATCAAAGCATGGGTGACCAGCCGCCTCCGGGGGAAGGGGAAGGATCCCCGCAGAATTCAGCCGCGATGATGCAGGCGATCATGCAGATGATGCAGGGATCTGGGCAGGGCCAGTCGGGAACCACGGGTGGAGAAGGTTCTACCGGATTTGGAGATCCGGGCGGTGGCGATATCTCGGGTTCTTCTTCCGGGACCCAGGGCCGTTCGGGAAGTGAAGGACGGGCGGGTGCGAGTGATCCGGGGAATTGGCCGGGACGTTACCGGGGAATGATGGACGGATATTTTGAGGCGATTGAAGGAGGCGAATGATGCGTAAGCTATGTTCATTACTGGTGTTGATCTCATTGAGCGCCTTCGCGCAGCGTCCCATGACGGGGTTGCAGATTGGTCGGGAAATTCCCGCGGAGTTGGATGAGTTTTACCGCAAGGGCTTGGCATTTCTGGCGCTCAGTCAGACGGAGCAGGGGAACTGGACTGAAAATTATGGTCAGCAGCCCGGAGTGGTCGGGTTTGCGCTTTTGGCTTTTCTGGCCAGTGGGGAAGATCCGAATTATGGACCTTACCGGGATGTGATCCGGAAAGGTGCGGGGTATATTCTCAGTCAGCAAAATGAGCAAACCGGATATATTGGGAACTCGATGTATAACCACGGATTTGCCACTTTGGCTTTGGCGGAGTTGTACGGTCATTTGCAGGAACCGGATGTCGGGGTGGCCTTGCAGAAAGCGGTGGATTTAATTTTGGAGTCCCAGGAGCAAAATCCGCTTGGGGGCTGGCGGTACACGCCGATATCCAAGGATGCGGACACCACGGTATCGGGTGCGCAGATGGTTGCGTTGTATGCGGCCAAAAATGCCGGATTGCATATTCCGGATAAAGCCTTCGAGCAGGGGACCAAGTACTACAGCTCGATGACGGCAAGTGATGGCGGGGTGGGATACAGTGGCGGCTCTCAATCAGGAAATACGGTACGGACTGCGATCAGCAGTTTGGTGTTCAGTCTCTATGATGATTATGAATCAGAGACTTCGCGCAAGAACTTTAAATTTATCCGGCAGAGCCGCGACCGGAATGATGCGAATTATCCTTTTTATCAATTCTATTATCTTTCGCAGGCCCTGTTCCAGGGGGACATGAAAGAGTGGCAACTGTGGAATAAAAAAATGATTCGGGTTTTTGATGCGACCCAGGCGGATGATGGATCCTGGAATGGGCCGAGAGGGACCACCTTTTCGACCGCGACCGCATTGTTGGCTATGGCACTGAATTACCGTTTGATGCCGATCTATGAAAGGTAAACTTTTTTATTGGTGGGTGTGCCTGGGAATTGGCGCATGGGGAACTGCGGAACCGGAGGCTCCCATGCCTGTCCGGGCCCGGGTGGAATTGAAAAATGGAAATCTTTTTTCCGGAGAGGTGTTGCCGGGATCTCAGGAGGATTTACGCCTGAAACCTTATTGGCTGGATTCCCCTTTGCGTATCCAAAGTTCTGAGGTTTTACACTTCCGGCAACTGAATCCCCCGGCGAGGGCTGAAGATCCGGCGTACCGGATTCAGTTTCCTTCGGGAAAACAATTTCCGGTCCAATCGGTACGGTCGGTGGAAGAGGGTTTTATGGTTGAAAGCGCATGGGGAGCGGAAATCCGCATCCCCAAATCCTCACTTCAGGGGATTGAATTTCTGAATGCCAGCGGTCTTTTATATTATGGTCCCATGGTCCGCCTGCCGGGTCGGGAGGAGGAGAGTTTTCGTCAATTGCTGATGAATCAGCCCGGAATGCAATGGATGACGGCGCCTATTCAATTTCCCCAGAAGTTCCAATTGGAAATTGAAATGGAGCCCCTCGCACAAAATTACGTTTATCACATTGCACTGTTTGACTGGCAGACCCGGGCCTGGGGGTCCGTGGTTTTTCAAGTGACGCCGGACCAGATCTCCGCCGCCTGGTATCGACGGGAAAAACAAAACCAGATGTTGGTGACGAACTGGCGGCAGGGGATTGAGGAGGTGGAGGGGCGTCAGCAGTTCCGGTTTTTTGTGGATTTGGATAAAGATGAAATGACCCTGTTTCTTCAGGGGGAGGCCGTGCATACCTGGACCCAAACCGAAATTGAATCTCTTCGCAGTGACATCCCTTTTAAGATGGGGTTCCGGTATCTGAGTGGGAGCGGTACGGTTAAAATTTCCTCTATACGCCTGATGCCCTGGGGAGGGGAGCTCCCCCGCGGAAACATTGAAGAGAAAAAGGACGCTTTACTGTTTAAAACGGGTGAACGGCTTTCCGGATCTTTGCTGTCGATGGATGATTCGCAGATAATGTTTTTGGCAGAAGGCGAGGGGAATGAGCGGTTGTTTCAGTTAAAAGATCTTTTGGAGGTCAGGCTGGTTGGCGGAGAGATGCCGCGTGAACCGCTTCGGTCTGCAGATCGCGCAAGGGTGTACTTACAAGGCGGGGGGGATCCCTGGTACATGACCATGGATTCGCTGAATGCAGAGCGGTTGACGGGAGAGGTTTGGACGGGTGCGACGCCCTTTCCGGTATCAATCCCCTTATCCGCGGTGCAGCGTTTAGATTTTCCGGAGGTCAAAGGGCGATGAAATTCCTGGGGATACTGCTCCTTTTTGTTTGTTGCAGTCTTCGGGCTGAAGAGTTTCCGGGTGTGGATTGTCGAATCATTTTGTTGAACGGGGATCGGATACAGGGGCGATACCTGGGGCAGGACCGTGAAGTGGCATTACTCCGGACCGGCAATGAGCAGGACGTCAAAGGGATTCACGGCAAGTATATCGACCGGGTGAATTTCGGGATCAAAAAACGGATGGCGGATAAGGATTATCGCATTCAACTTTCTGCAGAAGAGCAGATTTTGGGAGATGTCCTCGAATTATCCGAAGGGCAAATGGTGCTCAAAACTTTGTGGGCGGACCGGTTGGTTCTGGATAGCCGGTACCTGCATAAAGTGCAGGCCGCACATCCGCTTTCGCAAGTGATTTACCATGGCCCTGCGGAGCCGGAAAAATGGGTATATGCGCAGCAGGGATCGCAGCCAAAGGGCCTGTCGGAAGTGGAGGGGAAATGGGTGTTAAGGGAGAAGGGGGCGATGGCGCACACTTTTCCTCTTATCAACCTGGGCCTTCAGTTACAACTGAGGGTCGACGTTCCGGTATTTTCCCCTGGGGAGTTGTTCACGATTGAATGGGATGTTGAACCGCCAAAAGCAAACGAAGAGAACGCGATTTCCGGGAGGGTGGTGCTGACCATGAACAGTCAAAAGCTCTGGGTGGATGAGGTTGCGGGGGTTGTCCGTGGCAATCGGCTTTTTGGACGGGGCAGGGTGACCCGGGGGTCGATGCGCCGCCCTCCGTCGGGTATCGTAAATATGCTTTTCGAATTTGATCCGGAAAACTTTCGGCACCGGGTAAAAGTGAATGGGGCGCTGCTTGCTGAATGGCAAATGGACGCCGTGGATTCGGTACAGAAAGCGTATGCGCCGCGCTTAAAGTTCGGGTGGAATTTTGAAGAGGGAGCGCGATTGAAAATCGATGATCTATTGCTGGTTTTAAATGACCACCCTTTGCCTGAAGAAAGTGTGGAAGTGCCGAAAGACGCGGAGGCGGTGCTGTTCCATAATGGTGATTCTCTTCAGGTTCACTGGGAAGGGGTGGATGCGGAGGGAAACTGGAATTTGGCACTGACTGATTTGCAATCCCGAACCCGCATGCATCCGGAACGAATCCGGATGTGGATTCATCAGGGCGACAGTTTAAAACATATCCGGAGGATGGCCGCGCACGTGGAGGTGAAGCTTTCCGGCGGCGAAGAGTATTTTGTGGCTGAATTGTTGGCGGCTGACGGCGAGTTTTTAACCCTGAAGCGGGAGGGTTGGGTGGGAACGTATCGGATTCCTGTCCGGTTGATTGAACAGCTGAAGTTTAATCCTTATTTTTGAGGTGTGGTTGGTGCTCTTGCGTGGGCACAGGGAGGGCTGTGAGTGGATATGGGGGGGGATTTCCACGCCCGGAGAGCGTGGATTACGCAGAGGGAAGCGGTGCAAAGGTTTTGGCTGCAAAAACTCCGGAAAGCATGGCGCTTTCTATACGGGCGGGGAGGTCTGGAGAGGTGTCGGGGGTACCCGCAGAAAATCCGTCACCAGCCAGGGCAATGTCATTGGCAAGCCGTAGAAAGTTGGCGTCTATTCGCCGGGTGGCTTTGGCAAATTTCCATCCGTGGATTTGTACGGATAAAATGCGGGACCGGATGCGTTCCTGGAGAGACGCTCTTAGCAGGGTTGCGGCTAGGTCCCGATCTCTGCGGAACCATTCCAGGCTGAAAGCGGGGGTGGCGTTTGCGACCAAGGTATACGCGGATGAAATTCCCTTTTGGTGTTGATCGATTATGGTTTCGATGGTGCCGTTTTGCACCTGGACAAATCCCGGGGCCGCTAATCCGGAGGGACCATCTGTTTCCGCCAGCAAGGTGAGGCAGCGGTCATAGCGAACGGAGAGGATTTTCTCCTGTTCGCCCGGGGTGAGATCTAAATGCGAGTTCCGGGCGAGTTCGTGAAACTGGGGGAGGGGGATGGTGGAGATGAGATGGGGTGCGGTAAAAATTTGACCGCTGTTTGCTGTGAGTTTCCATCCGCCTGCCGCTTTCTCAATGCGTTCAATTTGTTGGCTCCGATGCACTTCAAGGCCGGTGGCCAGTGCTTTGGCCAGGGCATTCATGCCTGCGAGGGGACGTTGCCGGTAAAGGGTGGGGTTTTGGTGTCCCGGGATCCACGGTTTCATGCATTCCCAGCTATCCCACTTTTTGAGGTGTTCGATGAGATCGGGATCGCGAAAGGTCGCGAACTGCGCACCGTGATCCCAGCGTCCCTGAATGTTTGAGGCCTCTCCCAAACGCCGGGTGGCCACCCGGCCTCCGAGGCCACGTCCTTTGTCTAGCAGGGTGACTTTTCGGCCCTGGTCTTGTAAGTACCGCGCGGCAGTGAGTCCGGTGACGCCTGCGCCTAAAATGATGATGTGATTTTCCATGGTGATAGATCGGTTGGGGGCGGGAATCCTTACGGAGAAACTGTAGTCCATGCACTCCGTGCGTGGAAATGAAACAGGAGCCTAGGTTATAAGATTTCCACGCTCGGAGATCGTGGACTACGGCTGTGAAATGAAACAGGAGCCTAAGTTAAGATTTCCA
>JARHXX010000047.1 GCA_029269125.1 Kiritimatiellaeota bacterium B1221 | reverse complement strand
CGTGGAAATCTTTGTGGAAGCTCTTGCTCCATTTCACAAGCGTAGTCCACGATCTCCGAGCGTGGAAATCTTTGCGGAAGCTCTTGTTTCATTTCCACGGACGGAGTGCGTGGACTACGGCTTCACCACGCCCAAACGCTCATCCGGATATGCAATCAACCGGGTGCCATCGCGCGGATTAGGAATACGCCCTTCCAGAATCGGCGTCGTGGCCCATTCACCTTCCGGAGGCATCTCCTTGACCATCAACCGGAAGCTGGGCACATTTTTACTTGCTTGTCGGGAGTCATACAACAAGCTTTCCGACGCATACCCGGTCGCCACCAATTCTTCCAGCTTTACCGGCAGACGTCCTTCATCCCGATAAAACGTTTTGATATGGCGCACCCAGATTTTCATTTGCTCACCACTCTGATGTACCAAAGGTTGCTCGGGATCCGCATCCCGGGCTGGCAACGCAAAAACCATCATCATCGGCACCATCACCACCCAGAAAATGATGGCCAGCCCGCCGGTAATACTCCCGGTCACCGCGAGTCCGTAGACTTTTCCTGAAGGTTTCCCTTTCAGAATCACCGCCCCCCAAACCAACGAGATGCCACCAAGGAATAGCGCCGGAACCGCCAACTGCATCGTTGCCCCCCACGCCCGGGTATTTTCCATCACCGCAATCCCCGGCACAAACAATGCGAGTGAAATGAGACCTAAAATAAGCGGGAGAGACGGCAGAGATTTTCGCGCAGGATTCATATGTGCAGGCTAGCGGGGATTTGCATGAAGATCAAAGCCAAAACTTCCGAGTTCCTCGTTTCACGAGGGTTCTCTCAAAGCGTTTACGCCAGTGAGTTACGCGGAACCCGGGTTCCGCGTAGCCTTGGCCTGAAGGCCTCGGCAGACACTCCGTAAACGGAGCACTCGGAAGTTTCCTCCGCCATCCTTCCTCAGGTGCCCGAAATCAACCCCACCACTTCCGCCAATGGGAGGCCCACCACATTGGTGTAACTGCCTTCAATGCGGGACACAAATCCCGCCGCCCCGGCCTGAATGCCGTAAGCCCCCGCCTTGTCCATGGGCTCTCCGCTGTCCACATAACTTTGAATTTCCGCCTTGCCCAGCTCACGAAACGTCACTTCAGTGACCACCAATTCGCAAATGGCATCTGACCCGGGACGCAAAAGGGTAAACCCGGTCATCACCTCGTGTTGATCTCCTGAAAGCTGTTCCAACATATCGACGGCTTCTTCCGCTGTGCCCGGTTTCCCAAAAATCTCTTCATCAAACACCACCACCGTATCCGCCGCCAATACAGCTGCATCCGGATGTAAGGCCGCGACCGCCTCCGCTTTGCTCCGGGAGAGACGGCACACCAACGCTTCCGGCTCTTCCCGTGGGAGGGGCGTTTCATCGACCTCGGCCGCCAGCGCCTCAAAACGGATACCCGCAGATCGTAAAAGTTCCGCCCGCCGCGGGGAAGCCGAGGCCAAAATCAGTTTCATGCTGAAGCCGCGTAGGCGCGAATGGTATTGATCATCGAATGCAGCCCGTTGGTTCGATTCATACTTAAGTGGGACATCAAACCGATGTCTTCAAAAAATCCCAGGTCCGCATCTAAAATTTCTGCCGGTTCACGATCCTGATAAATCCGCAGCACCAGCGCGATCAATCCCTGTACAATCAGCGCATCACTCTCCGCCTGCAAATGCAGTTTGCCCTCCCGGGGTTCGGCGTGCAACCAGACTTGCGACTGACATCCCTTCACCTTGTGGGCCTCATCCTTGAATTCCTCCGGCATGGGGTCGAGTTCCCTGCCCAGGTCGATGATATAGGCATATTTTTCCTGCCAGTCTTCAAACATGGAAAATTCGTCGATTAATTCCGCTTGGGCTTCTGCTATGCTATTCATGTGGCGCAACATAGAGGGACAAAGCGACAAGTCAATTCCAAGGGGATAAGGAAAGTCATGGGCAGGAAAAACAGATTACGATTACAAATACGACCAGAACAGCAATGATGAGTTGGCCCCATTGTTCTATAGATTCCTAAACTGAATCTTCTCCAATGCTTTATTGACATGAAATTTGAAAAACATTAAGATTCTACGTAATTTCCAAGTAAACCGAAAGGTACATTATGACAAAATCACTTCATCAGCTCCTCTTCTTCACCCTCCTAACATCCTTCGCAGGTTTATTGAGTGCCGCGCCCGTTACTTTGACCGCAAGCGATGACAATTATGTTTATACGGGAGCTACAACGACCAATTATAATTCCGAAAATGCGAAATTCACAGTGAAAAATGCAACCAGCAATGACCGGATAGGCTATGTTAAATTTGATTTATCCTCAGTTATTGCTAGTTTAGATACCAGCCAAGCTGCAACGCTGAACCTGACGTTCTCTGATATGGGCAATGCCACGTCGAACGATGACGACGAGACCTTTGTCATATCTGTTTTGTCAAATATTGGTGCTAGCAATTATGATTGGCAGGAAGGGGGAATCAACGGCGTTACCTACAACACCCGACCCACCGGAACTTTTGATGCGCTGAGTCCTAATTACGTCTGGTCGTATAACGATAGTGATGCCCCGTACACCGTCACGGTGCCAAATCTTGATGACTATCTGCAGGCAGATAATACCGTCACCTTCCAAATTTTTGGACCGAAACTAAATGACACCGGGAACAATCCTTACTGGCACTCCAGTGAAGCCACAACTGAAGCTTTCCGCCCTTCCCTGACGGTGGTCCCGGAAGCCTCAACCTTGGGCCTGATGGCCGTCGGCATGCTCGCGGTGATCGGCATCAGCCGCCGCCGGAAAGTTGCCGCGTAAAAAAACGTTCTTTTCCAAAAGACTTCCCCCCGAAACCAAAGCGTCGCTTTGATTTCGGGGGTTCTTTTTGTTGCCCGCCGGAGTCCCGCATTTATGCGGAAGTATGTAGGGGCGTTTACGTCCCGGGTTTCGAAACCTTCGGCCTCCGAAACCGGGTCATAAATGCCCCTTGCCGGCTTCCGCATAAATGCGGGACTCCGGCGTAAAGCGATTCACCGCCCCCTTTGGCGTTTCTTGCAGATTGACCCGCACCCTCTTTTTGCTTAGGACTCCCCCCATGACAACTCTCAGACGCAGCATTCTCTCCGTTCCCGGTCACCGGGTCTCCATGCACGAAAAAGCCACCGCCTCCGCGGCGGACATTGTTATGTTGGATCTGGAAGACAGCTGTCCCCCCGCCGAAAAGGAAGCCGCCCGGGAAACCATTGCCCACTCCATTCTCCACTTGGACTGGCAGAACAAAACCCTCTGCCTGCGCATCAACGATTTAGCCGGTCCCTTTGCTTTACAGGATATCTTAACCCTTATCCCGAAAATCGGAAAGCATATCGATACCCTGGTCGTCCCCAAAGTGGAAACGGCGGCTCAAATTCATTATCTGGACCATTTATTGACCGCCCTCAACTGCGATGTGGGCATCGAACCCATCATCGAAAGTGCTAAAGCTTTGCGCGACGCCCCTGAGATCTCTCAGGCCTCCCCCCGCATCCGCTGCCTGGTGTTCGGCATTGCGGATTATTCGGCCAGCATCAATATGCCCCTCTCTTCCATTTCCGGTCACGGCGAAAACGACGGCATTTACCCCGGGGATCCCCTGCATTTTGTCTACAGTCGACTCATCCTCTGCGGAAAAGCGGAAGGCCTCAAAGTGATCGATGCCCCCTACGGAAACTTCCGCGATCCCGCAGGACTCAAAATCTCGGCCGCCCGCAGCCGGGCCCTCGGTTTCGACGGCAAGTGGTGCATTCACCCCGCACAAATCGAGGAAGTGAACGCCGCCTTTTCCCCCACCCCGGAGGAAATCGAACGGGCGGAACAAGTGTTGTCCGCATTTAAACAAGCCCTGGCCGACGGACGCGGGGCTGCCGCCATCGGCGATTCCATGATCGACCAGGCCTCCGTGCGTATGGCCGAAGATGTGATGGCCCGGGCAAAAGCCTCGAAGTAAACTGCGCGTTCCTTTAGTCCACGATCTCCGAGCGTGGAAATGAAACAAGAGCCTCTGCAAAGATTTCCACGCACGGAGTGCGTGGACTACGAACGCCGTATCCGAGTCACTAAAAATAACAACCCCAACGCCCCCCCCGCAAGTATCCAAGGTGCAGGTTCAGGAATTACCGAAACAATTTGATCTCGGTACTGATATAAATCTACAGACCGCGTCCATGAGCTGTTTGCAGCAACGCCATTCCATTTTGAGGCATATATCCCCCCTTCGTCCGAATATCTTGTGGCCGCAATCATAATGCCAGCCAATTGATAGCTGTCCGTCGCTGCATCATAGACAAAGACCCCGCCTCCGGAATCTTTATCGAGTGCTTGGGCCGTGCCCGTAGTCAAAACCGTTTGAAAAGTATCAGAAGTATACCCGGCACCACTATAATCTGAAACAAAAGAATCTACGGTGTTTTCACCCCACTTCTTATTCGAAGTCGTACTTTCATAATACTTCGTCCACGGACCTGTAGTGGATACTGAACTCACATCCCGTCCATAACCAATCATGGTTAGATCATCTCCAAGCGACAGGGCTGAATCAACGATTTGAGCACCTGTAGTCGCAAGATCACCCGGGGTGGTTATCTGAAACAAACGAGAATCCACATTGCTTGTATCCGGATTTTGTAAAGTTACCCAGCTGCTACCATCAATAGCATAAGATGAACCATCATAATTCACCGTGCCAGCACCCGTCCCCAAGTGACCTGCAGTTATAAACCATCCATTCCCCAGATACACCGCGCCACCCGTATTATAAACACCCATATACGACCACCCTTGGTCATCTACAGGAGCCGAAGTGTTACTGTTAGGGTCATTCGTCCCTACAAAAACAGCTTTTAACGGTATGAACCCACCGAAAAGAAATAGAAACCAGATAAAAGTAAATTTCATAATATTTTACCCATTATGGGGTTTTGAAGTGATGATGCGAACAGACCCAACAAAACGATATTCAAAAAAAGTACCCTATTAACCAATAAAGATAAAATTTATTTAACATTTAAAATTCTTTAAATCACACCGAACCTTCATCCAAACCTTTCACCGCCTGCAACAGCGCCGCTTTTCGATCCTTTACTTCTTCCAGCCCTTCCAGCTCAAAGAATCCGAATTTTTCCAGTCGGTCGCGGCAACGTTCCTGCGCACCCGCAACCAATACCTGCGCGCCCGCCGAAGTGGCATCCTTGACCATATTTTCCAGAGCCAGCGCTACCGTAACCCCCAGCAGGGGCACGTTGCGTAAGTCCAACACCAGCACTTTGGCATGTTTCATGGCCGCATGTTCCCGGGCAATCGCTTTGGCCACTCCGAAAATCATGGGACCATTTAATTGAAACAACAGCACTTTGCCACCGGCCTGTTCCATTAAAAGCTTTTCATCTTCCGGAAGCTCCACCCCGGCTTCGGTCAATCCAATGGTCCGTACCTCTTTGGCGGATATGTCCGACAGACGTTTGATGGTTAACAGGTTGGCAATAAATACCCCCACCCCCACCGCCATCACCAAATCAACAAAAACTGTCAACAACAGTACCACCCACATCATAAAGGTGGACGACCGTGAAAACTGATGGACCCGCTGCATAAAACTCCAGTCCAAAATATCAATCCCCACCTTCAAAGCGATCGCCGCCAACACCGCCATCGGCACCGGCCCAATCAGCGGGGCCGCCCCCAATAACAAAGTGAGCAGGATCAGCGCCCGTAAAATCCCGGCCAGATTGCTTTTTGCCCCGGTTTGAATATTCACCACCGTTCCCATGGTCGCCCCCGCGCCGGGCAAACCGCCAAAGCACCCGGAAATCATATTTCCGATCCCTTGCCCTACAAGTTCCCGGTCACTGTTGTGATATTCCCGGGTTAAACTGTCCGCAATCATGGCCGTAAGCAAAGTGTCGATGCACCCCAGGATCCCCAGCACAATGCCATTCACCAAAATATGATTCAGCATATCCCGCGTAAACATCGGCAAATGCATTTCAGGCAATCCCACGGGGATTTTACCAATGCGTCTCAGGGCATCCGGCTCAAACAGCCACATGGAAAGAAGGGTTCCCACCAACAATGCCACCAACTGGGGCGGACATTTTTTCCGCCAGCCCGCAGGGTACAGAATCAAAATGGCAAACGCAAACAATCCCATCCCCAACTCCGGCCAAGACAGATTTTGCAACATCTCCGGAATCGCCCGCAAAATCCCCCAGGCGCCGCCTCCCGGCGAACTTACCCCTAAAAATGGTGGCAATTGCATCAGAATCAGCAACACCCCAATCCCGGACATAAATCCGGAGATCACCGAATAAGGCATCAAAGTAATAAATTTGCCCAGCTTCAGCACCCCCAGTACAACCTGCACCAGCCCCGCCACCATCACCACCGTAAACGCCATCGCCAGCCCCTGATCAGGATATTGCGCGGTTATTTGCGCAATCACCGCCGTCATAATGACCGTCATCGGTCCCGTCGGCTCAGAGATAAGGCGCTTGCAACTCCCAAATACTGCGGCAAAAAGCCCCACCAGCACCGCGCCAATTAAGCCGGATTTTGCCCCGGCACCGGAGGCGACGCCAAACGCCAACGCCAAAGGCAACGAAACAATAGCCGTGGTCACCCCTCCGGCAATATCGGGTCCCCATTCTTTTATATGATAAAGTTTTACTGACATAAGCGTGACCCTATAAGGGTGATAATTGATTTGTCAATTAGACCTGATGAATTGTATAGGAAACGAGGGTATCTATGAATCATTCAGTTCCAGGCCACAAACCAAACACATCTCAACTCATCCGAATCGGGTTTTCCTTTCTGGTGACGGTGCTTTTGATGTGCCTGCTTTCCAAACGTGGGGACTTGTTTCATGTGGGAGACGCCGCGGTTTTACTCCTCGGTCTTTTATCTGTCATCGGCCTGCAAATTGCCCTTTACCGCAAACAGGATCTCACGGATCCCCCCTCAAACCCTCCCCTCTGTTTATACTTCTGGGCCACCACTTTCCTGGTGATGTATTTATCCGCGGGTGTCGCCGACAACAATTGGTTTTTCTTCCCGCGATGGCGTATTGACGGAAAAGGCCTGGGCGCCTCCTGGCTTCTCCGGGCCCTGGGTATCACCTCCGTCCTCTCCCTGCTGCTTTACTTTCACCCGCGCATCCTCAAAACCCGGGTGTTCGCCGCTTTTGCCATCATGGTGATGCTGGCCTGCGGATACTTTCTGGAAAAAGAAACCGGATTCAAACCCCTCTACCGGGTCGATCACCCCTCTTTCCAATACCGCTTCGCCAGCTTTATGGAGACCTTCCCCCAACCCGACTTTTACGATCCTCATTGGAATGGCGGAAAACCGGTTCCCTATCTGGTGGCCTCCGGAACCTGGGCTCTGGCCCTGCTGTGGTACCCGCTGCTGAAGATCTTCAGCATCAAACAGCTCTATACCCCCCTCATCGCGGTGACCTTCATGATCCTCGTTCCCTGGATCGGATACGTCGCCACCCGTCTGATGGGAGGCAACCGCAGAGCGGGCTGGATTTCGTTTCTGTTGTTTATGGTTCCCGGTCAGCGGTACTTTACCCACATCCTCCATTACGGCACCACCCCCTCCATTTTCTGCCTTTGCCTGTTCCCCCTCATCCTGGCTCTGTTCTGGAAACTCCTCCATGCGGAAAAACGCCGTCAACTCGCACTCATCTCCCTGGCTTTAACCTCGGTAAGCGCCCTGGCCCTTTGCTGGCCCGGCGCCCTCCTCCCCGGTATCCCCCTGCTCATCGCCCTGCTTTCCATGACTCCGCAGTGGACCCCGGGGCGTGTGATTTGGATGTCGATCTGCGCCGGCACACTCATCCTGCTGCTGCATCCCCTGGCCATGGTCCCCATCCGCTATTCCCCTATCAACCAGTTTCTGGGCTACCAGGAGAGCAAGCATATTCCGGAAATGTGGGAAAACGGTCTGCATCAGCTCTCCGGACTCCTCCAAGGCGTACACCCCCTCATCGTCATCTTCGGCGCCACCGTCGGACTACTGGATTCCAACCGCATGCGCGGCATCTTTATGGCCGTGTTCATTTTCTCGGCCGGGATACTCGCGGGGTGGGGCGAAGAATTCTCTCCGCTCCTGCAATGGGAACGGCTGATCATCCCCGCCACCCTGGTCGCGGCCCTCGCTTCCGGAATCGCGGTGGAAAGCTTTCTCACACACTTTGAAAGCCTCCCCGCCTCCAAAAATAAAATCCTGTCAGCCACCGGCATCGCCTGGGTGATGTCTCTGTTGATTTTAGGAGGCTACATGGGCACCAAGATTTACAGCAATCAAAGCCAGATGGATTTCCAAACCATGCCCGAACACACCAAAGAATTGGTCCATTGGCTGCGGAACGAAGTGCCCGAAGACGGCAGGATCCTCATCGCCGGCAAAGCGGTTCACGGGTATGGCGGTGCCAAGGTGGCCAATATGCCTCTGCTCACCGGACGGGAAATGATGGCCTCCGACTATTACGGCTTCAGCCCCAAGCTGGTGGAATATCAATACCCCCCAAAAAACGTCAGAGCAAAAGGACCGGACGGCGTATTCCGCTTTATGGCACTTTACAATGTGACCCATGTCATGACCTACCACCAGGGCTGGAAAGACGCCTTCGAACGTCATCCGGAATACTATACCCCCCGCTACGAAAACGGACGGGTAAAAGTCTATCAAGTGAAAAGACCCTCCTCCATGTTCCTGAAAGGTCACGGCAGTATAGACGCCGATTTCCGCCGCATCAACGCCCACCTGGATGCGAATCAGGATCAGGTCATTCTTAAATACAATTGGAACAAAGATTTCGTCACCGAGCCCCCCGCTGAAATCTTCCCGGTGGATCAGGAATTCGGTATCCGCCTCATCGGCATCCGTCCGCACGGCCTCACCCAAATCACCCTGGAGCACCGCCCTTGAACAAGCGTCTCGTCGAAAATTTTCTTTTCCCCTTCGGATTGTTTCTGCTGGCTTTTGTGCTGCGCATCATTTGGGGAGCGTACACCCACGCCCCCACCCTCGACACCGCGGTGGTAGGGCTCATGGCCATGGACATTCAGGAGGGTGCCCGCCCGCTTTTTTTCACCGGACAAGGCTATATGGGAGCCCTCGAAGCCTACCTCATGGCCGGCGTATTCGAACTCTTCGGCGCCGACCGCTTCACCATGACCCTGGTGCCCGGATTTTTTGGATCTTTATGGCCGGTGCTCATGTATTTTTTCCTCAAACTCGACGTCCCCGCCAAACCCGCCCTCGCCGGCGCCCTGCTGGTCGCGTTCCCCGCCGGACACATCCTCTGGTACACCACCGTTCCCTATGGAGGTTACCCCGAAATGTACGTCTTCGGCATGGTCATGCTCCTCCACGCCGCCCTCCGCCTCAAACAACAAAAGGTTTTTCCCTGGCGGGATGCCCTCCTGTTTTCCGTTTTCGCTTTTCTCGGTGCCTGGACCAACCTGCAAGTGGCCCCTTTCCTCGGCACCGCCGGACTTATTTGGCTCTACCTGCTGCTTCCCGATTGGAAACGTCCCTCCCGCTGGCTCCCCTTTGCGTTGGTCCCCCTTGCATTGGCGTTAGCCGTGATTCCCCAAATTCTCATCTCCGCCGAAAACCCTTCCTCTCCTCCCCTGTTCAGCGCCGCCTCGGCCAAACAGGTTGCCTATAGTCTGAAGGCCCTGTGGAAAGAAGATCTCCTGGCCCTGATGACCTTTCAGGGCCTTCAGGACTGGCCCCGCTGGATCTGGGCGCCCGCCTACATCCTGCTCCCTCTCCTGGGCATTCTCACCGCCATCCGCCCCCCCAGAAATGTCCGCTGCGTCAATCTCGCCCTCTGCGGAATCTTTGTGGCCATCTTCTCTATTCTCTACTTTCCCCACTCCATGTCCGGCTACGTGCCGCGCTACCTGATTGCCCCCTTTGTGATGGTGCTCTCGATCTGCTTCAGCCTCGCACTCGCCACCACCGACAAACTGCGCTTATGGCTGGCCGGCGCGATTTTCACCGGTTGGGCCGTTTTACAACTCTCATCCTTTCCCGACACCGTCCGCATCCGCCATGCCAAGACGGTCAAAAAACTCGATGCCATCGAACAGGCCATCGACGTCTCCCGCGCCGCCGGTCTCACCCACCTGCGTTACATCGGATCCGGTATGGAAGGTCACCGCGTCGCCGCCTATACCTTCGAATCCGGAAAAGACCCCATCTTCACCTCCTCCTACGACGAACGGCGCCGCGACGCGGATCTGGCCTGGCATGAAAGCCAAGACGCCGGCTACATTTTCGCCAACACCTACCTGTCATTTGTGAAAGGTTCCTTGCAGGCCATGGGAATCCACAACGCGGAATTTCTTCCCGCCGGTTATTTTGTGGTTATGCCCATGCCCCAAATTTCGGTTGAAAAGTTTGCCGCCATGAAAGCAGTCCCGGTTCCTTTCACCTGGCAGGAAAACCAAACATCCCTCATTGTCAACTTCCCCGATCCCGTAAAACTGACCGGACTCCGCCTCAGCGCCCCCGCAAACGCATCCCTTCCCTATCAGTATCAAATCAAAGACGGCCGGGGAAACCTCCTCTCCGAATCCTCCAAACGTTTAGGCAGCTCCTACATCTCCGGTGACCGGGTATACTTCAAGGGCTACGAAGATCAGATGGATGTCTTTTGGCCCGCCACCGAAGTCACTTCCCTCGAATTCTCCTTCACCCCCGGCTCCCTCAATAAACAGCCCATTCGCCTTCAGGATCTGTTTGTATTTGCGGAAGCCCCACCCGCCCCGCCTCTCGATCTTGACGCCTTAACCGACTGGCTCCACGCCCACCCCCAGGCCCAAATCACTTGCAGTGACGGCACCGCCAGTTTCCTGCGGCGGCAAGGACTGGATACCGATCGCCTGCCTCTCCCCTGGAACCCCCGCGATCCCCAAGCCCAAGCGCTGGAATTCGAGCTCGCTCCCGGAACCCTGCTCCTCCTCGAAAACCGCTATCTCCACGATCCGGACGCCCTTTCCTTCGGCCCGATCCAGGGAATCCTCCTGGAAGAAAGCGCGCACTGGAAACGCTTCCGCCACGAATAAAATACGAACATCCCTGCCCGAGCTGTCGCCCGGCGACGGCCAGGGACCTTCGCCTTCCTAAAGCCCCCAAACTCTTCAGCCCCGAAGGCGGCGACACCCCAAAGCCCGGTCCGTCAGGGCCGGGAACGAATGTAAAAACAAACAGTGAGCCCCGAAGATGGCGGCACTCACCGCTGCATGGCCCCCAGCCACGCACCTTCCTCTACCCCCTGCCCTTTTTCATTTACCCTTTATTACTTATCTCCAGCAACCTGCTATTGACTAAAACCCGTTCAGGCATAGGCTGAACCTCCCAATTATGAGACACAAATCCCCCAGTTCCCTTTTTTTCCTCATCGTTTTCGCGATGGCCTTTCACTTTCACGCTTCGGCAGAACTTAAAGTTCTCTTTATCGGAAACAGTTTTACAATCGGAGGCGGTAAAAGTGTTCCGACTATATTCGATGCCCTGGCCAATGCCGCCGGACAGGAGGATCCCACCACGGTCATGCGGGCGGTGGGTGGAAAAGATTACAAGTATCACTACCAGAACAGCCTGTCCCATATTCAATCCGATCAATGGACCCACGTGGTTCTGCAAAATTATTCCACCGGCCCCACCCACATCGGGAACATCCCTGATCACATGACCTATGGCGGCTTGCTGTATGACGCCATTATCGCCAACAATCCGGACACCCACGTACACCTTTACCAAACCTGGGCCCGCGCAGAAGCCCATTCACTGATCGGCACCAGCTTTGCCACCACCGATGAAATGCTCGGAGAACTGGTCACCAATTATCAGGCCCTGGCCGACGCCCTGAATCAGGCCAACCCCGACAAAGCCCCCGTCATCGTCAACCCCGTCGGCGAAGCCTGGAACCTTGCCGGGGGAAACCTCCCCGCCTCGGATCCCGATTATATCGATCTGTGGGCGAGTGACAATTACCACGGAGACAACCGGGGCTATTACCTCTCCGCCTGCGTGCACTACGCCTCAATTTACAAACAAAGCCCCGAGGGTTTGTACAGTGAACCCGAAATCACCGCCCTCTCCCTTTCCATCTCAAGCACCGATGCCGCCCACCTGGAAACAACCGCTTGGCGCATCGTAACCGCCAAGGGACTGGTTGATCAGATCCTGCGCGTGGACTTTGGATCCGATGCCAACCCGACCCCGGACAGCGAAACCGCGTGGAACAATCTCAGCGCCACCCAGGGAAGTGATGAGAGCACCGTGCTTCAGGATTTACAGGATATTCACGGGAGCGCCACCCCCATCGACCTCTCGATTCTTTCCCGCTTCAACGCTGCACGCAGCGGAGGCAGTTCCACCTCCACGCTTTATCCGGCCGAAGCCACCTCCGACAGTCTTTACGGCAACACCGAAGAAGACAACGGACTCAGCAACCTAAATCCTCAGTTCAAACTGTCCGGTCTCGATCCTTCCCAGGCCTACAAACTTTCATTTTATGCCTCAGCACCCGACAGCGGAGACAATCTCCAGACCCGCTACACGCTGTGGGGGGACCGGACACTCAGCGTCGACCTCGATGCCGCGGGAAATATTGACGCCCGCGCCACCAGCCCAGCTCTCTACCCCGATGCCTCTGGCGAAATCACGGTATCTATCACCCCCGGCCCCGACAACGACAGTCCCACTCACCTCACCCTGCTCGGCGTATTGGAACTGACCGCATATCAGGACGCCGCGATCACCTTCACCACCCATCCGCAGTCTCAATCTGTAGACGAAAACAACCCCGTCACCTTCAGCGCCGAAGTCAGCGCCAACCGCTTCACCACCTATCAATGGTACCGGAACGGCATCCCCATTGACGGCGCCACCGATGCTTCCTACACCCTGAACTTCGCATCCGCCGCCCACGACGGCTCCCTTTATACCGTCATCGCCTCCAACGGGGTTTTCGAAATCGAAAGCAATCCCGCCACCCTGACCCTGCATGCGGACACCATGGAGCCTGAATTCCTCGCTCTCAGCAAGTCGGGGGGAAGCATTCTCCAACTCTCCTTTTCCGAACCCATGGACCCCGCCACTGCAACCGACCCGGCAAATTACTGGATCGCCAACCGGGGAAAGCAAATGCAGGTCACCGATATCACCCTCTCAGAAGACGGCACCACCGTCGAGATCACCTTGGAAGCCACTCCTTCCGGAAATATCGTGGTTGAAAGTTCCAGCCAGCTCACGGACCGTTCAGGCAACCCCCTGCCCGAAAGTTCGGTTCGCAGCATCGTGACCCCGACCAACGGGGAAACCCTGCTGCTCGATTTCGGCAACAGTTATACTCTCACCAGTCCGGACGCAACCTGGAACGAATTCACCATAAATTCAACCATCAGAACTGCAGTGGGCCATGGGACCGGCACCCCTCACGAATATTCCGCCTCCCTGCTGGATACAGCAGGAACCCCCAGCGGCATCACCTTCACCATGACCGACACCATGACCGGCACCAACACCGCCGGCAGCGCCAGCGGCCCTTACCCCTCCGGTGCCACCCGGGATAATTTTTTCGGCAACACCGGAGACTGGAGCGGATTTACCGATAATGGACAAGGGGTGTTTGTCTTCTCAAACCTCAATGCGGACAAAGTCTACGACTTCACATTTTACGCCTCCCGCACCGGCGCCTCTGAAAACCGTGAAACCCGCTACGCGCTCACTGGCAGTACTTCCGGGTCCGCCGACCTGAACCCCGCAAATAATGATTCCAGCACCGTCTCCATCACCGATATCTCTCCGGATGCCTCCGGACAAATCACCCTCACCATTTCAGACGGAACCCAGAACAACCACCCCAACAAATTTTATTACCTGAGTGTGCTGGAAATCCAAATCAGAGATGCCAGCCAAACACCCACAGTCTACCCACCCGTCCTCCTCCCCTCCGGCATCGTGGTCGACTGGACCGGCGACGGCAGCCTCTACACCACCGAGGACCTCAGCCTCCCCTGGACCGAAGTGGATCCCGCCCCCACCCAGCCCTACCTCGCCCCCCACCCTTCAGGCAACCACTGCTATTACAAGCTGCAATATTAATTCCACTCCGCGCCCCTTCACTTTTCAATGTTCGACGTTCTCTTACTCTTCAGCCCCGAAGGTGGCGGCATTCCAAAGCCCGGTCCGTCAGGGCCGGGTACAGGTTAAAAAACAAACACTGAGCCCCGAAGGCGGCAGCACTCCAAAGCCCGGTCCGTCAGGGCCGGGTACAGGTTAAAAAACAAACACTGAGCCCCGAAGGTGGCGGCACTCCAAAGCCCGGTCCGTCAGGGCCGGGTACGGGTTCAAAAACAAACAGTGAGCCCCGAAGGCGGCGGCTCTCCAAAGCCCGGTCCGTCAGGGCCGGGTACGGGTTCAAAAACAAACAGTGAGCCCCGAAGGCGGCGGCATTCCAAAGCCCGGTCCGTCAGGGCCGGGTACGGGTTCAAAAACAAACAGTGAGCCCCGAAGGCGGCGGCATTCCAAAGCCCGGTCCGTCAGGGCCAGGTACGGGTTCAAAAACAAACAGTGAGCCCCGAAGGTGGCGGCATTCCAAAGCCCGGTCCGTCAGGGCCGGGAACGGGTTCAAAAACAAACAGTGAGCCCCGAAGGTGGCGGCACTCACCTCTGCATGGCCCCCAACCAACAAAACCAAAACCAGAACAATCAATAAAACTTCGCCCTTCCATGTTCGGAGTTCGACTTCCAGATCAAATTTTCGATTACGATATCGATTCCCCTCCACGGGTGCGCCGGCAAGATCAAAGTTCCCCCCTCCCCCGAATGCGCACTACCCGTCTGGATCGCTCTCCAGCCCCCCCTCAAATCCAGACGCTTTAAAGGCACCATCCCCAAAAACGTTCCATATTGAATACGTTTCACCTATAATCAGGTCAGAATTTCACCTTTCCTGATACCTCAACTCTTGAAAAAATGCTCACCTTCGATACTCAGTCCGGCATCATTCATCCATAATTATTCATCCCTTATAGGAAAATCCTCATGTCGGACGTAAAAAAAGTTGCCTTCCTCACCGCCGGTGGCCTCGCCCCCTGCCTCTCCTCCTCCATCGCCGCCCTCATCGAACGCTACTCCGAAGTGGCTCCAGAGGTGGAGCTCATCGCCTACACCAGCGGATACAAAGGTCTGCTCCTAGGCGAATCCCTGCCCATCACCGATGAGATCCGCAAAAACGCGGCCGTACTCTACAAGCACGGTGGCAGCCCCATCGGCAACAGCCGGGTGAAACTCACCAACGTCAAGGACTGCGTCAAACGCGGACTGGTCAAAGAAGGCGAAAACCCCCTCGAAGTGGCCGCCAACCAGCTCACCAAAGACGGCGTCGACGTGCTCCACACCATCGGTGGAGACGACACCAACACCACCGCCGCCGATCTCGCGGCCTTCCTCGCCAACAACAACTACGAATTGACCGTGGTTGGCCTTCCCAAAACCATCGACAACGATGTCATCCCCATCAAACAATCCCTCGGCGCCTGGACCGCCGCCGAAGAAGGTGCCAAATACTTTGCCAACGTGGTGGCCGAACACAACGCCAACCCCCGCATGCTCATCGTGCACGAAGTGATGGGACGCAACTGCGGCTGGCTCACCGCCGCCACCGCGGTGGAATACCGCAAGCTCCTCGACAACATGGACTTTGTCGACGGCATCGGCCTCTCCCGCATGCGCAAAGAAGTGCACGCTGTCTTCGTTCCCGAAATGGACGTCGACCTCAAAGCCGAAGCCGAGCGCCTCAAAGCCATCATGGACGAACACGACTGCGTCAACATCTTCATTTCCGAAGGTGCCGGCGTCGAATCCATCGTCGCCCAAATGGAAGCTGCCGGGGAAGAAGTGCCCCGCGACGCCTTCGGACACGTCAAACTCGACGCCGTCAATCCCGGCGCCTGGTTCGGCAAACAATTCGCGGAGATGCTCGACGCCGAAAAGACCCTCATTCAGAAGAGCGGATACTACTCCCGCGCCGCCGCCAGTAACGACGCCGACATCGAACTCATCAAACGCTGCGCCACCCTCGGTGCCGACTGCGCCCTCCGCCGCGAAACCGGTGTCATCGGCGAAGACGAAGAGCAGGGCGACGAACTCCGCGCCATCGAATTCCCCCGCATCAAAGGCGGCAAACCCTTCGACATCGACTTCCCCTGGTTCAACGACCTCCTCGCCGGCATCAACCAAGCCAAAGGCGCCAAAGTCGAAGTCAGTCACTAAGGTAACACAGACACTTGTCTGTGACCACCAGCGGCACCGCCGTGAGTGCAAAAAACCCGACCCACCCAGGTCGGGCTTTTTTTATGAACCACCCAAAATACACCAAACCCAAAAATACACCAAACCCACAATACGCCAGAGTCCCGCGTTTACGCGGAAGTCACAAAGGGCGTTTACGACCGAGTTCCAAAACACAAGCGCCCCCAACACCCACCCTCAACCCAAGCCTCCCCAACGCCCATCCTAATCGTAATCCTAATCAACTCCCCCTACCCAAGCACCCCCAACTCCCCCAAATCCTAAAGGATCTCGGGATGACTGCCGCATAAATGCGGAACTCCGACCCTTTTCCCCCATCCAAGTGTCCGTCCGTGAAGGTCCGTGTCCCTCCGCCCTTAGCCCTGAGCTTGCCGAAGGAAGGGTTTCCCCGTGTCGTCCGTGTCACTTTCGGATTGTCCCCCCCCCCTCCGGTTGCTAGAGACAGAAAACCTCAAATTCTCTTCTTATGAAACCACTTTTGCTCCAAGGCCGCCCCGCTTTTTCCCCTTTCCGTCTTTCCGACCTTCGGAACCGCCTCGAACAGGCTCTTCCGACCCTCGGAAGCCTCACCCTCGAAGCCACCGAAATCTATCTCCTCGAAACCGCGCAGGAACTGAACACCCTCGCGGCCGAACATACCCACGCCCTGCTGGCCGCCTCCGGTCCCTTCACCCAAAGCGACGGCTTCTTCGTCACCCCCCGCATGGGCACCATTTCCCCCTGGTCCTCCAAGGCCACCGACATTTTTAACCACTGCGGACTCGAAGCCATCGCCCGGGTTGAACGCGGCATCCACTTCCGCATCCTCAAAGCCGACGGCAGCGTCTGCGCCCTCGCCGACCTTTCTGCCGACGCCCTCGATCTCCTGCACGACCGCATGACCGAAGGCGTGTACGACAACCTCGATAAATTCTTCTCCCACTTCGAACCCGCGCCCCTGCGCACCGTTCCGCTGATCGAAGAAGGCCCCGAAGCTTTCAAAAAAGCCAATGTTGACTGGGGCCTCGCCCTCAGCCCCGACGAAATCGACTACCTCGTGGCCGCCTACCAGAAAATGGGACGCAACCCCACCGATGCCGAATTGGTGATGTTCTCCCAGGTCAACTCCGAGCACTGCCGACACAAAATCTTTAATGCCGACTGGACGGTCGACGGCGAAGCCAGCGACAAATCGCTCTTCTCCATGATCCGCAACACCCACAAACTCAATCCCGAAGGCACCCTCGTCGCCTACTCCGATAACTCCGGCGTGCTCGAAGGTTTCCCCGGCGACTGGTGGGAAGTAAACGCCAAAGACGCCCACAGCTACCGCAAAACCCCCACCACTCTCGATATTCTCTGCAAAGTGGAGACCCACAACCATCCCACCGCCATCTCCCCCTTCCCCGGGGCCGCCACCGGCGTGGGCGGTGAAATCCGCGACGAAGGTGCCACCGGCATCGGCGGACGTCCCAAGGCCGGCCTGGCCGCGTTTATGGTCTCCAACCTCGAAATCCCCGGCTACAAACTGCCCTGGGAACAAAATATTGCTGAACACCCCGCCCGCATGGCCTCCCCCCTCGACATCATGATCGAAGGTCCCATCGGCGGCGCCTCCTTCGGCAACGAATTTGGACGTCCCCAGCTCTGCGGCATGTTCCGTACCCTGCAACTCGAACACAACGGACGCCACCGCGGCTACCACAAACCCATCATGGCCGCCGGCGGCATGGGAAATCTTAAACGCGAACACGTCGCCAAAAAAGACATTCCCCCCTCCGCCCTGATTATTCAACTCGGCGGACCCTCCATGAAAATTGGACTCGGTGGCGGCGCCGCTTCCTCCATTGCCGCCGGATCCCAGTCCGAAGATCTCGATTTCGATTCCGTGCAACGCGGAAATCCCGAGATGGAGCGACGCTGTCAGCAGGTCATCGACGGCTGTATCGCCCTCGGCGAAGACAATCCCATGCTCTCCATTCACGATATTGGCGCGGGCGGATTGTCTAACGGCCTGCCCGAATTGGTCGAAGCCACCGGCGGACACTTTAAACTGCGCAACGTAAACAACGAAGACATGTCCATGAGCCCCATGGAAATTTGGTGCAACGAATCCCAGGAACGCTACGTGCTCGGCCTCATGCCCGACCGTCTCGCCGACTTCGAAGCTCTCTGCAAACGCGAGCGCTGCCCCTTCGCGGTGGTGGGCGAAGCCACCGACGATGATCACCTCATCCTCTCGGATTCCCATTTCAAGAACAACCCCATCGACCTCGAAATGGGCGTTTTGCTGGGGAAAACCCCGAAAATGCACATCGAAGCCGATCGGTTGATCGAAGAACACGCGCCCATCGACCTGGCCAACATCGACCTCGCCGATGCCATCGACCGCGTACTGCGATTCCCCGCCGTGGCCAACAAAACCTTCCTCATCACCATCGCCGACCGGTCCATCACCGGTATGGTCGCCCGCGATCAGATGGTGGGCCCCTGGCAAACCCCGGTGGCCGACGTGGCCGTCACCTCCTCCTCTATGGACAGCACCACCGGAGAAGCCATGGGACTGGGAGAACGCACCCCGCTCGCCATCCTCAATGCCCCCGCCTCCGGTCGCATGGCCATCGGCGAATGCTTAACCAATATGGCTGCCGCAAATATCGCAAACCTTGGCGACATCAAACTGTCCGCCAACTGGATGGTGGCCGCCGGTGAAGCCGGTGAAGACGCCAACCTCTACGACACCGTCAAAACCGTGGGTATGGAACTCTGTCCCGCCCTCGGCATCTGTATTCCCGTCGGCAAAGACTCCATGTCCATGCGCTCCTCCTGGCAGGACAGCGAAGGCCAAGACCAAAAACAAGTCTCGCCTCTCAGCCTCATGATCACCGGGTTCTCAAAAGTACAAGACGTACGCAAAACCCTCACCCCCGACTTAAAAGAAGTAGGCTCTCATCTTCTGCTCATCGACCTCGGCAACGGCAAAAACCGCCTCGGCGGCAGCACCCTCGCCCAGGTCTTCAATCAAGTCGGCGACGAAGTCCCCGACCTTGACGATCCCGAAGCCTTCAAAGCCTTCTTCAGCATCCTGCAGGATCTCATCGCCAATAAGAAGCTCCTCTCCTACCACGACCGCTCCGACGGGGGCCTGCTCGCCACCCTCGCCGAAATGGCCTTCGCCGGACGCAAAGGCATCGAAATAGATCTGTCGGATCGGTCTGATCAGACGGATCCGTCCGATCCCCTGGCAACCCTCTTCGCCGAGGAACTCGGCGCCGTCATCGAAGTTTCCGAAGAGAACCTCAAGCACGTAGTGTCGGCCTTTCAGGCTGCAGTGCCGAGACTTTCAGTCTCCGACCTCGGAAGGACCACCGAAGCCAGGAACCTGATTATCAGCCAGGAAAACGAGCTTCTCTACAAAGAATCCCTTTCCACCCTCAACCGCGCCTGGTCCGAACTCACCTACCGCATGCAATCCCTCCGCGACAACCCCGAATGCGCGAAGGAAGAATACGACCGCATCCTCGACGAGAACGATCAGGGACTCATCATCAAGCCCACCTTCGCCCCGTCCCCCGTCTCCCGTCCCCCGTCCCCTGCGCGACCGAAGGTCGCAATCTTCCGTGAGCAGGGAATCAACGGTCAAAATGAAATGGCCTTTGCCTTCGACAAAGCCGGCTTTAATGCCATCGATGTCCATATGACCGATCTCCTCTCCGGTGCCGTCGACCTCAAAGACTTCCAGGGCTTGGTCGCCTGCGGCGGCTTCTCCTACGGAGACGTATTAGGAGCCGGATCCGGATGGGCCAAATCCATTCTTTACAATCAGCGCCTGCTGGAAATGTTCCAGACTTACTTCGAACGACCCGACAGCTTTACGCTGGGCGTCTGCAACGGATGTCAGATGATCTCCCAACTCAAAGATCTCATCCCCGGCGCTGCCGCCTGGCCCGAATTCAAACGCAACCGCTCCGAACAATTCGAAGCCCGCGTGGCCAACGTGGAAATCCTAAAGTCCCCCAGCCTCTTCTTCCAAGGCATGGAAGGCAGTCTATTGCCTATCCCCGTCGCCCACGGCGAAGGCCGGGCCGACTTCAGCCAGACCGGTGACCTGGAGGCCTGCAAAGCGCAAAACCTCACGGCGATGCGCTACATCGACGGACAAGCAAAGCCCGCCACCACCTATCCCCAAAACCCCAACGGCTCCCCCGAAGGCCTCACCGCCTTCACCACCCCCGACGGCCGCGCCACCATCCTCATGCCCCATCCCGAACGTTGCTTTAGAAGCGTGCAAATGAGCTACAATAACGGAGCCTTCGCCGACGAAGCAGGCCCCTGGCTCAAGATGTTCCAAAACGCATTTAACAACCTAAGCTGATCAGACCGATCAGTCAGATCCGACCGATCCCCACAAACCATCAGACCGATCCGTCAGATCCGACGGATCAGTCCGATCCCAATCCTCCCCCACCCCTCTACCCCTCCTCCACTTCCCGAATGCCCCTGCATTCGGGATAGCGGGTACAGCCCCAGAACGCCTTCCCCGCAAACGCTCCTTTCCTCGCATGGCGTTTGCCCATCTCCGCCCCACATTCCGGACAGGCCGGCCCCTTAGGTTCCGCCTGATCCCGATACGCCAAGCGGGCAGCGGTTAACTGTTCCCGATATCCACCCTTTTCAATCACCGCCCGCTCCAGCGTCGTCCCATGCTGATCGAGCAGGTAATTGGCCTGATGGATAAGACAAATCACCGTATTTGCGACCACGCTGACATCATCGCTCTTGCCCCAATCCGCGTATACCCGCATCCGGGCATCATCACGTTTTCGATGACTCTGTCCCCGCAATGACCGCTCCACTTTTTCCACTTCAGCCGAAAGATTCCGAACGGTTTGGGCCTGTTCATCCTCTTTTTCCCACTGAGGCAAATCATGCTGACGCAGATAGTCCTCGAAATCCAATAGCAACTCTTCCAAACTCGAGCGCGCCACATTGGTTAAATGAAGTTCCGACGACGCACTGGTGGCTCCCGCCCGACTACCCTCCGCAATATTCTGTCGACCACTCCGTGCTGCCTGAACCATTTGATCCGTTGTCCGCGAAAACCGATCCACCCACTGACCGCAAAACCGAACCGTCAAATCATAAATCAGAGTCGTGATCTGAAAAGATTTCAATTCCCGATACCCACCCGCCTTCCGCAACCGCCGATAAGGCAGCCCCGACTCCCCCACCAAATTTTCGTCTTCCCATAACTCATCCAAGCTTTCATATTTCATCCCCCAATTCTCCCATCAGTGAAAGCGCATAGCAACCCAAAAAAATCAGACCCCCACAAACTATCAGTCTGATTAGTCAGATTCGACCGATCCGAAAATCCTGCTAAAAACCAACTGAAATAGCACAACCCACCCGAGAGAAAACGGTGGCAAAATTTTCTTTGGTGTTGGAGCGAACCGTAGCTTCCACAACCACGGATCGATCTGCATCTAAAATGCAAACGGTGGAATAGTTCTTGTGATAATCAATGCCAGCGTAGTATACTTTTTTCATAGCGAGGTCTCCTGGTTGTGACGAAGCCCACTAGGGCGAGCGTCTTGGTTGAGTTTCACCAAGCATGATATCATGCTTGGCAACCTTCTACCGGAGGCTTTCGCTTTTCATATTAACTGACCCCGCCCTTCCGTAGTCGTCCTACCGAATAGGTTACAGTGCATTGACAAAAGGAACCTTGGAAAATTGACTGAGGATTGACACAAATCTGCTTTATGTTGGATACTTACTTCGTAAGTTATATTCATCCCCTTCGATTTCACCATCACCTATAAAATTCTATGCCGAAGAAATATAACTTTCCCCCTTACAAACCTGCTATAAATCCTGAGAATCCTTATAAAGAGGATAAATGCGGGCTTAAACCCTTTGGAGGGAAAGGATGAGCTCCACGATTACTAGAAATAGTGATGTCTCCCGGTATCTCTATCTGAATGATGAAGATATTAATCTAGATAATAACGGATTACTTGTTCGTTATGACCGATGGCGTCTTTCTGATAAAGCCATAGGTATTGAAAAAGCAGTCGATTTACCAGGAGGAATTATCATTGCGGAAGGAGGTATGGGGAAGACCACTTATTTAGAGAGTCTGTGTATTTTGGTTCAAGAACCAACAGCCAGAATGTATAAATTAGGAGAGTACATAAGTGACTCGAATACACTCGGTGAAGAGATAACCCAATGGGTTGATTCTTTAGAGGTGGGCATTGGATCAACTTTAATCTTGGACGGCCTTGACGAGGCGCCCGATCTAGCCGGTGGCATTGTGCGGAAACTCCGTACCCTCCCCGAAAGTATTAAAATTTGGATTGCCTCACGTGATGTTGAACAAATACGAAGTATTCAGGCATCATTAGAGACCCGCGCCACAAAAATAAGAACGTATAGATTAGCTCCACTTTCCAGACAGAACCTGTCTGAATTCGCTTCGGCTCAAAAAATAGAGCCCGACGCATTTATCGATGCAGTTGAACGTGAAGGCGTCACAACCATCTGCTCTAAACCGATTGGATGCCTTCACGCATTGGAACTTTTCCAACAAAATGGATTAGTTGGCGCAACTCAGATGGAGATTTGGGATGCCGGTTTGATGCGTCTTTGCGATGAGAACCGATCACCGACAAGGGCTTTAGTTGGACTTTCGAAGTTCACTGTCCAGGAGGTCTATGAATGCACCGCATGGATTGCGGTAAATTTAATTTTGTCTGGCTCTCAGTTCGTGTGGAGTGAAGAGTCAAGTTATTGTCCTGACCACACAATTTCTCTTGAATCTCTTGTGTTAACCGAAGTGCCCATCGCCTTGCTTCGAGAAACGGTGTCCAGAGGCGTTTTTTCTCCGCTTGGTGACGGTAGGCATAAATTTTATCATAAGCTCTATTTGGACTATATGGCGGCTATTGGGGTAAATAAATACATCCCAGCTCAAAACTGGAGCAGTCTATTCATATCAGCAGACCAGAATCAGATATTTCTTCAGCACATTCAGTTGGTTACCTTCTTATCAGTACTGAATGAAAGCTTTCTCAAAGAGGTTGCCTCCATTCAACCCGAAATATTACTCTTAAGTCGTGATACAGTAGATTTGATCGGCAGGGAAACTCTTACATCCGCACTTTTAAATCGTGCTCCTAATCTTAGTAGGCATGAACGAAGTTTTGGCCAATATCAGAAATACTTATCAAACCTTACCCATGTAGAGCTTGGTGAAACTCTAAGTTCTGTGTTACGTGACAAAAGTAGCCCTCCGACGATTATTGAGATGGCCATTGAAATTGCAACTGAATGCGCGTGTAAAGAAATAGCAGACTTATTGGCTACGCGAATGCTTAATCATGGTTTGGACCTTGAGAAACGTAAAGCTGCTGGTTGGGCACTACGCCGTATAGGAACCCCAAAGGCTCGTGAGCGTTTGGCTAAATTACTTCCAATTTCACCAAAAGACGACCCTCTGGACGACCTTCGCGGACTAACGCTCCATGCTTTATGGCCCGACCATCTTTCAAACGAAGAGCTTGTTCTGCATCTAACACCCAAACAAGCCAAAAATTACGGTGGTGCGTATAGTTTTTTTCTAAGACAATACTTTGTTAAAACTCTATCAAGCAACCCAGAGGATCAAAATTTGGCTCCTTTATTAGAGTGGGCAGTTTCAAATCTCAGAAAAAATGAGCCATTCGATTCCATAGGTGAAGTAGCTCGAGTGGTTTATACATACGCATGGAAATTGAATACCCCTGAACTTGATCCCCTTCTCGCACGTGGGTACACGGCTGGTGTGAAAAATTATTACTCGCCATTTCTGAGTTTAGATGATTCGCAAAGCGACGGCCCTGTATCTGGTTTATCTCGGCAGGATTTCGATTCGAATCTCGAAAAAAGAAAAGGAGTCATGAAGGAAATTATTCGTGATGTTCCCGAAGGATTAGATCTCTCAAATATATGGGTGAATGATTACCCGCTATACACGCAAGTTGACCTGAACTGGCTGTTCGAAGAGGTGAAAGAATCTTGTGAGGAGGATGAACGACGAAACTGGGCGGTGTGCATCAAAGGTGTGAGCCGAATAGCAGATATTCAAAAGTATCTTACTTTGTTTGTTGAGATGCACCATAAATTCCCCGAATTATTTGACGACCCCGAAGTTACCATTGCAGTTCTCAAGGAAGGAGAAGCTAAATATCAACTACAACAGGATAAATGGAACCTTGAGCATAAAAAGCGGCTAGAGAAAGCTGTTCAAACTCAAGACAATATTTTAACTGATATAAAGTCACATCTTGATAACCAAGATACCCCAGCTTCAGCTTTCGGAGGGATTGCCTCATGGCTATTTTCCAAGGATGGACGTCGTGAGCTTGGCACTCCAGACCTCTCAGAAGCACCTTTATGGCAAATGTTAAGTAAGGAGCAACAAAAACAAATGATGCTCATGGCAAAATTGTATCTAACCGATTGTACTTTCACACCTACAGAAAAGGGAAACCATGATTATAGCCTTGCACAGGCGTTAACTTTGCTAAGGTTGATGCAACCCGATGTTTTCCAGAAGCTTGGCGGGGAGATTTGGAGCAAAGCAGGAATTGAACTGATCAAAGCAACCTTTGGTAGTAATTCTGAATACATGGACCCCCTATTAGACCGTCTTTCCCAAGAGTATCCCACGCAAGCAACCGAATCCCTTTTGGAAGTAGTTAAACAAGAATTAGAGGAGGGGCACTTCTTCTCACTGCAAACTTGGGGCAATCGCCTGACCTCGAAGCAGGCCGAGCAATGTATCCAAATACTAAACCAATCCGAAGTTCCGACAAAAGTTAAGACTTCATTATTACTACAACTCGCAGAAATTGAAATTGGGCAGACCGCAGTTACCAATTATCTGGAGAGAATTTTTAATGCAGGTTGGACTTCTCACCCGGAAGCTGAATATCACAGGCTTCGATCTCTCCTCTTTGAATGCGAACCTGTAAGGTATATAGAGGTACTTCTTAAAGGAATCGATGAAGATCCTGAATGGGGTAAAGAATGGTTGCAGACTGTAGTCAGACGCGAATCACTTTTAAGCCCCTTTACCAAGTGTTCCCCCGAACAAATTGCACATTTCTATGCTTGGTTGCATACGCAGTACCCACCAGCAAATGAGCCCAAACATGAAGGAGCTTATTCTCCAAGCTCCATCGATGAAGTATACATGTTAGAAAAACATATTTTGGGGCACCTTACTCGTTCCGGTCGCCCTGGATGTGCTGATTCGCTTGAATGGTTGGGGATAAAATTTCCCAGTGAAGATTGGTTTGGTGATTGTGCTATAGAAGCACGTAAACTTGAAACCGCTCACTTGGCTCCTCTTCTCAGAATTAAGGTGATTAAAGAATTAAGAGACTCGGAGGAAGCTTCAAGACGGGTTGTGTTAAATATCGTGGATTTGGCAAAAGTCGTATGCGAATCTGTAGACAACTATCAGATTCGACTCCAAGGAGACAATGCAAGGATTTCTGACCTCTGGGAATTAGGGTTAAATCCGAAGCCCCGTGATGAAGAATATCTTTCCGATCACTTAAAAGACTATTTGGATCTTGTGCTGACGAACGGGATAGTAATCAATCGCGAAGTCCAAATCGAGCGAAAAAAATACAAAGACGGGAAGCCAGGAAGTCGTACAGATCTTTGGATACAAGCAATTGCTGATGGAGGAGACGTGCTGACCTATTGCATAGAGGTGAAATGTAATTGGAATCCTTCATCCAACACGGCTATACGTGATCAGCTTGTGGATAAATACCTCTCTGGAGGTACTGCGTCCGGTGGCATGCTGCTTCTGGGTTGGTATGAGTGCAAGAATTGGGATACCTCTGATCCTAGACAAAGTAAATCTACGGTTATATGGGATGATTCAATTGCAGCTTTGGCTGATTTGGAATCGCAAGCCTCATCATTAAATAAGGATGGATGTTTAATAAACGCAAAAGTACTCAATTGCATGCTTTCATGAAAAGGCTAACCCTTCAGAAATCCGTAAAAGTGGAAAAGGGTCACCCATCAAAGGTAGGAGGTCAATACACAAAATCTCCCTAAACCCGAAAAAACAAGATCATCCTGTTTGGCCGGGCCAACGTTTGGCTACGAGAAGAGCGTTGGCCTCTCGTTCTTCCCCGTCTGATTTGTTTCAGTCACCCGTATGGTTCTCAGTGTTGGCACGATGCTGACGCTTCGATTTTCCAACACCCTCTTTCCGCAGTTGCGGAACCAGAAAAACCTGTGTGCCCGATCGCTTCCAAGTGTTTGGTTCAGCCCCGTGGTTGCCCTGCAAGCAGGACTCCAACCCTTGAGTGGTTCACGCCGGGGGCAAATCGACTTCTTTTCATAGCTTAATAAGATGGCGCTGCCCTCACCGGTTCCAATCAGCCCGATGGATTTACCCACCCCTTTACTGGTTCCCGATGAGAGCTGCATGGTTTAGCCGAACAGAAGTTGTTCGT
>JARHXX010000046.1 GCA_029269125.1 Kiritimatiellaeota bacterium B1221 | reverse complement strand
CGCTCCGGCCCACCCAATAGTTGACATTCCCTTCTTTAAACTCTTAGAAAATTGATTGACCCACAGGAGCCCCTTTGAAAAATAATTATATCCTCATCGATTTTGAAAATGTGCAGCCAAAAAATTTGGAGCTCTTACAGGGGCACAATTTTAAAGTTCTGGTTTTTGTAGGCGAAAATCAAAAAAATATCCCCATTCAATTGGCCGAAACCCTGCAGAAACTTGGCGAGGATGGATCTTATGTCCGAATTGATGGCAACGGAAAAAACGCATTGGATTTTCACATCGCATATTACATCGGTAAAATTGCCGAAACCGACAACGAGGCCTTTTTTCATATCATCTCTAAAGACACCGGCTTCAACCCGCTTATCACGCATTTAAAAAAACAGAAAATTTTTGCGCTAAGGGAAAAAGACATCTCCGAAATTCCACTGCTGCAAATTTCAAACTCATCCTCCCCGGATGAACGAATAGACGCCATCGTAAAAAATCTCGCAAACAAAGGGAGTTCCCGGCCACGAAAGACCAAAACCCTGGGAAACACCATCAACAGCCTGTTTCAGAAAACCCTCGAAGAGAGAGAAATCACTCAGATCATTCAGGAAATGCAAAAGCGCAAGCTGATCACCATCGACAAAGAAAACATCAGCTATAAACAGCCGATCAGCCAGCCCTGAGTGGCAGCTAAAACAACCGGGAAACGCCCAGGTCGGCCATAATGACCAGGAGCAGTGCCGGCAAGTACACAATGGTACTGAAGAGCAAGCGCCGGGCATCTTTGCGGGTGTGGCGGGCCACAAACTGGAAGCTGGCCACCATCACATACAATCCCAGAATCAAGGCTCCGGCAAAATAAACCCAGCCGGACATCTCCATCAGTGTGGGCATCAGACTGACCGCAAGGAGAAAGAAGGAAAACAGCAGCACCTGCATAAACAATCGGGCGCCGGTTTTATCGATTACCGACAACATTTTATAACCGGCTTTCTCGTAGTCGTCCCGGTAAATCCAGGCGATGGCGTAAAAGTGCGGATGTTGCCAGGCAAACAGAATGGCAAACATCACCCAGGCCCCGAAATCCAAAGAGTTCATGGCGGCCGACCAACCGCAAAGTGTGGGCATGGCCCCGGGGATGGCGCCAATGGTGGTATTCAGCCAGGTGCGGGTCTTCAATGGCGTGTAAACCACCACATAAAGAAAAGCGGTGGCCAGGACCAAAAAGGCGGTGAGTAAATTAACCGTGACCACCAGCCAGGTAACTGAACTCAGACAAAGCAATAAACCGAAACCAAGTGCGTGCTCCGGTAAAACCTTTCCCGTGGGCAATTCACGGTTGCGGGTGCGCTCCATGCGTCCATCGAGATCTTTTTCGATCACATTGTTTAAAACCGCCGATCCGGCAGCCGCGCCCATAATGCCGATCAATGATGCCACCAAACGCATCCAGCCATATCCTTCCACTTCCGGGGCCGCAATCAGATAACTAAAAGCCGCAGTCACCCCCACCATTCGGACAATGCCGAGTTTGCAGAGGTTAAGATAAGGGCGGAGATGAGTCATGAGTGAAGTCGGAGGTCGGAGGTCGGAGGTCGGAGGTCGGAGGTCGGAGGTCGGAGGTCGGAGGTCGGGGAAACATACCCCCAATTCCCTAATTTCCTAATTCCTATTTCCTAAGAATTACCAAGGCAAAGGATGATTCAGATTCCCCGGACCGTCTCCGTACATCGCGCTGAAATCCGCAATCGTGAACAGAAACAAAATCGACAACCAGGCAAAACTGGCAACTACCACTAAGGCAATAATTTTGGGACTTTCACGTACATGCATGAAAAAGTAAATGACCAGTGAGGCTTTCATTACCGCAATCGACATGGCGCAAATCGCATTGCCCAGCAGACCGAAATTCACCAAATGCATCAATACAGTGAGCAAAGTGAAAAACATCAATGCGAAGAAAACGGCGAAATATCCTTTAACGGAGGTATGACCGTGATCATCGGTGAATTCTGCAGGATTAATGTTGAGGTTCAGTTTCTTCATAACAAATTCCTGTCTTAAACGAGGTAAAGGAGGGGAAAGAGAAAGATCCACACGATATCCACAAAATGCCAATAGAGGCCAAAGTATTCAATATGCGGATAATATTCGGCGTTAAAGCAGCCTCGGGCATTTTTGATCATAATCCAGATCGCAAGTCCGAAACCAATAATCATATGCAGCGCGTGCATCCCGGTCATCACAAAATAGAGTGAATAATAAAGCTGAATGCCTTCAGGCAACTCGGTGATGGCCCCCTCTCCGCCATGTACGTCACCCGCATGTTCCTGTAGAGTGTGCAGGGCATGGGCATCATCCCAATGCAAACCCGGCACCAATCCGTGATCCCATTTGGCGCGATACTCGACACTTTTTACGCCGAAGAAAACCAAGCCGAGAAGCATGGTGATTGTAAACCATTTCATCACCTGCCATTTCTGATTTTGTCTGGCCGCGTGCACCGCAAGTACAATGGACAGGGAAGAGCCGATCAACACAATGGTGTTAAACATCCCTAACCAGATATTCTGGGTGGCGGATCCCATCGCCCAGGCCGTGGGATACAGAATCCGGTAAATGGTGTAGGCGGCAAACATTCCACCGAAGAAAAGAATCTCCTGTGCCATGAACAACCAGATCCCCAGCAAAGTGGACTGGGTCTGTTGTTGCATGTCATCAAAATGATGCTGCTGATAAGGTTTGTGTTCGTGATCGTGATCTGAAGTGGCGTTCGACATAACAGAGATTTCCAAAAGGGTTACGCGTCCTGATAAATGCGTTCGTCGGTGTAATCGTAAGCTTCGACATCCACCACCACGGGGGCCTCGAAGTTGTGCGGATGAGGGGGACTGTCGGCGGTGGTCCATTCCAGGCCGGTCGCTTTCCAAGGATTGGATCCGCAGCTTTCTTTTCTGAAAAGGGAAGCCACCAGTGTGACCAAACAAATAATTAAACCTGCGCCCATGAAAAAGGCACCCGCGGTGGACAGCATTTGGAAAGGCTGATACGCCACATCATACACATGGTAGCGGCGGGGCATGCCCATGTATCCGGCGATAAACTGGGGGAAGAAAGTGAAGTTAAAACCGAAGAAAATGACTACCGCACCCACTTTGGCCCAGAATTCGTTGTACATTTTCCCGAACATTTTCGGCCACCAAAAGTGAATACCGGACAGCCAGGCCATCATCATCCCCCCCACCATAACATAGTGGAAATGCGCGACCACAAAGTAGGTATCGTGCAAATGCACGTTAATCGCCATGGTCGCCAAAAACAAACCGGTCAATCCGCCCACCATAAACAGGCCGATGAAACCGAGGGTGTAAATCATGGGGGCAGTCAATTCAATGGATCCTTTATACAGGGTCGCAGTCCAGTTAAAGATCTTAATCGACGTGGGGATTCCCACCAGGAAGGATAAGATTGAGAAAATCAAAGCCGCGTACTCGGATTGTGAACTGGTGAACATATGATGTCCCCAAACAAAAAATCCAATCGCCGCAATCGCCAAACTGGAGAAGGCCACAAATTCATATCCGTAAATCCGTTTGCGGGAGAAACAGGCCAACACTTCAGAGACCACCCCGAAGCCGGGAAGAATCATGATGTAAACCGCGGGATGGGAATAGAACCAGAAAAGATGCTGATAGAGGACCGGGTCCCCGCCTTTCGCCGGATCAAAGATCCCAAATCCGAATCCGCGTTCAAACACCACCAATAACAAGGTGATCGCCAACACGGGTGTTCCCAGAATATTAATAATGGAAGTCGCGTATTGCGCCCAAATGAACAGCGGAAGACGCATCCAGCGCATCCCCGGAGCACGCATTTTGTGAACGGTCACAATAAAATTCAAACCGGTTAAAATGGAACTGAAACCCGTGATAAACACCCCGGTCCCTGCCAAAATCACATTTGAGTCCGCATAAACTGAACTGTAGGGCGTGTAAAACGTCCAACCCGTATCAATACCGCCTAATAACACTGCGGCCAATGTAAACGATCCGCCGAGCATATAAATGTACCAGGAAGCCAAATTCAATCGGGGAAAAGCCACGTCCTTGGCGCCAATCATGATCGGAACCAAAAAGTTCCCCAGTACCCCGGGTACCGCCGGAATCAGGAAGAAAAACACCATAATGATGCCGTGCATGGTGAACAGCTTGTTATAGGTGTCGTTTGAAAACACATCCGGAGCTGCGGTGGCCAGTTCCATCCGAAACAAGGCGGCCGCACATGCGCCGACCAAAAAGAAAACAACAATGGATGCCAAATACATGACACCAATGCGTTTATGGTCCACGGTAAATAACCAGGATTTCACGGTGTTACCCGCATTTAAGTAATTCAACTTAGGTTCAGTTTTTGCAGAATCGTTCATGGAATTTTCCGAAAGTTTACTCAGCCGAAGCTTCAGACTGTGATTTAAGATAGGCAATGACCTGTTTCATCTGGGTCGAACTCAGGTTAGCTTTGAAAGAGGTCATGGCCGCGGGATACCCTTTGGCAATGTGTTCATTGGGGTTGTTCATGGAGTTAAGCACGTAATTCTCATCCATCAAAATTTCTTCACCGCCTTCCAGCTGACGCATGGTCCCGAAAGCATGCATCATATCCGGACCGATCGCCCCCGGTTTCCCGGTATGACACACGGTACAATTGGCTTCGAAAATTTCTTTGCCGGCACTGGCCGGATCATCGCTCGCCGCCGCCACCGGCGTGTTTCCGTCCGTCCAGGACTTCGCCAGCCATGCAGCATATTCCTGCTGTTCCATCACGATGAGTTTTCCAATCATCAATGAATGCTCGGTCCCGCAATATTCCGCACAAAAGATATGATACTCTCCCGTTTTTTCAGGCAGAAACCACATTTGGGTATATTTCCCCGGAACCACATCCATTTTTTTGCGGAAGGCCGGAAGATAAAAACTATGAATGACATCTTCTGAAGTCATGGTTAACTTGATCGGAACCCCAACCGGCACATGCAAATCATTGATTTCACGTTTGCCGTTGGGATGCTGCAGCTTCCACATCCACTGTTTCCCCGTCACCAGCACTTCAATGGAATCCTTCGGGGGAATCCGGGCATCAAAATACAATTTGGCTCCCCAGAAAAACATGATCATCACCAGAACGAAAGGAATCACAGATCCCAAAATCTCCAGTAACTTTCCGTCTTTGGTCGCTTCCGGACGGTCCGCATCACTCTGTCGGCGATAGCGAACAGAGAAATAAATAATCAATGCGCAAATTGCGATGGTAAAAAAGATTGATACACCTAGTAGATACGCATATAGGTTATCCACCTGGTGTGCATAGGAGGAGGCTACGTCTGGGGCTGTTTTAACGGCTTTCATGAAATATGTATGGAATCGTTCAGAAGGGGTTTAAGAATCAGTCGTTTCGTTCCGTTTTTTTTCCATTCGGATCAGACTGAGTATCATCCAGGCCACCGCCGCTACTGTCAGCAGACAGGCAACCATGATGATGCGGTTTATCAGCAGACCGTATTTCCCGGTCAACGGATCGTAACTATAACAAAGCAAAGCTAGTTTATCGCTGAGCGTACCCACTTTCCCCTCCCCGGCTTCAACCAGGGCCAAGCGGGTATCGATAAGCGGGTACATCATTCCCGGCAAAAAGCGGGAGATGCGGCCATCTGCGGTCAAAATAAGCAATCCACTCCCGTGGGCATATTGATCATCCATGGCATCGTATTTGTATCCAAATCCAACCGCGTCGGTCAGCTGCCGAATTTCAGGTTCTTTTCCAACCATAAACTCCCAGCCTTCCCCGTCGGTATCGCCATATTCGGTCATGTAATTCAGTTTTTTCGCGGCAGCCGTGACATGGGTTTCTTCCGGATCAAAACTCACCGCCAACAGATTAAAATCTTCGCCGGGTTTGTAATCAATTTCTTTCAGTGTTTGCACCAATCCATTGAGAATTTGGTTACACATGGTGGGACAACGATAATAGACAATGGCCAAAATCGTGGGTTTCCCCTCAATTAGGCGGTCACGCAGCGTGGACTGGACCCCGTCATCGCCCAGGAATTCCAGGTCCAAAGGAACCGGCGTATCCAAAACAGGACTGAACTCCACACTGAGGAAAGGTTCCGTGCGCGGGTCTTTGGGCACATAAGGGTTTTCAACCTCCTGAGCAAACGCACAGGAGGTTAACAGGGCTAAACCCAAAAGGGTCTTCGGTATGGAATGGATCCTCCTCATCAGATAAAGATCACTCCACTGGACGCTTTCCCTTTTTCAGGTGCCGGGGCCGCGGGTTTTTCCGGAGCCACAGGTGCAGCCGGTGTTGCCGGTACCGCTGTGGGTTTCACTTCCGGTACTTCCGGCGCTTCAACCGCAGGAGCAGCCGTCGGAACCGCAGTGGGTTTCACCACAGGAGCAGGAACCGCAGTGGCAATCGGCTTGGGTTTCGCTTTCATGATCGGTTTTCCCTGTGACTGCAAATAAGCTGCAAGTTTCGCTTTTTGGTCATCGGGAAGACTTTCTTTGAAAGAAGTCATTACCGGCGGATATCCTTTGGCAATATGCTCAGCCGGATTATTGAGGGAATTGATGATGTATGCCGTGTCCATGAGAATCGGATCATGGTTTTCAAGTTTCCGCATGCTGCCATATGCTTTCTCAATATTGGGTCCAATCGCAGTTTTGGTTCCGGAGTGGCAAACCAGGCAGTTGGTTTTCCAAAGGGTTTTACCTGCCGCAACCATGGCGGGGTCGGGTGCGGGTTCGGCTTCTTCTTCAACCGCATTTTCTTGGGTTGCCGGAACTTCGGCGGGCGCAGCGGCTGTGGCGGATGTTTCCGGCCCGGTCTTGGCAACTTCTTTCTCTTTCCGAACATCCACCACTGCTTCTTTCTCTTCTTGCGAAGTCGTGGCTGCGGTGGGGAAAGCATGCTCACTCAACATCAATTCTTTGGCAGCTTCCACCGGAATAACGGTGGTCCCCTCTTCCGTGCCCGCCGTGGTGAGACGTACCTCTTCAGCCTGATTGTATTCTGCCAGGTCCATGAGCGGCCGGGTTTGTAACAAAGAATCGTCTTTTCCGGGGATCTGACGGGTTTCTTCGGTGGCCACCCCGCGCTCTTCTTCAAAGTCATTTTTGTAGAACTTCAACACAATCAACATCAAGACAAAGAAAACAAGGGTCACCACAAAGGAACCGATTATGAATTTCTTTACGGTTTTGAGATCCAGATCATTGTCTTGATGATCCACGTTTACGGGGCCGTTTTCATCCACCACCGATTCTGCGGCTTCGGTTTCAACGGGTTTTACTTCTTCTTCGTTTTCTTTGGAATCTGCGTCACTCATGCTTCAGCATCCTTGATTTCTGCATTGATGGAAAAATACGGGTCATTTACGGGGAGGATCGGGCGGGATCGGAAGTTCTTCAGAAACAATCCGAACCACAGCGCGGCAAAACTGACCACGCCCACGATATCCAACAAGTGGAACGCGGAACCGGACATCGCTTTGGTTTCTGCCGGATACAGCGCCCGTGCCTCAGGAACGGGCATATTGATACTCGGTGCAATCATCCAATAGAGATCAATGATCCGCATCCCCATCAGGAAAAATGCCACATAAAACAGTGCTTTGCGGTTTTGTTTGGTGCTCCGGGAGATCAGGACCAAAAAGGGAATCGCAAACTGGGCCATGAACAGGAACCAGGACAGTCCATTAAAGCCGCCTACCTGTCGGTTCATGTACCAGGTGATTTCTTCACTTAAGTTGGGATGCCAGTAAATAATAAACTGGGAGAGTTCAATGTACGTCCAGAAAACCACAAATGCGAAAAGCAGTTTACCCAGGTCATGCTGGCGTTTGGCCGTAAATGCCGTTTTAACCGGTTCCCACTTGGACAACCAGGTCAGAAACACTATACCGAAGGTCAACATACTCAACATATGGCCGGCCGCCAACATCACCCCAAAAATAGAGGAGAACCAAGCCGGCTCTAGCGACATCACCCAGTCCACGGCACCCACCGTCAGGGTCAAAATGTAAATCAAAGCCATGGGGCCGGCAATAAAACGCATTTTGCGCCGCCATTTCATGTCACCGGTTTCGTCCTGCAGTTTGCTGAATTTCGAAAACAACATCGCGGCTCCGCTCCATATCGCCGTAATGATGATCCAGCGCAACCAGAAAAAACCGTGGTTCAAATAGTGTAATTTTGCACCCACCACCGGATCATTGGCATAAACCGAAACACCATTGGCATCCCGAATCGCCCAGGGATAAACTCTATCCAGTGAAAACAAAATCGGCAAATAGAGCAGCATGATCGGCAACAGCGTCAATGCGGAAGCCTCCGCAATCCGCCGCAGCAAAAATCCCCATCCGCCATGGGCAAGATGATGAATACACAGAATCAGGATGCCACCGGCGCCAAACCCCATCGCCAGCAACCAGCCCACCAGATACCCCTGGTAGAAATTGGCCACGCCGAAAATCCAGGCAAGGAACATGATACTCAGACCCACCCCTGCAATCAGCAGGGAAAGGGATTGCATCTCTTTCAGTTTCGTAGGTAAATGGGGAAGCTCAGTGCTCATTCGTGTGTTCCGTAGCAGAGTGTTCTGAAGAGGGGGTTGGAGGGACCTGGTCCATAAACTGTTGAATGGTTTCCAGATCTTCTTCTTGGGCAAATTGACTGCGTTGCAGGGTTTTGATGTAGGCCACAATCCGCCAGCGGTCTTCAACCGGCACTTGGTGGGCATAGGGCTGCATTTCATTAAATCCGTTCAGGATCACCGCATAAAAATATCCGGGAGGCGCTTTGCGTAAAGCATCGCGGTGGTAGCTGGGGGCGGTTTTGTATCCGCGTTGCACCACCATACCATTGCCATGTCCGGACTTCCCGTGACAAACGGAACAGTGAATGTTGTACATCTCCTGTCCCCGGTCCAAATCTTCGGCGGTAATTTCAAAGGGGTACGTCTGGGCCTGACGGTAGTTGCCGTCTTCCTCTTCAATGCCCAAATAAAGATGGTCGTCGAGCTGGAGATGCCCCTGCGCCACCGTGCCGGCAACCAGCGGACGCGCGGAACGGCGGTCACCAAAGAAGTCCGTCGCTTCTAAAGGCTCGTACTTCGGCTGATCATACATCGCCTTACGAATATCAAACAAGGGACCGCAACCGGCCGTAAACAGCAGGCCTAAGCCGAAGAACAAATAGGGGAGTCGAAAGGTCTTGAGAAGCGTCATAAGTGGATTCCGTTCAGGCATCAGTGATGGTGTTTACGGCTTCAGGTTTGAATTCGTTAAGAAATGCGGTGACATCCTGCTCATTAAATTTGGGATCTTTTGCTTCAATGCAAATGAAATAATGATCAAGGGTGGATCGGTCGAAATTCGGGGTGTTGAAAATCGGATGATGCGGACGGGGCAGGCCGTTTAAAGCAAACATGCCAATGACCGTAGTCAAAGCGGAACAAAGAATGGTCAACTCGAAGGTCACCGGAATAAAGGCCGGCCAACTAAAGGTGGGTCGCCCTCCCACATTCCAGGGATAGTTAATCACCGCCATCCAGTATTGCATGAACAGGCCTCCGAGGCAACCGAAAGTACCGCCGCCGAAAACCAGCCAGGGTAGAATACTGCGTTTACGGCCTAACGCTTCATCCAATCCGTGAACCGGCACCGGACTGTATGCTTCCATGACCCGGTAACCGGCTTCATGGGCTTTGGTCGCCACTTCCAAAATGGTGTCACTACTGGAGAACTCGGCCACTACGCCGTAAGTTTGAATATTTTTTGGTTTAAACATGTTCTGAGCCCTTAATGAGAGTCCTCTTTGTGTTCTTCTTTATGCACCAGTTCGCGCATTTCAAAGATCGCCACAATCGGCAGGGTACGGATGAAGATAAAGACCAGCGTGAGGAAAAGTCCCATGGTGCCAATGTACATCGCCCAGTCCCAACGGGTCCCGGCATACATCGCCCAACTGGAATCCAAATAATCACGGTGGAGAGAAATAATCACAATCACAAAACGTTCCAGCCACATCCCGACCGAAATGAACTGACAAATGATAAACACCATCAGCGGATTGGTCCGGATTTTGTAACTCCACAGCAACTGCGGAACCATCACGTTACAGAGAATCAACGCCCAGTAACTGGGAGCGTACGGTCCGTCTGCACGGTTGAGCACCATAAAACGTTCAAAGGGTGAACCGGAATACCAGCCGAAGAAAATTTCCATGGCGTATCCGTAGGCCACAATCAAACCGGAGAACAGCATTACTTTACACATGTTGTTCATGTGGCGTTCGGTGAGCAGATCTTTCATGCCGTAAATGGCACGTACCGGAATCATAAAGGTCAGTACCATCGCAAAACCGGCGAAAATCGCCCCCGCCACAAAGTAAGGCGGGAAAATGGTGGTGTGCCAGCCGGGTTCATTGGAAACCGCGAAGTCCAAAGATACGATCGAGTGAACCGACAGTACCAAGGGGGTCGCCAAACCGGCCAACAACAAATAGGCAATTTCGTAACGGTGCCAGTGACGGGCCGCGCCCGTCCAGCCTAGGGACATGCCGTGATAAATCTTCTTGGCCCAAACCAAATCGGTTTTGGCCCGCATGGTCGCCAAATCAGGAACCAGACCGGTGAACCAGAACATAATCGAAACCGTCGCATAAGTGGATACCGCGAATACGTCCCATAACAGGGGAGAACGGAATTGCGGCCACATGCCCAGGGTGTTGGGATAAGGAAACAACCAGTACACCAACCAGGGACGGCCCACGTGCAACAGCGGGAACAGACCCGCACAAACCACCGCAAATAGCGTCATCGCTTCCGCAAATCGGGCGATCGACATCCGCCAGTCCTGTTGAAACAGGAACAGAATCGCGGAAATCAAAGTCCCCGCATGGCCAATTCCAATCCACCATACAAAGTTAATAATCGCAAATCCCCACCCCACCGGGTTGTTCAATCCCCAAATTCCCGTTCCCCGGGTTACCAGCACGAATATAGCGAAAAACAAAAGTTGCACCACCGTAAGCCCGAGGAACATGCCCCCGTACCAAAACTTGGGCATCTTTTTGATAGGCATGGTGGTCACATCAGAAATCTTTTCACTGACCGAGGACAGGGAATGACCGCTGATGAAGGGCAACTGCCCGTCCGGATCTCTTTTTACTTCATGGGACATAATTCAAATTTCTCCAAAAATCAGTGCCCTTTCATTTCAGGGTAAGGTTTTCCTGCTGGGGTTTTGTCACTTCCGTGGGGAGCCGCGTGCCCTTCAGGTGCAGCATGTTCTCCATGCGCCCCTCCCGGACCGTGCTTGAAGGTCAGCGGTTTCAAAATACTCGGTTCCAACTCGGGATTCGGGTTGCGTACTTTTCCTAAGAAACTGGTGCGCGCCCGGGTATTGAGCGGTTCCAAAATGGTGTAATTCAATCCGGAAGCTTTCAACTGTGCCACTTTGCTGTTGGGGTCGATAATATTTCCGAAGGTAATTGCTTCCGTGGGACAGGCCTGTTGACAGGCGGTCACCACATCCCCGTCCTTGAAAGGACGGTCATTTACTTTGGAATCAATACGGGCCAAGTTCAGACGCTGTACGCAGTAAGTACATTTTTCCATCACCCCGCGCAAGCGAACCGTTACATCCGGGTTGCGCTGCAGCTTGATGCTTTCGGTCTCTTCGTCGGTGTATTTAAAGAAGTTAAATCGACGGACTTTGTAAGGACAGTTATTGGCGCAGTAACGGGTTCCCACACAACGGTTATACACCATCATGTTTAAACCTTCCGCACTGTGCATGGTCGCCCCCACCGGACATACCGTTTCACAAGGCGCATTCTCGCAGTGCACACACGCCATGGGCATCACGTGCAAACGGGTTTCACCATTGTCAAGCTCTTCAAAGTAACGGTCCACCCGGATCCAGCTCATTTCACGGCCATTCATCACCTCATCTTTGCCTACGGTCGGAATGTTGTTTTCCGCCTGACAGGCCACCATACAGGCATTACAGCCAATACAGGTGTTGAGGTCGACCACCATGCCCCATTGCAGTCCCTTGCTGTAATCCCATTCAGGATACAAGGTGAACTTTTTCGAAAATTGATGCACCATTTGCGTGGGGAAATCCGGCACTTGCTTGTATTGATCCAGGCCCGCCTCACGGATGAGTGCGCGACCATCCGCCTGCAACGGGAAATGATCCTGGGTCAACGCCAGTTCCTGAAAGCGGTTGAGTTCCAACACAGTGGCGCCCTGCTGAATCCAGGGCTCGGCTCCGGTGCGTAGGGCCGCCGCATTGTAGCCCACCCCTTTGGCAACTTTACCCACTTGACGTCCGCCCCCCAGGGTGACCATTACGGTGTCATCGGGATGTCCGGGGATCACCAAAACTGGTCCCTGCAACGTGCGCTTGTCCACATTCAATTCGATAATCTGCACTTTCGGTTTCACCACCGTCCGCTTCTGAACTCCTTCGTTGGTGAGACGGATTTTATATTTTTTCGCGGTGTTGGGAGAAATCGTAAAGACCGTATCCCAGGTCAGAGTGCTGATCGGCGCCGGCATTTCCTGCAACCAGGGGTTGTTGGCAAATTGACCGTCCCAGACCCGGGCGTCCGGTTGAAAAACCACTTCCAGTCCAAATTCCCCTTGCGGATCCTCATATACTTCGGACAGTACCTCGGATTTCGCTTTGAGCCCCTTCCAGGGTTTGGCAGCTGATCCTTTAATAAATCCGTCATGCAGGGTCGTCCGCCAAAACCGGTTAAATCCGTCCTCGTCGTCACCCAGCCCCGTGCGGGCTTTCCACGTTTCCTGTACCAGCTCAAACGCGCTCATCTCTTCACCCGCAATTACCGAAAGCAATTCCAGCGGACTTTTGCTTTCATACAGGGGTGCAATCAGCGGTTGGGCGATCGACAGCGTGCCATCGAAAGCGGCCATATCCGACCACGTTTCAAGATAATGAGTGCTGGACAGCGCCCAGCTGCATTTCCGGGCTGTTTCGTCATACAACTGACCGGATTGAAAACTGAACGCCACATTTTCCAAGGCTTTCTCAAAGCGCAAAGTTAACGGCGCGTTGTACAGCGGATTCACATCCAGCATCGCCAGAACCTTCACTTCGCCATCATGCATATCCCGCACGAGGTTCATGAAATCCTCCTGTACTTTTACCGGACCGTTCAGTTGCGGCTCAATAAATTCAATGGTGGTGCCCACCGCAGCAAGCTGCACATTGATTAAATGGCCCAGGGCGTGCAAGGCGGCGGATTGATGGGGGCCGACCGTAACCAAAGCCTTTTTTCCGGCCTTTTTCAGATCGGAAACCATGGCCTTCACAAATGCGGCTTCCCGCTCATTCAATTCCGGCGCGGCCGTTTGCATCCCCAGTCCGGCAGCGACTGCCCGGGCAATGCCCTCCACCCGTCCGGCGCGAACCGGCAAACGGTCATCCGCATTGGAACCGGTGACCGAAAAGGTCGACTCTACAGCATAAAAACGGTTACGATGCGCACCGTCCACAATACGACGGCGGGAAGAAAAATCCTTGGCATAACGAACTTTGGCGGGACTCCATCCCATAAAGTCGCTGTCAAAGCTGACCACCACATCAGCTTTGTCCAAATGCAATACAGACTGCATGGGCTTGCCAAAGAGTTTTTCCAGTCCCAGCGCTTCATTTTCAGCGCTCACCGGGTCAAACACGTGAATCTGCGCTTCCGGCAGATTTTCTAACAGCTTTTCACACAACCGTTTTTCCGTGACGGAAGAACTGTGCGGCAGCAATACCCGCAGCCCTTTTCCGGAGGGCGTGTCGGCCATCGCCTGCTGCAGATCTTTTTTAAAGGTATTAAAATCACTGGGGATGCCCGCTTTGCGGTGACCTGACAAGCGGTCTGGATCATAAAGATCCAGTACCGAAGCCTGTGAAAAAGTGTCGGTTCCACCTAAAGACGCGGGATGTAAAGGATTGCCTTCCACTTTGGTCGGACGCCCCATGTGGGACTCCACCATAATGCCCTGGGCATATCCGCCGAACATCCGGGCGGTCGCATAGAAAAGCGGTTTACCGGGGATAATCTCCTCCGGTGCTTTCACGTAAGGAACAATCAGTTCTTTGGGCTGACGCGTACAGGCCGCCAACCCAGCCAAAGCCGCACTGCCTCCCATCAATTTCATGAAACTACGGCGGTTTACACCGGTGTCCGTCTCCTCATCACGGGCCGCCGGCGCCGGTGAGGGAAGTTGAGTGGCGTCGCGATCCAAATAGCTGGAGTACATACGACGGTCGCGTTGCTCCCAGTCCTGTTTCATCACCTCACGCATGCTGCGCAAGTCGAGAATTCCGTTCTGATCGCCAAAAGATGTAGGGGTGTCCGTATTCATTATCGATGACAAATTGAGCAGTTGGTAAGGCGTTGATTGGAGGTGTCGATCCCGTAGCTTTCCACCAGAGCATCACGCTCCTCCTGGCTTTGGCTCTTCGGATCGAAGGCCATATCGAAAATTTTATCGTCCGGACGCACAAACTGCGACGGATCCCGGTGACATTCCAGACACCATTTCATGAACAAGGGCTTTTCCCGCCACATCAGCGGCATCTGGTCCACCCGTCCGTGACAAGTCGAACAACCAATCCCGTTGGCCACGTGGATGGAGTGATTAAAATACACAAAGTCAGGCAAATCATGCACCCGGGTCCATTCAATGGACTCATCATTCGCATAACTCTCACGCACCTTCTCCAACATGGGAGAATCGTTCCACATAACGTTGTGACAGTTCATACAGGTCTGCGTGGGCGGAATATTCGCAAAGCTGCTTGTTTCCACCGAGGTGTGACAGTAGCGGCAGTCAATGCCCAGACTGGTATGATGTTTGTGACTAAAGGGAATAGGCTGCTCACGGCGTACTTTGGTATAGCGCACATAGGGAGAGCGGTGAAGCATATCCATAAACCCTAAAAAACCAGCAGCTCCCGCTACAAAGAGCAAAAGAGTCAGCCGCGCGAGCGTGTTGTGTTTCGATGTAAAAAGTTGCGATGACATAGGCGTCGAAGGGGTTGATTTAATGCGATATACCATCATTCGATGAACAATACCGCCCGCAATCGTTAAAAATTTCACTTTTTGTGAACTTCTTGTTTAATCCCAAGAAATCGATCAGGTCAAACGCAAAAATCACTCAGAATGATTTTTTGTTATAATCCAACAGTATTGTCATAGCATCAGACTATAGGCAATTAAGGGAACATCTCGGAGTGTTCGCGTTTGTAGGGCGCAGACTGTATGCACAATTCAAGGGAATCGCCTTAAAACAAAGGCTTTTTTTACCCTTTTGATCTCTCTCCGTGATCCGGCCAGACGGCAAATTCGTTTCCACCGGGTTCCGTAAAATGGAATCGGCGTCCCCCGGGAAACCCAAAAATTTCTTTGATCACCTTCCCCCCTGCCCGTTCAATCACCTGCTGTGTGCTCTCCAGATCTTCACTGTAAAAAACTGTCAATGCCGCCCCATTCGCGGCCGATGAAAGCTGATCAGACCTGAAAACGCCTCCATCCAAGCCTTCATTGGAAAAAGCGGTGTCATCAGGACCATAATCTTCAAACCTCCATGCAAACGCAGCTTCAAAAAAACTTTTTGTCAGGGCAGGATCCCGGCCGGGAAATTCGACGTAATTCATTTTATGATGGCGATTCATCATGCGGCACCACGTTCAAAATTTTCAAACATGCGCTTTATGGGGTCGCGTACAGCCCTGAATTTTCCAGGGCCAGAGTCTTCATGGCCTTCCCGTTGTCCCCTTTGGGATCAAACGCGACACACCAAATCGCTACCGGATCATGCAAAGTCAATAAATCCAACGCTTCCAATACCGACGACCATGATTCAACCTGCCCCCAATAAGGCGCACCATCCGAAAGAAAATAGATGCTGTCCACCCCTTCCAGCTCCAAGCCCCGGTCCAACGCATCATAAGTCCTCGTTCCATAGGTTAATGGCATCTCTTCCACCCGGTTCAAGCCTTCATTAATATCATCAGTCAACCCTTCCGATTCCATGGCCACCACATCCCCGCCAAAATCAATGATATTGAACCGTACCTCAGGTTTCCGCCAGCCCACCTGACCCGATACCGGCTTGAGACTTTCCAAAGACTGGGTGAAATTTTCCCGGAGGGAATTGATCCGGCTCCCCTTCATCGAAAGAGATGTATCCACCACGTAAGCGAGCCGGTGACTGTAAATGGACATGCCATAAAAGCTTCCGTACGACCGTGCAGACATGGTTTGTACCGGCGTTTCGTTCCAAAACTTTTTGGAGGCCGCCCGGTCCACTTCAAAAACCGACCGTGTTTTTTTCCACCAGTCAATCCACTCCTCGGTATTCCCCCCCTCCTGATGCCCGGCAATACTGGCCAAAGCATGTGACAAATCCAATCGGTAGCGCCCCTCTTCCTTTTGCAAACGGAGCAACAGCAACGGGACCATGCGCGCATCCGGATAAAGTCCCAAAGTGGCACACAAATCCGGCAATACCGGCCCGGAGGCCTGCGGCAAAAACTTGGCCAGCGTGATAATACTCTGTTCATTTAATCCATAGGAACGCAGGGCCCGAACCGCCTCTATTTGCACTGCGGTATCCGAATGAGCCAACGCAAATTCCACCAAAGATTGCAATTCAGGCAGTTTCAATTGCCCGGCCGCCATACATGCCAATACTTCTCCGGGGAGTAAGGGAGAGAAGCGGGTGCGAATCTGCGGACCGCGACTGGCCCGGGAAATTATCGGCACTGCAGCTCCCTGCGCGAAAGCCGCTTTAAACAACATCTGGGCATTTTCGGTTGTCAACACTTCCTTTTGCCTGGAGAAATAAAGCAACATGGCCCCGGCCAAAGTTCCCTGCGCACGCCCCTGATCATAGACGGCATCATGATATTCCGGAGATCCGTCAAACGCGGCCGCAATGGTGGCCAACACCCGGGTGTCCCCATAGGATTCCGTGAACAACCCCATCGGAATCTTCGGCATCTTCCGGTTATGGGTTTTACGGCTCTTCATGTTGCCGGGAGGCGAATCCATCCAGCTTTGCATCGGTATTTCCACACTTCGTGCATACTTCACCCGCTTTTTTTCATCATTTCGCAGCGACGGATACACTTCGGGGTTGGTGATGTAGCGGTGACAGCTCAACGTGGCCAGCGTGGCTGCGGCCAATTCTCGGGCCGCCGGATCGGTATGGCCGGCAAGATGCTGAATCACCTTGCCCAGATTGTCATTCTTTCGGCGCATCCCCCGGTTAAACGCCAACACCAGCGCCACCCGGTCACGCAAGCCCGGACGTTTGGCCAACAACAGAATAGGATCAACCGACTCCATTCCCGAAAAATCTTTGTGGTACCGCAAATACATGCCCAAGGCGGCCAGGGCCAGCCGGGGCTCCTTCTCAGCACTGCGAATCACATCCGCCGCCGCCTGCGATGTTTTGGCATTATGAACCCCCTTTAACACGTCCTCTCCCACTCCCGCCCCTTCCAAAGCGAACAGCTCGGCTCCCCCAAACACCGCCAACCACAGCCACATCCATACTTTCACCTTCAAACCAGATTTTTGTTTCATCATAACCCGGAAAGCTAAACAGGATTCACTTGGAGTCAAACGGAAACCCCTCGCAACATTTGGAAGCCAACACCACAGCTCCCGGCACCAAACAACGCAATTACGGCTTCTTGCCAAATTTAATATTTTTCTTTTTCCCCCACATATTCTTTTCTTCCGGCACCACCTTCTTTTCCGGAAGACTCCCGGCCGGCACAGCTTTTGCAACCGGAGCCGCGCCTCCTTCCACCTCTAAATCAACTGACAACCCCGCCTTGGCGAAGCCTGCCAGTAAATCCTCTTTATCCACTGATTTTTTGTAGGCCTCTTTCGTCGATACGCTCCCCGCCTTCACCAATTCAAGCAAGGAGGTGTTCAACAGGCGCATCCCCTTCCCTGCACCAATTTGAATGGCCGACGGAATTTGGTGAATCTTTCCGTCACGGATCAACGCACTGATGCCGTGATCCACCTTCAAAATTTCAAACGCCGCCACCCTTCCCCCTCCCGTTTTCTTGCAGAGGGACTGCGCAATCACGCCTTTCAGGGAGTTCGAGAGCATGGAACGTATCTGATTTTGCCGCTCCGCCGGAAAAACATCAATTATCCGGTCCATGGTGCTCGCCGCCGTCGTGGTATGCAGGGTCCCAAAAACCAAATGCCCCGTTTCCGCTGTCTCCAAAGCAATTTCAATAGTCTCCAAATCCCGCATTTCGCCCACCATCACAATGTCCGGATCCTGCCGCAACGCCGCCCGCAACGCCTTGGAGAAACTATCCGTATGATCTTTAATTTGCCGCTGATTGATCAAACATTTTTTGTCCTGATGCACAAACTCGATCGGATCTTCAATGGTGATGATATGGTTAGACTGACTGCGGTTAATTAAATCCAACATCGCGGCCAGGGTCGTGGATTTACCACTGCCCGTGGGCCCGGTCACCAATACCAACCCCTTCGATAAATTACATAAATCCCTGATGCTCTCAGAAAGATTCAGCTCGTCCGCACTCAAAACCTTGCTGGGGATTTGCCGGAAAACCGCCCCCATGCCAAACCGGTCCTCAAATACATTCACCCTGAATCGCGCCAAACCTTCAATTTCATAAGCGAAATCGGTATCACTGCTCTCTTTATATTCCTCGCTTGCCCGCTCGTCCATAATCCCCCGCAGCATTTCATTTATCTCCAGATCTGAGAGCAGAGGGTGGGCGGATGCCGTCATATCTCCGTCAATCCGAAGCATGGGGATTCTTTCTGCGGAAAGGTGCAAATCACTTCCACCTTTATGAATCAATTCTTCCAAGAGGGTATGTAACGTTTCCATGGGGAGACCCTTACAGATATTTCAAAATAGGCTAGGCATTATTGTCCTTTCCCGGCAAAAATTCTCGCAGTGGAACATTGTAAATTCCAGCCCCCCTGTCTTAGAGATCATGAAAGACCTCCGGGTTCCGCATCACAAACAGGATCGAAGCACAACTTTCCGAAATGTATCGCAGTTTTTCACGGAAATGCCGGAGCGATTTATCGGATTCAAAGACATGCATGATCTTCGTAAACAGGCGCGAGCCTTCCCTCGGCCGATGATAATTCTTCCGGGTAAGCACCGGCCATTTCTCGATGCGGTCCGTCACAAATGTCACGCCTTCACATTCATCCAAAATCGCAGATCGGATCTCCTCATAATACCGGCAGAAATCCCAAATCGCATCTTGGTTGTGACAAATATATTTCTGCAGCAACCCCGCCTCCCGAACCTTCTGCTCAATCTCATTTCTCAATCCATCACTTTTACAAGCCAAAGCTTTAAGCCGGACTTGCAAAAGCTGCAGAGGGTCATCCACCATCACAGGTCCGCTCACACTTTTACCTCAGGACTTTTTCGGCCAATAAACTGAACAACAGCCGAAAGCCCGGTATGATAAGCCCCTTCAATCACTTCCCGCTCGACTTGCCGTAATGCCACCACTTCTAAGTTGGGAAATTCAGTTTGAATCTTCTCCACCGACATCAGCAGATCCAACTCTTGGGGTCCCCCCGTTTCAAATCTCAATTGCGCCTCCGCATAGGCCTCCAAAAGCAGGATCCCCCCGGGCTTCAAAGCGCGTTCAAGCCGTGGATACAACTGATGTCGAATCCGGCTTGGCAGGTGGGCGGAGATCGAGACCACCGACCCGTAAAATCCCTCCCCCGGACTGAAGTGTTCCAAATCTGCAACTTCAGTTTCAACGTCAATCCCCTTCGATTGCGCCAACATCTGTGCTTTTTTCAGCCCCACTTCAGAACCATCCACCCCCAGTACATTCAATCCCAGTGAAGCAAGAAACACCGCGTTCCGCCCCTCTCCTTCTGCTATCGACAACACCGGCCCTTCCAAATACGAAGCATTCTCCTTCAGGAACCCATTCGGCTCGGTCCCATAAGCATATTCCTCTGAATCGTATCGTTCATTCCACATATGTAAATCTTCCATGTTGCGTGTTTCAGAACTTCGGTTTTGATGCGCCACAATGTTTCACCAGGAAACCCATAACCCATCCTCACCGCAAAATCATATCCACAGACTTCCCCTTGGCAAGCTCATCGATCAACTTGTCGAGCATTCGGATTTTGCGCATCAACGGATCTTCAACCTTTCAACCCGCTCACCACATCCCCCCCCTTGATGAGAGCGGTACGGGGATGGATCACCGGCGCCTCCGCAAAAAAAGTCGTCACGTCATGCGCTTGCGCCATTTGCTGATTCAGACCATCCGCATCATACCCCGTCAGCCAACAAATCACCTGGATGACTTCGCCCTCCGTTCGACCTTTCCTCTCTGCCTTTTGGACATAGAGCGCATATATTTTCGCAAAGGGCATCATAAATATTTTATGACCGGACATTTGTTCATCTCCTGTTTCTCAACCGCCGAAACGCACTTTTCCATACATAAAGAGTATACATAAAAAAAAATGCCGCCACCCAAAAGCAGTGGCGTTTTGGCGGTAAAAATAAACGCAGTGACAATCAATAGAACCGCAACAAGATACGCCATGCTTATAAAGAAACCGCCCCAACCCTGTTCCGTGTCCGGTCCCATATGATCACTTCCCCCATCCTCATCACTGAAAAACACATTGAACAGAGGTGAAATATAGCATGCAAATTTATGGTGGTGCCGTTTCCCCATAATGGGCATGACTGTGAATACTGTCAGAGAGAACCAAAAAGTATCCGGAAATCCGATCCCTAACAGACGCTTGGCGGTACTTGTCATGCACACGAGGAGTACAGCAAAAACAATTCCCCCGGAAAAACCGGAGAGGTGATCCATAAATTTCCCGAGCTTATTCAGAATCTTTTTCATCTACGCTAAGAATGTTCCCTTGGTTGTCATTATATTTCACAAGCTCCCCATGCAGGAAGGATTCTTCATGGATACGCCCGAAAGAGACTTTCCATCAAGAACAGTCCTATAAACCCGCAAGAATATTCCAGACATTAAATTTAGGCTGGAAAGCATAAAATTCATAAACACCTTTCCCCTTCATACACTTTTCTCAACCCCGCCATAACCGGCATTCAACTGATCCTGTTTAATCATGAGATGCATTCGGTTCCACGGAACAGCTCAGAAATACTTTCATTCCCCCAGCCGGTCCATCGTCGGGGTGCGGATCACGGAATTGCCAGCAAAGCCACTCACATCCGCACGATGTTCGTCACTCATCAGAAATAAAATATCAGGGCGTTTTTTCATGGTGATTTCCTCGCCCCCCTTATCATCAGACCCTTGATGGCGACCTTCACCTCTATGTTGCATCTCTCCCCCGAAATGGGGTTTAGGGGAGGAATCAATTTTTGCGTTTTTTGTAACATAAAAATCATACCGTTTGACGGTCATTTTCTTTCATAGAAGTCTTCGCCCTCCTTCCCAGCCACTCTCCCGCCACCCCCATCAAGCACCCCGCGCTGTAACAAACAAAATCCGATCCACGAAACCCTGAGCCCAAAACCAGTTTTCCAAATATCGTTTCCCGCAGGGCATTCATCCATGGATGCTCAATCAACTGGCTGAACTCCACTCCAAAAGAAAAGGCAAGGGTGCACAACGCCACGGTCAACGTTTTCCAGGTCGGGAACACAAACCCGATGCCTAAAAAGATCATCAGTGCCCAAAAGGTATCCCCCGCATATTCGGTATACACATACGGTCCCCCTTCCGTGAACGGCAGCCGTGAGGCGCCACCGATCCCCATCACGACCAAAATCCAGAGCGCGTACACTTTCCGGTTTCGAAGCGGGCGATTCACTTTAAAGCCATCCCTGAAAAGCATCCACCGAACGGCCAAGACTACCTTTGCGGCTTTGCACCAGTGAGGCGGCCCGCTCCCCCCGGGCCTCAGCCGCGTCCATATTTTGAAGGGACGCTTCCAGAACCTTTATCAACGCAGCCGTATCCTGCACTTCCGTGACCGCATCCGCCTCACGCAAATCCTGCATGATCCGCTTAAAGTTGTTCATCCCCGGACCGGTAATCACAACTTTTCCGGCATTCGCGGCTTCCAACGGATTTTGACCTTCAGAACGGAATAAACTTTTGCCCACAAACACCAAATCCGCCAAGCCCGTGAAATGCATCAACTCCCCCGTGGTATCCACCATCAACACATCCGCGGCCGACAGTTCCTCTGCTGACCAATAGGCCACGCTCAGTCCCAAAGCATCCGCATCCGCCTTCACCTCCTCCCGACGTTCGAAGTGCCTCGGCACCAGAATCAACCGCAACTGCGGGAAGGCCTCCCGCTGCTGCTTAAAAAATTCCATCAGCACTTTTTCTTCTCCCGGCCAGGTCGAACTCCCCAACAATACCACCGAATCCTCCTGCAGAAATCCGCACGCCTCCAGGCAGTTTCGGCGGCGGGCTTCCTCATCCATATTCCGGGACGCCACATCGTATTTGGCGGAATGCATCACCTGCACCCGATCCGCAGGCGCCCCCAGTCCTCTCGCCCGCTCCGCATCCGCTTCACTTTGCATCGCGTAAAGCGAAACCAACTTATACAGCCGTTGCGTGTAAAACGGCAGCTTCAACAACCGACCATAAGAGCGATCCGAAATCCGTCCGTTGAGCAGCATCACCGGGATCTGTTTTTGATGTAACTGCCTCAACAAATTCGGCCACATTTCGGTTTCCACCAGCACCAAGCCCTGCACATCCACCGTTTTCAAAAGTTTGCGGATCACCCAGGGGGAGTCCAAGGGCGGATACAGCAAAACATCCCGCGCATCCAATTTCTCCTCAGCGATTTTGTGAGCCGTGCTGGTGTTCACCGTCACCAGAAAATTCATTTCCGGATGTTTTGTCCGCCACTCTCTGATAAAAGCCAGTCCCACCGACAATTCCCCCACACTCACCGCATGCACCCAAAGTTTCCGACCTTCGGAAACCCGTTGCAGATCCGCTTCCGACAGTCGGAAAAGCCGCTGACCAAAGTCTTTGCGGTATCCACCCCGCCGACGCATACGCAACAGAAAATGCGGAAGCATCAGCAGATAAACCATATGAAAAAGAAAATTATAAAAGAGCCAGAACACGGATAAAGAAGGGATGGTGGGAATAAGAACTTTTGATCTCCATATCACGGATGATTTCCTTTAGCCAGCTTCAGAGAAGCTAACTTCCCAGTTCCTCGTTTAGGGCCCGTTGATTTATTCATTCCAACCTGAAAGTAGCAACGCTACGGCCCCAACCCAGCCAGGGGTGCTCCCCCTGGACTGGAGATAAAATTAAAATAAGCACTGAAGCTGCGTCCCTATAAACGCTTCTACCCTAATCATATAGAGCCCCACTTTCAGTGCTTAGATCATTGGGGGTACAAAACCCAGGGGTTTCATCCCTGGCTGGTATTGGGACACGCCTTTGTCGTTATGGTTGCGCTTTTTGAATAAATCAACAGGCCCTTCAGGAGGGTTCTCCCAAAGCATTTACGCGAAAGGTCAGCAGAACCCGGGTTCTTCGAAACCCTTCGCATAAATGCTTCGGGTGAAACTCCGTAAACGGAGGACTCGGAAATTAATGTGCCCCCAGTCCCATCCCCCCATCGATCGCAATATCCGCGCCGGTGATATACCGTCCCGCCTCGGAACAGAGCATCAGCAAAGCACCGGCACAATCTTCCGGCATTCCAAATGTACGCGATGGAATCAACCCGGCAATCTTCTCCCGGTAACTTTCATCCGCAAGCGCTTCCACATTGCGATCGGTTTGGATCACTCCCGGAGCCAAATTATTGATGGTCACCCCGTCTTTCGCTACCTGCACTGCGTAACTCTTCGCCAAACTTAACTGCGCACATTTGGTCGCCGCATACAGAGCCATGGCCGGGTTGGGAATATTTTGCTGCACACTGCCAATGGTGACCACCCTCCCCCAACCGGCTTTTTGCATTTGCGGCAGCACCCGGGTCATCATTTCAGCTGACGCGCGAACGTTGACCCCCAACACCGTATCCGCCTCTTCGGTATTCCAGTCACTCCAGTCACGCCGGAATTGAACCGAGGCATTCAACACCAGAATATCCACTCCCCCCAAGGCGGCGGCACATTCGTCCAACAGCCGGGCGGGCACATCTTTTTCACTGAGATCACCGCGAAGCAGACAGGCCTTCACCCCTTCATCCTCACACTGTTTTTTGACGGCCTCCCCCATTTCTGAGGGCCCCGAAGAATGCACCGCCACATTGGCTCCGGCCCTCGCCAACGCGGTGATCATGGCCGCACCGATACCGCGACTGGACCCGGTGATCAGGGCCGACTTTCCTCTCAGCTCTTGGTTTAAATTGATCATACTTCTTTTAACTTAAGGGTGATCTCGTGATTGAGAATTTTGGGATGGGAAAAAGCAACCGTTTCCACCCCGCCGGCATAATGAATGGTCGCTTCATAGTTTCCGTAGTATCCATGGAATTGCGCGGACTTGCCAGCAGAAATCTCAAGCGTCTCACGGGTATTCCATTCTTCATTGATGAGTCGGTCGAGCACCTTGTATCCCGCTTTCGGAGAAATGTCGTAATTGACCAATCCCCCCTGGAAGAAATTTTCGCCTTCAAAGGTGTTCCGCGGCGAATAGGCCGCCGTTCCGTCCACCAAATTCCAGAAATCAATTTCATCCATCGCAGGATGACTAAACCATATGCGGTACAGCTTTTCCACCACATCAGCCTGGAACTGCTCCCCGTCATCCACCAGCGTATAACCGGGAATGGTGATTTCGGATAATTTCAACGGAAGCCCCAACTTGGCATACAGATCCAAAAAGCGGAAAATATTTACCGGATTCAAAAGTTCGTTCCGGTAATTCTCCACTTTTTCGGGCGTGCGGTCAAACAGATGAAACTGCAGCCCGACCGCGCCCAGGGGGTACCGCTCAGCCAAATGCTCACACAACATGTACATGGGCGTATGTTCCCCCCGGAAATAGGTGAAACTGTTATCAGTGGTCTCATTGTAAACCAAAGTGGTGCTGGCAGGAAAATATTTTTCCGCCAACGCAAAAGCGTAATCCACATGATTTCCGATGTCACGCAGAGGATGGGTCCCCCCCAGTGCCAGCGCCTCATTACAGACATCGAAGGTCGGAATACTGTTCCCGTAACGGGCGGAAATTTCCTGATAACGCTTCTCGATCACCCGACGGAGAGACGCCGGATCTTTCGGCAACCATTCCGGCCAAAACTCCTGCCACAGCAACGGATGACCTTTGGGGGCAATCCCCCGCTCCTGACAGACTTCCAAGCACCGGTCCGGCGGCGGACGCCGATAGATCGGCTCACTGTCTTTGGCAAAACGGGGTTTCCCCTGCTCCGGCTCTAAGTCGGACCAGTAAAACGGAATGATCGCCTGATTAAAAACTTTGGCAAAAGCTTCTTCGTATGCGAGGTTATGCGCATCGTCGTCAAACTGATCCAACAGAAACATATTGCAACCAAACTTGAACTCGTGCGACCTCTGTTTGATTTCAACTTTTGCATTTTCTACGATTTGTCCATTCGCATCCTGCACCCGCAGATGGGCGAAACCCTTGCGGTGGCGTTCAGTATCGCGTTGGATCCGGTTTTCTATTTCCGCGTCGGGACGAAAAAGATTCTCGGTGACAATTTTACGGTCGGCTTTGGCTGCAGCACTCATATAATTTTTGTATAAAAAAGGTTAGCGGCCGCCCACAACGGGAAACCAGTCTGGGTTGCGCGGGTCCTGATGGAAGCGGGCATAATAGTCCCCCTTCTCTTCATAATAGCGTTCATATTTTTCCATCTTTTCTTCGTCGAGCGTCACGCCCAGCCCGGGACCTTTCGGTACTTCAATGCAGCCATCTTCATATTGCAACAGCCCCCCCTCGATAATGTCATCCTCGAGATAATGATAATGCGCATCCCCTGCCGCGTGCATTTCGGGAATGGTGGAGGCGGTATGCAACATCGCCGCCAATTCAATCCCGAATTCCGCACCACTGTGCATGGCCACACCCATATTAAAGGTCCGGCAAATCGCGGTCAGGTCTTTCACCCCGCGCGGACCCTCCCAGTAATGCAAATCGGTCAGCACAATATCCACCGCCCCCAAACGGATGGCCGGTCCCAGATCGTCAAACTTGTTGGGATACATATTGGTGGCGATGGGAATGCGGACCGCTTTGCGCACCGACGCATTCCCTTCCAACCCCCAGGCCGGATCTTCAAAATATTCAATATCCAAATCTTCCAGCCGCCGTCCCACCCGACAGGCCGTCTGCACAGACCAGGTCCCATTGGGATCAATCCGCAATCCGAAATCAGGACCGAAACGCTCCCGGCACAGTTCCAGTACCCGCGCCTCTTCCATGGGATCCATCACCCCGGCCTTCAACTTCATGCTGTTGACGCCAAGATCCTCGTGCAGTTCCTGACAAAGATCCGCCATATCTTCGGCACTTTGATCGTCACCGCCGCCCGGGCGGTCGTAGCGCCAGAACAGGTACGCAATCATGGGAATTTTGTCCCGGACCGATCCGCCGATCAGATCGGACATCGGACGTCCCAGGGCCTTGCCCTGAATATCCAAACACGCCATTTCGATGGCGCCGTATAGGCGCGAGTTGGATAAATAATAAATACTCCGCAACACCTTCAACTTAATGGTTTCGATATGAAAAGGATCCAAGCCGACGATGCGGGGTTTCAACTTGGTCAGTGCGCCCCGTTGATCGCCTCCCCCGATTTCACCCAATCCGACAATGCCTTCATCGGTGATTAATTCCAATACAGTGCGCAGGAAATATCCGGGATGGACGCCGGTGTTGTGGCGGAGTTGTGCGTTCAGCGGAATCGCCACGCAGCGGACTTTCATATCTATAATTTTCATGGTTGTGTATCCGGTTAATAAAACTTGATGGATTGAACGCACAATATGCTCTGACCAAAGCGGGAGGTCAACCAGACGGATTCTCTCATTTGATAATCGGGGGGAATATTTCTTACTAAAAAGATCAAAAGTTAAACCCATTCCTGCGCTTGCGCGGTATGCGGAGTATCTAGAAAAGACACTCCTCAATCGCTCACGTCTCCCCACTGCCGCCCCCCCACCCGCG
>JARHXX010000045.1 GCA_029269125.1 Kiritimatiellaeota bacterium B1221 | reverse complement strand
GGCAGGATGATTTTGGGCAGGATGATTTGCTTGGGTTGAGGGGAAGAATTAGGGCAGGATGATTTTGGGCAGGATGATTTGCTTGGGTTGAGGGGGAAGAAGTTTGGGCAGGATGATTTTGGGCAGGATGATTTGCTTGGGTTGAGGGGGAAGAAGTTTGGGCAGGATAATTTTGGGCAGGATGATTTGCTTGGGTTGAGGGGGAAGAAGTTTGGGCAGGATAATTTTGGGAGGCGAATCAAAGAAAAATGTTTCAGAGCAATCATCTTGCCCAAAATCATTCTGCCCAGTTTCAGAGCAATCGTCTTGCCCTGAATCATCCTGCCCAGTTTCAGAGCAATCATCTTGCCCTGAATCATCCTGCCCAGTTTCAGAGCAATCATCTTGCCCTGAATCATCCTGCCCAGTTTCAGAGCAATCATCTTGCCCAAAATCATCCTGCCCAGTTTCAGAGCAATCGTCTTGCCCTGAATCATCCTGCCCAGTTTCAGAGCAATCATCTTGCCCAAAATCATTCTGCCCAGTTTCAGAGCAATCGTCTTGCCCAAAATCATCCTGCCCAGTTTCAGAGCAATCGTCTTGCCCAAAATCATCCTGCCCAGTTTCAGAGCAATCGTCTTGCCCTCACCTCCACGCGATCCCTATCCGAAAGAAAACCCTCCCGCTGCCCGCGTCCCAAGATAATCTTCTTTCCTAAAATTATTTTGCCTTATTGAAAGCTTGCTATTCAAATGTAGTCCTTTCATACTTTTTGCATGATAGGGCCAGAGGATTTTTTTAGTGACGGATCGGATGAAGGGAGCAATCTCAGTTTAGCGCGGATTCATTCTGCGGCGGTGATGGGGGTGGATGCCATCCCGGTGGAAGTTGAAGTAAACGTTACCCCGACCCAGGAAAATAAATTTCAACCCAACATCGTGGGTCTGCCGGATGCGGCGGTGAAAGAAAGTTTGGACCGGGTAAGCACCGCGCTTGATAACAGCGGATTGGGTACGCCCTTCGCGATGAGATGGTTGATCAACCTCGCGCCAGCGGATCTCCGCAAGCAGGGTCCCAGTTTTGATTTGCCGATTGCGTTGGCGACCTTGTCGGCTTTGGACGAATTGACTCAAGCGCAGTTAGACGGATCTATGGCGGTGGGGGAATTGGCACTCTCCGGAAATTTACGTCCAGTGCGAGGCGTATTACCCATCGCACTCAAAGCGAAAGAAATGGGTATTCGCAATTTGTTTGTGCCCGAGCACAACGGGGAAGAGGCGGCGGTGGTGGAAGGTTTAAATGTGTTTCCGGTGAAGCATCTGCGGGATGTGGTGGATTTCTTAAAAGGCGATCACGAGCTGCAGGCTCTCACTTTGGATTTGGATCGATTGTTCGATCAGTATCAGCAATACCCCCTCGATTTTGCGGAAGTGAAAGGACAAGAATCCGCGCGCCGCAGTTTGGAAGTTGCTGTGGCAGGCGGACATAATTTACTGATGATTGGAAGTCCTGGTACGGGCAAAAGTATGATTGCCAAACGCATTCCCACCATTTTACCGCCGCTTAACTTGGCGGAATCTTTGGAGGCGACCAAAATCCATTCCATTGCCGGCACTTTGCCTGCGCATCAGGCGCTGGTGGCCCAACGCGCGTTTCGGGCGCCGCATCACACGGTATCCGACGCGGGACTGCTGGGGGGAGGGACTTATCCCATGCCGGGCGAAGTGAGTCTGGCCCATCACGGGGTTTTATTTCTCGACGAATTGCCCGAATTTGCCCGCAACGTATTGGAAGTGATGCGTCAGCCCTTGGAAGACGGGGTGGTCAATATCAGTCGGGCAGCCGCTTCGGTGACTTTTCCTTGTAGATGCATGTTGGTTGCAGCTATGAATCCTTGTCCTTGCGGATATTATGGAGATCCCAAGCGGGATTGTCACTGCTCTCCCAATCAGATTCAGCGCTATCGAAATCGGGTGAGTGGACCTTTGCTGGACCGGATTGATATTCAGATTGATGTACCCGCAGTGCGGTATGAAGATCTGACGTCGCTAGAGAAAGGCGAGACTTCGGCTGAGATTCGAGAGCGGGTGATTCGCGCACGCAAAATTCAGGAAGAACGATTTGCCGATAACCCCCGTATTCACTGCAATGCCAATATGGGAACGAAAGAACTCAACGAAGTTTGTCGATTGGATGAGCAGGGACATCAAATGCTGCGCATGGCCATGGATGAACTTCATTTGTCTGCCCGCGCCTACGATCGGATTTTAAAAGTTTCCCGCACCCTTGCCGATCTTGAAGAGTCCGAAGATATCCAACCCAACCATCTCGCCGAAGCTATTCAGTACCGCAGTCTGGATCGGCAGGGCTGGACCTAACGCAGCCTTTTGCATGACTCAGGCAGGCTTTCCAGCCGGGGTCAAAAAATGCGTCTAAGAACTTTTTTAGTTCCTAAGGTGTTGGTCAATAACCAAAACCTGTGGCCTTCCCCAGATTTAATTCGCCATACAGTTCCCGCATCCGTTGTTCTGCGGGCTTATCAATCACTGTAAATCCTTTGTCCCCGGCAGGATCGGTTTTGTACAAAGGACGATCATTTTGCTCATCCCATTTCCACCAATACATGCCATTCCACCAAGGCTCCGGCGAAAAACTGCGTATGACGGCTTCAAGATAGTTGGCCTGTTCTTCACCATCGTAGGTGGCCGTCGAGGACCAACCCGGCGGTGATTTGGCCGCACCGCGCGAACTGGTACAGCCACATTCACCAAAGGCGATGGGTTTCCCATACGCTTCAGCCATGCGACGAAACCGCTTCACCTGCGGTGCCAGTATCGCCATCATTTCATCCACGCTACTCTCTGGCTTTTCTGCTCCTTGTTCGTAACAACTCAGTTGCAACATATCGAGTTCACGCCACCAATGATCGGGACGTGCCAGTTCTTTATCAAAATCAATTAGACCCGTATGTGAGGTATGACAACTGGTAACCGGTCCGCTATAAACCCCTCGCACGGCATCAATTACTCCTTTCCAATTTTCGTGCTTATCAACAGTTCTATCTAGTTCACTATCCAATCCATAAAGTTCGCAGCCGGTATCTTCGGCGATGCGGGCATAGTGAACACTACGTAAAGTCATACTCTCAAACCAACGGGCCCAATGATCTGACACCCGGCCCGGAATCCGTTCGCGGTCGGGTTGAAACCATACTTGTAATCGACCATTTCCATCTTGGGTTTCAAGCATTGGACGCAAGTTTACCCGTAGGCCTTTTTCACGCATGTAGGTGATCAGTGTATAGACTTCATGGTCACTTGGTGTCACCTCAAAGTCCCGATATTGTCGCGTGGTATGGGACGTTTCTTGCATGACAATAGGCGTTAAAACAACCCACTTCACATTGGCATCTACCATGCGTGCCACTTGTTCGCGTGCCCAGGCACTTCCCAGCACACCATTGCGGGCATAGAAGCCAAAAGTAACCCCAGTTTGAATTTCGGTAAATGCAGGAGAAGAGAGATCAATCATTGATAAACTGTTTTGAGGACTAATTTTAAAATCTATTGGCAATGCAACCTAATTTAAATGCGACGGCGAAGGGCAAGTGCCAGTATAGACATCCCGCCAAACATCATCAAAAATGCAGAAGGTTCTGGAATCGCCACCACATCGTTTAAATTTGTCCCAAACCGTAGTTCATCCGTATAAAGCGAAAGCCCGCTGCTTCCCTGCGAAAAAGCGACTGATTGTACAAAGTCATCAAAATCATAGCTACCAGAGGTTGCTGAAACCGAAATAAATCCATCGGCTTCGCTGGTAAGAGAAGCTTCTTGGCCTCCATTTGCTACCCACGCTTCATAGTTCGTTTGAGAAAAAAAAACAGAGCGACGCGACGCCGGGATCTCCTCCTGAAAGCGATGCCCCAACGTTACTATAATGCATTAACATCAGATAAGTGGTATCTTCTACAAAGGCGAAGCTACTTTGGTTTGAAAAGCTGGAGCCATTGTAGGAAATTTGTGGATACTTATTCGTGCCTGAAATATCCGATGCACTACTAAACCAAGATGAACCCGATCCCCCTGTGGCCGTGGTGTTGAAACGTACTTGCCCCGTAGAGTTCACACTGTTAACCGCATCATAATTAAACAGGTAACTCCCCCATAAATCCCCACTGACGGTGTCCGTATCTATAGCGGCCCCCGCATAGGTTGCGGCGGCACTACTTGCCTTCTGATTTAACGCGCCTCCAGCAGTTGCAAAAAAACTCGAGCCAAAACTTAAGCCGGAAGTGCGATAGGTAGAGGAGGCATTCCCCGTAGTATTATTTACAGCATAGTTTCCAGATAAACCGGTCGCATTTGTGAGCGTACCGTGAATGGTAGTATTATCGGACAGTCCATAATTGAATCCTTCATAGACCAAGAGCTCCCCTTTGGCTGAGGAAATCATTAAAAGACAAGGTACAAAACCTATAGAGAGTAATCGCATATATTTTTTCATAAACTTAAAATATCAGTCAAGGGCTCAACAGCCAACCTCTCTTATGGTCAACCGTTGACTTCCTAAGATATTTATTGATATTGTCATTCGTATGTCCGTTACGCTCGCCCAAATCGCCCATGCCTGTGGTGTTTCAATTTCAACGGTTTCGCTTGCCCTCCGAGATCAAAACCACCGCTACTCAGCTAGGCTACAGTCCTAATCGTTCGGTCTCTCGGGTGATGTCAGAAATTCGAACAAAGGGACAACACCCGAGCTTTAAAGAAACCTTGGGATATTTTACTGCAGATGTGAATCCACATACACGAGATTATGAAGCGCGCCTATACGCTGGCGTGCTGGCACGTGCGGAAGAATTGGGCTATCGCATAAATCGATTTGAACTCGGCAGCAAAGGACTCACCATGCCTCAGCTTGGCAAACTTCTGATCTCCCGCGGCATTCGCGGACTCATACTTGCACCTTGGCCCCATCCGCATACGGAAACAGAACTTGACTGGCAAAATATCGCCACCGTCACCATCGGTTATTCGTTAGTAAAACCCGAAATTCATCGAGTGACCCGCGACGTCATGCACAGCCTTCGCAATGTCTATGCGCAATTGAATACCGCGGGTTACAAACGCATTGGGTTTGTGATGGAGCGCGATCATGCAGAACGCATGGATTTCATGACCCTTGCCGCATTTCAGCTCAACGCCTTTCTCACCCCCAAACAGAATCAGCTCCCTGCTCTGGTGGAAAATGATTTAAAAGAGCAGACCTTTCATGATTGGGTTATCACTCATAAACCCGATGTCATTTTCACCATGCATCGTCCTGTTTTGAACTGGCTCAAATCCGCTGGTCATCGCGTCCCAGAAGACATTGGACTTTATGTGTTCAACTGTGAAAGTCCAGATTCCGGCTACAGTGGCATTTATCCGGCCTACGAAACCATTGGCGCTACGGCCGTGGAGCAAGTCGCCGCCCTTGTAGAACGCGGTGGATTCGGCATTCCCGAAAACGCGACCACGGTCATCGTACCCGGCATCCCTTGCATCGGCTAAACCCTACGTCGCCCTTCCTGATAAAAACTTTTCGATTTCCACGTTTTCCAAGGAGATGGCAACTAGATTTTGTTGTCAGCCAATCGTTTATGAAAGTACTTTAAGCTTAAATGTCTCTTAGCCCCCGCTTTTAAGCACTGTGATCAGCCTAAATGACAGCAGGTACAATTTTTTTAAAATGCAGGTGAAAACTATTGATCAATTTGTTGATTATAGGTATCAGATTTAAAAATAACCCTTTTGAAGGGAGGTTCTGTATCCTTCAGCCCGTCATATCCTGACCACAAGTTTTCTTCTCCAAATATAATTTTAAAGGACCTGTTATCATGTCATGCACGAACCGAAATCTGCTTTTGAAGTCCGCTCTTGTGGCCACCGGTGCTTCAACCTTTTCCCCCGAGAGTAACGCTTCCATTGTTCATTGGACCGGTGCGCCGGTCACAATAACGAAAAACGAGAAAATGATTTTTTCTATGACCAATGGTGACGTGGATGTTTATGGTTACTTCGATGAAGTTGGAGTGGCAGATGATGAGTTTCGCTTGCGATTCGATAGTCAAGAGTCCGGGAAGCCTTCCATTTTTAATGACACCAGTACCGACACAACCCCGGGGACTGGTGGTGCCGCATTTCAATTAGTCGGAGCAACGAATTATGCGAAAAACTTTGATGCGGGAGACGTGATTTCATCCAGTCTTGATTTCAATACGTCGAATACATTGCTTAATTTTTCGGATGGAATAAACGATGCGGAATGGGCGGTGGGATCTTCTGGATATCTGGGACTGAGGATGGACCTGGACAGCGGTGAATACTATGGTTGGGCCGAAATTGAGTACCCCACGGATTCTTCCCTGGTGCTTAAAGATTTTGCCTATGAGGATACGGGAGCTTCCATTATAGCCGGTGCGATTCCCGAGCCGAACACAATGGCCCTGATTTTGTCCATTCTTGCCGGATCCGCCGCGCTTTATACCCGTCGCCACCGGGACTGAGTTTTGTGCCGGCGACCCCCCTCCTGTTTGTAGGTTGGAATGGAATTGGGTCGAGTCATGCGGACATCTGTTTGGAAAAAAGTCCGCAGGGCGGGCGAAGTGCCGCAGGTAAAAATCGGAAGATTGCTTCTTTCCATTCGTTAACCGCTTTTCGGGCCGAAGCGCTATGGGCGACGGTTGCCACCGGAAGTTGGCCGCATCAACACGGCATTCTGGATCCCGCGATTCAGGCGGGGGGATCCCTTGGACCGGGAGGGGCCCCGGAAACCGTTGTTGCACAGGCTGTCCCCATCTGGGAGCAACTCTCCCGTAACGATCTGTCCTGCCGCGTCGTCGGTTGGCCGGGTCTACAGTTCTTCCCCGATTGCGGGGAGGTCGCGCGCCCCTGCATTCCTGCCTGCAGAATTTCCGCTACAGAGATAGATCCCGGCCTGTTAGGACTTTTTTCGGATGACCCCAAGGCGGTTTGGCCAAGACGGAAAAGAGAGGCGGCGCAAATTTTGGAGGCACTGGCGACGATGTATTCCGTGCACCATTCCGCCCTGACCCTCCTGCAGGCCTCGGATCCGGCGGACTGTATAATGGTGTGCTATTCCTTTTTACAAGATTTACAAAATAGGTTTGCCCGCTTGGATCTGTCCACGGTCGAAGAACCGGATGCGTCCCGATTTCTACCAGCCCTGTTTACGGGGGCCTTGAAACTTCAGGATCTTCTCTTGGCGGATTTACTAACCCACAAAGAATCTGAACGGGCGTTGCTTGTACTGGGTGATGGGCGACCCTGCCCGGGTCTCGAGAATAAAACAAGCTTCAGCGGGTTTTCCGCCCCCGAAGCTTTTCTGGTGCATGAAGGTGATACTCCGGTTCCGGAGTCCTTGTCGCTTTCCGACGTAAAAAAGGTGGTTCTCGATCATTTTGGTGTGTCCGATTCCGGCGATCCGTCCGGGGCGCACAAGCCGGTTCCGGATTTTGGAGAACAGGCGCCCCGAGCACAGGCACAGTTGGCTTTACGGATGGGGCAATCCTACACTGCGGCCGGTGATCCGATTCAAGCGTTGAACTATTTATGGTCCGCAATGCAAACTTGGCCTGAAGATTCCTATATCAGCCTGACGCTGGCGCGTACGGTCGCAAATTTGGGCATGGGGGAAGCGGCGTTGGATTTGCTGGGGGAGGAGGGGGATTTGCCCTTTTCCGAAAGGGAGCTGTTTCTAATCCGCTGTCAGTTATTGCTTCAAGCGGGCGATATGGATCGGTTAAACCTGCACTTGCAGGATTGCCACCTTCTGGAAGCGGGTCCGGAAGCGTTCGCCTTGGGCTGGAAAGGGTTGGCCACCTATTTTCGGGGGGCGTATCGGGAAGCGGAAAGTTGTTTTCAGGCACTGGTCAGAAAGACGCCGAACGATCCCATGGCTTGGCTGGGGATCGCCCAGTGTGCATTGTCCCTCCAGCAACCCGAAATGGCCCTGGGCGCGGCCAAACGTGCGTTGTCTCTTTCCGGCGATCATTCTATTACCCAGGGCACGCTGGCGACCGCTGCGGAAAAGAGTGGTCTAAGTGATGAAGCGGTCATCGCGCGGGCCCGCGCGGTTTGCCTGCAGCCCTTTTCTAAATACGCCCGGCAAGCTCTGTCCCGCATTTTCCCTTCGGCATCACCCCAAATCCGGAAACAATCGCTTGAGGAAATCGAACGAAACCTTGAAAAAGAGGGGCCGGCGACCTTTTCGACATCGGCAGTTGCGGCGCATTTTACCGCCTTGAAAAGCCGTGCCGGGAAAGGGCGGGCGGCGGAGGGGAAAGGCTGGGATTTCGAGGAGCGGCAAGCGCTGCCTTTCCCCGAATTTCAACCCGCGGCCTTTCCGGAAAACACAAATCTTCAACTGGGCATTCCCGATTCCTGTCAACTCCCGCGCGCGATCGATGGGCTCACGACGCCGGAGGTCCGGCAGGGACGCCTGTATCCACTGGTCCTCACCCGGGAAGCTTCGGGCCGGATCGTGGCAGTGATTGCGCTGCAAATACTGGCAGGGGAATTGAGGCGGGGCCGGATCTTTCTGTGCCATCGCGCCCGGCGCTACTCCTCAGCCACGCTGCGCTATTTTTTTGAACAACTGCTCGATCTTGCCCGGAGGCTGGAGATCCCGAAATTGCAATATGTTGCCCATGGCGAATTTCCCGGAGAGGAGATGCTTCCCGCGCTTGGTTTTTGTGAAACCGCGCACCATGAGCAATGGGTCATTCCGGTTTTGTCTCCCGCATATAAGCAAAAGGCCGCGATGATTGCACGCGTGGTTCGAAGGGCCCGGCAACGGGGAGACTTCCATGTGGAGGCGTTGTCCCGCGCCGCATTTCCGGATGTGATAAAGATTTTACAAGTATACGGACTCATGCATGAGGTAAATGAAAGCGGCTATGATTCGGGCCTCTCCGCTATAGTGCGCTGTGACGGAGAAGTTGCCGGCGTACAACTCATTGTGGTTCGGAAGGCTAACATCTTTGTTCAAGCGCTCGCGGTCGCTCCCCGATGGCGGGGACGCTCCAGTCTGATTGGGGCAATACTGCTGGATCATTTGGTGGAGGGCATCTCAAAATTTTCCCATGCGGAATCTCTTCGGGGGATCCATTACACGGTCCGCCCCGACCAGAATGTCGAGCCCGCCCAACTTGCCAAGCGGACGGGCGGATATTTGCACGAAGAATACCGGGTTTTTAATAACGATGGGTCATGAGAGGGGAAAAGGATCATACCAGACACGCATGCTGTTTTTCAGACGCAATGGGGCTCTCCGGGTTTTGTTCCAAGAGGGCTTTCCAACTTTTTTCCCTTAGCCGTAAAGATCAAAAAGTGCGTTTAAGACGCTTTTTTAGCTCCTAAGATGTTGGTCAATAACCAAAACCTGTGGCCAGCCCCTACTTAACAGAAATAGCAATGAATTTTACATTGACTGTGTGCTCTAAAGGCATACATTATTTTTGTGAAGTTTGAATGGAACCCTCAAAAAAACGAAAAACTCAAGCGAGAACGAGATATCTCATTTGATGAAATTGCTACACTCTTGAGTTCAGGTGTCATCTGGAAAATTGCAGATCACCCGAATGCCACGACTTATCCGAATCAAAGAGTATTCCTTCTTCCGATCAACGATTACATCTACTTTGTACCATTTGTGATCGATAAGGATGTGATTTTTCTAAAAACAGCCTTTCCTCACCGTAAAGCAACCAAAGACTATCTTAAGGAGAAACAAAATGGACACTGATGAACAGATTTTTTCTGATGCATACGACCAAGGGGATTTGAAATTGAACGATCCTGATACGGAATTATTGTCCTTACTTCGAAAAGCAGGTGAAAATACTTTCCGCAAAGACAAACGAATTAATATTCGGTTGACGAGTCATGACTTAGAGGGAATTCAGAGAAAAGCATCTCGTAAAGGAATTCCCTATCAATCTTTGATCTCTGGGCTTATCCATCAATATGTGGAAGGCGAATTATATGAAATGCCACCTGTCAACAATTCGTCCAACCGAACTGCGAGTACACAGTCAAGTTGACTTGACGTTATCCCCAGAATATCAAAAAACACATGCCCAAAGAAATAATAACAGGCCCACAGTTGGTCGCCCTAAAGAACCAAGTCGTTAAAGGCTTCAACGAATCCCACTGGAGAGAGCTGGGAGCTCTTACCGACACGTATGATCTAATTGAGAATCAGCCCAGACTTTTCAGGAGTTTGAGATGGGGTGATCATGATTACGACGGAATCGCTCTGAAAACGATTAAGGAAGTCATTGATAACAACCCTGCAAATCTCCAGATCATTAATAACTACGTCGCTAAGACTTGTCCCGAATCAGGTCTCTCTGTGTCTAGCGAAGATCGTGAGGGACCTCGGATTGTTTTTAGGAAGTGTCCCAATAATTGTTAAAAAATAGTGGTGGTTTCGACGCCAACCCGACAGGGATGGCGGTTCATCACAACAAAACGAAACCACCATGGATAAACATATAGACCTCAACACGATTCTTCAAGCCGAAGCTACTCAAGCCGCAACCCTTCTTTCTACTCATGTGCGCCAATGTGCTCGGGCCGCGATATTAAACATAATACAAGAGGAGGTTGATTTGCTCTGTGGCCCCTCCCATCACCCCAACAATGAGTCCGCATTTTTCCGGGCAGGTAGTGCACCAAGCTCCATCTATATCGAAGGAAAACGCCAGGCGGTGAGCCGACCTCGTGTCCGTGAGCGGACCGAAGATGGTTCTCAGGAAGTCACCATAAAAACCCTCCAAGCCGCCCGGGACCCTCACGAATGGGAAGATATGGTTCACCGGGCCATTCTCTGCGGGGTAAGCGGACGGGATCAGGCACGCCTGCAGGCCCACGAACTCAAAGGAATGACCAAGAGCAACATCAGCCGCCTCTGGGCGCAACGGGCCGGAGAACTCATCCGGGAGATGAATGAGACAGATCTGAGTGATTTTCGGATGATCGCCCTGATGCTCGATGGCTTTTCCTTGAGCCATGAACTCCACGTTATCGTGGCATTGGGGATCGATATGGAAGGGCACAAACGGGTTTTGGGTTATACCGTGGGAGCCTCGGAAAGTTATGAGGTATCCAAAGATCTTCTGAGTTCACTGGTTCGACGGGGACTTACTGCGGCCACTGGGACACCGCTGGTGATCCTCGACGGTGCAGAAGCCTTGCGCAAAGCTGTTCTGGAGTTCTGGCCAGATGCGCCGGTTCAACGCTGTCTGGTGCACAAAGAACGTAATCTGCGGGGGTACCTCTCCCGGAAACACCATGGTCGTTTGCGACTGTTTTTTTCGGAGCTGCGTAAAGCTCAGGGAGAAGAGGCGGCATTGGAGATCCTTAAAAAAATGGAGGACTGGATTGGAGGAATCAACGCACAGGCATTGGCCAGCCTTCAGGAAGCACGGGGGGACATGATCGCCTGGTTCCGGTTGGGCGGACCCGCCACGCTGAATCAGACTTTCCTGTCGACCAATCACATTGAAAACAGCATGCGCAACCTCAGAAAGCACCTTGGACGCGTGAAACGCTGGCGGCCCGAAACGGATATGGCCAGCCGCTGGGTGGCCTCCGGCCTCTGGATCGCCCAGCGCGGGTTCCGGCGGGTGCGGGGATACCGGGACCTCCCGGTCCTTGCCGAAAAACTTAACGCCCGGCATGCAGCCTGTCAGGAGGAGACCTGATGCTCCGGGTAGGTTTTCCGCATGATGCCGGGAAAGAAGCCGGGAGAGAGATCTCCCCACCTCCCGGCTGTGGCTTCTATCCACGGACCGTACTCGGCGCTCGGGTTGCCCCTCAGCAGAGCCCTATCCTCCGGCACGGCACCACCTCTCTTAGCTTGAAATTGACAACCTCACAACACCTCTGATACGCTCTCACTGAAGCCACCACTGATTTTAACAAGAAACGGGACATCCCCTGTTTTTATCCCTAGCGTATTTCAAGTTCCCTCTGTGCAGCCCGACCCCAATCTTGTTTCTGTAATGATGCCATTCGACAGCTCATTTCAGACTGTCTACGATACTATCCGAGCAGCAGCTTCGAATAGTACGTTAGATTGCAAGCGAGTAGATGACATCTGGGAGGATTCAACTGTAATTCAGGATGTCTTTTCGCTGATTTTTCAGTCCTACATCGTAGTTTGCGATTTTACAGGTAAGAATCCAAATGTCTTTTACGAGGCTGGCATTGCACACACACTAGGAAAGCATGTTATTCCGATCACTCAAAGTGCAGAACATATCCCTTTTGATCTTAGGCATCATCGCTACATCCTGTATCTTAACAATACAGAGGGGCATCAGGCCCTGCAGGTAGAACTTCAAAAACGAATTGTGAATCTTGCAGAAAAGCGACATTACAATCAATGGTGATAATAAAAACATCGTCCGAACCTCCTTCGTCGGTCCGGACATCTAAACGTTGTCTGGGTAAAGAAAAAGAAATTGAACCGCAGATAGACGCCGATAAACGCAGATAAATCTCCCACCGAATTTACTCCGAATCCAAACCAAAACATCTGCGTTCATCTGAGGTAAAAAAATACACACAACCATAAAACCCACGTCCAAATCCGTAGGGTGGGGTCATCAATCGTTGCCGGGTAGCCGTTGGCTCAAGTTTTGTGAACGAGGGTCTACATATATTGAATGTAGACAATGGCCGCGATGATGGCGAGGACGGTGAGGACGGCGAAGGTGATTTTGACGGCGCTGTAGGGGCGTTCTCCCTGTACTTCGCCGGTGCGGGCATTGACGAGGAAGCGGTAGGTTTTGTTTTTGAAGGTGTAGGCACTGATCCACACTGGGAGCAGAATATGTTTGAAGGTGGGGTTTTTATATTGGGTGGAAAGGCTGCTGATTCGCTGATGGTCTCCGCCGATGTCGCGTTTGACGGTATGTCGGATTTGGGGATCCATAATATTTTTTGCCTCACCGAAACCTGCTTCCAAATCCACTTGATAGGCTTCGGCACGGAAGCCTGCTAAATAGTTTTGGTCGTAGGGAACGAGGGATCCTAAATCCCAGGGCTCCAACTTTTGAATGTATTTGTCGGGTAGGGAGTGGCTGGCGAGCACCAGCACATCGTCAAAACTTTGAAATACATTTCCTCGGACGCTTCTCCATCGGGTTTTCCTTACTTGCCGGGTTCTGCGTTCGCTCTTGCCATTGACGGTGGTGGTGTAGTGTTCGGTGACGTAATAATCATCGCCGCGTTGGCCAGTGTAATGGCTGATGGTATTGGCGTCGTAGGTCCAGTAAGGGACATACACCCCGGACAATTTGCTTTTGTGGGTGCGGGCGTAGCGCTTGACTTTGTTGGGGGCGAACCAGAGTTTTCCAATCCAGGTTTTGAAGAGCTTCATCGCTTCTTTGTCTTCCACCCGAAAGGGCAGCAAACTGCGGGGACGGATGACCCGGCGGTGTCCGGGATCAGTAACAATGGCACTTCCGCAGAAGGGACATTCCTGTGCGGTGACATGTTCTTCCAAGGTGGTGACCGCATGACAGGTGGCGCAGGTGACGGTGACCGCATCCACCGTTTCTTCATTCTCCACGGACTCCGCAACATAGGCGTGAAAATCGAGCTCTTCGATTTCATCCTCACTTTGCGGTATGGCCATTTGGTGTTGGCAATAGGGGCAAGTGACCCTTTGGCTGGTCGGCGAAAAGTCCATTTTCGCCCCGCAATTTTCGCAGGGGAATTCAACATCCACCGGGGAAGAATCCACATCCAAGGGTGGCGGTTCTTCAGGTGGAGAATCGACGGGGGCTTCGGAAGGGAGAGGGGGAGGGGTTTCCATGTGACCGCGCCCCGCAGTTTATCCTGCGGGTGGCGGCGGAGGAGGCGGCGGAGGGGGTGGAGGCGGTGCCTGGAAGAGGGGGGCGAGGGCCTGCACCTGTCCGGCGGGCAACCAGTTGGCCATGCCGGCCATCCAAACCATGGATTGGTCGGTCAATTGACCATTCATCACTTGGCTGCGCAGCGCATTCAAATCGAAAGGGCCGGTTTGCTGTCCGTTTACCGCAACATAACAGGTGGTATTGGGAATAGGAGGCGGGGTGGCACCGGGCTGGGCGGACTGCTGAAATGCGCCGGCCATTTGATTGGCCATGGCGAAACCTGCGCCCAGGCCGACGCCTGCGCCGGCCACACCTCCGGATTCATTTTCGGCGGCGGCTTCCATGGCATTGGCTGCCTGGAATTTGGTGTAGGCATTGAGGTCGCCGAGGATGCCCATTGAGCTTCGTTTATCGAGAGCTTCTTCCACTTCGGGAGGCAGGGAGATGTTTTCGACCAGAAATTTGGTGAGTTCGAGTCCGTATTCTCCGTATTCGGTGCCGAGCTTCTCCTGGATAAATTGGCTCAATTCATTGTAGTTGGCGGCCAGATCGAGAATAGGAATTTTGGATTCGCCCAGCAGATCTGTGAAACGGGTGATGACCATGTTGCGGAGCTGGTCGTGAATTTCGCCGGTGGTGAAATCGCCGTCGGTGCCCACGATTTCGCGGATGAAGGCGGCGGGGTCATCGATGCGCATGGCGTAGGAGCCGAAGGCGCGCAGGCGAACGGGACCAAATTCGGGGTCGCGCAGCATGACCGGGTTTTTGGTTCCCCATTTCAGATCGGTGAACTGGCGGGTGCTGGCAAAATAGACTTCTGCTTTGAAGGGACTTTCGAATCCGTATTTCCAGCCTTTGAGGGTGGCGAGGATGGGAAGGTTCTGGGTGTCGAGGGTGTAGGTGCCCGGCGTAAACACGTCGGCGAGTTGGCCTTCATTGATGAAGACGGCCATCTGACCTTCGCGCACCACCAGTTTGGCGTGCCATTTGATTTCGTTTCCGTAGCGTTCAAATCGATAGACCAGAGTGTCATTGCTGTCATCGAGCCATTCAATAATATCAATGAGTTCGCCGCGAAGTTTATCCATAAAGCCCATAATGTCGTCTCCTTCAGATGTAAAAGTTTCTTAGGTTTAAAAGTATAATGACCGAAAGTACAAGTTACGATTACAATTCCCTGTGCACTTTATAAAGAGGAAGGGCGGCCGAGGTGTCGCATTGCGTCATTTAAAACAGCGGTTCCCTCTTCTCCAGAAACCTATGGCCATTTCTCTAACCCTTCAAATACGGCATCAAACCGGATGATGCAGGCTTTGAACCGGCCCCGATGTTGCCAGGGACTGAATGCTTCCGGTTTTCGATTGACCTCTCCCCTGGAACCCCACAGGTTGTATGCCTTTCCTCTCACCTGAAATTTTCTTTATTTAAAACCCAATGAGCTCCCGAAATTCAAAAACCAAAGGCGTGTTTTATACGATTTTTATCGTCCTGCTGGTGACCGGCATCACCGTGTTTATGTCCTCCTATGATTTGAAGCTGGAAACCCACAAACAAGCCGACACCCCGAAAGCATTTCATACGGACACGGGACACCTCGAAACCCAAAAAGACCGTCAGTTTTTCTGGGTGAAGTTCGCCGGCCGCACCTACGTCATCCGCCTGGATAAAATATAATAGAAGGGTGTGATGACGAAGGCTGTATAAATCGAAACCTGCCAAAGGCGGCTCTGCGCCCGGGGGTCCGGATGCGCCAACTGTCCTTTCCGCTTATTCCCACCAGCCGAGCACATCCCGTCCGATACACCAGCGGAGGCGTTTCTCTTCTTCAGGACGGGGGTGCCCCAGAAACCAGTAATCATACAGACGGTCCATCAGTCCTGTTCCCATCTGCAGCTGCAGCCAGTCGTCCAGATACTGAAGGGTCAGGGGATTGTCCGGCGGGGCCACCATCACCAGTTGTTTCTGCAAAGCGCCCTTCTGCAGAACCAGGGTGCTGTGACCCGGATACTGCATATTCCAAACCGCACCCGCCTCCAGACTGATCAGCAAGGCATCATAGACGCCGGGCTCGGCTTCGTAATAGTCCCGGGGACTGTCGACAAACTGAAATTCCGCCCGTGGCAGCATGGTATGAAAAGCATCCAGATAGGGATTGGGCGTCACCAGTGCAACTTTCAATGGCGCTTCCCGTAACTCACGGGGACTTAAAGCCTGCAGGCGCTCCCGGTTTTTGGGGGTGGTCACCGCTCCCAGAATGAGTTTTTGGTAGGGTTGGCTGTAGGAGACATTTTTAATTTCAGATGCACTGAGGGTCAGCCCCGACACCACCAGATCCAGTCGGTTTTCCCGCAAGTGCTCCTCCATTTTTGATAAGCTTGTGGGGTACCATTCCAGATTCATTTCCAGATCCCGGGCCAGCCGCATCACCAGTTCCACCTCATAGCCCACCAAATCGCCCTTCGCATTCACATAGGCAAAGGGGATGCTTCCGGGAATATAGCCCACCCGCAGGGTCTTGCCTTTTTCGCCGCTCAGTCTGCCCAGCAGCCCCGGCCGTCCCGAAGGCGGTTCCCCCTCCGGCGGCACCACTTTCATTTTCGGGGTCCCGGGAAGTTGCATGTGTGAAAGCTGTGCGGTCATTTCCCCGGTGGGCGGCACCACCCGGTCGAGCAGCCGGCGGGTGCCGAACAGCAGCGCTCCCCCACAACCCGCCACCACCGCCAAACGAATCAGCGGAGCGTGCAGGCGGAGTTTTCCCAGCAGCAGTCCGGTACTCATCAGGGTAATGCAAATCAGTTCCATGCAGGCCAGCAGGGTGGCGAAACGTCCGTTGATCACTCCGGAAACGGAATAGAGTTGAAACAGATCCGCCGGCAGATTCATTTGCTGCAACATAAAAGGCAGGGCCAAATCAATGCCCCCGAAAAAAGTCACCCAGCCTGAAACCAAAAACCCGGGATATGCCGCCGGGGGCACCGGATTCCCCACAAACCAGGCTCCGAAGAGGACAAACAGCAATGCAATCAGTTTTCCCATATTCGGAAAATTAAATGCCACCGGGGTGAGAATGTCCACAAATTCATCCCCTTCGCCGTACTGCTCCTGCAGCAGTTTCCTGGATTCTCCCATCATCACCGGCAACACCACGAATAGATTTCCCGTAGTGAAAGCCATGATCAGCGACGCTTTATAGGTGCGGAGAATCTTTCCTGCGCCGAAGGGAGTGAGGGTGGAGGTGATCAACGGAAAAGCCACAAAGGTCAAAAACAGGCAGCTGCCGATATAAGCATAAAAATAAACCTGTAAGCGGGCAAATTCGGCCGGATCCATGGTTCCGGCCGCGGCGGCGGTCATGGCGAAAATTCCGAAGGGGGTCAGTTTCAGCACCATCAGGGTGACCCGGGTGAGGGTCTTGGTAATTAAATCGAGATTCCGCAACAGCCCTGCCTTGTGTTCCTGCTCCATTAACGCGAGACCAAACAGAATGCTGAACAGCACCACCGCCGGAATGGTGCCTGCCGCGAGGGCCTGAAAAGGATTTGCGGGGATAAACAAATCCACCATCGACATCTTCTCCACTTCCTCCAGCACCGAGGGATTAAAAAAGGCGGCACTCTCGCGGTTGGGAAAAGTCCAGGGAACGAGGATCACGTACAACAGGCCGAAGCTCCAGAAGATCAGCATCACCCCTGCCAGCCGGGGAGCCACCCGCAGAGCCTGTTCCCGGCTGAGCTGTCCGAAGCCCTGCACCAGTGACACCATAATATACGGCAGAATGGTCATTTGCAGCAGGCGGACATATCCCGTCCCCGCCACGCCGATTCCGGCAATGCTTTCTCCAAAAAATATACCTGCCAAGACGCCGGCCAACAGCCCCGACAGCACCTGGGTGGTGAAGCTTAATCGTTTTGTTCGAATCCTATGCATGCGTACCCTTGTTTGTAATGCTTTTTCCTCCTTTTCGCATTCTCATCAGCAGGTCAAATGTCAAAACCCCCAACTCCATCAAAATAGCTTCGGATGACATTTTTGAATGTCCTGATCTGCTGGGTGCCTGACCTTTAACGCCAGAGCTATCGCTTTGTGGTTTTTACAAAAATTTCATGTGGATGTGTTTCGCAGTGCTTGACAGATGGATCGCTGCAAAATATCGGGAAGAGGTAACGTCCCATCGACCCCAAGGTATCTCTATGAGCGCATCTCCCTATCATCATCCCGACCAACCGGTTAGACATAGTTATCCCCTCGCAATCGAAAATGCGAGTTTGGGTACGGCTTTCGGTCTGCTACGCAAAACCTTTCCCTATGCGTTGGTCCGATTTGGCATTTTGCTGGCCTTTAGTGTGGGCACAATCATTTGGTTTGCCATTGTATTTGGCGGCGCGGCCCTGCTGTCAAAGCTGCATGAAATTTTTGGCGGCATTTGGATGATTGGGGGGATTGGGCTTTACGGCTGGTTTTTCTGGACGGTGATTCGCTACTTTCTGTACATGATCAAGGCGGGGCATATTGCGGTGATCACCGAGTTGGTCACCACAGGCTCTATCGACAATGGCGAAAGAAAAATGTTCGAGTATGGCAAAGATGTGGTCAAAGAACGTTTTAAAGAAATCTCCGTTTTGTTTGCCCTCGATTTATTAATTAAAGGGGTGGTGAAATCCTTTAACCGGACCCTGGAAGGGATTGCGAATTTTATTCCCCTTCCCGGAGTCGACCAGCTTGCAAAAGTTGTGGGTGCGATTCTGCATGCCATGACCACGTTTATTGATGAAACCCTCTTTTCCTACAATTTGGCCCGGGGAGATGACAATCCCTGGCGTTCAGGTCGGGACGGCCTGATTTACTACGCCCAGAATGCCAAAGAAATTCTCAAGACCTCATTGTGGATTGTGGTGCTGGAGAAAGTTTTGGTGGTGGTGGCCTGGATCATTTGCATGGCGCCCGCAGCCTTGTTTGCTTATCTGATGCCCGGAAATGAAAGTGGCACCTTGTGGATGATCGGTATTGCCGCTTTGTTTGCCTGGAACATCAAGTCCGCATTTTTACATCCGCTGTTTCTGATCATGATTATGATTAAGTTCCATGTATCGGTGAAAGGGCAGGCGATTGATGAGACTTGGGATGACCGCCTGACCCGCGCCAGCGGAAAATTCAGCACCATCAAAGACAAGATGAAGGATTGGGCCGGGGACAGGTTCGGATCGAAAGCCTCAGTGCCGGTCACAGAACCGACGCCACTTGAAATTCCGGTTCAGGCTGAAGAAATTCCACCGGCAGAGCCTCCCGAAAAGGAATCCTGAGTGGAGAGGGCTTCGGGGCATCGGATATTTGATTTGATTCTTGATTCCTGATGCCAAGTCTAAAGGGTTGAGCCATGTCTATCTCATTTGCGCTTGATCGCTTTAGCTATTTTTTGAATCGGCTCCGTGAACGCCTGTGGGTCAAACCCCTGTGTACATGTGTGTTTTCCGTTTTGGTGATTGTGCTTGCGGAGCATTTCGACGATCACGATCTCTTCCAGAGTCTGCCGGAAGTTACAAATGCATCACTGGAAACCGTATTGTCGATTTTAGCCGGGGGGATGCTGGCGATTGCGACCTTTGCGGTCGGAGCGATGGTTTCGGCATATGGTTCTGCAAGTAGCAATGCCACGCCCCGTTCGTTTGCGGCGGTGATTGCGGATGACACCTCCCAAAATGCTTTATCGGTGTTTATCGGCTCTTTTATTTTCAGTGTGGTGGGATTGTTTTTTCTGCAGAATGAAGTGTTGGGTCCTGTTTCCCGCACTCTGGTTTTCATTTTGTCCGCGGTGACCTATGTGGTGGTAATTTACACCTTTGTCCGCTGGGTGGACCGGATTGCGAGGCTGGGAAGAATGGGCACCACGATTCAAAATGTGGAGAAAGTGTGCCTGAAGGCGATCAAACGAAGAAGTGTTCATCCGCATATGGACGGTTGTCCGCCAACTTCGAGGGATCTTGAAACTTCAAAAGTCATTTTGGTGACCGATATCGGATATTTGCAGCGTATTGATATGGCCGCCCTGCAAAAACTGGCAGAAGAATTTGATGCGCAAATACAAGTGCAGTCCTTACCGGGTGAATATTTGGGGCAGGGGGAAGTGTTATGCCGGATATGGTCGGAAAAATCGGAGTGGAGTGACGCGGAAGTTGAAAAGGTTCAGGCGGCTTTTCAGATTGACCGGCGAAGAATTTTTGATGAAGACCCGCGGTTCGGCATTGTGGTTTTGTCAGAAATCGCCAGTCGGGCGTTATCACCGGGGGTGAATGATCCCGGAACCGCCATTGATGTGATGGGGAGTTTGCATCGACTCCTCGCCGCCTGGCAGGATGGATGTGAAAAACGCAAAGAAGGAAATCCGGGTTTTGACCGGATCGAAGTTCCTGAACTTTCGATAGAAGTGTTAATGGAGGATGCTTTTGCGTCCATTGCCCGTGATGGCGCAGGGAATATTGAGGTTTGCTCACGCTTGCAAGAGGTGCTGGGTTCGCTGTCCACGCTGAAGGACCCGGGATTTTATCCGGCCGCGAAAATACAGTCCGAAAAGTCATTTGCGCGTGCAAAACTTGTGATGAATTTTGATGCGGATCTTGAGGCTTTAGAGAAAAAACGGAACCAGCATTTTACCCAGAATTGTGAATAAGGATGAGGGGCGCGTCTTGCTTTGAAGGCCTGCCTGAACTTGTGGTGATACAGAGAGAGAAGGTTATGAAATCAGCAGATATTGAAGTCGAAATTATACAGAATGTGAAGGTGCAGGATATCGAAGGGTATCAACAGTTTATAACCGTTTACCGTCCGGTTGAGCGGTCTGCACCGCCCGGGCCCGCGTTACTTTACGTGCATGGAGGCGGGTTTCAGAACGGTCATCAGGATGAAGGGGTCTGGGTGGGAGAGTATTTGGCCCGGGAATTCGGGATGACCACTTTTTCGACCTCCTACCGCTTGGCCACAGCTGAAAATGCAACCTTCCCGCAACCGGTGCAGGATGTTGCGGATGCCTGGCGCTGGGTTCAGGCAAATGCGGAAGAGTGGGGGATTGATAAGGAACGGGTGGGGATTGGCGGTTCTTCCGCGGGAGGCATGTTGTCTACGCTGGTCCCCCTGACTTCCCATCTTCCCCATTTGGCGGGCGGCGGACAAATTCCTGGCGATGAAATCCGTCCGGCTTTTATTTTGGATTACTGGGGGCCACTGGATTTTATTGCCCGGTGGTTTGATAACGGGGAATCTCCCGGTGCGGAAGCCGTGTTGCTGGGATGTGCCTACGAAAAGAATCCGACGCTGTACCATATGGCGAGTCCGCTGAATTATGTAAGGGAGGGGTTGCCGCCGACATTATTTTTGTATGGAAAACAGGATCCGGTGGTGCACCCCCGGCAGGCGCAACTGGGGGCCGCGGCCTGGCGGGCGTATGGAAACCGGGCGGAAGTGGTGATGGTTGACAACATTGGTCACGGAGTGGTCGGCGATAATTTGGATTCCCGCCTGGCCCAGCTTCGGCATACGGGTGAGTTCATCCAATCATTGCTTTAACCCTTATCTATTATGAATAAATTTCTCTTGTTGGCCCTTTTGGTCCCTTTTCAGATCGTTTTTCCGGCAGAAGACACGACACCCTTATCGGATTCACTTAAGCGGTTTGTGTATAATGTTTGTATGTATGATAAGCGGGATTCGACACGGTGGCTGATGCGGCCCAGGGTCACGGTTTATTCTGAAAATGGGGGGATAAAGAAAAGTGTGGAAACGGCGGTAAGAGTGAATCTGAGTAAAGTGCTGCCTGGCCCGGAAGGGGACGGGATCTTGAATATTCATATCGGGGATAATGACTACTTAAATAAAGTGGGTCAGGAGATGTATGATAAAAAGATTTTCGACCCCGATCCGATTTACTACATGTTTTGGTCGAACCGGGATTATTCACTGAAAAAAATGTTATTGTTCGTTTCGACCGAAAGTAAAGTCGACCGCAAAAAACTACTCGGGCTGGCTGCCATAAATGGTCTGGGACTTTTTCCGTATGATGACGGCAAGGAGGAGTCGATTCTCTCGTATGAAAACAAGGACTATCAGGAAATGACTCCTTTGGACGAACGTCTATTGGTCTTTTTGTATAAAGCGATTCCGCCCGGCAGTAACCGAAAAGAAATCAGTGACATTTTAGATAAACAGTGGGACAAACGGGGGAATAATTTGCCTGAGTGGATTGCGGAACCCGAAAAGTTTAAAGGGAAAATCATAGGTCTGGATGTGGTGAACACCCGTAGAGCTGTTGAAGCAGACAAGGTGATACCCAAGGAGGGCTATACCGCATTCATCGCCGAGCCTGCGCAATATATCGTGAAGGCTATCGCGCAAAAAAATGATGTGCGGACCCTTTATGTGCCCCAGTCCAAAGTGAGCGCGTTCTCGAATCATTACATTGCGCGCTCAAGTAACGGCGGGGAGAAAGGGGCGCCTGACCTGTATTCTTTTGTGCCGCCTAAAATGATTGAAGGTCTGTTGTGGCAATTGGAAGATCAGTGGGTTTTGGTAATACCGTAAATTCGAAAACCCTGCAAAGGATCCTTCATGACTGAACCCATCTTCTCAGAGCAGCATTACCGACGATCCGTGGTTTCGTACGGGAATCCCGGACGGCTGAAAGAAAAGTTGCAGCCTTTGAACCGTCCTCTGGTCTATGGCGCGATCGGCGGCTCCATCACCCGGGGCGCCGCGGCGTCTACGCGTGAAAACGGCTATGTCAGCCTTTTTGCAAAGTGGCTGGATGGGGTGTCGGCTGAAGGTTGTGAGTGTGTCAATGCCGGCATTGGCGCGAGTAACAGTCATTTTGGCGCTTTTCGGGTGGGGAGGGATTTGCTTTCGTTTGATCCTGATATCATCACCATTGAATATGCGGTGAATGATTTCGATAACCCGGAAACAGAACAAAGTTATGAAAGTCTTATCCGGCAGTGTTTGAACCATCCGGGTCGGCCCGCGGTGATTTTGATCTTCACCATGCGCAAAGAGGGGACAAACTGCCAGGAGCTTCAGGCCCGGATCGGTAAACATTTTCATCTGCCCATGCTTTCCTATCGGGATGCCATGTATCCGGATATCGAAACCGGGACAATGAACTGGGCTGATCTTTCGCCGGATGAAGTGCATCCAAACGATGCGGGGCATCGATGTATTGCGGATATGTTGAGTCGATTTGTGGAGGAGAGTTTGGCGGATGAGACGGTGCCGCCGCTGTTGAAATCCTTTAAGCTTCGGAATTCAGAAAGTACAAAATTTGATTCGGGCCGTATTCTTGATGCGACGGACTTAGAGGTTATCTCGAATAAGGGTTGGGAAACCGGTCCCCACAAAGGTGGGTATACGGGGTATCAATCCCGTCAGCCCGGTGCAGAGATCTGTTTACGTTTTACCGCCAGATACGCCGCCCTGGGATATCAAAAATATGCCGGTGATTTTGGTCGGGTCGAGGCGGTGCTGGATGGAGGAGATCCGGTTTTGCTGGAAGGCTACTATGAGCGGCCTTTGATTCAGGCCTGGGCCGGCGGTCACACGGTTTTAAAAAAATTCGTGGATGAACCCGGGGTGAAAGAACATACGCTCACGCTTCGATTACGAGAAGACCGGCATACTGAAAGTGCAGGTCACCAATTCGATATCGGATATATGCTGCTCAGCTCTTAAGCGCAATCAGCCCGGGCATGGAGAAATATCAGGATTAAGAGAGCAGTTTAAGATAGGCCATATCGATTTCCATGGCCACGGTTTGCTGAATCATATCCAAGCGCAGGAGAACGGTGGTTTTGCCTTTAATCTCGGTGACTTCGGCTTCCAATCCCTTCATGGGGCCGCCGGTGATCTGAACTTTCCGGCCGGGTGAAAAGTCGGGGAAGACTTCCAGATTCATACCGTTTTGAAGGGCTTCGGCAATGGCTTTGAGAGGAACGAGGAATTGGGTTTCGTCCACCACATCCAATATATTGGCCACATTGGGGTTTTGCATGAACCACCGGCGGTCCTCCTTTTGAATCATGCCAAACACATATCCGGTGAACATGGGGATATGATTCACCCGTTTGCGGGCGCCGTAGTTATGAATGCGTTCGATACAGGGAAGGAAAATTTTGGCGGGCCGGAGACGTTGAAGATTTTCTACTTTCTTCTCGCAACGGGGTTTGCTGTGGAAAACCACCCATTGCCAGCCTTCGGGGGAGGGGTGGAGAAAATCGGGGATGGATGGGGGCTGGTCACTCATGGGGGATGGGCTTATAGCGAGGACTTCTTTTTGCAAGGTTTAGGTAAAAAGAGAATGGTATGACCGGATGGTTCTCCTTTCTCCCTTTCGCTTTACATATTTAGAGTTCTGATGCAGGTTAGATGCCCTTATGAAATCAGCCCCCTTTTCAACTCAATTGCGTCCGATTCGGGACTACCTGCGCCCGGGCTTGTTTCTGGGCACCGTGTTGTTGACGTTGGTGGCATCGGGTTTGGCTTTGTGGTTGCCCCGGTTGCTCGGAGAGCTGGTAGACGGATTGGTTGCGGGCACTTTATCTAAGAGTGATCTTTTGAAGCAGGCGGGATTCTACATGGCGGTTGCGCTGGCGGGCGCGTTATTCAGCAAATGGATGCGTCAGTTGCCCATGCGCTGGGGGCCGAAGGTCGCGCATCAAATGCGCACCCGACTTCATCGCCATCTTCTTCAGTTAGATGAAAATCAAATTCATGACCGGCGGGTAGGGGATTTGATGAGCCGGCTGCAATCCGACGTGAATGCGGTCGCCGACATGATGTCGATGGGCGGGCAAAGTTTGATTCGGGCCGCCTTTACGCTGGGGATTGGATTTATCATTATGTTTCGCCGATCGCCTTCATTGGCTTTCATGGTCAGTATCTTATTGCCCCTGTTGGTGCTCATAGGATTTCTGTTGATTCATTCCATTCGTTTTCGGCATCTTAAGGTGCAGGAGCAGCTGGGCGTCATCTCCAGTTTCTGTCAGGAATCTTTTGGCGGCTTACGTATCCTTAGAGGGTTGGGACTGGGCGAAATTCGGGGGCAACGTTTTCAGAAATTGAATGAGGTATTTATCCAAAAAAATCTGTCATTAAGCCGGATTGAAGTTTTTTCCATGCCGTTGGTTCATGCCGGCTTCGTATTGGGAAATGTGATGTTGTTATGGTTGGGAGGCATGCAGGTCATCCGGGGACAAATTCAAATCGGAATGCTGGTGGAGTTTCAGCAGTATTTAATGATCATGCAGTGGCCGACCTTGTCGATTGCCTGGACCATGAGTCTGATTTTACGGGGGCAGGCCAGTCAGGGGCGCCTTCAGGAAATCCTCGATGCGGTACCGCAAGTCACCGAAAGCGAACATCACATATCCATACCGGTTGAGACCGTACCGGAGATCCGCTATGATAACGTAAGTTTGACTTTGAACGAAAACCGGGTGCTGAAAAATATTTCCTTCGAAGTGAAACCGGGGCAGCGTCTAGGCATCACCGGCGTGACCGGATCCGGAAAAACCGTTTTGTTACAATTGCTGTTGCGCAGACAGGATCCGGATGAAGGACGTGTTTTGTTGGGGGGGCATGACTTACGGGAATTACCGATGGACCTCCTTTATGATCAGGTGCGGATCGCCCCTCAGGAGCCGGTTTTATTTTCAATGACGCTGGAGGAAAATCTCAAACTTGCGGACCCGGATGTGAGTGATGAAGATTTAAATCAGGCGCTTTATTTGTCTGCGCTGGACCGGGATCTGCCCCAACTCTCCGAGGGATTAAAGACCCGGATTGGGGAACGCGGGGTCACCCTCTCGGGTGGTCAACGTCAACGGTGTGCGATTGCCCGGGCTTTGCTTTCGAAACCTGAAGTATTGCTGTTGGATGATTCCCTTTCGGCGGTGGATACTTCGACTGAAAGTTTGATTTTGGATAGACTGTTTTCATCACTGAATCAACAGACCCTCTGTCTGATTAGTCACCGTTATGCGGCATTGCGGCACTGTGATCAAGTGTTGGTGTTGCGGGATGGAGAAATGATCGAACGCGGGGCGCCGGAGGAGTTGCTGAGCGCTGAAGGTCCTTTTGCGGAGTTGGCGGAACGGCAGCGGTTACAGGCGCAGCTGGAGGTGGAGGAGTGATGAAAGACCGCCACTATTTGAAGCAGATGCTTCCCTTTGCGAAACCTTATCGGTGGGGCTTACTCCTCGGGTTGATCCTGCTTTTACTGCAGGTTGTGAGCACCAATCTGATGCCCTTTTTAATCAAAAATGCCATTGATATGTATTTGTCCCCGAAGAGTGCGGTTCTCTCGGAAGCTGAGCGCCTGACTGGATTAAAACAACTGGTGAACTGGATGGGTGTGGTGGCGGGGGCCATGTTTCTCTTCCGGATTTCCCATGCCTATTTAATGACCTGGGTGGGGCAGCATGTCCTTCGGGATTTACGCATGGAAGTTTTTCGTAAAGTGTTGGCGTTGCCCATGCGGCGGATTGATCAGTTGCAGGTGGGGCGGCTGATGACCCGTGCCACCAGTGATTTGGATGCTTTGCAGGATTTAGTCCGCAACGGATTTATCGGGGTATTGGCAAATATGCTGTTGCTGGTGGGGGCGATGATTTTTATTTGGTTAATCGAATGGCGATTGGCGTTGGCTTTCTATTTGGTGATTCCGGTTTTGGTCACGTTGTTGACTTGGATCAACCGTCAAAGCCGAAAAGCTCAGCGGGAGGCGAGGTCGGCCGTCTCTATGCTCAACAGCAGCACGCAGGAAAGTTTAAGCGGGCTGTTTACTTTACGGGTATTTAATCAGCGGGATCGGATGCGGGAACGGTTGGTGAGACAAAGTGAGGCTTTTTGTGCGGCCCGGATGCGGGTGGTGAATTGGAATACCTGGCACTTTCCCATTCTGGAAGTGACCCGGGCTTTTGCGGTATCCATTTTGATATTGGCCTGCGGGTTGTGGGTGCCGGAGCAAACGGGAAGTTTGGTCGCCTTCTTGTATTTTATTCGATACTTCTTCCGGCCTCTCGTGGAATTGGCGGAACAGTCTCAGCAGCTGCAAAGCGGACTGGCTTCTGCTGAACGGGTGTTTGCATTGTTAAATGAAGAAGAAGTGCCGCCCGATCCTGAAAACCCCCGGCGTCTGGAAAGTGTGAAAGGAAAAATCGAATTCAAAAAAGTGAATTTTGCCTATGAGGAAACGCATCCGGTATTACGCGAGTTGAGTTTAAAGATTCAACCCGGACAGTTTGTGGCGGTGGTGGGGGCAACCGGAGCGGGGAAATCAACATTGCTCAGTTTATTAAACCGGTTTTATGAATTACAGTCGGGAGAAATTTTACTGGATGATATCAATATTGAATCGTTCACTTTACATGATCTGCGAAAGCATTTGGGGATGGTTCAACAGGATCCCATGCTGTTTTCGGGTACGGTCGCGGATAATATCGGGTTGGGCAGAGAGGGGGCGGATGAGAAGGCTGTCGAAGCTGCCGCCCGCCGGGTGAATGCCCATCGTTTTATTGCCAAAATGGATAAAGGATATCAGACGGATTTGGGTGAAGGCGGTTACCGTCTGTCGACCGGACAAAAGCAGCTGATTGCCCTGGCACGAATTTTATTACAGGATCCGGAAGTGATTTTGATGCTGGATGAAGCGACCGCCTCGGTGGATTCGGAAACGGAGCTCCTCATTCAGGAAGGCTTGGAGGCGGTGCGCAATGGACGGACCTGCATTGCCATTGCCCACCGGTTGTCAACTATTCAGCATGCAGATCTCATTCTGGTGATGCGCCACGGAAAATTGGTCGAACAGGGCACGCATCAGGAATTGTTGATGAAGGACGGGTATTATCAAAGTTTGGTTGAGGCGATGCGGATTGGGGTGGAGCTGTAACTAATGATTGGGGGTAGGATGATTTTCTTGGGTTGAGGGGAAGAATTTGGGCAGGATGATTTTTTGGCAGGATGATTTTCTTGAGTTGAGGGGAAGGTTTTTGGCAGGATGATTTTCTTGGGTTGAGGGGAAGAATTTGGGCAGGATGATTTTGGGCAGGATGATTTTCTTGGGTTGGGAGGAAGAATTTGGGCAGGATGATTTTTTGGCAGGATGATTTTTTGGCAGGATGATTTTCTTGAGTTGAGGGGAAGGTTTTGGGCAGGATGATTTAGGTCAGGGTGATATTGCAACGAATCAAAGAAAAACGTTTCAGAGCAATCATCTTGCCCCCAATCATCTTGCTGAGTTTCGGAGCCCGCATCGAAGCGGGTTTCAGAGCAATCATCTTGCCCTCAATTATCTTGCCGAGTTTCGGAGCCCGCATCGAACCGGGTTTCA
>JARHXX010000044.1 GCA_029269125.1 Kiritimatiellaeota bacterium B1221 | reverse complement strand
CTCCGGGGCGCAGAGGTTGTGGGGATGCGGGTCTTGGGGGCATGGCCCCCAAGCTATGCGCCTTTGCCCCTCCGGGGCAGCCGGAAATGTGGAGATGCCGTTGCCCCTCCGGGGCAGCTGGAAATGTGGAGATGCCGTTGCCCCTCCGGGGCAGCTGGAAATATGGGGATGCCGTTGCCCTTCCGGGGCAGCTGGAAATGTGGAGATGCCTTTGTACCTCCGGGAATGTTGACCCTGTTTCTCAATATCGTGCCTTCAATATCAGGTCACGTTTTCTCTATGCATAAATACGGTCAAATACTTAATTGCTGACCCTCTGGGGTTGTGCCGGGGCAGGGGGCTCCGGTGTCGGGGTCGGGGTCGGTGTCGGGGTCGGGGTGGGCGTGGGGGATGGAGTCACTTCAAATGCGTCCGACATAAACAGGGATGCATTGTTTTTGAAGTCTTCAGTTTTGTCTTTTTCCAAATTTGAAGAGACGGCGGGGGAGGACCGGGTCTCTTGTGGCGGTGATGCCATTTCTCCTGCGGAAATCCGTGTTCTCAAGACAGCGTCTTTTGATTTAAAATCGTCCTGGGATGTGATGGTTGCAGGGGGACTCATGACCGGGGCGGCCATTTCCAAGGCGACGGGGGCACTCGAAAATGTATCCGCATTTTCAGTATCCCCCGTAGGTATTGAGAGGGTGGACTTTGACTGTTTTATACTGATGATGTTAACCGCCTCTTCGGAGTTTTGATGTTCCGGGGGCATTTGAACAGGTGTTGAGGATGGCGTGCCGGGACTGAAATAATGACTGAGTCCAAAACTGAGGGCCAGCAATGCGGCGGCCGCGGTGGGGAACCAAAGAGACCTGGATTTTTTGGGTACGGGACTTTGCAGGACGGCTTCTTTGCGTAAAGGATCCAAAGTGGGGAGAGGGGTTTGTGACAGTTCGGTCTGCAGGCAACCCAGCACGGTTTGCAAACTTTCGACTTCGCGTTGCAGCTGTGGATTCTTGTGTAAAATTTCTTCGGCTGCCTGTCTTTCTTCGGATGAGAGTTCTCCCAAAAGATATGCGGTCCAGCGTGGATCTTCGATTTCCCAATTCATGAACGGGCTCCTTCATTTTGAAAATGGCCCGCCAATTGGCGGACGGCTTGGTGGAGCAGGTATCCCACATGTCCCTCTTTGAGTCCGGTGACCTCGCTGATTTCCCGATAACTCAATCCTTCCTGCAGACGAAGTAAGATGACTTGCTTTTCTTTGTCATCCAGGAGGTACAGTTTTTCCAGCACCCGTTGTTTGGATTGGGTTGTGCTGTCGGCTGCGGATGTGGGTTGCGCTTCGGCATGGGCTTCATGCAATTTTTTCCGACGTTGTTCCGACCGAATCAAATCCACAGCTTTGTGGTGGGTGGCGCGGTAGAGCCAGGCGCGGACGGCCTGTGTTTTGGGTTGTTGGTCGGGAGAGAGTCCCGAAAATTTGATAAAGACCTGCTGCACCACGTCCTGGGCGGAGTGGGGATTGCGCACCAGCCTTTCGGCATAGCGCAGGAGGGCTGCGGCGTAGAGGTCCATGAGTTCTTCGAGAGTGGCTTTCATGGAGATGACGTTTATGAACCGAAAAACCTTAGAAAAAAATTAAGATTCCCTGTATTTGCGCACCAGGCGGTCGATGGTGGCAAGGGGGGGGAGGCCGGTACGTGAGAGATGTTCCGCATTGCTGCGGCTTTGTTGATAGGCCTGAAATGTCTGCTCGGCTCTGCGCCGCAAGCTGCTGGCCCGTATCGGATCGACTTGTTCCTGGGCCTGGGTCAGTAACGCGACCAGGCGGGTCATGGCGAGATCATAACTCATGGATTGGGGATCACGGTCCAGTTCACGGAAAATGTATTGCTTAAAGTTATCCGGACCGGGCTGCAGCTCTTCGTGGACGGATGCCAGTTTTTCATAATACCCGGATGATGCTTCGAGGTTGCCGTACTCGGCATTTATCAGTACGGCATCCATAAGGAAATTGGTATACCCCAGTTCCAAATATTGGTTGTCGGGACCTTCAGCCAGCAGCGTTTCATAGTACTGGATGACCTGATCGAACAGTTCCATACGGGGAAAGCGAATGATCGTGAGTCCGTCTTCGGAGGTCACAAGATTTCCACCGCGGACCTGTTCGGCCAGCGATTGCATTTGCATGCGGCGCAGGCGGCGGTCGTCGTATCTTTTAAAAGTAAATTGGAGACCTTTGCTGGCCCAGTACAAAACATGGGTTTGGGAGAGCCGCCATTCTAAAGGCCCGTATTCCGCATCAAGCTCCCGCATGTAGGCAACATCCATGGCAAATGTTTCTTTGAGTGCCCGGGCGGTTTCGGGTGAAACTTCTCCCTCAGGAAGTTTTCCTTCGGGTAAAATTTCCATGACCTGTTCCCTCAGTTTTTGTTTATAGAGGTGGTGGGCGAGATCAAACTCCATGCCGATTTTGTGTTGGAACATCCAGCCGATGTCCCAGTGAAGATCGGGGGAATTGGGATTGTGGGTGAGACCTTTCTGGCGGAGCAGATCGAGTCCGTGGTTCACCCAGCGCCAGCGATCTTCGAATTCGGGAAAGAGGACACTGATATTATAAGCGAGGTTCCAGGCCTGGAAGGACCAGACTTCGGGAACGCGGGGTTCGAGTTGGGTAATCCATTTTGCGAGCTGGACCATTTCAAAGTATTGACCTTCCTCCTGCATAATATTGGCGCGAACCCAAAGGGCATCCGCCACCAATCCGCGGAAGCCGCCGAAGGCCACGGTGGTCAGCGCCACCAGGGGGGTGGTTTCTTCCGGAGAGACCACCTGCAGATTTTCGGTGCGACGCATTTCGATGAGACTTGCATGGCGGAAACCGGAGGCCATCAAAATCAGACTGCCGCAAAGCACTAAAACCCAACCACGTTTGCCTGTAAAATTTTTCATACCGCCGCTCCAATTTCACGTCTGGAAAAGAGAAAAATTCCCACGCCGCTGATCAGCAGCACCACCGGAGCAAACCGGAGGAGAAAGACCGATGACATTTCTCCGGCGGATACGGTGATGCCCTTGGAAACCCGTCCGAGTGGACTTTCCATTTGCAAAGGTTTGAGGACCACCAATACGCCTTCAAAAACTTTGTACTGAAAAACTTTTATGCCATGGGTGAGAATACTCTCCTCTTGATCCGCCACCGGGGCCCCGGCGGCCACGACTTCTTCGACGGTGCCTGAAAAAGATTGCATAAGCAAAACCACGGCACTTACATAACAGGCGACCGGAAGAGAAAAAACAGATCCCGCACTCACGCCGATGGCGGCGAGGAGCGCCAGCATTCCGCAAAGCAGCAGCAGGGCCCGGAAGAGGTTGAGGGAAAAGCTGCCTCCGCCAAAAAACAAACGAACCCCCTGATCGGTTTTAAAGAAAACGCGTCCGGATTCTTCGCTGCGATTTTCAAAGCGCAGGGTGAGGTTGCTTGCACCCGCGAGTTTTTCATCGACGGTTACTTCGATCACTTTTGTTCCATAGGGATTTTCTTCGGTTTCAAAGATTTGCACATCCTGTTTGCCGGGAAGGTCGATATGCCAGGCACCGGGAGCGGTACTGTTGCCCATGGAGGCGCCATCGTATTCATAGGAAATCTGGAACTGGCTGCCTAAGACCAGGGGATGGGGAAGTTGAAAGGTATAGGGGATAAACTCTCCGGCAGAGGCGGCGTTTTGGCTGACGCGCAGGTAGTGTTCCATTTGGGAAACCAGTTGTTCTTTGGGAAAGTTTTCAGGCACGGCGCCAGCTTTGATTTGTGCCTCGGCCATGGCTTCCGCTTCATCTGAAAAATCAATGTAATCCGCATCAACCGGTTTCCGGGCGGTGATGAACTGTGAGTGGACTTCGGCTTTTTCCGCCCGGGTGAGGTCGGCTGTTTTTACCATGTGTTGAATGCGCAGATAGGTGACGCCCCCGCAAATCAGCATGAGTATCGAAACCAGCGTGACCACTGCCAGCCATTTTCCCCACCAGACTTCCGCGCGATGCACGGATTTGGTCAGAAGCATTTGCAGACGTTTACTGGAGAGGTCACCGGCGATTGAGGCGCAGGAGACCCACAGGGTCATGGCCGCAACCAGAAAAGAGGAGAACCCCAGGCTGTAGCGGATGTGCATTCTTAATGCGCCTTGAATGGTCCCGTCGGTTTCAAGTCCGGCCGGCAACAATAATAACACCAATGCCAGCAGGGCCAACATCGATAAGGCCACCCGTTCCCGCAGTATGGAGCGGAGGGTCAGTTTATAAATGGGGAAAATGCTGTGCATTTGGAAGTTGGGGAATTAGGGATTGGAAATTGAGGGTTTGAAATCTGTAATTTGTTTTCAGGGCTGTCTCACTCCTGACCTTCTGCTTCTGACTCCGTTAGAAAACCGGCCAACTGGCCTTCGGCCCGGGTGCCGCTGCCTTCTCCGCTTTCGCGGCGGGCCTGGGCGACAACCTCGAGGAAGAAAGATTCGAGATCTTTGCGGGTGGGTTCGAGGGCGGGACGTTGTCCAAGTTCTTTTTCCAGGGTGTCCAACAAACGTGCGCGTTGTGTCTCATCCAAATCTTTGAGAGTGATCTGCAGATGATTGGCGACCTGCAGCAATTCGCGGATGGGTCCACTGGCCTGCACTTTTCCGCCGTAGAGAATGGTGATGCGTTCGCAGACATCCTCGACATCGGCAAGCAGGTGGGAACTGAGCAAAACGGTTTTTCCTTTTTCGGCGAGGGCGCGGACGATGTCTTTGACCTGACGGGTTCCCAGCGGATCGAGTCCGGAGGTGGGTTCATCGAGAATGACCAAATCGGGATCGTTGATTAAGGCCTGTGCCAATCCGATTCGGCGGGCCATTCCTTTGGAGAATTCGCCAACCCGCCGGCGTCCGGTGTGGGAGAGGCCGACCATTTCCAGGAGTTCATCGATCCGTTTTTCCCGCATGCTTCCTTCAAGACCGAAGAGGGTGGCGTAGAAGCGCAGGGTTTCTTTGGCGTCGAGGTAGGGATACAGGTAGGATTCTTCGGGCAGGTAGCCGACTTTACGTTTGACCGCCACGTCACGGGGAGGTTTGCCGAGGACTTTCACTTCTCCGCCATCGGGATGGAGTAAACCGAGCAGCACTTTGATGGTGGTGCTCTTGCCGGAACCGTTGGGTCCCAGCAGTCCGTAGACTTCACCTTTGTGCAGTTCCAGATTGATGCCGTCAACGGCGCGGGCGCGGGGGCGTCTCCAGAAGTCTTTAAAAATTTTCTGTAAATCTTTGGTATATACAACAGGTTCTTCAGACATAGTTAACAAACCTCCATCCGGTCAAAAAATCCAAAAGCGATGAGTAAGATCCCCGCCGTCCAGGCCAGGGCGTAAACGGATGCCTGTGCCACATACATCCAGGGAATTTGTCCGCCGGCGGTGAGGGCATCAGCCATCCAAAAATGTTGCCAGTTGGGTAAAATCCAATAGAGGATTTTGGCCCACAGGGTTTCGGTGGCACGTTCGGCCAGCAGGTAATCGGACATCAGTCCGATGAGGAAAAATCCGCTACAGACCGAGAGGGAGGCCACCACTCCGAGTTTGAGGGCGCAGAGCAGGGCCAGAGCCTGAATCATGAGGGCGGCCAGGGTGATGAGTGCGCAGGCGGGGATCAAAGACCAGCGGATGGGAATCGGTTCGCCCGCGAATGGATTGACGTGGGAGTGTCCGCCATGGTCGATAACGGCGGGGCCGTCCTGGGGGCTTTCTTTCATCAGCCAGGTCCAGATGAACGCGATGAGGATTAATCCGGCCATGCACCAAAAGGTGGTGGAGGCAAAAGGCCGGTTGGTAAAATAATTGATCACACTGGCCAGCAGATAGGCGCACAGGATGGCGAGGTACAGGGGGATCAGGTAGCGCCAGCCGATATTAAATTCGATGGCGGCGGCGCGGTCGGCCATCATAATCGCCAGGGTGGCCATGCCGGAAAACACCAGCATCACCATAGAGACGCCGGTAAATTTTGCGGCTAAAAAACGGATGCGGCTCACCGGTTTACTGAGGATTGCCCCGGCGGTGCCCCGGCGGATTTCGGTACTGACCGCATTGCAGGCGGCGGGAACAGCCAGGAGCAGGCTGCCCAAAAACATCATTGCCAAGGCTGAGTCGCGAACCAGTTTGCCGGCTTCGCCCAGGTTATGGGTAATGAGAAAGGGCAGGCAGCCAATGAACAGAATGAGGGTGGTGCTTAAGAGGAGGAGGGCGGGTTGGCGTGGGATTTCCACACAGGTGAGCCGCGCAAGCGGAAAAAAGTTCTTCACAAATTTCATCTTTTTCCTCCCCGGTTTCGGGATGCATTCTGAAGCTGTTGTCGCTCCCGGTCGCTTAGGCTTTGAATGCCCTGTTTTGAAACTTTATCCAACAGGCTGTCTAAATGGTCTTCATTTTTTTGATGACGTGCCTGTTTAAATTCGTCCATTTTTCCGCGGACGTGCAGTCCGAGAAATCCCGGGACCCGTCCGGGGTTGGCATGGAAATACCAGAGACCTCCGCCGCTTACGGCCACAAGTGCAAGGATGAGCAGGGGTTGTTGTTTAAACAGTACCGGATATTGGAGGAGGGTGACCAACAGACCGCTGAGCATACCGCCGAGGTGGGCTTCGTGGCTGACTCCGCTTCCGCCCCGCATGGAGGAAAGGGTGTAGAACAAAAAGCCAAAGGCGTACATCCAGGCTGGAATCGGAATGGGGAGGGGGAAGATCATGATCCGCATGCCCGGCATCAGCAGGATGGTGCTGAACAGGAGTCCGAGCGCGCCACCCGAGGCGCCCACGGCCCGGTAATCTTCATGTTTATGGAGCAGCATGCAGAGCAGATGTCCGCCGGCGACGGAGGTAAAGAAGATGCCCAACAGAAAGCCCGGTCCGAGGGCATTTTCGAGATTTCTGCCGAAAAAGTAGAGGGTGATGGCGTTGCCGAAAAAATGTCCCCAGCTGCCATGCAGGAAAGCGGGACTGATGAGGCGGATCCACTGGCGCCGCAGACGGATGGCCTCGGTGCTGAACAGATATTTCTGCATCACCCCCGGATTGTTCAGGCCCTGCCAGGTGGTGAAGCCGATGAGGATGAGCAGTAAGATCGTAATGGTTTCGCCGTGTTGTCCCATAATGTTTCGTTTAGACGATTTCGCAAATGACTTCGATTTCGATCAGGGCGCCCAGCGGGAGCGCGGCGACTTGAACGGTGGAGCGGGCGGGCTTATGATTTCCGAAGGCCTGGGCGTAGATGCCGTTGACCACGGAAAAGTCCGCTAAATCGGTCATGAAAATGGTGGTTTTTACGACATTTTTCAGACGTAATTCTTCCGAATCCAATACCTGGGTGATGTTGGCGAGCACTTGTTCGGTCTGTTCGCGGATACCACCGGGCACAATGGCTTTGGTGGCGGGATCCAAGGGGATTTGTCCGCTGCAAAACAGCAGGTTTCCAACTTTGACGCCGTGGGAATAGGGGCCGACGGCTTCGGGGGCGTGTTCACTATTAATGGTTTGCATAGGGTCTCCTCGTGATGGTTAAAGCGGGTCCAATCTCCACCTCTGGAAGGCATGTGTCAAGAGAGGAACATCACCGTTTACTTTAAACACCTTTCGGGTCGAATGTGTTTAAAATATTTTCGAGAAATGTGAGAGGATAAGTACCATAAATGAGAATTAACTATCAATACCATAGTTGAAGTATTCATAATCTCATTGGATCGTGGTTCAGGTGTATTGATATTGAAGAAATCATTTTTGCTGAAAAAGGGGGTGTGGGTGAGGTAGCTGAATGAGGGAGGGGGAGAAGTTGCGGGGGCTGGAAAGCCCCCGGTCCGTTTGTTTGCTTGCCAATGCGGGTCTATTGGTATTGAAGCAGGCGCATGAAATCTCTGATTGTTCCTCCTCCTGCTGAATCTTTGAATGCCTGCCTGCCTATGGTGGCGAGTAAAAGTGAGAGCAATCGTGCGCTGATTTTGCGGGCTTTGGCCGGCGCGGATAAGATTGAATTAGAAAATCTCTCCGCGGCCCGGGACACGTGTTTGCTGGAGTCACTGCTGGTGAGTGATGCGGAGGTCTTGGATCCTCAGGATGCGGGAACCACGACGCGCTTTTTGACCGCATGGTGTGTGGCGGCCAACCGGCCGGCCTTGATCACCGGTTCTCCGCGGATGCAGGAGCGTCCGATCGGTATCTTGGTGGAGGCGCTAAAGGATTTGGGTGCGGATATTGATTACGTGAAGAATGAAGGATTTTGTCCGCTGAAAATCCATGGTTTTCAACAAAGCTCGCGTAAAGTGAGTATGCGCGGGGATGTGAGTTCCCAATATGTGTCGGCTTTATTATTGATTGCTTCTTTTCTGGAGCAGGGAATCGAACTGACGCTTACGGGGGAGATTGCTTCACGTCCGTATATTGACATGACCATTCAGTGGATGGCCCGGTTTGGCTTAAAAGTTCAGGAGCAGGGGCAAACATTTACGGTGGAACCGCAATCCCCGGTGCCGGGTCGATACGCGATTGAATCCGATTGGTCGGCGGCGGGTTATTGGTATTCGCTGATGGCTCTGCGGGGGGAAGGAAAATTAAAGTTGATGTACTTGCGGGATAAAAGCCTGCAGGGCGACCGTCAATTGGCCGATTTGTTTGTGGATCTGGGGGTAAGCAGTGCGTTTGTGGAGGACGGGGTGATTTTGCGTCCGGGCCCCCGCAAAGAAAAATTTGAAGCGGATTTTCTGCATATTTCCGATCAGGCCCAGACCTTTGCAGTCTGCTGTGCAGGTTTGGGAATACCCGCGAAACTGACGGGATTGCCGAGTTTACGGATCAAAGAAACCGATCGGATTGCGGCGATTCAAAACGAATTGGCCAAATTCGGTTGTAAGGTCGAGGTGATCGGAGATGAGGCGATGGTATTGAGCGGTCAGAAGATAGAGGTCGGAGGTCAGAGGGTAGAGACCTATGATGATCACCGGATGGCCATGGCGTTTGCGCCTTTGGCGGCATTGGGGGAACTGACCATTGAAGAGCCGGGTGTGGTGGCGAAGTCGTATCCGAGTTTTTGGGAAGATTGGGGGAAGGTAACCTAGGCACCTGTCTACCGCAGGCGTGATTCCTGCCTGCGGGATTCCAGGCTTTGGGCTGGTGATTTTTCAGGCTGAAAGCCTGAGTTACTGATTCAACCACCAAAAGCCGGCGTTGAGATACACGGCAAAGCTCACCCAGCAGAAGTAGGGCAGCCACAGCCAGTAGGCACGTCGGGATTCGCGCCAGAACTTTGTCAGCAGGATGAGGAGGGTGAGCCACAACAGTGTGATATCGGCCAGGGCGAGTGCCGGGGATTTGAGGATAAAAAAGAACGGCGTCCAGGCGGCGTTAAACAGGAGGTGCAGAATGATCAGTTTCCAGCTGCGTCTGGCGAGGAAGCGGTCGGGACTGCGTGACCAAAAGAAAATCCCCAGGGCGGTCATCAGGTAGAGTACGGTCCATACCGGCGAGAAAATCCCGTTGGGTGGGGTGAGAGGAGGGGCGCTGAGTTCTTGGTACCAGGCATTCATTCGGTTTCCTCCTCGATGGGGATCAGTTCGATGACGGGTTCTTCGCTTTCCCCGGCAAGTTGAAGGTGGAAGGCCTGTTGTGCCATCGGCGCTTGGTTGATGTCGACTTTCATTATCTGATGACTCAACAGAGAGCTTTGCAGGATTTGGCTGAGAAAGGCTGCCAGCACGGCGATGATCAGGAGAGAGACCAGCACTTCCAGCAGGGTAAAGCCGGTGGTGGCCGGTTTACTCCAGGTTGCTGATGTCAGCGTCGACACCGGTGCCTCCTTCCATTCCATCGGCACCATAGCTGAGGATTTCGAAGGGTTGGTCCTGTCGGCCGGGGATCAGGTAAATGTAGGGGCGGTCCCACGCGTCCAACGGAACTTCGAGACTTTGAATGTAGCCGCCTTTGGGGTAATTTTTGGCGAGGGGGGCGGTGGTGGGTTCCCGAACCAGGACTTCCAACCCTTGTTGTTGAGTGGGGAAATTGCCCTGTTGGATTTTGTACAGGTTTACCTGACCGGCCAAGTTGTCGATTTGAGCGGTGGTGCTTTTTACTTTTGCGTCATCGACGGTACCGGAGAGGTTTACGGCCACTACAGCGCCCATGATGCCAATGATGACCAGGGCCACCAGGACTTCAACCAGAGAAAAACCTTCACGATGTTTCATTAGCGGCTCCCTGTACCCAGTACGGCCCGCGGGAAGGCGGTCAGCCAGAATTGGAGCCAAAGTTCGTAATCATCTTCATCGCTGCTTCCGTCGGAGTAGCGATCCCCCAATCGCCATTTGCCTCCAATTCCATAGCCGATACAATCGGTTTGAATGGTAAACATGACGTGCTGCTCTTCGAAGCCGGCATCTTCAAATTCGTAGCGGGTATATCCTTTAAAGCCCAGTTTTCCTTTGGGATTTAGTTCATATTCGAGCTGGGTGGTATTGGTGTCGTCGACGCGGTAGCGTTGGTTGAGGCTGATATAATTGCCGCTGTGCTTGTCTTTAAAAAGGACTTCGGCATTGGCGCTGTCCGTTTGACTTTCGTCGGTGTCCCAGGAGATGTCAAAGCGGGTCCAGACCCAGTCGGCGAGTTTTAGTTCGGTGTCCCAAAGGATATTTCCCAGCGAGGGATCTGCATCCGAACGTAAATCGTATTCAGTACTCAGCGCGGTATTCACCAGGTCGTGAATCTGATGGTGTCCGTTGTCCACGGCCCGCTTGGTTTGCCATTTGTTGCGTATCCCGAATTCGAGGGTGTGCTCTTCCCCCAGTTCGTCGATATCGTCAAACTGGAAAATTTTATCGGGGGTTAAATCTGACTCCGGGACATAGGTGTAATCGGCGAAGGGTTCCACGACATGCCGCAAGCCGCGGCCGAGGTTGGTGGCTTGATCGTGGACGATGCCGAAGGCTTTAAAGGAGGTTTCAAATCCGAACTGGGGAAGGACCCGTACGTCTGCAGATTCCACGGTGGTGACGGTATTGGTTGAAAAACTGGTGGTGATGATGCCGTTTTCATCCGCAGTGGAGCTGGTATTGACTTTGGTTTCGGTATTTTGGGTGTTTCCGTAATAAGTGATGTTGCCACCGAGGCGGGGGGTGATGTTCAACCAGCCGAAGCTTTTGGTTGGATAATAAAACATATGATCCGTGTAGAAGCGGACGCTGTCATAGTCTTCTGAGCCATTGTCGCGTTGAAACTCGGAATAGGTCCGTTCCAAATATCCGGCTTTGGTTTCACTCTCATACATCATTTCCAAATCGCCCATTTTCACCAGGGGAACGTTAAACGTGGCTTCGGGGAGTTTGTTGACGGATTCAAATTCGTCCTGATTGAGCTGGCGGGTTAAATCGATATTGGCATTCCAGATATTTCCAACCGCGGAGTAGGCCACCCGGGTTTCCGGAACGGGTTCATTCCGGTAATCGTCTTCAAAGAAATCTTCGACCACTTTGGCATCACTCAGATAGGAGGCTTTGGCCCAGAAAGTATCTGTGGGGGTGATCTCCTGGCGGGTATCAAATTTTATACGATAGCGTTCTTCCTCTACGGTGATGCCTTGCGACTCGTATTCGGTTTGCTGGGTGTCATTCCGATAGGGGGAATCGTCCAAGGCCCCGTAAAATTTCAGGGTGGTGTGGTCGCGGTTGGTCTCGGGGTTGTACCAGTAAAAATTCTGTCCGGCGGCAAAGCCGCGTTCGCTCCGGAAATCCAGGATGGTTTTGGTCCGGTATCCGTCTTTGGGGTAGCGGCTGAATGAGTTCAGGAGGGAGAGACCGTCGCGTGAGCTGTATCCGGGGATCACATCCACATTTGTGGGTTTACGCTGGGGATCGAGGGTGAGGCGCGGCAGGTAGAAAAAAGGAATGCCGTGTAAGTAAAACACCGGGTTACGCATCACGTAGATCTCTTCTTCGTAGGCATCCACGGTTTTCGCACGGATTTTGAAGTCGGGATCTTCCGGATCGGGGCAGGTGGTGACCGTGACGCCCTGTAATTGGGTTTGAATGGGTCCCAGGCGCTCCACTTGATCGGCCTTCAGCTTAAAGGGGCCGGATTCTCCCTGGAGCCCCGGAAAACTTCCTTTTCCGGTGATAAAGTTGTATTTTAAGGTTTCACCCCGCCAAACCTGGGTTTCGTCGGAGAAAACGACGTGTCCACGGGCGAAAGCCTGTTCGGTGACTTGATTATAGGTAATGATATCGGCTTTCAGGCTTTGGGCGCCTTTACGTAAGACCACGTTGCCGGTGGCGGTGACCAGATTATTTTCAGTTTCATAGTTGAGCTGGTCGGCTTCCACCTGCAAATCGCTCATTTGCGCCTGCAGTAAAACGGGGAATAATCCGATGCAAATGAGAAGGGAGAAAAGGGTGTTTTTGTTCATAAAAAATTGAAAAGGTTAGGGCTTCCTACTCAAGCGGTTTCGACGGGGGATTGCAAGCATGAAAGAATCGGCTTTGCGGTTGCAATTTAAAGGCGGGTGGATAGGCAAAAACGGTAAATCTATTTGTAAAGTTGAGCCCGGAGTTTTTATGAAAATTTTGATTGTTGGTAAAGGTGGACGTGAACATGCATTGGCACGGGCGCTGTCCGATTCCCCCTCTAATCCCGAATTGTTTGCTTGTCCCGGCAGTGAAGGCATGTCCGCACTGGCCACCCCGGTGAAGGACATTCCCGATCCGCAGGCTCTCACAGTGTGGATGAAACAGCAGGGGATCGATCTTTGTGTGGCCGGCGAAGAGGCCTGGCTCGCGCTGGGATTGGCGGATGAATGTGAAAAGGCGGGGATTCCCTGTTTTGGTCCTTTCCAAGAAGCCGCCCAATTGGAAAGCAGCAAAATTTACGCAAAAGAATTTATGACCCGCCACAAGGTGCCCACGGGCGGATTTGAGATTGTGGATAATGCGGCGGACTGCCGGGCGGCAGTGAAATCTTATCCGACCGTGCTCAAATACAATGGCTTGGCGGCCGGAAAAGGGGTGGCGGTCTGCACCACCGAGGCGGAAATGGAGGATTTTGTGAAAATGGTGTTTGAAGACAAGCAGTTCGGGGAAGACCGGGTGTTTGTGGAGGAGTTCCTTGCCGGCAAAGAAGTGTCGGTGATTTGCGCCGTGGCGGGAGACGAATATCAATACTTTACCCCGGCCCGGGACTATAAACGTCTGAAAGAAAATGATTTAGGTCCTAATACCGGCGGCATGGGCGCGGTGGCCTCCCGCCGTCTGCTGGATCCGGACATGGCGGAACTGATCGAAAAAACCATTATTCAACCCACAGTGGACGGGTTAAAAAAAGACAAACTGCGCTACTGCGGCTTTTTGTATTGGGGGATTATTTTGACCGAACAGGGGCCCAAAGTGCTGGAGTTCAACTGCCGATTCGGAGATCCCGAAGCGCAGGCGGTATTGCCCTTGGTGGAAGGGGACTTTGCGGAGTTCCTGTTTCAGGCGGCGCAGGGGAAATTAAATCCGGGATTGATCAAATTTCACGAAGGCTGGAGCATCACCCTGGTGATGGCCAGCAAAGATTATCCGGCCAAAGGCGGATCCGGAGATGTGATCTCCGGACTGGAGGATGTGAAGGAGGGGCGGGTGTATCATGCCGGAACCCGCTTGAACGCGGAGGGGGCTTTTGAAACCAATGGGGGGCGTATTTTGACCGTTTCCCGAACCGGGGAAACCCGGGAAGAGGCCCGGGACGCGGCCTATGCGGAACTGAAGAAAATTTCTTTTGACGGGGCGCAGATCCGTACGGATATCGGGACCCTGCATTTTGAGTAGGGGCGGTGGAGCCACCGCATTTTTCCCGGGGGTCAACCGCGGATTTGGATGACGACGGCTCCGGTTTTGTGTCCGCCGTCCACTTTGCGGTGGGCCTCAGCGATGTCATCCAGGCCATAGATTTGGTCGATGACGGGCTGCAGCTTTCCGCTTTCCATCCAGGCAAGAATATCCGGGTAATCCGAGGCGCGGTCTTTGGCCAGCCCTTTTTGAACACTGACAAAACGGCCGCCGCTCCGCAGCCAGGCTTTGGCGGTGGAAGCCTTGAGTTTTCCGGCCGCATCAAAGATTAAATCGTAGGCCCCGTTCCCGGGGGTTTCGCGGCTGTAGTCCAGTACCCGTTCTGCGCCCAGACTTTGAATCAATTCGAGGTGTTTGGGACCGCAAAGGCCGTCGACGGCCGTGCCGTGCATCCGCGCGATTTGGATGGCTGCGACTCCGACCGCGCCTGAGGCCCCGTGAATCAATACGCGGTCGCTTTCCTGGATATGTCCTTTGTCTTCAAGGAAATAGCGTGCAGTGGTGGCGCCAAAGGGAATCGCGGCCGCCTGGGTGAAGGACCACGATTCAGGCATGAGGGAGACTGTGGCATTTTCTTTGATGACGAGAAATTCCGCCGTGGCGCCAAAACGGAAGCCCGTGGCCCCGAAAACGCGGTCTCCGACTTTGAACCGGGATGTTTCGGGACCCAGGGATTCCACCGTGCCGGCAAATTCGTAACCCAGAACGTCGTATTTGGGACGAAAAAGGCCGAAGAAAAGTCTCACCAATGGGGGATCGGCCCGGCGGATGCGGGCATCGCCGGAGGTGACGGATGAGGCGTGTACGGCCACACGGATTTCACCGTGCCCCGGTTTGGGGGCTGGTTTTTCGTCAATGTGCATGACTTCGGGGGGGCCATAACGATCGAGGCGCGCTGCTTTCATAAGAGAACCTTAAGATGAAATATTCGGAATTAAATGCAAAATGTGGAAAAGGATGGGAAAGATCCGGATGTCGATTAATAGTTGTTGTATTGGTTATGCATAGGGGGGCAATCGGTCGTGAAGTCTGTCCGGGTTGCGCCAAAGAGCTTTATCCGGAAATTTGGGATGAAGAGGCCGCAGGGGAAGGGGCGTGTCGTTGATGGCCGGGGTGGTTTTTGCCACCAGATTTTTTGGTCTGTTTCGGTGATTTCTGTTAAATACGGTATCATGATCCACCCCGACCTCTTTCCTTTTTTCCGCAAGTTGGCTAAAAACAACCGCAAGGATTGGTTTAATCCGCAGAAATCGCATTATAAAGAAATGCATGCGGTGTTTGCGGAAGGACTGGATGAATTGGCGGTGGAAATTGCTGAGTTTGATGATCGGGTGGAGCGTTATTTGGATGAACCCAAGGCGGTGAAGGTGTTCCGAATTTATAAAGATTCCCGCTTCCAAAAATCTCCGATTCCCCTCAAAACCAATATCAGCGGCCTGGTTTCATCGGGTCCGGAGGGTCCCTTTTATTATGTGCAACTGGGTCCGGGAGAAAGTTTTGTGGGTGGAGGCATTTATATGCCCAGCGGGCCTTTGCTGGCGGCCATCCGCGAAGAAGTGGCGGAAAGCTATGAAGATTTGGATGGAATCCTGGCGGATCCTGAATTTAAATCCCTGTTTCCTTTAGGGCTCAAGACATTGGCTGAAGTCAAAACCGCGCCCCGCGGATATTCGGTGGATCATCCGGCGATCGCGCATCTGCGCAAAAAGAGTTTTACTGTGAACCGGGCGTTTACGGATGAAGAGGTGTTGTCGGACGATTTTCATTATGAGCTTTTACACACTTTTGAAGTGATGCATCGTTTAAACCGCTATTTACAGCGGGCGACAGTGCGGGTGGAGGGGTAAGGTTTTGGGAAAGGGTATGTCAGGGAAAGGGGAGTTGGTGAAATGGGAGGATGAAAAAGGCTTCGGTTTTATTCGTCCTGACAACGGCGGCCCACAAATTTTTGCGCATATTCATGACTTTAGACCTCCTTTTCCCCGTCCCGAGCCAGGTGAGTGGTTCTATTTTAGTTATGGGCAAGATGTCCGGGGGCGGGTTTGCGCGCAAAAAATTCTGAGGGTGCAGAAGGCAAAGCGAAAGCGAAAACAAAAGGCACCGCTAAGCAAAAAGACGCGGTACCAGGAACGGGGACTGCTGACGATGGCTGTCCTGATTGTATTTTTCAGTGTTTTTGCAAGGCAGGTGAGTCTCGGGGTCTATCCCCGGGAGTTAATGGGATATTTGTTCCTGCTGAGTCTGATCTCGTTTATCGCTTATGGGGCGGACAAATATAAAGCGGTGAAAAAACGGTTTAGAACTCCGGAGCTGTATTTACATTTGTTGGATCTGCTGGGAGGCTGGCCTGGCGGTTTGTTGGCGCAACTGGTTTTCCGGCATAAAATCAGCAAGACCTCTTTTCGGGATGTTATGGTGGTCACGGTGGTATTGAATGTGGGGGTGCTGTTCTATCTGAGGATGCCGCCCGAATATTGGTCCAATGAATCGTTCACGAAAAATCAACCCGGAATGAAAAACTGGATCGGGCAAAAATTAAGCGTTCTAAAGTAGCTCCATTTGTTTTCGACATTATGAGGAAAAGCGATCATGATACAGGTTGATGATCGAACCTCCCCCCCTTTCATTGATTCAGGACCTCCGGCAACACTGGCGGACGGAGGCGCTGGGTCCTATATTCGTTCGGCATTTTCGGGCTTGGTGGTGGAACATTCCCCGTGACCCCTGGTCCGAAGAGGTCGCGTCACAAATTCAGGACGAAGAGGCGATGATGGTGTGTCACCATTGTTTGGAGGCGTATAAATTTGCGCCGGATTTTTGTCCGAAATGTGGGACGGCCATTGGTCCCTATAACAACGTAAAACCCTTTGAGCGCATATTTTCGTTGGGGGAAATGTTTCGGAACGGGGTGGGGCCAAACCCCAATTTGAATCTGTTGATGCGGGTGGGCTATATTTTGGCGGCATGGTTCCAGTACGGTTTATTCGCACCTCTCTATTTCTTTCGGATGATTGGGAACAAACGAAAGGAGCGGTCGGATGAAGATGAGTCTGATAGCTGAAACCGGGTCAAAGGTCCGCGGAAATTTTCATTCAGTGGGTATCTTCGCGGACCTTTGGCCCGATTGTCTGACTGTTGGGGTCAACCCCAGCGCTGCGCACTGGGCTGGTATCTTCGCGGACCTTTGGCCCGAAGAAGGGTGAGGCAGATGTTCCGGTTTCCCGGCGCTGCGCACCGGGCGGGTATCTTCGCGGACCTTTGGCCCAAAAAAGGATGTATTTCGGTTTCGGTTATTGATGTTTTTCCAAGTCGTAGTTGAAACAACCGACCCCCGACCCCCGACCCCCGACCCCCGAATTCTGACCTCTATCTTCATCAAGGATTGATTTTCCTTTTGCACCCGCTATGGACTTGCTGAATGAATGAAACTACGGTGCTGAATTCGGATGAGGTCGAGGTCGTAATCAAACGGCTGGCGGGTGAGATTTTTCAAAAGGCGGGGGATGAGTGTATTGCGCTGGTGGGGATTCAAACCCGCGGAGTGACTTTGGCGGACCGATTGGCGGTGGAGCTGAATACGCTGGGTGCAAGCTTTGAACAGGGAACCCTGGACATTTCTCTTTACCGCGATGACCTGAGTAATTTGGCTGCCTTGCCGCACATTGAGAGTTCGGAAATTCCGTTTGAAGTGGAAGGGGCGCATATTGTGCTTTGTGATGATGTGCTCTTCACTGGCCGCACTATTCGGGCTGCCATGAATGTGCTGTTGGATTACGGACGCCCGGCCTGCATCGAACTTGCGGTTTTGGCGGATCGGGGACGCCGCGAATTACCCATTGCCGCAGATTATACCGGGGTGAAAATCGAGACCGGGAAAGAGGATTATTTACGGGTACACTTTCAAGAAACCGATCAGGAAGACCGGGTCATCCATTACACCGCGGAGGGATCATGAGTACGCAGGAACTGTTGCAGACCCGAAAAGATCTGCTGACCATCGGGGATCTCTCCCGGGAGGAGATTCTCCAAATTCTGGATACCGCAAAGCCGTTTAAGGATTTGTTTACCCGCTCGGTAAAAAAGGTGCCCACGCTCCGCGGAAAAACCGTGCTGAACCTTTTTTACGAGCCCTCGACCCGCACCCGCACCAGTTTTGAAATTGCGGCCAAACGATTGTCGGCGGATGTAACCAATTTTGCGGTTTCGACATCCAGTGTGGTGAAGGGGGAGTCGATTCTGGACACCATTGACACCTTGCAGGCAATGCAGGTGGACTACATGATTGTCCGCCATTCGGTGAGCGGGGTGCCTGAATATATTGCCCGCCACACCCATGCGGCGGTGGTGAATGCGGGTGATGGACATCATGCACATCCCACTCAGGCGATGTTGGATGCGTTTACTTTTCGGGAAGTTTATCCGGACATGAAAGGCAAACGGATTGTGGTGGCCGGCGATATTCTCCATTCGCGGGTGGCCCGGTCGGTGTTTGAAGTGATGCATATTCTGGGGGTGGAAGTGGCGACGTTCGGGCCGGCAACTTTGGTGCCGGAGACGATTCCCTCCTACGTCAAAATCCTCCGTTCCTTTGATGAGGTTTTTGAATTTGATCCACATGTGCTCTATTTGCTCCGCTTGCAGCTGGAGCGTCAAAAAGCCAATTTTTTCCCCAGTATGCGGGAGTATCACAAGCTTTACGGTGTCACCACCGAGCGCTTTAAAATTCTGCGGGAGCGCGGGACCTGGATCATGCATCCGGGACCGGTCAACCGCGGGGTGGAACTGGTGGATGATGTGATGACCTACGAACGCACCCTGATCAATCAGCAGGTTGAAAACGGGATCGCCACCCGGATGGCTATTCTGTATCATTTAACTCCGGAAGAGCAAAAACGATTACCCCTGCCCGAGGAGATCCGCGCATGAGTGAGCAGCTTATTCAAAACGGGAGCGTAGTGTTCCACGGGGAAAAAGCACCGGTTAAAAAAGATTTATGGGTGGAAGACGGGGTTATTCGTCAGATTGCCGATAAAATTTCCGCGGTGGAGGGGGCACAGGTTTTGGATGCCCGTGGAAAAATCCTGCATCCCGGCCTTTGTGATCCGCATGTACATCTGCGGGAACCCGGACGGGAAGACTCCGAAACCATCCAGAGTGGAAGTGAAGCGGCCATTGCCGGGGGCTATACCCATATTTTGTCGATGCCGAATACCGATCCTCCCATTGATACCGGGGGCATGGTTACTTATGTGCAGAGCATGGCCATGAACCGGAGTCGGATTCCGGTGTCGGTGGCGGGTTGCTTGACCAAGGGGCGTAAGGGCGACAAACTGGCGGAAGTTGCTGATATGGCGGCCCAGGGGGCGATCATGATGACCGACTGTAATCATGCCTTGCAGGATGCCTATGTGTTGCGGCGTGCGCTGGAATATACCCGGCATTTCGATGTGGTGGTCGGGGTGTATCCCGACACCCCCGCATTGAGTGGAGAAGGGGTGATGCATGAAGGCGAACTTTCCTTTAGACTCGGTTTGCAGGGGATTCCCGCCATGGCGGAAGAGATTGCGATTGAGCGCGAATTGCGGGTGGCCCAGGCTGTAAGTGGACGCATTCACATTCAAAATGTATCCACGGCGGGCGGTGTGGCCTCGATCCGTCGCTTTAAAGCTGATGGATTGAAGGTGACTGCGGAAACCACCCCGCATCATTTACTGCTGAATCATGAATCGCTGAAAGGCTATCATACCCGCTTCAAGATGATGCCGCCATTACGCACGCCGGAAGATCAGGAGGCTTTGCTCGAAGGATTGAAAGATGGCACCCTGGATATGATTGCGACCGGACATGCCCCCCACACCGATTTTGAAAAAAATCTGGATTTCTCCCATGCGCCCTTTGGGGTTACCGGATTGGAATCCGCCTTGCCGGCGCTGTATGGTCAATTGGTGGCGAGCGGAAAACTGGACTGGCAAACCCTGATGCGGGCGATGTGTGATGCGCCCCGTAAATTGCTCAAACTTGAACCGATTTCTTTTGTGGAAGGGGGCAAATTTGAAGCGGTGCTGTTTGATCCGGAAGGGGAGACCCTGATTTCCCGTGAGACCACAAAATCCCGCAGCTTTAATTCTCCCTGGCTGGGCGAAACCTTGAAAGGGAAAGTCGAGCAGGTGTTTTTGGGAAGTTCGAAGTTGATTTAATCCCTTCCGGCCCAAGAGAACGGGGTATTCGAGAACGGGGTATTCCTGCTTAGAGGCGGTCTCGTTTTCGAAAGCGGGGGAAGGCCAGGGAAAACATGGCGAGAAGAACCAGCGCCCAGGTGGAGGGTTCGGGTATCACATAGAGGGAGGTGATCTCTGCCTGGGATAAGGCATGATCGTAGATACGGATTTCATCCAATTGGCCCGAAAAGGATTGAGTGGAGCCGTCCTGTTGCCGCCCTCCCAACATCACCGGACTGGCACTGCCCGTAAGGGTGGCTGAAAGGGTGGTGTTGACGGTTACATTATCATCTCCGGTCCCGATGACAGAAACCAGGCTGCCGTCCACATAATGCGCAACCTGTCCCGAACCAAATGTGCCCCCGGCGCTGTAAACCGATACCACGTGGTGCCAGTTTCCGTCATCCAAAGCAGGTCCGCCAATTTCATAGGATCCCTGGATTTCAGTTCGAATGGCGCCCAAGGTGCCATTGGAACCGCTGCTATTCAGACGGACATGCCACTTTTCGCCATCTGAAGCTGAATCTCCCCAGGCAACAATGGCACTGTTATTCTCCGCGGAGGTTTTGACCCAGAAGGAGACCGAACGTGCATTTGAACCGGCAATGCCCTGATAGTCGGTAAGCAGATAATCACCTGTGCCGTCAAAAGCGATCGCGTAATTGCTTCCGGAAGGAACCGGGGCCAGGTTGCTGCTGACCCAGGTGGGATCCCCCGTGAATGTGCCGGTGTAGCTATCATCCGAAGTGGATGTCGAGGTTCCGGCACCTTCTTCAAAGTCAAAATGAGCAATGAGAGAAGCATGTACTTGGCTGGCGAATAAAGGGGAAAGGATGCATCCCCATGAGAGGAGTTTTTTGAATCGGTTGGTCATGAAGATGATTTTACATTCCACTGATCGGGAGTTCAAGAGGGAATATTAACGGAGTAAATGGGTTCAAGTATTGATTTTTGGGGAAGGATGAGGGGTTCGGGGAGAATCTTTATGAACGAGGGAACTTTGAACGGAGGGTATGTGGGGTTTAGATTGGGTTTGCGCAGGCTTGAATGTCGATTTCGATTACGATATCGATTTTGCTTCCGTTATTCATCCGCCATCCGCCATTTGATATTAAACCATGACTTATCTCGAAAAACTTTCCGCCCGCATTGCCTCTGCTGAATCCAATCTCTGTGTGGGCATTGATCCGCGTGCGGATTTGATTGATGGAGATTTGGAATCGTTTGTGCGGGGGGTGATTGAGGAAGCGTCTCCCTATGCGGCGGCTTTCAAACCGAACATTGCATATTTTGAAGCTTTTGGGGCCAAAGGGGTGACGGTGCTGGAAGATGCATTAAAGGATGTGCCGAAAGACATTCCGGTTGTGTTGGACGTCAAACGCAGCGATATTCCCGAGACCATGAAATATTATGCTGAGGCCTATTTTGGTCAGTGGGGCGTGGACGCGGTCACATTGAACGGACTGATGGGCTGCGACAGCATCGAACCCTTTTTGCAGGCGCCGGAGAACGGGGTTTATCTGCTGGCGGTCACTTCGAATCCGGGGGCGGTGGATATTGAGTTACAGAAGGTGGGCGAGAAATATGTATTTGAGTTGATGCAGGATTACGCCAGCCGAAGCGCAGCCTTGCCGGGTCAGGTGGGCCTGGTGATTGGGTTGACCAATGTATCGGACGACGTGCTGAACCGGGTGGAAGATTTTCCGTTGCTTATCCCCGGATTGGGTGCGCAGGGAGGCGATTTGACTCGTCTGGATATCGCATCACGTCAGGCGCCGAACTTGATTAATTCTTCACGTTCCATTTTGTATGGTCAGGAGGGCATGATCGGGAGTCGCGCGGAAGCGGCACGGAATAAAATCCGCGTGGCCATGCAGGGATAAAACAAATTATGAACAAACGCATCGAACTTTTATTATCCAACTATCCGCAGCTCGAAAGTTGTGTGCCGGAGATTTTGGCGGCTTATGATGTGCTTCGTGAGGCATATGCGGCTGGAAACAAATTGCTGCTTTGCGGGAATGGCGGATCCGCATCGGATGCGGATCATATTTCCGGTGAATTGCTGAAGGGGTTTCAGTCGAAACGTCCGCTGACCTCTGCGCAGCGGGATGCATTTGGGGATGAGATTTCGGATCATTTACAGCAATCCTTGCCGGCGATTCCTCTGACCGCCTTTAACGCATTGTCGACGGCGTATACCAACGATGTTTCGGCGGAATACATTTACGCGCAGCTGACTTTGGGATTGGGAAATCCGGGGGATGTTATTCTGGGGATTTCCACTTCCGGTAACGCGGTGAATGTGGGGCATGCGCTCAAGGTGGCCAAGGGGAAGGGGATGAAAACGTTGGGGTTGTCGGGTGAGAGTGGCGGGGCGATGAAAGCGCTATGCGACATTTGCATTTGTGTGCCGTCGACTGAGACCTTCCGCATTCAGGAATATCATTTGCCGATCTATCACGTGCTCTGCCTGATGGTGGAAGATCATTTTTTTGTGAAGGAAGAGGTATGAGAACTGCGGCATCTAAAATTTTGGGTTGGGATGAGGCGGAGAAGCTTCGGAAAGCCTGGAAAGCTTCCGGTGATTCGGTGGTGATGACCAACGGGACGTTTGATTTATTGCATGCCGGGCATGTGGGATATCTGCAGTGGTCCCGTCAGCAGGGAAACCGCCTGATTGTGGGATTAAACACTGATGCGTCGATTCAGCGCATCAAAGGACCCAAACGTCCTTTGGTGGAGGAACCCCACCGGGCGGTGTTGCTGGCCGGACTGGAATGTGTGGATGCGGTGGTGCTGTTTGACGAAGATGAACCCAAAGAGCTGATAGGCAAACTGCTTCCCGATATTTTGGTGAAAGCCAGTGACTGGAGTCACTACGTGAGCGGGGCGGACATTGTGAAGGCCAATGGCGGAGAAGTGCGTTTGGCCCCGATGTTGGACGGGGTTTCGACTTCCGCCTTGCTGGATAAAATCTGTCGAATTTTCACCGGGAAACCCGCGGAGCTGGATCCGCAGAAGCAGCGACAGTCCTGAAAACAAATTTCCCGCTTGCATGAAAAATGTCAGAGGCGTAGAGTGAAGAATATGAAAATATCCATTGATCCTGATTTGTGTACGGGTTGTGAAGACTGTACGGAAGCCTGTCCGAGCTTGTTTAAGTTGGGGTCCGATTGGATCGCCGAGCCGACGGTCGATGTGGTGCCGCCGGAGCTCGAAGCGGAGGCGGTAAAAACCGCCGCCATCTGTCAATTTGAAGCTATTGAAATTCAGGAATAGTGAGGAGATCCCATGATTGCGATCGAGGCCTTTTTTATTCTGGTAGTGGTGGGATTGATTGCGGTTGCGCTTTTACAGCATTTTGATCACCGGCATGACCGGGGAGAAAAAGGGGATGCGGTAAAAACGACCGAAGAAATTCAGTCTCATCAACCCAAGCACTGATTCATTTGATGGATTTTATTGATACCTGGCTGAAGCCGCTCAATCTGTCTGCGGAAATGTTGCCGCTGGTGAAGAGTATTCTCAGTGGATTGATTCTTACCTTGGCCTGTATTTTGGCCAACCTGGTGACCAAGTTGATCATTCTCCGTTTGGTACACAAGGCAGTTAAAAAGAGCAAAGTGGCCTGGGACAACCGTCTGATGGAACGGCATGTGTTTACCCGCCTGTCCCATTTGGTGCCGGGGGTTTTGCTGTACTACGGCGCGCATATTTTTGAAACGGATGGGTTTTCCGGGTGGTTACAGCGCATGGCGGTGGCGTATATTTTGTTTGCAATGGCCTGGTCGGTTCATGCCTTGTTGAATGGGGCGCAGGATATTTACCGGGGGGTCTCTTTCAGTGCCTCCCGTCCGATCACGGGTTATGTGCAGACCTTGCAGTTATTGTTGTGGGCGGCCACCGCAGTGTTTGCGGTGGCCTCGCTCTTAAACCGCTCCCCGGCCGGATTTTTAACCGGAATGGGGGCGTTGTCGGCGGTATTGATGTTGGTGTTTAAAGATTCGATTACCGGCCTGGTGGCGGGTATTCAGATTACAGCCAATGATATGGTGCGGATTGGCGACTGGATTGAAATGCCCAAGTACGGTGCGGACGGGGATGTGATTGATATCACCCTGCACACAGTGAAGGTGCAGAACTGGGACAAAACGATCAGTACCCTTCCCACCCACGCACTGATTCAGGATTCCTTTAAAAATTGGCGGGGGATGCAGGAATCCGGGGGACGCCGGATCAAGCGGTCGCTGATGATTGATTTGCAGTCGGTCAGATTTTGCGATGAAGCGTTACTGGAAAAAATGAAAGGGATTGCCTCGCTTAAGCCTTATTTGGATGCCCGGCTTCGGGAGGTTTCCGAGTGGAATAAGGAACATCAGATTGACGGAAGTTGTCCGCTTAATGGACGGCGCTTAACCAATCTGGGCACTTTCCGTGCCTACGTCGAAGCGTATTTGCATGAGCATCCCTCGATTCATCAGGAGGGCTTGACCTTTCTGGTGCGGCAATTGGCCCCCAGCGAAAAAGGGGTGGCGATTGAGATTTATGTGTTTGTGAATGACATTCGCTGGGTGAAATACGAAGAAATTCAGGGCGACATTTTTGACCATCTGTTTGCGGCGATTTCCTGGTTTGATCTTGCACTCTACCAGGCCCCGGCCGGCCGGGATGTGCGGGTGGCGTTGAGCGATACTTAAACCAGCATACGATTCGGCGATGGGGGTTCTTTTGATGGATCCTTTCGTCATCAGCAGGCTTCACTTCCCGTTGGGCCCGTCTATTCCGCTGCGGCTTTCGACGGGGGGATGTCGTAGGTCCGTCTGATTTTCAGGGGGCCTTCGGGGCGGGTCTCCGCGATAAACAGAAAATTTCGGCGGACGGGCCGGTGGCCCCACACGGAAGAAAAGGTTTTCAGTTCTCCTTCGAGGTAGTAACTCATGTACACGGGCAGATCCAGGGTGTCTTTTTCCCAGTCCGGATGAGAAAGGGTGCCGATTGCGCCGCCGGCAATTTTACTCTGTTGATTTCCGATCTTGAGGGCAATGGGTTTTGAGCTGAGGTTAAACACCAGGTACCCGCCTTGTTTTATCCGGTTGCTATCCAACGGAATTGCTTTTGCGCGGAGGATTGCATTTTCGTTTTTGCCGGTAAGGATGAGCACCCGGTCGGCCCCTGCCGGGAGGGGGATGCGGGCTGCGGGAGAAACGGGGAGGGCTTCGGGGAGGAACGCTTTGGGATCCCGATGGAGGAGAAGTTCGGCAGGTCCTTGGTAGGGAATGGGAATGCCGAATCCGCGGGGGACGCTTCGGAAGGATTTTGCTTCTTTGCCGTCGAACAGATAGAGGTCGGTGACCGGTTCAAACAGCGCCAGGGTCAGTAGTTCTGTTTTGACTTGTGGAGGCGGTGGCTCCTGGGCCGCCAGCGTAGTGGATAGTGCTAAGAGGGAAAGGTATCGAAAAATCTTCATAGGGTTTCTCCCATTTCTTCGGGTGAGAGCCAACGGAAAGAAACGATTTCAAACCGGCGTCCGTAGTTTTGATTGACCAGAGAAAGGCCATCTTCCGCCTCATTTTCCCAGTTTTCATTGCTGGAATCGAGGTAGTCCACACTGCGTTGTAATACCGCCTCACACCAGGCCTTCGCACCCGCTTCGGTTTCTCCGAAGGCACGGACGACAAAGGTGTCAGAGCGGGCCTGCAGGATGGGGGCCAAACTTTGCAATACGTCGCCTTGCATCAAATATCCGGGATATCCAACGGCGGCGGACTCTCCGTCGACGGCATTGGAGAAATGGCTGCCGCTGGGGGTAGAGGCCAGATCGCCCAGGCTGTTGCTCAGCTGGGTGCCGGGCACATTCACACTGCGGTCCAGGGCGGCTTGTATTGCGCCTTTCCGTTGCTGATCAGGATCAGATGCATCGGGGTCGCGGTTGACGAAGTCGGCCAGACTGCGGAAGGGACCGCGGGCTTTGACTTCCTCCACCATGGCTTCGGCGAGGGAATCGAGTTCGGAAGCGGAGAGTTTGCGCCAGCCTTTCCAGAAGTCCCCGGTGCTGCTGCTCTCACCGGATTCATAGGGATCTGCCTGCAGGGGATGACCAAATTTGTTGAAGCGGATTCCATCCGGAGATTGCCAGGAGATGGATCCGGTGGCGGGGTTGATCACCGGCAGTTCCGCATCGGCCATAGAGGACAGTACGGCCTTCCAGGCGGTCTTGGAGGTGGAATTGATATTGAACGATCCCAGGATTCTAATGTGGGCGGCCAGGGCTTCGGCTCCGCGGACGCCGGCAGTGGAGAGGAGGGTATTCAGACTGTCGGTTTCACCCGGCACATATTCCATGCGGGGATTGGGCAGTTTGTAGAGATGACCCGCCAGGGTGCTGTCCCAGTCGCTGCCCCCGCCGACATAATCGGGTGCGAGGGTGGAGAAAAAGATTTCATCCCAGAGGCGTTCATTGACTTCGTAACTGATGTCGGTGAGGTCAAAACCGGTTAAGCCGTGATAATTTTCCGCCACCGTTTTATGGAGGGGGATGCGCATACTGGCATAGGAATTTCCCGCGACGTAGGTAGGTTCGAAATCGTAGCGGGCGAGGGGTGCGTGCTGAAATTGGCCCACAGAAACCAGCGGGGCGCTGGGGACTTCGAGAATGGGGACATGGGTGCTGCCGGTGGTGGATTCAACACTGTTGCCGAGAAATCCGCGGTAGCGGGTGGGGTCGGCTTCGGGGGATTCATCAAAGGCGAAGCCCCGGTTTCCAATGCCTTCACCTGTCCAGCCGGGGATGTAATTCCAGCCTTCGGTTTGTGTGAACTCTCCGTCTCCCTCCCAGGTACTGTTGGAACCCAGTGCGCGGGGATTGGCATCCACCCATCCCCGCACCCGTTGGTTGGCATCCTGGATATCGCCGGTGGTGCGGAGATGAAAAGACCAGGTGGCCAGATGGGAGGGGCTGTTGACGATGGCTTCCGGGGTGGTGTTGGGCGGCAGGTCGGCGGTTTTGTGAATCAGTTCCGGGATGAGGCTGTCCTGAGAGCCGGGGGTCTGGTCGACGGGACCGCTGTTCCACAGCGCGCCAAAGCCGGCGATGCGCTCGCCGTCATTGGAATCCAAATGGTCGCTCCCGTCATTATTATCATTGGTTCTCAGATTGATCCAGGCCGCGGTTCCGGTTTGATTGTAACTCCAGTGTGAGTGGGTCTCATTGTGATAACTGTCGTGAAGTCCCACTTCCAGAACTTCGATGGTGCTGCCTTGGGGAACGCCTTCCAGGGGATCCACAGTATAGCCGCCGGAGGTGCTTTGATCAAACTGGGCCAGGACCACGCCCTCTTCACTCCAGTTGGGGGAAAGGAAAAGAAATTTTTTGGCAACCTGAAAGTTCAAGTTGTTGTTGATCGCGCTGTCGATGGAAAACAGCCGCACTTCGCCGGGTTCAAAATCGGCATCGTTTATCCGCAGACGTATATAATAGCCGCCGGGCTGGGAGGCACCGCTTTTCCCCGGCCACTGCCGTTTTCCCCAGGCGGTGTGTTCGCTGCTGACGCCGGTGAGGGCATTGGTGACCCGGATTTTGACGTAGGGGCTGACATACCAGTCCATGGAGTAGTTGTTGGCCTCCAGGCCGACATTGTAGGGGTTCCACAATCCAATCAGGGGTTTGTACTCCAGCCAAATGGCATAAGCCGGAACCCCGCCGGTACTGCCTTTCCGCCGGGCGGTGAGACGCATGCCGAAGCGGAGATGGGAGAGGACGGGGGTCACGGGCGCGTTGACGTGCTGTTTGTCGATGCCGCCGGCGTTTTGGTAAGGAAGCCAGTCCACGCTCTTGATCGGGCTGCTGGCAGGGGGTTGGGCGGTGACATTTTTGAGGCTGTGGCTGGCGGAGAGCATTTGCCAGAGACGACCGTACTGCCAGAGAATACCGAGGTTGGGTCCGGGCCGGTGGGTGGTGTAGGGGGCAGCGCTGATGGTTTCGCTGAGGAAGAAGCGGTCGGGATCGGAGATTTGGCCGTTCGGATAGCTGTAGATCTGAACGCCGTTTTGGGTGTCCTCCACCGTGCCCCGGGCGCCCAGGGCGTAGTCCACCAGATTTGAGCCTTCCATGGAGCTGTCGAGCACCACGGACCAATCGGCTTTGAGTCCGCCGTCCTTCACATTGACGGGCAGGCCCACACTGTGGGGGGTGAGGTCGTGGCGGAGGGTGGATACAGGGATATCCGGATCTTTTAGCGCAATGGTATTCCGGGAAGAGAGTTTCTTTTTGATATCCGCGTCTGTCCAGAAATTTTCGTCTGACCATCCTTCATCGAGAACAGACACTGCGGGGGCTTGGGGGCTCCGGGAGTGGATGGTGCGTTCTTGATCTGTGGGGGAGTTTGTTTCGGTCGCGAGGTTTACCCGGGCTTTCACGCCTTCGTCTCCCACCCACCAGGCGAAGCGGTGGGTTTGACTGCCGTCTGTGAATTCCTGGATGGGCACGACCACATTTTCGGCTTCGCTGAGGCCGGGGGCATCCGGAAAAATGCGGACTTTCCAGTTGTTGGGAATGGACATGCCGGGATCCGGCTGACCGTTTCCGCTGACCAGCCAAATGGGATCGCCGGCGGCGACGCCGTTCCAGGGGGTGGCGGTTTCGTCGGCATCCCACACGCCGGTCCAATAGGGCTGTGAGGCCGAACCGGTTAAGGCGGCATTGGCGGTGATTCGCTGATCTTTTCCTGCGGTGCGTTGCAGGGAATCAATGGCAATCTGCATAGCGAGTTTGGCATTGGATTGGGCGAGCACAAATTCCTGATGTGCATGGATTTCGCGTAGTCCCATGCGTATATACGCAGAAAAGGACACCACCATTACCAACAGGAGGGAAACCACCAAAAGAGTGAGTAAGAGGGCGGAACCGGAGCGGGAGGACCGGAAAGGCTGAATGGGGCTTGGAAAGGGGGAATGTTGAGGCATATACATTATTTTATGCAAGAAAGGGGGACTTGTTAAACGATAATTTTGTTTAAATACGAAATAAAGAAAATAAATTACGTAATTAATTATGGTTGCCGCAAATAAACGGAATACGTGGTTGGATGATTGGCAGATGCAACGCCGTTGGCGTAGGGGATGGTTTGGGGGCGTGACCCAGGGTAGATCCCCAGGGTAGATCCTCCAGGGTAGATCCTCCTGCGTCGGATCAACCCTGGGCTGAAGGACGTAACGCCGTTGGCGTATCTTGGGCTGGGGGGGGATTGAAGATTGGTGCA
>JARHXX010000043.1 GCA_029269125.1 Kiritimatiellaeota bacterium B1221 | reverse complement strand
GGGGGGGGGGGAATTTCCAAAGAAGTCAACCTGTGAAAAATGACCATTGACTACCGGTAAATCACCAGTAACGAATGATGCATAACTCTGAACCCTATAAAACTATGACTACCCTTCCCTCCGCGGTCGTACTGGTCAGCGGCGGTCTCGACAGTTGTGTCACCGCAGCGATTGCCTCCCAAAGCTACGAACTCGCTTTTCTGCATTTAAACTACGGTCAGCGCACGGAACAGCGGGAGCATCAGGCCTTCCTGGATCTGGCTGACGCCTTCCGGGTGGAAAACCGTCTGGATGTGGATGTCAGCCATTTGGCCAAAATCGGCGGCAGCAGCCTCACCGACGCCTCCATGCAGGTGAGCGAGGCTGATCTCAACAGTGAAGAAATTCCGGATTCTTACGTTCCTTTCCGCAACGCCAATATTCTGGCCATCGCGGTCAGCTGGGCCGAAGTGATCGGCGCCTCCAAACTTTTTATCGGCGCAGTGTCCGAAGACAGCTCCGGCTACCCCGACTGCCGGCCCGAATTTTTCGAAGCCTTCAATCAGGTAATCGCCACCGGCACCAAACCGGACACCCACATTCAGATCGAAACCCCGATCATCCATCTCAAAAAAGAAGAAATCATCCTTAAAGGACAGGAACTGAATGCTCCCCTGCATCTCTCCTGGTCCTGTTACCAATCCGAAGACAAAGCCTGCGGCATCTGCGACAGCTGCGCTCTGCGCCTGCGCGGTTTCCAGCGCGCCGGACTTGAGGACCCCATCCCTTATCAAACGAAGCCTGACTACACCTAAGGCAAAATCATATAGTGAAAGAAGTTTCGGTCATTCTCGGAAGCCGACTTCCCTAGGACCAGGCATATGTTCCTCGCAATTTATTCCAATCCTTACTGAAGGATATCCGCCAGACCTGAGAGCCGTCTCTGGATGATCTACGTTTTGATTCCGGGCTTAAGTGGGTTTTGTGGGGCATTCGTAACAAAAACCCACTATCCAAATAGCACCGCCAAACCCCATAATTTTCATCCCCTCCGAAACCAGGTTTCAGATCGGGGCTATAGGGGCGGCATTATTTTCAAAACAGCTCTAAAAAGAGAGGTGGCATCCCGCGACATTTGCGTTTTCACCAAGTCCTTGAATAGAATATGGTTGCCATAAAGAATGATTTTGCAATGAAGAACATCCACATACACACGGATTCACCCGGTGAATCTCTGATTGAAAACCTCTGAAGGATCCCCATGCTCGACAATCCCCTCCTCAAAGACCTGATTAATAAAGAAAATCTCAGCGAAGGCCAAGCCTCCGGCGCCTTGGGACTCGTGCTGGCCCAGCTTCGCAAATATTTGCAGGCCGACCAGTTTGCGCGGCTCCAAAAATTCATCCCCGGCTGTGACGAATTGATCGCCAACGCCCCCGATATCAAATCCGGTCTCCTTGGCGGTCTCGCAGGCAATCTGGGAGGCGGAAAAGCCAAAGCGCTCCTCGACCTCAGTAAAGGACTCAGCGGTCTCGGAATTTCAGCCGACAAACAAAAGGGCATCGCCAACACCTTAAAGGAAAGTGTGGAAAAACATTACCCGGATCTGGCATCTTTGATCGACCTTGGATAAGACAAACCGCGAATTTCAAACCACAGGACACCGCATGAAATACTTAGGAAAATGTAGTTTAATTGTGATCAGCCTCCTCCTTCTCAATGCCTGCAAAGGCGAAGATGGAAAACGCAGCATGGAAGCCACCGGCAAAAAAGCCGACAACGCCATTGAAAAATCTGCAGAAACCATTGGAGAAGTTTCCGAAGACGCCAAGACCCTGCTCAAAGAGAGCGGAGAAAAGATTTCAAAAACCACGACCAAAGCCGTTGAAGAATCTAAAGAATGGACCAAAGAGCAGTTGGATGCTGCGGATGCCGCCGGCAAAAAAGCCGCCGATGCTTTGGGCGAACAGGCCATCAAAGCCGGTGAAAAGTTGAAACAGGCCGGAGCCGAAGCAAACGGCGCCGAGTAGTCACCTTCATCATGACCGACCAGAAGAATCATCCATACCCCTTCGATCCCCGATTCGGCTTCACCCAAAAAGAGTTAACGGAAATCCAATCCCCGGATGAGACACCGGCGGATTTCTGCGCCTTCTGGCAGTCAGCCTATCAGGAAGCGCAAACCATCCCTCTGGAGTTTCAAAGCAAAGAACTTCCCTGTGAAACGGAAGGTCAAAAGCTGTTTGAAATTTCTTACCGGGTTTGGCCCGACTACCGGGTGGGTGCCTGGATGTATCTTCCCGAAAACACACAAGCTCTCAAACTGGGCATCGTGGTAGGACACGGCTACGGTGGCAGGCAGGAGGTGGATCCCGGCCTGTGTGGAAAAGACCGGGCCGTGATCTTTCCGGTCGCCCCGGGCTTCGACCTTTCTCAAGACCCCCGCCTCCCCAAAAATGACGCATCCCTGCATGTGGTCCATGGAATTGAAAGTAAAGAAACTTACATCCTTCGCTCCTGTGTGGCCGCCCTCTGGCGGGCCATCGATGTACTGATCGAAGTCAGCAGAGGACAGCTCGGGGACTTTCATTACACCGGAGGCAGTTTTGGAGGAGGTCTGGGCGGACTGATGCTCCCCTGGGAAAAACGCTACCGTTCCGCAGAACTGAGACAGGTCACCTTCGCAAATCAGTATTTCCGTTTGCGCCATGAGAGCGGAGGTAGTGCCAAAGCGGTGCGGGAGCGCTGGCTGAAAGACCCCGCCATTGAGGAAGTGCTTCACTATTACGATGCCGCCATCCACTTGAGGAAACTTGAAACCCCTGTCATTTTTGAATGCGCGTTGTTTGATCCCAATGTGCCCCCACCCGGCCAATGGTCCGCCGCCAATGCCCACCCGGGCCCCAAACGTATTTTCGTGGCGCCTACCGGTCACTTTAACTACGAAAAAGAGGCCGCCTACCGCTCAGGATCCGAATATAAAAACTTACGAAATGAATTTTTCGGCTCACGTCTCACCTAAAAAACCTCATGAAAATTGCACAAATTCAAACTGCCGACGGACAAAACATCTACGCCACCCCCTCGGGAAACAAGTGGTTTCGCTGCGAAGGTGATCTGCATAGTGGATGGACCCAAACCGAACAAATTGTCAAAGTCCATCGCTTCCTCCCTCCCATCTCCCCTGCGGTTATTTTCGGGATCGGTTTGAATTATCGTGCCCACGCGGAAGAAATGGGAAGCCCCCTCCCCGACTTTCCCGTGGTATTCATGAAAAATATTTCTGCGGTCACCGGTCACGGGGAACCGATTTTTCTTCCCCGCCATTTAAACAGTGACGCGGTGGATTACGAAGTTGAACTGGCCGTGGTCATCGGCAAAACCGCCAAAAACGTCCCTGAAGAAAAAGCCCTCGAATATGTGGCGGGTTACGCCGTCGGCAATGATGTCAGCGCCCGGGACTGGCAGAAAATTTTCGGAGGTGGACAATGGTCCCGCGGAAAATCTTTCGACAGCTTTTGCCCTCTCGGTCCGGTCATGGTGACTGCGGACGAGATTCCCGACCCCAACAGACTTCCCATACGTATGACTCTGAATGACGAAGTGGTTCAGGATTCCAACACCTCGGATCAAATTTTTACCGTGGAACAATTGATCAGCTTTCTCAGCGGAAGCACCACTTTGCTTCCCGGCACCATCATCCTCACCGGCACTCCACCCGGCGTCGGTGCCGGCAAAAAACCGCCGGTTTACCTCAAAGCCGGTGACCGTCTGCAGGCGGAGATCGAAGGGATCGGCAGCCTGCAAAATAACGTCATCGAAGAATCCCCTTGAGAAAGCGGCTCCTACTCGTTTACCGGGGACTCTCCCCCTATGCGCTGGTTCTCGGAATCATCGGAGTGATTGCCTTTGCGGCACTCATGCCCGGTCTGGGAAGTGACAGCAGCCCTTTGCCCATCTCCATTTTAAAAGATGCGGGGATTTTTATGATTTTCTTTAACCAGGGCGTACTCCTCCCCGGTGAAGCGCTTAGAAGAGGCGTGAAAGACTGGCAGCTCCACACGCTGATCCAATGCTATCTTTTTATCTTTATTCCCCTCATCACCGCCGCCCTCCTCTGGCTGACCCGGGATCTTTTTGTCCAACCGGACCTTCGCATGGGCTTCCTCTTTCTGTCCTTTCTTCCCACCACGGTGGCCACCGCCGTGGGGCTGACCACCCTTTCCCACGGCAATGTGACCGGTGCACTGTTTAACTGCACTCTTTCAGCGGTGATGGGAACCATTTTAGTCCCACTCTACGGATTAAAATGGCTTCAGTCCGGAGCCGCCGAATCCGGAATCCATCTGGGTGAAACATTGCAGGGCATCTGCCTCATCATTATTTTACCGCTCATTCTGGGCCAATGCCTCCGCCCCAAACTCGAGCAAAGGTTCCGCCATCACCGGATTGCCGTCAACCGCTTTAACAGCGGGGTGATCCTGTTTATTGTCTGGGCCTCGTTCTGCAGCAGCTTTGAACTCCAGGTCTGGTCAAGAGTTTCGACCGTCGACCTGCTCATCTGTTTTCTGGGAGTCAGCGTATTGCTGTTCATTTCCAGTCTGCTCATCTGGAAATTGTCCGGATTCATCGCGCTGGATCCGGCATCGAAAATCACCGCGTTTTTTTGTGGAAGCCAAAAATCTCTGTCTATCGGCCTCCCTCTCTCCGCCCTCATGTTCGGTTCCACAGACAGCAGCGTCAACCTCAGCCTGCTGGTGATTCCCCTCTTGATTTATCATCCCGCACAAATGGTGCTCGGCGGATGGCTGGTTCCCCGGTTTGCCCGGACGCTGCAGCCGATGAAGTAGTCCTCCACGAAAAGAGCCCGTCCACGCACGGAGTGCGCGAACTACTTCTCCAATATTCGCACCGGCAACTTCAGGCGTTCAAATCCTTCTGCATTGGTATGAATCACAATTTCACTGCCCTTCATCTCCGCCTTGGGGGTGAACTTTTTCAAATGAATCCGCCACCCGAACTTTCCGGTGTCTGAAAATGTAATGTCCACATCCTGTCCCGGCCATTCCACATCCGTCACCTTCAAAGGTTCTTTGAGGCCCGGATAGCCCCTTACCATCAAATAGCGGTCTAATAGCACTTCCTCATCACTCAGAACCAGGTTCACCTGACCCGGAGCCACCGAAACCCCCGTGCTGACCTGCCACATCACCAGCACTTTTATTTCTGCCATCTCCGGGCTGGAGGTTTTGATAAGCAGCACATCCGTAAAATGCCCCTGCCCCTTCTGAGCTTTGGGCACCACCGTAATTTGAACACTTTTTCCATCCGCAGCCCTTTCGGTGTGAGCCGTCACCCTGTCCCGGTTTGCAGTAACCGATTTCACCTCAAAGGTTTCATCCGTGGTACTGCTCAAAGTCACCACCCCCTTGTGTGGCATATCCGGAGCGCTTTGCATCAGATTCAACGTACGCGGCTCCACCCGTATTTTCGGAACGGCCTCACCGGTAAGTTTTAAACGATAGCTCCGGTTTTCGGGATCGTTTGTGGTCAAGGTAACAAACTGGGTCTGGAGACCGCTTCGCCCCTTTAAATCCATTTCAACCCTCAACTTTTTCTTTTTTCCCGCCGGAATAACCATCACGTTTTCATCCGGCGTCGTGCATCCGCAAGAGGTTTTAATGTCCCGGATTTTCAACGTCTCATTCCCCCGGTTTTCCAGCAAGAAGGCATGGGTAACCATGGAACCACTTGCGCGCGCCCCGAAATCATATTGGGCCTGCTCCACAAACAGCATTGGATCGGCAAAACATACAGAAAGTGTAAACAGGACAAATAGTGCAAATCGGCTCATAGCGAAGTCAGGGTTGGTTATGCTTGTACATGACAAATGGATTTATAAAGGTAAGGCTAAATTAACCCAGCTCAACTATTTATGACAGCTCAAATTGAAATTCCCGGATATTCTTTGGTCAATAAGATCGCCGAAGGCGGTATGGCCACAGTGTGGAAGGCTTGTCAGGAGAAATTAGACCGAGTCGTCGCCATCAAAATTCTCTTAAAACAAGCGGATTCTGATCAACAGGAATACGAACGCTTCATCTACGAAGCGCGGGCGGCCGCCAGCCTGATTCACCCGAATATTGTTCAGGTGATCGATGCCGGAGAGCATGACGACTTCCTCTATTACGTCATGGAATACGTGCCCGGTCCCACCGCCGGAGATTTGGTCGACAGCAATGGACCCCTGCCCGAAGCACAGGTCCTTCAAATCGGTCTGGAAGTCGCCGAAGCCCTCGATTATGCCTGGCGCGACCATCACGTGGTTCACTGCGACATCAAACCGGACAATCTGTTGCTCCACCGCAATGGCCGCACCAAAATCGCAGATTTGGGACTGGCCCAGGTCTTGGGAAGCGAAGGGGTCGCCATTGATGATGACATGACCTTGGGCACCCCCAATTATTTTCCGCCCGAACAGGCCTTGGTCGAAGACTCCCTGGATACCCGTAGCGATATGTACGCCCTCGGCGCCACCCTGTATCACCTGGGAACCGGCACCATCCCCTTTGCAAACCTCCCGCCGGACGAAGTCGCTTCTCAACAAGTACACGGACAAATTCCCGCTCCCAAAGAGATCAATCCCAAATTGACCTATGGATTCTGCGCATTTGTGGAACGCCTCATGGCCAAAGACCAGCAACACCGATACGACAGCTGGGACGACGTCATGTCCGACATCATGCGGGTGCGGGACGGGCAGGTTATCCGCGCACCTTTGGCCGCCAAGATCCGCAGCACCATCCAGCACACCCGGATGCCCACCCATCTGGAAAAGAAAGGTAAGGTCATTGTCCGGAAGCGCGGCGCACCTCCCATGAAGCCTCTTCACTCTCAAGAAGACGGCCACCGCGCCCGGGTAAGTGTAAATGCCGATGCCCTTTCCCGAAACCGCAACCCCTATATCAAGCAACAGGCTCCCAACATCTGGCCCGCGGTGGTGCTTTTAGGGGGCATCGCCGCACTGCTCTACGGTTACACCTTCCTCTTTTAATCCCATGTCTAAACATTTGCTCATACTAGGCGGCGGCACCGCTGCCGTTTCGGCGGCAACCGATATGGTTTCCCGGGGAGGCACGGCCACCATCATTCATGAAGGGCTGCCCTTGGGCGGGTGCTGTCTGCATGTCGGCTGCGTTCCTTCAAAATATTTGATTCGGGCCGCTGAGCAGGTTCACCTCACCCAACATTCCCCCTTCCCCGGTCTCAAACCCCGGGGCGTGGACATCGATCCTGCCAGCCTCTTTTCAGACCTCCGGGCAAAAGTAACAGAACTGCGCGAACGAAATTACCAGAACCCTTTACCCCAAATGGAAGGCATCACTCTCATCCGCGGATGGGGAAAAATCGCCTCTCCCACTTCGGTGGAAGTCAACGGACAAGTAATACAGGGCGATGCCATTCTCATCGCCACCGGATCCCGCACCAATCTCGCCGGGACCGAACACCTTTCTGACGACCTTGTGCTCCGCAATGAAAACTTCTTCGATCTCAACCAACTCCCTGAATCTGTGATTATGCTCGGCGGCGGATATATCGCGGTCGAACTCTCACAAGTGATGACCCGGCTGGGCGTCAAAGTTACAACCCTCCAGCGTAGCGGACATGTACTTTCGAGTCAGCCCGCCTACTTGGGGAAAGCATGGGGAGAGGGTATGAAAAAGGAAGGCCTCAACCTCATTTGCAACGTCGATTTCCAGAAAGTGGAAGCCGGAGAAAAAGGCGTGATTGCTTACGCGCAAGTGGACGGGAAACCACAGACCTTCACCGCCGAAAAAGTCTTTATGTCCAAAGGACGGTTAGCCAATACCGACCGGATAGGTCTGGAACGCATCGGCATCGAAACCCGAAAAAATGGTTCCCTGGATGTCAACGACCGCATGCAAACCGCTTGCCCCACCGTTTATGCGGCCGGAGACGTGCTGGGTGGGCATATGCTGGTCTACACCGCCTCCGCCGAAGCCGAGCGCGTGGTGGCGGATCTGTTTGGCGAGGCCCCCTCTCCCTGGCAGCCCGAATCCATTCCCTGGGTCGTATTCAGCGATCCTCAAATTGCCGGCGTCGGACTCAGCGGGGAAGAGGCACGGGAGCAGGGCATCGAAGTGGAAGAAGCTGAACTCCCCGTCAACCGCTGGCCCCGCTTCAGCACCGCCAACCAGGATTTCGGATTCCTGAAAATGTTCCGTCATCCACAGACCGACACCCTCATCGGTGCCCGCGCTTTCTGTCCCGAAGCCGGCGACCTCATGAGCGAACTCAGCCTCATCATGCGATACGAAATTCCCCTCAAAGAAATCGCAAACTCCCTGGTTCCCTACCTCACCCTCACGGAAGGGATCCAGCGCTGTGCCGCAAAATTTTACGGGTAGATCACCGACACCGGGGCTGTCGGGACCTACACCCCTGAAGAAAACGCCTGGCTCGACAACCCTTTACGATGTGTATGCGGCACAGACCCTCAGAAGCGCGGTGTTTAAGCCAAAACATGCAAAAACCCAGTCCGGTCTCCCGAATGCAGAAACAGCGTGGATTCCGATTTCAGATTCAAAATGAAAACACGCCGTCCCTTTAGATCGCCTTCTCTTCAACATATGCCTTGATTCCTTTCAGGGCCCCCGGAATCGTTTCATTAATTTCCCTGCCAATGAACCGGACAAAAAGCGGGGCAAGAAGCCCTGTAAAATCCACCCCATTTATTACTTCAGTGCCTTGATCCACCTTTTTTAATTCATGAATAAAATACATTTTACACAAGGGCAGTCCACAGGCCACCGTGAAAGATTTGTCAGGGGAAACTTCACTGAGAACCATCTTCGATGCGGGTGCGCCTTTGGGTTTGATTTTACCCACCGTCCCCTCGACAAAGTCCCCGTCAATCGATGAGGATTCCGTTTCCGGATCCCAAAGCGGCCACTCAGAGACTTTTTGGTACACGGAAAATATCGTTGCGGGATCACTGTGAACGATGATCGAATGTTTAAATTTCATCTCTCCTCCTTACATCTATGGATTAAGCAAAACTCTGATGTGCGCCTGCCATCCCCCTCCTTACAAAACAAGCGCAAAGCGCCCCCGATAAAAGGCAAAGGAGACACCCCTCTTCTTTATACAGGTGACGAATCTCAACCGGAAGCCTGTGCGGGAACAGTCAACCCCTCAGGATTTCAGCAGGAACGGAATGATCTCTCCGGCGCAAAAATTGAGATAAAATTGACATCCTGATATTTTCTGCCAGCACTCTGACATGAGCTTCTCACCTACAGATCTTGGCGAAACCATCAAAACAGCCCGCGAGAACCGCGGACTCAGTCAAAAGGCATTGGCGGATCTGGCCGGTATCGGAAAAACCGCCATGTTCGATCTCGAACACGGGAACCCCGGGGTCAGACTGAACACCCTTCTTGCAGTGCTGCATGAGTTGGACATGCATCTCGAATTGAAAACCTCTTCGCCTCCCCCTTCCGAATCTTCTGCCACAACTTCATCAGCACCTGTTGCGGAAGATCTCCCCGAGCATTTGCTCTGAACCGTATGCATAACTTTCATAAATTGGGACCGGACCGGGTAATGGATCTGGTGGAGCGGGTAATGGATGTCCGCGTGGAGCCGGTCTGCCGCCCCCTCACCAGTTATATCAACCGTGTGTATGAGGTCCTCCTCGAAAATGGAGAGGCCGTGGTCATAAAGTTCTACCGCCCCGGACGCTGGAGCCTCGAGGCCCTCGACGAAGAACACGAATTTGTTTTTGACCTCAAGGATGCCGATGTACCGGTGGTGGCACCGCTCTTGGATCAACACGGCGACAGCCTTTTTGAAGAATCCGAAAATCTGTGGTGCGCCATCTACCCCCGCCGCCGCGGCCGCCCCTTTGAAGATCTCGACGATGCCGGCTGGCAGGAACTGGGACGCACCCTCGCCCGGGTGCATCTGGCCGGAGATGAGTGCGTTCCCGAAAACCGGATGATCTGGCATCCGGAAGAAGCCAGCCAGGTTCATCTCGATTTCATTCTCGATCACGTCGAATCCGACCCCGACTTTTGTGACCGCTATGAAGATGCGGCCGGAGAACTTCTCGACGCCATCTCCCCTCTGTTTGACGAATCAATTTACACCCGCATTCACGGCGATATGCACAGTGCCAATCTTATGCGCCGACCGGGTACTCAGGGAATTTTCCTCATCGATTTTGATGACATGGCGTTCGGGCCGCCCGTACAGGATCTTTGGATGTTACTCCCCGACGTGGTCGACAACTCTCAGCGGGAACTCCAACACCTCCTTCACGGATACCATCAACTCCGCGAGTTTGATTACGAAAGCCTCCGCTGGGTCGAACCCCTCCGCGCCATGCGCTTTATCCACTTCTCCGCCTGGTGCGCCCAACAACAGGCCGACTCCGCCCGCCAACGTGATCCCGAATTCGGCAATGCCGCCTGGTGGAACCGCGAACTCGCCTCCCTCTGCGATCAACGGGAACGCATTCGGGATACCCTCGGGATTTAACCGAAAACCTGAAAAGCCGACAAAACCGTGAAGAGGGTGACACTCACCGCAACATCTTTCAAAAACTGAACGTAATCTTCGATTGCGAAACCAATACCGCTGGCTCAGCCCCGAAGGCGGCGGCTCTCCACAGCCCAGTCCGCAAGGGCTGGGGTTTTCACACACCACAAGGAAGAGCCCCGAAGGTGGCGGCTCTCCATAGCCCTGTCCGCAAGGGCTGGGAATTACGCACACCACAAGGAAGAGCCCTGAAAGCGGCGATACTCACCGCAACATCTTTCTAAGACCGATCGCAATTTTCGATTACAACACCAACACCGACACCCATACCGATAACCCATCCCCCATAGCCAAACCCTAACAATTCCCTGACCACTTTATAAAACCTCTCTGACGCTGCGCTAACGGACCCCCTATAGGATGTGCCTTATTGTGAATCAACAAAAGGCTGCACCATGAGTATTCAAACCCAGCATCTACCACAGGTAATTGACAATATCCGGGCCGCTAAAGGCTGGCGGGTTCGAGACATGGTCAACTGGCACCGCATTGTCAAACCCTTGCGGGGATTTCAATCCGAACAGCCACGGCTGGAACTCTATCCTTTAATGTTTGACCTCTGCACCCGATTTTCCGTGGCCTATCAGCCTTTCACTCGTGAGGAACCCACCAATATCCCTCCCCGCAAACCTTCCCGACCGGGCGAACCGCGGGTGGCTCTGTTTGTGGATGCGCCGGAACACCTCAGTGGCGTCGCCGTGACCATCAGCAATTGGGTCCATCAATCTGAAAGTCAAAGATTAGACTTAACCGTCCACACGGCCGGCAAAGGGAACCTTCCAAATGCCGTGGAATTCCAACCCATGGGCACCCTGCAATTAAAAAACTATGCCGGTATGAATCTTCATATCCCCTGTGTCGCGGAAGTGATGGCTTATATGGCCTCCGCGGATTTTGATATGATTCATATTTCAACACCTGGCCCCATGGGCATGATCGGCCTGTTAATCGCCAGAAGCCTGGGTCTTCCGGTTTCAGGCACCTATCATACCGATTTCCCCCGTTACGCCGTAAAACTCTCAGGAGATCCCGGCGTCGAGGAAGGATCCTGGAATTTCATGCGCTGGTTTTATGGTCAAATGGACCGGATCGCCTGCCCCTCCCGTGCAACCCTGGAAGATCTGGTCGCTCACGACTTTGACCGGGACAAACTGTCCGTGGTCGGACGGGGGGTAAAAAGCCACCTCTTTCATCCCCAATTCCGCAGTGAAAAACTTCGAAACCAATGGGATCCCCATCGCCCTCAAAAGCTTCTCTATGTGGGACGCATCTCCGAAGAGAAAAATCTGGATTGTCTGGTCTACGCCTTTCAGCAGCTTTGCCAGCATCGGCAGGACACCCAGTTGATCGTGGTAGGTGACGGACCGTATCTGGAAACCATGAAATCAAAATTATCCGGATTCCCGGTCATCTTTACCGGCAAACAAACCGGAGAGGCTCTTCACCAGATTTATGCCTCTTGCGATCTGTTTTTGTTCCCCAGTGAAACCGATACATTCGGAGTCGTACTCATGGAAGCGCAAGCCTCCGGCTTACCGGTGATCGTATCCGGAAAGGGAGGAACCCGATTTGCCATGCAGCCCGATGTCACCGGAAAAGTTCTATCCCCCATGAACCACCAGACATTGCAAAATGCTGTCACGGAATATTTGGAACAGCCTGCACTCTTTGCAGAACAAAAAAAGCAGGCACGTTTATTCGCGGAATCCCATACCCAGGAAAAAGCATTTGATACCTTTTGGGAATTCAACCGCAGTCAACTCCCCCAACCGGAGAACCCATAAAATGATTCAGAAAATACATACCCCTCAATCCTCCGCCTACCGATCCGTTTGGGTTTCGGACCTTCACTTGGGCACCAAGTCCAGCCGGCCGGATTGCCTCCTGGATTTTTTTAAACATCATACCTGCGAACATCTCTATCTCGTCGGGGATATGATTGATGGCTGGCGCCTGAAAAAAAACTGGTATTGGGACCAACAACACAATGATGTCATTCAGAAGATATTACGCCAGGCCCGAAAAGGGACCCGGGTAAAATATATTCCCGGAAACCACGACCAGTTTGCCCGCGATCATATTGGCTTAAAAATGGGAGAAATTGAGATCCACCGCACCTGTGAGCACATAACGGCCGACGGACGAAAACTCCTCATCATGCATGGCGATGAATTTGACAGTATCGTCACCCATGCAAAATGGCTCGCAGTACTGGGCAGCGGCGCATATGAAGCATCCATCCTGCTCAACCGCTGGGTAAATTTCTTTCGCGAAAAATTGGGCATGCCCTACTGGTCCATCTCCAATTACTTAAAACAAAAAGTTAAAAATGCCATGCAGTTCATCGATAACTATGAACACGCCATCGCGGAAGAAGGCAAAAAACGAAAAGTGGATGGCGTCGTTTGCGGACACATCCACCGGGCGGACATCAAAGTCATTGAAGGAATTGAATACTTTAATACCGGCGACTGGGTGGAAAGCTGCACCGCCTTGGTCGAACATTTTGACGGACGCATGGAACTGGTTGAATGGGTAATCCCCAAATCAAATAAAACCACAACCCCTGCCCGTCGCGGAAAACGTTTGGCGGCCAACCCCGTTCGAGAAGTCTCTGCCATCCTGCAAGCGCACTAGTTGCACGCATGCCCGGATGACGCGGAGCGCGCTTTTACTTAAACACCGCCTCCAATCCCATCGCCTGTTTGTGCATAAATTCCGGCACCACCCCTTTACCCATTCTCCGTAACACCGGAAATAATATCGACAAAAAGCGAATGGTAAACACATGGTCGAAGGTGCGGTACCCCCGCTTCTCACGTAACAGCACTTGCAAAAACATCCGTAAAGTTTTTGAATTCACAGTGAAAGGGGTGAGCTCTATCCGAACAGAATAACGAACCGGATATTGGGATTTATAGCGGTAAACCAACCCTTTCAGATAAAGCACATGCTCTTCTGAATATGGCAGAAAATAATATTTCCGTGCTTCGGCCAAAATTTCAAAACTGTGATACATCAGATCCAGCCCGTCCTCAGGCAAATGATTCACCCGCGCAATGCGTCGCATCTCATCCACCACATGCAAAGCCTCCTGACCTTGATCCACTTTCGCGGTACCACTGTCCACCAGGCATTTTAAAACCTTTCGAATAGGATGGAGAATCAGAATTCGATCCCAATACACACTCAGGGTTGAAGGCAGACGCACCCGCCGGAAATACAATTTTCGGGAAGCGTAATCATCAATATAAAGTAAAGTCTTCACCGCCTGATCCGAAGCATTCATCAACTCAATTAAAGCTTCTGCTTGCTCCGGCTTTAAATAGGATGCCGCGAATGAACGCAGCGCCTGGGGCGCCGATTCCTGATATTTAAAAATACGGATGCACACCCAGGTGTTGATTTCATTCCAAACCGATGAGTTCTCCATAAACGTCAATTTCCCGAAACGGGTCCATCCCCCCGTCTGACACCAAACCGACATCCCCACCAAACCCTGCACCCCCTGCAGATAGCCTTTAATCTCCTCCACATCATTCCCGATATAGGAAGGATACTCTCCACAACCCTCGTACTCCCTCCTCGCCTGCAACTCTACAATCTTTTTGTGAGGGCTGCGGGTAAACTGTTTATTCAATGGCAGATGCCGAAAAAAATCGGATTCCCCATGCTTAATGGAAAGGATAAGATTCGGACTGTCAAATGGGTCGAAAATCTTTTTGAGTGTCGTCCGGTTCCAAATCAGATCCCCCACCGGATACGCCCCCACACTCCACAGACGGAAAATCAAATAACGTCCTGACTCTTCACACACCGGTAAAATCTCGCGTAACAATTTCCGGGCCTGGGCTGGTGTGCGCACCAAAAGTTGACTCCGAAAGTCTCCCTCCACATCTTTCCCGTCCACTTCCCCAATCCGCAGTATGATCCCGGCCACATCAGGATATACTTTATAAAAACGACTCAGTGCATCCCGGAACCAACCGACTTTATTCGCAAAACCACGACCCATCTTCTGTTCCGATGATGGCGTCGTAAACAAAAAATCCGTCGTAATATACACCTTGAATCCCCGGACGCGTGCACACTCAATCCACTGGTGATAATATTTTGCATACACCCGGATTTTTTGATTCACGGGTTCTTCATAATCTGTGTGCGGAACCATATGCGCCATGTCATCCAGGGTAATCGCGGTATACCCCATCTCCGCTGCCCGGTCACAAAAAGTTGCAAAATCCAAAGTGATCTGCTCAAGGCGTTCCACATCCGCCCGCCCATCTTTTTCTAAATGTTCAAAAGGAATTTTTGACCAGTTAATGCGTTTGCCTTCACGGTAGCCTTTAAAAAAAGGACTGATACCATCGAGTAGAAATAGTTCCATAATGACAGGGGATGCTATCCACAATTCTCCAAACCGCAAACCCTGGCATGTGAGGAATGTGTTTGGAAAATAACGCGTGGTGAAGTTCGTCCCGAACTTTGAAGTTTCATCTCGGCTCTGAAACTTCTCAGCCCGGGACGGGCAGAGCCACTCATAATGAAACAACGAGGCAATGGATACGCAGAACCCGTGAATAACTTCCAAGTTCCTCGTTTACGAGGGATCTTCCGGGCGTTTACGCGATGGATACCCAGAACCCGGGTTCCGAAGCCCGCATCGCTAAAGCTTCACTCAGAACCCTCGTAAACGAGGAACTCCGAAGTTAATATCCGCAAACCCCAAGGGGGTGACATTCCACAGCCCGGTACGGGCAGAGCCACCCCTACGGCGCCACCACCCGGAAACCGTGATTTATCACTTTCCGAATCGATCGCGTACTGGAACGAATACTACAATCATTCGCCGTATCCGCCCAGCCACCTCCCTTGTAAAGCAGCGCGCTTCCCGGGATCTTTGTTTCCGCACCGGGGAGCTCCCACTCCCGTCGATCCCACACGATTTCGGCAGCGTTGCCGACCAAATCATAAAACCGGTTTTCAAATCCCCGGGGAGGAAAGGTTTTGACCGGGGAAACCGGAGGGTGCTGCCCCGCAACCATGGGATGCAACCCACCGCTACTGCGGTCATAACGATAAAAATCCGTTGCCAGGTAATTTGCCTGTGCATGAGAAATCGTGTCTCCCCAGGGATAGCGCGATGTGTGATTCTCATCACATCCCCTGGCCACATATTCCCACTCAGCTTCAGTAGGTAATCTGTATCCAGCGTTCCAATCCACATACTCACTTTTCCACCGCCTGTCATAGATATTGTTTTTGTAACCGCTTCGAAGAACTTTTTGATGAGCCGCATCGAGATAATATGCAGGTTTCATCCCCTCCATTTCACTGCGTGCATTACAATACAGCAATGCATCCACAATCTGTATATCCACTTCCGGACGGGTGGGCATATGATGCAGTTTGTCCAGATATCCACTGAATTCAGGGGTATTTGAAAAGCGATACCCGTTATAGATGGCCCAGTTAAGAACCCTCCAAAACTCCTCGTGGGTGACCAGAGTATCGGACATATAAAAGTCTTCGAAACGGACTTCAGGATGTAATGCCGGATTTTCTTTCCGGGGGTGTAAAGAAAACCTGCCCCCGGGCACCTTAACCAAATGATCCAGGGATGGGGATTTCCCGGGCAGAACTTCCGGGACTTGGTAAGGAATGACTCTCTTCCCTTTCTCCTTCAGATAAAACGCCTGCTCGGTCAAATACTGCCTGGAAGGAAAGGCCCCGGCAGAATGCGATTTCACCGCTCCGGATACGTAGGCCTCTATCGCATCTTTCCGGATGACACGGTGCCGGGGATTCCGACCAGTTATCACCAGATCCTCTCCCCACAGTATCAACGAATCAAAGAGCTCTTTATCCGTAAATTTCATGAGATGCTGAACCTCGCCCCCCTCACTGGGATGAGGGATATAGTACAAGCCATTCAGAATTCCTAAATCAGGCCCTCCCCGTCCTGCCTTCATCAAAATCAGTCCTTTGCCAAAAGGAACAATCCGACGGAACTGAAAGGAACAGTCCATACGACTTCCCGGCTTATACCTGTCACTCAAGCCAAAGGATTTTCCGTCTCCAAGACAGAACGTCTTCATGAAATCCAAGTCCCATTCGGGATTCATACCGAAAGACGAGACCCAGGCGCCAACCAACTCTTTGTGAGGAGGGCGCTTCCGCTTGATGGGAACGAAGTCTTCCCCTACCTCAAACCATGAGGAGGATTGAAGGTAGGAATTAAAAATAATTTTCCCTCCCGGACCTTCATAAAAAGTTTCAGCATCAAATGGCCCGTGTTTTTCCAAATCATTTTGTGGAGTGGGACGTTCAATATTTGCAATCAGCTTTTTCAGTTCGAGCTGATCATTCATCAAAAGAAAAACCCCGCCATTATTTTTATGGCTGGCACTTGTCGCCCGCCCATTCAAATCAAAGTGTTTTTGATAGTGAGGTTTACTCAAAGACAGGAAAAGCCCCTGAGGGGTCTCCAGTAAATTTGACACCATGTAATCAGGAAAGCCCAAATCCTTTAATTTCAAAACCCGGATTTGATTCATCTCTTCATCAAACTGATACAGGACGTGCTGATGAGAATAGTATAAATGTTGCTTCCCTCCTAACAACACCTGATAAAACCTTTTGTCGTTAGCGTCATCAATCCGAACTTCCACGTCCGAATGAGGAAACCTGAGCGTCTTCACCTTTTGAACCCCCTCAACCGTCTTTTGATAAACCTCTAAGGTTTCTTCCGCAAATTCGTCGATCGGCCTTTGTTGGACCGGCGCCACCAAAAATCCCCCCCAGGATTTACAGTGCCAATTAGCACCCAGGAACCGCTTCCAATTGTCGATGACAATGTCGTCATATTTTAACTCTACGCTTTGGGTCGTCGATTCAGAGTTTGCTTTCCAATAACCATCCTCAGGATCCCGCCATACCTCAAGCCGCTTCACCAGTTCCTGATCTTCGGAAAGAAATTGCTCCGCCTTGTCGGCCGTGCTCAGCAAACGCAAAGCAGGATTCACGGCCTTTTTCATTACCGTATCTGACATTGATAATTCTTCTAAAAAGTAGAGCTCAGGCACAAACCATCCTTCCGCTTCAATTTCATTTCGCACCTCCCGAAAAACCTCCTGCAGCGCAGAAGAAAATTCCACCGAGACAAATTCAATGATGGCGTAATTATTCTGCGTCCACAGGGAAGGATTTTGCACGATCAGCCATGCAAATTGGCGCATCGCGTCTAAACTTTTCTCCTTCCATATTTCATCGTACCCGCCAGCAACAAAACGCAGGACCGCTAACACCATATAGCGGTTATACAGATCTCTCAAAACCGGATCAATGAAACGCTTTCCTTTGCGATTAGGATTCCATGATACATAAGGACGTTTTTCCATGATTTCCATGAGTTGAAGTAAATCCTCCAGCGGGAGAGGCGTGGACCAATGACGTCGCCCTCTTCGATCGACTTCAAAAATATAATTGAAATTTGTAGACACTAGTGGCCGTGCGGTAAGTAGGAGTGAACGGATGAAAGCATCTCGATCCTCATCCGTGGGATTACTTTTTGAAAATCGTTCCCGATGATACACTTTCTCTAAACTACGGTGATAAACGGCTTCGATCGCCTGCCATTGGGCCTGCAACTCCGCATCGGATTGAATAAGATCACCAAACCGGGTCGTTGCAGAGCCCATGAGATGTTTTCCACTGTCACCCTGATGAGGAAAGAGAGGCACCGAAGTATGATACCCCATGAGTTCATAAATACGGTTTAACAGCTTTGACAACTCCGGTACATCAGGATTTTTCAGATTCAAAATTTCCGCCATCACCTTCGCATAATAAATGGAATAAAGACTGTGTGTGAACGGAGCACTCTCCGGTGAAAGAGCCAGGGCTGAAAACGCGGCATCCAGTGCAGGTTCCAGTTTCTTTCTTGAAAAATAGTAGCGGGCAAGTTGATGATAACGCTTTGCCTCTTGCTCCAGATTCTTTTCTCGAACCTGCTGAGGGAAGTTAAAATGTTGTGAAAGCAAATCCATTGCCCGTGACGCCAAATCATCCGGGCCGACCTTTCCATCTAAAACAAAGGTCTCTTGAAAGAAAATTTGATTCGCAGAGCTGGTTCCCCGCAAAGTGAACACCGCCCCTTCAACCTCCTGATGTACCGAGCCACTCACCAACACCAGTCCTGATTGAAGCTTCAAGTTTAATCCCGGACTCAGTGCTTCCTCCGCACGTAAAAGTTCCAATCGATTCCGTTCCATCAAAATCATGGAGGGGTCTTTTACGATCATATGTTGGAGCATGCGGTACAAAGAGGAGAAGGTCTGACGATCCTCCAACCCCGCGTCCACCAATCGAATATCCATCAGCGACACCCCGGCGAAACTCTTTTCTTCCGCCCACAAGTTGCGCCAGGACGGCAGCAACAACTCCTGAAGCAACTTCTCTACTTCAACCAGGCCCTTCTCCGGACGACTCAAATCCACGGCCAAAATTTCATCCACCAATCGCACCCCGGTCACCACATCTAAAGCCCGGAACCACAGCAGATCCGCCTCCCCCGATTTATCTTTTCCCTCGATGGTTTCCACCACCACCAACACATCCGCCGATACCCAGTTCCGAAGATCAAAATCAGCATTTGTCTCTCCCGAGGCCTGCAGAAACACCGAGCGCTCCTTACGCAGCGCATCCGCAGCCCCCCTCTCCAAGAGCACCGCCCCATCCATTTCACGCGTACCCACATACAACGACACCCACTTCTCCGCCGCATCACTCATCGCAAGAAATGCCACACTGGGTGTCTCTTTCAGCTCATTCGCCTTTCCCAAAATGCTGCAGAACATCATCAATATATATATTAATTTCATAACTCTTCCTCCCTTGGATGATGAAGCCCCGGAACCACATAAAGTCCGTCCCTTCTTAAAATCAACAGCCCCAACCGCTCATGTGTGGCAAGATCTTCCATGCGGATGACCCTTCCATCGGAATCGGGAAAAACCATGGGTTCAATATTCGTCACGGGTTCATCCTGGCCGGGAAAATAATTTAAGTCTCCACCCAAAATCCCCACAAATCCCTGTCCCACCCGGGCGAACGCGCGGTATGTATCAAAATGATGTTCTCTTGATGTGTAAGCCGCAAGTCTGGGATACCCCTCCTTCAATTCCACCTCACCGATTTGAATGATGTAGGTCGCAAAAAACCTCTCTCCCCGACGGCGGGGAGTGCCGCTGACAAAGGGGAAAACGTTTAACTCTTTTGAAGACGTGTAAGCCTTCGTTTCGAGATCATAGATGTACGGCTCCACCCCTGAACCTCTCATATTCGGACGCTGTAAGGAAAGGTGTAGACGATTCTGTTTTGCTTCGGCCATCACAAAGTTGATCCCAATGAGATCTTCCATCACCTGTTCCTTCACCCGTGCTTTACTCGTTAACAACAACGACGAAGTTTCTGTGGCGAGATCGAACTCTAAAAAATTACTCGCCCTCCTTTTTCCATGATCGCCAGTGAGCAGGTATACCCGGTTATTTAACACCTCTATGCCAAATATTTTTCCGGACAAATCCACATGATCTTTAAACGTCATCTGTACCGCCCCTTCGCGCGGGAAAAACAAAATTCCTTTTTTAGAAACCGTATAGATTCCAGCATCATCCACCGCATATCTTCCATAGACGGTTACATTTTCCGGAGCGGGTTCGAAACGTAAAGGCTTGAGGGTGTCGGGATCCAGAAACAAGATCCCCTTACGCCCCAGTATGGCAGCTTGCCCATGTTCAAGGATCAACTTATCAAAACTCATATGTTGAGAATCCACCAATCGTTCCGCCGCATATTCTGAAACTGCGGGAGAACGATCCGGTTTTCTGAATTCCGGATACTTTTCTAAAATCTGGTTGAGCCAGCTTTCATTCATTCTGAGCATGTCGCGGGTATGAATCACATGACCCGAATTCCGACCTTTGTAACTCTCAAGTCCCCGTTGAAGATAGGCACTGTTGAGTCGCAAGGCTTCCACCTTTTCTTCTATCCGCCCCGTCTCATTTAAGGCATCCAATAACGCATGCGAAAACAACCAGTCCTGCCGCTGGGGACAGTTGGGATCCGCGAAAATCTGTCGCATCACCCGCATGGCATGATCCGCCCGGTACTGCGTGCTTTTCTCAGGATCGGCAAAATACATGCAGGGCACATCCCCTTGACCATAAAAGCCTTTCTTTTTCAAGAACGGTCGAATCCAGCCGGTGAATTCATAGTTACCCTCTTGTTCAGCTCCGACAGTAGGTAGGTACTCGAAAAGAAATTCCTGTTCAAATTTTTCATACCATTTCCGGGCCAGTTCATATTTCCCCTCCTCTCTGGCAGAGGCATAAATCCGCGCCAAGCCCCGCATCCCGCACATCCTTAGAAATAAATTTTCATCCTCCAGCAACCCGGTATAAAATTCTTTATCTTTGTTAAAGCGTTGTTGCGTCGAAAAAGACTTCGGCCAGTACAAACGATTGCTCATCGTTTCCATCGTGTCCTTTTCTGCATAACGGCTGATCTTCGCATAAAAGGCGGAAATCTGATCCGCATCCGTCAGCCCTATCCGATTAAAGAGCTTTAGATTAAATTTCAGGTGCCATTGGAGAGTTCGATCTGGTAGCACTCCACTCCCCACCCCCGCCTCCCAATTTCGTTCAAACATTTCAAACAACTCTCGGGAAATCTCTGCCTGAACTTCCAAGGGTGCGTCATCCACTTTCGACCACATCTCCGCCGCATGGGATAACGGATATGCAGCTTCCCTAAAATCTCTGGTCCACAAAAAATCGGGACGCTTATACTCCGCGTCCATGATCCGCCGGGTATCCAACACATGCTGACGAAGTTGATTCAAAGATAAAGGGCGCTTTCGAAACCATCGGAACTGTTCATTGAGGTATGCCTTCAAAACCACATCAGATTCCGGCATCAACGCCCTTGCCGCCGCCACCGCGCCCAGCGCCACTTCCGGATCTTTCGACGCGGCCGCCACTTGCAAAAGCATTTCGGCTTCTGCTTCTCTACTCATCGATTTCGCAGACCAGCTCTCATCTAATTTCTCCCGAATCGTCACTGCCACTCGAGCCCCCAATTCCGGTAAATTCTCTTTCGATCCTTTCAGTTCGATACGGAAGAGCCGCTGATGATTCCGCCGTGCCTGCACATAGAGCACCAACTGATCCTCATCCTTTTCATCCAGATGAAATTCCCCATCCAGCAACAGCAGACTCGCCTTCAAACCCTCCGAAAGTTCAGGCAGCAATGCATGCTCTTCCACCAGAGCCTGCAGCTGCCGACGTTCCACCACGATCAGTCCCGGCTGAAACATCATCTGTTGCTCAACCACCGCCTGCATCGACGCGGACAACCCGTCCAACCGATCTGAAGCCTCCACACTGCGGAAATCCAATACCCCCACCAGCCTCATTCCTTCAGGGTCACGATCCAAAACTGACAGCTGCTTACCCGCATGCTTCGCCAACCGGCTGGCAGCCTTCTCCATTTCATTGGCGCGCGGAACCGGCAGCGTGACATCCAAAATCTTCAACCCATACCAGGCATCCACCATGCGAACCCTCAAATTCCTTTCCACTTTTTCCACCAATAAAAACACATCCACCCCCCAAATCTTCCCCGCCTGAATCGCAGAGCGACCTCCAAACTCTTGATCATGCCTCAAACCCAACGCCTGTTCCTGCAACAGTCGATCCACACTTGAGCGCTCTAAAAGCACCACCCGGTCTTCCTGTTCCAGGATTCGCGCTTCCATCAAAGCCACCAGTGCTTCGGGCACCGGCTCCTCCCCCACTTCCAACACCGCCACCCGTCTGGGCTGAGGATCCGCTGCCCGAAGCAGTGATCCCAAACCCAGAATGAAAACCAGACAAGCCCAAACAATGTTATGTGATTGACGTCTCCAGTTGCCCGCCATTATTCCGCCAGCCTCTTCAGCATTCTCTCGGCCAAATCCGCACCGGCATCCTGCAAGGCTTTCTTCGCCGCCATCTGTTCGGACAAATCAACCGCCACCCGGGTTTGGCGGTCCACCGCAATCACCCGATCCTCGGCATCCAAGGCCTTCACTTCCACCCGCGCTTTGACCGAGATCAGATTCCCCCGGCGATGGGCAAATTCACTGAAGCCTTCCCCGACCACCCGGACCGCTTCACCTTCCGCGCCCGGTTCAACCACCGTGAATCCGGATTGCACCGCCATCATTTGAAATTCCGTTTCCGCCGCCGGATCAATTGTCGCCCGTCCAATATGCTGTTCGGTAATTTGAATCGACAGCGTGGGAAGTGCTTTCCCTTCGTTTGCTTTGACAATGTTCACAATACGATCTTCCAACTTAATTTCCACCGGCAACAATTCCTTGGCACGCTCCGTCACCGTCCCGGAGATTTTCTCCGCCAGGGCTTCGGTAAGATCAGCCGTCGATCCCTTTATAGATCCTTTCACCGATGCACCCAGCACCCGACTGGTTTCGGTGCCGATGATTTTGGCGACGATGTATTTACTTTCCCCCGCTTCAATCACCGATCCGGTAATTAAGATTTTTGCGCCGGTGATCTGTCCCAGTTTCACGGCTTCTCCCGGTTTCACCATGCCGGTCAAATTCAGCTCCTGTTCGTCCATCGCCTTTTGAAGATCTCCACGCTCCACCAAATACAACTCCGGGTGCATCGACAGTTCCGCAAACAGAATTTCACTCACTTTCTCCCCTTCCCCTTTCACTTCATCACCCCGATCCTGAAATGCGAGAATCGCTATGGGCACTGGGGCCTGCGCAAACAATCCGCAGGCGGAAAGAGCAACCCCTAAAATCATAGTGAACATCATCGTTTTCGTTTTCATTGTTTTCTCCATTTGTCAGTTTTGTTAAATTAGTTTAAAACATTTCGCCCGAGTCCCGCGTTCACGCGGAAGCTTTAAGGAATGTTTACATTCCGAATTCAAAACCCCAGTGCATCTTCCTGATCTGTTGCACCCACCCCCTAAAGAGGCTGGGGAGGCTTCCGCGTAAACGCGGGACTCCGGCATAGCTAAGTCATGATACATCTTGAAGTTGCGCCCTACCCTCATGATCCAAAAGAAGAAGGATTCAAATATTGATGGGTATTTATCAGTATACATCCGTATCCATCAGTGGTTGGATTTTTTATTTTTTGTTTTCGTCAGCACCTGTTCAAAAAGCACCTGTGCCGCTGGTGATTTGATATCAGACTTGATAATTTTCACCCCGCAAAGCGTGAAGGATCCGCCTCCCTCAAAGTGAAACTGCGCCCAGGACCACCCCTGCTCCGCGTTCACCTGTAGCTGTACCTGCCCGCGATCCGCCTCCAAACTGAAGGATTGTATTTCCAAGCCGGATGCGATCAGTCGCTTGTCCCGTTTTTCAAAAAAGTCTTCTCCCGCAAACGTCCACTTCACCGGCAAGGGACCCGTTTCCACATTCCACAAATCCATGTGCCCCTCTTCCGCTTGCAAACAAACAACGGACATCCCTTTGGCGGCAAGTTTCCGAATTTTACCCGTCAGTTCTGAATGCGTTTTAAACGAGATCCCTTCACCGATCAGCAGAAGTTTTCCTGAAGCCTCCTCCAGCTCAAAACATCTTTCATAAGGGATTTCCGCCGCTTTCAACCAATCCACGGTGCCGCCCTTGGGATCATAGACGGGTAAGGGATTTTCCTGTAACCGCTCTTTGAATGCCTTCAGAGGATCTTTGGGGAAAATCCACAGTTGAGTGTCAGGTCTTAATTTCACTGTTCCTTCTTCCAGCAAAACCAATGACAGAGGAAGCGCATCTCCCGTTCGAAGCACCGGGGCTTCAAATGTAAAGCGCCCCTCCCCTGTTGCATCCAAGGAGATCCCCCCCGAAGCCAGTGCTGTGTCTTCCAGGCCTATCCGCCACTGAATTCTTTTTCCGGCAAGCGCCGGTGCCTTCACCTGAATTTCAGCAACTTCCCCTTCCGTAAATTGATGGGGAGGCAGAACCGTCACCTCCGCAGCAAAAATCACGGAAGCGAATACACATGTTAAGATCCACAGCGTTTTCATGCGCCCTGCCCTCCCGCACGCACTTCCACCAAGCTCTGTACCAAACGCATTCCCGGCCCAAGCGTGGTTTCATTCACCGACGGGCCCGTATCCGAAAGCGTAAACATCACCTGTTCCCTCGCATTGACCGCATAGGGGTGCGGCAGCTCCAAATAACTTTCCAACATCAACACCCCATCAGATAATTTCTGTGTCCATACCGAAAGTTTTTCGTTGGGACGGTCATTCAACACCGTATCCACCCACGCAGTTTCGGAGGTGACGATATCCCTTCGCCAAACTTCGGACCAGCTCCCCGTATCTCCCTGTTTTTGCACGATCACTCGTAAGACCAATCGGGTTGCATTCTCCGGACCCGCCAGAGGAGCCATCCCCATTTCCACATCCTCGGCTCCCTCCGAGATCCAAACCGATTGGTCAGGAAACAAACGGGACAACTCGTCATACACATTCGACAAAGATGCCAACCCCTCCGCACTTTTTGGGTCGGTCTGCGCAGGAAAAAACAGGATACCCGCCATCATCAGGATCACAAATCCTGCCGCCATTGCCAACAATCGCGGACGTCTGTCGGTAAAGTGTAAACGTTCCTGTTGATCCGCGCTCAGTACGATCGGCCCCAGCTCCGGTACCTCCTGAGAGAGTTCCTGATCCACATTCCGGCTCCACTGCTGAAGTTTTTTGTCAATTTGTTGAGAATCATTCATGGCTCATCGCCTCCTTCAATTGTTTTCTGGCCTGGTGTACCCGCCAATACATCGTCCCCCGACTGCATCCCTGCACTTCCGCCGCTTCCGCGACCTCCATGCCTTCGATCACCGTCAAAACCAACGCGGTCCGCAAAACGGGCGTTAACGCCTCCATGGCCAGACTCACCTGTTGATGCTCCTCCTTCCAAAACAAGGACTCCCTGGGCGTTCGGGCGGTTCCCTTCCCTTCCGCTTCCACCCGCAGAAAATCCGAATGACGGCGGGCGGTAATGATCCGTCGCAAATGCCCATTGGCTGCATTCACCCCGATCTTGCAGATCCAGGTCTTAAAGCTGGCTTGCCCCCGGAAGTTTTGAATTTGTTGCGAAGCTTTCATGAAAGACTCCTGGGCAAGCTCCTCCGCCACCGCCTCATCCAGCACGATTTTGGCAATAAGCCGGAAAACCATCTGGAAATGACGCTGGTACAGTTCAGTAAAACTGTCCGGGTCCTGGTACTGTTGAATGCGCTCCACATGGTATGGGTCTATATTTGGGTCTTTTTCAGCCATATTTTATAACCATAGATGCGCAAGGGACTCATATCTTAGATAAAAAGTTACGATTTAATTCCACGTGAACCACTTTCGATATCTTTATTGGTATCGAGAAAGTGCCAAGAAACGAGCATAATGAAGACATCCCGCTATATCATCTATTGATATTGAAAATCTGTTTATAACATGATCTCCTGACCTCCTTCATGAAAAAATTATTTCCCCTTATTGTTCTCACCGCTATTTTAGGGCCGATCCTCCTGCTCTTACTATCAAAAACCGACTTGGTGGGCATTTCCGCCCAGGAGATCGCAACGACATCGGCATCCCTGATCGGAAAGAGCATGATCTTTGTGGGCATGGTCATCATTTTGCTAAGCGCCATCATGACCGATAACAAAACGAAGATCTATCAGGGCGCTTTTTGCACCCTCCTCGGGATCGCGATTTCCGCCCATAGCCTCCCTGCCTTTATCGCCGCTATCATACTGGTGGTCTGGATGGATTACACCGGAAGACCCCTCACCTGAATAATTGCTTTTGAGCCCTTCAAGGACAATGGCGACAAGGTTGTGGCGAAGTTCGTCCCCAACGTTGAAGTTACATCTCAGCTCCGAAACTTCTCAGCCCGGGACGGGCAGAGCCACAAACCGCCATCCGTCTTCAAATAAAAAAGCCCCGGACCGTCAAAGACGGGCCGGGGCTGGAACCTTTCTTCCCGCCAAAAGCGGGATTGAGATGAATATTATTTGGCAGAGATGCCGTGGGATTTGAATGCACGTGTTTGTGCAAACTCACCCAATTTGTGTCCAACCATGTTTTCGGTGACGAAAACATTGATATGAACTTTGCCGTTATGCACAGCAAAGGTGTGTCCCACGAATTCAGGAAGAATCATGGATTTACGCGACCAGGTTTTGATCGCCTGTTTACGTCCGCCTGCGTTCATCTTTTCCACTTTCTGGAAAAGCTTTTCTTCAACAAACGGACCTTTTTTAATAGAACGTGACATAATTATTTCCTCCGTTTGACAATGCGGCTACTGGTGGTCTTACTCCGTTTGCGGGTTTTCTTACCGCGGGTAATAACCCCCCAAGGGGTAACAGGATGTCCACCACCGGAAGAGCGGCCTTCGCCACCACCCATGGGATGGTCCACCGGGTTCATCGCCACACCGCGAACGGTCGGACGGATACCCATCCAGCGTTTACGACCGGCTTTACCCAGGTTACGTGAGCCATGCTCGCTGTTGCCAACGCGACCAATGGTGGCCACGCAGGTGAGGTGAATCAAGCGCAGTTCGCCGGAAGGCAATTTGACTTGGGCGTACTCTTTGTCTTTGGACATCAATATGGCACCGTTACCGGCAGAACGGACAATCTGTCCGCCTTTACCAGGCGTCAATTCAATATTGTGAATCACCGTGGACAAGGGGATTTCCGCCAAAGGCATGCTGTTTCCCACTTTGTGCTCAGATCCGGGACCGGACTGAATTTTGTCGCCCTGCTTCAATCCCGCCGGAGCGATGATGTAGCGTTTTTCACCATCGGCATAGAAAATAAGCGCGATGTTGGAAGAGCGGTTGGGATCATACTCCAAGGTAGCAACTTTGCCGGGGATCCCGTGCTTGTTACGTTTGAAGTCAATTTTACGGTACGTCCGTTTGTGTCCGCCTCCGCGGTGACGTACGGTAATACGCCCGGCGGAGTTACGTCCAGCTTTGGATTTCAACGGTGCAGTCAGGGAACGCTCGGGGCGAACCTTGTCCAGACCTTCGAAGTCACTCAGTACCGTGTTACGGTTACTGGGAGTGGTTGGTTTACGTGATTTTAAAGCCATGTGATTTCTCTTAGGTAAGGTCGATAGTATTGCCGTCGGCCAAAGTCACCACTGCACGTTTCCATGCGGCGGTCAAACCGTAGTTCGGGCGGCGTTCGCGTTTCTTCTTGCCCTTGCGGTTCATGGTGCGGACGTTGATGACGTCCACCTTGAACAGGGTCTGCACTGCAGTTTTGATTTCCTGCTTGTTCGCGTCAGGGTGGCACTTGAACACGTACTGGTTCAGGCCTTCCATCATGGCGGTTCCTTTCTCGGTTAAGAGAATGGTGTCGATAATTTGATGTGCTGGCTTCATGCCTTGCCTCCTTTGGCTTTCTGCAGTCGCTCTTCAAGAGCAGACATTGCATCGCGGGTGATCACAATCGTCGGATAACGCAGGATCTGATAGGTATGAATATTCGCGACAGAACTGAGTTCAACCCGTGGAAGGTTTCTCGCAGCCTGCTGCAGATCACTCACATTTTCCAATGTCACAAACAATGCCGGCGCAGTTACGTCGAGGTTGCTCATGAGGGCGGCAAACGCTTTGGTTTTGGGCGCGTCAATGGACAGCTCCTCCACCACTTTGATCTGACCGCTGGCGATTTTTTCGCTGACGGCACGACGGAAAGCCAAACGGGCTTCCTGTTTGTTCTGGTTCTTGCTGTAGTCACGGGGTTTCGGCCCGAAAACCACTCCACCCCCACGCCATACCGGTGATTGACGCAGTCCGGTACGGGCGCGGCCGGTACCTTTCTGTTTCCAGAGTTTGCGGTTACTGCCGGCGACCTCACCTTTACCCAGTGTGGAAGCGGAGCCTTGACGGCAGTTTGCGCGATGGCGAACCACGGCGTCTTGTAAGGCCTGTAAGCCTTTGTCATAGGTCAACAGCTCATCAGCGATATCATATTCGCCGGCGGCTTTGCCTTGAAGATTAATAATGGGAAGTTTGCTCATGTCTTATTCCTTAGCCTTTCTTGAGGGCTTTGCGCACGAGAACCACAGAACCGTTCGGTCCGGGAACAGATCCCTTCACCAAAATGGCATTGTCTTCTTCGCGCACCTGCACGATTTTTAAATTCTGAGTGGTCACACGCACGTTACCCATTTGACCGGGCATCTTGGTGTTTTTGAATACGCGACCGGGGAAAGTACACATTCCGATGGAACCCCCGCGACGCAAAACGGATTTACCGCCGTGACTCGCACGTCCACCACCAAAGTTGTGACGCTTCACCACACCCTGGAAACCGCGACCCTTGGTCGTACCGGTGATATCCACGTGGGTGATTTCTTTAAATGCCGCAGCGTTTACTTCGTCGCCGGCTTTCAGTTCGCTCGCCGCTTCGCAACGGAACTCGCGCAACACCCGCTGGGGCTTCACTTCCGCTTTCTCGAAACGGGTGCGGGCCGCTTTAGACAAACGCTGGGGTTTCTGTTCGATAAATCCGAGCTGTACCGCATCGTATCCGTCAGATTCAACGGTTTTACGTTGAACCACCGGACAGGGGCCGGCTTCAATAACGGTTACCGGAATCTGACGTCCGGATTCATCAAAAATTTGGGTCATACCGATTTTACGGCCAATAATTGCTGTCATGGAAATCTCCTTAGATCTTAATGGTGATGTCCACGCCGGCAGGCAGATTCAGCTTTTTCAGCTCATCTACGGTTTTGGCGGTTGGGTCGATGATGTCGAGCATGCGCTTGTGGGTGCGGATCTCGAACTGTTCCATGGATTTTTTATCCACGTGCGGTCCTTTGTTTACAGTAAACCGTTCGATGCGGGTCGGCATCGGAATCGGTCCCGCAACTCGGGCGCCGGTACGTTTCGCGGTCTCAACAATGTCTCCAGAAGACTGGTCGAGTACCCGGGAATCGTACGCTTTCAGCTTAATACGAATTTTTTGTCCGTTCATAATGTTCCTCAGTATAGTTTAAAGTTCGCAAGAACTTTGTGAAAACCGATCAATTTAACCGGTTTCCTGACTGGTTCGCTCAACCCCTAAGGTTTTTCCTTGAGGTCTCACGTATCCGAAAGAAGTCAGCCAGCGGGACATCCGCTGTGTTCATCTGATTTTCTTCGTTTTGCTATCATTCTCATGCTTGGCTCTACTGAGATACCAGACGTCAGAGAGCTTCATGGTTTTCCACCTGCAAAATCACGCTTTTCAACGGAATCATGCAATGCGGACGTGTGCAACTAGTGACTTCCCCACCCTTTGGCAAGCGTTTTCTTAAAGAGATTTGGCGAAGGATCCGGAAGCTGACGTTCCTGCACCCCTTTCCTTTTTATCTTATTCCCAGGTCTAATCCTATTCAAAAATCAGATCCCGCCCACTCATGGGCCGATGAGGACTCAGAAGAAGAACCTGGTTTGCAAGAACGAACTTCCCCCTCCCGACTTCAGTCGGTTTCACCCAAAGCGTTCACGCGAAGGGTAACCCAAAACCCGGGTTCCGCGTTACCCTTCGCGTAAACGCGTCGGGACACCCCTCGTAAACGAGAAACTCGGAAGCCACCTTCCGCATTTCATTCCCCCTTTCTTCTTCCACCGACGC
>JARHXX010000042.1 GCA_029269125.1 Kiritimatiellaeota bacterium B1221 | reverse complement strand
TTGATGACGGAACCCCGGATGAAACTCAGGGCAAAACTTCTTAGAAATCAGGCGGCTTGAACCCCATGCTGAAACCCCTTATCTTAGTGCCATTCCGGGCTATGGACTCCTATGGCCGTATTACTCCGAAACATATTGAAGAAGGGAAATTAGTTAATCGAGTCACATCAAAATCGTACTTAGAAACTTTACAAATCGATGCACTTTGGAATCTAGGATTTATTTCCGCAACAAACGGGAACTACAAAGAAGCCAAATCGTATTTTAATCAAACTCTTGAACTCGATAAACTCCTCAATCGTGCAAAAAAGAGTAACTATTATAATGCTTATGATCGTATCATGATGAGTGAGAAAAATGGGGCCTTTGTCGGTTATGCCAAAGAACTAGAAGGCCTAAATAAAAAAATAAAATTTGCGATGCAGTGGGCTGATTATAATTTTATGTTAGCAAATTTTTCACTTGCCCAATCGCTATATGCGCAAATGCAGGATGCAGCTCAACAAACTAGAAATGAGAATGCATATGTCAGAGCCGTTTTAGGGGAAATGCTGATCCGAAATGCGCAAAATGACCAAAACCTTACGAAAGAGGTTCCTCATTATTATAAAATCGCCATGCAGAATCCTGATGCTCCCGCCACGCCTTATTTATTATTTACCTGTTCAGAATGTACAGATGGCGATCCCGTCTCAGACAAAGTGATGTTTAATCAAATCAATGAACTATATCCAAATACAGTTTATGCAATTGAAGCAAGAACAGCAGATATTTTCCGTATGCACGCAAAGGATCACGAACTTCGCCTACAAAAAATAGATAAATTCATCAAAGATTTCCCCAATGAGACCGTTTACCATAAAATTATCATAAAACATGATAAGACGGTTACTGAACTCTACGAAAAAAAACGGAGAGAGTATCCGGAATTTTATCAGGATGAATAGCCCCCCCTTTTTTTCAATAAAAAGATGTAAATCTGATCGAGGTTTAATTCCCTTCACTCGCCGCCCGGGTCAGTCGATCATTGATCGCAGCCCCCAAGCCCTGGTCGGGCACTTTCCAGGCGATAATTTGGCTGAGGCCCATGTCATCGAGGTTTCTCAGACAAGCAAACAGGCGATTGGCCGCCTCGCGCAAATCTCCGTTTACACTCAGCATTTCCTGCGGCCCTTCCAATGCGGGGTGGCCCTGAAAACTTAACCACCCGGTTCCCGCATCAGTATTGGGAATTTCAGCACCTTCCTCCAAAAGTTTCATGGGCGTGCGGGGCGCATAATGTCTGGCCAGCATCCCCGGAGACTGTTCACCCCGCTTGGCCAACTCCGGATTATCTTCCGCATCGGCCACCCGCACCCATTCGAGGTTGTCCACGTGATCGTTGAGCTCTTCCAGGGGGGTGGCCCCCAAACGGTACACCACCACCCGATTTCCTCCGGGGAAACCCACCACCGTGGATTCCAACCCCATTTCGCAGGCGCCGGCATCCAACACCCCGGCGACTTCGGGATTTTCAGAAAATTCACCGCTCACATGTTCGGCCGTGGTCGGACTGATCCGTCCAAAACGGTTGGCGCTGGGGGCGGCCAGCGGCAGGTCACACGCGTCCAGCAATTGACGGGCCACCGGATGCGAGGGCACCCGCAAGGCAATGGTATCCAAACCGGCGGAAAGCAAATCCGGCAAATCCGGCCGGCGGGGCAAGACCAGGGTCAGAGGACCCGGCCAAAACACCTCGGCCAAATGGCGGGCGATGGGAGGCACCGAAGCCGCCAAGGCAAAGGCCGCATCCAAACTGGCGGTATGCACAATCAGCGGGTCAAAGGTGGGGCGCTGCTTCACATCAAAAATCGTCGCCACCGCTTTTTCATCCAGGGCATTTCCCGCCAGGCCATAAACCGTCTCGGTGGGCATGCCTACGAGCCTGCCGTTTTGCAGAGCTTGGGCCGCGAGAGAAATCCCATCGGCATCTGGGTGCCAAACTTTCATCCCGCTTACCCGGCGTTTAATGTCTCTTTCAGCGGACGATGGAACATGGGAATTTTGGTCAAATCCGGAATTTGCGGCAGGGCCGGCACTTTCACCTTCACCAATTCCCCCTGCATGCTGTAGGGACTGGTAAAGCCAATCTTCACATCCACCAAGGCACCCCGCAGATTTTCTTCGGACTCAAAGAAGACCAGACGGTTATGAGGGGTGCGGCCCCGCCACTTGCCTTTATGTCGGGATTCCACCAACACCTCCACTTCCTCATTGAGCCACTTTTGATTTTTGCGGGTAAGAATTTCGTCCACCAGCTCGTCAATCCGCAGACGCCGGCTTTCTTTATCCGCATCCGACACATCATCTTCCATTTTGCGGGCAGCGATGGTTTTGGGCCGTTCGGAGTATTTGGCCAAATGGACTTTGTCCAGTTCCAACTCTTTGATCAAGTCGTAGGTGCCCTGGAACTCTTCTTCGGTCTCTCCGGGGAAGCCGACAATGATATCTGTATTGATGGTGTTGTCGGGACAAATACGCCGTACCCGCTCGATCAGGGCGCGGTAATCATCGCAGGTGTATCCCCGCTTCATATCCACCAATACTTTGTCATTTCCAGCCTGTACCGGCAATTCGAAATGCGGCATCACTTTGGGTTCATCCCGGGTGACTTCGATAATCTTATCGGTCATATAATTCGGGTGCCCGGTCAAATAGCGGATCCGCAAAACTTCCGGAATTTTGGCCACATCCTGCAGCAACTCCGCCAGACCGTAGTCCTCCTCAAAATCGGTGCCGTAACGGTCCACAATCTGCCCCAGCAGCATAATTTCGCGCACCCCCTGCGCCACCAATTTACGCACTTCTTTTAAAATATCTTCAGCGGGACGGCTCCGCTCGGGCCCGCGGCGATAAGGAATCACACAGAAGGTGCAGGCATGCGAACAGCCCAACACAATCGGCACGTTGGCCTGAACGGTGTTGGTACGCTGCAGGGCGGGTAAAATGTACTCCTCATCCTGAATCGCATTCTGCAGATTTTTAGAGCGGATTTCTTCGATGCGGGCATCGTCATCCTCATTTCCGTCCTGACTTTCCCGCAGGAAATCCATCAACGGCCCCGGATCAGAGGGCGGCATAAACACATCCACAAAAGGAAACTGTTTTTTCAGCCGCGGCGCTTCGCGCATTCCCACCATACATCCCATCAATCCCACGGTGAGATCGGGGTTCTTTTTCTTAAGCTGATCCACAAAACGCAGACGCCCCACCGCACGGTCTTCGGCCTGTTGACGCACCACACAGGTGTTCAAAACCACCAAATCCGCCTCCTCCGGCGTTTCGGTCATTGCGTAGCCCAAAGCTTCCAACTGACTGCCCAAATGACGGGAATCCGCCTCGTTCATTTGACAGCCAATGGTCCAGATGTTGTATTTACGTACTTTCATGATGCAGTCCACCTATGGCAAATCCTATGAAAATAAAGGTTAAAATAGGAGAGGCTAAAGTTGCCGACGCGCAGACTTTGCTGTTTCTGCAGAGACAAAACGATTTTTCCGCCAGAACATCGTCATCCGCGTTCCACAAAAGCGGATATTATGCGTTGTGGAGTTTTCAAGCAGGTGAATTTGTGTTTTTATCGTGCGTATGAACCACAGAATCACCGCCTTCCTGCGATTCCTGACAGCCGGCCTCTTTTTCAGCACCCTCCTCTGCGCGGATGAAAGCGCCCCTCTCGAGTACTGGCTGGCTGACAATGCCCCCTTCTGGAGTTGGGACAGCAACACATTTGAACAAAATGTGGGCGGACTGGGGTTTCGCTGGATGGATGAAAACAAAACCGCGGCCCGGGCGGCCCCACTAAGTAAACCCTTTTTCGGGCAAGACGCCTATGAAACCGTCATTCGGTTCGCGGACGGGATCCCCGACAATGTGATGATCTCTTATTACAACCGTGGGGATGCCACTCGGCCCATGTCGGAAGACGATTTCCAAGCGATGGTACGCACCTTGATGACCAAACTTACCGAGACTTTACGGGTCCAACCCCGGCCCGGCAGCCAGAAATCCAATCGCAGTGACGTCCGGGATGACAGCCGTATTTGGCAGCGTCCCAAAATTCAATTCGAACTTTCGTATTCCTATTCACCCCCCTCCGGTGGACGTCCTTTTATTTCTGAATACGTCCGGTTAACGGTCCGTAAATTTAGCGCCGGGGAAGTTCCCGCTTTCGCCAACACCACCGTAAACCCTTACGAAATCAAAACCAACATTACCCGCGACCCGGCAAGTGGAGACGTGTGGATCGAAAACATCCCCATGGTCGACCAGGGACCCAAAGGATACTGTGCCGCCGCCACCTCGGAACGTATTCTGCGTTTCTTCGGGCAGGAAGTGGATCAACATCAAATCGCCCAAATTGCCAATACCACTTCCGGGGGCGGGACCAGCTCTGCAGAATTAAAGAAAGCCCTGCACGCCGTGGGCCGACAGTATGATTTTAACCTCTCGACCCATATCGAATGGGACTGGGGGGACTTTCAGAAAACCATCGAGCGCTACAACCGCAACGCCAGGAAAAATGGCAGCGCGGTCGTTCACCTCGACCGCTCTCAGGTGATCAACCTTTCTGATATCTATGTCACCTTCGACCCGGAAACCTACAAAGCCACCAAGTTAAGTCGCAGGTCGGATTATAACAAATTTCAGGAAAAAGTAAAAAAATACGTAAATGCCGGCTGCCCGCTGGCCTGGAGCGTCCGGGTGGGCATGTTTCCCGAGTCCACCCCCACCGGAACCGGCGGACACCTCCGCATGATCATTGGCTATAACACCCAAAAAGATGAGATCATCTATAGCGACACCTGGGGACGGGGTCACGAAAAGAAATCCATGTCCACCGAAAATGCCTTTACCATCACCAATTCCCTCTTTTCGCTGGAGCCGAAGGGATTACGTCTGTAAGAGGATGGCATGAAATGGACTCTTGTTGCTTTTTATAAATTTTTTGACCTTCCGGACCCCGCCGCATTGCAACCCACACTGCTGGCTTATTGCGAGGAGCACGGCATTTGCGGATCTGTGCTCTTAGCCAAAGAAGGAGTGAACGGTACCATGGCTGGTGAAAAGCAAACCATGCAAAACTGGATCACATTTATGGAAGACGAGTGTGGCTTCGGCCCCATCGATCACAAGTTCTCTTATGCGGAGGTAAAACCCTTCCGCAAATTAAAGGTGAAACTGAAAAGTGAGATTGTTCACTTGGGGCGTCCGGACCTCCTGCCCCACAAAACCAAAGTGGGACACTACGTGGAAGCAAAAGACTGGAACCGGTTAATTTCCGATCCCGAGGTGCGGGTGATCGATACCCGCAATGATTTCGAGTGTGAAGTCGGCACCTTTGAACGGGCGGAAAACCCGCACACCGAAAAATTCTCCGAATTCACCGACTACGTTGAAAAAAATCTCGACCCGAAAAAAGATAAAAAAGTCGCGATGTTCTGCACAGGCGGGATTCGCTGCGAAAAAGCCACCGCCCTGCTTCTCGAACAGGGGTTCGAGGATGTCTATCACCTCAAAGGAGGCATCCTCAAATACTTCGAAGAAGTCCCCGAAGAGGACAGTTTGTGGAAAGGGGAATGTTTTGTTTTTGACGACCGGGTCACCGTCGACGGAAATCTCAAACCCGGCGAAACCGAATGCTGCCGGGGATGCTGGAACCCGATCCTGCCCAGAGATAAAACCACTCCCGGATATGAAGAAGGCGTCAGTTGCCCTCATTGTTTTTCCTCCAAAACCGAAAAGCAACTGGCCAGTGCCCGGGAGCGGGAACGTCAACGTTTGCTGGAATTGGAACGGAAACAGCGAGGGGAGCCCACAGCCGGACAAAAAAAATGAGCAGCGGCTTTCCCGTGTTGCCACCCATTTGCCTGCCGGTTCATTTCTATCGGGAGGCCGGGCGCGCCTGTGCACATTACGTACAGAACGGCGGACGCCTGCGGGATATCCGCATGGATGAAAATCAACTCTTGCACTCGCCTCTGCAATTGACCCCGCCCCCTCACGGCGACCGAAGTGTATTTCCTGTCCGAAAAGAGCTGGAAGAAGATTTAGACATGATCGAAGATTCATGGAGTGAACACCTCAGGAGCTCCCCGCGCCTTTGTTTACGTTTCCTCTTCGCGTTTTGTCAGGCCATGGAACGTCAATCCTCCGGCTGGAAAAACTGGGCCCGCATCCGCTTAAGAGAGAAACAGGTTCACCACCGCCAGCACATTCAGCAACGATATCAGGAATACCTCACCCAGCCCAATCACCGGACCCAATCCGTGATCGCACACTGGGACCCCCAACCCGGCATCGATGCCAAGGGCCTCAAGGACCTGCTTGAAGAGCGCCTGAATCAAAGCATGGGCACTTTGAGTTTAAGCCAGAGGGCAGTGGTGATCCAAAGTGAACTCCTGGGGCAAAATGTCATTATCAAACGCTACGCCGCCAATCCCCAGTCCTGGAAGCGCAAGTGGGAACATTCCCGGGCACGCAGGGCCTGGGCGGCGGCAAATATTTTAGAAGACATCGGCTTACCCGCAATTCAGGGATTGGGATGGCTTGAAATTTACCAGCAGGGAAAATTGCAGGAATCCTACTTCATTAGCCGTCAACTAACCGAAATGGAGACCTTGAGAACCTGGCTGCGCCGGGAATTCCCCCACTTGTCCGCTTCAGAACGCAACCGCTTCCGTCACCGCCTCCGCAGTGAAATTCTCCGTCTTCAGGACCATGGACTCCGGCATGTGGATTTAAAACTTTCCAACCTTTTGATCAAAGGGCGTGAAGTAGAAGACTTGGTTTTCTACTGGATAGATCTCGAGGACTTGCGGGTCGGCCCCTATTCCCGACGTACCTTCGTGCGAAATTTGTATCAGCTCAACGGATCCCTTCCACGGAATATTCCCAGGCAAGACCGAGTGGCTTTTGCCCGTGGATTTCGAAATCAATTCGCTTTTGCGAACTCACCCAAACTCATGAACTACGTGCAGCGCAAAACCCGGAAACGCCATCAGGATGAGCTCAAGCGCCTGCAAGGGGCCTAAACATCAGTCATCTACCTTCTGACTCTCCGCCCAGTCGGGATCCACTTGATCCGCCCAATTTTTTAAGGGTTGCGGAAGTGAAGCCAGTTTATTTTCGCCGAGAGAAAGAATTTTCAGATTTTTAAGATTCACCAAGCTGTCCGGCAGGGAGGTCAACACATTCTGGTTAAGCAAAAGCTCTTCTAATTTTGTGCACCTGGCAAGTTCAGGAGGAACCCGCATCAACAATGGATAGCCCAATTCCGGGTCCCCATAGAGATGCAATTTCCGCAATGCGGTCAACTCGCCAATGAAAGGCGGCAAATCTTTGATCCCGCACTCCTGAAGGTAAAGCTCAACAATCCGTCCGTTTTCGATAACGGAAGAGCCGGCGACTCTTTTTTTGGTTAACCCATTGTGATCCAGAATGGCACGCACCACCCGTTGATCTCTAAACGGGAGGACTTCCGGAGCCTCCACTCCCGCCGCATGATTCATCGACGCGGCGGATGCAATTTTCACGTCACTTTTCGCCGGAGCATTCTTGAGCGCATCCCGCAGAATCACCAAAAACCCCTTGGCCATTCGCTGTTCCGCAAAAGTTAAATTGGGGTGAACGCCTGCGGGATCCTTGCTGTAGTCGGGGCAGTATTGATTTCCACAGACCCCGTCATTATTCAAAATCATTCCCAAATCATATAAAGGAACTTTTCCTTTGTATTCTTTTCGCATTAATTCGCCAAACGCGGCGGATCCTTCATTGGCTTTGGCCTGACTCTCCGCCATAAACCCGGAGGTGACATAAATAAAAGTGATGTGGGGAAAATCCCTCCGCAGGGCATCCATCTTCTCACTATATTTCTCAAACAAGGCGGGTTGAGCCGTGTGGTAATAGATCATCGCCACATCAATTTTTTCACTGAAATGATGCGGGGCACTCCGAATCAAGGTATCCAATTCCTCAACCCGCTTGGTATGGGGCCAGTACGTGGCCAAAAAATGGACGAAGTTCACCTCTTCAAAAATATCTGCGGGAATGATGGATAAATCCCCACCTGATTTGGGCACGTCAAAACGCTGATAGCTGTTGAGAAATTCCATTTCCGGACGGTCTTTTCCCAGGGCCACCAGCCCTTTGCGCATATTCAGCCCAAAAGATCGGCTGGCAAACAGAATTTTTTTGCCCCGTAACATCTCCATGTCTTCAGCACTGAGCGTTTCATATCCTTCATCCGCCTCTTTAGCACCCACATAAGGCGCTTCAGCTTCTGCAAGAACATGTCCGCCCAACAAAATCCCCAGAACACAGGTGCATACCCAACGGGTTACAAAACGGTTCCCTTTTACAACTTTCATCATCATCTCCATTGAAAGCCCACACAATCGCAAGAGAGACCTATGATCAATATCAAATGTTTGATTTAAGGGTTAAATTCAATACAGACCATTGCATTATACGCAAGAGCAGGAAAGAGAGGCCTCTTTCACCCGGGGAACGTTCCCGCGCGCCCGGCTGTTCCCTGCAGAAATCGCGGAGCGGGATCCGCGATCAATACCAACCCACCCCGTCATTGGGACGCCAGGGGATCACGGAGTGATCCTGCTCCAGCCCGTCTACCCGCGCCATCTGATCCGCGGTCAAACTGAAGTCATACAAATCACAGTTCTCACGGATCCGTGAAGGTTTGGACGATTTGGGAATCACGATGCGCCCCTGCTGCAAATGCCAGCGAAGAATGACCTGCGCCGGGGACTTCCCGATCTCTTCCGCCAGGGTTTTCAAGATCTCATGCCCTAAAACATCTGCGCGGGCCAAAGGCGAATACGCCTCCACTGCGATCGTTTTGCTTTCACAATAGGTTTGTACATCCGCCTGCACCCGCAAGGGATGTGCTTCAATTTGGTTCACCGCCGGAATCACATCTGTATGTTTAAAAAAGAATTTCTCAAACCGTGCTACTGAAAAGTTACTCACCCCAATCGATTTGATTTTGCCTTCCGCCTGAAGAGCGATCAATGTTTCCCAGGCAGACATCATGGTCTCATCCACCGGCCAGTGCAACAAATACAAATCCACGTATTCCGTTTTCAACTTCCGAAGACTTTCCTCAAAAGAGACCCGGGTTTTTTCTTTTCCGAATTCCGATATCCAACACTTGGTCGTCAAAAACAGATCTTCCCGGGAGACAGCGGCTTCAGCAAAAGCTTTTCCCAACAGCGCTTCATTTTCATAAGCCGACGCCGTATCAAAATGCCGATACCCGGCATCCAAAGCCGTATGGATCGCGGTTTGCGCCTCCTGCTCGTCTGTCAATTGATACACCCCAAATCCCAATTGAGGAATCTGCGTGCCGTCCCGCAAGGGAATACAACTCTCGATCTTCAGTTTTTCCATACTCATGATTCTTCAGTTTCGATTTCCGGTTTCTTCGGCCGGGCCACCGGCCGTGAAAGAATCTCCATATAAAAGCCATCCCAGCCTGCAGCCTTGGCTTTATCCACACATTTGACCACATCCCCGGGTACAATTTTTTCAGCATCCGCATCCGTCTGACCAAAACGGCAGTCGAAATCCCAATAGTCCATATCCTCGGGGAGTTTGCGACGGTTTTCACGGCGCAGATATTTGCGAAGTTCATTTTTTACCGCATCCAGGTGGCGGTCAATATTTTTGTGTTTACCTGATTCGGTAAGGGAAAAGTTTTTTTTCATAGGCAGAACTCATACACCTATTTCCGACATTTCACCACTGATAAACATATATTTCAGACATGCCCGGTTGAGAATGTACTCTGAACCCTCACCTACCCTTGTGTCAGCTTTACCGCCCAAGGGAAGCGAAACGCGAATATTTCGATTACAATCAGGCTTACAATGAAGCGAAAGTCGCAAGGCCCCCCCCCCCACGAAATACCCGCACCCCTCCGGGGCGCACAATAGAAATCCTTCCATTCCCGGGGCTGCGTCGCAAGCTCCTTACCCCGGGCGATCTGCTTAGACCCCTCCGGGGCCTTTTCCTTTTCGACCCACACAACCAGGCCCCGGAGGGGTGCGGGTGTTTCATTTCCTACCCCCGGGGCTCATTTTCAAATCTGCGGTTCAGGCCTGCTAATCAAAAATATCGCAATCCCCACAAACAGAATCCCCACCACTCCCGGCACCCACAGATTATTTATTCGAACCAACAACAACCCCCAACTCACGCACAACATCACCACCGCCACCCATTTGCTTCTACGGGAAACCGCATGCTCTTTCTCCCAATCAAGGAGGATTTTACTATAACGCGGATGTGCATGCAGCCAGGCATGCAGCCTTTCCGATCCTTTGGCCGAGCACCATGCGGATAACAACAAAAAGGGTACGGTGGGGACAACCGGTAAAAAGACCCCCACGATCGCAAGCGCGAGAAAGAAATAGGCAAGAATGAATGCGAGCAAACGGGTCATATAATAAATATCATGTAAATTGAAGCGGACGCAAGTTCATCAACCAATGGACACATGTCAAAGCAAGCCGGAAAATTTCATCCCCGCTCCCCGTCTGCCCGCGCCCTGAACAGCATGGGACCGTAAACCCATAAATAAATCCCAAAAGCAGCGATCCAAAAAACGACCGAGAGTTGAATACCCAGCAAATAACTTCGGGGATGCAGCAGCGGCAAAACCACCCGGCAAAGCGCAGTCAATTGAATCAGTCCAAAGGACACCACCGCGATCGGCGGAATCTGCATGGCCCTGCCGGTATGCCCCAGCGTCACCCGGGTCATCATACCCAAACAAATACTGCCCAAGGCTCCGGCAGTGAGTGCATGCCGGGCCAGCAAGATATTCCCCCACCCCAACCCCGCCCATCCTTTCAGAATCAGTCCAAACACCAACCAGAAATACGCCACATGCAATATCCATAACAAGGGCTGTTTAGAAATTTCCGGAGTAAACCAACCCGCCAGGCGGATGGCATTTACGATCCCCGCCAATAGAAAAAGGCTGCCCCAAAGCTGTGGAGGCAAGGCCGACAATTCCGCCACCGCCGCTATCACAAACAACCCGATCACTCCCTTTTCCACCCAGAGAAAAGTGCGGGTACGCGCATGCTGAATCCGTCCCCTGGTAAAACCGGGAATCACCCTTCCTCCCATTAACATCACCACGGCCAAACAAATTACAATTCCCAGTTCAGTCCCTACGGCAAGTCCCTGCGCATTTCGCATTTGCGTGTAACTCAAAAAATTTGCCACCCCCAGTCCCAACAACAAGACAGGGAATGGATAATTCCGCACCTGCTTCGCTTTCCATAATGGCAAACTCAGGGTAGCGGCCAGTGCCACAAAAAAACTGACATCCACGAAGCCGGTAATCGGCATCGGGATCACCGGCACCAAAGGCAGCAGTCTGCCAGCCGTCCAAAGCAAGGCAAACCCTTGCAGGGCCTTTCCCGAGGGCATGGGCAATCCCGTCCAATTTCCCGCGGCCGTCAACAGAAACCCTGCAATCACCGCGGCGGTAAACCCGAAAACCATTTCCCGTCCGTGCCACTGCATGGGCATAAAGTGGTGAGGAAAATCAATCACCCCGCTGTACATCAAAACCCAAAGGCCCAGAGTCAAAATCGACCACAACGCCGCAGCAAAAAAGAAAAAGCGAAAACCTAAACGAAAAAGCGGGGTGCCTTCCGGAGGGCGAATATCCTCCCGCAACTTGGGTAAGCCTTGGATATCTATAAAGTTCATCAGGCCCAAATGTCATAAGAAAATTTGACTGGCAATCTAATTCAGAGTTTTTTATCTGGATTAATGCATCAATTTTTGTATCCCCTCCTTCATGACAGATTCTAACCTCATTTCCCACACCAGGAAGGGCTGCTTTGACCGCTACCGCGAACAGTCCGCTTTGAACCCTGATCTCTTTCCGGAGAGTCTGACCGTGCTGCGTCACGCAGATGTCGTCCGCATTCTCGAAGATCATGAAAGCTATAGCAATGCCGTCTCCCAACATCTCTCAGTTCCAAACGGCATGGATCCCCCGGAACACACCCCCTTTCGGGAATTGATTGAACCCTATTTCACTGCCGGTCGGATGAACGCCTTTGCCCCGGACTGCCTGAACATTGCCCGGGAGATCATCCGTGCATGTGCGGAAGAATCAGAGGTCGAAGTCATGCAGAAAATGGCAGCGCCCTACGTGTTAAAAGTGCAATGCGTCTGGCTGGGATGGCCGGAGTCCATGCATAATGAACTCTGGCAATGGATGGAAGCCACCCGCGTGGCGGTCAAAACCAGGGACCGCTCCGCCCTGGCGGATCAGGCGGATCATTTCACCCAAATGGTGCAGTCGCAACTGGACCTCAGACGTGAAGCCGGAGTGAATGCGCCGGAAGATATCACCACAGAACTTTTAAAAGCTCAGGTCAACGGACGACCTCTCACCGACACCGAAATTATCAGTATTCTCCGGAACTGGACCGCGGGGGAAGTGGGCACCCTTTCCGCCTCCGTCGGTATCATCATGAACTTCTGCGCCGAAAACCCCGCGCTCCAACAGCAGCTGCGGGAAGACCACAGACATTGGGAAGAAGCCATCGACGAGATCCTCCGCTTACACGCACCCCTGCTCAGTAATCGGCGGGTGACCCGTTGCCCCGTCAACCATGGCGGTAAAACCCTGCCAGCGGACACCCGGTTGATCATTCCCTGGGAGTCCGCGAACCGGGACCCCGAGGCCTTCCCCAACCCCGACACCTTTCAGTGGGGACGGGACCCCGATAAGAATCTGCTCTGGGGAAAAGGAATTCATGTATGTCCGGGCGCCCCCCTGGCCAAACTTCAGTTGAAAATATTTATGCGCGAACTCCTTTCCCAAATCCCGGACATCCGCCCGGGAAAAAGTCAAACCCCGGCCGCGTTTCCGGGTACCGGATTTGAGGAATTGTTTCTGAAGTTTGGCTAGAACTTCGCTCCTAACCGGAGGCGGTCAGGTTTATTTCCGAGTCCCCCCATCCTCCACGTCGAATCCCATAGGAAAGGCAATCAAATTACAACCAGGGATTTCCCCGCACCAGCATGATGCCCAGCACCACGATCGCCAGCGAGCACAGCAGGGTGACCCGCCCCAACCATGAGGCCAGTTTCCGGTCTTTGCTTCGATGTTCAGGAGTGGGATTTTCCCGCTTCGATGATTTAATAGCTGACACATCATGAATAACAGAAAAGACCGCCACCAAAACAAAAAAACTCAATTTCCATGCCAGAGTTGTCCCGAAAGGAGACTGCCAAAATTCAGAAGATGCCAATTGCGTGTGGGAAATCCCCCGGTAATCCAACAGCATGAAACCTGTGATAAACAAAACGATCAGGGATCCCCAGCCCCAGCGGTGATACAGTTTTCCCACCGATTGCATCAACGACCGCATCAACTGCGGATCTTTAAGTCCCCGAAGCGCAGGGATGAGCATCAAGGTCATAAACAACATCCCTCCCACCCAAAGCATGGCGCAGAGAATGTGAATCCAAACGAGGCAAATATAAAGATGGTGTTGCATAAGCGCTCCTGAAAAAATGATAATAAAGGAATAAACTATTTTTGTTGTTGACCGCAAGATTAATTACAGACATTCCTGTCTTAATTAAAAAACCTCCCTTACCTTATGATTTTTTCCAAAAGATGTCTGCATGCTTTACGAGCCGTACTTTACGTGGGAACTCAACCACCGGAACGCGACTATATTCCGATTCGGGAAATATCAACCAAGCTGGATATCCCCTTTCACTTTCTCACCAAAATCCTGAAAGACCTTGCGGATCAGGGCTTCATTGAATCTTCACGGGGAGCGGCGGGCGGCATTCGCTTGGCAAAGCCCACGGCCGAACTCAATGTAAAAGAAATCATCGAAAGTATTGAAGGGGAGGATTATTTTTCAGGATGCATTCTGGGCTTTTCAAAATGTGACGCCGCAAATCCTTGCGCACTTCACGACCGCTGGGTGGCCATTAAAGAAGAGATTCAGAAAATGCTCGGTGAGGAACATCTCGAATCTCTCTCCACCCGCATTCAGGAACAGGGCCTCCGGCTGCTGGAGATGTAAAAAAATTTAAATCTAAATCAGACCTTTTTGTCTTAATTAAAATGAAGCACACCATAATACGCAAACCATGCATCGCCAGCCTCTACTGCCTCTCGACCTTATTCCGGTTACAGTCCGCTGAATTGCCCGTAGAAAAAGCACGTATGACCGCCCCTCCCCGTGTACCGCCCGCCATCACCCGAAACCATCCCGCCAAAGTCATCGTCGAGATGGAAGTGGTTGAAAAGGTCATGCGTCTTGCCGACGGGGTCGACTATATGTTCTGGACCTTCGGCGGCACCGTTCCCGGCACCTTCATTCGTGTCCGCGAGGGTGATCAGGTAGAGTTTAATCTTCACAATCATCCGGATAACAAACTCCCCCACAATATTGATCTGCATGCCGTCACCGGACAGGGCGGCGGTGCGGAAGGCTCCTTCACCGCCCCCGGTCACAGTTCGAAATTTAATTTTAAGGCGCTGAAACCCGGTCTGTTTGTTTATCACTGCGCCACCCAACCTGTCGGCATGCACATTGCCAACGGCATGTACGGACTGATCCTGGTCGAACCCTTAAACGGTTTGAGCAAAGTCGATAAAGAATTCTACGTTTTCCAAAGTGAATTCTATACCGAAGGTGCACACGGAGAAGAAGGTTTACAGCCCTTTTCCATGGACAAAGCCATCAAGGAACAGGCCGACTACGTGGTGTTCAACGGATCGGTGGGCGCACTCACCGGAGACAATGCCCTGCAGGTAAACAAAGGGGAAACGGTTCGGCTTTTTGTCGGCAACGGGGGACCGAATCTGGCCTCGTCGTTTCACGTGATTGGTGAAATATTTGACTGGGTTTACCCCGAAGCGGGCCTGATCGCCAATCGCAATGTACAAACCACCACCGTCCCTCCCGGCGGTGCCGCCATGGTTGAATTCACCACCGAAGTTCCCGGCACTTTCATTATGGTCGACCACGCCATCTTCCGTGCCTTCAACAAAGGGGCGCTGGGTATGATTAAAGTGACCGGCGAAGAAGATCATGAAATTTACAGCGGGAAAATTTCTGACTCCCAATACCAAACCATGGTCAACAGCCCCGACAAGCCCCTCCTGTTACCCAAGACAAATGCAGCACAAAAGGCGCTGACCTTAGACGAAAGCATCGAAGCCGGAAAGACCACCTATCAAGCCACCTGCATGGCCTGCCATCAGGCAAACGGTCTGGGAATTCCCGGGGTGTTTCCTCCCCTGGCTAAATCAGATTTCCTATTTGAAGATATTGGCCGTGCCATTGACATCGTGATCAACGGCAAACAAGGCCCCATCACTGTGAATGGCAAAAACTACAATCAGGTGATGACCCCGCAGAACCTCACGGATGAGGAAATCAGCAATGTCATGAACTTTATCCTCAACTCCTGGGGAAATGAACATCCCGGTCAAATCGATCCGGCCAAAGTGAAGCAAATCCGCGCCAAATAAACATTCGGAAAAATCATAATGAACACAAAGCATTTCCTCATTCTGGGTTTGCTCTCTTTCCCGATATTTGCCGGAGAGGTCACCCGGCAAATCGAACTTCCTGCCGGCACCTTTGTGCCACTGATGAAAAATATGGACGCCATTCCGGTGGCAGCCTTCCAACTGGATATCCATGCGGTTACCAATGCGGAATATTTGGCCTTCATAAATGAAAACCCCAAATGGCAGCGGGGAAAAGTTCCCCGGATTTTGGCGGATGAGGGATATCTCCGTCACTGGGCATCTCCCACCCTTCCCGGTGAACAAGCCCCCTTGGACGCACCGGTGACCTCCGTCTCCTGGTATGCGGCACGGGCCTACGCGAAGTGGAAGGGTCAACGCCTCCCCAGCCTTGCGGAGTGGGAAGTCGCCGCCGCCATGCTTCCGGAAAAAATCACCCGCCAGCAAATCCTCACTTGGTACGCAAAACCTTTAACCCATCCCCTGCCCGACATCTTCAGCACTCAGGAAACCACTGCCGGTGTCTGGGATATGCACGGGCTCATTTGGGAATGGGTTGAAGACTACGACAGCCTCGCCCTGCTCTCCCGTGCAGGCAGTGATGAGACCCTGTCTGCTTTGTTTTGTGGCGGGGCGGCCGCCGGGGCTTCTGACCCTTCCGACTACGCCGCCTTCTTACGTTACGCTTTTCGCGGAAGTCTTTCCGCCTCCCACACCGTGGCCGGACTCGGTTTTCGCTGTGCCTCATCCCCCAAGGAACCCACCCCATGAAAACATACCTCCTATGCCTCCCCCTATTTTCACTCACCATCCTCAGCGCTTCCGACGCCTGTTGCTCGGTTGCAAATGCGGGTGAAGCGGCTCCTCTCTATTCAGACAACAGCCTCTTTCATTTACAAGCCACTTTTCTCAACCCAGACGGGGAAAAAGCACAACTTGCGGATTTTAAGGGGAAACCCTTTATCCTCGCCATGTTTTACGCCACTTGCCCCACGGTATGCCCGCGAATGATTTTGGACATATCTAAAATCGACGCCCAACTCGATGAAGCCGAAAGATCACAACTCCCCATTCTCCTTGTAAGTTTTGACCCGGAAACGGACACGCCGGAAAAGCTAAAAACTTTTGCTGAAAACTGGGACATGGAAACGCCCCGCTGGCAGTTGTGGAGCGGTTCCCCCGAACATGCACGTACCCTGGCCGCCGGTCTGGGTATTCGCTACCGCAAAGCGCCTGACGGGGAGATCAGTCACTCAGCACCCATTACTCTCGTCAATTCCCAAGGAGAAATCGAACTCCAACTTGCAGGCCCCGGCGTCGACAGTGCCCCCCTTATCAAACAAACCAAAATCCTTCTTTCAGCCTCCACAAAATAGATCCCATGGAAAAACGTAAACCAGGTTGTCCCATCCGCTCTGTCGATTTTCATCAGGCTCCCTTCCTGCTCATTTGGGAAGTCACCCGATCCTGTGAACTCGCATGTAAACATTGCCGGGCTTCGGCCATCCATCGACGGGATCCGCGGGAACTCAGCACAGCAGAGGGATTCCAGCTCATCGAAGACACTGCAAAAATGGGAACCCCGCTGATTGTGTTCACCGGAGGAGACCCCTTTCAACGTGAAGATTTGGAAAAACTTATCTCCCACGGAAAATCCTGCGGACTTCGGGTGGGTACCATTCCCGCCACCACCGAACGGCTTACCCGCGAACGATTGCTCTCAGTAAAAGATGCAGGGATCGATCAATTGGCCATCAGCCTGGATGGCGCCACGGAAATCGAACACGATGAATTCCGGCGGGTCCCCGGTTCTTACGCCAAAGCCATGCAGGGAGCCGACTGGGTGCACGAACTGGAAATTCCTCTCCAGATCAATACCGGGTTCGGAAAATGGAACCATCACCGATTCGATGCCCTGGCGGAAAAAGTCGTATCTCTCAAACCCGTCTTCTGGGAAATTTTCATGTTGGTGCCCACTGGACGGGGGGCCGAATTGGTGGGGTGCTCGGCTGAAGAAATGGAGGTACTCTTCGCCCGAATTCATCAATTACAAATCCAAGTTCCGTTCCGCATCAAAATTACGGAAGGCCAACACTACCGCCGCTACGCCACCCAACATCAGGACCGCGCCCCCCTGCGTCAACCTCCCCGCCCCGTACATGCAGGAAATGGTTTTTGCTTTGTGGACCATCAGGGAAATGTCAATCCCAGCGGATTTCTCCCGGTCGACTGTGGAAATTTGCGGGACCGTTCCGTGATCGACATTTATCAAAACCACCCCTTCTTCCGTCAACTCCGGGATCCGGATCTGCTTAGCGGTAAATGCGCAAACTGTGAATTCCTCGAAACCTGTGGCGGGGGCTCACGGGCCCGGGCTTACGCCCTCAGTGGAGACATCACGGTCCCCGATCCCGCCTGCGCCTTCGAACCCGCGCCTCTCCCCTGTGTACTTTAACCCCCACCAGGAATACACCATGACCCCTCCCACCCCAAATCGTCGAAACCCTCATCGCCGTCGGCATTAAAAAAAAACCAAATTACCCCGTCCACAAATATTATGGCGGGGGATCTACTCCGGCTTGCTGCTGGGAATCGCGACCTCCTTGGCGGTGACCGTCACCGTCGAAAGCGGCATGCCATTCTTGGGCGCAATTGTTTTCCCTGTCGGCTTCGTCATCATCATGCTTTTAGGCACCGTACTGACAAGATGCAGTGATCAACAACTGGAAAGGGGTGATCCTCGGGAACTTGCCGGGGTGCCTGATCTATGCGGCCCTCTGTTCGATGCATATCACCAAACCCGGACATGTGGAAAGCTCGGGTGTGATCAGCAACGTGATTGCAGTGGCCGAAGGAAAAACCCTGGCTTATCAAAAATTGGGATTTGGCGGATGGATCGTATTGTTTATCAAAGCCATCATCTGCAACTGGATGGTTTCCATGGGCGTGGTCATGGCCTTTGTGGCCCCTGTCATTGACGGAAAGATTCTTGCCATCTGGATGCCCATTTTCACCTTCTTCGCCCTCGGACTCGAACACTGCGTCGTCAATATGTTTGTCATTCCCGCCGGGATGATGCTGGGGGCGGATATCAGTCCTTTTCAATGGTTGTTCTGAAATCAAATCCCCGCCATTCTCGGCAACTGTATTGGCGCCATGTATCTCACCTGCTGGCTCCTGCTGAAAATGCACAGCCCCCACCATCAGCCGGAACCGGAAAGTTAACTCCACTCACACAAAACATCGAGCCTCCACAGAAGCAAAAGGTTTTCGTGTGGGGCCCGTTTTGTATGAGATTCCGAATGGCAGGCAAAGCATCTTCATAGGCTGAAAAGGCACACGGACCGGTTCCAGGCCCACCCCGGAGCGAAGACATCCCAGCCCGGTCCTCTTCTCCGAAATTCCACTCACTGCGTCCACTCCCAAGCCTCTGAAGACAGAGCATCCGCATCCGCCATTCCCCTTCGCCCCATAAAAAAAGAGGTCAGGAAATTTCCTGACCTCTTTCTTCTGATTTCCACGCTCTCTGTTTAGAACTCGTCGTATGAAATCATATCCCGTTCGACACCAAGATTGAACAACATGTTGTTCACCGCGGCAATCATGGGCGGGGGACCGCACATGTAATATTCGATTTCGGCGGGATCTTCGTGTTTCAGCAGGTACTCGTCCTGACAGACCTGGTGAATAAATCCTACGGATCCGGTCCAGTTATCTTCGGGTTGGGGCTCGCTCAAGGCAATGGTGTAATCGAAGTTCGGGAATTTCGCTTTGATATCCTCGAAGTCTTCCAGATAGAAAAGCTCTTTCTTGGAACGTCCACCGTACCAGAACGTGACTTTACGGCCGGTTTTGAGGGTATGGAAGAGATGGAAGAGATGCGAACGCATGGGTGCCATACCTGCACCACCCCCGATGTAACACATCTCGCGTTCGGTTTCACGAATGAAGAATTCACCGTAAGGTCCGGAAAGGGTCACTTTGTCTCCGGGCTTCAAATTAAATACGTAGGTGGAACAAATTCCGGGAGGCACATCCATGCCCCGGGGCGGCGTCGCAATCCGCACGTTCAACATCACGCAATTGCCTTCCGCCGGATGGTTCGCCATTGAGTAAGCACGGAAACACTCTTCTTCATTGGAATGTTCCAGGTCCCACATTTTAAAGTGGTCCCAGTCGCCGCGATATTCCTCTTCGATATCGAAATCTTTGAATTTGATATCGTACTTGGGCACATCAATCTGAATGTATCCACCCGCTTTATGATTCAGGTCCATGCCCTCGGGCAAATCGACAATCAATTCTTTAATAAAGGTGGCCACGTTGTGGTTGGAGCGCACGGTTCCTTCAAACTTCTTAATCTCGAGCACTTCGTCGTGCACGTGGATCTTCATGTCTTCTTTGACCTTCAACTGACAGCTCAGGCGGGTGCCTTCTTTCTGTTCAGGTTTGGAGATCTGACTTTTTTCCGTAGGCAGGATTTGTCCTCCACCCTCTTTCACTTGGCATTTGCACATGGCGCAGGTACCGCCGCCTCCACAGGCAGAGGGAAGAAAGATGTTATTGGATGCCAGGCTGGTCAGCAGGCTGCTGCCCGGCGCGACTTCCAGAACTTTACTGCCGTCATTAATATCAATTTTGACGGTTCCGCCCGGAGACAGTGCTTTGGAAGCGGACATGAGTCCGAAAACCAGCAGACAGATAACGCCGGTGAAAACAAGGATACTGAGAATAAAAAATGTCATAAGAAACCTTCGATCTCAAAAATTACGGAACGAGAAGTGAAATACTGGAGAAGCACTGGAAACCCAACGCCATCAGACCGGTGAGAATAAATGTAATGCCCAAACCGCGGAGACCGGGGGGAATATTGGAGTAACGCAGTTTGTTACGAATGCCGGCCAGGGCCACAATCGCAAGGAAAAATCCCACGCCGGAACCGAATCCGAAAGCGGTGGATTCGAGGAAGTTATAATTCCGCTCCACCATGAACAGTGAACCACCCAAAATGGAACAGTTCACTGTGATCAAGGGGAGGAAAATCCCCAAGCTGTTGTAAAGCGGCGGAAAGAAACGGTCTAACAGCATTTCCACCAACTGAACCGTAGAAGCGATCACCGCAATAAAGCAGAGAAAGTTCAGGAAGCTCAGGTCGACACCGGTCGCAAGTGCACCATCTTTAAGCAGGAAGTTAAAAATGAGGTAGTTGAGCGGGCAAGTGATGCCTAAAACAAATACCACCGCCATGCCTAAACCAAAAGCCGTATCCACTTTTTTGGACAGCGCGAGGAAAGAACACATGCCCAAAAAGTAGGCAAGGATCATATTCTCTACAAAAATCGAACGGACAAAAATATCAATGAGATGTCCCATGATTAAGCCTCCTCATATTTTTTGGTGATGCTGCGTTGCAGCCAAATGAGCAATCCGATGATCACAAACGCACCGGGTGCGATTACCATCAGACCATTACCGGGATAGCTGTCGGGCAATACCTGTTTGCCAAACAAACTGCCGGCTCCCAGTAGTTCGCGGACAAATGCGACGATAATCAGGATCGCGGAATACCCCAGTCCATTTCCCAAACCGTCCAAAAAGGATTCTTTGGGAGGATTGGCCATGGCGAAGGCTTCGGCACGTCCCATCACAATACAGTTGGTGATAATCAATCCGACGAATACACTCAGCTGTTTGCTGATTTCGTAAGCGAAGGCTTTCAGACACTGATCCACCAGAATCACCAAAGAGGCAATCACCACCATCTGCACAATCATGCGGATTTTGGGTGGGATGACATTCCGTAACAATGAGATAATGGTATTGGAACCACACAAAACCAAAGTCACCGCAATGGACATGGTAAATGCCGTCGGTAACTGGGCGGTCACCGCAAGCGCGGAACAGATACCCAGCATCTGTACCGTAATCGGATTGTTATCCGATAAGGGGTCTAAAACAATTTTATTGATCGCAGGCATAGTTGATCTCCTACATCGCGCGTTTTTCTTCAAAAACGGCTTGGTCGTACGCTTGGAAGGTTTTGTTCATAAATTTCTGGATACCGTTTCCGGTAATGGTGGCTCCGCTCATGCCGTCCACTTTGTGATCCGTCACGGGGTCAGCTTTGCCTTTGGCAATTTCAAATTTTAACGGCTCGCCGTCTTCCCAGAGTTTTTTTCCACGGAAATTTTCCTGAAACCAGGGTTTCGAACACTCTCCACCCAATCCCGGGGTTTCTCCGTGGTCAAAGAATGTGATACCGCGAATGGTGGCTAAATCAGATTCCAATCCAATATAACTGTGTACCGTGGACCAGAGACCCTTCCCTTCAGCCGGAAATGCATAGGACACCACTTGGTCATCTTTTTTAAGAGTGTAGAGAATACTGGTTTTACCTTTGGGGAGGCTCACTTCGTCTTGACTCACATAGGTCTCGAAATACGCAGGAATCTTGTCCTTGGGCACTTTCCCTTGGATGAACCACAGATCAATCTGCTCTTCAGTCAAGGCGGTACCGTCCGGCGCAAAATCCGGGGAAAGCGCTTTGAGCACGTTGATCTGTTGATCGATTTGTTTGTTTCGTTCCTGAATGCCGCGCAGACTTCCCTGCACGCCTGCCAGCGCCATGCTGCAGATCAGACAGATAATTAAGGCGAAACGAATAGTTTGAATGTCATCCTTTTGCATAGGTAAACTTCCGTAGATTGGCGTTGCGGTTTTTGATGTGCGCTTGCACCACATAATAATCGATCATGGGAGCCATGACGTTCATAAAGAGAATCGCGAGCATAACCCCTTCAGGGAAACCGGGGTTCAATACCCGGACCAAGACGGTTACCACGCCAATAAGTACTCCATAAATCCATTTTCCGGTATTGGTGGCGGCAGCCGATACAGGGTCGGTCGCCATAAACACAATTCCGAACAGGAAGGAGCCCATCACAAAATGATAGAAGAAAGGCACGTTTGTCCAGGTCGTGGCTTTCACCATCTCCCCTTCAAACATCACTTCCGAAGGGAGGAGGTTCATCAGCACGCCGGCAGCAGCCAGTCCCGCACAGCCTCCCGCCATAATCCGCCAGGATCCGACACCGGAGATAATCAGGATCGCCGCCCCAATTACCACTGCAATCGCGGAGGTTTCTCCAATACTCCCGGGCTCAAGTCCCCACAGCATGCTGCCAAAAGTAAATCCCCGGTCAGCCAATGCGTCTGTGACGTTTAAGCCTTCACCTCCGAAGGAGGCACCCAGTCCCAGAGGCGTTGCGCCGGTGGCACCATCTTTGGCCGCGGCCCAAACTTCACCGGTCATGTCTTTCGCATGAGCAAAGAACAGATACGCACGGGCGGTCAATGCGGGGTTCAATATATTAAATCCGGTGCCACCAAAAACTTCTTTCCCGACAACCACGCCAAAACTGATGCCCACCGCAACCTGCCAAAGCGCAATCGTCGGCGGTAAGGTCAGCGGAAACAACAGCCCGGTAACCAAAAATCCTTCGTTGATTTCGTGTTTTCGGATCACCGCAAAAGCGACTTCCCAAATCCCCCCAACGATGTAGGAGACCAACACAATCGGCATTACAATCCATGCGCCCCGGAACAGGGTGGCGAACAAATTGGTTTCAATGCCACTGTAGTGATAGTATTGGCTGCCCGCATTAAACATCCCCCATAACAGGCAGGGAATCAGCGCGACAACCACGGTGAACATCACCCGTTTCAGATCCACCGCATCCCGAACGTGGGTCATCCCTTTGGTGGTGTCCGGCGGGGTGAGGGCGAAGGTGTCCTGTGCTTCAAACAGTGGATACCATTTTTCAAACTTTCCGCCCTTTTCAAACAGGGAACGGACCGAATCGTGTTTTTCTTCGATCAATTTTTTAATGTCTTTCATTAGATTCCTTCCTGTTCAATCAGGTCGAGGGTATCGGAAATGATTTTCCCGAAATCGGTTTTGGAGGGACAAACAAATGTGCAGAGGGCAAAATCTTCCGGTTCCGCTTCCAAGATGCCCATGGCAATCGCATCTTCGGTTTCCCCGGCAAGACAGGCCCGCACCAGTGGGTCCACCATAATGTCCAGTGTGACATAGGGATCATAAATGCCGGTCAGAACCATCGCCCGGTGTCCGCCGCGGAGATTGGTACCAAAGGAGAAGAGTTTATCCTTCAACCAGTGACTGGGCGCGACTTTATGAGCGGAGTACTGATCCAGAGCCGGTGCATACCATCCCATCAAATGACGCTCCTTGTCTTCGGGCAATGCCACAAAGCCTTGGTCGTAGAGGAAAATCCCGGTTTCAGCCGGATTCACAGCTTCACCTGACAAAGTATCCCCGCGAATGATCCGTTGTTCACCTTCCGCTTGGGTATCCGCGAGTACATCCGCGAGAGACATGCCCAGATCCACATCCACATATCCACGGGCTTCTTCTTTTAAACCTTCGCCGGCTATAACAATCCGCTTACGGGTCGGGAAAGCACCGGATAATAATAATTCACCCATCAAAATCAGATCGGAAACCCGCAGGGTCCAAACCGTATCCCCCGGAATCACCGGATCCAAGGTGTGAATGTGGGTACTGGTATTTCCGGCGGGATGCGGACCACTGAAATAGTTCACCTGCACATTCGCGGCCTCAGTCAACGCGTCCTTTTTGCCTTTAGCTTCCGCAGACAGGCAAAGGTGTACCGGACCGTCCGTAAATAAGGTCAGTGCATTCAGGGCCACTTGAACCGCATCCGCTTTACCATCGGCCAACACATGCGCATCGGGACGGAACGGGGCCGTCGCCATGCCATTCACAAAAATAGATTTGGGCTTGTCCGCCGGGTTGGCAATGCGGTCAAAGGGACGCTGGTGAATCAATCCCCATAATCCGGATTCCAGTAATACCGCCAAAACATTTTCTGATTTTGCCCGGAGCACGCCATCAACCGTGAAACTCTGAAAGCTTTCCGCCGCATCCGAACCGTCCGGCTCGATCACGATTTCTTTCAAGGAACGTCGCTCACCCAAGTTGACGGCCTTTACCGTTCCGGATACCGGTGAACAAACAAAGAAGCCTTCGAGGTCTTTCCGACGGGCCAATTTGCCCCCCCGGGTGACTTTCGCGCCCTCTTCAACCAAGCATTTAAATTTCAGTTTTTGAAACTCGGATGGAAATACTGAAACCGTGCCTTTCGCGGAAAGCGAACGTACATTTGTACCCGGCGCTCCCAACATGGGAAGATTCAGTCCTTTAGTAATGGTAAAATCGGCGCTCATTAGCCCGTCCTATGAAAATTGTTAACCTTTTAACGAATTAAAACGGGTCGCACAATAATCGGCAAATGCCTTTTGTCAAACACTTCTGAAAGCAGGAATACCCTATTTATTCCGATTCCTGATATAGGAAATGTATTACGCATGGGTTTCGAACGCATTTAGAGACGGCGCATCACTGTACGTAATTTTAGATGCGTACATACGGGATAACCGCGATGGTGAAGAATCCTCCATATTGATAGGATCTTAACATGCCATGTGATTTGGCACTTTTAATCAAAATCAGGAGTAAAAATGAAATCGTTCACCGTAAAGACTATATGTATTCTAGCTTCAGCCTTCGGTATTTCACATGTTTCGGCACAAGGACTTGGCGTCTACGGATCCTACTGGGACCCCAATGAGGGAGGCGACGTTATGGGGATCGGTCTCCACTTGCGTGGAGGCGAAGAGTTGCTGTATTACGAAATTCGCGCCACATATTTTGAGGATATCTCAGAAGACACGGGCCGGGAAACCAATGATTTTGAAGTCATTCCGGTCGATATCGGTTTAGGTCTTCAACATGACATCACCGAAAGGGTAAACCTTTATGGAGGTGGAGGTCTCAGTTACTACTTCCTTGATTCACAAATCGGTTCCTTTGATGATGAGGTGGGATATTATTTCCAGGTGGGATCAAACCTCGAGCTGAATGAAAGCTTTGGACTCTTTGCCGAAGCCGTATTTCGGCGCGTGGAGGGCACGGTCGATAGTGGGTTAAGCGATTTAGACAATCTGGACGAAATCGACATTGATGAAAACATCCAAATCGATCTCGACGGATTGGCCTTAATCTTCGGGGTTACGTATAACTGGTAACTCCGCGGGGTGATGCTCCATCCTGTCGGATCGCACTTTTCGCCACACCCTTAAAAATGGGGGAATGTTCTGCAAATCAACTGCGGGAGATTCCCCCTCCCTGTTTAAGTCTGCAGTGCTTACAGAAGTTTGATAAAAGCATTCATCCCCTACACAAATGACCGCAAAACATAAACATCTTGCCTCCCATCAAAAGGCCTGTATAAATCTACAGTGTCTCAAAATCAGCTTTTTTTATAAAACCCATGAATCGTAAAACATTTTTGCTTATGCGCCCCCTCTGCTTGCTGATACTCCTCTATTGCCTTCCGGCCACGATTGCCTCCGCAAACGTCCTGGGGATTACCACCACAGATGATTCCATACTCAACACGGTCACTATTCATCGAAACGGCAGCGAATACACCTATAACGAATCAGAACTCATTGGCGTGACCCTCAGTTCTTTTCAGGGGGACAGCGGGAGTGTTGTCCTCGTCGGTGATGGAGACGCCGCACCCGCCACCGGCTCCCGGGCGGCCTTACTTTCAGATAACCGTATTGATACCGGAATCATTAACCCGGAAGAAATTACAACCGCAATGACTCTGGATTTTCATACACCTGTGGTCAATGGTCCAGGGGTTGACATGATCTGGTTTGAGATTGACAATGACCCCTCAAACGGAGACCTGTTCCGCGCCCGCATCGGCTCAAATTTTGTGCTCAACATCGGACATGACGCCAAAGTAATTTCCGACAACCTCATCCAAAACGATGTGTACCTATCCGATAATGGTACTGTCACCACCCTCAATACACTCGAAAACGATCCCTTTTCATACGTCGTAAGTGTCACCAGCGGACTTTTCGCCTACAGTTTAGATTTTTCAGACCTCGGGATCGCAGATAGCGCAACCGTTTCCTCCATACAAATCGGCAGCCAGAGCGATGGCGGATCCGCAGCCGATCCGGTCTACTTTGCCGGATTACACACCATTCCTGAACCCTCATCCCTGTTTTTACTGGTTGGCGGATTTCTCTTGACCTTCTTCTTGCGCCCCCGTGGTTGAACCTCTGCATACACTGCAAAAACAATACCCGCATTCATCCGACGAAAATCCACCCGAATCAACGATGCCGGTTGAACCCAGAGCAGCAGGGTCCGGGAAGCTTTCGTTTCGTCAACAAAGCAAAAGACAGGTAACATTTTGAAATACAAGGAGCTGGAAAACTCAGCGTCACTTTCTTCATGATCTTCATGGTAAATACCTAATTTTCCAAGTAATCGCCTCGGATGCAAATTTCCCAAGAAGCGCTCAAAAAATGGACCACCCCTACGTACTATCAGGAAGGAAAATCCTGGTTTGAAGCAGGAAAAGTAGAACATTTTACCGAAAAAGACGGTGCGTTTGAAGGACGGATCTCGATTCGGGACCGCTCACAAATCACCCGTTTTTCTGTAGATGAGAAAGGTCGCCCCTCCTCCAATTGCCCTTGCCGTATCAATCGTCAAGAAGGCATGATTTGCGGACACATCATTGCGGTCATGTTAGCGTGGCGGGCTGAAAATGCCGACCCCATGGCCGAACGGGCGGAACACATCGAAAAAATGATGCAAATTGTCCCCGAACGCCGGCAACACTTTCGAAAGTTGGGCGCGGGAGGCATCGAAGCCAAACTCCACCTAAGTCTTCGGCGCACCTGGCTGGAAGAATTAATGAAGGATCAGGTGCATATCGTTCCCGCCATCGAAGTCGAAGGACGTATCCGCCGACCGGACCAGCTCCACCTGGGACAAGTTTTAAAACTGTCCGAAGCCGACCAGAAAATGCTGGCCCTGCTCGAAGAAATCAGCGAACAAAACCTCAGTCCCGTTTTTCCAGTAAGCGGCGCGGACCTGGCACAGATTTTCAGTTTCAGATCTCCGCAATCCTTCAAAATTATGGATTGGCCCACCCCGCTGTCCCTACACGACCAAGCGGTTTTACCCATGCTTACCGTGGATCTGGATACCAAAACGGGCGAACTCTTGCTCAACCTGAAAATGGACCTGCCCAAAGCGCCTCCCGCCGGCAGCTCCCCTCTCCTCGCCCTCGCGCCTCGTTTTGGCTGGGTGATTTCAGGAGAAAATGCCTGGCCGCTTGAAGCGGTCCCCCCCGTGGAACTGCAGGGTCTCTGCTCCGGTGCCATCCGAATCCCCCGGGAAAAGGTGATGAGTTTTCTCAAAGAACAACTGCCGGAATTGGAAAAATCCATGCTGGTGGACAATCGGGTGGCCATGGACGCCTTCCGTGAAAGCAAAGTCACGCCCCTCTTCCACTTACGTCTGAAAGGCGGTATCAAATTTGTCAGCGGCGTCTTGCATGCCCGGTATGGAGACGTCGAAGTCCTGGCCAACGGCCCCGATCCCGATCGGGTTTGCTCTCTTCCGGATCCGGAAGATCCCCTGGCTTACGGCGGACGCAATTTGGAAGCGGAGCAAGTTGCACTGGAAAAATTGAAGAAATTCGGTTTTGAAGCCTCTGCCGGTGACCGCCTGGGCACCGTGGAAGGACAAACCCCGATTTTAAATTTACTGGCTTCCGTCCGCTATGAATTGGAAACGGACGGCTGGGACGTGGAATTAAACGGTAATCTGGAGGAAATCGCCGGACGCGCCGGTATGTTATTGGCCCGTATGGACTTTCAACAATCTGATACCCCGGATTGGTTCAGGATGGAACTTTCTCTTAACGATCACTTAGGCGAATCCCTCACCGAAGGGGCATTGCGCAAAGCGCTGGACAAAGGGGAAGATTATCTGAAAGTCGGCGACCGCTTTGTCCTGCTTCCCCGCAAACAAACCCAGGCGATCGTGGATGCGGTCCGCGAAGCCGAACCGGCCCCCGACGGTTCCCTGCAAGTGCCCAAACGGGCCTGCGGATATATTCAGTCCCTCCTCTCTGATGAAACCGGTATTCCGGTATCACGCGACCAGTCGTGGATGGATGAAGCCGCCAACCAGAATCAGGAATTGAATTTGGATCCCGTCGAATTGGCGCCGGAACTGGCCAAGATCCTTCGCCCCTATCAAGACACCGGCATTCGCTGGCTACGTCTATTGGAAAAAGGCGGATACGGTGGTATTTTGGGCGATGACATGGGATTGGGGAAAACCCTGCAGACCCTGGCATGGATTTCCCTGCCCCGCATCAAAGAAGAATCCCAAAAGCAACCCGCGCTGGTGGTGTGTCCCTCCTCATTGGTTGAAAACTGGGCAGAGGAAGCCGCCAAGTTCCTTCCACACTTTAAAGTCCTTCCGATTATGGGATCAAAACGCGCTCCTCTCTGGGCGCAGGTGGCCGAACAAAACTTGGTGATCATCTCTTACGGAATGTTACGCAGGGATCTAAAAAAGGCGGAAGGAATCCAGTGGTCAGCATTGGTCTTAGATGAAGCCCAACACATTAAAAATCCCGGCACTCAAAACGCGCGGGCCGCCAAAAAACTTTCGGCAGACACCCGTCTGGTGCTGACCGGAACACCGGTCGAAAATCAGGTTCGGGATTTATGGTCCCTGATGGACTTTCTCATGTCTGGATATCTGGGCACCGAAGCCGAATTTAAAAAACGATTTGGCGCAATCATCGGATCCGGTGGCGCAGGTGCCGCCACCGCCATGAATGTGTTGCGGAAAAAACTCAAGCCTTTCCTGCTCCGCCGACTCAAAGTCGATGTGGCCAAAGATCTTCCGCCACGCCTGGAACGCCGGGTTTATTGTGACCTCGCACCGGCCCAGCAAAAACTCTACCACGAAGTCAAAGAAGCGGTACAGGCGGAAGCCGAAAGCGGAAAATCCAAATTGGCGGTGCTACAGGGATTGATGAAATTGCGTCAAATCTGCGGACACCCTTCCATTCTCACCGGTGAAACCGCCGAAATTCAGCACAGCGGTAAATTGGAAAGCTTCCTGGAGCTGCTCAATGAAGTGATCGACGGTGGACATCGGGTATTGGTATTCAGTCAATTCACCTCGATGTTGGGCATCTTGCGAAACGTGCTGGAAGAAAAAGGAATCGATTATCTGTATTTGGACGGCTCCACCAAAAACCGTCAGGAATTGGTGCATGAATTCAACGACAATGAAGAGTTGCCGGTATTTCTGATCAGCCTCAAGGCCGGAGGCACCGGTCTCAACCTCACCGGAGCCGATGTGGTCATTCACTTTGATCCCTGGTGGAATCCGGCAGTCGAAGATCAAGCCACCGACCGGGCCCATCGAATCGGTCAGCAAAAAACCGTGTACGCCATGAAACTCATCACCCGAAACACGGTCGAAGCCCAGGTTGCCCGCATGCAGGATCAGAAACGGGAAATCATCGAAGCGGCCCTCGAAGGAGACGAAGCGGTCATGAACAGCCTGAGTTGGGAGGACGTGAAAGGACTGTTGGAGCTGTAACTTTAGGCAGAATGATTTTTTTATACAGATTTGACAGGATGATGGCTCTGGAACGGGGCAAGATGATTTGGGGCAGGATGATGGCTCTGAAACGGGCAAGATGATTTGGAGCAGGATGATGGCTCTGAAACGGGCAAGATGATTTGGGGCAGGATGATGGCTCTGAAACGGGGCAAGATGATTTGGGGCAGGATGATGGCTCTGGAACCGGGCAAGATGATTTGGGGCAGGATGATGGCTCTGGAACCGGGCAAGATGATTTGGG
>JARHXX010000041.1 GCA_029269125.1 Kiritimatiellaeota bacterium B1221 | reverse complement strand
CTCTTCAAAGAGTATCTCACCAGGATGTACAGGTTGTATTTTTTTCATTTTGTTACCTCAGTGATAATCTACGATTTCGACATTCCGCGCATGATTATCTGCCCATTCGAAGCATATGCGCCATTGTTGATTGATCCGAATACTGTGTTGCCCTTTACGGCGTCCAGAGAGTGCTTCCAGCCGGTTGGCTGGAGGAATCCGCAGATCCTGAATCGAGGAACTTCGATGCAACATCTTCAACTTTCGATACGCCACCTGCTGGATATTCGTGGGCAATTTCTTTGAAAATTCCCGCCGAAAGATCTTCTCAGTTTCTTTGCACGTGAAGTTCTCAATCATTCGATGAGGGTATAACGCATGTCGTTACGCGTCAAGGATGAAATCATGATCAATTGTGCTAACGCTGGCTATAACCGGCGCCGAAGGCGTACGAGTGCATGAGGTTGTTAGCCCTATGCTTTGATATACCGGTAGTTGAAAGCAGTAGCGTTATCGTCCTCAAGCTTTATATCTCCGCTCGCTCTCAACCTTTGAAGAGCCACCTTTACTTTTTGCATATCATCTTCGCCGCTTAACTGACGAATTAATTTGTTTGAAACCGAAGATCCTGGGTTATCAGAAAGGTATTTTAAAATAACCTCCTCAACGGATGCTATCATTTGGTGGCGAATGGTAACGACGAAGGCATTCTCTTTTTCTTCAAAAGTTGGGTCAACCAATCCAGCTTTTTTCAACTCATTTCGTGCTGTATCCAAGCCTTCGCCAATATCATGATTCACTGGGTCAGGGAGATTGTGGAGCATGCGCACTAGATTGGGATTTCTTGAAAACCGTTCCTCGTAGAGATTCTCGACGCTCATGTAACCTGGCAATTTTCCAGGGCTTTGAATTTCCACTCGATTGTCATACACCCTGACGTGTATGTCATCGTTGAGGCTATAGTCACGGTGTATGACCGCGTTTACCAAGACTTCTTTCAATGCGTCGGCTGGATACCTGAGTTTTACTAATTGGCCCTTATCTCGGAACGACGCTCCATCAATGTACTTGGCAACTTGGTCAACTGTTTTTCCTATTACGTGCTCAACGTCTCCACCGATTGTGATTGGCATTTCTTCCAGCTGCTCCCGCTTATACTCTTTTTCAGTCGTACGCAGTCGGTAGACTTTTACAGCACAACGTGTATCCATTGTGGCTTGAGGTTCATCGTCGAACAGCAGGACACAACCAACATTAGGAACACGCTCGTCATTGTCTTTCGTAAGCAGCCTTTGCTTTTGAAGGAACTTTTGCTCCGGAAGATGAGAATCTACACGGCTCATATACTGCTTGAGCAAGTCGCCTTCTACAATGTCATCAAGGTCTACGTCTTTAAGGGCCTTACGTTCATAAGGTTCGGCCCCCTTGGAGTAACCAAGTTGAGTAATTCGATCGCCCTTGATTTTGCGTTTTGCAGCATTAATACGAATATAACATTCATCGGATGCCGTATAATGGACTTTGGGACTTTTCGGTATGCCAAGGTGTAGAATAAAGCCCTTGTTTTCCACTTCGAGAAACTCCACGAGAACGTTTTCAACGGCTGGTTTCGTTTCCTCTAACAGGGTAGTAATGACACCATTTGCATCTTCTTGCTTTTGGAATCCGACAACTCTCTCTCCAGGTTCAGACTCGTCCTCTATTCCGACATACAGATCCCCTCCGTCGGAGTTTGCAAATGCGACAAATGTTTGCTGCAACTTTGCTGGCGCTATGCGAGCACTTTTAACATCGTTAAAATGATCCTCTCTGAGGTTCAGGAGTCGGTTTACTTCGTCATGGTCAATTTGTATTGTTTCCATTTAGTTGTCTCTTTTTGGGGCTGACGTTTAGCTGTCCGGACTGATATACGAAGTTCGGACGAGTGAATAGTTAAACAGAACTATCATTTTTTTTTCGAGCAAGAATACATTTCTTTCGGCGTCAACTGCCAAAATAAACCTATTCCAAGTATAGTGTTAAACGACAGTAAATTTACGCAATTATATATGATTTCCATAAGTGCATGGTAAAAGCAAGGTTGGAATGCTGGTGGGGCCGGGAAAGCAGTCTAAATAAATTTACGCGTAAATTTATTTCGCTTTTAGAACTGAAAAATTTGACCCCGTTGATTCGGGGGGATGCCCACGGGCACCCGGCGATCATATCATTGGCCGGATCTGTGTTCTTCAGGATTCGGGAAGGGGATTACAGGGGTAGAGGGTGACATAGACGTTTGTATCATCGAATTGTCTGTGTTACGTTGGAGGAAAGTAAATGAATTCTTTTTCAAACTCTTTTAAACATGTGCTTAAGAATGCGAAGCGGTGCCGGAACAAATGGCATTTGCTTTTGTTCGGGTTGAAATGGCCTTTGGCGGGGTTGTGGTGTGTGGGTTTGGTCAAGTTGGCGTTGTGGATCCCGCATCACGATCCTTTGCGCTTTCAGGAGGCTGCAGCCCATGACGGGGCGATGCTGTTCATCGTTCTGCCATTGCTGATTTTGTCTTTTGTTTTGGCCATGCTCTGTGCGAATTTCCTGGTGTTTTTGGTACCGCCTGCGAGAGAGGTGTTCTGTGCTGAAGCCGGAGGAAATCCGAAGGTGCAGTATGACGCTTCGCAGAAAATGTTGTTGAAGCTCGCGATGGGGATCGCATGCATGGCCATCCCGATTTCGCTGGTGGCTTCCGGGGCTGTCCTGCCTCAAAAAAAGCTTGAATCATCACCGAAAAGTAAGGGTGAACTTATGGAAGACTTTCAAACTGAATTTATTTTTTATACTTCTCTGCCGATTGAACTTCCGCACCAAAAAGGAGGCGTGCTTAGAATATCTACTGCGAAGATTCGAACAGGTTTGTCGATCAAGGTGCTTAAGTTCGGCGCTGAACAAAGTGATGTTTTACAGATCAGCAAGGCGATCACGGACGAGAGAGGGCAAACGCATATATTTACTACACACCTGTCAGCGTATGATTTGTGGGGCGCGGTATCGGATGGGGTTTCTTACACGGAAGAATATTTTATGCAAAGTTGGCGTTTCCAAGAAGGGACTACACTGATACCCCTCGCCCAAAATATTTATGTCTGGAGTGATGGAAGAGATGCCCGATTGATGGGACTTCAGGTTGTAAATAGAAAAAATCCCTACTTGTTCGAAATCCCGGAAAAATATTTTAATGCGACCCTCGACTTGTTTATTGTGCGTCGTCCCCCGCAGAGAGAAGGCGATCTTTCTGTCGACCGTGTGGTGGCCAGAATAAAAGGGGTTCAAACTTTTAGAGATGCGACCGGTGAATTCGAGTGGGATGGCTCAACGCCCATTATCGTGGACATTTCCAGTGATTATTTACTATTTAAAAATAATCTCAGGTATTCAGTTCTGTATGAAGAAGAAGGGCCGCAATGGAATCGAACATCTGTTTCTGAACCGATTGAAGTACAGTTGGGTGAAATGAATTCAGGGGGGGCGCAGAAGGGAGTAAGCTGGGTAAAGTAACCCAAAGCTTTTGTATGTGATAGCGAAGAGCCCGGCGCTGATCCTATTTCCCGCCACTGGGCAGGAGATCGAAGGGGTGGGGTTCCTCTTACTGAAATTTCAGTCAGAGGGGCAGGTTTTCAGCAGAGCTTTACTGATAAAGTAAAGTTCGGGGTGTTTATGAGATCCGCTGGCTTTTATAAATGAACCTGACGCACAACGCTATTGAAGCCGATTGATATGAAGGAGTCTTTATGAATGCTATTACCCATTTCCGCACACTGCTTGTAAGTTTTGCTTTTTTGCAAAGTCTTGCGGCCGGAACGATTTTTACTGAAAACTTTACGGGTGCCGCCGGGAATCTCGATGGCAAGACGACCACGACCGGCGGGGGCACATGGATCGCAGATAGCTCCTTTCAGCTGAGTGGATCCGGCAGCACCACCCTCGCGGACTCTGAAACGGCATTCATCAACTGGACACCGACAGCCGGAAACATCTACACCCTCACAGCAGACATGACCTCCGCGGGTACGTCCTCGAGTTCAACCTTTGCGGGGATTGGCTTTTTTAATCAAAAATCCAGTGATGCGGATCTTGCGAAAGCTGTTTTTAGTGGCGGTACTGCTCCTGAGACGCCATGGGTTTTTGTGCGGACGGGGAACAGCAGCGCCAGTTCCATCGGGGACAGCAGTTTGCGTCCGCGTGGTGGGTCAAGCGATGCCCAGACGATCGATACAAACTTCACCGTTACCTCACGGTTATCGTTGAAGCTGGTTTTGAATACGAACGATACGGATGCGGCGGCCGGGACCCAGTTTTCGTTGGCGTACTATGTGAATGAGGTTCAGTATGGAAGCACCTTCACTTATTCAGACAGTCAATCCACGGCACTTTTGAGTGACATTAAAAAAGTGGGCATTACGGCCAGTACTTCGGGAAATACCGTGAGCTTCGATAACTTTGAACTTTCGGTGATTCCGGAACCGAGCAGTTTTGTGCTTATGGTTCTCGCTCTGGGGGGGGGATGTATTCTGCATCGCCGCAAAGGCTGAGGGGAGCGCTCCTCTAGGTCCGGTTTGCGTTGACCCAGTTCCCCGGGATATGTACCCGGAAGGGCAATGCCTGTTCCGTGATCAGGGAGCGCTGCATCTCCATATAGAGCAGTTCCATTGCGGTTTTTGCCATTTGGGGAAGATTCAGGTCGATGCCTTGCTCTTCCGGTGCACGCACGTCGAACTGTGCGATTTCAGGCAGCGGTTCCCGGGGATCATGCCAGTCCGTGATGTAGCGAATACTGCTTATGACCGCATCGTATTTTCCCTCGCGGAACCAGTTCCGATACAAATTCACTGTGTCTTGCCCCTTCGCAATATCGATTTCCAGGGGCATGCGTTGTCCGGGTGTGCAGCCTGACCGCAACTTTTCTACGTGAAAGGCCGCCCGCCAGGCGTCTCCGGTGCGCCAGCCCTGATGTTTGGCGTAAACCAACCCGATGCGTTTGAAACCCCGCTCGGTCAATACCCGCCAAGCCAGGCGAAGATTTTCGTAAAAATCAAACTGGACGGTATGAAAATCGGGATACAGATGCTCCGGTCCAAAAGTGACGACCTGAAAATTTTTGTGGGGGATTTGAATTGCGGGTGGGTTGGGGGTGAGGGCCGGCGGGGCCAGAAAGACGCCGGTAATTCCCCGGTTTTGCAGCAGGCGAAGGACCGTATGCATCCGTTCTCCGTCAGCCCCCAGCCAATGCTGTTCGATTTGAATCCCTCTTTCGGCGGCAACCTCACTCAGATGTTTAAACCATGAGGTATAAAAATGATCCTCAAGAAATGCGCCTTCCTTGTACCAGTTATGCAGTAAAGCCACCTGGTTCCACCGGGTTGCCGCTTTCATGCCCTTGGTCCGGTAATCTGCCAGGGCTCTCAGCCCCGCATCCGGTTGATAGCCCCGGGATTCCGCATGTTTACGAACCCGTTCCCGGGTGGCATCACTGACGCCCCGCTGCCCGCGTATGGCCAAAGAGACGGCCTGTACACTTAGTCCAAGTTCAGCAGCCAGTTGTTTTAATGTCACGCGGGATTCCATGATAAAACTTATGGCGACTTTAATGTTAAAGCCAAACATATATTTGTCTGATCTTTCCTGTTTATCATAAGATGAATACCGGTTTTTTGAATCGTATGACTGTTTTCGGATGCCCGTATCAAGGCCCGTTTTACGTCGAAGATTCTCTCCTATGATTATGACGTATTTATCCCTCAGAATTCCCCGCAAGACGCTTCATAGAAATGAAGGGTTTACCCTTATTGAGATGTTGGTGGTTTTGGCCATTTTCGCACTTTTGATCAGTCTCATCGTGCCTGCAATCAACCGGGTACAACGTACGGCAAAACAGACGGCCTGTGCCGGCAATCTTCGGCAGTGTGGGCAAGCCTTGTTGGCGTATGCGACGGAGCACCAAGGCAATTTGCCGAATCCGGGCAAGGATTATAATTTGGACCGGTATGCGGTTGAATTTATCGAGGCGCTTAAACCGTATGTGGGGGATTATATGATCTGGGGATGTCCGGCCAGTGGGGTGGTTCCTATGGATCATCCGGAGAATACAGTGTCTGCGCCGAGAGGGGGATATTTTTATTATCCCTACCGATTTCCAAATGCCCAGAACTATACCACTCTTCGTTCTAATTTTCCGTTGATGCAGGACACCCTGTACACCTGGGAGGGAGATTGGCGGTCGAATCACAGTATCCGCGGCAAGTTACGTGTGGATGCGGTTGCGGGTTCTCCTTCATTCCGAACATACTTTGGCGGCCGGCCTGACGGCATGAATCTGCTTGTGCTCGATGGCAGTGTTCAGTGGTATAAATGGAAGCGTGATATGGAAGGTTTTGCTTGGATCCTCAATGTCAGCGGTAACAGAACCGCATCGACAGAAGCGGTTTTAAAATCCATACAGGATCTGTAAAAGTGTCTTTTTATGTGGGGAATGCCCACCTTATCCGATGTGCGTCTATGCTCTTTTTATAACAAAACGAATCTGAACCCTTTCCCCTTTATCATTTATATTATGCATGCTTTATCTAAATTTCTTTTCATGTGTTTGGCGGCGGTGTCGGTGAACCCCCTTGTGAAATCCGCGGCACCCGCGCTGGTGGAGGGGCGTATTGTGCTGACGGCCGAAGACTCAGCGAAGGGTAAGATTATCCGAGCGAAGGGAGGAAAGCTGATAGGGGTGACGCTGGACCGATCCTGCGAAAGCAATTTTGATAAAGCCAGAAATGCCCACATTGAGTGGGTACCCGGGCGCCCGTTGCCTGCAGGGTGGTGGCACGGTGTCATCGAAAGTAATTTTACCGGCGGCTACGTGAACCGGGATATCAGCATTCAACTGACAGGCGGTTTAAAACCTTCCGTTTATGTGGCTTCCAATTATCTGCATGTTGCAAAAGGGGAACCGCAACGGTTTGAATTCTGGATTCATAGTGCCGCGCCATCGGAGAGTGTTCGTATCGTTCCGAGAGGCGATCTCTGGCGGTGGAACCGTACCTGGCCGATCAGTCGCATTACCCTCGAACAGGTAACGCCTGCTTCACTCCCCGCCAGTGCCGCGATCACGCTTGAACTGCCGGTTTCCACGGACGGGGCTGTCGCGCTGCCTTTTTCATTGCCCACCGGAAATTGGACCCTGGGTGGTTATATGGGTAAAGCGGGAGAGGCTGTGGTGCAAGGGGAGGAAGGGTTGCCGATTCCGCTGTCACTTGAACTCGACCGCTGGAAAAAGAAGCGGGTGTACTCCACACCTTTCCATATCCGCTCCCCGCTGAAAGACGTCCAGATTGTGACCAAAAATTTATTCTCATCGGTTTTGCTGAAACATAAGGCGACACGTGAATCCAAACCCTATCCAAGTGAAGGAACGTTGATGGTTACGGTGGATCCTGCGAAGTCTGAGTCTGAAACTCTGGTGCTGTATGGTACAGGCGAGGCCGGGCCTTTGCCTGCGTTTCCACAGGTCCCATTGGGCTATAAAAATGTGGTGCTCACCTCCTGGGATGATGGCAAACCCACAGATTTACGCTGTGCTCAAATTCTGGTGAAACATGGATACCGTCCCACCTTTTTGCTCAATGGATCCTCACCGGCATTAGCGTTTATGGATAAACTCGAAGCAATGGGGGCAGAGGTGGGGTCCCATGCATATACCCATACCGCCCTGGGGACGCTGAGTCCCCGGCGTGCACTCGAAAATGCGGCTTCCATGCGCCTGCTGCTTGAAAATAAATTAGGGCATCCGGTCATCTCATTTTCTTATCCCGATGGATATTCCCCCGCGCAGGATGAAGAGGGGGATTATGTGTTCCGGGCGGTGCGTGATGCCGGATATTGGATTGCGCGTACCCAAATCACGCGCGAGCAAACCGTGGCGGATGTGGAGGAACCTTTGCTGATGCGTTCCATTGGTCTCTACGGCAGTGGCAATAAAATGCTGGTGGCGGCATGGCCCCGGTTCCGTGAAAAAGAGGCGGGAGTATTTTATCTGAAAGGGCACAGTTGGCAGATTGGAAAGTCGGATGCACAATGGGATAAATTTGAGAAATTTGTGGCGCAATTTGCAAACAATCCGGGTTCTTGGTATCCGACGAATGGCGAGTTTGCATTGTGGCTGTGGGCGCAAAAAAATATTAAAATTTCCGGGAAAACCCGTGGGGCAGACAGCATGGTGGTGCAGCTTGAACGTCCCTGGCTTCATCCCTGGTTGGCGGCGCGTTGTCCGCTCAGTCTGAAAATGCCCGCAGGGGTTCATTCGGTGAAATGGCGGGGGCAGATATTGCCTGTGGTGGATGGACGGGTGGATCTGGTTTGGGCGGAATAAGCCAGGTGTCACCTGAATGAGAAAAGGGGGAGGAGTGAATTTTAAAATCCGGCACTGCATTGAATGTGGCGGACAGGATGATGCCTGGTTTTGAGACCCTGCGGATCGGTCACAGACAGGAGTCTATGTCACATTGCTTAATGCCCACTGGCATTCGGCGATCATGTCTTCGGTGACGGTTCGGCCGGCGCGGAGGGATTCGGGTAGGACATCGAAAGTGTAGGTTTCCACTTCGAGATGTGTGCAGTCGGAGAGAGCGAGAGCGTTCCGGAATTCCGGGGTGAGGGTGTGTCGGGTGCTGTGGAGTTCCGCATCTCCCTGCCAGTGCAGGGGCACGTGGGCGTGGATGCGGAGGGTGCCGGCCTCTGAATCGGGGGCGGCTAAAAATTCGGGAAGATCCCGCCAGGCTTGGCCGGAGGAGGATTTGATCTGGTGCAGGTAAACCCCGTCATCGAAGGCCCGCAGTTTTTCGGGATCGATGGAGGCGTCGCATTCCAGGGCGGCGGAGATTTGGGTTTTGGAAATGCGGATGCCGGCCTGCTTCAATTGCTGAATACTTTCAACCGGATCTTCGAATTGCATGGCCACGTGGCAGGTGTCGAGGCAGATGCCGAGGTGGCGCCGGAGGATCTCTTCGGAAACCGTACTGCCATGCAACAACTCCTCTTCAAAAAAGGCGATGGCTTCGGGCGTGGTTTCCAGTATGCAGTCGGGTTCCGGTTCGAGTCCGAGGTGCAGAAGTTTGCCGGTATCTTTTTCGAGGAAATCGAGGTAGCTGGCCATCTCCCGCAAATGGAGGATCATCTGCTTTCGCTTTTGCTGCGCATCCGGATCGAATTTGTAGCCCAGCGGAACGGTGCTGATGGATCCTTCACGTTTTTCGGGCAGCAACATGGCCAATTGAAAAAAGATGTCCTGGGTATACTCCAAGCGTTCAGAGAAAGACCAGTCCGGCTGATAGACCTGTTCCTTGACCCGGGTCTGATGAAAGGCGCCGTAGGGAAATCCGTTGATGGTGAAGGCGTAGGCCCCGGCATCATCCATGTGTTTTTTTAAGGTCCCCAAAGCTTCGGGGGCACGCAGGGCCAGGGAAGCTTCATGTGCAATCCGCAGCCCCAACCCAAAGGGGTGCTCCGGTGAAAGAGCTTGTTTGATCTGGGGGATGTCCTGTTGAATGACGCGAAAGAGGTCTTCCGGTTTTTCTCCGGGGTGAACGTTCAGGCAGTAACTGAAATGCCGGTCTCCTTTTAGTTGCATACGGTTTCCTTCATGAAACGAATGATTTCCGCGATCCATTGGGTATTCATTTCGTGGATTTCAGAAATGGCGCCCACCGGGTGGGGAAGGGAGAGGGTGAGACATCCGCCGAGATGTTCGCGGAATTCTTCAAGTCCCTGGAGCATTTGCAAAGAACCGTCGCCAAGGGTTTGGGTGAGTTCGGGTGGACAAAGATCAAATCCGCAGGTCTGTAAGGCGGAGAAGAGTTCTTCCGCGGTTTGGTGGGAGATCCATCCGAGGCGGGCGGCGTAAAAGGCGTCGATCACAATTCCGATGGCCACCGCGTGTCCGTGCGAGATGCGGTAGTTGCTCATGGACTCAAGTTTGTGGGCGGACCAGTGGCCGAAATCCAGCGGGCGGGCGGAGCCCAGTTCAAAAGGGTCACCGCTGGTGGCGATATGATTCAGGTGCAGTTCTGCACAGCGTTCAATCAGACGTTCCATGGCGGCGGCGTCCCGTTGACCGAGGGCGGGGGAGAGGGAGAGCAGTTCCTGGTAAAAGGCGGCGTCTTTGATCATGGCCACTTTGAAGGCTTCGGAGATGCCGGCGCGCCAAAGGTTGTCGTCCAGTCCGTCTAAGAGATCGAAATCATTGATGACCGCAAAAGGAGGGGCGAAGACGCCGATGGTGTTTTTGCCTCCGTGGAGGTTCATGCCGTTTTTGACGCCGATGCCGGCATCATTCTGGGCGAGAGGGGTGCTGGGCATGCGGACCAGACGGAGTCCGCGGTGCACCAGGGCGGTGGCAAAACCCACGGCATCCAGCAGGGCGCCGCCGCCGATGGCCAGCACGGTGCTGTGTCGGCAGAGATGGTACTCGAGCATTTGATCCACCAGACTCATGATGCGGCGGTAATCATTCTTTAAAACTTCTCCACCGGGCACCATTTCCGGTTTGCACACCAATTCCAGTTTGTCGGCCCGGCCGGCAAACCAGTCCTGAATCTGACGGGTGAGGTCTGGAAATGCATTGGCAACTCCCTGATCTATCACGACCATTACCCGACCGGAGCCGCTGATAACATCCGAAAGCAGATCATTTTCGGGCAAAAAAGTACCGCGTCCGAAGTGGACGGGGTAAGTGAAATCGGCTGAGAAAGTTTGGGAGATTTGCATGAGAGGAGAAAATACCTTCTTAAAGGGGATTTGTTTAGAATTAAAAGCATAATACGTCGGGGAAAGCCCGGGGGTTCACCGGAATTTCGGTGCAAAGCGATTCGAAAAGGAGGGCCAAGATATTCTTTTCGACCTTTTGGGAGTGTGGTACCCGGAATTCATAGGAGTCACCGTGAAAAATTCGCAGGCATATCAATTGGAATCCAAAGATGGCAAGCAGACCTATGTCTTTGAAATCAAAGCAGGGAAGTTGCATTATGCCTGGAAGCATTTTGGGGATGCCGGATCGCGGACCGTTCAGCTTGCTTCCCTGAGTCCGGATTTCGGATATCAGGAAACTTTCCGGGGCGCGCCTCAAAGTCCTTTTCATGTGGGAGTATTTGCGACGCTGGTGCTGTTGTTTTTTATGAACTCGGATCTGCAAAAACACGATCGTGCGGTGGGCATGATTCTCGCGGGGGCGGTGGCACTTATCGGATTTTTATTTGCACTGATTCGACTACCAAAGGTCCGGCACAGCTATATCATGAGTAAAAAAGATGTCTATGTGGTCAGTTTGGATCATAGATACTTTGAGGGCGAGTCACTCGAATGCTTCCTCCTGAATTTAAAAGAGGCGATTGAGCAGGCGGATACCGGGGGTTGATCCCCTTAATCAGGAAAAAATCCTTTAATGTAGGATTTTGTTGGCTCAGTGCATTTTAATAAACCTGAAAAGGTTGTTCTTTTCATTTTACAAAAACTGACACGCCCTGTACTTTAATTCAAACGTTTGAATTTTGGAGGCCCCCCATGCGCCGTAAGGTACTTTTTTTGCTGTTTATCCCGTGTTTATTGTTTTGTCGTCTCTCCGCAGAGACGATGTTGCAGTACTTTAACACCAGCTGGGCCGAAATCACCCGCAAGATGCCCGAGTTGGCGGAGGCGGGGTACTCCTCGTTGTGGTTGCCGCCCCCGACCAAAGGCAGTGGGGGCTTGTCGGTGGGATATGATTTATGGGATCCTTTTGATTTAGGAAGTAAGGATCAGCGGAATACGGTCAAAACCCGGTATGGGACAGAGGCGGAGTTATTGGAGTTGGTGAAGACGGCACACCGTTTTGGGATTCGGGTGTACTTTGATAATATCATGAATCACCGGGCCTTTGATATTCCGGGCTATAATGAAACCACGTCGATTGATATTTACCCGGGGCTGGTGCCGGAGGATTTTCATTTAAAAACCACCCAGGAGGGGTTTTACCGGAAGTGGGACAATACCCGGGACTGGAACAGTTCCTGGCAGGTGCAGAATCTGGGACTGGCGGATTTGATTGATATCGCCCAGGAACCCGGCGCCACCAACCAGAATTTTGGGTCCTACGAAGGAGCGACCGGTCCGAAAATAAAATTTATCCGTGATTTGGAACGTCCCTCCCATTATGCATACGATAAAGACGGCAACTATGTGGGGTTTGGCGGGTTGCTGGATCTGGCAGAACAACTTTTGATCGGTGAGGGGAATCCCGCTCCCCAAACGGAAGAGATCCGGCTGCGGGCAAAGCAATATTTGCAGGACAATGCTTCGGTCTATGAGGAGTATGTGGAAGACTATTTGAACCGGGCCGCCCGCTGGTTGATGGACCGCACCAAAGCGGACGGTCTCCGCCTGGATGCCGTCAAGCATGTACGTGCCGACTTCTTTGGTGCAACCTATGGTGCGGAGAAGGACACAAACGATTACGGATATTCAGGTCAGGTGCAGCGTCAGTTTAATTTGACCCGTGGGTACAGTGACAGCAATCATCGGGATACCTTGTTTGACACTGAAGCGCCCCGGGATGATGCGATGCTGTTTGGGGAACATTTAGGGGAGCCTCCCGGGTATGGTTCATATATCGATGCAGGTATGCGCTTGGTCGACAATCCGCTTCGTCAGCAGTTTAACGACCGGCTGGGAAGTCCTTATAACGGGTTGAATGGATTTGATACGCCGGGTGCGGGCGGCTTTTCTCCGGAGACGACCGTGATGCATGCGCAAAGCCACGACAGTGATTATGCCGCCCGCCGTGAGCTGCAACATGCGATGTATTTTACCCGTGCGGGTCTGGGTTTGTTATATACTGACGGAAATTATCAGGCGGAAACCCTGGGGGAATCCGGTGGCGCCTTTCCCCGGCATTCCAACACCTCATTTTTAGGTCAGTGGGACGACCCCCGGGTGCCGAATCTGCTCTACATCCATCAGCAGTTTGCCCGGGGCTATCAACAGGGAAAATATTCCGATGCGGATGTGGTGGTGTATGAACGGGTGGACAAGCGGTCAAATGGCGGAATGTCGGATGCGGACGGGGTCACATTGTTGTTTATGCTGAACGATGATTACAGTTCGGGGCATGGGGTGAATTTCAACACCAGTTTCCCCGCCACGCCCGGTGGGGCGGATGCGTATCTGTATAATTATTCCACTTACGGTGGTGGATTTTATACCTATGCCTCAAATATCGTGAATGGCAGTGTGGTGGTACCTGCGGGCGGGTATTTTGCTTTCTCCTGGAAAAATCCCGATCCGCAATCCAACTGGGCGGCTGCCGGCGGGCGTCCGATCACCTTTTATCAAGGGGGAGAAGAAGTGGGGACGATCGATGTCATCCGCCAGGACGGACCCAATGGGGATGCCGACTTTCATGGGGATACCCTGCAGGCCGAAAGCCGTCCGCTGATCAGCAATCCGGACAGCGGGGATTATCAGTATACCGCAACTTTACCGCGCATTACCGATGGGAGCAGCTTGCGGATTGTGGCCCGGGCCGACGGATCCGCGGAAAATATTTTGATGCGTCTCAATGGAGGGATTGATCTGAACGGCACCCAACCTCCAGGTAATATTGATCCGGCCAAACGGGATTTCCCCCCCGCGGTTTCCTATGATATGTTTTTAGGATTTGAACAGCCTACTTTCACCGGGCGTTTTCATCCCGAACTTTTCGCGGCACAGGTGGTTGGCAACCGGGATATCACCGGATCGGTCGGAGCTGAGACCTATACCACCGCCGGGGTTTTGGGTCAGGGAGCCGGCACCCGTTTTACGGACGGAGACACGGCCAGTTTTGCCTATCATGATCCGCAGGCGCTGGTCGATGATGAGACGTTCGCGCAGTGGGATGGAAATAAACTTTGGGCAAAAGTGAATGCGGTGGGGGCGGGTTATAAAATGTTTGTCTATTACACGCCAGATGCGTCCTTCTTTCCTGAAGGCTCGGCCGGAGACGGAGTGGGGGAGACCCGGGTGGTGGAGATGAGCTATCAGAAAAATGCGGATGCGGATGCGTCGAATTGGTGGGCGACACCGGACATGCCGGCTGATTTTGTGGCGGGCACCAGCCGGTACAAAATCGGGGTGGTGAAAGAAGCGGCACCGAGTTGGTTTCCCGGATCCTATGATGCGGTGCAGCGCAAAAGTAAAATGCTGACCCGCTTCGAAGTCAGTGGATTTAATGCGGATACAGTGGAATATTATCCGCACTACGATTACGCAAAAGATCTGGACGACAATCCATTAATGGTGACCGGTCTCGAAGAGGGATTTCATATTTTACGGGCCCGTGCTTTTTTGAAGCGGGATAACCAGGCCTCCATTTTTAATACCTTCAGTCAAAGTTTTTATTATGATGCCCAGCGTCCGCAGGGGGAAATCCGCTATCCGGAAAACAACGGGGATACCGTGGGGGGAAGCAACTACGGGGTGGTGGTCCGTTCGGACAGTACGGTGACCGAGGTCTGGTACTGTATTGCGGATGCCGACCCCAGCAATGACGATGTGAATACCGGTGCCCGCAACGGGAACGGGGTGGGGTTTGAACCTTTCACCGATACCAACCGCAACGGGACGTGGGACAGTGGCGAAGCGTTTCAGGATTTAAACAACAACGCCACCTGGGATACCGGGTTGGCCTCTTCCTGGGTGAAAGCAACTGAAGTGACACCCAGCCTGGAGATTATACCGGGCGATGCCGCTTATACCAAAGAATGGCGTTTTACTTATGAGAATATTCCCGAGTCCTCTCTGGGTGACGGGACCGCGCAAGTGAAGGTCCGTTTCCTCGAACTGTCCTCTGCGGGGTATGAAAATTTTGCCGACACCGATCCAGTGGGACATTTCACCACTCTGACCCGGACGGTGAATGTGGACGGGCCCGATAAAAAATTGTTTGTGGCCTATCCGCCATCCGACGGGCAGATTGTGGGGGACGATTATGTGATGAAAGTCTTTTTCAGCAAATCGCTGGCGGACGGTTTGACCGAACAGGAACTGATCGACCGCTTTCTGATTAGAATCGGATCAAACGAAGCCAATGATGAGGGAAATGCGCAGGACCGAAGTGCGTATGTGATTGAATACAACACGAACAATGACTTTCATGCTCTGGCCTATGATTTGCCGAACCTGTATAATGATCAGCCGGATTACCTGCACAAAATTACGGTCGAACTGGATCAGCCTCTGGGTCAGGCGGATTTTGAAGCGACCCGCTTGGTGAAAGCGTTGCCGGTGACCACTCCCCGGGTACTGATTGTGAACCCTCCCGAGTTGGGTTCGGACGGACGTTCGTATGAAATTGTGATGCCGGATGTGGATACGCCCTCCTTGTCGCAAAGACAGTTTACAATTCAGGTCGCCACCAATCTGGATGCGACCCAAGTGAATTTGCAATTCGTGAATTTGCGGGGAAGCAGTGTCGGCTCTCCAACTGTGACCACGGAAGGGAGCAGCAAACTTTGGGACTTTGTTTGGCAAGTGGTGGAGGAGGGATCCTATCGCTTTACCGCGACAGTGACTTCAAGCGGGGGAAGTGCAGAGGCTTCCCGCAATACCACGGTGGTGTTCCGGCAAGTGGTGGCATCGGACGAAAATGATGACGATGACGATGATGACGGCATTTTGGATTCGAATGAAAATACCGCCCAAGTGTTGCCGAACCAAAGTCCCGACGGCGGGATCACGGCCGCGGCCAAACCCAATCCCGAACAGTGGATCAACCGGGAAGTACATGAGTATTATGCCTACGGGAAAACCAATCCCTTTTCACCGGACAGTGATGGCGACGGATTGCCGGATGGATTGGAAGTGGGCTGGCGGACATCTTCAAATCCCCCCACCGATCCCGCGACGGATACCGACGGCAACGGGGTCCCCAATTTCCGGCCTGATCTGGATCCTCCCTTTTTCAACACCCTGGATAATGAAGGCAGTGTGCCGGATGTAAACTCCGCCTCCGAGGGGGGCGACCGGGCCAAACAATTGGTGGGGACGGTTACCGATCCCGGCAATCCTGATACCGACGGCGACGGCATCCTGGACGGGGTGGAGGATGCCAACCAAAACGGCTGGGTGGACGGAGACGGTGAAGCCCTGGACCCGACCTTTAATCCCTGGCTGGAACGTGACTGGCCGGACGGGGTGAAGCAACCTCTGGAAATTTGGACGGAAACCGACCCCAATAATGCCGACACCGATGGCGATGCGTTGACCGATGGCTATGGGGAAGACAAAGACCGGAATGGGCTGATTGCCGGGGACAGCAATGGCGACCGCATCTATGATGCCGGGGAAGCGTGGACCGAAACCGATCCGTTGAATGCGGACACCGACGGAGACGGTTTACCCGACGGGTGGGAAGTGAACAACGGGCTCGATCCGCTGGATGACGGAACCGATAAATTATCCACTTTGGCGTTGAATGACGGTCTGGTGGTGAATGGCGCGTCCGGAGATCCGGATGCGGATGGATTTACCAATGCCCAGGAATTACTGAATCAAACCCGGCCTTTCGAGGATGACACCCTGCCGCCGCCTCCCGCAAATTCGATTGTGATTGGGGTCGGCGAAAGTGAAACGTATGGTGACTTAACCCAACAAAATGAATTCACGGATTGGACGGCTGATGACTTGCTGGTGTTGGACGAGTACGAAGGCGACGGGACTCACAATCAGGGCGGAGACACGTATCTGGGGTATGATGGCGGAGACACGTCACGGGATATGGTGGCCTTCTATTTCCGTGATGGGGGGGCGGATGGCAAACTCTATTTCCGGGTGGACTTCCACGATTTGGTGGCATTGGCGGAAGAAGGGAAGCTCGATTTATACGTGGTGATTGACACCGGAAATCCGGCGGTGGGCGAGTCGGCGTTGCCGGATGATGTGGACACCCGCACCGAAATGAAATGGGAAGCGGTGGTCGCAGTGTACCAAAGCAACAACGGCGCGGTGTATGTGGATACAGATTCCGGTCAGAACACCACCACCATTGCCGAAGATTTATTTGCCAAAGGCGTGGTGCGGCGGGATCAGAATGCGGTGGATGGATTTGAGCTGGCCTATTTTAACTCCGAGCTGGACGCGGTGGAATTTTCGATCAGCCGCGCAGCCTTGCTGGATGCGGGTTGGAACGGAAATGCGGACAACCTGAATTTTCAAGTCTACACCACCAAAGACGGTACCGGCAACTCACCGGTGGGGGGCGGAGATATCGGCGGACGTTCGGATATCCGCGATTCGATTTACGACGATTATCTGGGATCCGATTACTGGCGGGATCAGGGGAATATCGGGGGAAGCGGTTCAGTGCTGTACAGCTGGTTCGGTCGCAACGCGGGCAATGACCGCGGCAAGCGGGCAAAGGTCGCTCTGATTGCCCACGGGAACCAACCGATCCGTCCCGGATCAGAAATGCAGGATCGAATTCATAACGATGCCGGAGCGGGATATTACCGGTTGATTGAGGCGCATGGTGCCTTTAGCGAAGCCTTGAATCTGCATCTTACCGCCACCCTGGCTTCTGCCATTCAGTGGGCCGCCGTGGATCCCTCACTCAGTAAACCCTGGCGTGACGGCCCGTCACTGAACGCGCGTGTTAAAGATTTAATATCTGTCGGTGTGGTGCATTTGTTGGGCACAACCTTCTCCGATCATATGCTGCCGTTCACCTCGACGGCTTACACTGTGGACAATATACAGCTCGCCTCGGAAGTTTTGGGAGAGATCTACGGTGCTGCACCTTCAGATAAAGTTTTATGGGCGCCGGAACGGGTCCTCGACGGAGAGACGCTCACCGAAATTGCCGCCATGGGATATACCCACACGGTTGCCGATCAAATGCGTCATATTTTTAAATGGTTCGGACGGAATGAGGCCCTGGGTTCCGCCGGATACCGGTTGAACGAAGTGAACGGACTGAAACTGTTTGTCATCAATGATTTTGCCAGCGATTTCCGCTTTCAAAATCAAGACAATGGACTCAGCACCTCCTTGCGTGAATTGCTGAGCCGCCGGGCGCGCAGCGGCACCCAGGATCAGGTTCTGATTTTGGTAAGTGATCTGGAAGACTTCCGGGAGAAGGATCAGGCGGATGCCTATGACCGGAATCTGCGTTGGTTGGCGAACCGTCCCTGGATCGAATTGGTTTCTTTGGATCATGTGGCCCGGGGCGGAGTGGATCTTTCCCAGCCCCCGGACCATATGGGGGACCATTGGGGAACGGTCGGGCGGGGCAGTGGTCTCAGTCTCAACATGACCTCCAAGGATTATATCGATCATGCCACCCAGGAAAGTTACAGCAACTGGTATTTTGGGCAGGCGGGTCGCGAAGAAGGGCTGAATGGAAAAGTCTTCGAAATACGCAGCGGGGTTTCGTTGCCGGGAGCCTTTGGCGAAATTGGAGTGGGGGGCATTTCGGACACGGCGTGGACGCAGGTGGATGCCATGTCCGGCACGGACGGGTTAAGCCGCTTAGGCCGTGCCACTTTGCATGCGGGGATGTTTGTCACCGCCTTTCATAATCAGAGCAACAACGACCTGAGTAAATTCAGTACCGGCGCATACATTTATCCGGACACGGATGCCCAAACGCTGGCAGACTTTTCCAAGCGGGCCCAGGCGCAAGTGCGTCAGGCCGCCTTGTACAAACGTGCGGAGACCTGGGCGGCAAGTGCCACGGCCACCACCACGGCAGCCGCAGAGGATGTGGATCTTGACGGGGAGAATGAATATGTATTGGCGAACGACCAGGTGTTTGCGGTGTTTGAAGCCATGGGTGGACGACTGGTGGTGGCCTTTGCCCGCAATCCTGAAAATGGAAAAGTCTTTCAAGTGGTCGGGGCGCAGCCCGGGTATGCCCGGGGGGAAACGGAAGAAGAGGGAACGGCCAATGTGGTGAATGACGCGGTGGATGCCCACCGCAGTTCCGGATTTAAAGATTGGTATGCCGATGGCGCCGGCGGGGGAAGTTCCGCTTATGTGAATGGTCTGTATACGGTGACGGCTGCCGGGGCAAATGGATGGACCTTTACCGCGCCGGGAGGGCATATCGTGAAGACCATTTCCCTGGCGGATGGGACCACGCGCCTGCAGGCTGATTACAGTCTTTCCGGAGATGTGAATAAACTTTACATCCGCATGGGACTGTCCCCGGATTTGAATTCAATGCTGGTGCGCGGTCAGCAGGATCTGAGTGAAGTGCTGGATATGGCGAACAACCGCTATGCGGTGATCAACAGTCGGGTGGAGCCTGTCACCGCTGCCCTGAGTGTTTCGCAGGCGGCCCTGAATACCAATGCGGTGGATGATGTAATCGGGGTGTTGGAATTTGACACCGTCAACATGCGCAACCAGGCCTTTACCCGACAGATGGAAGTGGAAAATGAAAACGGTGAAAACCATTTCAGCATTGTACTCAGTTTGGAAACCGGATCGACCGACCGGGATGCGGACGGATTGCCCGCCTGGTGGGAGTTTGCCTATTTCGGATCTGATACCGGCGCGGATCCGGATGCGGATGCGGCCAATGGTCATAACAAAAACCGTGAAGCGTTTATAGCCGGATTTGATCCCACCAATCCGGAGGCCGGATTCGGGGTTCTCCCCAGCTCCCTCGTCAATCCTTCCGGGCCGGCCTTTGATTTACCCACGGTCGCGGGGAGGGTTTACACGTTGTGGTACAACGACGATCCGTTGACCGCGCCCGACTGGAAAGTTGCGGAAACTGTAACCGGAACCGGTGCCCTGTTGCAATGGGAGGACGACGGAACCCATACCTCTCCGGCACCCTCAATGGTTGAACAGCGCTTCTACCGGGTGAGTGTGGATTTGGCTCCGTAAAGGAAATGCAGAGTCGCCCCAACAGATCTCATAACTGTTATGTTTACCAATCCCGGCCCGTCAGGGCCGGGATTTGGTGCGTGTGGCTTACATCCGCATGAGATGAAGTTTTAAAAAAAGTGCAGTTATTAAACCTGCAGGTTCATGGCTTTGGCGAGCACGTCATTTGCGCGTTCGAGGTCTGCACCGGAAATGATGATGGCAAAACTGGTGCCGGTGACTTGTTCCATGCGGACGGGGATTTCATTTTGATCCATGGCATCGATGATGCGGTGGGCGTCTTTCGGCGCAAATTGGCCGATTTGAATTTCACCTTCAATAGGAGCGGAAAGATCCATTTCCTGCCAGTCGATAAGTTCTTTCCAGCTATCATGACCCTCAATGAGATTTCGGAGGAGAGAGGCGAACTGTTCCATGGTCACCGGCGCGCTGTTTTCCCAATGTTGGATGTCGGCGTTCTCCTCATCGATCACTGCGTATTCAACATGATAAGTAATGTGACCCTGATCCGGCACTTCGTATCCCTGGAAATGTCCGCCGGGGTATTCAAGAAGAATAAAGGATTCGGGGTCCGCATTCAGGTGTTTCATCATTTCCGGAATGTCCTGAACCGTGGGAGGTGCCTCCGAAGGGGTCATGGAAAAGAAAAGTTTGAGAGCTGGGGGGGGCATGGTCATAATTTTTTTAAGGGATGGTGCGGATTTTCCCAAAGCAGACGGATTGCGGTGTCTTTGCCTGCATAGTTTGCCGGGGGAGTAAATTGATGATTGATGTAGAGGGTTTGCGGGTCCTGTTCGGACCAGGCGCTGCCAAGCAGTATGCCTTCGAGGGTCCACTCCCATTTGCCGCCGGCGAGATCTCTGAATCCGTACCCGAAGGCCGGTCCGGGTTTGTTGGGGGCTTTATCCAGTGCGAAGTGTAAATTTCCCGGAGGAATGGGAGGGCCGAAGCCCCAGGGGAACTCCGCATTGGAGATTCCGGCCCGGGCTGCTCTTCGCCATTCCTCCGCGGAAGGGAGCCGCAGGGTTTTTCCGGTCCGTTCCGAAATCCAATGGGTAAATGCAAGCGCGCCGTTATAGCTTTGGGTTTCCCCCGGGTAAAGGGATAAGACGCGAGAGGGTATTTCGATCAGGCTCAGGGCATCGCCGGTTTCGGGGATGCAAATGAAGCGGAGCTTTGGGCCTTTGGGTATATGCAGGTCCTTCGTTTCGAGTGATAACCGGACAGGGGATTCCAGCGTTTGCCAGTCGACTTCCGAAGGTCGGAAGATCCAGGCCAGCAAGCTTCCGAGGATCGGAACAAACAGCAGCGGGAGGCTGCGGGCGTTCATGGGATCTGTGGGGGTTCCTGAAGTTGAATTTGACCCAGGCGAAGGGGATAGGTGAGCTTGAGGTGACCATCCAGAATGACTTCAACCCAATACACGCCGGGTTCCTCAAATTCCACATTCATAAAAAATTCCACGTTGGTGGCGGTATGCAAATCATCTTTGAGCCGTACCGGAATATCTTTGCCCTGCACCAACGGGGTTTGCCGGTCGGGTTTGAGAATGCGGCTGGACTGAATGAATTCGCCTTCACCGCTGCACCAGCGGGTGACCATGCAGATGCGCGGATATTTGAGGGGGAAGTTCGGGACGCCCAAGGCATCAAACAATCCGATGAGAATAAATTTTCCGTTTTGTTCGCGACGGACATCGTCACAGAGCAGGCAGGATTGAAGGTCGGGGGATACATTCATATTTTAGCCACACCCGTTGGGGTTAATGTGTTTTTCATATGCGAGAACCTACAGGATAAAGGATGTAGATTGCCAGCTCAAAAGGCAAAGGGATTCCCGGATAAGTCAGAGGTATGATGAACAGGGTGAAGCGTTCTTCCTGTCCCCGATGCCGGTTTAAAATCAAATGTCACCTGTTTGGTGCAACGCGGTCAGTCAGGATGTGCCTTCTGAAAAAATATTGTGGTGACAGTCCGGACAGATGCTGTGGGTAAATTGGGGCAGGGCCACATTTCCGAACAGATGAAGGGCTTCGACGGCCCGTTCCACTTCGACCCACTCTCCGGTATCGAGTTGAACTTTTTTACACCAGCTGCACATCGTAATATATTTTTGTGTTCTGGGGGAATGGGGATCGAGGAGGCGTGCAGGGCTCCGGAGCTCCTCTTTGTAGATATGACTTTTAAATTCAACCAACCCTTCTTCATCTTTGGAGATTTGCATCTTCATGAAGCGGCGGCATGCAGGGGAATCACACCGAAAGCTCCAAAGGACTTCGCCCTTGGTTCCGGCCCTCACCTGATTGATGGCAATCTCATAAATATGCCACACTTCCTGATTGGCGATGAAGCTTTCCAAGAGGTGACCGATGTAGTTTTCCGCAACAGGTCCGCCTTCATTTTCTTTCGCAAAATCCAGCCAGGGCTGATTGAAGTATTTAATTTTATTGTTTGAATCAATTTTCAAAATGAAATGGCGGATATCAGGTTCTGCGCCCCTTGCTTTTGTTTCATCCGGATCGTTTGGATTTATCATCATCTCATTTTGGTATTTTGGTACAGGAGAAGGTAATTCACGCTACTGTGAATCAGCTCCTGTCTTCCGTTATTTTTATTTTTTGCGTGGTGAATAATCAACCTCTGTTCTTGAAACCTATCGTGCATCAGGATCCCCGTCAAACCGTTTGAATTCAGGATTTTTTCCGTCTTTCTATAAATCCTGCGCATGCACGGGAGGGTTCCAAATTTACCCGCACCCCGTCCGGGGCGCAAAGATTTTGGAATCGTGTCCCGGGGGCATGGCCCCCGGGCTGGATGCGTTTCCCCCTCCGGGGGAAGAGAGGGGCTTGGATGCGGTTTCTCCTTCGGGTGCGGGGGTGGGTTTGGGGGTGGATGCGGTTCTCCCCGGGGAGGATGTCGGAGGGAAATATGTTGTTCCGAAATTCAGCGCACCCCGTCCGGGGCGCAAAGATTTTGGAATCGTGTTCCGGGGGCATGGCCCCCGGGCTGGATGCGTTTCCTCCTCCGGGGGAAGGGATGGGGTTGGATGCGGTTCCTCCTTCAGGTGCGGGGATGGGCTTGGGGCTGGATGAACGGATCTCTCCCGGGGAGGATGTAGATCGAAAATCTTCTGCCCCGGAGGGGCAACCGCATCCAGCCCGGGGGCCATGCCCCCGGGATATGGGAACAACATTTTGCGCCCCGGACGGGGTGCGGGAAAAACCGAAGCCTGAACATGTGAAACGTAACCATCTTCAGTCAAAAGTATATGGGGCAGGGCGTTTGATTCTGCGCCGCAATAAAGGCGGTTCTTGCCTCCCCCCTTGGCTTACCACCGATAGAATCGGTAGGGGTCATCATTTGCTTCGGGGACTTGAAGGTAATAACTGTTCAGCCAAGGACCCAGACTGGTGAACACCGGCTGATCACTGATCCCGCCCTTCATGTAGGTGTCATTCGCCCGGATCACCAACAGGTTGTTTTTTTCTCTGAGTTCATTCCGCTGAATTTTAAAGATGCGGGGGACCATCCAATAGTCGTCCGGGTTCGTTTGTTTGGTGATCTCTCCCAGAAGTTTTCCGTTCAGCCATATTTTTGATTCGTCATCTACGGCACCTATCACGAAAGTAAGTTCTTCTGAAGTCATTTTTTCGGGACGGTCAAACCGGCTGCGATACCAGAAGTATCCGTCATAGTCGTAGAGATCTTCGTATTGGTTGTCAAAGCTGCCGGGAACTTTGAATTCACGCCAGGCACTGTCATTAAAGCCGTCCTGAATATACCCCAACGCTTCCCCTTGGTTTCCCGGATCCGTGAGGCCTTTCCAGGTGGTGACCAAAGGTTGATAGGAGATGCCTTTCTGCGCATTCAGTTTGGTCAGTAAACCGCATTTTGAATCTGCACCCAAATTTTTCAGCACGCGACTGACCATGTAGGCATTTCTTCTGAAGGAGGTTCTGAGGTAGGCCCGTTGCGGATCCTGATAGTCAAAGTGCCAGGGGGCGATCTGGGACAGGACAATGTTTCCTTCTCCGTTTTGAATAGAGGTGAAAAATTGCGGGGGACTGTTTTTTTCCTCCTGCAGGAGGGGGATTTTTAATTGTTGGGTTCTGAGATAAAACTCTGCACTGGACAAGCCGGCAAACAGGGGGGTGTGCTTTTCGGTCATCTGCATCGATTCAGCGTTTTGAATCACGGTTTTTATTTTCCCTGCGGTCAAGAGACTGATTTGTTCCGGGGTTAATGCCAGTCCGAAGATTTCCGCTCCGGCTCTTCCCGCTGCATGTAAAGAAGCGGGGATGTTGCTGTCTGGGCCCAGTACCACAATGGCGTGGTTGATTTTTTCTGTGCCCGTGTAGGGTCGGGCGTCAATGCGCAACTGGCTCAGAAGCTCTTCAACCCTCTGATCGGGTATGTAAAAGACGTCCTTGAATATTGCGGGTTTTCGGCTGTCGGCATATTCGAAGATGTTGATGAGTAATTTTTCTGCTGCCGGATCCCGGACGGTTCTGCCGATAACCTCTACCTGACAAAAGATGATGGATCCCTTGCCCTGGGTGTATTCCATTAAAGGGGCGTACTGCAGTTCAAACCCTCCATCCAGGATCGGCATAAAATTTCCGACCGGGGGTTTTTCAATCAGGGAATGCGCGACATTGCCCCAGTTTTGATTGCGCCACACCCGGGTGTTTTTAATTCCGCACCAAAACCATTCAGGATTGCCGAGGGTCTCTCTGTCGGCCACGAATGGGGGGAGGGTGGTGGACTCGCCCTGCCAATTTTGCATTTCACGGTCGCTTAGACCGTTGAGCATCGGAGACTGAAGATTTCTCACAAATAGATTCCGCAATCCATGCTCATTCATTCTGAATCCCAATCTGTCCTGCAGTACCGAACTTTCCTGTGCAAATACGATTACATTTAATCCGTCGTTTACTTTGGCGATGTCCCGAATGGCTTCATTGGCGCTCAAAGCATTTCGGCCGATCACCAGTAGATCGATATGCTCCAGATTTGCGTCTGCGTCTACCCGCTCAAATTCAAGCCCCATTTGTTTCAATTCGGCTGCGGTTTCCCGGGAGGGGTCGTACACCGCAATTTTAGATTTTAATTTTAGCGGGGCTGAATTTTGAATCACATTAAAATCAAAATGATAGTCTGACTCCTTTCCATTTATGTCGAATTGGGCGGAGAGGGTATAAGCGCCTGCGGGGGTGTTTTCAGGAATGGTGAATTCAAGGGGGGTGAAGGCGGTGGATCCCACGGCGACATCCAGACTTCCTTTTTCATTTATATTTAAATCTGCGACTTCCCAACTGTAGGCAATGGTCACCGCCTCCCGGCTGTGATTCACACCCGCGATCTGTTTGGATACGGTTTTGCCCGGATTGAAATTGGCGGCCACTTCGGTGAAGTGAGATTCTTTCCCGGCGATCCATGCAATCACGGGTTGATTCCATTTTGCAAAGGCCCCGCCGATCATTTCGGGAGCGAATTCATCTGCGTTTCTTTCGTATAGCCATTGTTTCACCGGGAGGTAGTTGTCGGGCACAATGCCGGGTTGTTTGAGGTTTTGATATTTATTCGGATTTTCAACCGCGGTGGTGATTTTGTTTTGAATTTCCTCCAGTCTCTCCTGGTCCCAGGGTAACATGGCGGTCGTTCCCCAGGCCCGCAGATTTTTCCAGTTTTCGTTGATATACCGGGTGGTGACCGTGTGATACAGGGAGCGGTTTTGGCGCAAGGGCTGGCAGAGATATCCCCAGTGAAAACCCTCCGGATTTCTTTCCCATAACAACTCCTCATGTAAGAGTTGCCTGGCTTTGGTGGGGGTCATGGTGTAGGCCGCATCTCCCAAAAATGCGGCGGCGAATTCGCTGTCCCAAATCGACTGTTGCGCATGGGTCCGCCAAATGAAGTTGGGTCCCCGGTAGCTGGACCAACTGGCGATGTGGGGCAAACCCCATTCCACAAAGAAAATAGGTTTTACGGCATTTTCCGACCAGTATTCTGTCCAGTCATTCCGTTCCTGCAGCGGGGACCAGTTCAGATAAATGTTGTTGGTGTAAATGTCACCCAAGTTGCCGGATGAATGATGGTAAACCGGACGGGTGGGATCAATTTTCTTTACGTTTGTGGCAAGGATTTCGGCCTGGACCCGATTCGAGGAGGGGTCGACTTCTTTGTCCAGTTCCGGAGAAAAAATCCCGTCCATGGCCTGCGGATTCAAATCCCCTTTATATCCGCATTGATTGTGGTTCATGGTGTAGAGGACGGTGGCCGGGTGATTCCAAACTTTGTTAATCAAATATTCTGAAATCCGCAAATATTCTTTCATGACCACGGGATCACTGAAATTCCAGTCGAAGTCTGATCCATGGGGAAGTGAGAAGGACAGCATTACACCGGCTTCGTCGGTGGCATCCAGCATGGATTGCATATAAGTGACATTTCCGGGGCGGAAATTGTAATTGTGGGTGATGACCGAATTGAAGCCGTAGGCTTTGAGATTTTTTAAAGTGTTTTTGACATCCTGCCTGTTGGCCATGTCGGCAGGTTTATTGATATTGTCGACAACCACGGTTCGCCAATGAATTCTTTTTCCATTGAGATAGAAGTCACGGCCGTCAATTTTGAATTCTCTGAAGCCGAAGCGGACAGGAAAGGAGGTGTCCAAAAGATTGCCGGCTTTATCTTTTAAAGAAACGGTACCGTAATATAAATTCTCCGGTGTGTGGATGTCCCAGAGTTTTGCCTCCGGCCAGTTTTCGGAGAACGAGGTGAAGCCGTCGGCCTGAAGTTCTACCCGGGAGCTTTCACTTTGTTTGACCGCCTCGCCATCGTGGGAAAGTGCGACCGAGACGGTTGCGCCCTCCGGAAGTTTTCCTTGAAATGAAACGGCGGTTTTGAGGGTCATGTCATCGGTATCACTGGTGAAGCGGATTTGATCGACCGAGACTTCTTTGGGAACGCCCAACAGAAATACATCACCGGTGATTCCCCGGTAATTGAGCTTTGCTTTCACTTTAAATACGTTGGTGACATCCATCACCACGCTGGCATCTTCCCGCAGGGGCTTGGCGATGAGGAGCACATTCAGGCGGTGGGTTTGGCCGGGGGTCACGTGTTCGGTGATGTCGACCTGTCCACCGGGGAATTTTAAAAACGCCACGTTCTCTCCATCCACAAAAACCATGAGTTGTGCCTGAATGAGTTCAAAATCCAGGAGGACCTTTCGGCCGGAAAAGTTTTCAGGAATTTTTAATTCGCGTTCGTACCAGCCGAACTCCAGGTTTTCCAAATCGAATTGTTTTTTAAAGGAGGCATCCAGGATAAAGTTCTGGGCCTGCTGGTGTCCCGACTGATAGGAGGGGATGGGATTCGGCCAGACGCCCGGCACTTTGAACCAGCCCCAGTAGGCCTCCGGCTTCGGGGGCCGGATATTTTTCCCCACGGATTTTTCGGGTAAAAATTTCCAGTATCCATTCAAACAGATTTTGGTTCGGGTGGGGGACTGTTGCACAAAGGCATCGTCATAACTCCAGACCTTTGAGGCATCCACCGGACATTCCGAAGGGGCTGCGGGTTTAAAGTTTTCATGGATGGTTACCGAAATATCATCCAGGTACAGGATCCCTGATTTTCCCTGCATATAGCCATTCAATTCCAGGGATGCGGCCTTTTCGGGAATCTCATAAATTCTTTCACAATCCGTCCAGTCGGTGGTTCCGTCGGCAGAAAAGACATTCGGCCATCCTCCCACCTGATTCCCGTTTTTATCTTTAAAGGACATGGCCAGGCGGCCGTTGTGCCAGGATTCCTTTCCGGTCACGATTTTTTCCGACTTCATGCGCATTTTCAAAAGGACATTGTTCGTTCCCGAAGGGATTTTCAAGAGTTGGTGGAGGTTTTGGTTGGTGGAAATTTCCACCAGTGGATTGCCCTCTTCCTCAATGATTTTTGGAAATCGATGCTGTCCCCAGTCACGGGCTCCCGCGCTGAAATCTCCGTTTTTCACTAACTCGGTTCCTACCGGCAGGGTCTCAAGTTTCACTTCTTCATTTGCGGTCACGGTGATTGAAATGTCATCCAGAAAGAGCGTTCCGGAGAGGCCTTGCATATATCCACTGATATTCAACGACACTGCATTTTCCGGTACGGAATAAACTCTCTGGCATGGGGTCCAGTCTGTGCTTCCCACCGCGCTGAAAATTTTTGGCCATCCTCCGACCTGCCTGCCGTCCGCATCCCGGAAGGCCATGGCGAGACGTCCGTCGTGCCAGGATTCTTTTCCTTTGACGATCGAATCGGACTTCATGCGCATTTTTAATGTGAGCTTTTGAGTTCCTTTTGGGATGGGCACATTTTGATTTAGATTCGAATTTTTTTCTATGACGGCAAAATGATTGTCACCCTCATTTACCAATTTTGGAAATGAAGGGGCAAACCAACCTTTTGAACCCTGCTCCAGGTTTCCATTCACCACCAGCTCGGTGCCGGGTTTCACTCTTTCGGGAGCGGGGATGACTTTTTCTGTGGCGGTGGTTTCTTGGGCAACTGAAATGAAGATATCATCATATTCGACTTTTCCGGAGGGGCCAAACATTGCCAGGGAGCCTTCGAGGAATTTGGCTCCTTTGGGGATCGGTAAATCAAATGCAAACGGTGTCCAGTCCTGGGTGCCCTTGAGATGAGGGATTTTCGGGTAATTCCCCACTCTGTTTCCCTCGTCATCTTTAAAAGTCATGGCAATGCGGCCATCCTGCCAGGATTGGCGGCCGAGGAGAACCTCGGTGGCTTTGAGTCTGGCTTTGAAATGTAAAACCGTCCAGTGGGGTTCGAGGGAGATATAAAATTTTGGACCCTGTCCCCGGTAGGTCTCAGATACGCTGAGCCAAGTGTTGTCACCTGCACTCTCCACGTTTACGCCGGAATGTTTTCTCCAGCCATCCGGCCAGCCGTCTCCATCGGCATCGCTTTGGAAATCACCGTTTTTAATAAGATTTTGGCCCGCAAAAAGGCTGAGACCAAGAAAACAGGTTATAAGTAGGGAACCAAATTTGAGCTTCATTATCTATCCTTATTTTATATATGCGCTTCCGATCGCCCGTGTGATGAAAACGTAGTCATTGATAATTTTAATCAAAGGAATACTGAAGGAAAATTACGATTTATTTTGTGGGTGAAGCGGGATGCCTCGACAAAATCGGGGGGGGGCCTTTGGTGAAAAGATCTTTCAGAAATGACAAATAGGACGTAAAGAGAGGGTATGTTATCAAAAGAGAGTAAATTTTTTCTGGGAATGTTGCTGGTTTTAGCGGGGATAGGGGTTTGGCTGGCGCAATCGCCCATGACATTAAAGCACAAGTCCGCTCCGGTGACTTCGTTTGAAGGCGAGACCATGGGAACGACTTATGAGGTGAAGATTTCGGGAACCGCGCTGAGCCCCGAAGAAAGCGCTGTTTTGCAGACGAAAGTCGAACAGGAGCTTTTGGCCGTGAATGTCGCCATGTCTACCTACATATCTGAAAGTGAGATTTCACGATTTAACCGTTTGGCTGAAGGGGATGTTTTTCCGGTCAGTGAGCGATTCCGGGAGGTGTTGGTACGGAGTTTTGAAATTTATGAGCAGTCGAACCGTAGCTTTGATCCGACATTGGGGCCCCTGATCAACCTGTGGGGTTTTGGTGAGGCAGGAGAAAAGGGTGAAGGACCCTCTGAGGTTGAAATTCAGGAAGTATTAAATCGGGTGGGGATGAAATGGCTTGAGTTGTCAGATGCCGGCTTAAGCAAGATTGAGAGTGAGGTGGAGATCAATTTATCCGCGATTGCCAAAGGGTACGGGGTGGATCGGGTGGCTGAGGTGTTGATGCGGGAGGGATATGAAGATATTTACGTGGAGATAGGAGGGGAACTGTTGTGTCGGGGAGTGAATGGGTTTGAGATTCCCTGGCGGATTGGGGTGCAGGTGCCGGCCATGGATGCCGCGCAACAAGCCATGCAGGTGGTTGCGCTCGAAGATCAGGGCCTGGCCACTTCCGGGGATTATCGCAATTATGTGGTGGATGATGCCGGATTACGTCATCATATTTTGGATCCGCGAACGGGCCGGCCGGCCAAGCATACCTTGGCATCCGTTTCGGTATTGGCGGAGGATTGCATGACCGCGGATGCAGTGGCGACCGCGTTGTTTGTGATGGGAACCGAAGAAGGTATGGCGTGGGTGGAAGCACAGGAAGGGTTGGAGGCGTTGTTTATCGATCGTGGGGAGGATGGGTATAAAAACACCGCAACAGACGGGTTCAAAGCCGCGATGATTGCAGTGCCCTGAGGGGGGGGGATCTTCGCGGACCGTTGGCCCGGGTGAGGTGGGGATGGGATGTTGGTGATGTACCCAGCGCTGCGGACGGGGCGGTTATGGTTGCGGATTTTTGGCCCGGTGGTGGAGGGCGGATGTTTTTTGGGCCGAAGGTCCACGAAGATATCAGCCCTGTGCGCAGCGCCGGGATAAAGGTTGGAAAAGGTCAT
>JARHXX010000040.1 GCA_029269125.1 Kiritimatiellaeota bacterium B1221 | reverse complement strand
CCCCTTCAAAACATACGGGAAACGGCCAACAGGAAAGATTGCGTGTCCGACCCAGTTCCGGTTTTGGTTTCCGTCTGCAGCCAGGTCAGCTTCAAGCCAGTAAAACGGTCAATCGGCAATCCGGCACTCAACGCCCAAACCACATTTTCCGACTCGTCATTTTTCTCCACTCCGTTGAGGGTATTTTCCGCACCGCTTCCGTATCCCGCACTTCCCGCAACCCAGCATCCGGGGCGGAGCGTATAAATCACATGTCCCTGAAATGCCAATAAGGGATCCTGCTTCCGGGTTGAATTTTGCCAAAAATCATTATTTTCGCTGAAATACCAAAGCGAAGAGGTCACTTCATATGACCAGCGGTTCCGGCTATGGACAAATCCCAGTTGCGGCCGGAAAACCCAACGGTTACTTCCAAGGTTGATTAATTTGTCCGAATAATATTCACCGGTCGGTGCCACCACCACCATAGCGGCCCCCGCCAGAGTTTCTGTTTTTTGCTTTTGGCGGTAGGCCGCATATGACTTTCCCTCCAAAGGAGGGGCCCCAACCAAATTTACCGCCAGACGGAACCGGGTATCCCCCAGCCCTTCACGTTCGATGGAGGTGGGAACACCGTTTACCCGGCCCTCCCATGTCCCTTTTTGATAGCTTTGGCTCAGATCAATCCGGGCGGAACGGTTCAACCATTCGAAGGAATAGATATACACCACCGGCACCGTGAGCACTTCCGCTTTCACATCCTCCGCCTGTAACACCGGATCAAAGTAGATGTCCGCTTCCGTCCATACCGCTCCGGTCCCGGTAAAATGAGCCCCGATCGGAAGATGACTCCAGCGTCTGGGCGTCACTTCCTGCGCCTGAACCCGGGTCAACAATCCAAGCAGCACCAGAGAAAGGAAGAACTTTTTCATATAAGAAGCTTCTACCATATCCGGTCATCGGAATCATAACAAAATCGGACAGGGATGCCCCCCGCGCCATTTTTCAGGATCGTTCCCGGGTTTTTCGGATCTTTTTGCTTCACCCGAAAGCGGCCGGAGTGAGGACACCCCGCCCGCTGTAAATTCTCAGGCAAGTGCGTGGACTACATTTTCCGCACTTTGCGACCCGGCAAGCTTTTGATTTGCCGTTTCATCTCCAGGGTCAACAAAGCCGTCGCCACCACCGAAGCCGACAACCCCGTCTCCCGAATCAGCTCATCCTGCCCCACATCCGAACGCCCCAACGCATCCAAAATTGTTTTTTCAGATTCGTTGAGTTGCACTTGCGGTTTCACATGCTCCGGATCTTCCCTCCCCTCGGGTTTGGGTGGGAGCAGGTACTCAAACTCTTCCAGGATATCATCCACATCCTCCACCAACTTGGCCCCGTTTTTGATCAGACCATTACATCCGCCCGCCGACGGATTATCAATCCGCCCCGGCACCGCAAAAATCAATCGACCAAACTCGGTGGCAAAATCAAGCGTTAGTTTACACTCTTCTATACCCTGTACAGGATACCCAATGTTTAAAGGGGTTTTCTTAATCATATGCCTGTATAGATTGTTAACCATAAAGGGATACCTAGCCTTTAGGACTTAAATTTACAAGTTCCTATCAGGGTATCAGGGTATCAGGGCAAGGAAGAGGAAAAATAAATTTTTCAGCTACTCTATTAAAACAATGTTAAAAGCCTTGGATGCTAGACAGAAACAAAAGTTATGCGTATGTGTATGTAATGGCTAAACCTGTATTTAAAACTAAGATTGGTAAAATCTATTGCGACGATTCTTTAAAACTTATGAAAAATCAACTGAAGGATTCTTCTATTGATTTAATTATGACAAGCCCCCCATTTGGACTAGTTCGGAAAAAATCATATGGGAATGTTGATGCTGAAGATTACGTAGAATGGTTTAAGGACTTTGGTAATCAGTTTCATAGAATTTTAAAGGACTCAGGCTCATTGGTCATAGACATTGGTGGGGCGTGGAACCCAGGTCAACCAACGAGAAGTTTATACCATTTTGAACTGCTTATAATGCTTTGCAAAGAAATGGGATTTCATTTAGCCCAAGAATTTTACTGGTGGTCTCCATCCAAACTGCCAACACCAGCGGAATGGGTTACTGTAAGGCGCATACGAGTAAAAGACGCTGTAAATTGCGTTTGGTGGTTATCAAAAACGCCTTGGCCTAAATCAAGCAACAAGAGAATACTGGTGCCTTACAGTAGTTCGATGAAGCATCTATTAAAAAACGGATACAAAGCAAAAAAAAGGCCCAGTGGACATGACATTAGCGACAAATTTACAACGAATAATAAAGCTGCAATACCGCCAAATTTAATCGCTTTACCAAATACCGAAAGCAATAGCTCCTATCAGCGTTTTTGTCGTGAAAATGAACTTGTTGAACATCCTGCCCGATTCCCTAGCAGCCTTCCTGAGATGTTCATTCGAATGCTTACAGATAAAGGTGATACTGTCTTCGACCCATTTGGGGGAAGTTGCGTAACAGGAGAGGTTGCGGAAAGGTTGAAACGAAAATGGATTTGTTGCGACCTTAGCGAGGAGTATATTGCAGGAGCAAAAGGGCGATTTAATGAAGTTGATAAAACGTTGCCATCAAAAAATAATGCACTGGGAAAAGTTTATGAATTGAATCATCCCGCTGCGATGTGGGACGAATTAGACGACAACGAATTACTTCAACCAGACGGTGGAAAAAAAAGAAAAAAGAAAACTAGCTAGAAAAAATGCCTGCATTAAGCCCCAAAATTTTTGTTCGTAAGCTTTTAGATGCCTTTGCAGAATCGGGTGGTTCTGGTTATTACGTATCAGAAGCATACAGAACCCACCCCCGTAAGTTTTTCATAGAATATGGGGATGAGACCATAAGCGTATGGGTATATATATGGACAATTACTCACGGGGGAAGGGTTTCTTTGCCTGATGAATATCGGATTCAAATGACTTCCGTAAAATCGCCGTTACAGTTAAACCCAGAAGGATATACTTTACTTGCAGGCTACTATCAGGAACTTAATATTTTTTCGGGCTTTGACCTAAAGCACCACAGAGTGTTTACTAGCGGTTCTCCATCTGTTCAAATTCAAAAGAAAACTTTGCTTGATGGATTACAAAATGGAATGGCATTTGACCGAAAAAACAATGAAGAAATTGCAATCGCAATCAGACCTGACCAATTAATTAATTACATATTCAATGCGGAAAGCCTTCACGAACACGGTACTAGCAGTCGTCTATATAAACTATTGGGCAAAGCTGCCAATATGGAAACGATTTCCGAGTCAGCCCAAAAAGGTTTAACCAAAGAAAAGAAGAAAATTCTACAGCTAGTTGAAAAATATGCAAGAGATGCAAATTTCAGTAAATCTGTAAAATTGGCTTATGACAACAGATGTGCTGTAACGAGGCAACAGCTTAAATTACTTGATGCTGCTCATATTCTTCCCTTTTCTGAAAGTATGAGTCCTGATACTGTAAATAATGGCTTATCCTTGTCTCCTACCTACCACCGAGCCTATGACAATGGACTAATTTATCTTGATGAAAATTACCATATGAGGATAAGAAATTCAAAACTGGATGAATTAAGGGCTGCTGGGCAGGTTGGAGGCTTAAAAAAATTCATCGAACCACTAGGGAAAATTCACCTTCCATCGGACAGAAATCAATGGCCCGATAAGGAGTTGATTATTCAGGCGAATAAATTTCGCCATACGGGATGAATGATTTTCAGTCGAGAATATATGAAAAGGCAAAACAATCATGAGTGATGATATATCAGAAAAATACAATTTCTATCGAAAGGAAATCGAGAAAACGAATAAACGAAATCGAATCGCGGATATCCTTTTTTGGATTGTAGCGGGTTCAAGTTTATTTGCATATATAGCGAACCCATTTATATCAAATTTTCTTTTATCCCAATATGGAAATACAGAAGCAGGACTTCCGAGAATGGCCTTTTTAGGTGATTCTTTTGGAACTGTCACAGCTTTTTATTCCGCACTTGCATTTATATTGATTTTTTATTCAATTATTTTAACTCGAAAAGACATATCATTGCAAAAGGAAATGATGTTAATGCAAATGGAAGATATACAAGTTCAACAAAATCAAAACAAAATTATGTCTGTAATATCCTCTGCTCCATTTTTATTTGAAAAATATGAAAGGGAAATAAAGTTAAACATAATTTATCAAATCTTTGAAAGTCTGTATTCTAATGCATCAAAAGATTACGAAATAAAGAGGCCATATTTTCAATCCATACAAAACGATAATGATGTTTGTGAAATTCATGAGTTATATACTAAGTTTGATAACAAAGAAAGGTCTGGGGAACTAATTTACAAATATTTAAATAGTAAATGTAAAGATTTTGATAGTCTGTTTGACATGTTTTCAGATAAATCTAAAACTCGAAAAACAAAATTTCTTTATTATGAAGCAAAATCTTTTTGTGAGATGCATATAAACCATGAGAGACTAAAAACTACAATGAATATGACAGTAAATGATTACTGTAAAAATACCGATTTACATTATGACAGAATAACTAAAAAAAATAAAACTACTTTATATTACAAATAAAATAAATAATTTCGTGACTAAATATATTTGCACGAGCACCCTATTGGGCAAATACTTTTATAATGGTGAAAAAAGCCTTACTAGGGGGTATTTTTTATCTGTTTTTATATGGGTAAACTATATAACCCCTTATAGACATTAGCTATATTTATATATTACAATTTCAAGATAAACTTAAGTCACGTCTCTCTGTGTGGCAAAACTCTTTAAATCGTTTAAGAATCATTACCAGGGGGGGGTATCCTTAACCTATTGCCCCTAAAAACGACTCAATATCATTAAGATTTACTTCCTCCTTTTCTGATATCGAAAAATCATTAAAGCTCTTCATTAGATTGTCTGCATATAATTTATTTTTCTTATACGTCTCATCTGAAATAATAACATAATTCATATTAGGAACTTTTATATTAGCTTTCTCATGAGCTTCTGTTATTTCGTCCGCTCTTTTTTTCATCTCTTTTGAAATCTCCCCTGCACGTCTTCTATAACATGATTTAATAACACCCGCTAATAGTTCTTTTTTCTCCATTGTTATTTTGTAAATTTGCGTTGCATAAAAAATATCTAATCCATCCATAGACGTTAAAAACTTAATTGATTTCTGAATTTCTGCATCCGTACCGTTAAAAAGGGACTCCTTACTTTTTGCCTTTTCATCATGCTTAGACTTGATAGCCTTTTCCAATTTACTTAATTTACCATTAAAAATATCAATACTATTTTTAACTTCATCATCATACCATTTTTCTACTCTAATCGACTCTATACCAGTTGCTTTTATCTTCATTATCTAATATCTCCTAAATATAATATTTACTGTTAATTTCCGTAGTCTCTAACCACTCTAAGATAGCTGTCTTGCTATATCTAAATACTCTCTCACTTACCTGATAGAAGGGCATTCCTTTAGCTCTAAGCTCATCTATTGAACGCTCCTTTACTTTTAGTAAGTCTGCCACCTGCTCTTTTGTTAAAATATCTAATTCGTTATTTTCTCTCATACTACATTATACAATATTAAAAACGAATAACCCTTTTTTAAAACAATTAAAGGATGTTTGTATTTATATTTTGTATAATAAAGAAAAAGCAAATGTTTCCTTATTTACCTGACACATGTTTATTATAATCGTCATAATTTTGTAATAAACCGCTTTTTAACCGCCACCCTCCTCATGGCGGTTTTTTTGTGCCCTTGTTGCCGATTAAGAATCCTGAAAATAATTGAAGAAAAATCACAGAATATTCACCTTGCTTGACTAAATAGCTAAAAGGAGGTGATGAGATGAAAAAATATATAGAAAGATACAAACTGATTCTACAATATAGAATTATTGAAAGAAAACGTTTAGAACAAAAAAAACAACAAATAGCAATATTAGAAGCATTAAAGAATCTATAATTACTATAATTGAATCAAAACCCCATCCTTAAATGGATGGGGTTTTTTATTTCCTAACAGCACTAGAAAGCTCAAAGATATCCGTCTATAACTAAACTTAAGGAATAATAATTTCACCCAAACTTTAAAAGCTTACCCTCTTTACTTCTCCACCCATAAGCTAAAGCCTCATCTGTAATACCTAATACATATAATAATAATATTATGTTTACTCTATATCTTTTAGTACGATTATCTGAGTAGTTTTCATTTGTACAAGTTACTACACCTAATTTCTTAAACTCAGCTAACGGCTTTAAATATATACCATTACCCGCCTCTTTCATTTCAGAGGTTTTTAAGCTTAAATTTCCTGTTAATGATGCTTTAGGATTTTTACATACTACCTCTAAATAGTATCTTAATATTTTATATTTACCCTCTGTAACCCTAAGAGGATAAGCATCTAAAAAATCTAAGTATGATGATTTTAAGTCTGAGTTTTGCATATATGGTATATAAGGCATCCACTTTAAATTCTCATATAGATTAAGATACTTACTTATTGCATCCTCATTATTTAGATTAGAGTTGTTACAGACTTCTAAAATACTCTCATAACTAATTTGAGCCTCACCACTGGTATAGTTTAGAATCTTATGAGCTTTAGCTATGGTAACGTTCAACTTGTCTCTAATGCCCCTCTCTGTAATTCCTATATCTTTAATATTATAATACTCTGTTAAAATCATTAGAGGTGATAGTTTATTATCAATTTTAAAGGGGTTTTCTTTAAATGCACCAACGTTTGAATACGTCACTTCCCCCTTCTCTCTTTTACTCTCTAATAAATCAGACTCTTTAACATTATTATTTTTAAAATTAATTATATTATTATCTAAAGCATTAAAAATATCAATTTCATTAGAGTTTATGCATAAAGCACCAACGTTTGAATACGTCACTTCCTCTTTCACTTTCTTACCCTTATCAAAACCAATGGAAACAAGGTCTTTAATATCTTTAATATCTTCATAATTACCATTCTCAAATATAACCTTAGATACATTACCTCTATTATGCTTAAATCCTGGTAATCTACATAATCTATTTAAACTTTTAGCTACTACCCTATCTACCTCATAACCTATACTATCAAAATATTTACATATACTCTCAGATATATTATCAAATTCTGTAAATCTCTGTCTTAAATTTTTATGTATGTAAGGATTAAAAGCCTTAATATCCTCATGATATTCTGAAAACTTTAAACTTTTTTGATAAACCTTATTTGCAATATTCCTATTAATGTTCTGTATATCTAAAACCTTATTAGGATTTTCCATATTGAACTTAAAATAATTATGAATACTCTTTCCACCAGTATCTAACTGTAAAACCATATAAGGCTTTAAGCTTTCCATTAGCTCTACCTGTTTACCCTTCTCTATGGTATCCGACTCTATGCAGATTGTATAAGTAACAGGCGTAGTGTAAATGCTTAACTCCTTAGAGCAAATACTAGGAAAGTAATTGATTAAGATAGTATACCCTACATTATTTAATGAATTTAATACTGTAAGGAGTTCTAAGGCATCTTTACGGGTCTTTTCTCCATTCCTTAGATATAAAGGCCATGAGAATTTAAGTTGCTTTAAAAGCCTATTCTTTTTATCTGTGAGGCAAACCCTTTTACCCTTATATTTGATAATTGGTAAATCTAAGAGAGTGCTAGTGGGTTGTTTTTTATATTGCTCTACTAATTCTTTAGGAGCTAACGCTATTAATGTTGGTCTAAGATTTTGACCTTTGTATTTTTTGTAGGGATATAATTTATTTATAAAATTATCTACTATATCTAATTGACTATTATTTTTCATATGTTCCTTGTTTATGTTCCTTGTATTAAAATAAATACATAAGCGGAACCACAAGGAACAAGGGAATTCATTAGGAGCAACCCTAATTTATCCGCTTAGTCTATATTCATTCTATAAGGTACTTAAAAAACCTTTGCCTATTAAATTATTTTTTGAACTTATTAATCACCATCCATTAAACATAAAAAAACTCCCTTAATTTAATAAGAGAGTTTTTATTTAAGCAATTAACTTCTATTGTTAATGGTTATCTACCCAAAATTCATAGACCATTTTTTGTGTTTCATATTCATTTAAAGCTCTTCTCTCCAACTCAATCATTAAATCAAATTCCCACCCCTCATTAGAGAGAACTTGTAACCAATCCTCATAAGGGTATACTTTATGTATGGTTACAGCCTCAGTATGGAAAATGATTTTAATCTCCTCCTCATCTACTACTCTTATATTTGAAATATTCTCTAATACATTTACATCTTTATTAAACTCCTCAAACATTATTTGTTCTGAGTTAAACCAGTAAATAGTATTATTAGTTTTTATGGTAAGTTCTAAATGCTCAAATTCGCAATCCTCACCTCTTACATTTAAATCTATCCATTCTTGTATCTTCTCTGCATTTTCTGTGTTCATAATTTTGCCTTTGTTTAGTTGTTTACTCTGTTTTATGTTTTCCGATTATTTTTTTAACTGCACCCTAAAATATATTGTATAGAATCTTCTGTTAAACCCAATTTTTTAGCCTCTTTAATGGCTTGTTCGCTCATTTCTTTATTGTCTGCATACTTTTCTAATGCATCATATAAAGCCCCCTCAATTTTTTTCGTTTTTCATAAGCTACTTTAGCTTTATATAAAATTCCGTTATGCATCATAATATTTAAAGGCACGGGTTCCTCTTCTAATGTAGAACGGTTAAGAGGATATGCACCATTATCGCAAAGCATAATTAAAAACTTAATAAGCTTTTCTTCATCATAGACAATAGATGCAAAATGATAGGCAAAATCTTTTTCTAATTGTTCCTCCTTTGATAATTCAGGGATTTTAGTTTTCTTAGCTTTCTTTACAGTCTTTCTTTTAACTGCTTTATAAAGGTTCTCCTCTCCCTCTACTTTAATAAATGAATGGTTACTCATCCTATAACGGGGTTGCTTATCAGAGGTTACTAAGTCCCCTGCTTTATAGGTTGCGGTTCTGTCGAATTTCTTAGCGGTCTGTTTTGTGGTTGCGGTTGTCATTTTCTATCCTTTGTTAGATTTGCGAGACTCCGTTATAACATTTTTTTTAATGATGTAAAGAATTAAATGACAATAAAATTGTCATATCAAAATCGCCGTCTAATTCCTGAAATTTCTCACTCCAGATTTTTATAAAATCTTAATATGGTTAATTTTATGTTACCATATTACGAAAATGAATTTATGACATTCTCAGGTGAGAATTTACAGAATTTTTTGACATTATAATTGTCAATTAATGAAAAAACCTCGAAAACTATACAATTACCCCTAACATTCTCACTACAGATTTATCATTTTTACTTTACGTTATCTTATATGGGTTAATTATAGATTTTTATCGAATCTGGAGTGGAAATTTCCTTATTCCTTCCTCATTTTGTATAGTAAAATATATTTTCCCATGCCCTGGGCAAATATCGTTTGAGATTCTAACCCATTCTAAGGGCTTCTAAGGAGCTTCCTTTCTTCCCCTCCCTGATACCCGTTTATATGCTCTTCCCCTGCCCTATGCCCCTTGTTAATCCTGATTATGCTCACCCTAGGGAGTTCTTTAGCCCCTTCCCCCTAATTTAGTCCTTTTAAGAACGTATGTGGAGGTTTAATTAAAATGAGGTCTTAGAGAACGGACAAAAAAATAAGCCCCCTTTAAGAGGCTTATTTATTAAGGGGTTATTCTATGATTAGGATTATTTCAATACAGTACCCGCTTTACGCCTTGCCCTTGCCTCTCTTGCTATACGGTTTTTACGCTCTCTAGCACATGTTAAGCAATAACCTTTATGAGTCCTTTGTAAGCTCTCATTTTTATCTGACTCTCTATAGGACTCCTTACAGGTATAACAATCTCTTGTGTCGTCTTCTCTTACCTTATGGTCTACAAGTACCCTTATATCTTCTTGCAAACTGTAATCTGGACCACGTACAGATTTATTTTCCAAAAGTTTATAAGTTTTTGCATCTAAAGTATACTCTCTAGTTCCCTCTAATGTATTTTTATCATATCCTACTACAATCCTTCTAAGCGGTTTACCCCTGCTACTTATTTCCCCTGTAGCAACAGATATAAAGGGGAAAAATAACTCACTACGTTTTGAATAATACTCTTTACGCATATAAGGGATTTTTACCCCGTCTCTAAAAGAAAGATAGATACCATATTTAGAGCAAATCATTTTAGAAACTACAGTATAAATATAATCTCTTTTTTCATCTAAGCTTAATTTACTCCATTCTATTTTAGTTGTATTTTTTACAAAAGCATTAGCCCTTTTTTCCTCTATCTCTTTTTCAATTTTAGAAATATTATTTTTTATATTAGGCATCATAGATAAAAGCAAGGACATGTCAAAATCTGCCTCACTTGCTTTAGCCTCTAAGGTCTCCTTATTAGATATAAGCTTATCAAGTTTTAACTGTAGGGTTACAATCTCTTGTGAGCTTACATCCTCTTTAGTAACTTCTATATGAGTAGAGGCTATATAAGTTTTTACCCACTCTTCTAAGTTATCCTCTCTTAATTGAGGGATACCGTTTACAGGACAATCACAAGACATATAGTTAATCCTTCCCTCTTCTTTATTATGTCTTATATGAGGGGTTAAAGATTTCTTACATTTATAACATTTTAAAAATCCTGTAGTTAAATGAGCGGGTGCGGTAGATTTCACCTTTGTATTTTTACGGCTTGCCATTCTTACTTGAGCTTTACGCCATATAGAAGGAGTAACAATAGCGGGATAAACTTTAGAGGCTATTAACTCTTCTTTTGTATTATAAGTCATTCCCATATAATGAGGGTTACTTAAAATCCTTTTAGCTTTGGTAAGACTCCATTTAGAATCTATTTTAGTAGCAATAGCCCTAAAGCCTAACCCCTCCTCTAAATATAATCTATAAACCTCTCTTACTATTTTAGCTTGTTCTTTATTTTCGATAGCTTTCTTTTTATTATCAGGGTCATAATCATAACCGTACAACCTATCTATTTGCCCCATTGGTAAACCTGCATCTTTAGAATATACCTTAGAGGCTTTAATATTTTCTGTACCGCTATCTAGCTCATACTCTGAAAGTAAGAGGCTTAGACCTAAAAGGAATTTACCCGTGCTACCGTCCTGACTAGGTATATGCTCATGAGTTCCGTAAATATCAATACCCGCTTTCCCGTCTCCGTTAGGGTTAAGCATTAAGGCAAAGATATCTTGCCCCATTCTATTTTTGCGGGATATGCGGTTAACTTTACGTGCTATCACCGCTTGTATCTTGCCCTCTTTGCAAGCCTCTAAAAGAGCGGTTAATGCGGGTCTAGTCCTAATGGCTAACTGTTCAGGGGTTTTAATCCTCTTTAACTGTTCAGGGGTTAGAAGTTGCTCAGGGGGTTTACTTTGCGTCTTGTCTCTATCCACAAAAATAAATTCAGGGGGGACTCTATACCCCTCTTGCTCTGCTTTGGTTATTCCATCTTGTATCTGCTGTTCAATAGATACCTTTTCGACTCCTTTATACTCTTTTGACGTCCTTGCGTAGACTGCTGATATTGGCTTTTTCATAATATACTCCGTGTTTTACTCAAATATCATACTTGAGTGTGAGGAGTATGTTAAGCAACATTCGCAAAATCCACGGTCATCATGGCACCACTTCCGCGGGCCGCCTCCACCACCAGCGTGCCCCCGCACAATCCGGCCACAATGCGGTTTCGCTGAGGGAAAGATTGACGGGTCGGTTTAAACCCAATGGGAAATTCGCTGATCAGCGCCCCCTGCGCCACAATTTTTCCTGCCAGTTCAGCATGTTCTGCCGGATAGATCTGATCGATCCCCGTGCCCAGCACTGCCAAGGTGCGTCCTCCGCCTTTTAGCGCCCCCTGATGCCCCGCGGCGTCAATCCCTCTCGCCAGTCCGCTCACTACGGTGTAACCCTGCTTCGCCAACTGAAAACTCAATCGGTCCGCCACCTGGGTGCCGTAGTGCGTGCAACGCCGCGATCCAATAATCGCCATCGCGTGTTTGTCCTGAGGCAATAAATTGCCTTTCACATACAGCGCCAAGGGCGGGTCATGAATCGTCTTTAATAACGCGGGATACGTTTCATCCACGCAAGTGACAATATGGGCCCCGAGTTTTTCAGCTTTCCGGATTTCAGCCTGTACATCCAGATCCCGCAGGCGCCCCTTCAGCTTTTCCGCCAACACCTGCCCCACCCCTTTGGCCTGCACCCAGTCGGAAACATCCGCCTGCAAAATATTTGCCGCCGAGCCCAATACCTGCATCAATTCACGGACCCGCACCGGACCGATGCCGTCGACCATATTTAAGGCAATGAGCGCTTCACGCTCCGTCATCGTACACTCGCTTCAAGAGCTCAACTGAGACCTCGAGCGGCAACCCCACTTTGCCCATCTCTTCGGCCAACACAAATTTCGGCAGCGCATTTTCCGCTTTTTTATCGGCGGTCATGGCTTTGTACAAATCTTCCCAGCAGAGGCCTTTCCAGGAAACCGGCAGTTCAAAAGCCTTAAATAAGGCGATCAACCGGTCCGTTTCGGCAGAAGAAAATCCGTTGACCACCTCTGAGACTTTGGCGGCATACACCATCCCGATGGAGATGGCTTCCCCATGCAGCCACTCCCCGTATCCGCACACATTTTCAATCGCATGCCCAAGTGTATGCCCAAAGTTCAAAATCGCACGCAAGCCGCCTTCGCGTTCGTCCTGGCGCACCACATCCGCTTTGATCTCGCAGGAGCGCTTCACCAGATAGCGCATGGCCTCTGAATCCAGGGCCTGAATCTCCGCCACATGAGATTCAATAAAGGCAAACATCTCCGGATCCCAAATCACGCCATACTTGATCACTTCCGCCATACCCGCATGTTGTTCGCGCAGAGGTAATGTGGCCAGGACCGACAAATCAGCCAGTACCAAATTCGGTTGATGAAACGCCCCCACCAGATTTTTCCCCTGGGGCAGATTCATCCCGGTTTTTCCGCCCACCGCCGAATCCACCATCGCCAGCAGAGAAGTCGGTACCTGCACAAAGGGAATGCCCCGCAGAAAGGAAGCCGCCGCAAAGCCGGCCAAATCACCAATCACCCCGCCGCCTAAAGCGACGATAAAACTTTTCCGATCCAAACGGGCTTCCACCGCCTCTTCCCAGATCTCCGCCAGCCGCGCCACACATTTGGTGGATTCCCCCGCCGGCAGCACACACACACTTACTTGAAAACCGGCTCCAATCAGCAAAGCCTCCGTACCTGAAACGTAATACTCGGCCACATTCGCGTCACTCACCATCAGGATCCGCTTCCCGGATCCAAACAATTCCGCACAGCGGGACCCGATATCCGCCAAGGCCCCGCCCCCGATTACAATGTCGTAGGCGCGTTCTCCGAGATCCACATGGACGATAGAATCACTCACCGTACAAACAAAGGTAAGCGGAGGCTTCGGTGGTTTTGACTTTAAAAGACTGACCGGCATCCACCTCAAAAGTTTCCCCCGGATGAAACACCGTTTCCGCCGATGCCCCCGGCAGCAACACGGTCAAAGATCCGCTGATCACCTTCATGGTTTCATGGGTCGAGGTCCCGAATTCATATTCTCCAGCAACCATCACCCCCACCGTGGCCTTGCCGTCAGAAGTCTCAAAGCCAATCGATTTCACTTTTCCGTCAAAATATTCGTTTTGTGTCAGCATTATTCATCCTTATGTAAATTCAGTTCTACTTCTTTGATTTTTTCAACGCCCTGACGCAATCCCATTCCACATAAATTTCAGGGTCCCCACACGCACAAAAGAAACCCGGTACACCCTCATCAAGAGGCATACCGGGTTTTGATGAAAACACCTATGAGGGAAATATCATTACGACTTACGTTTCCAAACAAACTTTCCGCTCACAAAAGCAAGGAAAGCAATCGCCATGAGGGCCAGAGAATTCACCTCGGGAATGACCGCAAATGATGAATTGTGATCCACGACGGCCCATGCGACATTATTTTCGGTATCTACACCATGCGCACCCAAAGTGGGGTCTATATTTCCGATCGATTCGAGATAGGAAAGATAAGAACCGGAGAAAAACTTCCCGTCACTGTAGATGGACTCAGTCATTCCTGAAACATCTGAATTGCCCATAACAGAGAGCATCCATTCGTTTTCATCCGGATTATACCACCCGATTCTCACCCCGTTTTCAGAAAACCCGAGTGTATTTTGGTCATAATTCATTTCCAAAACTTGAAGAATGCCATCCAGTCCCGTTAAATCGAAAACTTGGCCATGAACCAAATCACTGTTTGTCGCGGTTTGCATGTCTGTCGATAAATCACTCAAATCATCTGCCGTTAATGAAATACTTCCGCTTTGATTGAGTTTCTGGGAATCTAAAATTTTAAAGGTCGTTCCCTCTGTCCCGAATGACACTAAGTTAAGAGGGTTTACCATCTTGCGGCCGGTATCATTTCTTGGCGATAAATATGACGGGGTTTCGTTACATACCGGACCTTTTTAGGTCTTCGTTTTTTCACCCGTGGCTCTACACGATCTGCTCGTGTGGGAAGCAGGATTGCGGTCATGTGCTCATAGATTTTTTCACGGAGATTTCGAGCGGAAGAACCTTTTTGGGTAAACCTTTTTTCCCCAAGTTCGCAGCACTACTAGCCCCCCCCTTAAAACTAACACGGAAACGGTCTACTTTGCTTTGGATCGCAGCCTCCGCCTGCAATTAACACAATGCATTATAAGCGATCAGATGCATCCAGGTTTCTTTGCGGATCATTTCCGGTGTTTTACATCGCAGAATATCAAGGTCCCTTGTGATTTTAATGTCTCGAAATGAAACCTCTATTTGCCATCTCCTCAAATACATCGTCTTGATTTTCTCGGCGGGATAAGCAATCGGATCTATCAATTTCGTCAACACCTTGATCACAGAAGGCCGAAACCCGGGGAGGTCTACCGTGAAGGTGATTTGACGCACCCAAAGCTCTGAAGGCATCTTCTCCCAGTCTTCTTTCAAGATATGAGAGGGGCGCTAAACAGATTTTTTAGACACAATGAGAAGATCACCTTCTCCGAGAGACTTTTCTTGCTTCTGCTTTCTTAAGCACCCTTTTTTCATTCCTTGAGCATCTGCCTGTTCACGCAGACGATGGACGGCCTCTTGGCAACTTCCGTCTTCGCTCCAGCACTGATGCAGAAAAGTGAAAAACGTATTCTTCTTTGTAAACAAACGTTTGCGTTCGGATGCCTAACCGAAAAGATCTTTGGGAAGAAGTCTTTTAACAATTGATTGAGGTGGCCGAAGGATTTGCGCTCAGATTCGAGTTGCTCCTGTTTGAGAATTTGCAGGGCAGACCGAGGCTTCCGGCGTAAGATGGAAAGGTGAAAGTCTGGGAAGTACGGAGTCGTGGTTTGTTTGGGTTTGGTCATTCAAATAAACCAACAAACTCCGCCCGGTTTTCACCTTTATTTACTGAATAAACCCCGTGCTAAAACCCTTCAACTTAGTGCCATCGCCCTTCAACCCGTCAAAAAGGGCTGTATTTCCCGTATAATTAAATTTCATTAATTACCCAAATGACCCTGGCATCTTCTTCGGGAAGAAAAAACTGCTGTTTTTTTATCGATACCTTTTTTTAACAACTTTCAGCGCGCATCAAAAAACTGAGCGCTAAAATAAAATAAAACAATCAAGATCAGGGCAGTTTTTTATCCAAATCTTTTTTGGTATTTTTCATTTTTTTATCGGCTTTATCACCGGCTTTTTCAACCGGACCTTTGCCGATGCCAGTTTCGTGTTTCACCACCGCTTTTTTGGCTGGCGATTTACATGCCGTCATACTGAACACGGACAGAAGGATGCCGCAGGAGAGGAGAATCTTTTTCATATACATTTCCTGTGTTTAAAGTGTTTCAACCGCAGCGGTTCCGGCGAGAAAACCACCGGTCCAGGCGGCTTGAAAATTAAAGCCTCCCGTGACCCCGTCAATATTGAGGACCTCGCCGGCAAAGTACAGGTTTTCATGCAGCCGACTTTGAAATTTTTTCATGTTCACCTCTTTGAGATCCACTCCTCCGCACGTCACAAACTCTTCTTTATTAAGGGTTTTCCCTTTCATTCGGCAATCCATCGCTGTGAGCGACTCTAAGAGCGCCTCTTCCTGGGCCGCGGTCATGCGCGCCCATTGAATATCATTTTCAATACCTGATCGAATACACAACAGCTCCCAAAGCCGGCGCGGCAACTCAAACAGCCGCGATTTCATCACGGGTCTTGCACCAAACTTTTTGCGCATGCGGTGGAGTTCTTCCCCGGGCTGATGGAAGCCGGGAACCCAGTTAATCCTGATGCCCACCTCATCCTGTCGGTCAGCCAGTTCTCTCGCCTGCCAAGCAGAAAGCTTGAGCACCGCCGGCCCACTCACTCCTTTGTGGGTTATCAGGATCGATCCCGACTGTTCCGCATCCATCTCGGGTATTCGCACCACCACCGGATCCACCGATATGCCGGACAACTCCGTAAACAGCGGGTCCTGCACATGAAATGAAAAGAGTGAGGGTACCGGTTCCACAATACGGTGTCCCAGTGAAGCGGCCAATTTCAAGCCTCCACTGGCCCGGTTTCCACCCGTGGCCAGAATGAGCGCACGACAATGCAATTCACTCCCATCTGAGCAGGAAAGCAGAAACCCCTCTCCGGTTTCTTCCACCCCTCTCACGCCCCGTTGCACTTCAAGTTTCACCCCCAATGCCGATGCTTCCGTGGTGAGCGCACGAATGATATCTCCGGAATCATCACTTACCGGGAACATGCGGCCGTCTTCTTCGACTTTTAACTTCACCCCCCGCGATTCAAACCACTCAATGGTATCGGTCGGCTGAAAACGGTGAAAAGGGCCCAATAATTCACGTCCCCCCCGCGGATAACGCGTAATCAACGCCTTGGGATCAAAACAATGATGCGTCACATTGCAGCGCCCTCCCCCCGAAATGGCTACTTTCGCCAGGGTTTCTTTGCTTTTTTCCAAAATCAACACACTTAAATCCGGACGAGCCATCTTGGCGTGAATCGCCGCAAAAAATCCCGCAGCCCCGCCACCGGCCACCACCACATCTACCCTTCCCTGTTTCACATTTGTCATGGGCATACCCTCACAAAAAAAAAGAAGGAAGCCAATGTAATTTTTGCTTCGCTTTCAGCTTGCGAAACTTCGCGAAGAAATATGAGTGCAATGTCTGCAAATTCCTTTAGATTTCTTTTATGAACAAATTCCGATCCTTCCTTATTATGGGCACCGCGCTGGCAACCGGAGCTTTCTTTTTGTTTCTCACCGCCTGTGAGATTAGCAACGGAGATGAAACGGTCCGCCAGGTTTCGATTCAGGTCGCCGGCATTTACAGCAGCAGCTCCGGAATTGCCTCACGTCAAAGCGGCCAAACCATTACCTCTCTCAATATCAGCCAAAGTGGGGATCAATTAGATGCGATAGATAATCTGGGTGCCCGCTGGACCGGCACCATCGGGCAGGCGGACAGCTCACTGGCCACCGTCAATCTCAAAGGTCTTACCAGTACCGGCGAACAGGTCGTCATCACCGGCAACATCAGCATCGACGGAACCAGTGGCACCTTGAGCGGATCATGGATTGAACCGGTGATACGTTCAGATGTGTATGCCCAGGCCACCGTCGCCGCCCAACCTACATCCACTCCGATAATCACCCCCACCGATTCAGTCACTTCCACGCCGGTATCCACGGCCATTGCCACCGTGACGCCCACGCCCATTCCTTAATTTTCTCTCGCTTCAGTATGCCAGAATTCCAGTTCCAGGCCAAAGACGGCAACGGTCAATCCCATCAGGGAAAACTGGAGTCCCGGGAACGGCGTGAAGTCCTCCAGGAACTTCGCAGCCGGGGATGGGTCCCGATTTCCGTCACCGAAACTTCGGCCACCCCGGAAAAAAAATCCAAATCCGCGAAAACGCCCATCGGTATAGGCAATGGAAAACTTTCCCTGCGCGCCCTCCTGCAATTTTCCACCGACTTGCGGGATTTGCTTGCGGCGGGAATGACCCTCGGCTCAGCCATCAAAAAATTGAGCCAACAAAGCGGAAATCTCCAACGCACCGCCGTCCTCACCCAGGTCCACGAAGACATCGTACAGGGACTCAGCCTCTCGGATTCCCTGAAAAAGTACCCCAAAAGCTTTCCGGAATTCTACGTTTCCCTCATCCAGGCCGGAGAGGCTTCGGGTCAATTACAGGATGCGCTTCAAAATGCCGTCCGCCACTATGAACGCGCCGCCGAAGCCAGGGAACAGGTCGTGGGAGCCCTCGTCTACCCCTTACTGGTCGCGTTCTTCGGTTTTCTGGTGATTATTTTCTGCCTGGTTTACGTGATTCCAAAATTCACCCAGATTTTTTCGGATATGGATCAAATCCTCCCCCTGCCCACCCGCATCCTCATCGTGCTCAGTAACAGTTTGATTCATTACGGATGGATTTTCCTCGTGCTCGGCGCTTTGATCATCATCGGCTTTGGACGCTGGCGGAAAACCGAAAAGGGCCGCATGACCTGGCACCGGTTTCAGTTACATGTGCCTATCTTTCAGGAACTTATCCGCTCCGCCGCTTATGCCAATTTCGCCCGGACCCTCTCCAATCTTTTGGTCAACGGCGTTCCCGTACTCACCGCCCTGGATATTGTCAAAAAAACCGCCAACAATGCCGTGCTGGAAAAAGAAATCGGTAAATTAAAACTGCGGGTGACCGACGGATCCTCCCTCTCCGTCCCTCTCTCGGAAAGTGGCGTGTTCCCCGATCTGTTTACCGACATGCTCTCCGTCGGCGAAGAAGCCGGTCAGGTCCCCCGCTCCCTGGCCCAAATCGCCCGCCGTTATGATGATGAACTGACCCGCAGCATCAAACGCGTCACCACCGTTATCGAACCCCTGCTCATGGTTCTCATTGCCGCCGGAGTGGGCTTTGTCGCCATCAGCATGTTGCTTCCCTTGTTTCAGTTGACGCAAGGGCTTCAGTAACCCATAGTTCACCTTATCTACAAACCTTTAACCAGGAACCCAACCCATGACAAAATCTTCCAAACGATCCAAAGAAGCGTTTACTTTAATCGAAGTAATGCTGGTGGTTATGATCCTTGGCGTGCTCGCCGCCGTCGCCATCAGCAACCTTGATATTGGAAAAAAAAGTGATGATACCCGCCGCACTGCCACCAAAGTGTTAATGGGACAACTCTCCGGAGCCATCGACAGCTACTACCTCGATGTCGGCAAGATGCCCACCAGTCTGGAAGGCCTCGTCTCCGATCCCGGCGTGCGCAATTGGAACGGCCCCTATTTAAAGAAAATGAAACCGGATGCCTGGGGGGACCCCTTCACCTACAGCGCAAGCGGACGTAAATATGAAATCCGCTCGAATGCGGGCGGTACCGAAGAGGGACCCATCTCCAGCGATGATCTCTAAGTCCGCAAAATCCCGGGGATTTACCCTGCTGGAAATTTTATTGGTGGTTTTGGTGATTGGCATCGCCACCGCCGCCTTCCTGCCCGTGGCCATGAAAAACGTGGAAAGCGCCCGGACCCGATCCGCGGTTCGGGAGGTCATTGCCCTCAACCGCTACGCCCGCGCCCGCGCAGTGCTGGACCGCAGACCCACCGCTGTGGTCTACAACACCGGTCAGGACAAACTGCAACTGCTCTCACTCCCCGCCCAACGCGACACCGAAGGCGATACCCTTTTCGGCGCAGCCAGCGGGGAGGAAGACGGATCCTCCGCCTCCACCGTGGAAGTGATCCGCGACCGCAACCTCCCCAAATATGTTCGGGTCACCGAAGTCACCGGTGCGGAAAAAGAAGAGGACGGATATTTTGTCATTTACCAGGAAAGCGGCGTCACCTTTTCGCATCAAGTCGTCATCAGCGCCCCCAACGGACAAAAACGCGGCATCCATATCAACGGCCTCACCGGGGAGATCTCTCTGGATGACTGACCTGAACCACCGTAAAGGCTTCACTCTCATCGAAGTCATGTTGGCCGTGCTCATTTTAGGCATGTCACTGACCATCTTCTTTTCCACCACCAGTCAAGGAGTCGCCGTGGCCGTACAGGCCCGGGAATATCAAATATCCCGTGAAATGCTGGGCGAGCTGGCGCTGCGGGAACCCCTGGACCTCGAGGAACTGGACGAAGGCGTCATCCGCGGTTCCTTCACCCATCCCGAACATGGCCGGGTCGCCTGGACCCGCACGGTCGAAATCGAAGGCAAAGAAGAAGATCAGTTTTATCGCTTAACCACCGAAGTTTCCCGGGGGGACGGACAGGGCGCCCTCCACGAAACCGTCCAAACTTTTCTACATCAGCCCTCCGCCATCCGCGGCGGATGGATACAGGAGCCTTTCGATGAATTATAATATTCAGCAAGGAGACCGGCGTGGCTGAAACCTTCCTTACCAGCCTTCTGCTCCACCCACAGGGATGCGAGATGACCCAATGGTCCGATGACAAATCCGGGGAACCCGTCTTTGCCCGGACCGAAGGGGAGCCCCCGGCCGCTCTCAAAACCCTTTGTGCGAAACATCCACCCAACGGAAAAATCGAAAGCGCTTTGCCCGCAGGTAAAGTGATGATGATGGTCCTGACCCTTCCCGCCACCACCGAGAGTGAAATTGACGGCATGGTGCAGTTGCAAGCGGAGGAAATCTCCCCTTTTCCTCCCGAACGCACCTGCGTCTCCTGGGAAAAACTCGAGGAAAAAGCCCCTCGAACCAAAGTGCTCATGGCCCTCACCTCCCGCAAAGAACTGGATGGATTACAGGCCCGGCTCTCTCCCCTGAACTGTTCCCCCCAACGCGTGGATGTGGATGTTCTCGGCTGGCTGGAACTTTTACAGTCCGATGAATTTCTCACGTCCGAAAATGATGCCCTGATCCTCATCCTGCAGGGAGAAAACAGTTATGTGGTGGCCTGGCATAAAGGCCATCCCTGCCTTATCCGCAGCATGCTGCAGGCCCGCAGCTTTTCCGTGCAAACCCTCCGCGAAGAGTTAAGCATGCTCTCCATGTCTTTGGAGTCCGAAGCTGAGCCGGCCGGTAACCAGGAACTGCAAATTTGGTTTGATGGTGAAGCGCCCCACTGGTCGGCCACCCCTGTCGACGGCTGGACTTTTGATCTGCATTCCCTTGATCAGCTTCCTCCGCTCACCCGGGGCCTGGCCCGACGCGGTGCCAAAGGCGCGCGGATGGATTTATCTCCGTTGACCTGGAAAGAAGAAGCCGCCAAACAAACCGCGCAAAAGAAAATGCTCCGCACCATCCTCTGTGCCGGCAGCGCCTGGCTGGTGCTGATGTTGAGTTTCCTGGGCTGGGCGCAATACCGCCAGTCCGGACTGCGGAGCATCCAAAAAGAAAACCGCTTAAACGCATCCGCGGTTGCCGATGTTCAGGACCTCGCCGCCCAAGTCCGCTCTCTCACCCAATTTACCGACCGAAGCAGCAGCGCCTTGGAAACCATGCTCATGCTGGCCAAAGCCACCCCCGGGAGCGGCAATCTGGTGATTGAGGATTATCGCTACGAAAAAGAGGAGGGCATCACCTTCAGCGGCACCACCTCCGGTGATGTACAACCCTTTTACCAATTTCTGGAAGACCTCTCTTCTGCCGAACAGCTTCGGGTCAAAGGCTATGATCTCAAAGAAGCCAAACGCGGATTCAGTTTTCAAGTTGAAGCCGTATGGTCCTGGATTCAGGAAGCAGACGGGGAGGTGAATCCGTGAAAAAATTAAATGCACGGGAAGTGCGGCTGAGCCTCATCACCGGCGGAGTGATACTGCTCGGTCTCAGCTACCAAATTCTCAACAGTCAGCTCACCCGCTTAAAAGGCCTCAAACGTCAAGAACTCAGCGCCCGGGTGGAACGCAGACAACAGCAAGACCTCTTGGCTGAAAAACCCGACCTCATCGAACAGCTCTCAACCATTAAAGGGCAGCTGCCCCGCCACCCGGAAGGACAGGACTTAAAATCAGAACTGGCCAGACAAGTACAGAGCCTCGCCAATAAAAGCGGACTGCGCCTGACCGGCCTCACCCCGGATGCGGAAGTCTTTCTGGAAGAACTCGAACTTTATCAGGCGGCCGTCGAATGCAGCTGGAGCGGAAGTTCCAAAAGCCTGGTCGCCTTCCTCCATCAGTTAAATGAACTGGGGGCCGTCGCCGATATCCGCGATCTCCGCCTCCGGAACCGTAGCGGCATGGCCAACACCCTCAGCGGAACCTTTGTTTTAGACTTTGTGTACTCCCGCGTCCCCCCGGCAGAAATCCATACCGGAATTGACAGCCTGCCCGAACCCGTAGACAATCCACCAGCCCCATGAAAACACTCCTCTTTTCCCTTCTCTTACTCCCCCTCTTCCTCCGGGCACAGGAATCCACTCTCAAACCGGATAGCGACTCCTCCTTTTTGAAGGCCGTTCTCAATGACGAGGAAGGGGCGAAAACCATGCAGGTCCGCTATCAAAACACCCAGTTGGACCTGCTCCTGCAGGAAATTGGCAGCCGCACCGGCAAAGTGATTCTGCGGGATCCTGCCGTGCAGGATGTGCCCATCACCCTGATCAGCAAAAACCCCATGAAGGTGAGCGAGTTCCTCAAAGCCGCCGAAAGCCTGCTGGCCATGAACAACATCGCCCTGGTCCCCTTCCGCGAGGATTTCATCAAGGTGGTCCCCCTCGCCGGAGCCGAAAGAACCGGCGCACCCTTAAAACTCGATTCCGAAGAGGAACAGGGAGACGAAGCACAGGTGATCAGCCAGATGATTACCCTTAAATATCTCGACTACAGCGAAGTGCAAAACCTCATCAGTGAACGCCTCAGCCAAAATGCAAAAGTTCAGGTCATGGAGCGTAACAACTCATTGCTGATCACCGACACCCGCTCTAACATCGGCCGCATCCAGAAAATTTTAGGCGTACTCGACCGCCCGGCGGAAGTGCGGGAAACCGTCAAAATTTATCAGCTCTCCAACGCCAGTGCTGAAGAAATCAAAAGCCGTTTGGAAGTCCTGATTGAAGAAAGCCAACAAAACCAAAATCCCGGCACCCGCACCACAACCCGCACCGCTTCCCCCGTGACCCCTCGGGGCGTCATTCGACCCGGTGCCAATAACGTGGCCGTGACATCAACAGCCAATGGTGGCGACACCGGTCCCGCTCCCGGACTGATCCAAGGCAATGTGCAGATCGTCGCCGACGAACGTACCAATGTGCTGATCATCATTAGCCGTCCGGAAAATGATAATTTCTTTGCCGAAATGATCGCCGCTTTAGATAAAAAAGTGGATCCCGAAGTCATCGTCCGTATTCACAATTTACAATTTGCGGATGCCGAGGAAGTTTCCACCACCTTAAACGAATTAATCGGCGCAGCTTCCGCAGACAACGACGGACCGGATGTAAACAGTGAATCCAACCCGGGTAATGTCCGGGGACAAACTGTACGTGACTTTATACGTCAGGAAAACAGCGCAGCCGCGTCCACCGCCAACAACAATGAAGCCGGCGCCAATATTATTCAAATGGGGGAAAACACCCGGATACTCGCCGATATCCGAACCAACTCGCTCATTCTTATGGGCCGGGCAAAAGATTTGGATGTTATCGAAGATGTCATCCGTCAGCTCGATATTATGCTGGCCCAAGTCGCCGTTCGCGCCGTCATTATGGAAGTTATCCTCAGCGATAACATTTCCTACGGGATTGACTGGCTGCAAAGAACATTGACCGTCAATGACGTGGAAACCGTAAACGGTGTCCCCATTCGCGAACCCGTCTTTTCTTTCGCCGGCGGATCCAATGTGGAGTCGAGTAGCGACTTCCTGGACCTCACCGATACCGCAGCCGATCTTGCAGTGAACTCCGGAGGACTGACCTACTTCTCCACCTTCTATGATTTTAACCTGGATGTGATCCTGCGCCTGGCTCAGGGAAGTTCTGATGCAAAAGTCATCGCCACTCCTATTATTGTGACAACCGACAATACCGAAGCTTCCATCAAAGTCGGTGAACGCCGCGCCATTCCCACCACCACGGCCACCACCATCGGCGGCTCCGTTCAGTCCTCCTATGAATATGAAAATATCGGACTGGAACTCACCGTCACCCCCCGCATCAACCCCCAGGGGGTCGTGATTCTGGAAGTGGTACAAACCGCGGAAAATGTCGCCGGAAACTCCATTGTCGACGGAAACGAAATTCCCATTATCACCTCCCGGGAACTCGAAGCTTCGGTGGCCATCCGCAGTGGCGGCACTCTCGCCCTGGGCGGATTGGTTCGTGAGGATAAACAGGACTCCGTCTCCCAGGTTCCTTTCTTTGGCAGCATCCCCATTCTGGGGGCCCTCTTTCGCAGCACCAGCAAACAAACCATTCGCACCGAACTCCTGGTCCTTATCAGCCCCGAAGTACTGGTCACCGCCGAAGAGGCGGAAAGTCTGACCCGTCAATTGAAGAATGCCACAGAGCTCAAGGATGCTGACTGGTACCGCGGATGGGATCTCCCCCCCCGCGATCAATGGGAAAAACAAACCGGACCCGATGCCGGACCCGCCTCCGTAGAATAAGCAGGCCTATTCCGCTTCCGCTTTTTCATACTCCCAACTCCGTTTCTTTTCATTAAAACTGAAATAGCTGGGTGCCTCGTTGTCCGGACTTGAAGCACTCTTGTACCAGATCGAAACTTTTGTTTGCGTGATCTTTCGGAACTCATTTACCGATACCGGCTCCACGCCCTCCTGCGGGGAAATGTCCTCCGGATCTTCCGTGACCATCATATCCGAAGCGTCATATTCGTACACCGAAAAGTTCAACCCCTCATCCCGCTTTACCACGAAAGATCTTACCGGCGTATGCAGTGCACGTATTGCACCCTCCCCATCTTTCAGCACGGACACGCCCAGGGATTCCCGCCGGAATTCTGTTCCTTCGACATTGGTAAAACTGATGAAAGATCCAAAAGCATCCACATTCGGATCCCCCGCAAACCTCCACCGTTCTCCCCAGTCGGATCGCAATTCATAAAACGCCACATTTGACCCGGCCGGATTCCCTTCCCTGTCCAACATGAACAGCGTCAGGTGAGAAGTATATTTATTGGTCGACCGAACCGAAGACTGCCCTTTATCAAAGGTGAACCAAATTCTCATTTGTCCCGCCGAAAATTTCAGTTTTCGGGGCATCCCCTCTTCCGTTTTTCCTTCGACCGACAAAAGAGAATATGGCCCGAAGCGCACAAACAGATGCTGAGGAGAGATCACATCCTCGCCGGGTTTTTCCGCAAGGTGAACCAGCTGCACTTGATCGGGATGATCTCCGAATACCCTTCCGGCATTCATCATCGACGTGATCCGCTGTGCGGAAAGCGACCCGCCGGCCATCACCCCCAGACAAACCAAAATCATTCGGAAACTTCGTGAATTCATTTCGACTCTCCTTCTTTCTGAAACGCGATGCGATGGATACTCCGGGAAATCCATTCCCCATTCTCAAAAATCTGAACCCGGAGTTCCAAAGGCCCCGCCTCCCGATCAGGCAACAATACAAAATATATCACAAATCCCGCATCAACCCTTCCGGGTTCAAAGCGCATATCCGGAAGATCATTCCCATTCCCATCCCTGGCCAATACATCGCCCACCCCATCCAGTTTTCCGTCACCCTGATCATCAATATATACAGGTTGCTGATCTTCCAGGTCATAGACCTCAATGCGCACAGTCTCCGATGCCACAATTCTGAAATCAAGCAGGCCGGCTTCTTCCGATGCCTCGCGCTGCAAAGCCTGATAAATCGGAACCAGGTAAAAGGGATTGTTCATGTAGGCGCCCGCATTGGTAAAATCCCCTTTGCCAAACCCTTCGCCCTGCACAAAAGTCCAAATTGACTCCAGTCCTTCTCCCGCTTCCGGCTTCCAGCGCAAGGTCACATTCCCCCCCCCTTCTCCGCGACGATACGATTCCATACGCAAGGTCAATAAACGGCCCGGCGCCAATTCCAGCGGCAGACGCACATTCTCCGCGCCCGGATCGGAACGAAAACTGAGGAATATCGATGCCTCCGTCTCTTCCATGTCCAATTCCTGCACCGGTGCGAGTTCAAGGGTTCCTTTCAACACTTCATTCCCCGGGTTTGCCAAAGTGAAATGACTAAAGGCCATGAAATCCTGCTGATATAAACTATGCATCGACCTGGGTTGCAAGTCCGCCCCGGCAACCGGGAGATCCACTTTGTACTCACCCGCCTTTTGAGCTTCGTAGGCGATGGGAAAATCTTCAGCAACTTCAACCCCTTTTTCCTCTGTCGGTGACGGCGCATTCTGCTGATTCTTTAAGCCCGTTTCATATTGGGCCAGCGTCTGTTCGGCCAACACCACCATGTCCGGCATCTGAAAAGCTTTGAACAGGCGAACCGCCTCTCTCTGTATCGCGCAAGCTTCCTCAAAACGCCCCTGCCAACTCAGCCACCTCGCATACTTCTCATACAAAAACGGTTCATAAATTTTGAAACCATTCTTTCGGTAAGCCTCCAAAAGTTGCAGAAAAACCTCTTCACTTTCCGGACGCCGATCTCCCTCCTGCATGACCATATCCAAATACATCTCCCAATCCGCCCGCCAGAATTCAGGCTTCTCTTCGAAATAGGCCTTCATCAATTCCAGTGCAATGTCCCGCTGACCGTTATTAAAATACCACCAGATTCGACTGCGGGTATTCCAGGCACTCATCGCCCGGGTATTAAAGAACCGGTTGTTTTTCATTTTCTCAATTCGGGACTCTAAATATGCAAGATCTTCCGGAACCTTTTGACCCAAAGCCGCCCGCCACCCAATCGCGGTCATCCCCCTCCGATAGTGGGTCCCGTAATAATAAGAAGGCCGCTCTTCAATCACCTTTTCCAAATGCGCCAGGGCCATTTTTCCTTTTCCCTGCAGCCACATTAATTCCGCCTGAAGCGCAACCGCATCCGAATTCAACCGCTCCAACTCCTGATGGTTATGCGTGTGCCAGCGCTGGGGTTCTGCGGCCAAAGCATCCGAAAACTGTTTGATCCATTCCGCATACAACAGAGCCGACTTCCAATCGCCCCGATAATACGATTGCTCCATCAACTGCTCGAAAATATTCAACTGGCTATATGCCAAATATTCGCGGGCCGCCAACCGGGGGGCATCCAACTGCTCTGCATAACGGAGGGGGAATTTCTTATTTTTTAATCCGGGAAAAGCCGCATGCACCTCTTCATCCACATCCGGATAGCGGTCTAAATCATACTCAATTCCATATTGATAAGCTGCCATGCGGCGGGCCGCCTGGGTCCACTTCTCAGCCTGGGCCAACTTCCCCATTTCGCGACTTAAATTGATCAGGATATTGTACAGAATCGCATCAGAATAGTTGAGTGATTTCCCGCTCAAATCCCCATCCGCAGAATCAAGGAAGATCCATTCATAGAGTTTATAACGAAACTCCGGATCCTTCACATGCAGCTGAGACTCTTTCCACACATGTTCATAAACTTTCTCGTCCTGATATCCCTCCGCCATCATCTGAGCCTTGAACACCGGGAATTTTGCCACCGCGGCATCCACCCCTTCCGCCTCAAACACCGAAATGACCTCTTCACGCAAAGCGATTCGAATGGGATCATCTTCAATATCATAGCTTTGCGCAGCCTCAAGCGGGGAAAGACTCCACCATAAATTGAGAGCAAACAGTCTAATAAGAGAACGGTTAAATGTTCGTTGTATATTCATATGCAACCTTTCCTGCCGAAAAAATATTCTGATCAAACGTTATTAAGCAACAGCAGTCCCCAACCTGCAATCTAATTCGAATCGGAAAATGGGTTTCAGCAGAGGGTTATGTTTTGGGCGCCTCCGAACTGGGGGCCCTTATTTAAAACAAATATATTCCCGATAAAGCGGATGTTTATATCGGGGATCGATCAACAGGGCTGTCCCCTGATCCTCCGGACCGCGGATCACCCGGCCCATGGCTTGGAGCACTCTCACCAATCCGGGATAAGTGTAGGCCATCACAAATCCTTCTTCTCCCCGGGCTTCAAACCAGCGTCGCATCAACTCCCGCTCCCGACTGAGTCCGGGCAGACCGATCGACACCACGATCACCGACTCCAAAGCTCTGCCCGGCAAATCGATTCCTTCATTCAAAGCCCCTCCAAGCACCGCCAGTCCACACACCGGACCCTCCGACTCCCGGAAAGGTTTCAGAAAAGCATCCGCCCCCTCCTCCTGCAATCCTTTGGGTTGCTGATAAATCGGCCCCAGCCAAAGATCGTGTTTGGGCAAGCGCGCCGCCACTTCGTCCATCAGGGCATAGGAGGGAAAAAACACCAGCGTCTTCACCGACCGCGCTGTCAACTCCGTCACAATCCGCTGGGCCAACCGCTCATACAACTCCGGTCCCCTCGCTTTCCACACCAAAGGAATTTCCTCCTCCAGTTCGATCCGGAATTTTGCCGCGGAAAAAGGAGACGGCAAAGCCAACTTTTGACTCTCCGCCTCCGCGCCGGTTAAACGCATAAACAAATCCAACGGCAACAGGGTCCCCGAAAAAACCACCGTGGAGGCCAAAGACGCAAAACGTTCCTTCAGCCACTCCGCAGCATTGAGGCAAAGGTGCTGAAAAACCCCGTCTTCAAAGGTACACACATGCGAATCCTGTCGATGCTCCATACTTTGCCTAAATCCGGCAAAGCTCCGATAAAGTTCCAAACGGGGATCGGCCGGTTGCCCCGGGAGATCCGCAAAGGAGGCCTCCAGCATTTCCAATGCGCGGTTACAGGCTTTAGACAGCCCTTCCGGCATTTCAGCCTCCGCTTTGGGCCAGCCCTCCCGATCCAATTGGGATTTGCAGTAGGCCCGCAACTCACGCAGCACTTTTTGAAAAGAGGGGTTTAAAACCGCCTGTATCTCGGCTGGCAATGCCCGGAATTGGGTTTGTAAGTATCGAGGTTCCAAAGCTGCGGAGATCATACTCCGACTGCGGTCCGGCAAATGATGGGCTTCATCAATCAGCAGACAGACGGACTCCGGATTTTCACCAAACAAAAACTCCAAACGGGCCGCGGGATCCAGAGCATAATTCAGGTCCCCCAAAATCACGTCTGCTTCCCGGGCGGTCTGCATCATCAAAGCAAAGGGACAAAGCTGAAACTTCCCGGCCACCGCCTGCCAGGTTTCCGCATCCCAGGTTTTTTCAGTTCGAAGAGCCACCATCGCCTCGGGAAGTCGATCATAGAATCCCACTGCCAAGGGACAGTTTTCGCAGTCACAGGGAGAACCGGTTTCCTTGCACCCCCGCTCCTTCGCCACCAGGGTTAATACCCGCAAGCCCGGCTTTTCAGGAAACAAATGACCCATCGCCTCCTCAAAAATTCGTTTGCCGGTGTTGCGGCAGGTGGCAATCATCAGCGTGGAAAAACGCCCTCTCCCCATCGCCTGCAGAGCGGGTAACAGTACCCCCATGGTTTTGCCAATTCCGGTGGGGGCCTGCACATACAGACGCCCGCCATCAGAAACAGACGATTTCACCTGGTCGATCAGCTCCTGCTGACCCGGCCGCATCTCTGCAAAGGGGAAACATAAATTTTCTAACCGCTCATTCCGTTCACGTATCCACGCTTCCTGCGCCAGCTTCTGCTGCATCCACTGACCCAACAAACCTTCGACCTTTTCGCTCAAGGCTTCGGCCTCCGGTTGCCATTCAATCCGTCGGGTCTCAATTTGCGGATCCGGATGCACATATTCCAAACGAATAGAAGGCAAAGTCCCCCGTTCCCTGAACCACATCCACGCATAGAGCTCGGCCTGCAACACATGCACCGAATGATCCAACGGCAAGCGGTCCTCATAATCCCGGGACGTTTTAAATTCTTCGATCACCACCCCCTGCAAACTCCGCTCCACCCCGTCTATACGTCCAAAAATTTCCACAGACTCCCCGGCCAGTTCCCAAGTCGATTGGATCGAAACCTCGGCCTCATACTCTTCGCCCCGGTTTTTCTGCATGCGCTGATGTACCTGTATGCCCTCTACGCCCCGCAACAAGCTGAAATGACGCCGCCCCAAATCCCCACTACGGCCCATTTGCCGGGAAAATTCAGTTACAGAGATTCGTCGAATATGCATCCCGCAGACCCTGCATAATAAGTGGAAAAGAATCCAGCAGGATAAACCATTTTTAAAGACCGGGGATTCCGCCATTGTGAAACAGGTCCGCGAAGATCTCCCCGACGCCATTATTCATTCGCAATCCGGACCCAAGGTCCACACCCATGTTCGCCCTGCCCGTATACGGTGATCTGCGCGGACCTTCAGCCCGATATTTCCGTTCGATCTTGATCCCGGCGCTGCGCACCGGGCTGGTATCTGCGTGGACCTTCGGCCAATTAAAAAACAAACATTAAACGGCCCCCAAAATCCGCAACCATACCCGCCCAGTGCGCAGCGCGGGGGGAATCACCCACAGCCTCACCTTTCAACCCGGGCCCAAAATCCGCAACCATA
>JARHXX010000003.1 GCA_029269125.1 Kiritimatiellaeota bacterium B1221 | reverse complement strand
GAATTACCCGGTATGCCTCCGTTTTTGCTCATTACCCGGCCGCAACATCGTGCAGATTTTTGCACTTGTGTTGGAGGGGTTTCACCGCTATGTTCCGCCTTCTTTCCCATTGGAGGTCCTTATGAATCATTTACTCGCTTTACTTAAAGAAAATGCCCGGATTAGTCTGGAAGATGCGGCACGTCAGCTCCAGATGACCCCTGAAGAAGTTGCGGCCGGCATGGAAGCATTGGAAAAAGAAGGCGTGATTCGTGCCTATCAGGCAGTGGTAAATGAAGATAAACTGGCCGCGGATACGGTGACCGCGGTGATTGAAGTAAAAGTACAGCCCGAACGCGAAGGCGGATTTGACCGGATTGCTTCACGGCTTGCCCGCTATCCCGAGGTCACCTCCATGTATCTGATGTCCGGTCAGTATGACCTGATGTTGTTTGTGGAAGGGGACGATCTACGTACTGTTGCTTCATTTGTCAGCGAAAAACTTTCCAGTATTTCCGGGGTTACCGGAACTGCAACTCACTTTAGACTTAAAACGTATAAGCACCATGGGGTGCTAATGGACTTTACACATGAAACCGAACGACTCCAAGTTTCTCCTTAACCGCCTTTCGACGACCGTCGCCGATCTGCCCCGCTCAGGAATCCGCGACTTCTTCGAAGTGGTTTCCCAAATGAAGGACGTGATCAGCCTCGGCGTTGGGGAGCCTGATTTCTCTTCACCGTGGCATGTGCGTGAAAGCGCCATATATTCCCTCGAACAGGGGCAAACAGGCTATACATCCAATTTGGGTACGCCCCAGCTGCGTGGCCGCATCTCCGGATATGTGGAAAAATTCTTCGGGATCTCTTATCAGCCCGAACGTGAAATTCTGGTTACGGTGGGGGTGAGTGAAGCGTTGGATTTGGCGATTCGTGCTTTGTGTAATCCCGGCGACGAAGTGATTTATCACGAACCCTGTTATGTCTCGTATCGTCCGCTGATTCAGTTGGCGCATGCCGTTCCGGTGATTCTGGAAACCGATGCTTCCGATGGATTTAAAGTGACTGCGGCCAAATTACGTCCGCTCATCACCGACAAAACCAAAGTCTTGATGCTCAACTTCCCGACCAACCCCACTGGAGGGGGCTTGACTGCGGAAGAGGTGAAGGAAATTGCGGATTTGGCGGTGGAAAAAGATCTCATTGTCATTACCGACGAGATCTATGCCGAACTGACCTATGACCGGGAGCATTTGAGTGTGGCCGCAATGCCGGGTATGAAAGAACGCACGATTTTTCTGCACGGTTTCTCCAAAGCCCTGGCAATGACCGGATGGCGGATTGGCTACGCCTGTGCGCCACATGCACTGATTGAAGCCATGATGAAGATTCATCAGTACACCATGCTTTGTGCCCCCATTATGAGTCAGCAGGCGGCTTACGAAGCCCTTCGCAATCCCGAAGAGGATATTGCGGTGATGAAGGAATCCTACTGGCGCCGCCGGAATTTCCTGCATGGAGCTTTCACCGGCATGGGACTGAATTGCGGCCTGCCTGAAGGTGCTTTTTATATGTTCCCGGAAATTAAATCCTTAGGGGTGACCGCCAAAGATTTCGCTTTGGGTCTTTTGGAATCCGAGAAAGTGGCGGCAGTGCCCGGCACCGCTTTTGGTGCCTGTGGAGAAGGGCATCTTCGTTGTTGTTACGCAACCTCTATGGAGCAACTGGAAGTTGCGATGCAACGGATGCAACGCTACGTGGATCATCTCAGGGAATGAGGAGATCCTTCATCCATGCTGTGCCGCCTTCCCGAATTTGTGATTGTGGGGAGAGCACGAAACCGTTGAGTATCCAAGGGGCGTTTTCATGATTCAAACCCCACGCCCTCCTTTGGATTCGAATCCCAAACGCATGTTCGAAATGCTGCTGTTTGCAATGCTGGCGTTCGGCATGACCCTGTGGATTTCAGGTAAAGTGTTTTCCAATCAGCTGATCCTGGCGGAAGAGGGCAATGCCCTGTTTCAGGCCTCAAACTTTTTGGATGGTACCCACAGTCGAAATCCACGTGGCTTCTCTGAACTGATTGCGTATGACTCCATGACCATCCTGCCACATCAAGATTGGAAATCCCGCTTTGCCCCCGGTCATCCGTTTTGGCTGGTTCCCGGTGTGTGGATTGGCTGGCCGCAGGTCATGACTGCACTTTCGGCCATGATTACCATGATTGCGGTTTATGGAATTGGATGGCGGCTCAGAATGCCGCGGTTATTGATGCCGGTATTGCTGTTGGCTTCTCCTTTTTTCCTGTTTTTGTATGGGACCCTTCTACCTCAAACCAGTGGGATGCTGTTTAGCAGTCTGTTCCTGTTGGGGTATTTGAAGTGGCGCCAGGAGCGGAGTTTGCTGTGGTCGTTTCTTTCCGGATTTTGCTGGAGTTTGCTTTTGCAAATTCGTCCCATGAGTGCGGTTTTTATTTTGATTCCGTTTAGTGTCGACCTTTTGCTGGTGCTGAAGCGAAGCCGTAAAGAAAGTATGGCCTGGATCAGCACGCTGTTATTCATAACCGCCTGTCTGATCGGCGGGTGGGCGGTGCTCCGCTACAATAAAGTATCAACCGGTGATGCTTTTCTCGCGACTTATTTAGAGCATGAACCCAGTGAAAGCTGGGGGTTTGGCGTACGTCGAACCCAGGGAGGAGGGGTGGAGGAAGTAACGCACACGGTGAAAAGAGGGTGGCTCTTGCTGTGGAAAAATGTGCGGAGTTTTGATCACTGGATGCTGGGGACTTTTAGCGGAAGTCTGCTCATTTGGTTGGCATTGGCCATTCACGGGTGGAGTCGTCGATGGAGTGGGCTTTTACTGGGCTGTGTAATTTTTGTGGCTTTGGGAACCATGGCATTTTGGGATGACGGACGGTCACCCGTGGGACCGCTCCACTATGCGGAGATTTTCCCGTATGTTCTGCTGTTAGGCGGATTAGGCCTTTCCCGAATATGGCGCAAAATGATTAATCAGGCCCGGGCACGCGTACTGTTGTTTGTTTTTCTCGCGGGCGGGATGTTTTATTTCTCGATTCCCTTCAGTCTGAACCAGGCACAGGAGATTCGAAGTCAATATGCCGATGCCTGGCAGGTCGCGGGTTTGGTGAATTCTCTACCCGATCAATCCCTGGTATTCCTTCCCCAATCTATTTTAGAAGAAGAGATTATGCGGGTGAATCTGGCCTTGAATGTGACCGGGTGGCAATCACCGGTCTTGCGGCTGCAGGCCAGACCTGAAGACCGGGCGGCTCTGGCGGCCTCGTTTCCTGATCGATCCGTATACGAATTCATACAGGAACCCCGCGTCCATCTTAAACCTGTTCAAATGGAATGGAAACCGGTTTCCCGCAATGCGGTGAACAGTCATCACTCCCGCCAAACCGGTGCAAATATCAATGGCGAACGCATTGCGGATGGGACGAAGGATCAACCCGGCCTGCTGTTTTATGGCTGGTATCCCTATTTACCTCCGGGAACCTATGAATGTCGGTTTGATTTGCGGTGGTCCGAAGTCAAAACAGAACAACCTCTTCGACTGGAGGTCATGGCTGATCTGGGGGAAAATACTCTGGGAGAACAAGTCCTGGCCGAAGGACTGGACGATACGGTGATTCGCTTTACCTTGCCGGAAGCCCGTCAGGTTGAACCGCGGGTGTATTTCGGGGGCAGTGGCAAGGTGAATCTTCGCTCGATCTCAATTGCTCCGGTTGCGAAGCTCGTCACGCAGCCAACGCTTTAAATCTTCGGGCGTGGCAAAAGAGCCTTCGAGCTGATGTTCGTATGCCAGATCTTTCCACCTGCCGATTTCGGGGCCGGGAACGAGACCGAGTGCGAGTAAATCCTTTCCCCTGATCCAGGGCGCGGGTAGGGCCGCTTCTATCTCGTATTCTTTCCGGGCCTCAAGCAGGCGCTCGGTACTGGCGGTGATGCCATTGCTGCACAAACAATCAATGCGATGCAATTCGAGCTCGTCTTCAAAACAGTCGCGGGCCACAATTTTGCGTAAAGTGGCTTTGCGCATTTGGGGAACCGAAATCATATCCATGTGCCGGTAAACCAATCCGGTGACGGTATTCCTCAGTGCTTTGCTGAATTTCATTTTCAGCAGCCAGGCTTCCGCCATTTCGGCTCCCACTTGGGCGTGACCCTGAAAACGGATCCGTCCGTCCGGATCAACCGTGCGGGTGGCGGGTTTACCGATATCATGCAACAAAATGGACAAGGCGAGTTCTTCTGAAGGCTGGTTGAGCTCATTTAGCATCATCACCGTGTGATTCCATACATCGCCTTCGGGATGATATTCTGGGGGTTGATCGCATCCGATGGTATCAAGCATTTCCGGGAGGATGTGATTTAATAATCCGCTGTCCCGTAAAAGTGTCAGGGCCTCTCCCGCCTGCGGGGATTCGGTCAACAAGCGTACAAACTCCTGACGGATTCGCTCCACGCTGACTTTCTGTAATAAATTCGCATCCCTGCAAATGGCTTTCCAGGTTTGGTCTTCGATTTTAAATTCTAAAACCGAGGCAAATCGGATGGCCCGCAATAAACGGAGATGATCTTCGCGAAAGCGTAGGTCGGGATCGCCAATGGCCCGCAGGGTGCCGGATTTTAAATCGTCTGATCCGCCGGTGTGATCAATCAATTCTCCCGTCTGCGGATGGAGGAACATGCCGTTGATGGTGAAGTCTCTGCGGGAGGCATCTGCTTCAGGGCTGCTGGGTTCATAGCCCTCCGGATGCCGCCCGTCCTGATAAGTCAGATCCTGACGGAAGGTCGCGACTTCAAATACTTCTCCGTCCATCACTACTTGTATGACGCCGAAAGATTTTCCGATGGCGTGGGTGTGGGGAAACAAATCCTCCACCTGATCCGGACGGGCACTGCTGGCAATATCGATATCTTTGGCCGAACGTGCCAAAAGCATATCCCGAACACACCCTCCGGCAAAATAGGCCAAAAATCCAGCTGCATGTAAGCTGTCCGCCACCTTCATGGCGGCGGGGTATTTCTTCCGAAGTTCGGAAGGAGTGGGGAGGGTGGTTTCCGTCATTCGGAAATGCTCAGAAGCGGTCCCGATGGGCCCAGAGTCCTAGAGCGGGGTTGGAAATGTAGAAGAAGCGTTCGCCATTTCGTTCATTCCAGCCGTCTTTCAGTTCGTCGATGGGATAGCGGGCGGACATTTCCTCCAGCGATCCGAAATCGTAGCCGACACCTTCCACTTCTTCGCGGGTGAGTTTGCCGGGGCAATAGGTTACTTTAAAGCGATTTTCACTGGAGCCGTGAATCAGGTGGGCCGCGGCGGAAAGGTTTTCGCGCAGTTCTTCATTTTCTTCCACAGCTTTCATCACTTCCGGGGTGGTCCGGTAACCGTATTTACGGATGAGACGGTCGATTTCTTTGTCTTCACCGAAGGTTTGAACTTCGGGAGCTAAAACAATCAGTTCGCCCCCGTCGGCCATGGCCATGCGGGTACGGTAAATGGATTTATTTCCCAGCCAGGTGCTGTGAAACTCTTCGGGGTCCAGATAAACCACCATCTTTTCAGGAGCTTCATCCAGGAGGTTGAAGTTGACTTCCAGGGACAGGGCTGCGGCCTGTTCGAAGCAGTCATGAGTGTCGCCGATAAACAATCCGCGGGTCACCAGCTTGCCGTCATCCCCCGGACCGATCACGGTGAGGACGTAGAGCAGGGGCAGATGCTGGCAGAAGCGGTCCTGCGCTTCGTTTAAAATTCGGCGGAGGGGGGTGTCGGCCCGGCCCATCATGCGTTCCATTCCGTAGGCCGCGCCAATAAAATGACTCTCGTTAATGCCTTTGACTCCGCCGGTTCCGACGAAGATGTTTTTGGTGTAGTTGGCCATGCCGATGACTTCGTGGGGGACGACCTGTCCTATGCTGAGGATGAGGTCATGTCCGCCTTCCCAAAGCAGCTTGTTCATTTGGGCGGGCCAGGCTTTGTCGTAGATCCCTTCGGTGGCCCCGCTCACAAAATCGGCGGGGACTTCGCCCACGGTGATCACATCATTCCGCCAATCGTGTTCGCGGATCAGGGATTTGGGAACGGTGGGATACATGCGGTCCAGTTGCCATTCGGGCATGGGCACATGGGTACCGAGGGCCGGCATGACATCCACCAGTGCATCGCCGTAAAATTCGTGGGTCATGCAGGTGAGGGGACCGGCTTGCGAATTGAGACGGGTGAAATCCGGCGGGACGGCCAGCACCTTTTTACGGGGACCGATTTGTTTCAGGGCGTCAAAAAGGAGACGACGCAGGTCGTCACTGGTTAAAACGGTGGTGGGAGAGCCTTCGGATATGTAGATCATGCCCCGAAATAGAAAGATCTGAGGGAACTGTCAACGCACAAGCACATGCATGTAGCTTCAGAGGAGCCGCTTTCGCGAAGCTGCAGTTGCGGGCGAATGGCGCGGGGCAGCCGCTTTCCGCAACCTAAGCAAGCTTGTCTACCGATCCCAAACCGCCTCAAACTCGTCCGGTTCGTTGACCTTGTCGCATTTATAGGACCGTATCCTACGGCAAAGGCTTTTGGTGTTGTTGCGTTCAAACCTGGCGGCGGAACAATAGGGAGGATACAGGTCGGGGATTGCCGCATCGAAAAATCACTCCAATTCACCACCGCTTCGTTCCGCAGATCTGTGCTTGAGTTGAAAACGAAAGGAGCGGCCTCCGCAAACTGAGCTGTGCCTCAGCCGATAGACAAAACTCCAAATAGTAGATGAAATGCGTTTATATTGCCTATAATTATTAAAAAGCATCCATATGGTGATCACAGCAAAGGGTACGAAAATGATGAATTTTCAGGGGCTCTGCTTATTTGTATGATTAAGCCCGTGAGTTTAATAATAGGGATTGATTTTTAAAAACGAAAAAGGCCAGCCGGTCACACCCCGTGAGCAATGCGCGCGGGACTTGGAAAGCAACCAAACTCTGCTTGCATTGGCGGGTAGGCAAGTTATGGTCTTGGTCCTTAAATTTAGAATATACCAAGGACGAATTTCCTATGAAATGGCTGCTGAAAAAGATTGTGGGTAGTAAAAATGACCGTGACCTCAAGAGGTTGAGGCCGCTGGTTGCGCGGATTAATGAGCTTGAAGAGAGCTATCAGCAGCTTTCCGAGGCCGAATTAAAGGCCAAAACCGACGAATTTAAGGCACGATTAAAAGAGGGGGAATCCACAGATGATCTTCTTCCTGAAGCATTTGCGGTGGTAAAAAACGCCTGTCGTCGTTTGGTGGGAACCGAATATGAAGTTTCAGGCACCATGCGGACCTGGGTGGAAATTCCCTATGATGTGCAGATGATTGGCGGGATGGCCATGCATCAGGGCCGGATTGCGGAAATGGCAACGGGTGAAGGGAAAACCCTGGTGGCGACGGCACCGGCTTATTTGAATGCGTTGACTGGCGATGGGGTTCATGTCGTCACCGTCAATGATTATTTGGCCATGCGTGACTCGGAATGGATGGGGTTGGTCTTTGATTATCTGGGTTTAACCGTGGGTTGTATCCAAAGCGGCATGCATCCGATTGAACGTCGGGAAAAATATGCGCAGGATATCACCTATGGAACCAATGCGGAATTTGGTTTTGATTATCTACGTGATAACATGACGTACACTCCCGCTGAACGGGTGCAACGCGGTCACAATTTTGCCATTATTGACGAAATCGACAGTATTTTGGTGGATGAAGCCCGTACACCTCTGATTATTTCCGGGCCCACGGAGCATTCTTCAGAAGCCTTGTTTCTTTCCATTAAACCCATGGTGCAGCGCCTGGTGAAACAGCAACGTCAGTTGTTGGATGGATTTGTAAATGACATCAAAACGGAGCTCGCGAAACCTGAAAAAGAACAGGACAGCGATAGTATCCAAAAAAATCTTTACCGGGTACATCAGGGGATGCCAAAACATCCCGCGCTGCTTTCCCTGTTGGAGGATCATGATGTGCGCCGTAAATTGGAAAAGGTCAATGATCAGTTCCTCACTGAAACCTTTAAAGAACTGGCCCGGGAATTGCGCCAGGATCTTTATTTTACCGTAGATGAAAAAAGCAATGACGCGGGATTGACCGACAAAGGGACCGAAGCCATTTCCCCTCAGGATCCGGATGCCTATGTGTTGCCTGATTTGGCGACGATTATGTCGGAACTGGATGGCAATGAAGAAATGAGCGACGAAGAGCGGGTGGAACGTCGCCGTTCCGCGCAGGAAGAGTTTGCGGATAAAAGCGAAAGTATTCATGCAATTGACCAATTGATTCGCGCCTACACCAATTACGAGAAGGATGTCCACTATGTGGTACAGGACAATCAAGTGGTGATTGTCGACGAAAATACCGGACGTTTGATGACCGGCCGTCGCTGGAGTGACGGATTGCATCAGGCGGTAGAAGCCAAAGAGGGGGTGAAAATTGAACGCGAAACCCAAACCTTGGCGACCGTCACCATTCAGAACTATTTCCGAATGTATGATAAGCTTTCCGGGATGACGGGTACCGCGGAAACCGAAGCGGAAGAATTCATGCAGATTTACAAGTTGGATGTATTGGTGATTCCCACCAACCGTCCGGTGCGCCGCGTGGATTTGAATGACCGCATTTATCGTACCCGTCGGGAGAAATTTAATGCCGTAGTGGCGGAAATAACCGAAGCATACCGGAACAAGCAACCCGTATTGGTGGGTACCGTAACTGTAGAATCTTCAGAAGAGCTGAGTCGTCTGTTGATGAAGAAAAACATTCCCCACAACGTGTTGAATGCGAAAAACCACGGACGGGAAGCGGATATCGTGGCACGTGCCGGTCAGCCCGGTGCCATCACCATTGCGACCAATATGGCTGGTCGCGGAACGGATATTAAGCTGGGAGAGGGTGTGGTCAAAATGGACCGTGAAGAAGTGCTTTCTCAAATGTCACTGAGTGATAAAAAAGAGGGCATGACTCTGGCCAAATGGATCGAAGAAAACCCCTGTGGTTTGTATGTGATCGGGACCGAACGTCATGAATCCCGTCGCATTGACCGTCAGCTGCGTGGACGTTGTTCGCGTCAGGGGGATCCCGGAATGAGTTGTTTCTACGTTTCATTGGAAGATGATCTGATGCGACTGTTCGGTGCAGAGCGGATTTCCAATATCATGTCCAAACTGGGCATTGAGGAAGGCGAAGTGATGGAGCATAAATGGCTCAATAAATCTGTTGAACGTGCCCAGCGCCGGGTGGAGCAGTATCACTTCGGCATCCGGAAACGGACCCTGGAATATGATGATGTGATGAACCGTCAGCGTGAAGTGGTCTATGGACTGCGCACCGAAATTCTCACGGGCGACAATCCCCGGGCGCATCTCCTGGATATGATTTCGGATGTGATTGATGAACGTGCTGTTGGCTGTGTCGAACAGGGCGAAGAAATTGCGCCGGTGGAGTTTGCGGATTGGTGTTCCATCACTTTCCCCGTGACCTTGCGTCCGGATGATTTGCGCGAACTGCCACTTGAAGCCACTGCGTATGCCGATGTGGCGATTGAAGAAGTGAAGAAAGCTTACGATTTGAAAATCCAGTCTGAGCCTCCAGAATCTGTACAAAATATGGAGCGTCACATTCTGTTAAAAGCGATCGATACGCATTGGCAGGAATACCTGCGCGGCATGGATGCCTTGCGTCAGGGCGTGGGACTTCGGGCCTACGGACAAAAAGATCCTATTTTGGAATTCAAACACGAGGCTTATGCCATGTTTGCGGATCTCATGCAGAAGATTAATGACGAAGTTGCACAGCGCGCATTTCGGGCCACCACATCCTTGGAAGCTTTGGAGAAATTCCTTAAGAACCTGAAGACCATGGAGTCGCACTCACAGAGCTCCGCCTTTGGGAAAGAAGCGCAGGCACGGGCGACCAGTGCCCGTCAACAATCCGAGCAACAGGCAAAGATGGAGAAACAACTGGAGCAATCCATCCGCACCCCGCAGGTTCGCGAGTTGCCGAAAGTGGGACGGAATGATCCCTGTCCCTGCGGAAGCGGGAAAAAATATAAACAGTGTTGTGGACAGTAAAGAGGTCAGCGGTGAGCGGTCAGAAGTCAGGGGCAGATAAAAACCGGTTGAAACCGGTCTTGGCTTTTGGCTTATCCGGTTTGTCCGGCTTCTTGTTCTTTTCGGCCTTTCCTCCTTTTAATCAGGGGGAACTGGCCTTTATTGCGCTAATTCCATTTGTTTTCGCCTTGCGGCTCTATTCGGCCGCCAGTTGTCGGATGGGATATTTTGCCGGTTTGGTTTGCTGGATACCCTCCCTGTGGTTTTTGAGTCCGGTGACCATTCCCGGGGCCATGCTGTTGGCGGCCTATTGTGCTTTGTACTGGGTGCCGGTGGCCTGGGGGTGGGGGCGCTTTATGCAGAACTGGAGTGCGGGAAGGCCTTTGCTTTCTTTGCGGATGGTTATTGGCGGTGCCGGGTGGTGGTGTGCGATGGAGCATCTGCGCGGATGGTTTTTGACCGGCTTTCCCTGGAATGACCTGGGCGTGAGTCAGTGGGAAAACTACAGTTTGATGCAAATCGCCTCTCTGGGCGGGGTTTTGATGCTGAGTTTCCTGTTGGTGGCTCTGAATCTCGGGATTGCCCTTAGCATCATGGTGCTGTTTGAGAGCATGGGAAAACGTCAACCGCGTCGCATGCATCCTGAACTGTATTTGCCCGTATTGTTATTGGTTTGTTCCTTTTCCTGGGGAAGCCGTGAGTTGCGCCGATTGATTCAGGTTCCTGAGCGTTCTTTACGGGTAGGGGTGGTGCAGCCCCTGGCTTCAAATAAATGGAGTGAAGAGTTGGCAAACCAAAACTTTCGGGTGCTCTGGGAATTGTCGGATGCCGCCTTAAGTTTAAATCCTGACCTGATGGTATGGCCGGAAACCGCGGTGCCTGAAATGCTCAGGGACAGTCGCACCACTCAATCTTTGGTGCAGTCTTTGGTGAAAGATGGCACGCCCTTGCTGTTGGGGAGTATGGATTTTGAAACCCGATCGGATGGGGAACAGGTCGAAGTGCTTTATTACAACAGCGTGTTTATGGTGGATGGCAGTGGCTCAACCGTGGCTGATTACCGGAAGAAGCATTTAGTGATGTTTGGTGAATATTTGCCTTTTGGGAAATATCTTCCTTTTTTGCGTTCTCTCACCCCGATGCCGGAGGATGTGACTCCCGGAAATCAAAGTGGGGTGCTGCCGCTGCCGGGCTCAGATTTGAACCTCGGGATGCTCATATGTTTTGAAGATCTGATACCCGGTCTATCCGCGGACTTGGTGAAAGAGGGCAGTGATCTGTTTGTCAACCAGACCAATGATGCCTGGTTTGATCCGCTATGGGGAAGTACCGGCCATTTGGCACATGCGGTATTCCGAAGTGTGGAGCAGCGCCGCCCCATGGTCCGCGCAACCAATTCGGGCGTGAGTGCCTGGATCGATACCCGTGGGGTGGTGCGGGATGTCATTGAAGATCCCAAGTTAAATAAACGAGATATCCGGGGATTTAAGATATTTGAGGTGCTGACCCCCACAAATCCGGAAACGTCTGTTTATCATCAATACGCCTGGGCCTTTCCCTTGTTTTGCTGGGTCAGTGGTTTGTTGCTGATTCGACGCCGGATCGGAAAAAATTAGTTTCGTTTCCGAAAGGCGATAAGTCCCGTCAGCGCAGTTCCCAGTAAAAGCAGGGAAGAGGGTTCGGGTACCACTACCAGGGTGGGGGCGGTGGCGGGGGCTGATGCTGCCACTGCACCCTCAGTGGAGCGAAAGCTGGAGTTTGCGTTTGTGGGACTGGTATTTTCCCGCAAGATGGCAAAAGAAACCGTGCCGTTGGTGTCCGCATTGATAAAACTGTCGAGTGCAGGATCGGAAAAAGAGACCATGGTTCCAATATCCGAGCTGTCCAAAATCAGGGTCTTCAGTAGGGTCGCATTACTGGTGTTGACGTTATGATCACCTTCATATGCGGCAACTCCGTTGTTATCCACTGAATTTTGAAAGGTCAGGATGTCCTCATCAAACTGGTCGTCATAATTAAGATCGTTAATGCCATAGATTCTGAATTCATCTCCATCTTCCATGGCTTCGACATAGAGCGAGAAGATGGAATTCACCGATGTTCCGGTAAAAGTGTCAATATCATCAAAACGAATCACGCCCACCCGGTTGGTATTTTGTCCGCTTCCGCTATATTTGACGTGGATGCCGGTTGATGAACCATTATTTGTCGTTTTGGCATTCCTTTGATAATGGGTGTCTCCGGAGGCGTAAAAGGTATCTGCGTGTGCCGAAGTCCCCATCAGGAAGCTGAACAGGATTCCGTTTTTAATTAAATTATTGAAAGATCTCATAAATACTATGAAACTACCTAGAACCTGATAGTCAAGATCTAAATCCGCAGGGCCCCATTATTGTTATTGTTAGATCATCATCTGCAAGATTTTGACTTCCTTATTTATGCTTTTGATATTTCAACCGCGCACGGATTGATCCTCCCAGGGAAGGGCTTTTTCCGCAGGTTTTAGGGGAGTAAGTTTACTGCTGCTTTGGCGTAATGAATGCGCTTACTCCCAAAAACAGGACCAGGGTGTTAGAGGGGATTTGTAGCCCAGATATGGTACAAACTATGGAAAAACCATGGGTAACAAACGTAGAAAATTCTCTAACGACTTTAAGGCTCGTGTAGCAATCGAAGCTCTGAAGGGGCAGAAAACCACAGCACAAATCATCGCCGAACATAAGTTGCATCCGACGCAAGTGACGACATGGAAATCACAACTTCGAGATTCCGCATCAGGGGTGTTTTCCTCATCGAGTTCGAAAGAAAGTAAAAACGAAGAACAGCTCACCGCCCCCCCCTATAAGGAGATCGGCCGACTTAAGATGGATAATATTTTGGATTGTTATCTGCTTGAACCGATTGAAGCCTGGGGGCTGCTTGAATCAATAAGCCATACAAAAGAGAAATTGAATACGCATGAGTTGAGTGAAGATAAAGAAATCCGGGTTACGCCACTTTATCACAATGGATTAAATTTATTGAGGTTTGAAATGATGAAAACAGATTTGGTTTATACCCTGCACATTTCTTTACAGGGTAGTTCACCGGAAATTTGGCGCCGGATTCAGGTGCCGGGTTTGACCCCATTTTCCGTCCTGAGTCAACAGGTGGTTTCGGCCATGGACTGGGACGGGTGTCATATGTTTGGGTTTCGGGAACTAGCGAATCGTTGTTATTTGGAGGATGCCGAATTAGAAAAACTGTGGTTGCAGGAGGTGTTGGAAGTTGAGGGCCATTCATTGGAATGAGGCTGCTATTTCGTTGCCGACGGCGGGTGTTCGATGTTAGGGTAGGGATTTATGATACAAAAAACATCCGGCAGTTTCGATGACGTACTTACCCAGCATGGTCAATGGCTGGAGCGGGCAGAGGCGAAAATTCTGCAGATCAATGTGGGGAAAATGTGTAATCTTGCCTGTGTGCATTGTCATGTGGGGGCGGGGCCGACGCGCAAAGAAATCATGATCCGGGAGTGCATGGACAAAATCCTGGAGTGGTCGGAAGACAATCCTTTGCCGGTGGTGGATTTGACCGGGGGCGCGCCGGAAATGTTTCCACATTTTAGGGAGATGGTGACCTGGTTCCGTTCCCGTGGGGTGCAAGTGATGGACCGCTGTAATTTGACCATTCTGTTGCAGCCGGGTTATGAATGGGCGGCGGAGTTTTTGCGGGATCAGCAGGTGGAAATCGTAGCCTCCATGCCTTGTTATTCACCGGAAAATGTAAATGCCCAACGCGGAAACGGGGTGTTTGATGAAAGTATTGAAGCCCTGCAGTTGTTGAACAGGTTGGGCTATGGAGTGGAGGAGGGACTTCCGTTGAATTTGGTGTATAATCCCAATGGTGCCTTTTTGCCTCCGGATCAGGAGCAATTGGAAGCGGTGTATAAACGGGAGTTGCAAACGCATTTTGGCATTCAGTTTCATCAGCTCTATGCCTTAACCAATTTGCCGGTGAGTCGTTTTGCCAGTTATCTGAAGCAACGGGGCAGTTACGAGGAATATTTGCAGTTGCTCAAAGAAAGTTTTAACCCGGCTTCGGTGAATGGTTTGATGTGCAGGGATACGATTTCAGTAGACTGGGAGGGAAGGGTTTTTGACTGCGATTTTAATCAGCAAATGGAAATGCAAACCGGCTTCGATGGAGAGGCGCAGTCTCTCTGGGATTTGGACCTGCGTCGCTGGAAACAAAGCGAGATCCGCACTGCGCCGCATTGCTTTGGTTGCACGGCCGGGCAGGGCTCCAGCTGTGGCGGGAAAACTTCCTAGTTCTGCGTTCACGCAGGTTCTGTCGAGACGTTTACGTCGATGACCACCCGGAGCCCGGGTTCCCCTATGTGATTGCACTCGCGGCGTAACCGCTTGTGATCAGCGCCCGATGAGGGCGCGTGTGGTTGTAGCGGTTCAACCAGGCATCCAATCCACGATGCAGCTCCGGTAGCGTTTCATAGGCCTTGAGGTGAATGTCTTTATATTTGACGCTACGCCACAGCCTTTCTCTGAACACATTGTCCACCCAGCGCCCTTTGCCATCCATACTGATTCGGGTGGTTGGATCAGCATCATGTAACGCGGTCGCCCATTCTCCACTGGTGAACTGGCTGCCTTGGTCCGTATTAATAATGCCTTGCGGACTGCGTTTTTGAATGCTTCCACGCAAAGACCCGTGGTCATGGTGTTGGAGGCCGCCCATCCATGTACCGCCCGGCTGTTCCAATCCATGATGGCACAGAGGTAACAGCATCCCCGTGCCATAGGACTGTAGGTGATGTCCGTACACCATGCCGTGTCCGGTTTATCCACTCTCAGCCCACAAAGCAGATACGGGTGGATCTTATGTCCTTTCCCTGGGATGCTGGTTCTGGGGCGTGGGACACAGGCTTGGATCCCCGCTCGATTCATCAGGCTTCGAATCCATCGTCAGCCAAGGTGCAAACCAATTTCCCTTCGAATATAGTCCTGCATCCTGCGTGCACCTGCGGAGGATCATCCAGATGATACCGGTCCAGAAGGTTCATATTGTTCAGATCCAGTTCCTCATTGCGCCGGGTCTTGGGTTTCAGTCGGTTCCTGTTCACGGACAGAAGGTTGCAGTGAGCACGAACTGACAGTTCTGTATGCCGGGGTTCAACCATCGCCTTTCTCATGGATCGATCTCCAGCTCTGCCCACATTTTTAGCAGAAAGTCCTTCTCCACAATCGTCCGGCCCAGCTTCCGCTCCAGCCGTTCGCAGTACTTTTCGAGCTCACGTTTCTTTATGGTCAGATTCATTTTTCCGCTCGAAGAGGTGGGCCATGTTTTCCTCCCGTTCTTTTTTCCAGGTGCTCACCTGAACTGGGGGTAAATTGTTCTCCTTAAATCTAACGTGCCCTCTGGCTCCGCTAGCCAGCACCGCTACTCATCCGTCTGGCTACAGGAAGAATCCCAGTCGATGACGGTTTTCCGCTTAATTGCCGCGCGCTGCACATCGTTGTTGCGGGGAACGAAGTGAATCATCTGTGTGCCCAACTGACGGGCAAGTTCCACAATCAGACATTCTTCGCGATCCACATTCCGGCTGTTGCTGATGAGTCCGCCTAAACAGACGACACCGGCTTCCGCGAATTTCACAATACCTTTGCAGATGTTATTGGCTGCGTACATGGTCATCATTTTCTCCGAGGTGTGTTGTATGGGTTAAGTTCATCGGTGATTGAACCCATGGCAACGTCTGTGCCAACTTCTTTAAAAGCAAGGTGGCATTGGAGAAAATGTTTACTTATCCCCCATAATTACAGGGGAATCTTACAGAGGACGCTTTTGGGAATGAGAGAGGAGGTCGTAAAAATCTGACAATAATGACAGGTTTAGAAGGGAGGGGAAGAAATTTTCCCAACGACCCAGGATGAGAATCAGCCGTGGACTGAATTTGTCCGGCGTATGCCGTGTCAAATATTAAATATGCGGTGAAATGAACGAGAGGGGCGGCAAAGCCCCGATCCGTCTTTAGGGTTAGAGTTCTCTTTCCCAGAGGGTTTCGATCGGCTGGGCTTTGCGGATAAGGCGGGATGTGCCATCTTTCGCCACCAGAACCTCTGCAGAATCGGGGAAGGAATTATAATTGTGGGTACACATGGCCGCGCAATAGGCTCCGGTTCCCTCGATCACCAGATAGTCATTGATTTCACCGGCATGAAGCAGACGGGGGAGCAGGCCTTCAGGATCGCCGGGGGCGGGGGTGAGGATATCTCCGGATTCACAACAATGCCCGGCAACCACCACTTCCCGGGTGCTGTCGATATCCTGTTCTTTGCCTACCACAATAAGCGGATGTTGCGCGCCGTAAATGCTGGGACGCAAAATATCGGTCATCCCCGTATTCAGCCGGAAAAAAGTATATCCTTCTTTACCGGTGCTGACTTTATCCTGAATCCGGCTGATGACCGAACCTGCGTTGGCGACCAAATAAGTGCCGGGTTCAATTTCCAGATGCAATTCACGTCCGGTTTCTTCGGCGAAGCTTTGGAGGGCTTCTTTGATGGGTTTTCCGACTTCCTGCAAGTTTGTGCTTTTTTCGGAAGCCATGCGTCCGACTTTAAAGCCTCCACCTAAATCGAGGGTTTTCACATCGGTAAAGCGTCGAACCAGATCAAGATTCATGACGGCGACCCGCTGCCAAACTTCCGGATCACTTCCGCTGCCAATATGGCTGTGAAACCGGACGCAGCGAAGGTTGTATTGATTTAACAGGGTCAAAGCCTCATCGGCTTGTTCATGCCAGATACCGAAAGAACTGGCGGGGCCGCCGACGTTGGTGCGGTTGGTTCCGCCGGATCCCAAGCCCGGGTTGAAGCGAACACCTATTTCATGTCCGGGACGTGTTTCACCGGTCACACGTATCTGATTCAAGCTGGTCGCGTTAAACACAATTCCGGCATCCAAAAGTTCACCGAGATTGGCGGGTAATTCCTGGGCGCTAAGTGAAATATGTTGGGCGGGAATCCCGGCGGCCATCGCCCGTTGTACTTCCCAACCGGAACTGGCGTCAATGTGGAGTCCCATTTCTGCAAAGATTTTGAGCACATTGCGGTTCGGGCACGCTTTCATGGCAAAGCGGACCGTGAGTCCAAAAGGGTTGGGGAACGCAAGTGTTTCTTCGGCACGCTGACGCAACTCCTGTTCACTGTAAACGTAAAGAGGGGTGCCGTATTCAGTGGCGAGTTGGCGAACCTGTGACGGCGTTAAATATCGAAGAGTTTCAAGTGACATGTGAAATAGGGGATCAGAAAGTTAGAAGAGTTAGTTGATTTAATCGCTTTTTGCCCTGAGGAAAGCAGGAACATGGAAAAAATACATCAAAAACTTCAAGCCGTCATCTTTGATATGGATGGCACCCTTATTGATACTGAACGAATCGGGGCTGCATCCTGGGACCATGCCGGAGAGGATACAGGTCTGTTTGTTACAGAAGAAGTGAAAAAAAGTATGGTGGGCCGCAATATGGTCGATATTCAGGCGATCGTTGAGGCGGCGTTGCCTGATGAGAATGTGGCCCCTTTGCTGGATCGTGCGAATTTTCATTATCACCGTTTGGTAACCGAAGCACCTCCACCAATCAAAAAGGGTGCCCGGGCATTGTTGGAGTGGCTTCAGGTGAAAAAAGTTCCGATGGCGTTGGCGACATCCAGCCGGGCGGAGCAGGCCGAAGACAAACTGGGGCGCACCGGTTTGCGGGACTTTTTTTCTTTTGTGATTGCGGGAGATGAAATTGACCGCGGAAAACCCGAACCTGAAATATTTGAACGTGCGGCGGAGGGACTGGGGGTTTGCATCAGCCGTTGTGCGGTATTTGAAGATTCCGCACCCGGGATTGAGGCCGCCCAGCGTTCCGGCGCAATGGCCCTGCTGGTCCCCGAATTTTTCCCGGTCGACCCGGCAATGGCATTGTTTGCAGACCATATTTTTCAGGATCTGACGCAGGCACCGGAATTTTTAACGGATTGGATGGGATAATTCCATTTTCTTCCTGCAAGACCTGCGACATTGCCCTTGCACCCGATGCCCCGAAACCTTAATAGAGAACTATGAAACGATTTCCGAAAATTTTGCGTGTGCTGGTCCCTTTGGTATTGGTGTTAGGGTTAGGATTGGTCCTGATTAATACGTTCCTGATCGACTTTGTGGTGAAAGCCCTTTGGTATGATTCTTTGGGCTATTTGCCGTTTATGCTGCTCAAGCTCGGATATAAATATATTGTCTTTACCGGGGTCACTATTGTTTTCTTTCTCATGCTTTTTCTGAATTTCTGGATCGCATCCCGGTATTTGGGGGTCACCAAGTTTCATAAAGAAAGTAAATTCAAAAAAGTAGTTGAGGGTTTCAGAAGCGGTTCGCTCAAGGTGTATACACCATTGGCATTCATCTTGGCCATTCCCCTGGCCCTGCCGATTTTCAGGGAATGGGAAAACTTTTTACTTTATTTTAATGCTCCGCAAACGGGCAGTGCGGATGCACTATTTCGATTAGACGTATCCTTTTACCTTTTTGCATTGCCTTTGCTGAAGTTGATTCATGGCCGGATTCTGTTGACCCTGGTTTTCTTATTAATTGCGCTGGTGGTGTTGTATGCCGCGGAATTGAAGATGCTTTCCAAAGAGGGGCAGCCGCTTTACCGGGGGGCAAAATTTCATTTATCCCTGGTGGTGTTCTCCATTTTACTGGTGCACGCCGCAGAATATGGACTGGAAGTACTGATGCTTCAGTACACCACCAATAATGCCGAACTCTTTTATGGTCCCGGTTACACGGAAGTCTTCTGGCAAATGCCTTTGATCGGTTTGGCTGCATTTATGATGCTTCCTTTGGCGATCTCCATCATTCTGTGGATCTACCGTCAGCGGGGATTAAAAACCGTAATTCTTTTCGTGATTTTGTCTCTGGTGGCCCATGGGGTCCGCAACAGCAAGGCCTTATTTAATTCCGTAAATATTATGCACGTGGTACCCAACGAATTAGGGGTGCAGGGACCGTATATCAAGCAGTCCATTGATGCGACGTTAGATGCCTATCAATTGACCCGGGTCAAACGGAGACCGTTTGAGTTGCAAGAAGCGGGCGCCTCTTTCAGTTTGGCGGGTGGCTTAAACGAATTAGACAATATCCCTTTATGGGACAGTGAGCTTCTGGAATCCGTTTACCAGCAAATGCAGGCTTTACGCCCCTATTACCGTTTTAGCGGGGTGGATGCCGCCCGCTACATGATCAATGAAAGTTTACAGCAAGTCTATTTGGCTGCCCGGGAAATCAATACCGATGGCATCGCGGCTCAGGCCAAGAATTGGGTGAATCAGCGGTTAAAATACACACATGGATATGGGATGGTTATGACCCCGGCGGCCCAAAGCGGGGAAGAGCGGATGCGTTGGTTTATCCAAAACATGCCTCCTGAATCCCAAATGGGCTATGATGTGAATCATCTGGGCATTTACTACGGCATGGAAGATTTGGATTACGTAATTGCCCCCAATGAAAACGGGGAGTTTCATTATCCCGGAGGTGAAGGAAACGGGGCTGTTACCAGTAAATATGATGGAAAAGGTGGCGTCGCCATTTCCGGATTCCTGAAAAAAACGTTGTTCGCGATTTATTTTAAAGACCGGAATCTGTTTTTCACAACCCAAACCACCAAAGACAGCCGCATTCATTTCATCCGGAATATCGTGGATCGGATTGAAGAATTAACCCCGTTCTTTCAGTTGGATGATAATCCCTATCTGGCGGTTACGCCTGACCGGATGTACTGGATTGTGGATGCATACACCACCAGTAAATGGTATCCGAATTCTCAACCGTTTAATAACGACCTGAATTATATCCGGAATTCCATCAAAATTGTGGTGGATGCCTATGAGGGTACCGTCAAATATTATCTTGCAGATCCCACAGACCCTATTGGCCGGGCCTATCAGAAAATGTATCCCAACTTGATCGAGGATCTCTCGGAAATGCCGGATGATTTGAGAAGTCAGATTCGGTATCCCCGGAATCTTTTTGAAATTCAGATGCGGATGTACGCGATTTATCATCAGGAGGACCCTGAAATTTATTATCTGAGTGAAGACCGTTTGCAATTTGCGGAGTTCACCCACCAGGATTCTCTGATTGAAATGCGTCCGTATTACATCACGTTGGATTTAATTGAACCCGGCAAACGTGAATTTCTGCTGTTAACACCTTTATTGCCCTATATCGATAAGGAAGCGGAACTGGCAGGGGTGAAGAATTCTGAAGACACCAAGCCCCGAAATCTCCGCGCCCTGGGGGTGGTTCGATCAGATGGGGACCATTACGGAGAAATTATTTTTTACACATTCCCGAAAGGCAGCACCATTATCGGTCCGCCTCAGGTAAATGCATTGATTGATCAGAATACGGATATTGCTCAAAGCATCACTTTGTGGAACCAGCAGGGATCAGAAGTGAAGCGGGGTAAAATGATTATTTTGCCGATCGATGGACGGATTATATACATTCAGCCTTTCTACATGGAGGCCACCGGCAGTCTAAGTATTCCGCAGCTCAAACGGGTGATTGTCTGTGTGGATGAAGAAGTGGTGATGGACGTATCCATTGAAAAAGCCATGCGCCGTATCCATGATAAACTTTCAGATGATTCCGTGCCCTTTATGGAAACGTTTCAGGAAGACATTGATGAAGTGCTGATTGAACCGATATTGGATCCGGTGACTGAAGACGTCAGCCCAGAATAAGCCAGATGTCGAAAAAGAAGATTATGGTGGCGCTCTCCGGTGGGGTGGACAGTTCTGCAGCAGCGGCGTTGCTGCTGGAGCAGGGCTATGATGTCTCTGCTGCCTACATGAAAAACTGGATCAATGAGGACAATATCCTGGGGGATTGTCCCTGGATGCAGGATGTGGAGGATGCCTCCGCAGTCGCCGGCACCTTGGGTATTCCTTTTGAAGTGGTAAACCTGATGGATGCATACAAAACCCGCATTGTGGATTATCTGCTGCAGGGCTATGAAGATGGCATCACCCCCAATCCTGATGTAATGTGCAACCGGGAAATTAAATTTGGGGTGTTTCGCGAGTGGGCTTTATCCAAAGGGTTTGATACGGTGGCCACCGGGCATTATGCCCGCAGTCGGGTAAGGGATGATGGACGGCGTGAAATCCTCACCGGTCTCGATCCCAACAAAGACCAGACCTATTTTCTGGCCATGATGCAACCGGAACAGGTGCAGGCCGCCCGCTTTCCCATTGGTGAGTTGCTTAAACCGGATGTACGAAAAGTCGCCGAAAAATTTGGTCTGCCCACTGCCGCCAAAAAGGACAGTCAGGGGATTTGTTTTATCGGGCAGATTAAAATGTCCGACTTCTTGAGCACGTACCTGCCGGATGAGCCCGGAAATATTGTTTCTCAGGATGGAAGAGTTTTAGGGAAGCACCGCGGATTACATTTTTATACCCTGGGGCAACGTAAAGGAATCGGGGTTGCTTCAAACACTTTTAAGAAAAGTTATGTGGTGGTGGAGAAACGCAAGGAATCCCGCGAGCTGGTGATTGCCTTTGATGAGCCGGATACCCCGAATCTTTATTCCAACAGCTGTGTCATTCGTCAACTTTCATTTACCGGTGACCCCATCATGGAAAGGTGTCAAATTCAGGCACGTCCGCGTTACCGGGCGAAATCGGTGGATATTACATATATTCCTCTCGAGGAAGGGGGTGCCCGCATAGAATGGAGTCAGCCCCAGCGGGCAATTGCCAAGGGCCAGATTTGTGCTTTGTACGCTAACGACGTTTTATTAGGTGGCGGGATTTATGTGGAAATCGGCGATTGATCCGCTGCACATCCTGTAAAGCCCACTGTTAAAAAAAAACGGTTTTTTAAAAGATTGAACGTTCCTTCACTTGCCCCTTACCTTGTTTCCTGCTAACTAAATTCTTATGAATAAAGTGGTCATAACCGGTATGGGTGTCATTTCCCCTTTGGGATGCACGTTGGATTCTTTCTGGAACGCTCTTTTGTCAGGCACTTCGGGGGTGCGTCGTATTCAAAGTTTTGATGCCTCGGCATATCCTGTGCAAATCGCCGCAGAGGTGACCGCTTTTGATTCTGATATATACATGCCGGCCAAAGATGCGAAAAAAATGGATCCGTTCAGTCAGTTTGGATTTGCGGCCGCCATTGATGCCTGGGAAGATGCAGGTCTGAATTCGGATGAAATTGATTCAGAACGGGCCGGGGTGGTGATGGGGTGCGGGACCGGCGGATTGCATGTGGCCCAAAAAGCCGGAATGGCGCTTCCTGAAAAAGGGCCTAAAGCGTTTTCTCCTTTTATGGTTTCCCAATTGATTCTGAATATTGTTTCCGGGCATATTGCGATCAAATATGGGCTGAATGGACCCAATTATGTGGTGACCACCGCCTGTGCAGGGGGGAATCACGCTTTGGCGGATGCCATGGACCTGATTAAACGGGGCGAGGCGGATGTTATGCTGGCTGGTGGATGCGAAGGATCTATCAATGAAATGGGGGTTGGCAGTTTTTCCGCGATGCGCGCATTGTGCCGAAATTATCAGGATGAACCCCAACGGGCCTCCCGTCCTTTTGATGCGGATCGCTGCGGGTTTGTGATGGGCGAAGGGGCGGCGGTACTGGTGCTTGAAAGTGAAGCCCACGCCAAAAAGCGTGGTGCCCGGATTTATGCTGAGATTGCCGGAGCGGGGCGCACCTGTGATGCCCATCATATTGTGGCGCCGGACCCTGAAGCGCGCCAAGCGGCCCGCTGTATGAAATTGGCAATGGAGAAGGGGGGCGTGAACCCGGAAGAGGTGGATTATATCAATGCCCATGGAACCAGCACGGTATTGAATGATGCCGGAGAAACCCGGGCCATTCATCGGGCATTTGGGGAAAGTGCGCATCGTTTAAGTATCAGCTCCACCAAATCGATGACCGGACATTTACTCGCGGGGGCGGCGGCCATTGAAGCGGTTGTTTCCATTTTGGCGATGAATCGCGGGGCCATACCACCGACGATTAATTATGAAACTCCTGATCCGGCCTGTGATTTAGACATCACCCCCAACACGGCCAAAGAGAAAACGGTGAAGGTGGCTTTGAGTAATGCTTTCGGATTTGGCGGACACAATTGTTGTGTCCTGTTCAAAAAAGACTAAGGGAGTCTTTATGCTTTACCCACTTTTTAAATCCATTGCTTTTCGTATGGACCCCGAGAAGGTTCATGAACGGACTCTAAAACTGTTACAAAAGACTGCGCGTCCCGGAAAACCCCATTTTATGGCGGGTCCGGTTCCTGATAAACCGGTGGAAATGATGGGGCTCCGATTTGCCAATCCGGTAGGTTTGGCCGCAGGAATGGATAAGGATGGCACCTGCATTGACGGTTTGGCTTCATTGGGATTTGGGTTTCTTGAGCTGGGAACCGTGACTCCGCTTCCGCAACCCGGAAACCCGAAACCGCGACTCTTCCGACTCCCGGAACATGAAGGGGTGATTAACCGCATGGGTTTTAACAATGGCGGCGTAAATGCGTTGCTGGATCATCTCAGTCAGGCCCGCTATCAGGGCATTGTCGGAATCAATATTGGTAAAAATTTTAATACCCCGATTGAACGGGCCGAAGCTGATTATGTGTTGGGTTTACGTGCGGTGTATAAGCGGGCGGACTACGTGACTGTAAATATTTCGTCCCCCAATACCAGCAACTTACGTGAGTTGCAAAAAGGGGATGCCTTCACGGACCTGTTGCGTTCGATTGCGGATACCCGCAAAGCTCTGATGAAAGAAACCGGTGTCCACACTCCCATTGCGGTCAAAATTGCGCCGGACCTGGACGAGGCCCAACTTGATTTTATTGTGGAAGCTTTGCTCGGATCCGGGATGGATGCGGTGATTGCCACCAATACCACGCTGGATCGAACCGCGGTGGCCGGACATCCCCGGGCCGAAGAGGCGGGGGGATTGAGTGGGGCACCGGTTCGGCAACGGTCAACGGAAATCATCAAAGGCTTGTCGAAACGGCTGGATGGTAAGATGCCGATAATTGGTGTCGGAGGCATCTTCTCCGCGGATGATGCAAAGGAAAAATTAGATGCAGGCGCCAAATTGGTGCAGGTTTATTCCGGACTCATTTATCGGGGTCCGGGTTTGATTTCCGAAATTGTTAATGGCTTGTAAGTATGAAAAATCCCATTCCATTCAACGAACGGGATTCTTTTTGGCATGAAAAGCTCCAGTTTCTGAAAGGGAAGTGGCCCTCGTTTGTGTTTGGTTTGGGAAGAGGCGGCTGCCTGCCGGTATTTAAGTTCTCCCGGATCACCCGTCAGGAGTTGGAACCCTACCTTATCTATTTGATGGAAAATGGGTATCGGACCATTCAGTCGGCTGAAATGGAAGCCTTCATCGAAGGGAATCGGAAGCCGGATCCTAAAGAAGTGGTTCTCTGTTTTGATCATGCCTGGGCCAGTGTATGGACGGTGGTTGCGCCATTATTGGAACGATATGGATTTAAGGCGATTACTTACGCCATCCCGGGACGCATTTCTGAATTACCCGCACTCCGGCCGGTGTGGGGGCAGCCGGGGCATGATCCGGATGTGGATTATACGAAAAATCCTTTCTGCTCCTGGGGAGAATTGCTGGCCTTGCAGAAAAGGGGGCTGGTGGATGTGCAGTCGAACAGTTGGTCGCATGGATATATTTTTTCCCATGATAAATTCCTGCGGTTAATTCAACCCGAAACGTTTCTCCCCCCCCTGAATTGGCCATTACTCAATGAGAGCGGGGCGCAGTTAAAAACCCTTTCCAATCGAAATGTATTTCATCCCCTGTTGCCTGTGCGCTCCCGATTGAGCGACGGGGTACGGCATGATGTGGATCCCATGGTGGTAAAAGCCATCCATGATGATCCCGATGTGGCTCCTTTTTTGTATAAAAAATACTTCCTGCAGATTGAAACGCCGGAAGAACAACTACATGCGATTTCCTATGAACTCACCCAATCCCGCGAGGATCTAGAAAAAAGATTGCCGACCAAAGTCACCCAAATCTGTTTTCCCTGGGGTGTTTGCGGAAAAATCGCGTATTCACTGTTGGAAGAAAGTGGCTATCGGTCCGCAATCGCCGAAAAATCTGCGGCAAAATTTGCGGTTACACCGGGCCAAAATTCTTATGAAATCGGGCGTTTAACGTATCCTTTCATTCGAACCTTGCCCGGGCGCTCCCGGAAACTGTATTTGAGAATACGCCAAGAGCATTCCCGCCGTGCATTCAGTTGATTTCTACCCTTGATGCGGGACGTGGAACCCACTATCTTGTCCTCCTATTTAGGAGTACATTTCATGGCAAAACAATTTAATTCCAGCGCACAAAATCTCGTTTATCATTTAGAAGTGGGGGTGGGCCCCGCTATTTTGAAGGCCTCTCTCTACATTTTATTTATGGGATTAATGGCATTGCTGTATGTCGCGACCCAATACCATGGATTCAATAGTCCTAAAGCAATGGATCAGGCACAATTGGCCCGCAATTTTTCAGAAAATGGAAAATTAAATACCCGGGTGATTCGCCCCGGAGATCTTCATTATTTAGAGCAGCACGGAAAACTCAGGCAACAACCCGGGATGCCCCTGATGGTGGGTCAACCTGATTTGGTGAATGCCCCGGTATATCCCGTGTTACTGGGCACTGTTTTTAAAGTCTTTGGCACTCAATTTCCTCAAGCGACCGGCACCCGGTATGTGCCGGAACAATGGGTGATCATTCCCTTGAATTTATTGTTTTGTTTTTTCAGCGGTTTGTTTGTGTATTTACTCGGACGCCAATTGTTTAGTCCAAGGGTTGCATTTACTGCGGTCACGATTTTCCTGCTCACCGGACAACTTTGGGCGGGTGCCATTTCCGGCACGGAGATTTCATTTGCACTGTTGTGTTACAGCTTTTCGATCTGGTGTCTGGTTTCCATCCTCAATGCGGCAGCAAATGAAGACGCCCACGGAATCCGTTTATTTGTCCCCGCGCTGTTGGGTGCGGGAGCATTGCTGCTGTTGTTTCTGACCCGTTATGGCAGCGTGGTATTGCTTCCCGGTTATATCATGGCTTTGTTCTTAGGTTTAAAAAAGAAAGCCTGGCTGCCGGTCGGATTGGTATTGCTGGTGGTGCTTGTCGGGATGACCCCATGGATTCTCCGCAATATGTCGGTTTCCGGGAGCCCCTTCGGATTGGCGCCGCACTATGCGCTGCAAGGAGATTCACAAGACTTTTATATGCGGAGTTATGGGGAGGTGAATAATGAAAGCAGTTCCCTTATCCGCGGACTGATTGTTCGGGTATTGGGTGCAACCCAAAAGGCCTTTTCGTTTACGGAAGTGCCTTTGGGATCAGGCATCGCACTTTGCCTGTTTGTGGTGACTTATTTTTACAGTTTTCAACGGACGCCGGTGAAAATCCTTCGATGGCTTATTCTCGTGTCATATGTGGCACTGATCTTGGCCGCGGGTATTTTTGGGCATGAACAGTTTGAAATTGCGCATGTCATGTTCCCGTTGATCATTTTATATGGAACCGCCTTTTTTTATCTCCTGTTGGACCGCATGCAAATCACGGTTCAAATTGTCAGTTTGGGTATCATTTCTTTATTTGTATTTTTACAGGCTTTGCCATTACTGGTTACCTTAATGCCGCCCAAACCGTCCAGTTATCCGCCTTATCTTGCCCGGGAAATTTCTCTGATTACAGCTCCGTTTGAACCCACGGAATTGGTGAGTACTGATATGCCCTGGGCAACCGCTTGGTATGGTGGAAAACTTTCATTGTATCTTCCACTTACGGTGGATCAGTTCTTTGAAATCAATGATCGTCTTCAACCGATTAAGGGGTTGTATCTCACGATGTTAACCCGGGATCTTCCCTATCAGTCCCATTTGGTGAGAGGGAATTATATTAGTTGGAAACCCATTATGGATCTGAATCCGCTGCCCCGTGATTGGCCCTTACGGGTTGGTTTCCCCATCAGTGGCGGAAATTCGGTTATTCTGTCTGATCAGAACCGTTGGCAAAGCCAATAATCATGACGCGGGTAGAGAGAGCCGCTATAGTCGATACCCGGCTGCAGGCATTGTATCCGGATCCGCCTATTCCTTTGGATCATCAGGACAGTTACACGCTGCTGATTGCGGTTCTGCTCTCCGCGCAATGTACAGATCTCCGGGTGAACCAGGTGACACCCGCACTGTTTCAGCTGGCGGCGTCTCCGGATGAGATGAGCAGGCTTGCGGTTGAAGAAATTCGGGAGGTCATTCGTCCCTGTGGACTTTCTCCCCGAAAATCAAAAGCCATTTCTGAATTATCAAAAATTCTGGTGGAGAAATATCAGGGAGAGGTTCCCGAAAATATGGAGCTCCTGGAAGAACTTCCCGGGGTAGGGCACAAAACCGCTTCCGTGGTCATGTCTCAAGCATTTGGACATCCGGCTTTTCCCGTGGACACCCATATTCACCGGCTGGCCCAGCTCTGGGGTTTGAGTAATGGCAAAAATGTGGTGCAGACTGAAAAAGATTTGAAAAAACTATTTCCAGAATCCCGATGGAATGCCCTGCATCTGCAAATCATTTATTACGGACGGGAATACTGTTCAGCGCGCGGGTGTGATGGTACGGTTTGTGAAATGTGCCGGGAGCTTTATCCTCTTCGCAAATCTCCGGTAAAACTGAAAAAGCCATAGGGGAGATGTTCGGTCCGTTGATTCACCCGGTGCTCTGCTCTGTGATCCCGGATCTGATGAAATACTTTCTTTTGGCTTTTTTCCTAAGAAAAGTGTGAAGATTTTCATTTAGTTTATTTTTTCTCTTTATTTGGACGCAGCACACTGTCTATATTGTGTACCTTGTCTTTCGCCATACTACATCTTGTGGTTTAAATAGGACATTTCGTATCATATTCATAAACTCCTACTGCTAAACAACATGACTCAAACAGCAAATCCTGCATCCAAAACCCCCTCCAAACTTCACTTCAAACGTAGTTTCAGCACCAAGGGGGTGAGTCCCTTTGATCAAGTAAAATGGCAAAAGCGCACGGCATCAATATCTGATGATAAAGGTGGCGTTTTATTCGAACAATCTGATGTCGAAGTCCCGGAAACCTGGTCCATGCTCGCGACCAACGTGGTGGCTTCCAAGTATTTTTATGGAAAAGTCGGGACGCCCGAACGCGAATTTTCGGTCAGGCAACTGATTCACCGGGTGTCCCGCAGTATTGCAGATTGGGGGTTGAAAGATGGATATTTTGAAAATAAAGAGGATGCGGATCTGTTTTATGATGAGTTAACCTGGTTGTGTTTGAATCAATATGGCGCGTTTAACTCCCCGGTTTGGTTCAACTGCGGTTTATATCATGAGTACAATGTGGGTGAAGGAAGTGGGGAAGGCAGTTATTACTGGGACCCCAAAGATGAGAAAATTAAACGCGCCAACACCCAGTATGAGTATCCCCAATGCTCCGCCTGTTTTATTCAGTCTGTAGAAGACACCATGGATAGCATTATGGCACTCGCACAAAGCGAAGCGATGTTGTTTAAATTCGGCAGTGGCACGGGAAGCGATCTAACGCCGATTCGTTCTTCAAGAGAAACCATGAGCGGTGGCGGCACACCCAGTGGGCCTTTGAGTTTCCTGCGGGTGTATGATTCCGTTGCTTCTGTGGTGAAAAGTGGTGGCAAAACCCGTCGGGCCGCTAAAATGAACAGCTTAAAAGTCCATCATCCTGATATTATGGATTTTATTCAGGCCAAAACCAAAGAAGAGCAAAAAGCCTGGGCATTGATTGAAGAAGGATACAGTGGAGATTTCAATGGGGATGCATATGGCTCTGTCTGTTTTCAGAATGAAAATCTGAGTGTTCGGGTGACTGACGCCTTTATGCAGGCCGTCATCGATGACAAAGAGTGGACCACCACCTGGGTGACCGATCCCACAAAATCCGGACCCAGTTATCCCGCCCGTGATTTGCTGAACGCGATGGCCGAAGGGACCTGGATTTGCGGAGACCCCGGAGTGCAATACGAAGATACCATTCAACGCTGGCACACCTGTCCGGAATCCGGACCGATTAATGCCAGTAATCCCTGCTCCGAGTACATGTTTCTGGATGACACTGCCTGTAATTTGGCTTCATTAAATCTCATGAAGTTCATGGACAGCAAAGGCAATTTTGATGTTGCACGTTTTAAATCCGCCGTGGATATCTTCATTACGGCTCAGGATATTTTAGTAGACAACGCCAGCTATCCCACCGCGCAGATTGCGGCCAACAGTCACCGTTACCGGACACTTGGCTTGGGATTTGCAAACCTGGGCGCATTGCTCATGGGGAAAGGTCATAGTTATGATTCAGATGAAGGCCGGAGCATGGCGGGCGCGATTACGGCAGTCATGCACTTGGAAGCTTTCTGTCAGTCCGCACGCATTTCAAACGCCCTGGGGAGTTTTGATGGATATGCGGAAAATAAATCCCAAATGCTCAGCGTGGTTCAGCAGCATGCGGATGCGATTGCGGGCATTGGCGATGGATGTCCTGCACATTTATTGGAAGCGGCGGAAGATTTAGGAACCCAAGTGTTACAACTGGGAAAAGCGCATGGCTTCCGTAATGCCCAGGTCACGGTGTTGGCACCCACCGGCACCATTGGATTCCTCATGGACTGTGACACCACAGGAATTGAACCGGATATTGCCCTGGTGAAATACAAAATGCTGGCAGGGGGCGGGATGCTGAAAATTGTCAATCAGACCGTACCCATGGCGCTTAAACAATTGGGCTATTCTTCGGATGAAACCACTGATATTGTATCTTATATCGATGCCAACGATACCATTGAAGGCGCACCTCATCTGAAAGATGAGGATTTGAAAGTCTTTGATTGTGCGTTTGTAGCCCGTAACGGTACCCGAAGCTTGTCTTACCAGTCCCACTTGCGGATGATGGCCGCGGCTCAACCCTTCCTCTCCGGCGCAATCAGTAAAACCGTGAACATGCCCAAAACGGCCACGGTGGAAGAAATTGCCCAGACCTATATTGAAGGATGGAAATTAGGATTAAAAGCGGTGGCAATTTATCGCGACGGAAGCAAACGCAGTCAGCCGGTGAACTCCGGGGCCGCCAAAGAGAAAAAATCCGAACCGGAAGCTGCCGGTCCCCGTCGGATGCGTCTGGATGATACCCGTCAATCGATCACCCATAAATTTGAAGTGGCGGGTCACGAGGGATATTTGACCGTGGGGCTTTATGCCGACGGGACCCCGGGTGAATTATTTATCATCATGGCCAAAGAAGGAAGTACCGTAGGTGGATTGATGGATGCCTTTGGTACGGCAGTCAGCATGTGTCTTCAATACGGGGTCCCTGTGGAGGCCTTGAACCGCAAGTTCATGCATGCGCGATTCGAGCCCAGTGGATTCTCCAAAAATCCTGACATCCCCATGGCGAAAAGTCTGATTGATTATATTTTCCGCTGGATGCATATCACTTTTGTGGAAAACAAACCGGTATTGGCATCACCTGCAACACCGGAACCGGAAGTCGTGGATCCTGTTTCGATCGACAATACCCAAAGTTCCGAGCGCGTAGATAGCCAGTTTGAGCACTTTATGGATGACGCACCTGCATGCGATATCTGTGGCAGCATCACCGTCCGTAACGGGGCTTGCTACAAATGTTTCAATTGCGGAAACTCAATGGGTTGTTCATAAAAAGAAGGTTTAAAGGGAATGTAGAAATTGGGTGAATCGGGAAGGGGTGAAGACCCGTTCCCATTCTCCCAATTCCCCGAATCCCTAATTCCTAAGAAACCAGTTCCTGAGCCTGTTTCACACAATCAGAAACCGAAACCCCTCCGTAACTGCTGCCACAGAAATGGAGGTTTCCGAGGGTATCCGCCTGCGTTTTGATTTTCCTGACCCAATCGAGATGCCCCAATGTGTAGCCGGGATTTCCGTTGGGCCAGCGCTGCAACCAGTGTGCCAAAGGCTGTTCAGGAATAAAGGGACAAATGGTTCTTAAAGCGTCGAGGGCGGGTTGAATGAGTTCGTGATCTTCTCCCGTAAGGATTATGTTGTTCATATCCGGTCCTCCCAAAAACAGTCGGCAAACAAAGCGGTTTTCGGTTTCACGGAATTGAAATTTATTTCCGGTCCAGGTGCAACCCACCAAAATGGAAGTGAGTGGATGAGCAGACATAAATCCAAATCCGCTGGGGATGCTCTCAAGATCTTTGCGGTCGAACACCAACGACAGGGTGGCCGAACTGGAACTTTGCTGTTGGGAGAGTAAAGTGCTTAAAGATGTATCCACTTCCGTGAAAAGTGTCGCGGCGTGCCGTGCGGGCAGGGCGATGATCAATTGCTCGAAGTCTTCACCGTCTACTGACCATCCGGATGAGGTTTTCTGAATATGATTTACCGGGTGATTGGGACGTAAAAATCCGTCCAGTTTTGAAGTCAGGGTGTCGGGTAGAATTTGCATACCCGATTTAAGTGAAGTAAACAGGGAGGGCGCGGTGCCGGCCCTGCTGCGTTTCTGAGCATCCCGCATCATACTTGCCATGCCTTTCACCAGCGAGCCATGTTTCTTTTCCAGCCCTTGCAGACGGGGAAACGTGGCGGACATGCTCATGTCTTCCGGATCTCCGCCGTAAATGCCTCCAAGGAGAGGACCGGCCAAACGGTCCAGGGTTTGTTGACCAAAATGACGTCGGGTGAAATCAGCTAAGCTTTCGTCACCTTCGGGGGCGCGGTGTTTAAGAAACGGTTCCATCAACATTCGCGCTTTTCCAGAAGGCGAGAGCAGCGGTGTGGTTAAAATCGGCGTGATTTTTTGGGGAATGAAAAGTTTGCAACCCGCAGGGAAAGGGTGCAGACGCTGATTGTGCAAAATTGAAAATGAACGTTGCCCATCGTTGGAAGGCAATAATTCGGATTCCAAACCCAGTTCACGGCACAACTGAAGTGCCCAGGGTTTTTCGGTAAGCAGAGAGTCAGGTCCGCCTTCCAGCAGGCACCCTTCCATGCGTTTACTGATGATTTTGCCACCAAAATGGTCCGTCGCTTCAAATACTGTGGGCGTTTTTCCGGCTTCTTTAAGGAACCAGGCTGCGGAAAGTCCGGCGATTCCGCCGCCGATGATAGCTGTTTTAGGTGATGACATTCGGGTTCATTACTCCATGTTTAGGCTTTCCTCCAGTGGCAAGTCCAAGAAAATCCTTATGAATACGCAGTTGGAACTGTTGACTTAAACCTTTGTTCTCTCTGGTTTCTGCGGGTGGGCTTCAGGCGCATCGATCGACATGCCCGGCATGCCGAAGATGATGAAGGTTAAATCTTCGTCTGTATCAGATGCCAAGGAATGAACCGTCCCTGCCGGAATCACCACCACTGCACCGGGACGGAGCACATGAATCTGCCCGCCAAGGGTGATTTTGCCAGTGCCGGAAAGCACATAATATACTTCCGTATACGCTGGGTGATAATGCTCGCCTCCGCGGCTGACCGTGACCACATGCACATTTGCTCCGGGAAATTCTCCCCCGGTAATGATCCGTTTCACCTGGCCGTAGGGACAGCTGATATTATCGGTTTCGTCGAGATAGCGGACAAGAGGTTTATTCGTGTTTTCCAGCATGGTATTTGTAGGGACGTATTATTGAAATACAGGTTTAAGTAAGGAGGTCATTTCTTTTGTCAACGGGACAATGTAACCGATGCCGGACCACGGGACGCGGGCTCTGCAATAAATGGAAGGACGCCGCCTTGGAGTCCTGACACATTCGGCTTGAACAATTGACGTTCTTGGGGCAGGGTGCGCCCTCGAATTACTTGATCAAAAGGAAAATTATGCGCTGGTCCGAACTGTTGATTCCCACTTTAAAAGAAACCCCGCAGGATGCGGAAATTATCTCCCACCAACTGATGCTTCGGGCGGGGTTGATTCGCCGTCTCGGCAGTGGTCTCTATACCTATCTGCCCTTGGGCCTTCGCTCTTTACGGAAAGTACAAAATATCGTACGGGAAGAAATGGACCGTGCCGGAGCCCAGGAAGTCTTGATGCCGGCCATGCACCCCAAAGAAATCTGGGAGAAATCCGGTCGATATGAAACCTTAAAGAACGGGATGTTCCGGGTAACAGATCGTCAAAACCGTGAAATGGTGTTGGGACCGACACATGAAGAAATTATTACGGATTTGGTCTCCCGTGAAATTACTTCCTACAAACAGTTGCCCTGCAATTTTTATCAGATTCAAACCAAATTCCGGGATGAAATCCGTCCGCGTTTTGGTCTGATGCGCGGTAAAGAATTTATTATGAAGGACGCCTACAGTTTCGATGTGAGTTCTGAAGCGGCGGATGAGAGTTACAAAAAGATGTATGATGCCTATGTGCGGATCTTCAAACGCTGCGGTTTACATGCCATGGCGGTGGATGCGGATACCGGGGATATGGGCGGATCCTCTTCCCACGAATTTATGATTCCCTGCGATGCGGGTGAAGATGCTATTTTGGAAGCAGATGACGGATCGTATGCGGCCAACCTCGAACGGGCGGAAGGTTTCTGTGATTTACCCATGGAATTTGAAGGTGCTGAGTTGGCTTTGGAAAAAGTGGCAACTCCCCATTCCGGAAAAATCGAAGCGGTCGCGAACATGCTGAAAATTGAAACCCGTCAGTTGGTGAAAACCCTGATTTATGTGGCGGACGAAAAACCGGTGGCGGTATTGCTGCCCGGAAACCGGGATGTGAATGATATTAAACTCAATAAAATTCTTCCGGGGGCGGAATTGGCGGATCCGGAAGTGATTCGTGAGGTGACGGGAGCGGAAGTGGGATTCGCCGGTCCGGTGGGGCTGGAGATTCCGATCATAGCCGACCGCAGTCTGCAGGGGCTGAAGGGCGGGGTCATTGGAGCCAATGAGACGGATGCCCATTTTAAAAACTTTGATTTGGAACGGGATACGTCTATTACTGAATTTGTAGATGTTGCATTGGCTTACGCCGGAGACTTAGCACCCAACGGCAAAGGACGTCTGGTGGAAAAACGTGGGGTTGAAGTCGGTCATGTGTTTAAACTGGGCACCAAATATACCGAAGCGCTGGGCGCCAGCTTCCTGGATGAAAATGGCAAAAGCCAACCCGCGGTCATGGGGTGTTACGGTATCGGCGTCAGCCGCACTTTGCAGGCCGTGATCGAGCAGTCCAATGACAAATTCGGCATCATTTGGCCTATCTCGGTGGCGCCGTTTGAATTACTGATCACCGTCCTCAGTCCTAAAGATCAAACCTGTATGCAACATGCGGATGACATCAAAACCATCCTCGAAGCGCAGGGCGTGGATGTGTTGATGGATGACCGGGAAGAGCGTCCCGGATTTAAATTCAAAGATGCGGATTTATTGGGACTTCCTTTGCGTCTGACCATTGGTGAACGCGGACTGGCGAAAGGAGAGGTGGAACTCAAAGCCCGTACCGACAAAGATTTCGAAGCGATTCCGGTGGCGGATGCCGCGGTAAAAGTGTTTGAGAAAATCACCGCCATGCGGGAGGCTCTGTAATGCCTGCGGTCATGATTCAACCCTCCATTCTGGCAGCCGATATCGGACATTTATATGACGCCTGTGTCCGGGTAGAACAGGCCGGTGCGGATGCGGTGCATATCGACCTCATGGACGGGATTTTTGTGCCCAATATGAGTTTTAGTCCGGCCGTGGTGGCCATGGCCCGGAAAGCGGTAAGTATTCCTTTGAATGTTCATCTGATGATGATTCGTCCGGATAAATATGTGGATGCATTTTGCGATGCGGGGGCAAGTTCTTTGCTGGTGCATATCGAACCGGAATACGATCATGCTGAAACGCTGAAACGGATTCGGGATAAAGGGGTGAAACCCGGCATTGTGCTCAACCCCGATACCGAGCTCTCCGCGATTGAATCCGTATTGCCTTTGGTCGACGAAGTGTTGTTTATGACCGTATTTCCCGGATTCGGTGGACAGTCTTTTCTCTCTGAACCTTTGACACGTATAAAAGAATTACGTCAGACCTATCCCGACTTGGATATTTCAGTGGATGGCGGACTCAATCGGGAAACCTGCAAAACCTGTTTTGATCACGGCGCAAACGTGTTTGATATAGGATCCTCCATGTTCAAGCCCGATGATATGGGCGAAGAAGTTCGGGTGATGCGGGAGCTCTTGGTTTAATTCTTGAATACCAGCTGATGATCTGATCTCTGATCAAGTATTTCCTTTTTTGGGTGTTGCAAAGAGGAAACGTAGATAGATAACTCTTTGTTGCATTAATTATTTTTATGTAAATAATGTTATTCAGTTTTGTTTGAATTAAATAATTGTAATTAATTCAAAAATATTTCTATTGAAATTTGATATTTATCTTGTGCTATACCTATAATTACGTATTGATAGACCCTATAAATTGACAACCTTTGTGTTGGCTATTCGAATGTGAAAATTTAACGGGTGTCTTCATGAAATTAAAAGGGTTGTGCTTCAATTTAATTCTCTTATGTTCTTTGCCTGCTTTATGGGCTCAAATGGAGTTGCCTTTTACTGAACCGCTTGAATCCGCAGGGCTCCCGCAAAGAGAAGACTTGGCTTTCGAGACTTATGGAGAAGGTCGAATTCAAATGGTGCAGGGGATAACCAATGAAGTGGGGATGACGATCGCACCGACCATACTTTCGGGTGAATTACGGTTCCGGGGGAATGTATATCAAAGTGATATAGACAGCTATTTATTTGCACATGATTTTTATTTAGAACGGGCCGAAGCACAACTGGTTCATTTTATTGTCTATGAAGGCTCTACATTGACAGGGGCATATTCGCAGGTGCACGTGCGCTCTAAATGGGTGCCCGCTGGTGAAGGTTACGTGAGCAGTGGAGAGTTTTTACTCCCCCTCGAAGCAGGAAAGTATTATATTATAGGTGCGGGTTGGATTGACGATACCGGATATGGGTTCAACAATTCTAATGCACAAGAGGCGGTGGCTTTCGGAACCTTGGTTTCTGGATATACAAATAGCACGACCGCGACACCGGGAAACATTCAAAGTATCTCCCCATCCGGAAATCGATACCTTCAACGTTTGCGGTCGGGACCACTGTTTACAACCACACTTCCTTCCTCAGCTGCGAACTCAAGTTCTGTGAATTCGGGTATTTTCCGGGGGCAAAAATATCGTGTGGATCGGGATCATTATTTGTTGTCGCATGAAATGAACTGGACCCGTGGCGAGGAGAGTAATGCCCGTTTTATGGTTTATGAAAGCGATACGGAAAACGGAACTTTTGTGCGGATTTCTGATTTGCCGGTGGTGGTTTCGGTAGGCAATGGTTCGGTTTCTTCAGGGGATACCGATTTATGGTTGAGGGCGGGAAAGTACTATATTATTGGGGCTTATTGGGAGGGGGATATGACCTATTATTATCGAACCGGTTCGTTGGTAACCCCCGAGAGCACTGAATTTGGAGAGGCATTAAAAGGTGTACAAGTGACAGGTGTCCAGGAGACGCTTTTGAATCCGAGTACCCCTTCAACAGCCTATGCACAGACGTTATTAACCATGCCACCGAGTGCTTTGCGTATGGATTCCGTTGTTGAAGGTCAAACAGGTACCAGCACTATAAACCTTACCTTGGACCTTGATGGCGTTACATCTGCGACTCTCCATTTTGAGCATCGGGCCATGAATGAAACCAGTGGCGTTGACGGGGTGGTTTTATTTGATGTAGACCACCAACCCTTTGTTCTATTAGATTTACCGGATGGCACCACGAATTGGGAGAGCTTCTCCCTGGATATTGTGGCGATGGCCATTGAAAATGAGGCGAATCTGGATGGTCCCGTGTCTCTGGTCATTCAACAGTCCGATACCGGTAGTTGGCCTTCGGCCGGTCGTGAATTTAGAGACATTCATATAGATGTGGCTCCGGACCTCGTCGCAATTTCCCAAGAAGCGCAAATCACCAAATATACTTTTCGGGGTTTTGATGATCCCAAGGTCATTCCGCTCAGTCAGGAGTTATCCTATCGGGCCGGAAGTGAAGATCTTTCTAATCAACCGGTCACTTTTTTATATGAGGTAAATATGACGCCTCAAATTATTTCTCTCTCCGAAGTGAAAACTTTAAATCTGCCGGTGGGTAGCGAACAAAATGAAACCCGGGTTTTTGATTTTAGTATTCCGGCGAATATTAAATTACCGAAAGTGTTCTATCAAACGGCGGTAACTTTGGATTCGGGGAATGTATTGGACGAATTCAAGGAAGGGAACAATTCGACCTACGGATCTTTTCTGGTGAATCATTACTCGGGGGTATTATGGTTTAACGGGGTGGAGACCTCGATCGAAATTAGCGACTGGGAGATGCGCAGCTATTTGAGCGATAAGGATCACAAGATCAGCGGAACCGGAACCGTAAATGGAAAAGAATTTACATTTAATGGTTTGCTGGTGGTCAAAGATCCGGTCACGCTGGATTATACGGTAGATGCTACAGATACTCATATTCTGCCCGTGGATCCACTGGAGGAAGTGATTCTCCACGGGGTCCGCTACCGTTCGGATGGTGGCATGGAATTATCCAAAGATGGATTGTTTGCAGACTTGGTCGTGGTTTTGCCTGCAGGTTTGGGATGGACAGACGATGATTCCCGCATGGATTTATATGGAGAGGTTATCTTCCCATCCACATCCCTAACCGATTCTTTTACTCCCAGCGGTTCCTTATTTCTTTCGGATAACATCTGGGTCGTTGAAGAGACCAAACCGTTGATGTTGGAAGTGCAATCCCTGACTTGGCAACCGTCATCCGGTAGTTTTAGTTTTCCATCCACCGGCAACGTTCTGTTTGTTCGTGAAAATGCTTATGAGTTACTGGAGGGGGATGCGAATAACAATGATATCCCCGAAGATCATGGATTCCGTCGCTCCAATTCTCAGTATTACCGTTATGTGTCCCTGTTACCCGGAGAAGAGATTTTAGTGGAAACGGGTTCAGATGGTGAAGCCTTGCTCTCTGCAAATTTCATCATCAATGAAGGTGGATTCATTACCCATTTACCTTATGACAGTACTCCGGCCTGGTCGGGTCAGGGGGTATTGGAGGTTGTTCAGGATCAAATTGGGCCGAACAGTAAAATTATTGATGCCGCGGTATTAAAAGTTTCTTATAATCAAAATTGTCCGGATAATTGCCCGGATGATAAACGAAATGACACCCTGGTAATTCCACAACCTGCCGATTTCGTCTTTACGCCTCAGGGGGGATTGGTGACCGAAGGGAATTTGAGTGAAGGATCTAAGTTATCCTGGGGGGCTTTACCCGATGAAGGTGCACTCCCGGATTTCGCCCAGGAATCCGGTCCGTTTTTTGTCGCGGCATATATGGCCTCCGGACATTTTATCCGCGGGAAAGGGGGCGAAGCTCCGCATGGCGCGCACACACCCGGCTGGTTAATGAATTTAGGATCAGAATGGGGCGATTCCCAGAGCGTGATCGCGGCGGATATGTCAGAATATTATACAGGGGAAGGCCGTTTTCCCGGCTTGAATTTTCGGATGGATGAACACCCGGATGCCGATGGATTTAACGTATTGGGTGGCGTTGCCTGGGATCCATTTAATCTGAGTGACCGTGCCAAGTACTATGTCCGCCAAAGTGGCGTAACAGGGATTCACGAAGCGGAAAGCTTCAAAACAACCGGAAAAATCTATGGTTATCAATTCAGTTTTTCATCTTTGGGATTCAGCTATTTGTCCAGCTCGCCCGTGCCGGGTGGCAGTCGAACCAACGGGGATTTAACCTTTGGAGAACCCATTGACGACGTAATCGAATTTAAGGAATTGTCGGCCAGCTGTAAAGGGGAACTGGGTGAGGCGGCACCGGCGGACAATAATGAGCTGATTCATTTTCTGTATTGGGATTTGGATTACACGCTCTATCAATTGGCATTCCGCCGGAGCGTCGGATGTGATGTGGGAAGTGGCACTTTGGTGACCACCGGTGTGTCGGAGATCGAGCTGTTTGCGGAGCCCATGTTTGGCGAATTGGCACTGGGTCCCGATAATGATATCTTATCTGCCTCACAAAATGATGTGGACGTTGACTCACGTTTCTCCGTACCGGCGAGCATCCGAGTTGCCGGGAGGGATGATCAACACTATGGATTTGTGCCGGTTCACGAGGCCTACTTAAATGATTTCAAATTGGCCGATCCGCAGTATGTGGATATGGGGGAAGGGTATTTTTCATTGGCCGGAGCTTTGGATATTCCTTTTTTCAATGCGCTGAGCGTCCAGCTACATTTTACTTCGGGTGACGGGATATTGCATATGATGGGCGGTTGGCCGGATGATGGATGGAAAATAGAGGAACATGATTTCTTTGATCTCGAAAACTTTGATGAAGATCACCTTACTTGGCCGCGGGGGCAGGGCGTTTCACTGGATGAATACAGAAGTAGCACCTTGGCCTCTTATCTACCCGCCGCCCACAAAACCATTGCGGGACTGGTGGAGGTTCGCTACCCGCTGAGTTGGGATTCTTCTACCCGAAGTTTTGCCTCCATTGAACCTGAAAACGATGTCTGGTTGGCCACGTCTTTAGAACATCAGGTGGACTACATGGATGCGCAGAATGTGGAAATTTCTTTCGGAATAAAATATGACGGACTCCCCCGACTGAATCTGACCAATTTTGTTATCAATGAACTCGGAGAACAAAGTGGAATTGCACAGGCCATTGTAGAGGCAGGCGCGGATGAAGTCATGGGCTACCTGGAAGAGGGGATGCAAAGTCTGGATAAATTGTTGAAACCTGTAAGTGGAAATGTATCCGAACCGTTAATTGAAGAATTACTTGAACCAGTCTTACGCGGTTTTTATGATGATTTACACAACGCCTACGCGGAAGTAGAGGATGAATTAACATTCCGAGCCTGGCTGGAAGGGGCGCCAGTGGTAGATGGCAGTCCGATTGACGATTTAACTGTCGATTTGAAAAACGATTTGGAAAATCAGATTAAGGATTACTTCTTTTCCGGGGTCCCGAACGGGGTACCTTCCGGGGAGGTTACCGGATATTTTGACCGGCTGCTTCGTGAAATCGATTCGTCCATTGTGGCAGTAGATGCCATGACCCCCAGTTTCCACGCGGATCCGAGTGCGGGCGGGGCGCAATTGAGTGGATTTTTGTTTCAAGATGCAGATGGGGAATTTCCTATATTGGAAAGTTTGACGGGTGAGTTGTTGGGCATGTTTGCCACAGATCTTTTGGGGGATCTGAATGCCCTATCTGATGAGGCCATACAGGGTGCACTTGAAGATCTGAAACGCCCTTTGCAAGCGGCGAGTGAAGAGTTGGATCTGGTGAAATCCGAACTCGAGGAATTAAGAAGATCTTTAAATGATGAAGGCATGGAATTTCGTCAGGAATTGCTGTCGATGATCCCCGATCCGGCGCTGCCCAATGCGGAGGATCTGATCGATCAATGGGCCGATGAGGCATCCACTGCGCTGCTGGACTATTTGTTGACCTTGCCACCTGATCGGAATCCGCTGTTGGATTACGATGAAAATCAATGGGTGGATCTGCTTAAAGATGAGGTGGTTCTCGAGTTTTTAAATAGTCGTTTTCAACAACAAATCGCGGCCGCGTTGCGATCGCGCGTGTATGATCTGGAAGGACGATTCCGCAAAGCGGTGGACAGTGTTTTTGCAAATCTGAATCGCGCGATGCGTGAATTGCTGTCGGATGTGTTGGTTGGTTTGGATAACGATGTGAATGAATTTGTCGGGAATCTGGAATCCTATGTCGGTTCAGGGCAAATCGACGGCTATGCCCAGGTCCGAGAAGAAAGTTTGGAACGTTTACGCCTGGATGGGAAATTTGTATGGAAAGTGCCGAGCGATATGGAATTTAAAGGCTTCCTGGAAATTGACAAAATATCGCCCACCGGGAACCCCATTTGTAATCCCGGTGCAGCTTTCGGTGAATATGCGGAAAGTCGTAAAGTCACAATTGGGGCACTGGAATTGCCCTGTTCCTTTTTGGAAAGCGATATACGGGTGAATATTCAGACCTCGATGAGTTTTACCACCTCACCTGATTCACAATTTCCGATTCCGGTGGGGTTGGGCGGCGAATTTTGGTTGTCTGATTCTTCGGATCCTTTGGGGTTTGAAGATTTTGCTTTGACCGATTTCGGCATAGGAGTTGCCTTTGGAACCACCGATGGATATTTGGCGGGTCATGCCACCGGCACATTTAATGAAGGGGAAGTTTCCGCGGGAATGTTCTTCGGGGCCACTTGCAGTTTGGATCCCCTCATCATGGTAGATCCGGACGTCGGGAATCTCCTGGGTGATGTGCCTTTGGTGGGCGGGTATGTCTATGGAGAAGGTTGGGTGCCGGTCGTGAATTATGGCTGTGCCCTGAATTTATCCGGCGGTGTGGGGGCGGGTATCTTTTTCTTCATGGATGCGGATGATGATCCGGTCTTTGGGATGAAAATCTTGTTGGGCGCAAAGGGGGAGGCCATCTGTGCGGTAACGGTTCGTGGGGAAATTCGTATGGTCGGACTACGTAGGGACGGAAGATTTATCGCCCAGGGAACCGGACGGGTTTCCGGATCGGTGGGGGATTGTGACTGGGCCTGCCTCCGTTTTGGCAAGACGGTGACCGTGACCTATGATGACGGAAACTTGGATGTGAGCTATTAAGCGGGATGAAATTATGAAAGGAAGCATGATGAAGAAATGGTGGTTGATTCTAGGAATTTGTTTAATCCGTCTGCACAGTGTGGCACAGACGGAGGACCGTTGGTTTTCTACCATTGGCACCTCCTGGCAGGATGCTCACGGTCGTGATTGGGCCTGGTTAACTTTTATGACCACCGATGCGGATGACCTTAAAGATCGTTCACTTGCTGTTTTTGCCAAGTCCGGTAAATTTGATTCAGGGAATACCTATGAATTACAGTCGATTGTGGAATTGCAGTCTTCCCCGTTATTGATTGGGGTATTGATTGAACGGGCCACTAATTTGGGTGGGAATGCGGATGAATTACGGGCAGATATTGAAGCGGTTTTTCGGGGTTTTGATTTGGACCCAGCTTTGAGTGATGGCGAAAAAGTTGCCGCAATCATGCAGGGAAGTGTAGGGGACAAAGAAGACTTTGCTAATTTAATGTTACTTGCACGCAAACATCCGGCACTGGCTTTGGCCACTGGAATTGCGTATGCCGCTCCCATCGGAAATGGCTTCACCAGTTTTGAAATCAGGGAATGGGATGCCACTTTGGGGGAAGCCGGAGCGGTGTTGGGCCGGGTGAGAGTGGAAGCGGGTACACCTCGCAGCTTGCCGGCTCCTGTAAATGTAGTGCCTGTATTGGAAGATTCCCCCCGGGCCAATTTGAATACCCGCTTTCGTTGGGAGGAACCGGACAGCTTAAAACGTTTATCACTATTGCAATTTGGATTTGATATTTACCGGATGACGGATGTATTTGCCGAGGCGCAGGGCTATGCTGATACACCCGCCGATCCCGATGCAATTGCAGCTCTGTTGCTGAATCATCCGGATGACGTGGTAAAGGTGAACCGCTACCCGGTCCTGATCCCCGGAGAAGATGACGGGACGATTCCCTTTTTCATTGATGACAATACCACGGTAGGGGATGGCACAGTACCTTTGGTTGATGGCGAAAGTTATTATTATTTTGTGGCTGCCCGCGATATTTTAGGCCGGCCGGGGGAACTGAGTGACGGATTAAAATTGATGGTTTGTGATAAATATCCGCCGACACCTCCCCGGGATATCCGGGTAGAACGGGAACAAGAGTTTAATGAGGTGACAGGTGAACGGGAGCAGTATTTACGTGTTCGCTGGCGACAAATCCAGAATGATGAAATTAGCGAATACCATATATATCGCTGGAACAGCACCACGGATCCGGGTTTCCGTTGGGATGACCCGAACCACCCCAATGCCCCCATTGCGACGATTACGCATAAGGATGGTGAGGTGTTTAACGAGTATGTGGATGAAAGCTTGGATGAAGAAGATCAAAATGTGAGTTTTATGTACACCATTCGGGCCTTGGATAAATCCGCCTGTGGACCCAATGTCTCCGGTCATAGTGGTATGGGAATTGGATCCACGGCTGATTTTGAAAATCCGGATCGTCCGGTAATCGAAACGAACATTCTTTGTCTGCAAATCACGGCCATTAAGAATGATGTGACTGATGATCCCCTTGGGTTGAATGACCATCCTTACGTCGTAGCGGCTACCCGCAGCTTGGATCTCGATCATGTGAACTGGGTGGAGGTTCGCTGGGCTCCTGTAGACCAGGATACGCCGGAAGCTTTTGAGAGCTCGGAGTGGATTGGCCGTTTCTATTATCAGGAAGAAGAGGACCTGAAAATGATAAGGATTCCCGCACCGGGTGATGTTCCGGTTACCGTTTATGTCCGTTATGGAAAAGGAATGTACAAAACCAGTAATTGGGTAAGCGGCATGTTTAATAAATCCGATCCCACCATCCAAGCGGTCTTTCATTTTGAGGCGGAAGAACATTATGTGATGCAGGCACCCGACGAAGAGTGTCTGGTGCATGAATTTCCTCCTCCGGTGGATGACCCCGAAGACCCGGATTACGGGGTGATCGACGAGTTGCCCACTACGGATCTGCTGACGGAAGACTCGGGTTTTGAACCGGGTCAGGAATGGCGGATTTTCCAACAAACGAACAATGAAGATCCCGTATTGATTGCACAGGGAGTGGTTTATGAGGATACCGCAGCCATCATTGAAGATGCGGCGACCGCTTTGCGGACCGTGAGTTGTGCTCGCATCCGTTTCTATGTGCAAAGTGTGAGTACCGATGGCATGGTGGGGTCATTGATTAAGAGTGATGATTTTTATATGGGCATCCGAACACCTCCGAAGCCTATTTTGAATGCACCACGCAGCACCGGGAATTTTGATAAACCTGCCGTGCAAGTCCGTTGGGTGTTGTCGCCTTATGGCGTGGAGGATTTTATGGTTTACGTGGGAATGGCGACGCAGCCGCCTCAGGAAATTTCATCCGATTTATCGGTGAACCAATTGCCGCCCAATACACGTGTGACCTTCAAAGTGAATGGAGAAGATGTGACCTTGTTGGCAGGGGCCTATATGACCCAACGGGTAGGAAGTGGTTTTGGGAAACCCGGTGAAGGTCAGTTTGAATTGACGCTGCCCGTTGAGATAGGAGAGCAAATGACCCTCTCGGTAAATGCCCGAACCCGTTGCGGTGAAAGTGGGTTTTCGGATGCGGTGCAATTCCAGTGGATGGGTGCTGAGACCCAAGGCCCGGAAGTTCCTTGGCCCGCCCGCCCTTTACCGGAGTTGGCTGATGCCTCCGATTATCCTTTGTTGGAAAGTGTTTGGTTACCTGAAAATGATCAGACAATCCCCTATGCATTAAATCAACTCGGCATTCGGGTGGGACGATTTCCCTGGAAAGAAACCTATGTGGGACAAAGTCCTGGCAAGGGCAGTGAATTCCGATTTGAAATCGATGCCACCTTCGTGGAGACCTTCCTGTTGGAAGGACTGTATGAGGCTTCCCCTTTGATTCCCTTTATGGTTTACCGAAGGCAAGTACCGAGTGACTCGTTCCCGGATGTGTCCGGGGATGTGGTGCAGGTAAGTCCATTGATTGAACAAATCTCTTCACAATTTGAAGCACCCGGCACCTTGATTTTAAGGGACCCGTTCTTTGTGGCCCTCCCTGAACTGGGAAATGACAACCCCGTGTTCGGAGATTTGTATTTCAAAGATACCCAGCCGGTGATTCGAGGGGCGGCTTACCAACACTATATGGTTTTGTTTAATGATCGATATGAACCCTACCGGGTGATTCCTCTTGATGTTGTGGAGGTACCAAAATGAGAAAAGTTATTTATAGTACATTGCTCCTTATGAGCGGATTCTTTAACCTCGATGCTCAAACATCCTGGGTGAATCGCATTGGGACGGAGTGGACCTCGGTGGGGGATTTTGATAAAGATGGCTTCGCCGACGTTTTGGAGGTGCAGGCCTCACGGGGGACCTATCACATTCTGTACGGTGACCCCGAGGGAGGCCAGTTAAGTCCGCAACGGATGTTGGGCACCACGGATGTGACAGGTTTGAGCGTTGGGAAATTTAAAAGTTTAACTCACGACCGTTTCATTATTGCATCCCCTTCGGCCAATCAACTGTTTTGGTTTGACGATGCTTCCCGGCTTAGCGCTACTGTCATCCACAACCAGGAGGTCGCGGGCATCGGGCCCTCACAAGTGGTTTGCCTGCCTGAAATTGAGCCTTCACTGACAGATCACCATGATCTGTTTTTGCTGACCTCCCTAAATAATGACGGTCCGCAAATTGAACGGATAGATGGCAATGACGCATCCGCGTTGTACGCGGCCAAAGACGCAGACACCTTAAAAGAAGGGAACGCCGTGAGGTTCTCTGATTATGATGAAGAACTCATTCCCGTGTTTATCCGTGTAAACGATTTGGGCGTCGAATCTCTGTGGGCGGGGAACCCAAATCGATCCACCCTCGATACTTTATTAGATGAACCCTTTACCGGTACGGGCTATCAATTTACGGCGTCGGTGATACCTCCGGTGGATCTTACCCGATTTATCGTTTGGCAGGTTGGATCAAAACAGTTTCGGATATATAATTTGCTGGAGAAGGAGCTTCCGGAGGAAGGTTATTATTTTGATGGCTCTTTCACACATACTTTTGAAGGGAAGGGGATCCAATCGGTCATTCTTCTGGATAACGACCCTTGCCTTTTTCTGTTCATTTTCGACGGGCAGTTCCCCGCAGAATTATATGAATTTGACGGAGAGGATCTTTTGACCTTCCGTCACAGCTTTCCCCCTCCGTCCGGAGGGGAAATCCGGGGCGCGGCGGCACTGGGGAATGGTGTGTTTACTTTAAGCACCGCATCGGATGTGGCGGGACCAACGGACCAAATAGATCTCTTTCCTTATGATGAGGTAGGCTATAATAAAATAACGTCTCACATCCTGGATTCTTCGTTGAACGGGGGCGGGGCAAATGTTTTTGTATATGATCAGGAACCTTTCGTCGGAGAAGGGAGCTTGCGTCGATTTGTCGCACAGGCACCGGATTGGTCTGTGGATGTGTCAATGATAGGGGATGTGCTCACAGCTTCCCGTGAGATAGATTCGGGGCCGGATTCTGGACTGAAACAGGTTGCATCCACAGACGTGGGCACTTGGGATGAAGGAGGGTTTACCGTGTATAATCAATGGCTACCTGATCTCTCCTTGGTATCTCTTTCCCAAAATATTGGCGAAGAATTTGTTTCGATCAGCGTGTCTCCGGATCCCGGATATTATGAGCAGGCTATTTCCGTACAATTTACAGTGTCACCCGCGGGATCCGATATTTTTTACCGTGAACGACCTGATGGAACATGGAAAAATGGCAATGAACCCTTTTATAGTGCAGAAGATGTCACTTACGAGCTGTTTGCCGAAACTGCGGACGGACGTAAAGGACCCATTCAGCAGGTGAGTTACGATTTCCCGTCCCCGGATGCGATGGATTCGGATCAGGATGGTATACCGGATTATGTTGAATTGGCCAAAGGGATCGATCCTTTTGGCGGTAGTGACAGTGACGGGGATGGCTGGAGCGATCTGGATGAGTTACATTTGAGCACTTCGCCTAACGATGAGAACGATTTTCCCTCCCGTGACTCCTCCCGACTGTCACAGGAAACTTTGGTAGATCTGCGGGTGACGCCCCATGCTTATGTCCCTGGAGAGATGATCTCTGAAGTGGTTGTGGTTTCCGGGATGCCGCTTCGGCTCTCGGGGCCTGTCGGCCAATTGGTGGAAAGTGTCGAAACGCGTATCCATGGGGTCGCAGGCGTTGACGATCCTTCCGCACATTTTGAGGATATTCCCATGTCCTCTAGATTTCCCTGGTTAACCGTGAGCACGCCAGGAAATTTCTCCGTGCAAAACAATGTAGTGAAGTTGGTTGAAAAAGAAATCAATGGGGAACTCGTTCAGACCTGGACCCTTGACGGGCAAACCGGTCGACAACTCTTAGGTTTCATTCGTCAACCGGATCTTCCTCCTCGGGGAACCCCGGACTACCAACATCAGGGAGGTTCTGCACAGACGGAAGCCGATGCTTGGATTGCTGCCGCCGTTGCCTTTTACCAAGCGGAAGAGGCGATTCAGGTGTCCATGGACTTAGAGGTGATGGATACCCTGGTCGCGTTGATTTTTGAGCGCGGGATTGGGCTGAAACTGCTAAGTCGCGGGCTTGTGGAAACTTCAAACATTTCCCTCTTTCCTTTTCGGGAAGGGGATGTGGGACTTCTAACACCCTCTTTAGAGGACATCCAATCCTTGGCTTATCCAGAGAGCCCCGGTGTTTCTGCTTATTCTGCAGAAGTCTATTTGGCGTGGTTAGAGGACAAAATCGAAACCGGCGGCGGCAAAACAGATGATTTAATTCAACTCGCAGCTGGAATTTATCGAATTTCTGCGGACTTTGGGGATGACAACCCCGATCTATACCCTCCACCGGTAACCACGCTTAGAAATTATATCCAAACCGGAACCCTTCCTTTGTCCTATGAACAAAAACTGGGAATGGATCCTGTAAGCATTGCATCTGCGACGGCGGCTCTGCAAAGCCTCTTAAATGGATTTTCTGCCCGTCCTCATGTCACGGGATTGACCTTATACCCGATGTCGTCTGTCAACCATGATACAGGCTGTACGATATTTGAAGATTTAAACGAGGATCCTGTCGCCTTGATAGATCAACTCGGTCGCCCCTTTCCGATGCCACTCAGTTTCCAACTTACACCCGACATGGAATTTAGGGTGTCAGGTTACACGGATGTTCATTCCGACTGTGCTGAAACGACCTTAGAGGTAACGTCATTCATCTTATCCAGTGTTGCTCAAATGAGTCCTTCGGATACCAATGGTAATTTGTTACCTGATGCAGTGGAGCAAAGCCTGCAATTGAATGGAGAAGATTACTTGGACGACGCGGATGAGGATGGCTATTCCAATTTGCAGGAAATTCTGGAAGGAACAGATCCTACAGATGAATTTTCAGTACCCGCCACTGTGGTGGCGGACCTGCGTTTACCTGAACTAGAACTGAAAACCGATCTGCAAATGAGCGTGGAATGGACCTGGCCCGCGTCCTATCAGAAATTTGTCACCTTTGAGTTAGTGGAAACAGAAAATCTGAATAGCGACTTTCAAGTTAAACCTTTAAGTGTGCAAGTGGAAGGGGATACCATGCGCATGAACCTTCCGAATGCGGGTGATGACAACATGAAATTCTATCGTTTAGGGATTTCTCTGAAATAATAGAGGTATCTCTCTATTCAATTTATCCAGGTGGTCCGCAGGGTCCGGGCGAAGCTTGAGGATCGATGTATTTATTAGCTAAATGAACGGTGATGTGTTCTTGTGGATCTGTGACAGGTGAAAGCATTTTGGTTTTCGATTTCCAGCCACGGGTTGGAAATAGTTCGGGTGGTGCGGGAATTACTGACTCTCGATTTATCCCATTTACGGATTATTATAAGGGTCTGCTTTATGGGGGGAACCAAGCTGTGAACAAAATATAGATGGGGGGCGTGAGAATGATGATCGCAAGAAGGTTAATGTCCAGGCAGCCGTAATCTTCGTGACAACTGGCAATAAGTGCGGTGGTGCAAGCCGTTAGAGAGAGCAGGGTATAGGGATTATGTTTTTTGGTGAATAGACTCCAAAGTATATAGACATTTGGCGGAAGTAAAATCAACCCAACCGGTTCCCCTCCGAATGAGGTAAGAATATACCAAGATGCTACCATGAAATATCCTGGATCCAATTCTCCCTTCAATGGCGGCGATCCCGAGTGCCACCGCAATAAAGTAGAAAATTAGGGTGCCGATGACGCTTCCCATCGCACTTGCAACCCAATCGAGAGGGTATGAAAATCCTTTTGGCATAAGCATTTATCTTCTTTTTATTTGCCCAGAGCAAACTTTAAAAAGAAAACCGGGACCTTCTCCACTTTCTCCAAGTCCTTAGCTTGATCCATAATGGGGAATGTCTTTATAAAGTAAAACCCCGGCCTGTTAGGGCCGGGGTTGATTGTCCATGCGGGATTTATGGATATGAATCAAAACCCTGGTGAGAGGTTTCGTTCCGCTAGGGCAGGAGTGCCCGCGCTCCACAAGGTTTTAACCAGCGGCGGGTAAGACACCCAGACTGAATACCAGTACGAACAGCGCGACGGTTTCCACCATCCCGATGGTCATGAGGTAGAGACCGAATCCTTTTCCGGTTTCTCCGAGGGAGTCTGCTCCAGCAGCTCCGGCTTTACCCTGCAGGATGGCGGAGGCGGCCATGCCGATACCGGCGAGGAGTCCACCCACCAGGAACAAAGGCCATTGTCCGGTCGTGGCGCTGTTGGCCGCGAGATCTGCAATGCTGTTCATCAGAATCATACTGTAAATGATTTGGGAAAGGGGGGCTCCTACAAAGATGACCAGCAAGAAACTTGCGGGACGGTCCTGTAGAAAAGCACGTTTCCATGATCCGATCGCAGCCATACCGGCAGTTCCGGATCCGATGGCGGATCCAATTGCGGCGGTACTGAGTGCGAGGACTCCGCCGATACGTCCTAATGCTTCGATGGTTTGAGCTTCAAGTTCCATAATTATGTCCTTAGTTAATTTTAAAGGGTTGGGTTGTTGAGTTGTTAAAGTGTTGGAGGGTTAGGAATCTCTTTTCTTGAACGGCGTATACGGAATGCCACTCCAAGTGAGACCCAGGTGGGATGAAAATTCGAGAGTGTTTAAACGGATGCCATGTACCAGAACGCCCATACCCGCGAGGATAAAGTTTAGACCATGACCGAGAATCAGTACGATCATCATTACGCCATTGGCCAGGAGATTTCTTTCCGAACTTCCGGCAAGGATCATACTGTTAAAGCTGGATGCCAATGCAAAAGTGGCCATCCCCACAGCGTAGAGCCGGACATAACTGACGACGTCCACAAAATTATTCACAAAGGAAAGAGGGAGCATCATGTGGTCCACCCACTGTTCTTTGAAGGCTTTCGGCGGGGTCATGAAAATAATGATCAGGGCCATACTGGTGATAAACAGTGGGCCGGTAAAAGCGGGTAAAGCTTCCCATCCCAAAACCATTTGACCCGTTACACAATACATGGTCCACGTACTGCCGATCCAACCAAATTCGGCCAAGGCCTGCAGACTCTTCCGTTTATTCCAGAGGTTCCAAAGATGAGCCAGGGTTAGATGACCTGCACCCATGATAAAACAAACATTCATTGTGGCTTTGGGATCTGCGATGGGGGAGAGTGAAGGGAAAATGGCGGGGATGTCCATTATGCCGAAAATGTTGCCCGTCAGCAGTCCCCAAATTACCGTGGCACCACCCATCAAATATAGCAGGTTTGCAAATTTTCCGCGTGAGGCCGGTTTCCAAAGATTTATGCCGAGTACGGTCAGCAATAATACAAATCCATAACCGGCATCGCCAATAATCATACCTGAGAAAATGGAGAGGAAAATGAGGAAACTCCATCCCACATCCACTTCGTTGTATCCGGGGGTCACTCCTAAAAAATTGAAAATGGGTTGAATCCAACTTACAAAATTACTTTGTTTCAGCAGGGTGGGGGTGGGATCTTCGAGCACCGGTTCACGGGTCTGTAACGCCGCATTCCACTTGGAGGCCTGTTGTTCCAGTTCGGAAAGTTTTTCACTGGGAATAAATCCTTCAATCCATGCCAGTTCCTGTTCATCCCCCATTCCCGCTTTGGCCTTGAGGAAATCCAGCTGATCCGCCTTTTGGTCTATAAAGCGTTTAATTTCAGGTAATGAGCCCGCGACACGTGCAAGTTCTTCATGGGAAGCTTGTTGGATTTTGGCGATGTGAGTGCGGAGTTGTTGAATTCGTTGGGGGGTGCGAACCGGCATTTTCAAGCTGGCCGTTTCCACTTGTTCAAGGGATTCTGAACTTACGGCAACTCCAAATCCAGGGTCAGCGGTGAGCCATGCACTTTGTGCAGGGAGATCCACCGGAGATACTGCGGCCCGATAAAATTCCACGGAAAGCCCCTGTTCTTTTAACGCAGACAATGTTTCGGTTTTGACCGTGCCAAAGGGAGCCCAGCTATGCTCCTCTTTGAGCAGTTTCTGGTCCAGGGTCTGCGCACGGCTCAGAATTTGATACAAGCGTCCACAATGAGCGACCATCGCTTCAGGACTTTCAGAAGCCGCATTTTGAACCGGTTCTTCAATGGTTTCGAGCTTTTGGATGAAACGGTTACATTCTTTAATTTCTTCTTCGAGTTCCAGAATATCATGATGCTGATTGGGAATCAGTTTTAAGTGCATTCCGGCAAAGTTACGCAAGGCATCCAGCAGGTCAGGTGCATCTTGCTTTAAACAAACCAGAGTGGCATGTGTCATGGGAGTAATCATGCTACGGCCTCATTTTTCTTTTTGGCCAGTTTTCCGCGGGCCACCCCGGCCACCTGTTCGTCACCCAGGGTAATGTTGATTATCCGGATGTTGTCTTTGGCTTCGGGTATTTTCACTTTTTCAAACAAGTTCACCCGTTGACTGGTGGTGCGCAGTTCGGCTTCGATTAACGCTTCCTGTTGTTGGAGAATCTCTAATTTCACTGAGGTCGTGACTTCGTGTCTCAGCGCCGCCAACCCGTCATCAATCCAGACAGGTTTTTCAAATCGCTCGGGACAGTTTTCTTCGATTTCAAAGTTTTCTAAAACGGGCACATCCACACCGGCAATATGTTGTTCTCCAATCTCCAGTTTTTTGACACGAAGCCAATCCGCAAGAGGCAGGGGTTCTGCAAACAAGACCATCCAGCTCTGACGTTCCCGTTGTACTTTTTTTAACTCCGCTTCCATTTTCTCACGTTGAATTTCCACCTGACGCAATTCGGACTGCAACTGCTGTTTTTTGAGTTGCAGGGTCGGCAGATAACGTTGAAACCGTTTAAGGGAATCACGTTGAACTCTGAGTTCAGATTTGGTTCGTTTTAAAGGCATTGGGAATTTTAATCGGTCGGATTATTAGGCCAAAACTGTTTAATCAGTTCGGTGGGCATACCGCATTCATCCTGCTCAAAACAATCGGCCATGATTTGCCAGCAAGTGTCGAGCGCGTCTTCCAAATGCAGGGTTACCCGGAGGTCCATGAGTTTATCTTCAAACAAGCCTCCGAATTTTACCAGTTTGGTGTCGTATTCGGTCATGCGGAACCCCATGGAACGTTTTTCTTCGGTGGAGCGGAAGGCCGCATACAACTGAATCATCCGGTCCATAATTTTCCGATGGTCATCACGGGTTTTGTCGTTCACAAATTGTTTGAGTCGACTGAGACTTCCGAAAGGCTCGATACGTCCATTACGCAGATAGAACTGACCTTCGGTAATATATCCGGTGTTGTCAGGGACGGGATGGGTGACGTCGTCACCCGGCATGGTGGTGGCGGCCAAAACCGTAATCGAACCGGCTGTTTCAAAGTCTACCGCTTTTTCATATCGGGCAGCTAACTGGGAATACAAGTCTCCGGGATAACCGCGGTTGGAAGGAATTTTTTCCATGGTAATGGCGATTTCCTTCATGGCATCCGCATAGTTGGTCATATCAGTGAGCAGCACCAAAACTTCTTTGTTTTCGAGGGCGAACTTTTCAGCCACCGCCAAACAAAGGTCGGGCACAAACAGACATTCTACAGTGGGATCTGCCGCAGTGTGTACGTACATCACGGTACGACTGAGGGAACCGGCTTCCTCAAGGGTTTCGCGGAAGAACAGATAGTCGTCGTATTTCAGTCCCATGCCCCCGAGCACGATCACATCCACTTCCGCCTGCAGGGCAATACGCGCCAACAATTCGTTGTAGGGTTCACCGGCTACGGAGAAGATGGGAAGTTTCTGAGACTGGACCAAGGTGTTGAACACATCGATCATGGGAATCCCGGTCCGCACCATTTTGCGGGGAATAATCCGCTGGGAAGGATTCACCGAGGGACCGGCGACTCCAACAGGAGCAGCATCCAGCTCCGGGCGATTGTCCCGGGGGACACCACTACCGTCGAAAATGCGGCCAAGCAGATCATCGGAGAAGGGGACGGTCAAACCATGTCCGAGGAAGCGGACCGTGGCATCGGTAGGGACACCGCGACTTCCACTGAAGATCTGCAGATAAACCTGGTCGCCATCCAGCTGAATAACCTGGGCAAGCGAACGTTCATCGCCAAAAGAGACTTCGGCCAGATCACCGTAGCCAACGTCTTTGGCGCGGAGCATGAGGACGTTACCGACAATATTTTCTATTCCATGATAAAGGGTATGCATGATTATTTCTCCTCCCCGGTACTCCGGTGGGCTTCGACTGCGGCCAGCAGTTTCTCTTCGGCGGTTTTAAATTCAGGGCTTTCCATCGGGGTGCGGTTCCAGTCTTTCGCCATTTGTTGCCAACGCAGGAATTCCTGACGGGCATTGTCCCGGGTTTTGAAGGTAAGCGGGGTGGTAAGGATCTGATGAATGATACCGAACACGTGGATTTGACGTTCCGCCGAAGAGGCGCCGTCCACATCATGGAAGGCATCCTGTTGCAGATAGACTTCATCCAAAAATTCCGCTTTGAGGTACATCACAAAATCGGGCATGGCGGTGCCTTCTTCACCCACCACTTTCATCATTTGTTCCACATCACGCCCTTCGCGCAGACCCCGGCGGGTTTGGTCTAATTTTTCAGGATCCACCAAACTGGGGTACTTACTCCAACTATCCAGGGGATCGATGGAAGGGTATCGGCGCTGATCCGAACGTTCACGGCTGAGACCGTGGAAGGCGCCGACCACTTTGAGTGTGCTTTGAGTCACGGGCTCTTCAAAGTTTCCACCCGCAGGGGAAACCGTACCGCCGATGGTGACCGAACCGATACTGCCGTCTTTCAAACGAACCAATCCGGCCCGTTCATAGAAGTTGGCAATCACGGTTTCGAGGTAGGCGGGGAAAGCTTCCTCACCCGGAATTTCCTCCAAACGTCCGGAAAGTTCACGCAGGGCCTGAGCCCAACGGGATGTGGAATCCGCCAGCATCAAAACATTGAGTCCCATTTGACGATAATATTCCGCGATGGTCACACCGGTATAAACCGACGCTTCGCGGGAGGCCACCGGCATGGAGGAGGTGTTACAAATAATCAGCGTCCGTTCCATCAAAGATTTGCCGGTGCGCGGATCTTCCAGTTCGGGAAATTCCCGCAGGGTTTCCACCACTTCTCCCGCACGTTCTCCGCAGGCTGCGACAATCACAATATCCACATCGGCCCGGCGGCTGGTGATCTGTTGCAATACGGTTTTTCCTGCCCCGAAAGGACCGGGAATACAATAGGTCCCGCCTTTGGCAACCGGGAAAAAAGTATCGAGAATCCGCACCTGCGTGGTCATGTTTTCTGTGGGACGCAAACGTTCTTCAAAAGCGGTAATCGATTTTTTGACTGGCCAGGTTTGATAGAGTTTTACGTCCCTGATTTCACCCGCGGCGTCTGCGACTTTGGCGATAACGGTATCGACGGTGCAGGTTTGGGCTTCGGAAATTTCTTTGACCGTGAATTTGCCTCTCCAATCGAAAGGAATCATAATGCGGTGGGTGAACATACCTTCGGGTACGGTTCCCACAGATTCACCGGCTTCCACCAAATCTCCCACTTTCACGGAAGGGGAAAAATCCCAATGGGCGGTACGGTCGAGACCGTCAATGTACTGTCCGCGTTCCAAAAAGTATCCACACTGTTCAGCCAATTCGGGAAGCGGGTTTTGCAGTCCGTCATAAACTGATTTTAACAGACCGGGGCCAAGTTCCACCGAGAGCAGTTCTCCGGAAAATTCAACCGGGTCGCCGACTTTGAGTCCGGCGGTATCTTCGAATACCTGCAGCCAGCATTGCCGCCCGCGGATACGGACAATTTCCGCTTTTAATTTCAAATTGTTGATCACGGCGTAACCCACTTCATTCTGCATGACCGCCTCGGGGAAGGTCACACGGATAAGGTTGCCGTTTACACCGTCGATGGTGCCGGTAGAGGTGAGGGTGTTGGTTTCACTCATGCGGAAAGTTCCTGTTTGCGTAATTCCTCGAGTACAGGTGCGAGGAAGGACTGGGTGTGTTCTTGAAATTGTTTAAGGCCTTCAGTTTCGTTCCAAATTTCCCGATGTTCCAGGATTTGGAGTTGCAGGGCATAGCCCAGCAGATCTTGAAGGGAGAAGGGGTCTTGACGACGACGGATTTCGATCCAGTTCCACAAGGAGGCCTGCAGTGCTTTTTCCCTTGCGAGCGGATTGGAGGCTTGCCAGGCCAATTGATGATCGTCATGCAGTTGATCGGAGTCAAATTCAGCGGGTGTGCTGGTGACGGTTTCCTGGGGAAGACGTTGACGGCGTTCGTACTGATTTTGTGCATGCCATACCGCTTGCAGTTTTGACCATTCTTTCGCAAAAGCGGACTTGCCTGAGGGGGGGCTTGCACAGACGGCATCTAATTCTTCCAAATCTGAAGGGGAAAGGTGGGTACTGCATTCCCGCATAAATTCACCAAAGCTTATGGGGCTGGGCGCATCCAGGGAAAGCGAAGGAAAGCTGGACAGCAGATAAGTCCGCATCGAAATTACGCTCCGGAGACGTCAGGACGTAAAAGTGCGGCCAATTCAGGACGCAGATTTTGACTCAACCAATCCGCAACCGCTTGGGAAGTGAAATCAATCGCTTCGGCAGATTCACCAAAATGTAAGCTGAAACCTGCGCCGGTTTTGGGGTTCATCACCACTTCACTTCCCCGGCCCGCGTCTTTCAACAGAGCGGGAAGGAGGTCTTTCAGTTTACCCGCAAGATTTTCACCTGCTTCTACTGAGACTTTCCCGGAACCGGAGGCGGCCAGTACGGGAATCACTTGTGAGATCAGTTCTTCAGAAGACAATGCGGAAGCCGCGGCTTTCTCAGCCGCCACATTCAATTGCCGGGCCATTTCTGTGCGGAGTTTCAGCAACAAATCGCGGGATGCCTGTTCCAAAGCGGTTTGCCCCCGTGCGATACTCGTTTCTGCCTGTTTTTCAGCATCGGCAATGATTTTTTCCGCCTGTTGGCGGGCATCGGACAAAATACTTTCGGCTTTGGTTTTCGCATCCGCAAGGATTTGATCCCGTTGAGCCTCGGACTTTTTCAGTCCTTCGTTTTGAATTCTTTCTAAGAGGGGTTGGATGGTGTCAGTCATGATATATTTTTATTAGTAATAAGAATGCGGTTCTTCAATTCCTAAAGTGATAAAGTTTTAACGGAAAGTGTTAGGCTAGGGTTAAATCCGTTATTCAGGGTTGGGGAGTGGTGTGGATAGTGAATGGTGTTGAGTATGTTGGCATCCTCTTGTAACAACAAATATGCATAAAATTTGGATAAAAGGTACACTGTGGTTTTTGGCTCTGTTGATCGCGGGTGGAATTTTCTTTCATGGGAAGTTATTCCGGTTGCCCCGAAAGAAAATTCAGGCCCTTGAAGAACGTATGCAAGCTGAAGGTCGGGCAATCAAGCTCGCTGATTTGGCACCGGCACCTATTCCGGACGCTGAAAATGCCGCAGACCTGTATTTTGAAGCTTACCGGATCCTGGAAGCGCTGGAATTTGAAGGCGAAGATATATTTGAGTGGATTTCCAAGTTGGATCGACCCAACGCCGAGCCCGAAATCCATGTGCATGTAAAGGCACTGATTGACACACCACAATTTGCGGAAGCCATGAAAGTTCTGGATGAGGCCACGGCTCGGGAACAGTGCCAGTTTGATCTCAATTACGATTCGGGTGCGGATATGCTGATCCCGCATGTGACACCTCTGTTAAGAATAAGTGGTTTATTGCGGAAGCAAATTCAAAGTCAAATGGAAGCCGGAAACCTGGCAGAAGCCGGGAATACTTTAAAAAGATTAAGTGTTCTGGCCTCCCGGTTGGATCAGGAACCTATTCTTATTTCCCAATTGGTTCGGGTGGCCAATATCGCACTGTATAAAGAGGCGCTGGCATATGTCCTGGCCCACCCGGAAACGGATACCGGGTTTCTGGATGAGATGGAAAATCAATTAACCGTATTTACCCGCGAGCCCTTTTTTCCCAATTGGATGGAAGCGGAACGATTATACTTTTTAAGTGTATTGAGATCCGAAAATTTCTCAAATCTTTACGGGTATGGAACCCTTTAGGATCAACTGCCGGATGTTTGGGACACGGCCATTTTTCTTTGTCATTTGGCCACCCCGGTTTTGGATGAATTGTGCTTTCTGGAAACCTCGCTGCAATTTGAACAGGAATATGCCAAACCTTACTTTGAAGTTGATTGGGACGCTTTGAAAAAGCAAATCGAAGAAATTCCGAATCCTTTCTTTCTCAGCCGGGAGGCTTTCTGGAACAATTCACGGACGCAGGCCAAGCTGATCAGTGGTCCGCTCATGCTGCAACAGGCCCGAATCGCGGTGGAACTCTACCGTATCCGACTGGAAACCGGGGCCTTTCCTGAGAATTTGGAAGCAACCGGGATGGAAAATCTTCAGGATCCTTTTACCGGAGAGGATTTGAAATATGAAAAGACCGATGAGGGATTCCGTTTATACTCGGTAGGGGGCAATCAAGTGGATGAACACGGAAACAAGAACCGGAAAACGAACGAAGATGACATCTTATGGAATCACCCTTATGTGGAGCAATGAAACCTTTTCGAGCGGACCTTCGGCCCGCATTTTATGGGTCCGACTAAATTCATGCAGAGGATTTTGGTTTATAACCTATGCAGAATATGTGGGCTGAAGTTTCACTCAAATGAACACAGATTTACATCCTGCTGGCTATCTCAAGGCCGTTTATGCGCGTTGACGTTGAGGTAATCCAAGCGTTCCCGGTGGACTTTCAGGCGCTTGAGGAAGTCGGGATAATCTTTTTGATCTTTCTCCAGCCATAAGACTTCGGACAGGGCGCAGATGCGGGGAAATCCCATGTATTCCACATGAGAGAACACGGGGATGTATTCACTCCACAGCTCCCCCTGGGCGCCCATGACGTGGTGATGGTTTTCCTCGGCGATTTCCTCAGGGATCGGTTCGTAGGCGTACACCGCATCCACCGGGGTCATTCCCCGGGAGGCGAGGGGCTCTGCCTCTTTCGGTTCAGCTTGATAATGATTGAAATAAAGTATCTCAATAGGGGCCATCACCACATCGTGTCCTAGAGCCGCGGCCTGGGTACCGCCTTCCTCTCCCTGCCAGCTCATCACCGCAGCCCCTTCGGCAAGTCCGCCTTCCAGAATTTCATCCCAGCCGATGAGACGGCGTCCGGCATCTCCAATGTGGGCGTCCATTTGCCGGATAAACCAGGATTGAAGCTCTTCTTCACTCTTCAGACCCAGTTCGTACATTTTATTCTGGGCACGTTCCGATTCACTCCACTCGTGCTTGAGGGCTTCATCTCCGCCCACGTGAATAAACCGTCCGGGAAAAAGAGCCATCACTTCCGTCAAAACGTCTTTCATAAAGTTGACGGTGCTGTCTTCTACATTCAACACATTCTGTGAAATGCCCCAATGGCAGCGCACCCGGGTTTTGAAATCAAAGTTCCCCAGTTCGGGGTAAGCGGTTATTGCAGCCGCCATGTGACCCGGCATATCGATTTCAGGGACAATGGTAATGTGGCGACGACTTGCGAACGCGACGATTGTTTTGATGTCTTCCTGGGTGTAATAACCGCCATACGGGGTGTGATCATATCGACGCGGACGGGTGTTATCATGTCCGATAAGGGTACAATCCCGTTTGGAGCCTATTTCAGTGAGTTTGGGGTATTTCTTGATCTCAATACGCCAACCCTGGTCTTCCGTGAGATGGAAATGAAAAATATTCAGACGGTGCAGGGCCAAGAGCTCGATAAACTTACAGACTTCTTCGACTGAGAAAAAGTGACGGCCCACATCCAAATGCTGACCGCGCCAGCGAAAGCGGGGGACGTCTTCAATTTCAACAAAAGGCAAAATCCAATCATTTTTCTGAAGAGAGGGAGCCATTATCGCGGTAGGGAAGAGTTGACGCAGGCATTGAATTCCCCTGGCCAAACCCGTGGCATTCTTCGCTTGCAGATGAACGCCGGATGCGGATACGCACAAAGTATAATATTCATCCGCGAAGCCCGCATCATCCGTCTTGGCAACACCCGCAGCTTCCAAATGAATTGTGCCGGGGGCCTTGGTTTTGCTGACCGGAAATTCAAATCCACTGGCGGGACGTAAATATTCCGCCAGTAATTCCCCAACCGCAAAGGCGCCTTCACCCGCGCAGGTGATGGCAGTGTCCGGTTTGAGTTTCAGCTTACCTTCAAAGGTGATGACGGATTTGGGCCGGGGGATCATCTGGATAGAATCGGACATTATTTAAGGTTCCTAAATTAGTGGTTGTTTTTGTATAGGGACTCATGAGCTGGCTGTCGAAATGATTGTGGAATATTTTATCCACAAAAAAGGCCCCTCCGAAGAGGGGCCTCAAAATGGGGTGAGTGACGGGATTCGAACCCGCGACATTCGGTACCACAAACCGACGCTCTAACCAACTGAGCTACACCCACCGTGAAGGAGTTGCTTTCCTAGTTTGAAAGCCGGAAAAAGGAAAGCAAAAATTTGAAAAATTATTCAGCTTTTGGAGCTGAGGGTTTTTCGGTCCCTTTTACCGGGGGAAGGTCTTCAATGACTGTTTCCTGAATTTCTTCTGTCTTCGGTAAAACCCCGTCGGTTTTTTCAGCTACCGGCCCGGAGGGAGCTGCCGGTTGTTCTTCAATTTTTACGGGTTCTTCCTGGCTGAGGACCTCCGGTACTTCGACTTTGACTACCTCCGCCTCTTCGAGCACCTCTTCCAACAGGGGGGCTGCTTCAGGTAAAGTCACTTCAGGCATTTCTGATTCAACTTCTTCTACGGGAAGTTGATTGTTCAGCGGCTGATCGATCGGAGAGATTTCACTTTCAACGGGGAGTTCTTTCGCCACTGGAGGGATGATCTCATCCGTTTCTGTTGCAATCACCGGAGTGATTACTGTTGTTTTCTCCACTTCCTGTTTATTGAATTTACCCATAAAGGTTTGGGCTTTTTCAGGGAAGAAGATCAGCATACCGGCAGCGACGGCACCTAAAAAGAGCAGAAGCACCATCAAAGTCATAAACGCGATTCTTCGCTGGGCCCGGCGCAGCATGCTGTAAAGACGTTCTTCGGAGCGTTGAGCGCGCTCTAACAAAAGCTGGGTGGTTTGATCCATGGAACTGAGAGTTTTATTAAACTCCCCGGCAGCTCCAGTGCTCATGGACTCATTCATGGCTTTAAGCAAATCAGACTGTTGAGCGGAGTGGTCGGCCAGTTTTTTGACGCTATCCACGGCTTCCGGCAACTTTTGAAAAGCGTCCAACAGAACTTCCTGATTGTTGCGCATGGAGTGAACCAATCCCAGAACTTCCCGGAAACCACTTTCCATGGTGGTAATTTGTTTTTTGCGGCGGGCCGGGGGGCTGATTTTTTCCCAGGTCGTATATTTGGGCGGTGGAATTTCTTCGACCGGAGAGGGATCCAGTTTGGCATCGACCACTTCCGGTTTTTGAGCAGCGGATTTGGGTTTTGAGGTTTCAACTGATGGAGGGGGAACCGTTTTTTTTGCAGGTGTCGGCACGGGGGGGGGCTTGTCCTGTATCTCTGCCTTTTTCAGTGCCTTCTTCTGTTTGCGCGTCAGCTTTTTCTTCTCCGGTTCTTTTTCTGAAGGGAGGGGCTTTTTGTCTTCTTGATCCAAATTCATTCCGGTTTTCCTCAGGGGGGTTATTGATAGGTGGTCTCTAATCAGAAACTGAAACTACGGCAAGCCTCAACCTTTGAATTGTCCTTAGAGCTTTGACATTGGGGCGTCCTTTGCTTATATGTCACTCCTATTTTTATTATAAACCTCCTTAAGGAAATCTTATGTCCGACCCTTTAGACAAAATGGAACAAATTGAATTTGATGCCGCGAATTTGTGGCGTGAAGAAGTGATCACTGACCGCACTGTGGGCAGTATCCGGATCATGACCCCGATTACAGTGGATGGAAGCACGGATGAATCCCGTAAAGTGGAATACCATGCCCAAACCCAAATAATGACTCAAGGCGGGGCATTGCCGATTGAAGGTCAAATCGAAGCGGAAACACTTGAAGACGCCATCAAAAACTTCGGTCCCGCTGCCAAACAGGCACTGCAGGATATGATGGACCGCATGCGCGAAATGCAACGCGAACAAGCCAGCCAGATCGTGACCCCAGGTCAAGCCATGGGTGAAGGGATGGGAGGGGCTCCCGGCGGTGCAGGTGGATTTAGCCTTACCTGATTTCCGGGATTCGGAAGTTCAAAAAAACCGTTTTCCGACTCTCGGAAAACGGTTTTTTCAGGTCGCTACATCCCTTTTAGAGTTCGAGCCACCAGAAGGGCTGGGTCTGCTGCTGGTTCGGAACGGGCCAGGAATCCGTTCGATAGGTGGAAAAGGGAAGGCCGGCACTATTCACCACATTAAAATCAGCCGTACTGGACCATGCGTGTCGAACCGCCACAGGTTTGAGGACTTGAGGTGCAGAAACCCGGATTTGATCCGGGGCGATCATATCGGCCGTTGCCGGATAAAATTTCTGATCTTCACCTGCAATCTGAAATCCGCGTGGCTTTTTCTGATCCAAGGTGCGTAAGCCATCACCGGCATCCCTGAAATGTAAAATGAGGCTCTCTTTTGAAATCTCCACCTCTTTTACTTGAGGAGACGTCCCCAGGATTTTCTGATCATAGACATGTTCCAGTGCATTGATCGCGGCGCGTCGGCCGACTTCGGATTTATCTCTGGGATGCACATCATTATTATTCCCCAAGCCCAGGGTGACGACGTAAGAGGTGTCAGGCAAATCCTGAACTTTGGATTGAGATTCCCTGACGGGGGCCCAGGGACCGCCATCCTGGGGGCCGTAAGGATTTTGGGTGTGGTCATAGTTGGGGAGTTGAACGATAACAAAAGGCAGATCCGCCTGATCCCAGGCACGCCGCCAGCTGAGGACGAGCGCTTGCAGCAGGGTGCGATAAAAGTAGCCTCGATCAGAATTGGATTCTCCCTGGTACCAAACCACCCCTTTTACGGGATGAGCGGTAACAGGATGGATCACCCCATTGTATATTTTTCCGGGGATGCCCAGGTGTTTTGCCCCCGGGGGAAGCGGGGGTTTGGGAGGCATGAACGGCCCGGGGGTGTCGCTGGCAACCCATGCTTTAAATGAGGATTCATGATCTGCTTTCCATTCATCTAATCGTGCTTGCTGTCGGGCTTTGAGTTGGGGTTCATTTTCTTTCAGCCATTGCCAACGTTCAGGGATTCCCTGAAGTTCCGGCGTTTGCTCGAACATCCATTCAGGGATCCATCCTTCAATAAAAGATCCGCCTTTGGACGCTTTCACAATGCCAATGGGAACCCCCGTTTCAGGCTGCAGATTTGCGGCAAAATGATAGGCGACACCGGACATTTGTTTCAGAAGTTCCGGCGAAAACTTTTGCCAGTTTTTCTTGTCAGTTTTGGTGTTTTTCGGCTGATCCGCATAAAAAACGGGCAGGGCAAGATATCGGATATGGGGCTGATCCGCATCTTTCAGAAGTTCATTGAAATCCGGTTGTGATCCGAGGCTGAGCTGCATGTTCGACTGACCGGCGCACACCCAGACATCTCCAATGAGAAGATCCGTAAAATGTAATTTCTCATCAAGGCTGGATACCGTGAGTTCATAAGGACCACCCGCAGACATGGCGGGGAATTCGGTTTGCCAGTTCCCATCACCATCGACGTCCAAAACATCAGTGTTCCCTGCAAAACTTATCTGTACCTGACTTTGGGGTTTCGCTTTGCCCCGAAAGGGAATCGTTCTTTCCCGCTGGAGGACCATGTAATCACTTACACAACCATTTATGGAAAGCTGGGCATGTACAAATTGGCAAAAAAAAGGGAGGAGGATGCACCAGAAAATTGAGGAACTTTTCATGCGGTTAACCTTATAAAAAAAAGCCTTCATCAAAAGAAGAAGGCTGTGGGATTCTTGGTTATCAAATTTACGTGATTATGATTCAATTTCGATTTCACCTTTGAATACATGCACCGCAGGTCCGGTAAGAGTGACATCTTCAAAATCATTTTCTGTGGCACGGTAATTAATTTTCAACAGGTCACCTGATGCACAGGTCACTTTCACCGGGGTGCTCACTTTCCCAAGAGAGCCGGCAATTAAACCGCATGCGACCATTCCTGTGCCACAGGCCAAGGTTTCAGCTTCCACACCACGCTCGTAGGTGCGGACGTTTAAACTGTCCGGACCGGTGATTTCAATGAAGTTTACATTGGTGCCGTTGGGTTGAAACGCTTCGTGATAACGAATGGCGGCACCGAGGCTGTGGATATCCTGGTTGGCGATATCATCCAATTCGATTACGACATGGGGCACACCACTATTCACAAAGTGATAGTTGAGGGTCTGATCCTGCAGAGTCAATGAAGCATTTAATTGCAAATCTTTGGGACGGGTCATTGTGAGCTGCACCTGATCGTCCCCCTGCATTTCCGCGGCAATAACCCCGGCCACGGTATCAAATTTCATGGAGGCGGGGGCGACACCGATTTCATGGGCGAGGCGGGCCACACAGCGGGCGCCATTCCCGCACATTTCCACTTCACTTCCGTCAGGATTGTAGAAGCGCATGCGAAAATCTGCCGTATCCGAAGGTTGAATAAGAATAACTCCTTCGGAGCCGATTCCGTATTTGGGAGTGGCGATTCGCTGAATCAGGTCGTTATTCCGGTCGGGGAATTTCAGTTCGCGGTCGTCAATGAGGATAAAGTCATTTCCGGCACCGTGCATTTTCCAAAAGGGTTGGTTCATACGATGGACTCCTTGGGGAGTTGAACAACTACAGGTTTTTTGGGACGCAGCCCAATCCAGGTGAGGGGGGCGCCGATAAGCATGGCGCAAATCGAGGCGGCTAAAATTGCGAGTTTTGCTTCTTCCAGGGTGTCTCCGCCGGGCTCAAATGCCAGTACAGAGATGAACAGAGACATGGTGAAACCGAGACCGGCCAAGTAACTTACTCCGATCATCGCGCGCCAGCCGGTGCCATTGGGCAGACTTGCCCAACCTCTGGCCACTGCAAATCTGCAGGCCAATAACACGCCCAGAGGTTTACCCATAAGCAAACCGAGGAAGATGCCCAATGCATGGGGTTCAAACATGAGAGAAAAGTCTAAATGGGTGGGCAGGTGAACCCCCGCATTAAAGAAGGCAAATAAAGGCATGATTAAGAAACCGACCCATGGGTGGAGCAAATGCTCAAAACGGCTGGCCGGGCTCTCGGCATGTTTGATCACATTTTCGAGTGCGACCAGATGTTCTTCACGCATGTCTTCGTCATCATGATTGTATGTTTTTAATTCATGATTGATCTTCTCCACACTGTATCGGCGGCGCAGAGGAATGGTCATGGCCATCAGGACGCCGGCAATGGTGGAGTGAATGCCGGACTCAAGCATAAAGTACCAGCATCCCACGCAGAGAATGGAATAAATAATGCCGTTTGCACCATTGAATTTGCCATAAACAGCACTTGCCACGACAAAAACCATGGAAAGGAGCAGGGCATCCACTTGGAATTGTTCCGTGTAGAAAATGGCAATAACCAGAATAGCGCCCAGGTCATCCACAATGGCAAGACAGGTGAGAAAAACTTTTAACGCCACCGGCACGCGTTTACCCAAAACACTGAGGACCGCGATCACAAATGCAATATCGGTGGCCATGGGAACGCCCCAGCCATGTCGGGTTTCCGGATTAAAGAAATTGAACAGGATATAGATGATAGCGGGCATCACCATTCCGCCAATGGCTGCCACGACGGGGAGGGCCGCTTTGCGGGGGGATGCCAATTCACCGATAAGGATTTCCCGTTTAATTTCCAGCCCGACCAAAAAGAAGAACAACACCATAAGGCCTTCGTTGACCCAGTGATTGATGTCCAAATCCAGATTCCACTCTCCAACATTTAAACTGAGGTGCGTGTGGCTGATATTGTTGTAATGACCCCAGAAATCGGAGTTTGCCAGATAGAAGGCGAATCCCGAAACCAGTAACAGAATCACGCCACTGGCAGTTTGACTGTGCAGAAATGAGGTAAACCCTGAATTTCGTCCCTGTTCTTGATCAATAATTTCCATAATTTAAAATATACGTTCACGAATGAAAACGACATCTCCAGCACGGAGGCGAACATCCTCCGCGGCCCTGCCTTTGCTTGCCAGGGCATCGAGATCCACTTTAATGACTTCTACAGATTCCTCTTGAGGTTGAGGGCGGAAAATACGAATGGACCCCTTGTTGGCTGACCCGCTGAATCCACCCGCGAGTTTGATCGCACCGCTGATGGTAAGGTTTTGGGTAGGCGGCATGGCTAGAGGTCCGGCATTGGCCACTTGTCCCATGATCGTCACATATCCCCAGGGGGATTGGTTGGGGTCTGTGGTTTCACCCACAAACTCAATGTTCACCAAAGGCTCTTTGTAGTATGTTTCATACATACGGGTCAGATCTTCTTCGGTTTTCTCCAGGTCAGAATTGCCTACCGACACATTTTTCAGCAGGGGAAGTCCGATTTTTCCGGAGTGATTGATTCGTTGAGGTTCCGTAGAGTGCTCCATGTTGCCCTGGACCATCACCGTAACCCGCACCATCATTCCTTTGCGCAGCCAGCCAGAAGAATTGGGGGGGATCCAGCCATTGCCATTGGCTGCAATGGCAAAAGCTGCGATCTCATCATCCGTGGCTTCGCCGGTTTCACCTTCCTGAATCATTTCCTGTGCTTTCCCGATGGGAATGCGGATACGATCCGGTTGCACTTCCGAAGGAAGAGGGATGTCCAGGTTTTCCTGCGCCTGCAAGGTTAATGGCATGAATGCGCTCGCAAGCATGGCTGATATCCCGGTAACGAGAAAGGATCGAAAGTAAAATTTCATAAGGTGTCCTGCTTTGAAAGTGAATGCCGGTTGATTACAGAAAGTCGATAATCCCTTTCCAGTCATCAACAATTACGTAATGTAAGGGGGCCTCTTCATTCACGGGTTCAAGAAGTTCATTATAGAATGCATTTTGCAACATCTTCTTGATTTCACGATTTGTCGTGGAGATTTCTTCTTTATTTTTTCTGTCTGCCAGCGCTTTAAGAATTTCTTCCAAAGTCATGCCGGCTTCGGGAATCATTTTTTCCAAATCCGCGATAAATTCCTGAGCAGGGGCGGGCGCATCTTCATTGACCCGTTCGACGTCAAAATCTTCGGCTGTCAGCTCTTCGATGTCTTTTATTTCTTTTGCTTCGGCAGCAGCTTCGCCTTCAACCATGTCCACGGCGTCAAGTAAGGGGTCGACTTCGCCTTCCCCTTCACGGTTTCGCTTTGCGGGACGACCTTTGCGAGGGGTGGATTCTTCGTTTTCATTCTCTTCATCGTTGTTGAGTTCAGGAATTTCCTCCCCGGGCAGGAGGACTTGACTCCGGTTTCCGTTTTCAACCAACTGAATCAGTTCACGGTTTGCGGCATCCGCAATAAAGTCTTTGAATTTGCGCATGGGGCGGCCTTCCAAATCTTTCATGCGGGTTTCGTCAAAACGACGCATGCGGCGGCGCATCCGCTGTTTGAGTGAAGTCAGGAGTACCCGTTGCCCTTTTTCGCGTCCGCGGGTCACTTCGTCCACCAGGACTTCATAGGGATCCAGTTTGGATGCGCTGTCTTCACGGTTATTCTCGCGATTGTTTTGACGCCCTGAAGACCAGACGGATAAATCATCGGTCAGGAGGCGCAAGCTGTCTAAACGTCCACGATCCGGTCCGGCCACGGTCACATAATATCCTGCGCGCTGCAGAAAAGCCGCTGGAGCCACGAATCGGTCTGAATCGGTACCGGCGAGGATGAAATTGGTTACATGGGCATAAGCACAGATAAATTCATGAATCCGGGCCATGAAACCTCCCACCAAAGCGGAGGATGTATCCGAAGCTGCGGGGAGGACGGTCAATAATGCGCCGGCCGAATGCAGAGAGGTTGCGGTTTTTTCGGGCAAAGGCGCGTCGGAAATCACTTCCAGATGGACGATACGTTCGTCGTTACTGGTTAAGTTGCGGAGGCTGCGGAGATCTCCGGGCAACTGTCCGTTGCCAGAGAGTTCGTCGGTGGAACATACGATAAAAATTGCGGTGTCGCTCATAAGAATGAAATTGGTTATTAATAGTTAATTAAGAATGGATGGCCTGAAATTCAGCCCCGGAATCCATTTTAAGATAGGACTTGTACGGGATCCCCGCATTCAACGCAATTTTAAATTACGGAGTTCTTTCCAGTATTTTTGGTCGGAAGCATCCGTTAACGTGGCGTCAACTTTCCGTAAAGCCCTGGATCCTTTCAAAGGAAGAGGGGAAAGGGTGCCCGCTAAAACCTCATTGTGACTATGGGGAGGGCGTATGGCCCGAATGGAAGAAAAGGTGTTTTCGTATGCCTTGCGAGCGGATCGGTGCATGGAATGATGACCGCGGCCCACCACAAAGTTCATCATTAATGATCCATCAGAATGTAACAAACGGGTGTGTTGCTTTAGTTGTTCCGCATTGACGGGCGCGGGTCGTTCCACATCGCTTTCACCACAGCGGTAGAGGTCATCGATGATGACATCATATTTTCCGGTATGCGTCTCCAGAAAGGCAAAGGCATCTCCATGAACCACTTCAACCCCGGTTTGATCGAGTTCCATGTATTTCCGGGCCAGCCGGATCATTTCCCCGTCGATTTCCACTGCGGTGAATTCCGCATCGGGTAAGAAGTGTCTTAACTGTCGGAGGACAGTGCCGCCACCTAATCCGAGCATGAGTAAATTTTGAATGGGTGCGGGATGCAAAAGGGTGGCGGCGGTGATGGCGTCCCAGGCGTGACCTGTCATTAACCGAACCGGGTGCCACGTGGCATGGGTGGCGCCGATAACGTTAAAATCGATGGTGCCGTCGCGTTCTTCCCAGACATCGACATCATTAAATTCTGTGATTACGGATTCGTGTTTAATCACCTTTTTCTCCAAAAATATTCATGAGGCGTTTGCTTAACGCAAAGATTTCCGGATCATCCAGACTCCGGTCGTAAAACTGTATTTCACCAATCCAGCCCTCAAAATCCATTCTTTCCCCTTCGATTCCCCCTAATTGAAGTCCGGTAAAGCGTTCCGGATCAGGTTGGGGGAACGCCCGGTCATGCTTTGAGAGTTCGGTTGAATAGGTCCCCAGGTACGCTTTGTCTCCTGTGGCGTCTCTGCGAAAACCAACAAACAATGGTTGTCCCCGTTTTGAAAGGGGGGGGATGAGGATGGCGGATCCTCTTTCCGTAATAAAACGGATGCTGTAAGGTAGTGACGGTTCGGTCTGGATGATAAATTTGCCTTTGGTGTCGGCCATCAAATCTCCACCTATAATCACCATGGGATCTTTTGCTGTACCCAAATCCGGTATATGAATCATCATCAATAAGCTGAAGGTCTCCAGATTCCAAATTTGCAGGGAAGAAGCCATACGTGACTGCGAGAAGCGCAGGACAGGCGGGCGATCGGGAAGAATTTCAAGTTGTGGCCGTTTATCAATTTCCGACTGTGAAAACAAAACTTTGTTATTGGTCAGGTTCACCCACTCGGCCACTTTGTGTCCGTTCGGTTCTGCGAGGGATGAAGGGTTCAGCAACATCTGTAATCCGGAGACCATCAGCGGATGGGAGGGGAGAGGCACCGCCGTCGGGGTGGGGGTGGGTTGGGGGACCGGAGTGGAGGTTGACCGCGGTGCCGCCGTAGCCGTGGGCTGTGGCGTCGGGGGAACGGGAAGCGGGGTGGGAACCGGGGCTGCCTCGGACACCGGAGGGTTCCCTTCTTTGATTTTGTTGGGGATGGATACGATCATCGCCCCTAAAATGCCTAACAGAACCACAAAGATGAACCAGATAAACGGTTCCTTCTTTTTTCGGGGGGCGGCTTGCTGGTAATCGGGCGGCTCTTCCGCTTCGGGAATCGCGCGGTCAGGTCTGGGCATGGAGGCTTTGATTTCGGCTAAAATCTCTCGAAGGTCCACATAGTTGTCAGGACGGTCTTGGGGATCCCGTTGTAACAACATACCGGTCAATTCAGCCATACCGTCACTGATTTCGGAATTGAGGTGGCGCGGGTCGGGGGGATCCCGGTTGATTTTTTGATCGAGCACAACCGATTCGTCCAAATCGAAAAAGGGCAATTCCCCTGTCAGCATATTGAAGAGGGTGGTCCCCAGACTATAAAAATCCCCGCGATGATCCTCCTCCAAGCCCAGAATCCGTTCCGGGGGCATATAATAGGGGGAGGACCAGCTCTCCCATTGCGTCCGCGGATTGTCGGATGAATTTTGGCCACTAAAACGCGCCAGTCCAAAGTCACTGATGCGGGGCGTTCCGTCGGTGTGAATTAAAATATTTCGAGGCATCACATCTCCATGCATGATCCCGCAGTCATGCATATCCTGAAGTCCCTGAACAATGCCATCCATGATTTCCAAAATCCGGAATTCATTCATTTTCGTTTTCTGCATCACCTCATGCAGAAACTCCCCCTCAATATGCTCCATAACCATGAAGGGTTGCCGGTTATGAATACCAAATTCATAAACCCGCAATACATAGGTGGAATTCAAGGCGGCGGCCGCGAGGGCTTCGTGTTTGAACGCCTCCACCAATTCCGGATTTTTACTCAACACATAATTCAGAATTTTGAGGGTGACATTCCGACCCAATTTAGGGTCAAAAGCATCAAACACCACACTGGTCACACTTTCCCCCTGGCGTTCATATAACAAAAACTGACCAAACTTCCCGGGAATGCGGCTTTCTTTACCACATTGCGCACAGGTGACAGGCGAAAACGCTTCTGCCAATGAATCGCCGAAAGCGATACCGCAGTGGGGACAGTTTAAACTCTCTAAATAATCGAGCGTAACATCGTGCATAAAATTTTAAAATCTGGTACCCCGGGCGGGACTCGAACCCACTACCTCAGGATTAGGAATCCTGCGCTCTGTCCTGATGAGCTACCGGGGTAAAAACTTGAGACCTTTACATAGCTGTCCGGCTCAAAAGGGCAAGGCCGTATTATATTTTCGTTCATTTTTCATTCCGGTTTGCGTGGTCCTCAAATGAGGTGGATGGGGAAGATCAAAATCAATTTCAATAAAGGGTTCATCCGAAGGTGCCGGTCCTCATGGTGGCGGGGCCTGCGAATCGTATATACTCAGATGGTTTTAGGTTTGACGCAAAGCGCTGGATATGGTCAAAGTTGCGTTTCCTTTTATGTCCGGTCCGCCGGCAAGTGCAGAACCCCTTTTATTCGAGAGAGATTTTATGGACGATTTTGGCATTGATGAGGTGATGAACACCCTTCCGCACCGATACCCCTTTTTGTTGGTTGACCGGATTATTGAAAGCGATTGGGATACCCGTATTGTCGGTTTGAAAAACATCACCGTGAATGAGCCTTTTTTCCAGGGCCATTTTCCCGGCAATCCTGTAATGCCCGGTGTGTTGCAAATGGAAGCCATGGCACAGGTTGCCGGCATTCTTTTGAATAAACGCAATGACCGTGACGGTCAAATTGCATATTTCAGCTCGATTGATAAAGCGCGATTCCGGAAAATTGTGCGTCCCGGCGACACCCTGATCATGGAAATTGTCATGATCAAAGCCCGTTTGAATTTGGCGAAAGTTCAAGCCACCGCAAAAGTGAATGGTGTCGTGGTTTCCGAAGGTGAATTGATGTTTCACGTTGAACGTTCCTGAGGCTGCATATGCCAGAGATTGATTCCAGATCAGTCGTCCATCCTGATGCAAAGATTGCGGAGGATGTGGTAATCGGCCCTTTTTGCATCGTTGGACCTGACGTGACGCTTGGTAATGGATGTATTTTAAAATCCCATGTGAATATCGACGGATTTACTGAAATTGGGGATCATTGTACTTTTTGGCCTTTTTGTTCGGTGGGCACCCAAACCCAGGATCTGAAGTTCAGGGGAGGGCGTCCCGGAGTGAAAATCGGCGCCGGGACCACTTTACGTGAGTATGTGACGGTGAATGCGGCCACTTTTGATGGGGATTTCACCATTGTGGGTGACCGTTGTCATATTATGGCCTATTGTCATGTTGCCCACGATTGTATTTTAGGTGACGAAGTCATTATGGCCAATGCCGCTACCCTGGCCGGGCATGTGATTGTGGAAGACCAGGCGATCATCGGCGGTTTGTCAGGTGTTCATCAATTCGTGACCGTCGGAAAACTTTCGATTACCGGCGGGTGCTCGAAAGTGGTGCAGGACATTCCTCCTTTTATGACCGCGGATGGAAATCCTTTACAGATCCGGGGGATTAATAAAATTGGTTTGGAGCGTCACGGGGTGCCCAAAGATCAAATCCGTGCCTTGCTGGACGGTTATCGTTTGTTGTATCGTAAAAAATTAGGCGCGAAAGAAATGGTTGCGGTGAGTCAGGAAACGCTGCCCCGCACCCCTGAAATTGAACATTTGGAACAATTTGTAAAGAACTCACAACGAGGCATAACCCGATGAAATCTTTGCTCCTGTGCCTGACGATCTGCTTGGGTTTTCTGCACGCGCAAACACCTCCGGAAGTTCCTTATGTCAACTTTAATTTTGAACAGGTGGAACTGGGGAATCTGGTAAACCTGGTCGGGGTGCAAACCGGTAAACGTTTTGTAATGGATTCCTCGGTTACCGGCCGCGTTTCGGTCATCACCCGCGAAAAAATCCGTCAGGATGAGGTATTCCCTTTGTTTGTGGCGGTTTTAGAAGGGAGTGGTTTTACAGTTGTGGATCGGGACGGCACATACCACGTGCGTAAATTGGTCGGAGAGGATCCGCTGGAAGCCCCGGTTTTGGGTGCAGATCAGGATTTAAACGGGGTGGGGCTGGTGACCCGGGTCCTTAAACTGGAACATATCCGGGCGACCGATGTGCGGCCGCTTCTGGAACCGATGGTCCGACAAGCCAAGCAGGGCAGTCTCTCTGCTTTTGCTCCCACCAATCACTTGATTGTGACAGACACGGCATCGAATTTAAAAAGAATTGAAGAATTGATCTCAGAACTGGATCGCCCGGGACAGTCCACCAACCTGACGGTGATTCCTTTAAAATATGCTTCGGCACGTGAACTGGCCTCCCAAATCAGCCAGGCTTTGGCAGGAGCGGAAACTTCAGGACAACAAATTTCAACCCGGGTGCAGGAAGTGGTTGCCGGCCGGGGGAATGTGCCCTCCGGTTTTACGTTGGTTGCGGCTGAACAGGCGAATTCTTTAATTGTTTCCGCGGGACCTCTCCAGTTGAAACAGGTCAAGGAAATGGTGGAACAACTTGATATTCCGGCTGACGGATTGGCTTCGGGCCGTTTGCGGGCCGTTTTTCTGAATTATTTAGATGCGGAAGCCGCAGCCAAACAATTGACCGCCCTATTGGCCCAGCGGAAGACCCAGGATGAACGGGACAGTATTGCGGTTGAAGCTGATATAGCGAACAATGCGGTTTTGGTTGATGCCAGTGCGCTTGCATTTGCCTCTGTGAAGGAATTGCTGATGCAAATTGATCGTCCCCAGCAACAAGTCATGGTGGAAGTCATGATTGTTGAAGTGACCGAAAACAATTCATTGGATTTGGGAGTGGAATGGAGTGCGATCGATGAGCCTCAGGATGGATCCACCACGGTGATCGGCCGCAGTACCCCCAGCGAAGAAGACCAAATCAGCAACCTGTTAGCGGATTCCGTGTTCCCTCAGGGTCTTACGTTCGGACTTGCCCGGGGGACCGTCACATTACCGGACGGCACCGAAGTCGCAAGACTCCCTTTTTTATTGCAGGCACTTCAGGGTAAAAGAGATGTGAATATCCTTTCGCATGTTCCTCTGCGTACCCAAAACAATGCGGAGGCCAGTGTGAGTGTGGTGAACAATATTCCCATTCTGAAATCTGTGATTGAAGGCGGTACCGGTGCGGATCGTGATGTGATTCAGAATGTGGAACGGATGGATGTGGGAATCAAACTTACGGTGAAACCCCAAGTGAATCCTAACAGTGAAATCACGCTGCAATTAAATCCGAGTATTGAAGCGATCATTCAGGAAAGCTCTGACGGCGTCGCACTCACCCCCACGATTGCCCGCCGGGAAGTGAAAAGTGTGCTGACCTTGCCTGATGGTGCCACCGTGGTCATTAGCGGATTGATGCGGGAGGATGTGGTTGCGGTTGAAAATAAAGTTCCGATTCTGGGAAGCCTTCCGTTCATCGGGTTTTTCTTCCGGAGCACCAGTGAGAGCAAAGAAAAAACAAATTTGCTGATTTTTGTTACGCCGCATATTGTTTCTAATGCCGTTGAAAATGATCAGATGACGGACCGTTGGCGGGAAAAATTAGGTTTGAACACTCCCGATACCGATCCACGTGAGCAGAAATGACATCCCTCCCAGAACTTGAATCCCTGCGTCAGCTGGCAGAAAAGTTCCAATGCCGGGTGACCGAGCAGATCCCAGAAGAATGGTTTGACCGTGAATTAACCTCGGATTTATCGGTAGACTTTCTCCGCAGCGTTCCCTTTCTACCCTTACGGGTGGATGATGAAGTTTTGCTGGCCTGTGTGGATCCTGCGGTCGAAAGCCGGGTGCCGGAATTGCGGGTGATTCTCAAGGGAGAGGTTGAACCCATTCTGGTTCCTGAAGACGTGTTGCTGGCCAGCATCGACCGTTGTTTTACACGTAAAACGGATTCGGGTTCAGAAATGGTGGATAGTGATACGGCCGTAAGTATTCAGGATGATCGTGAAGATCTGTTACGGCAATCCACCGATGCACCGGTGGCGGCAAAAGTCAGCCGCCTATTGCTGGATGGATTGGAACAAGGGGCTTCAGACATACATTTGGAACCGCACGGGAATCAGTTGGAGGTGCGTTTTCGCATAGATGGAGTGCTCTCTCCCCAAACTGATATCGATCATGGCTTTGAAGATGCGGTGGTGTCACGCATAAAAATCATGGCCCGCCTGGATATTGCGGAACGGCGCCTGCCCCAAGATGGCAATGCCAAGGTGCGGGTGGGAAACCGCGAAGTGGATATTCGGGTTTCCTGTTTGCCGGTGGCGGATGGGGAAAGGCTGGTGCTGCGTTTGTTGGGCCGGGAGAGCACTCATTTTTCACTGGCAGAATTGGGGATGCCGGAACCGGTGATGAATGGGTTTCGCGGGCTGCTTAAAAATCCCCACGGCGTCATTTGGGTTACCGGACCCACCGGAAGTGGTAAAACCACGACTTTGTATGCGGCACTTCAGGAATTGGACACGGTTAGGCGAAACGTATTGACGATTGAAGATCCCGTTGAATACCAATTGCCCGGCATTGGCCAAATGGCGGTGCAGCCCAGAATCGGCCTGACTTTTGCCGCGGGTTTACGTTCGATATTACGGCAGGATCCGGATGTGATTTTGGTCGGGGAAACCCGGGATGAAGAAACCGCGGATATTGTGATGCGCGCTTCGATGACCGGTCATTTGGTCTTGAGTACTTTGCATGCCAACGATTCTATTTCCGCATCGCTTCGTTTAACAGACATGGGCGTTGAGCCTTTTTTGGTTGCGGAAGCCACCCGGGGGGCGATGGCGCAACGATTGGTTCGTGTTCTTTGTCCGCAGTGTTCCACTCCGGATCTCTCACCCGATTTACCTTTGGCACTCAAACATGTGGATGCTGCCGGCATCAAAAAAGCAGTGGGATGTCCGAAATGCCGGGAAGGATATGTGGGAAGGAGAGGCTTGTTTGAGCTCTTACGTGTGGATGAAACCCTTCGGGGTCTGATACGGGAACATGCATCCGCAGAACAATTGCGGTCGGCAGCGTTAAAAGGGGAATTTCAGGATCTCTGGAAGTCCGGCGGGGCGTTTTTAACCAATGGAAAAACGACTTGTGAAGAGTTGCACATGGTGCTTGGGGAAGGGGAGTAGCAGACGATGCCCACATTCAGGTTTCATGCCTATACCGCTGAAGGAAAAGCGGTTCGCGGACGTAGAGAGGGGTTGAACACCAAAGATGTTCGCGAAAAATTATTAAAGGAAGGGATGTATGCCCGGGATGTCACCGCGGTTTCCAGTGGGGGAAAATCTAAAAAGTTCTCCACGCAAAGCCGGAGCATGTTTTACCGGGAATTAGGTGCTTTGTTGAAGGCGGGATTGCCCTTGGACCGCTCGCTGGAAATTTTATCGGAACATCCGGAATTGGGTGCGGGGGATGATATTCTGCCCTTAATACGGGATTTACTGCATGAGGGTCAGGCTTTAAGCGTGAGTCTGCAGCGGCATTTCCCCGGAATCAGGGATGATGAGGTGGCGGTTTTGGCTGCGGGTGAAGCGGCGGGTCGTCTGGCGTTTGTGGCGGAAGAGTTGGCGGATTTCCTGGATGAAGAATCAAAAGTGGGGGATCAACTGCGGAATGCGTTGGTTTATCCCGCGGTTATTTCGGTCTTAGCGATAGTGGTTTTAGGTGTTTTGGTGGGATATTTATTGCCGGTTTACGAAAAATTACTGGGGGGACTAAATCAATCCATGCCGGGACTCACCCGGGTGATTCTCGGCATGGGCGCTGCAATTCGTCATCCGGCGGGGCTTCTGTTGATGCTCGGTATCCTGATTTTTATTATCATCACCGCACGCCGGGCCATGCAAAATCCGCAATCCTTTTTTCCGGTGAAACGTTTCCGGTTTCCGGTGGTTGGATTTACGGTCTGTTCACTCGCGCGGGCCCGGTTTGCCAGGACCCTGGCATTACTCATGGAAGGTGGCGTGGGCATTCCCGAGGCTGTTCGGGTTGCCGGACGCGCTACGGGATCCGTATATTTATCCAAAGCATGTATGGATGCGGCCGAGGAGATTAGCCAGGGGCGCCGAGTGGCAGAGACCATCGGCAGTGTGCCGGTTTTACAGGACGATTTACCGGGGTGGATCCGGGCCGGAGAGGCCTCCGGGGATTTGGTGGGGATGTTGAGACATGCCTCTCAAAGTCACCAGCGCGCATGGGGGCGGGGATTAACCAGGCTCCTCTCGCTGGTGGAACCTTTGCTGATTATTTCAGTGGGGGTGTTGATTCTGTTGGTGGCGTTAGCGATCCTTTTGCCCATGCTGAAAGTTAATCAGAGTTTAGGATTCTGATCCTTGCTTTTGTTCCGGGGATGATTGATGATAACCTGCAAAAGGATACGCGGTGTATATTAAGACAAAAATTTCTTTGAACTTTTTCGTGATGTCGTTGCTGATGATTGGTACCGGCGCGGGGTATCTTTTTACTTCCCTGTATATGCAGAAAAAGCTGGATGTGATGTCGAACGCGGCTTTACCGGCCATGCAGAAATTGAACAGTCTCCGTTCAAATGTTTGGGGGCTATGGGAATTACGGGATGATGAAGCCGCGTCGGTCAGAGCTTTTCGTGAACTTGAACAGGAAATTTTAGACTTCAGGAACTTATCGATTCACGAAGATGCGGAAGCGCTTTCGATCGGGTTAAGATCAGGTATACTGGAACTTCATGAATCATTTGATGTGTCCGACTATGCCGGTTTTGTGTCAGGGGCAGACCGGATCAATCTACTCATCTCGCAGGCGATGGAGGGGGAAACGTCCATCCTGCTCAGGAAGGGTCGGGAAGTAAACGGGGTGGTGGATTATGCAAACTCGATGAATATGGCCTTTGTTGCAATCGCCTTGTTGTTCTGTCTGTTGCCCGGCTGGTGGCTGGCTTCGAATATCAGCAAAGCATTGGGGAGTGCCTCCAGGGCTGCGGACCGAATCGCCGCCGGGGATTTGACTGAAAGGTTGAATGACAAAGGGAATGATGAAATTTCAGAGTTGGCGAATGCCTTTAACCGGATGGTGGATACCATTCGCCAAGCGGATGAGGAAATCTCGAGAGAAGTACAGGACCGGGTCCGGGCAGAAAAACGTGCGCAAATTGCGGCTCAGGCAAAAAGTGATTTCCTCGCTCATATGAGTCATGAGTTCCGCACGCCCCTCAATGGTATTCTCGGATACTCGCAATTGCTTTCAATGGACAAGGGACTCAGCGGTAAAAATCGGGAAGTGGTTTTAAGTTTAAGGCGTAGCGGGGAGAGTCTGTTGGAGTTGATTAATGATGTTCTGGATCTGACCAAAATTGAAGCCCAAAAAATGAATGTACAAAAAAACCGTTTTTATTTGGGCGATTTTCTGGACAGTTTAGTGGAAAGCTATTCCGAACAGGTTCATCGGAAAGGTTTAACTTTTCAGGTTCAACTGGATGAGAATTTGCCAGAGGATATTTTATCGGATGATATTCGCCTCCGGCAGATTCTGGTGAATTTATTAGGAAACGCCCTTAAATTCACCGATAAAGGCTCTATCGGTCTTGAGGTGAAACCGATTGAGGGCGGTCTGCGATTTTCGGTGATGGACAGTGGAATTGGCATTGATCCCAAATTTCATTCTGCGGTAATGCAGCCTTTTAACCAAATCGAACATCGGGACCGGAAAAATCAGGGCACCGGCCTGGGGCTCCCCATTTCAAATCGTTTACTGCAAATGATGGGTACGCACCTCAATATTAAAAGTGAGATTGGCGAGGGGACGACCTTTTGGTTTGATCTGCCCCAACCGGATGTGAAACATCGCAAACTCGTGCATGTCCCCACCCAAATCACCGGTTACCGGGGAAAAGCCCGGAAAATATTGATTGGCGAAGAGGGACTGGGAACAGCGACTCTGATGATGCCTCTGCTTCAAAAAGTGGGTTTTGAAACCTTACATTTGCGCACACCGGAAACTTTTCTGGAGAAATGTGAATTTTTCCAACCGGATGTGGTGTTACTCGATTTATATTTTTGTGATGCGGATGGCGTGGAGGTCATGCGTGAACTGGAAAAGATTTATGACAGGAATCCTGAAAACCAGATGCCGGGCGTATTTATGTTTTCTGATCATCGGGATCCCCTGGATCGCGAGCGCGCGCTTAAATCAGGAGCTGACAGCTTTCTGGGAGTGCCGATTCGTTTTACAGATCTGTTAATGGCGCTGCGGGATCAACTGGATCTGGTCTGGTCCGAATCTTCTTCGGAAGAAAGTGAAGGTGATTCAGGCGAAAAAGAAACCGCCGGAAATTCCGCAGCTGAAATTATTCCCGATATGAAGTTCGTGGAAGCGTTACTGATTATCGCCCGTTCGGGAAATATACGTCAGTTAAATAAAAAACTGACGGAAGTGAAGGATGCCTGTCCCGAATCCATGCTTTTTTTAGAACGAATGGAGGCCTTATGTGGCCAGTACAAAATCAACGCGATACAGAAAGAACTGGAATCATATCTCAGTTCAACGGATCGCGATCAGCATGAAGGCGCAAAGGACGTAACATGAAAAAGGCCCCGGGTAAAATTTTGTTAGTGGATGACAATCCGACAAACATTGATGTGTTGTATAATTTTTTGGCGGATGTGGGGTATGAAGTATTGATAGCAGAGGATGGAATGAGCGCCCTGGAGCGGGTCTCACTGGTGAGCCCGGACCTCATACTTCTGGATGTGATGATGCCCCATATCGACGGTTTCGAGGTGTGCCGAAAACTGCAGGAAAACCCCGAAACCAAAGAAATCCCCGTAATTTTTATTACCGCATTAGGATCTGTGGAAGACAAAATTACCGGATTCAAAACCGGAGGTGTGGATTATGTCACCAAACCTTTTCAGAATGATGAAATCCTGGCGCGGATCCGCAACCATTTAGAACTGCGGGATATGCGCAAAAGCCTGGAAATTCAAAACGACCAATTGCGCACCCAAAATGAAGCCCTGGATGCTTATGCCCGCACGGTTGCGCATGATTTGAAAAATCCGCTGAATCTCATCCTCAATTTTGCAAAATTCATTCAGGATGAAGATATTTTAACCGGCGTCCCCAAAGACGATTTGGGGCGGATTGTGGACAGTGCAGAACAGATGAATCATATTATTCAGGATTTACTGTTATTGGCCCAGCTGCGTAAGGAAGATGTACATATGGTTCAGGTGAATATGGATGCAGTGATCAGGCATTCATTGGATCGATTGCATCTTGAAATCAAGAAGCACCATGTAGATCTGGAAATGCCCACCAGTTGGCCGGATGCGATTGGGATCAGTTCCTGGGTGCAGGCGGTCTGGGTGAATTATATTTCAAATGCTATCAAATATGGGGGAGAGCCCAGAAAAGTGAAGCTGTCCTGGGAAAAGGTTGCGCACCAACCCGGAACCATACGCTACCGTGTGGAGGACAATGGGGTGGGCGTTCCCCCGGAACATCAGGCAAAAATCTTTGATGAATTCACCCGCGTCGGAGGCGAACGTTCGGAAGGACACGGAATTGGTTTGTCGATTGTCAGGCGTATCATTCACCGACTTGGCGGGGAAGTGGAAGTTTCTGCTTCAGAGAATGGAATCGGCAGTTGTTTCAGCTTCACTCTGAAGCAGGCATAAAACCCTGTTCCTCCTGAAAATGTCTTGAGACTGTGCCGGTTTTGTGCAGGATCACTCCATCTTTTTAACCTATATTGGAGATATCATCTATGCGTTTTGATACCACATGTTTACACGGCGGCACTCAACCCGACCCCACCACGAAATCTCGCGGTGTACCGGTATACCGCACAGCTTCCTATGTTTTTGATTCGGCAGAACATGCTGCGAATTTATTTGGCCTTAAAGAATTAGGAAACATTTATACCCGTTTGATGAATCCCACGACTGATGTGTTGGAACAACGGGTGGCGGCTCTGGATGGTGGCGCGGCCGGATTGGCGCTGGCTTCCGGTACGTCGGCAAATTTCTATGCCATTATCAATATTTGTCAGGCCGGGGATGAGATCGTTTCTGCACGCAATTTGTATGGTGGAACCTTCACCATGTTAAATGATATTCTGCCCCAATTCGGAATCAAAGTGAATTTGGTGGACGGCACCAATCCGGAAGCGTTCGATGCCGCGATCACGCCCAAAACCAAACTGTTATTCTGTGAAACCGTCACCAATCCGGGATTGGAAGTGTCTGATATATCCGCGATTGCGGATGTGGCTCACAGTCATGGTCTTCCGCTTTTGGTAGACAGCACCTTCACCACACCTTATCTGCAGCGCCCCATTGAACACGGTGCGGATATTGTAACCCACTCACTGACCAAATGGCTGGGCGGACACAATGCAGGTATCGGCGGAATCGTCATCGATTCAGGAAAATTCAACTGGCAGAGCGACAAGTTTCCGCTGATGACCGAACCGGAAGCCAGTTATGGCGATTTACGTTGGGCATACGATTTACCGGATATGTTGGCCCCGGTGGCATATGCCCTTCGGATGCGCCTGATACCGTTGCGGAACCTGGGCGCGTGTATTTCTCCGGATAACGCCTGGATGTTCCTGCAGGGCATTGAGACCCTGCCTTTACGGATGGAGCGTCACTGCGAAAATGCATTGGCGGTGGCGAAACATTTGAAAGCGCATCCGAAAGTCGAATGGGTACGCTATCCGGGACTGGACGATGACCCTTCGAAAGCCATGGCGGATCGTTATCTCGGTGGCAAAGGCGGATCCATGGTGATCTTCGGGGCCAAAGGCGGCGCGGATGCCGGTAAGAAGTGTGTGGAAGGTGCCAAACTCTTCTCCCATCTCGCCAATGTGGGTGATGCGAAAAGTTTGGCGATTCATCCTGCGAGTACCACGCATTCACAAATGACGCCAGAGCAGCAAACCGGTGCCGGCATTCCTCCGGAAATGGTTCGTTTGTCTGTGGGGATTGAATCCATCGAGGATATCCTCGAAGATCTGGATCAGTCTTTGGCATGAAACGAGGGCTGAAACGCTCTCCGGTTACGGTAGTTCTGCTTCTCCTGATGGGCCTCTATTTGGCCTATCAGGAGGGGGAACTGTGGTTTCAAAAAGACGGAAAGGTTTCGACAACGACATCCTCTTCAAGGGGGGATGCCGTTCATCGTGCCTACGATAACCGTCAAAGTGATGTACAGGTAAGCGGGAAAGGGGAGATCATCAAGGTGCTTCCTGACGACACACAAGGTTCCCGACACCAAAAATTTTTATTAGATTTGGGACAGGGCCTCACCATCCTAATTGCCCACAATATTGACCTCGCTCCCAGGGTGCCTTCCATTCGTGAAGGAGATACGATCGGATTTCAGGGAGAGTACGAATGGACTGATAAAGGCGGGGTGGTGCATTGGACGCATCATGATCCCGCAGGCCGCCACCCCGGTGGGTGGCTTGAGTTTCAGGGTAAAAGGTACCAATAAGTTCTCGAATTTTGGGTGAGGGGGGGACAGGCGGCATTAAAACTTCAGAAATTCCGGGTTTTGGATGGCTTCTTCAGATGCCATAGAAAGAGAGACTCCTGACCCTAAGGCGTCTCTGCCTGATGCAAAAATATGGGTTCAATCACTGTGCGCAGATCATATTTTTTTTACAAACCGGATGTCACTTTCAACTGCCGCGCCCTTCAATCACCCGGTTACACCGTTTCTATATCAAGTGATTACTTAGGATTATATATTAAGTATAGTTACAGGGGCTTTTGTAAAAATATTGATATAGACGGACCATATAATTGACAAATTGTCTTATATAATAAAAGGGTGTATAAACCACTATATATTAATTGCTTGGTAATTTCAAAACCTTGAAATGTAAATTAAGCGTATTTTCAAAGAGCACAATCAATATGAATCACCTATTGTTACACCCGCGTCTCCTGTTATCTTTCCTATTTTTAGGGTTTTTACAATTACCCGCTTTGGCTCAAACGGCCACGATCCTTGCGAATTCGATCAAACTTGGACAGGGCGGTGCTACGAATCATGATGATTATTTTGAGGATTATTCCGGCAGTGTGGTGCTTACGAACGGGAATATCGTTTCAGCATGGCGGGCACGGGATAACAGCAGCGCGTCACCCGTCAGTCCGGATGGAGATGATTACGGCATTTTCTTTAAAATTTTGAGCCCGACAGGCGCACTGGTGGCGGGCCCCACGGCACCCTATTTGGATATCAATTCTTCGGGAACCGGAGAACAAAACGGGCCCAGACTTACCGCTTTGAGCGGTGGAGGATTTGCAATTGCATGGAATTCACTTGGGGGGCCGGGTGATGTGGATACAGATGGGGATGGGGGAGATGCGTATGTCAGGGTCTACTCAAATTCAGGAACCGCGGTGAGCGGGACTTCAAAAATAAACGAATCCGAGCCCAGTGGAACGAATGATGGTCAATATCCGTTGGAAATGATTGGTTTGAGTGATGGAGGTTTCGCGGTGGTCTGGGTAGATGCGAACGACTCAACCGGTAATAAGGATGATTATTTCGTTCGGGCCTACAATGCGAATGGTTCCGCCAGAGGAGCCAGTCTCCGCATGGGTACCAATCATGATGCCTATTTCGAACGGTTTGGAGGGGTGGTCGCATTGGGTTCCGGAAAGTTTGCAACCACATGGAGCACAGATGATCCCGTTTTTAGCACTCCCGGTACCCCCGGTGCGGATGGTGATTTGGAAAGTGCGCTCTTTTTCCGGGTATTTAATGCGAATGGAAGTGCCGCCACCAACCCGATTCGGCCATACCTTTCGATCAATTCCACCGGAGCAGGCCGGCAGGCCTCTCCATCCATCACCGCTTTGACAAACGGAAACTTTGCATTGATTTGGAACTCCGCAAGCGGGCCAGGGGATGTATTTGTAGACACATATGGCTACGGAGGAGATACCTACACGGCCGTATTTACTCCTACGGGTACGCTGGTGGGATCCGTGAGCAAGGTAAACGATTTGCAAACCGACAATGAAGAACTCCCCACGAGGGTCGAGGCACTAACCGGGGGTGGATATGTGGTGGTATGGAAGGATGATGAATCCGATCCCGACCCAAACAAAGATGATTATTATGTGCGTGTGTACAGTGCGACCGGTACTGCGATAAACGCCAGTCTACGGGTTTCACCGAATTCTGATGCGATGTTTGAGGATTTCGGGTCTCTGGCGGTTTTAGCGGATGGAGGCTTTGTGGTGAGCATGCGCATACGGGACTCGAACAACAATGGTACCGGTTCATCTGTTGATGGGGGTGGGGCTGCAGGGGGAATTCGGATATTTAATGCGAATGGAACTGCCCGTACTCCGCTCTTTTTTCCCTACTTAGACATCAATTCGGATGGATCCGGCAGTCAAAACACTTCCCTGGTTGCTGCGGATCCTTCCGGTGGATTTGCGGTGGCATGGAATTCCACAGGCAACTCCAATGATGGTGCCGCTTCAAATGATTATGGCACAGGATCCAATTCCACTTCTGGTGGTGACACCTGGGCGCGTTTTTATAACAATCAAGGTGTGGCGCAGGTGGGAACGGTCAGGGTTCATGCCAGCAGCCCCGGAGAACTTACCGGAACAATTGACGAACAAATGCCCAGCAGTGTGGTGACAGGTCTCAATGGAAATTGGGCCGTCGTATTTCGGGATGGGAACGACAATACGGGAAATAAAGATGATATGTATGTAACCATCTTATCGGGCGGGGCCGTCAGTAATGCCGCCCCGAGCTTCAACGATGGTGCAACCACCACCTTGACGGTAAATGAAAATGGAGGGGCCACTTCGATCAATAACCGTTTAGACATCAATGACAGTGACAGCGGTGATTCGTTAACCTGGTCTGTAACTTCCGGTCCTTCTAAAGGATCTCTGGGAGGTTTTAATGCCAGCGGGACCAGTAATGGCGGAAATGTAACACCGAGCGGTTTGACTTATACCCCGACGGCAAACAACATTGGTAGCGACAGTTTTACGGTGCAGGTCTCCGATGGGACAGACACGGATTCGATTACCATCAATGTGACGATCAGTGATGTCAATCCGACGATCACCGCTAACAGTGGCAGTATCGCTGAAAATGCCAGTATTAATGATACGGTTCTCACCATGTCGGCTACCGGGGATACCAATGGGTTGACCTGGTCATTGGCAGGAGGAACCCCTTTTGCGATTAACAGTTCGACCGGGGCGGTGCGGGTCAACGCTGCGCTCGATCGTGAAACGACACCCAGCTACACCCTGTCGATCTCGGTAGATGATGAAGATGGAGGCAGCACCGCAGATGATACGGTATCCGTGGTGGTGACGATAACAGATATAAATGATACGGCCCCGGTGATTACCTCAAACGGGGGTGGGGCGTCAGATGCAATCAATGTAAACGAAGGGACAAGTGCGGTCACAACCGTAAGCGCAACCGACGCGGACACCACGGGCAGCGTGAGTTATGAAATTGTGTCCGTGGGAGATCATAATGATTTTTCCATTCACAGTACTTCCGGCGTGTTGACCTTTGCCTCCACACCGGATTATGAAAATCCGACTGACGCGGATTTGAATAATATCTATGTGGTAACGGTCCGGGCGACGGATGGGACGCAGAGCGATGATCAGGAGCTTACAGTAACGGTAATCAATATGAACGATACCCCGACCGTGGATAATGCGGTGGCGAATTTTGCCGTGAATGAAGATGCGGCGAATACCGTGTTGGATCTAACCCATATTTTCTCTGACCTGGAAGATGCGGACAGTGATCTGACCTATACGGTTGAATCCAATAACAATGTGTCTTTGGTCTCTGCGGCTGTAAACCCAGCCAGCGACCAGCTAACCCTGGATTACCAGGCGAATCAAAATGGAACAGCGGTGATCACGATCCGGGCGACCGATTCGGGTGCGCTGTTTGTGGAGGACAGCTTTACGGTGACCGTGAATGCCATCAACGACCCCCCCACGGTTACAAATGCAGTTGCCGACTTCACCTTGAATGAGGATGCCGCCGACACGGTGCTTGATCTGACCCAAATTTTTTCAGATCTGGAAGATGCGGACAGTGACCTGACCTACACGATTGAATCAAACAGTAATGCGAGTTTGGTCAGCCCGGGAATTAACGCTGGCACTGACGAATTAACCCTGGATTATCAGGCGGATCAAAATGGAACGGCCATTATTACCGTGCGGGCAACCGACTCCGGTGCATTGTTTGTGGAAGACAGTTTTACGGTGACCCTCAATGCGGTAAATGACACCCCAACCGTGGAGAACGCCGTGGCAGATTTCGCAGTGAATGAAGATGCAGCCGATACGGTTATAAATCTCACAGATCTTTTTTCGGATGTAGAAGATGCGGATGCGGACCTGACGTTTACGATTGCCTCAAACAACAATCCAAGTTTGCTTGCGGCCTCTGTGAACGGGGGAACTGATGAGTTAACCCTGGCTTATCAGGCCAACCAAAATGGAACCGCGACGGTAACGGTGCGGGCAACGGATTCAGGGGCTTTGTTTGTCGAGGACAGCTTTACCGTCACGGTAAATATCGTAAATGACACCCCAACCGTGGATAACGCTGTGGCAGATTTCGCAGTGAATGAAGATGCGGCGGATACGGTTTTAGACCTGACCAGCATTTTTTCAGATGTGGAGGATGCAGATGCAGACCTCACGTATACGGTCGAGTCAAACAACAATACCTCCCTGGTTACCGCATCAGTGAATGTGGGAAATGACGAACTGACACTCGATTATCAGGATGACCAAAACGGGACGGCGACAATCAGGATTCGGGCCACGGATTCAGGCGCACTATTCGTCGAAGATGTGTTCACGGTAACCGTCAATGACGTAAACGACAACCCGACGTTAACAAACGCGGTTGCGGACTACACCGTCGATGAAGATGCGGCGGATACGGTGTTGGATTTGACCAGTATCTTTTCAGATGTGGAGGATGCGGACAGTGATTTAATTTATACAGTGGAATCAAACAATAACGCCACTCTGATTGCCGCAAGTGTAAATGCAACCAGTGATGAACTGACTCTGGCGTATCTGAGCAACCAGAACGGAAGCGCAACCCTAACCATTCGTGCGACGGATGCCGGGGCTTTATTTATCGAAGATACCTTTACGGTAACCGTCAATGCGGTGAACGATACCCCCGCGGTTGATAATGCGGTGGCGGATTTTGCGGTGGATGAGGATGCTGCGGATACCGTACTTGATTTAACCGGTATTTTCTCGGATGTGGAGGATGCAGACGGTGACTTGATTTACAGCGTTGAAGCAAACAACAATACCAGCTTGCTTACCGCCTCCGTGAATGCGGGGAGCGACGAGTTGACCCTGAATTATCAAACCAATCAATTTGGAACCGCCACGGTTACGGTGCGGGCCACAGATTCAGGCGCATTGTTTATTGAAGACACCTTCACTGTAACCGTCAACTCGGTGAATGACATACCTGCGGTTGATAATGCGGTGGCGGATTTCACCGTGGATGAGGATGCGGCGAATACCGTTTTTGATCTGACCCATATCTTCTCTGATATCGAAGATGCCGACACTGCGCTCACATACACCGTAGAATCAAACAATAATACCGGTTTGGTCACCACACTGGTAAACGCAGGAACTGACGAGTTGTCCTTGGACTATCAAGCCAATCAAAATGGAACGGCGGTGATCACTGTTCGGGCTACGGATTCAGGTGCGTTATTTATTGAGGACAGTTTCACGGTGACGGTCAATGCGGTCAATGATACGCCCACAGTTTCAAATGCAGTTGCGGATTATGCGGTGGACGAGGATGCGGTGGATACGGTATTTGATCTTACACTTCTTTTTTCTGATATTGAGGATGCCGACAGCGATTTAATTTATACGGTTGAGTCGAATAACAACACCACATTGCTCACCACATCGGTAGACGCCGGAAGTGATGAACTGACTTTGGATTACCTAGACAACCAATTTGGAACCGCCACGATTACGGTGCGGGCAACCGATTCAGGATCACTGTTTGTTGAAGACAGTTTCACGGTGACGGTCAATGCGGTCAATGATACGCCTGTTGTCAGTAATGCGGTGGCGGATTTCACGGTGAATGAAGATGCCACCGATACCGTTTTGGATCTCACAAACATCTTCAGTGATATCGAAGATGCGGATAGTGATCTCATTTATACGGTGGAATCCAACAGCAATGCCTCTTTGGTTACGGCGAATGTAAATTCCACAAGCGACCAGCTGACCCTGGACTATCAGGCGAACCAAACCGGAACCGCGACCCTTACCGTGCGAGCCACTGATTCCGGCGCATTGTTGGTAGAAGATACGTTTACCATCACCGTAAATAAACTGGTTGATATAACCCTGGTTGCGACTGAAAGTGTTGACCCTGTACTTGCAGGTAACGGATTACCCGGGAACTTGGTACATCAAATCAATGTGACAAACAACGGGCCAAGCGATGCGACGACGGCCGTAATCAACTTCAGCCAAACACTCCCCACGGGAGTCACCCTGGTCAGTGCGGTGCCGAGCAGCGGCAGCATCGCAGGGGCAGACTGGACGATTCCTGCACTCGCAGAAAGCCAAATGGCCACATTAACGTTCACGATGAGTGTCCCCGCGACGGTCGTCGGAGGTGCGGACAGTATAATTACCACCGGAAGTGTCACCAGCATCACCGAGCCGCTGACGGCCACTGGGGACGATTCGGATACAGTCAAAACTTCGGTTGCCAGTCCTGAAACCACAGGTTTTGACCTTGAAACCGGTTTGATCGGAAATTTCTCAAATTCTCTGATTGAACAGTTGGTAAAAGTTACAAACAACAATCCAAGTGCGGTGCCCGCATTCCGTATCGTCGTGAGCGGTTTACCGAGTGATGTCACATTGTTCAATGCCCACGGAACGACTTCTGGAGGTAAACCATTCGTGGTTTGGAATCAGGAGTTGGCCGCCAGTGCCACTGCTGAAATATTGATGCAGTACTACCGTGCGAGCGGGGTGACCAATTTCACGCCGGTATATACGGTTGAGTTTTTGACTGCCGCAGAGGCAGACGCACTATTGGATCCCCCGGCAGTGGGGCCTGCATTAAGCGTCGTTCGGTTTGTGAAACTTGCAGATGGTGCAATGTTGCTGGAATGGGCCTCGGTTCCCGGTAAAAAATATTATATCCAATATTCTAGTGACCTCAGTACCTATACCACCGTCCTTCCGGGTCTGACTGCCGGAGCGACCCGAACCCGGTGGATTGATCGTGGCCCCCCCCAAACTGAATCCCATCCTTCCGTATTAACCGGCGCACGTTACTACCGCGTAATGGAGGCCCAATAATCATGAGTATCCCATTGAAAAAAATTATTTCGACTTTGTCTGTTCTGAGTGCAGGATCTTACTTGTTCACCCCGGCGATGGCTCAACCTGCGCCTGAAACCGAAGCCGCTGAAAGTAGCAGGTGGTCGTTCTCTGCAGGTGCGCTCTCCCGCCAATTTGATGGTGGGGAATTTCGTTCGGGTTCCCGTTCCGGTTCGGTTTCTTTGCCTTCCGGGTCCAAGGAATACACTTTATCGGCCGGAGAGGCAGGGGCTGAAACCGGTGAAGTTTTGCGAACCTATTCAGACGGCTTCGTTGGCCCGGATACAGCTGGTACAACTTCTGGAAGTTTTTTTGAAGGAACCACCTCGCGATATGGATTTGAAAACGACAGCCAGGCAGGTGGGGGGACAACCCTGGTGTTTCAGGGACCGCTCAGCGGGGTGGAAACCCTCAGTTCCGGTCAATCCTCTCAATCGGGTCTCGCGTGGAGTGATGACGCGGATGCGGAAACCGGAGCGATTTTGGAGCTGACTTACCGTTTAACAGCCCCTGAAAAAACAGTGAGCATCCTAGGACAGTTTTCATTTTTATACAGTCCACTGGAAATCAGTGGAGGCGGATCCACCTTTGAAGCCGAACGCAAAGACACGCGGAATGCATTGTCCGGCACCCTGACGGACACTTACCAAGTACCTTCCGGAGTCATTTTACCCTTGGCGCCCTACAGTCAATCCAGCGAAAATCCTCCTCCGGGCTTCTATCCCAGGATCATGGATGAACCGACACGCTCCCTGGCACCGGAAAGCTCTACTGTATCCAGCACTAACATCTCATGGTTCAATGAGATTGATGAAAATGTGGATGCCGATGTATTTACATTTTCTTTTGGACCCGAAATCATGATCCATGTGACGGAAGGGGCTTTTCTCTCCCTCTCTGCCGGAGCGGCCATGCACCTCGTAGACTGGAAGGCGACGCATGAAGAAACGCTATACCAGAGTAAAAACGGTGGGGAAAAACAAGCGGTCACTACCTGGAGAGATGAAGCCCATAAAACGGATATTGTCTGGGGCGGATTCGGTCAGGTGGCAGGGGGGCTGACATTTGGTCCGGACCAGGAGCCTGCACGTTATTTCCTTCAGGGATTCGCGCGTTGGGACGTTGCCGAAGACCTCAAGGGCGAAGTGGGTCCTTCAGAATTCACTCTGAATCTGGATGCCTTCAGTGCAGGCGCGATGGCTGGATTTTTCTTTTAAGTTATCCGCTTGAATTAGCTGCGGACTTTGTGCCGCAGCTTTATGCAAAGAAACCCACCGAGTACTAAAAGAAATATTTGTGATGGCTCCGGGATTCCTACCGGGGTAAAACTGAAGTTCCCGTTGTCGGTGTTAAAAGTCGAAGAACTGAAAGTAATGGTATTGTAAGGTGTGACATCCACGGAATCGCCAACCATTGGGGAACCGAAACTCACGGCCGCAAGATTAAAGTTGCTGACATTAATTCCCGCAAAAGAAAAGCTGGAAGAGGAGTTGTCCGGACCTTCCAAAGCAACAAGGGTGGAACCGAAATATTCGGGAATGAAAACGAAATCTCCGCTTACATCTGCTGAACTGATGGCATGCACCCCATTTACGCCTGCATTGGTCGCTCCGGTGATGGTGAGCTGTGCAGATTCCGAGGAGAATGAGATGTCGTCAAACGTACCGGACAGTTGATATGTAGGCTGGGTCACTTCAAATTCGAATAACCAGGTGGCATTCTCAAGTCCATTGGGATCGGTTCCCCCTGTAAGGGTGGGAGAAAACATAAACTCAATTTTGGCCGCGCCCAACAGGGTGACAAAACAAAGACTGACGAAAAAGACAAAGGTATATTTGAACGTGTGCATGAGGTAATCTTTTTATTATACATACGCAAAAGCAATAATAATATCATGCATCATAGAGGGTAATTATAAGTCATAGCATTTTTGTATTCCCAAGGGTCTACACTTTGGGAATACCACTTTTAGCGAGGCCAAGGGGCATGAAACCGGTTGAGCTTACGTCGTTAGAATCTGAATCGATCCTCCTCCCGGAGGAGGGTTCCATTTTGCGGAAAACGATTTCAGCAAATTCAATACGCTTTCTGCAAAATCCATATTTTTATTTGAGGAGAAAATTGGATTGATTCGGATGTCGATGTCATTGTCCTTATCGATTATAGGGAGAGTATGAATTCCGAACTCGTACTTATAGCAGGCAAAGGCGCCTATCCGATAGAACTTGCCCAGTCCGCACGCCAACAGGGGCTAACCAAAATCGTGGCCATTGCTTTTAAGGGGGAAACCCGTAAAGAAATTGAATCCGTGGTGGATGAAGTACGCTGGATGTATGTGGGTGAGTTGGAAAGTTTTCGTCAGGCCCTGCGCGATTTTGAGATTTCCCAGGCGGTCATGGCAGGTCAAATTACTCCGTCCAATTTATTTAACGCCCGATTGGATAAGGCGATGCGGGAACTCCTGAAATCGTTGCCCCGTAAAAATGCGGATACCATATTCGGTGCGGTGGGGGACGAGATGAAAAAATTAAACGTGGAATTGTTGCCTGCACATCAGTTTATGCAGGCAAACCTGGTGGAAGCGGGAGTGCTGACATCGCTGCAACCCAATGACCAACAAATATCAGATATTGCCCAAGGCCTCGAACTTGCCAAGGCCTGTGCCAAGTTGCAGGCGGGTCAATCAGTGGCCATTAAAGAAGGCACCGTCATCGCGGTGGAAGGCTTTGAAGGCACGGATCAGATGATTCTGCGGGCAGGAAAAGTGGGGGGGGAGGGTTGTGTCATCGTAAAGGCCGCCCAACAGCGTCACGACATGCGCTGGGATATTCCGGTCGTGGGTCTCACAACCTTGAAAAACCTTAAAAAAGCCAAGTGTGGCTGTCTGGCCATGGAAGCCGGAAAAGTGATTTTGTTGGAAAAAGAGAAAGTCGCGGCAGCGGCGGATGCGGCGGGAATATGCATGGTGGTATTGGAGCCGGGCGAATGAAATCAGCACCGGAAATTCTGATAGTGGCCGGAGAACTTTCCGGCGATGCCCATGCAGCGCGCATCGTAAAATCTTTAAAGAAACAGATTCCTGATTTGAAAGCCTGGGGGTTTGGTGGCGACCATTTGGCGGCCGAAGGGATGGAAATCAAAGAGCATATCCGTGATTTATCGGTAATGGGGATCTGGGAAGTATTGAAGCGCTACGGATACTTTAAAAAAATTTTTGACGGGTTATTGGCCGATATCAAAGTGAGCAAGCCGGATTTGGTTTTATTGGTGGATTACCCCGGATTCAATTTGCGGTTGGCCGCGGCTTTAAAAGGCAGTGGTATTCCGGTGATACAATATATTTGCCCGCAAGTTTGGGCCTGGAAGAAAAACCGCATTCCTAAAATGGCCGACGTGCTGGATGCTCTGATTTGCATTTTTCCTTTTGAACCCAAAGTGTTTGAGGGCGTGGATTTGCCCGTATTTTACGGGGGGCATCCCATGGTGGAGGAGACCCGACATGTGGTGGCCGATGCGGGATGGAAAACCGGCACTAAACTGGCATTGGTGCCGGGGAGTCGCCTGCAGGAAATTGACCGGATCTTTTTACCCATGTTGGAAACCGCGGGGTTGATTCAAAAATTAATTCCCGATGTGCAAATTCGGGTGCCGGCAGCTAATGAGAATTGTGAAAAACGATTACGTGAAATTTGTCAGGGTCAAAATCATCTGCCCCCGATAGAAATTGTATCCGGAAAAATGCGGGAACTGGTGAAGGGGGCGGATGCAGCTCTGGTAACTTCCGGGACCGCCACCTTGGAAACCGCTTTGCTGGGAACCCCCATGTTAATCCTTTATAAGACCTCTTTTTTGACCTATGAGATTGGGAAACGGGTGGTGCAGGTCCCGCATATTGGCATGGTGAATTTAGTTGCGGAACGGGAGATTTGCCCTGAGTTTATTCAACATGATGCCGATCCCGTTGCCATGAGTGAGGCTTTATTTCCATTGCTTTCAGACACGGAGGCTCGTCAGAAAATGTTGAGGGGCTTAGAGGAAGTTCGGGATCGTTTGGTGCCGGATAAAGGTGGAGATGCTGTTGCAAAAATTCTTCTGGATCAATTAAAGGGGGATGCATGAAAATTTTAATCATGACTTCATCCGGGGAGCCGTTGAACAGCATTCGACCGGAAGCTGAAATCTTTTTGGGCCTTCATCGGGGAGGGCACCCGGTGACAATAATGACGGGTCGAAAAAATGTGTATTGGGACCGCTGGGTGGAAGCAGGAATTGAAATGATCGATTACGAACCCGCCAAACGTTTGGGGTTCACTGATGTAAAGTTCATGCGGAACTGGCTGAAGGAACATCCGGTGGATGTGGCGTATTTGTTTAACAACAAAGCCATTTGCAATACCGCTTTTGCCGCCCGGGGACTGCCGGTGAAACTGGTGGCGTACCGGGGGCAAACCGGAAACATCTATTGGTACGATCCCAGTTGTTATCTGACCATTCTCCATCCCCGATTGGATGGTGTCAGCTGCGTTTCCAATGCGGTGCGCGATGATCTGCGCAAACATTTGATGAAACCACAAAAAGCAGTGACGGTTTATAAAGGTCATGATTTGGAATGGTATCAGGACAGTCCCGCGGATTTGTCGTTTCTCAATTTACCGGCCCATGCGTTTGTGGTGGGCTGCACGGCCAACAACCGCCCGCGCAAGGGTGTGCCCGTGTTGGTGGAGGCGATGGGCCTGTTACCCGCGGATGCCGAGATTCATTTGTTGCTAATCGGCAAGGGCATGGATGCGCCCGAACTGTTGGAACAAATCAATGCGAGTCCGGCGGCGGATAAAATTCATCGTTTGGGATTCAGAAATGATGCGCCCGCCTTGACCGCAGCCTGTGATTGCACAGTTTTGCCGGCCGTGAAACGGGAAGGGCTGCCCAAAACGGTGATTGAATCCATGGTGTATGAAGTGCCGGCTATCACCACCGATACCGGTGGCAGCGCCGAATTAATGATCGACGGCGAAAGCGGTTTTGTGGTGCCGCCTCATGATCCAGCCGCCATCGCGGACCGCATTATGCGGCTTTTCACAAATCAGGAATTGGCCGAATCCATGGGTAAAGCGGGCCGGGTGCGTATCGATGAGCATTTTCATGTAAACCAAAGTATCGAAAAAACCCGGGAATGGTTTCAATCGCTCACTGCCTGAGGCGTCGATACCCACGATGGTGAATAGGGGGGGCATCCCCGGTCTTCATGGGCGGGGACGGCCCAGAAACATCTAAAACGCAATGGCTCTCAGGGGTTCCATGCTTGACAGAGCAAATACGGATTGCTTAGAAAAGACCTTCAAAATGGTGATATTTTAAACGGATGAACCTGATTCATCAAATCTTAGGAATAGTAAATTATGCCTCTACTTAAATTTTTGTCGGGCCCCTTGGAATCCCGTGCCCTGAACCTGGAAGAACATGAAGTTTCGATCGGCCGCCATCCGGGTTGCGATTTAATGATTCCTGATTTCCGGGTTTCCACTAAACATGCCGTGATCCGTTTTCAGGATAAGCAATGGTGGATTTATGATTTAAACAGTTCCAATGGTCTGTATGTGAATGATGACGAAACCGATGCGGCCATTCTCCGGGAAGGTGACCAGGTGACCATTGGTGAAAGTGTCATTTCCTTTCATATTGAAGACGAACCCGCGGCCCAGAGTCTCTCTGATTTTTCAGAAGAAACCTTAAAAACAGAAGCCGAAAGTTCCGCACATACCACGAACCTTGATCATGTGGATGCAGAGGTCCGGGAAGCAGATCAAACACCTATTGAAATTGCGGATACGCCTGCGGATGCGGTGGTGTCAGCTGACTTAACCGGATTGGAACCCATTGCAGCCCCCCCCTCCAAACCTGCACCGGAACCTTTGCCGGCTGATTCTGATTTGGATGCGGATGATCTGGAAATTATTGCCGACCTCAATGCGGCCTACGGCCGGATGACCGATCAGCTGGGCCGGGTGATTATCGGACAAAGTGAAGTAATCGAGCAGGTATTGGTCAGCATTCTCTGCCGCGGACATGCACTGCTGATGGGGGTGCCCGGACTGGCAAAAACCTTGCTGGTGAGCACCCTGAGTCAGGTCTTGGATTTAAGCTTCAAACGGGTGCAGTTCACGCCCGATTTGATGCCTTCAGATATCACCGGCACCGACGTGCTGGAAGAGGACCAGACCACGGGTAAACGTAATTTCCGGTTTGTGCAGGGGCCGCTTTTTTCCAATATGGTGTTGGCGGATGAAATTAACCGGACACCCCCCAAAACCCAGGCCGCGCTGTTGGAGGCGATGCAGGAACAGGTGGTGACCATTGGGGACCGCAGTTACCACTTGCCCGCACCCTTCTTTGTGTTGGCAACCCAGAATCCGATTGAGCAGGAGGGAACCTATCCATTGCCGGAAGCGCAGTTGGACCGGTTCATGTTCAACATCATCGTGGATTATCCCACCGCGGAAGAGGAAAGCCGGATTATCCGGCAGGTGACAGGCACATACAAAGCAAAACTGGAAGTCGCCCTGGGCGCAGAAGACCTTTTGCGCCTGCAGAAAGTGGTGCGCCGTGTTCCGGCTGCGGACCATGTGATCGACCTGGCCCGGAACCTGGTGCGTGCCACCCGTCCCAAAGAAGCCGATGCGCCTGATTTTGTTCGGGAAATGGTGGGCTGGGGTGCCGGACCGCGTGCAGGAATTTATTTGGTGCTGGCCGCTAAAGCGTATGCAGTGCTCAACGGACGTTATCATGCGACCACCTCGGATGTTTTTAAAGCCGCCAAACCGGTTCTCCGGCACCGGGTATTGACCACCTTCAATGCGGAAGCTTCCGGGGTGACCAGTGACGATGTGATTGACCAGCTGATCGAGCATGTGAAAGCCACATCCACCATCGATATTTAAGTTATGGCCCCACCCTCATCCAATCAGGAGCCGGATTACATGTGGCTGCTGCCACCGGAGGCCATCCAATCGATCACGCGTATGGAATTCCTTTCCCGGCAGCCGATGGTCGGCACCTTAACCGGCCGGCACCGGAGTCCCAACAAAGGGTTTTCTTCGGAATTCGCACAACATCGCCCTTACGTTCGTGGTGATGATCTGCGTCAACTCGATTGGCGGGCCTATGCCCGGAACGACCGATATTACGTAAAAGAATTTATGGAGGAAACCAACCTCCGTGCCACCATTCTGCTGGATGCATCGGCATCCATGGATTACACCGGGGAACAGGCCTGCGAAGTTGAAGGCAAAAAACTTTCAAAATTCCAGTATGCCCAACGTATGTGCGCGATGCTTTCGTATCTGTTTTTAGGTCAGCAGGACGGCGTCTCTCTGGTGTCTTTTGATCAGCATGTGCGCAAATATATTCCGGCCCGCAGTCAGGGAAAACAATTGCGCCGTATCCTGGAACATTTGAATGAACTAGAACCGGGCGGAGAAACGGATCTTTCTGAAATCTTTCATGAAATCGCGGAACGGGTGCCTCCCCGTGGGTTGGTGATGGTGGTGAGTGATTTGTTTGATGATCCGGAAACCCTGATGAAAGCCCTGCATCATTTTCGGTTCAGAAATCATGAGCTGATTATTTTCCATGTGATGGCGGAAGAGGAGATCAGTTTCCCCTTGAATGGATTTTTGAACTTTCATGATTTAGAAGGGGTTTCCTCGGATCTGCCCATCGATCCCAACAGTTTGCGGGTTCAATACATCGAACAAGTAAAATCCTTTATCACCAGAATTGAAAAAGACTGTGGCCGGATGAAGGCGGAGTATGTGCCGGTGAACACCAAGCAGGATATTCATCAGGTGTTGGTTGATTATATGGAGCGGCGAAACCGTAGGAAATAATGGCTTTTTTCAACTTTTACATGTTGCTGGGCACCTTTGCGGTTTCGATTCCCATCATTATTCACATACTCAACCGTAAATCCGCAAAACCGGTCAAATGGGGAGCCATGCGTTTCCTCAAAGATTCACTGGTCAGCCGCCGACGTAAAATTCTGCTGGAGGAATTTTTATTAATGTGTCTGCGTTGCCTGTTGTTGTTACTGTTGGCACTGGTCGCAGCCCGTCCGTTTATCACCCCGGGTTCGATGATGTCCTGGTTAGTGGTGTTGCCCATGATGTTGATGGCCACCGCGGCCATAGCCGGGTCATTTGTATTGGCCACTTTTCCAAAATGGAAACGCCGTTTACGAGTGTTGGCGGTGTTGCTGATGGGGTTGTCGGGGGCCGCACTGCTGTTTGAAGAACGCTTGCAAAATAAGATTTTCTCTGCGCGCGGTGCAAGGGATATTGCGCTGATTTTGGATGCGTCGGATTCCATGGATGTGCAGGTGGACGGTGTCCGGAATTTTGACCGGGCCATTGCCGAGTCCACCCGTTTACTGGAAACCGCACCGGCGGGGAGCACCTTCAGTTTAATTGTGGGGGGCGGCATACCGTATGCGCCGATTGCCAGCCCCATTAGTGATCGGGACAGTGTTTTAACGGCTCTGCAAGAGCTTTCATCGGGCAAAGGGACCATGAAGGTGCCTGAAACCTTGACCTTGGCCGCCATGACCCTGGCCCGGGGAAACAATCCTGCCAAACAAATCATTTTGATGAGTGACGGTCAACGTGAAGGCTGGAATCTTGCGGGGAAACGAGGGGAATGGGTGGCGGTAAAAGAAAGCGTGAACCAATTGCCCGGGAATCCGCCTGTGATTTTACGACGATTTGATTTGCCTCTGCAGATTCGAAATGCGGCGGTTTCGGAGGTTTCGTTTTCCAGAGACAGTATCGGCCTGGACCGTCCGGTGGGCATTTATGTGACGATTAAAAATCCGGGGGATCAGGCCATCACTCCCGGTGAAGTGCTGGTGAAAGTGGAGGGGGAGATTTACCGAAATGATACCTTGGGTCAACTCCCTCCGCACGCCGAGCGGGTTTTGATTTTTGAGCATCAATTCACCCAGGCCGGGGCGCATCTTTTAGAAGTGGAATTGACCGGTACCGATGATTTACCCGCGGACAATCACACCCGTCGGATCGTTATTCCGGTGAGCAAGTTAAAAGTGTTGCTGGTCGATGGAAACCCGGCCCGGCAATTTATGCAGCGTGCATCCGCCTTTGCGGCGATGGCTTTAGCCCCACGGGGTGACGGGGAGGATTCATTTATTCAGCCCAAGGTCGTAAGTGCAGCCGATTTTTCACGTCTTAAAAATTTAAGTGAATATGCTGCCATTCTGTTGTTGGATGTGCCCCGGCTACCCAAGGATGCGGCGGAGAACCTGGCCCGTTATGTGGTAACAGGTGGGGGATTGCTGGTGGCACATGGTCCTCAAACCCAGGTGGATTTTTATAATCAATGGAAACTGAATGCGTATCCGGTTTTGCCGGCTCAATTGGGGGATCAACAGTTTCCCGGGCTCAATGCGGACGGAGGCTCCGATTCGGAACTGACATTTTCTCCAGCCAGTCTTTCACATCCGGCCCTGGAAATGATTCGCGAAAATCATATGGATCTGGCCCAAGTGGTATTTCATTCCTATTGGAAATTGATTCCTCCGGAAGAGAGTGGAGACCTTAACTCAAAAGTGGGGTTTCGTTTAAGCAATGAAGATCCTTTTTTAATAAGCCACCCGCTGGGGGCCGGACGGGTGGTGCAGCTGTCCACGGGTCTGGATGTGCGGGACAGCAACCTGCCTTCTGCAAGGGCATTTGTCCTGGTACTTCATCAGTTGATATACAACTTGGCGAATGCGGGAAGGGGCGACTTAAATGTGGCTTATACCTTGGGCGCAAATTTGAATCTCTCGAACCTGGTTCTCATGACGGATACGGATGGACGAAATCAACTGATTCAGCCCTTAAAGGATACCGCGTCGGCGGCCCTGCTGATTGATGAAGCGGGGAAGGAGGTCTCCGCGTCACTGCAGGTGATGGGCGACAAAGGCTCCCGGGCACAGGTTCTGATGCTGGAACTGCCACCAATGCTTTCGGCGGGTCTGTATAAAATTGATTTACCGGAAAGTATCAGACGTCCGCTTCAGCCATGGCTCAATCCCGACAATCAGCTGCTGTTTTCCTTTTACCGCAGTGGAAATGAAGGGCGCTTACAAGCATTGGATGAGAAAGACCGTGAAAAGATCCGACGCTATGTATTGTGGCAGGAGGCCCTAGATGCGGAACAATTGGTTTCTGCAGTGGAGGGCGCACGTTTTGGAAAAGAACTTTGGCGTCCCATCGCGGTGACTTTGCTGCTACTCTTGCTGGTTGAAATAGCACTTTGCCGGTGGATCGCCATTCGACGCCAAATGGGAGAAAGCTTAAAAGTGGATTTCCAGGAGCTTAATCAACCCAAAGATTCTTTTTTGAAACATTTGGATAAATTTAAAAACGGTTAATTGCCTTTATGTCTGAACCTGCCACATCCTCTCTACAATTTTTAAGTCATTTCCCGGGTTTCCTGGTGGGGGTGTTGGCGGTATTGTTTTTGGGTGCATGGGTGATTTTACATCTTCGGAAAACGGGTAAACGTATACACCCCGGATATTTTCCGGGCCGATGGTTTGTCGGTACACTTTGTTTGTGGTTCTCTTTTGAGACGCTCTCGCGGATATGGGTTCTGGCAACACCATGGTCCATACCCGCGCTCTCATTACTGGGAGCGGGGATTATGGAAGGTGTTTTGTTTCTCTATCGTATCGAAAGCAACGTCGCACCTCAGGCGATCAGCCGGAAGATTATGGCTTTAAGGTTGGGCGCGGTAGCGATGGTTTTGTTGATTCTTTCCGAACCGGTGTTGGAGCGCTATGTAAACCGGGCCCTGAAAAGGGTCGTGGTCCTGCTGGTGGATCAATCCGATTCCATGGCACTTTCCGATCCGCAACGGGATGTAAATGAATGGATGGATCTGGGTATTTTTCATGGGATCCTCAGCCAAAAGGATTTTGGGGAAGAAGGTGAAATGACCGAAAAGGTTTCCGGAAAATCGGCTGAAGATTTTTTTGCTTTATTGGATCAGGATCAGCGGGATGCCCTCCAAGCATTGGCGGAAGATAAACGGTCGCAAACGCTGAATCATATTTTGAAAGGGTCCGGCAACCATGAAGGACTTTTGAATATTCTGGACCAAAAATATGATTTAAAAGTGGTGGGCTTCGCGGCGACTCCCGAAGAAATCAATTTGATTAAAAACGAAGATGAACCCGGGGGCGGAGATTTGCAAATGGAAATTCCCCCTGAGGAAGCAAACCCGGACTGGCAAAGATTGACCCGGCTGTCATCGGCTCTGGATTACACTTTGGAAAATGTCCCGCCGGACCAACTCGCGGGCGTCGTGGTGTTGAGTGATTTCAGAGATACCGCTCATGGACATCCCGAAGCGCCTGTAACCCAATTGGCCAACCGATCTGTTCCGGTATATCCTGTGTTGATTGGCAGTAAAAATCCCCGCCATGATTTAGCCGTAACCCAGGTGAGTGCCCCTGAATCCATTTTTAAGGGCGAGCGCTTAAAGGCTGAAGTCAACTTAAAACTCTACGGGGTCGCGGGTCAGCAGGTCCAGGTAAAATTTATGCGTGGAGAAAAGCTTCTGGATGAAGAGACGGTTTCCGTACCTGATGGTAATGACACCTATCGCAGTCTACTGAAATTTATGGATGAACCGGATGAAGATGGGATTTTATCCTATTCAGTCCGGGTGCAAATGTTTCCAGACGAAGTGATATCGGAAAACAACCGCTGGGATTTTCAAACCGCGGTGTCTGAAGACCGCACCAACGTTTTATTGGTGGATAGCCGCCCGAGATGGGAGTTCCGTTATCTTCGAAACCTTTTCTACGGACGCGATAAATCCATCCATTTGCAATACGTATTAACCGAGCCGGATCAAATTGCGGACAGCAGTACGGAACAGATTTCCCGACCCAATATCATGGCCTCTGCCTCACGTCCTTTCGGAGATGCGGAAGCCACCCGGCTGCCGGACACGCTGGAGGAGTGGCGCAAATTTGACATGATTATTCTGGGAGATGTCTCTCCGGACATCCTCACCGATCAACAACTGAATCACATTGAAACCTGTGTAAGCGAAAGGGGAGCGGCGCTGATTGTGATTGCCGGCCCGACCCATATGCCACATAAATTTTCCCATCCGGCCTTACAACGTCTGCTCCCTATAACTTATGATCAGACCGTGGGATCTTCCGGAATTTCGCCGGAACCTTCTTACCGCTTACGCCCCACCCAGGAAGGTCGCCGGAATCCGATGATGCAGTTGGGGAACAGTGCATCTGAAAGTGATCAAATCTGGGAAGACCTCCCTCCGTTAAAGTGGCGTTATGCGGCCCGGGAGGTCAAACCGGCCGCGAGCATTTTAGCCTATGCGCAACCCAGTACTGAGCGAAGCCGGAATTTTGTGACCGCGGATTTGAATCCGGCGGAAACGGCCGCCCGCATTCGGGAAATGAACGAAATTAAAGAGCGCAACAACTTAATTGTGGTGCAATCATATGGATTGGGTCGGGTGATGATGATGAACTTTGACCGCACCTGGCGTTTGCGCTACCGGGTGGGAGACACCCTGCATCACCGTTTCTGGGGACGGGTCGCCACCTGGGGAGCAGGAGAAAGTTTACGGGCGGGGAATGAATTTATCCGCCTGGGGACGGATGCGATCACCTACAGTCCGGATGATAAAATCAAAGTGACCGCACGAATTCTGCAGCAGGATTACAAACCGGTAACCGGAGAGGCTTTTGATGTGGAAGTGCTTCATGACGGGGTGGTGATTTCCCGACACACGCTTCAATACCGCGAACAATCCCAGGGGATGTATGATGTGGAAATCGGACCCTTTAAAAAATCAGGCACATACCCCATTCGACTGGTTTCATCGGCAAAATCCAAAGTGAAACTGGAAGGTACACAAGCTGTGGAAACTGAGTTTCGAATTGCCACCGCATTTAATCCGGTGGAATGGAGTGAGTTCTCTGCGGACAATGAAACCGCGCAGAGGATTGCGCGTGTGGGGAATGCGGAATTGCTTCCGATGGCCCAATTGGATAAACTTCAGGATGCATTCGGTCCCGGATCAAAAGAGGAATTGGAGCGTGCGGATGTGACCCTTTGGGATCATTGGTTTTTGTTTTTGCTGATTGTCTCGATCATTACGGCTGAATGGTTGCTGAGAAGAAAAGGAGGCCTATTATGAATGATTCAAATACGTTACGTATTGAAAACCTTCCCAAGCCCATCGCGGATAAACTTGCGGTCACCTCCCGGCGCATCCGGAGGATCGTTTTTCTGCGCGGCCTGTTTACAGTACTGTCCATTGCCCTGGTGACTTTGTTGGCGGTCATGGTGATTGATGCCGCCACATTGCTGTTTTCTTCAGGAATCCGCTGGTTATTGAGTTTGAGTGCCTTTGCCGTCATCGCGTTTTCGGTATTCCGTTATCTGATTCGTCCGTTAAACCGGAAACTTTCCCTGGCGGAAATTGCCCGTATCATTGAGACCCGCAGTGAAAATCTTCAGGACGAACGGATCAGTTCCGCAGTCGAAATTTTAACCCGCCAATATAAAGAGGGTGAAGCCTTCTCTCCGGTGTTGCTGAATCAGTTGGTAATGGATGCGGAAAAAGATGCCGACGTCATTTTGCCGCAACAGCTTTTCACCTTGCAATCAGCCAAACGGGTGATGATTTCTTTGGGCGTTATCGCGTTTGTGTACCTGGTGCTGTTCGTAGTCTGGCCGGGCAGTTCCACCCGGTTATTGGTGCGGGCCGTGGCGCCCTTTGCGGATGTCGGCGGGGCTTTGGCCGACCGCCTGGAGATTCAGCCGGGAGATATCCGCTTGGCGACAGGGGATCCGCTCACCATTGAAGTAGGCTTTGAAAAGGCACATTCCCGGACTGTGGAGTTGCGCACCCGCTGGGAGGGTGGACCCGAGTTGGTGGAAAATATGCAATCGGCTGATCCCGGGAGTGATAAAAAAGTATTCAGCACCGGTTTTCCGCGGGTGGGGGAAAACTTTGAATACCGTATCCGCTCCGGCCCTGCCCTTAGCCGTTTTCATCAGGTGCAGGTCTTTCCCCGTCCGGAAATGACCCAAGTGTATTTGCAGGTGCGTCCCCCCGCATACACCGGTTTGGAGACCTATACTGAATCCTTTACCCCGGGGCGTATTCAGGCATTGGCGGGAAGTGAAGTGAAACTGGCAATTGAAAGCAATATTCCTTTAGAGAAGGCTGATTTGATTTTAGACAGCCATTCCCTGGGGGCGGGACAACGGGAAATGACGGATCAGGGTGAGCGGTTACAATGGACTTTTCCGGTTACAGGCGAGGCACGTAGTTTTGACTGGCAGGTCAAAATGAAAAGCGGGCAGGGCTTTGAGAATAAACCTGTTCTCAATCATGTGTTCACGGTGATGGGAGATCAGTTGCCGGTTATTGATTTGGATCAACCCGCACAACCGGAACTGACGCTTCCACCGGATGGCTTTTTAACCCTGGCATATCGCGTGCGTGATGACTTCGGGATAAGCGCTTGTGAACTGAAAGTGACCTTTGACGGCAGCAAAACCATCTTGCTTGGGCAAGCATTCGGAGAACCTGTCAATGGTTCGTGGCCGGTGAGCATCCCGCTTTATCTGCAGTCGCTCAAAATGGAGGACGCGCAGTCTCTGGATATCGCTTTGGTGGTGTATGACAATTTGCCTGAATCTTTGGGAGGTCCTCAACGGGCTGTCAGTGAACGTTTACGGATCGTGATTGAGCAGGGGCGGGAAAACTTTGTGCATCAACAGGTGAAAGCACAACATGAAAAGACCGCATCCGCACTTGAAAATGCGCTTTCGGATTTAGAGCGGATGAGTCGGCAAGCGGATGAGGTGAATAAAGATTTGGCGGCCCAAAAAACGGCGCCCGCATTAGAGACCGCGGATGAAATCCGCAAAGGCCTGGAAAAAACGGAAGCAGAATTAAGTGTATTGGTGAGTGAACTTGAAAAGGGGGTTTTTGACCCGGTGGCCAAAGGGTTGAAAGAAGTTGTGGAAGAAGAAATTCAAACAGCGCGTCATTTGGGCGAGGCGCTGTCACTCTCCGATCACTTGCAGGAGCAGCAGGAAATGGCCCAGGCGCTGGAAATGAATATAGATACGGCCTTGGAAAAAGTCAGAATTCTGGATGCACTCAATAATGAAATGGCTGAAAATGCTTTGCGCCTGGCTGAACTGGAAGAGTTGAGTCGTCAACAGGATGCACTCGTAGATCAAGTGAATGCGGAGGATTGGGAAGAGAACCTCGATGACTGGAAAGCACAACAGGATGCCCTGGCCGCCGAACTGGCCGCTCTGGCCGAAGAAGATGCGCATCTGCAGGAGTTTGCCGAAAATGCACAATCTGCTACTGAGAATATGCTAGAGGCGGCCGAAGATGCAGAAATGGCGGCGGCCCTGGCGGAAGAAGTCACCTTGCCCCCGTGGATGATTGCCCAGGATCAAGCATTGCAGGCGCAACGCAATGCGTTGGCGGCACAGGAATTTGTGATCAAAGCCCAGGAACGGGCAGGAAAGGTGGCGCTTTCCGCCATGGAGGTTCATCAACAACGCGCTGAAGTTTCCCAGTCTGAAGCCGATATCGCACAATTGGAAGCGGAAAAAGCACAACGGGAAGCCATGCGTTTATTGAAGGAGGGAGGGACGGCAAATGCCCAGAGCGCCCAGGAGCAAGCGAACCGTTTGCAGGCAGAGGCGAAAACCATCCAATTACAGGCCGATATCCAACAAAAAAACGCGAAGGAACTACAGAAACAGGAAGCCGAAAAAGAGCCCCCCAATACTGAGGGTGTAAAAGACAAACAGCACGAAGCCAAACAGATTGAACAACGCGCCTACTTCGCACAACAAAAGGCGATAGAACAACAACAATTGGCTCTCGAAACCGCCATGCCCGATTGGGATCAGGCCTTGAGTGAAGCGGTGGCTCAACAACAAGCAGCGGAAACGGCCCAGCAAGCGGCATTGGATGCCCAGCAGGCGGCCGAAGAAGCTCTAGAGTCTATTCAGGATGTGTCAACGGCCCAGCAAGCGGCGGCCGAAGCCCAGTCTGCAGCCGAATCGGCACAAGAAAATGCACTGGCCGCACAAAAAGCGGCAAAACAAGCTCAAGAGGCCGCGGCACAGTCAGGAAATCCCCAGGCAAATGAAAGCGCCAACGCTGCACAACAGGCAGCAACAGAAGCACAAAATGCCGCAGAACAGGCGCAACAGCAAGCGGCCCAGGCCCAGGAGCAGGTTGCACAGATGCAGGCTGAGAGCGGCCAACAGGAAGCGGCGGCTGCGCAACAGGCCGCCGCAGACTCTCAACAGAATGCCCAACAGGCCCAAGAGGCCGCATCTGAAGCACAGGCCGCAGCGAATCAAGCCCAGCAAGCCGCTATAGAAGCAGGAACTGCCGAAGCCCGGCAACATGCACAGGATGCCCAAACCGCAGCCCGGCAAGCCCAGGAGGATGCGATCAAAGCACAGGCGCAGGCTGCAGCAGCCCAGGAGCAGGCTGAGCGTGTGGCTAAAGATACCGTCGAAAATGCCCAGCAGGCGGCCGCCCAGGCACAGCAGGAGGCCACAGTGGCTCAACAAGCGGCAACTGAAGCGCAACTCGCGGCCCAAGAAGCCGCGGAGACACCCGCTGATGCCGCCGCGCAGGCAAATGCCGCCGAAGCGCAACAACAAGCGCAAGCGGCCCAGCAGGCTGCCAATCAAGCTCAAAATGCCGCCAGAGCCGCCGCAGAACAGGCGAAAAAGAGTGGCAATGCGGAAGATCTGGCGGCGGCAGAAACTGCCCAGCAAGCAGCCACCATCGCTCAGGAGCAGGCGGCCTCAAGCCAACAGACGGCCACCGCGGCCCAGCCCCAAACCACAGCTACTCAAAGCCAAACGGCGGCTATGGATGCAGCCTTGGCTACCGAAGCCGCCGCACTTGCGGCGGCGATGGCTGCAGAAGCGGCAGCAGAAGCAGGATTAAGCGAAGTCGCCGAGGAGTTAAATCAATTGGCGGGAGAAGCACTGGAGACCGCGGAAGATTTATCAAATGCCGCCCAACAGCCGGGTCTGCCTTCCGCCAATGAAGCGATGACTCAGAGCGCGGCCCAAATGTCTGAGATTGCACAATCCATGGCTGGCCTAACTCCATCGGCACCCAGTGAAGCCGCAACCGCAGCCATGGCGCTGGCGGCGGCTCAGGCCTCGGCCGCGGCCCAAAGCACATCCCAAAATCAAGCGGCAACCCAATCGGCCGCGGCAGCCCAAGCTTTGCAACAGGCGAGTCAATCGATCGCGCAAGAGATGGGAATGGAAACACCTCCTTCTGAATCCTCAGCCACGTCCTCGGCTTCCGAAAGTCGCATGGGAGGAAAAGACAATAAAGGGCCCAATGATGAGCGGGTGCCCGATTGGGTCTCGGACATTGGACTCACCCGTGCGGATTGGTTCCGCATGCGGAAATTGAGTGAAGCTGACGGGGGAGGTGTAGTCGACTCCGGGATTCCCCGTGAATACCGTCAGTTGGTCCGCGACTACTTTATGGAGCTTAATAGAGAACAGAATGATGCCCCTTAAATCAATATAAGGGAAGGGCCTCGCATTGCAAAAAGAGCGCTCCCGCTCTGTTGGTGTTTGCATGAAATCTGGACAGTACCTTGGGACGGCGCAGCCCTGCATCTAGAAATGTAAGTGCGCCAATGAAACCCGGAGCTACTTCTTTCTGCCATTACTAAAACCGCACGGCTGGATCTTTGCAACGGGTTCCGTACCCGCCAGCGACAGGTCAAAAGAGGCTGTAAAAGCCGCCCTTCCCATTTCATTTCTTCTTCAGGATGCGCCATGTAAACCGCAAAATATTTATTGAGCATTTAATCGGTAGGTCCGGGGAGTAAGGGTGGTGGATTGTTTAAAAATACGACTGAAAGCCTGGGGGGAGCCGAAGCCGGCCTGTTCCGCAACATCCGCGATGGAAAGAGATGAGGTGCGCAGCAGCGCCATAGCGCGGGTGATGCGGTAATTGTGTATGTAGGCCCCGAGAGGGATGCCGGCAGCCTGTTTAAACAGCACGCGCAGACGGGATTCAGAATAGCCGATCGAAGCGGCGAGATCTGACACAATTACAGTCTGACCCCGCCACTCCTCCAGAAACTTATTCACTTTTCTGATAAGACTGTTTTCCGCTTCGGCGGGCTTGGTTTCAAAACTGTTTTGCCGGTCTTGCCGCAGCGAAAGTAACAGACGGAGTAAGGCACATTGCAGTTGCGTGTTTTGTAAATCAGAGGAGGAGGGGATCTGCCATTCCTTTAGGGTTTCCTCCAGACCTGCATTTGATTTCTCGCCGGGATTGAGGATTTGATTTCGAAAGGGTTCCAGAAATTGGATGGGTTCCATTTCAAAACTGCAAAACAACCATTTCAATTTACCGGAACTCAACTGGCTATAGTGATGAAATTGATAGGGTAGAATCAACAATGCTTGTCCCGGTTTAAAATGAAGTTCAAGGTTGTCGAGATGGACACGGCCCTCTGTTTGTAAATTAAAACAGAGTATGGCCCGGTGATGGGACCGGTTATGCAACGCATTTTGTTGTAACATTTCCCGATTCTTTCTCAGAAAAAACAACACCTGTGTCGGCAAGGATAGTGTGCTGGTCCCACGACCGGAAAAATAATCCTCAGGGGACTGAAGCTGAAGGAGTTCTGGGTTCATTTCCTGTCTATACCCATCATTCAGAAGAAAAACAATATTGTTAACTATTAAACACATTTAACACTAAATTATTATTTATGATTCAAGATGAAAAAAGGTACCATATGCACCAAACACACCAGGAGTTCCCATGTCAATAACCCCCAAATTTTCACCTTGCTTAGATCCGGATTTTGTACCTGCGGTTTTGTGGAACCGTGCATTTCAGAAGGATGCAGAGAACCACTGCGATTCCCGAAAGGTTTGTATCGCAATCCAACGTCCGGATAAGACCTGTACCGTTTTTGAAACGCAACTCCTGCCTGCCTGTGCCGAATATGAATCCCGAAGCCTGTTTTATGTGGAGCGGATCCTTAAATTTCTTTTGTGGCAGCGGGGAGGGAACGAGGTTTGGATTTCCGGTTGTGATGAACTTACGGCACAGTTGGCTTTACAGTATTCATCATCGGGCAGCCGAAAGTTTGACTACGATTTTTTCGGAGAAAAATGTTACCTGAGCCCATTGAAAATCCGGGCATGCCGTCCTGCGGATTTACCGATGGCTCATGAACAAGTGGTCCCGTTAGGCCGACACCTGGATGGTTGCCGAATCGGGTTTGATTTAGGAGGGTCCGACCGTAAATGTGCAGCCGTACAGGACGGGAAAGTGGTATTTTCGGAAGAGGTGGAATGGAATCCGTATTTCGAACAGAATCCCGCTTATCATATTGCCGGTATACAAGACAGTTTAGAACGTGCCGCCGCTCATTTGCCCCGGGTGGATGCCATCGGGGGAAGCGCGGCCGGAGTTTATGTGAACAAAGAGGTGAGAGTGGCCTCACTGTTTCGCGGGGTCTCGGATGAGGATTTTCAGAATTCAATTCGTCGTATCTTTTTTGATCTGCAATCCCGTTGGCAAAACATCCCTTTTGAAGTGGTGAATGATGGGGAAGTAACAGCATTAGCCGGCTCTATGCGTCTCGAAGAAAATGCGGTCCTGGGTTTGGCCATGGGAACCAGTCAGGCGGCAGGATATGTAACTGAAGAAGGCACAATTACAGCGATGTTAAATGAACTGGCTTTTGCACCGGTAGATTACCGTGAGAATGCGCCTGCTGATGAATGGTCCGGTGATCTGGGCTGTGGCGTCCAATATTTTTCACAACAGGCCGTGGCCCGTCTGGTTCCCTTCGCCGGAATTATGCTTCCGGAGACCTTGTCTTTTCCGGATCAGCTGATTGAAGTTCAAAAATTGATGAAAGACGGCGATGCAAGGGCGTCCCGAATCTATGCCACACTGGGGGTGTATCTGGGGTACACCATCGCCCATTATGCGGATTTCTATAAAATCCGTAAAATTCTGCTTCTTGGCAGGGTTACCAGCGGGGATGGCGGAAAAATCATGATTGAAAAGGCCGAAGAGGTATTGCGAGGAGAATTCCCGGAATTGAGTAAACAGATTGACATTGTGACCTTAAGCGAAAAAGATAAACGACACGGCCAAGCGGTGGCAGCCGCGAGCTTGCCGGCAAAAGGAGACGAGCCATGAACCCTTATTTGAAATATGTAAAAGAGATTGAGGCCAGTGTCACCGCGGCCAAAGGATTAACCGTTTCAGGCCATAGTCCCGGTTTGGAATCCTCATCAAAAGTATTGTTATTTATGCCGCATCCGGATGACGAATGCATCATTGGTTTGCTCCCCTTACGGTTAATGCGGGAAGCGAATATGCAAATCATCAATATTCCGGTGACCTTTGGCAGCAATCCGGACCGGCAGGCGGGCAGAGCGAAAGAATTGGCCGATGCCTGTGGATATTTAGGCTGGGATATACACAAGGAGCAAGACGGGTTTGATTGCTTAACCTGTGATGAAGTGGTATCCATTTTAAAGAAATTTGAACCCGAAATCATATTCTTTCCTCATGCATCCGACTGGAATTCGAGACATATTTCCACACATAAATTAATCGTAAACGCTTTAAAAAAGATGGAGAGATCTTTTGCATGTAAAGTCGTGGAAACAGAATATTGGGGAGCCATGGATGATCCGAATTTGATGGTGGAAGGAGATGCACAAACGGTGGCGGATCTCATGGGGGCCATTTCATTGCATGTAGAAGAGGTCTCCCGAAACCCTTATCATTTGCTGTTGCCCGGCTGGATGCAGGATAATGTTCGCCGGGGAGGTGAACTGGTGGGAGGGCAGGGGGAAGCCGCTCCTGAATATTCTTTTGCCACCTTGTATCGATTACGGAAATGGGAAAACGGAGGGTGGGTCGATTGTCTTAAAAACGGCGTCAACCTCGGCAAAGGGGCGGATCAGCTGAAGAGGATATTTTAATGGAAATTATTATTCAATCAGATGCGGATGCCACAAGCATAACAGCGGCTCGTATGGTGGCGCGGCTGGTTAAAGAAAAACCCCATGCTGTGCTGGGACTGGCCACCGGAAGCACCCCTTTGAAATTGTATCAGGAACTGGTTCGTCTCCATCAGCAAGAGGGATTGGATTTCAGTGGGATTACCACTTTTAATCTGGATGAATATATCGGGTTGCCCCGTGACCATGAACAGTCTTATTACAGCTTCATGTGGGAGAACCTTTTCAGTCAAATTAATATCCAACCCCAAAATGTTTTTATTCCCGATGGCATGGCGGCAGATGTGCCGGAAGCCTGTGCGGAATATGAGCAGGCCATCCTGAATGCAGGCGGTATTGACCTGCAGGTTTTAGGGATCGGATCGGATGGCCATGTCGGTTTTAACGAACCGACATCCTCTTTCGCATCCCGCACCCGAATTAAAACCTTAACCCGTCAGACTTTAAAAGACAATGCAAGGTTCTTTGAGGGAGACGAAACACAAGTTCCCCATCATTGCATTACCATGGGCATCGGCACCATTATGGATGCAGGATGTATCCTGATGCTGGCTTTCGGAGAAAAAAAAGCGCAGGCGATTGCCTCTATGGTGGAAGGGCCGGTGGCATCCGTGGTTCCCGCTTCAATCCTGCAACATCATGCCCGGGCAAAAGTGTTTATCGATGAAGCTGCCGCGACCCATTTAAAACGTGCGGATTATTATCGCTGGGTCTATGAAGGCAAACCGAATTGGCAGTTAGATGCCTAACCCGCCGTTTCAGGAGTCTGCGGCATCCAAAACTTCTCTTACTTTATAAGCCAGTTTCTCCAGACTGAAAGGTTTGGCCATAAAATCCATTTCTTTTTGCAGGATGCCCCTCTGCGCAATAATATCCGGGGTAAAACCGGACATAAACAGACATTTCATGTCGGGGAATCGTTTTCCCAGGCGCTGGGCTAAATCAACGCCATTCATACCCGGCATGACCACATCAGTGAGTAAAAGATCTATTTCACCCACATGTCCCGCAGCCAAACGGAGGGCGGCTTCCGGATTTTCAGCAGCCAGGACATGATAATTTAATTTTTGAAGATAGAGTTTATTCGTCTCACGTATAGAACCTTCATCTTCTGCGATCAGTATCGTTTCTGTTCCAGAGGGCACAGCAGAGGGGGATGGTTGTGAATCGGTTTTGGATTCCAACGTTTCGATACGCGGGAAGTAAATTTCAAATGTCGTACCCTGGCCCACTTCGCTGTTCACCCGGATAAAACCGTTGTTTTGTTTTACAATTCCATAAACAGTTGCCAAACCCAATCCGGTGCCCATACCTTCAGCCTTGGTGGTGAAAAAGGGCTCGAATATTTCAGAAATTGTACTTTTAGACATGCCGCAACCCGTATCCCCCATGGATAATTTCACATAATCTCCGGGGGCAGCATCTTCACCTGATATGATATCCGATGCCTGAATGGCTGTCGTATCTGTCTCAATGGTGAGTATCCCCACACCTTCAATGGCATCACGCGCATTGACAGCAAGGTTGGCCAAAATTTGATCAATTTGTGAAGGATCCATATTCACCTGGACCTGTTCACTTCCCGGTGACCAACGTATTTCAATATCTTCCCCCAGGAGCCTCCGAATAAGTTTGAGCATATTTTCAATATTCTCATTCAGGTCAATGATCCTGGGTTGTATATTCTGTTTTCGGGCAAAGGCCAGTAATTGGCGGGTAATGCCGGCAGATCTTTCAGCCGCATCCGTAATCGCATCCAAATATTCGGACATCACCGGATTATTCACAACCTGATCCTTACAAAGATCCGCGTATCCCATAATCCCCATTAGCAGGTTGTTAAAATCATGAGCGACCCCACCGGCCAATCTTCCGATGGATTCCATTTTCTGGGATTGATGCAGCTCATTTTCCAAACGGATTTTTTCGGTGATATCATGTTTAACCGCTACATAGTTTTCCACTTTCCCAAATTTATTCATTACGGGAGAAATGGTGGCATCTTCAATATATAGAGAACCATCTTTGTGCCGATTATGCATACGGCCACGCCAACTCTCCCCCCTGGAAAGGGTTTGCCACATTTCTTTATAAAACGTTTCGTCATGCTTACCGCTTTTAACAATATTGGGGTTTTTACCAATGGCTTCTTCACTCGTGTAACCCGTGATTTCCTCAAAAAATGGGTTCACGTATTGAATGATGCCCTCGGCATCCGTGATCACAATCATTTCGCCTGCTTGTTCGACGGCAAAGATCAAACGCTCTCTTTCCGCTTTAGCTTTTTTTAATTCAGCAATATCACGAATCACCAGCACAGCCCCTGTAATAGAATCCCTTTCATCCCGAATGGGACTAAAACTAAAACTGCCTTCACACACCTCATCTGTATCTTTACGGCGAATGGTGTATTCTTCATTGGTTACGGTTTCGCCCTGCAATGCCCGATGAACAGGCCAAAATTCCTCTTCAATAAATTTGCCCTGTTTATCAAACCCTTCGAGGAGCTCAAAGTATGCTTGATGCGTCTTTGGACAGTCATATTTGCTTTGGAATTTAAAAAATCTGGCAAAAGCATCATTACACTCAATACAGTTCCCCTCCACATCAGCAATATACAAACCATCGGTCATGCTCGTAAGGGCGGCTTCAATTATCGCGCGAGTTCCTTTCAGTTCACGCGCGGCCCGTTCCGCATCTTCCCGAAGTTTCCGCTGTTCCATGGCATTTAAAACCGCTGGACCCAGTCGGGTAATATGTTCCTTGATCAGGTAGTCACAAGCACCGGCCTTCATACAATTGACCGCCGTCTCCTCGTTAATGGAACCGGTTATCAAAATAAAGGGTATTTCAGGAATGTGCTTCTTTGAGAGACGTAACGCTGCCAACCCGTTAAACTGGGGGAGGGTATAATCAGATAAAATGATATCCGGTTTAAAATTTTCCAATGCGTCCAGGAATTCTGCTTCTGTTTGGATACATTGAAAGTTACTTTGGGGCAGGGTGCGACTGACTTCACGTTGGACCAATTCCGCATCAGTCGCGATATCTTCAATAATTAGAATATTTGTTTTCTTACTCATGATCCACCCTTGTTTATTTTTCTCTTCATTACACCGGTGGCTGGTTCACGAGGACCCAATACAAGCCCAAGTTACTCATCGATTCAATGAAACTGTTAAAATCCACCATTTTCACCACATAACTGTTCGCACCAAGTGCATATGCCGCTTGAATATCTGGATCCTCACGAGAGGAAGTGACCACCACCACAGGAATATCCTGGGTTCTTTCGTCCGTTTTAAGCATCTTGAGAACTTCTAAGCCCGAAATTTTGGGCAACTTGAGATCCAGAAGAATGACCTTGGGTTTTGAAGAGGCATTTCTTGCAGCATAATCCCCTCGGCAAAAGATATAATCCAAAGCTTCAGCCCCATCTTTGATATGATGAATAGGACTTGCCATATTCAGCCTCCTGAAAGCGCGAAGAATTAATTCGACATCCTCCGGATTGTCTTCGATGAGTAAAATATCGACTTTATCGGCGCGATGCATGTTGGGTATCCTTTTTGATCGTAAAATGAAATGTCGCACCGTGATCAACGGCACTTTCGGCCCATATTCTTCCACCGTGACGATGAATGATTCGCTGAATAATTGCTAATCCGACTCCGGTACCATCAAATTCTTCTTTAGTATGTAAGCGTTGAAACACCCCGAAGAGCTTGCCTGCAAATTGCGGATCGAACCCCGCGCCGTTGTCCTTCACTGTATAAATGACCTCGTCATCATTTTCCTCCGCGGAAACGTCAATGATTGCTTGGTCTTTTTTGGATGAAAACTTCACCGCATTTCCTATTAAGTTCATCCACACATGATGGATTAATTCACGGTCTACCACGGCCATGGGCATTGAATTTACCTGGAATGTGATGCGCTCACGATCTTCAGGTGTGGTGATTTCCATGAAGGATCGGTTTGCCAATTCTTCCATATCCACCCCCGTGGATTGCATCCGCATTCGGCCAATACGTGAGAAAGACAACAGATCATCGATTAAACGCCCCATATTTTGAGCACTTTCACTAATCACAGCCCCAATTCGTTTTCCTTCATCATCAAGTACAGTTCCATAGTCTTCGAGTAAAATATGCACAAAGCCCATGATCGCTCTCAGAGGTGCTCGAAGGTCGTGTGATACAGAATAGGTGAAAGCCTCCAATTCCTTATTGATCTCAAGCAAGGCTGTTTCTGCTTTTTCCAAATCTTTGTTGGATGTTTTCAGATCTTCCATCACGTTTATCATGGCGCGATTCAAAGATTCAGCTTCTTCTTTCTGCTGTTTCAATTCCGAGGTTCGTTTCTCCACCCGGACTTCGAGAAGTTCATGTGATTTTTGGAGCTCAATTTCCGTCTGCTTACGTTCCGTAATATCCTGAACAACTCCTACCATGTATTGGGCGGTGCCATTAATAAGCGGACTGTGTCGCCCCACGGCCCAAATCCAGCGAATTTCACCATCCACCCGTCGAATACGGCACTCAATATTCCAATCTGATTTTTGCGCACATGCAGCCAAAAATCTTCGATTCATCTCTTCACGGTCTTCCGGAATCACGTGTTCGAGAAACTTTTCATACGACCAATCGGGTACCTTTTCATGGTATCCGAATATTTGATCGTGTCCCAATGTCCGTCGGGCAGAGTGGTCTTTTAAATCCAGATCCCAGGTACCCGTATGACAGACTTCCATGGCAAACTGGAGCCTGTTTCTTTCTTTAATCACCTCTTCTTTCGCCTGTTTAAGGGCTGTAATATCTATTGAAGTTGTGGGGAATATGTGTTGCCCCTCATTGTCATATGCCAACCGCGCATACATCATGACTTCAAAAGTGCTGCCATCCTTTCGTTTTGCGGTAAATTCCCCCTGGAATTTACCGGTACTCAACAGGGTTCTTATAACAATGGCCGCCTGTTCGGGATCCTGACAGTGATCGGCAGGGGATGTACCGAGGATTTCTTCCGCCGAATCGTACCCCCACATCTCCACATAAGATTGATTTACATAAGTAAAAACGCCCTCATGGTTAACGATATCAAAGGCGTTCAGGGAGTTTTCAAGCGCATCATTCATTACCTGCAATTGGGACTGCACAAGTTTTTGATGAGTAATATCGTGCCCCAAACTAAATACCAACCCGGTGGGGAGACGGAAGTTTGCCCACGAGGTGGTAAGCGTTCTCCCATCTTTGGTTAAGGGCCTCCATTCTTGAAATTCCCCATCAGGCTCACTGGTAACGGTTCTTGCCACCTGGTTATAAACGAGTGGATCCGGATAAAACAGCCGGAGAGGGTCGACTTCAGTGTTCAGCTCGTCTTTGGTCCAACCAAAGGTTTCTCGGCAATGTTTGTTCCATAGCGTACATTTACCCTTTTCGTCGAAAGCGTTAATTAGAACCGGCGCATTTTCAAAAATCAAACGAAAACGCTCCTCGCTTTCGATGAGTTTGCGCTTACTTTCTTCGGCCTGGATTTTGTTTAATTTCCGGCTTCTTTTTTCAGCAGGGAACCATTGATTTAATAAGATGAAAATAATGGCCGATGCGGCAATGACATTTAAAACTTTTGGAAATATAACGATTTCCGGGCGGGAGAGGACTTCATAGACTTCAACCGGGATCATTCCCGATTTTGATGTGAACCATGCCCCGAAATACAGACTCTCAAACAAGGTGCGAAGTGCATCAATAATTAAAATAAAAATCAGCACACTGAGCGAATGTTTTTTATAATCTGTTTTTTGCAGCTGTTTTATTAAAAACCATAAAATATAACCCCACATACTAACCAGCAACCAATAAGTGAGAGGGGTCAGGACTTGAAAGAGGTTCATGTCTGCCCACCGAAAGACTGATTGTTTTGTTCCGGATTGGAACTCCCTTTTTGGGAAAGTTTACCGGAAGCGGTCCCTGCATTTTCGAGCTGTTCTTCCAGCCCTTTAATCTTTTGCTTTAATTCGGCCATTCGGTTCTCCCGTCCGGCCATAAGATTAATAATCTGCCGCAATTCTTTGGTTCTTTCCAAAACTTCCGCTTCGAGCCTCGACTGCTGATGCACCAAATCCTCGGCTGCTTTCTTTTGCAGGGAGATATCCACCATTTGCACGACCAAGTGGGTAACCTCATTTTCCGCATTTAATAAAGGGAACACAGAGATATCCAACCAGATGAAGTGAGTGACACCCAAATTTATCCCTTGTACTTTTTTGGGGTCCCAATAGATTTCATATCGAACCCTTTGTTTGACCTTCAGGGCTGATTCTAACTTTTCACGAATTTCAGGAACAATAAAGTTCTGATCATTTCTCAGTGAATATTTTGAAATCGATTCTGATTGCGACAACGCCCATAATTCACGAATCGCGTTGTTACACCGCAAAGCGGTGCCGGTTGGACTGGTAATAAACATGGGAATCGGGCTCTGATCCAAGACTTGATTCAGGAATTCCTGTTTGGATTCACTTTCATTTAATGCTTCTTTACGTCGACTGATATCCCGGCCAATTCCCAGCACCCCGATCAATCCGCCGGTCTGATCATAAATCGGGGTCTTGGTCGTCTCAATCCATTTACTGTAACCTTCATGTAAATAATCTGCAGACTCTTCAATGGTTGTGGTTTTTTGGTTGTCCATTGCCACCAAATCGTCCTGGTGATAGGCATCCGCTTTTTCTTTGGGGAAAAGATCATAATCCGTTTTACCGGTGATGTCCTTTTCCTTCATATTTACCAAATGCTCAAATTCCCGGTTACATAAAATATAGCTCCCCTGCGCATCTTTCAACCAGAGCATATCGGGAATTGCATTTACGATATCCTTAAAAATGATTAGATTTTTTTCTAATTTCAGTTCGGTCAGACGGTGGTTTGTGACATCCTGCACAGTTCCCAGAGTTTTGAAAATTTCACCCTTCGCATCCCGAAAATGGGTGCATCGTTCATGAAGGTAACGGATTTCACCATTATCATTCCGAATGATTCGGTGGGTGATATCGTAAAGCGGACCATTGGGACGCATCGAATTTTCATAGGCCTCTTTCACAAATTCACAATCATCCGGATGGACCATTTCAAAGAAACGTTCAATAGTTAAAACTTCGGTTTCCGGATCCAACCCAAACAACTCATACACCATATCCGACCAAAAGAGTTCCTCCGAAATGATACTCATCTCCCAACTCCCAAGCAGGGCCGTCGATTGCGCCAGCCTCAACTTCTGCTCGCCTTGTTCAATTTCATCCAGCGCGCGTTTTTGATCCGAAACATCGAGACCGTAAACATAGCATCTGTTTTCTACTGAAACATATCCCCATCGAATGTTCTTTTGCGTACCGTCTTTGCAGGTAACCATCCTATCTTTCGACTTTAATTTCGATCTGTCGCAGGCAGCGGTTTGTAGTTCCGCATCCCATTCTTTTTCTATTTGTGCACGGTAGTTCTTATCGGGATATGCCTTTTGAAACCATTGCCTTTGATTTGGCACATCCTCAATGGTGTAACCGAACATTTGGATAAAGGTCTGGTTCATGTATTCACATGCACGTTCCTCATCCTGCTTAAAAAGATAGATGGCAAGAGGAACCGAATTCAGCACATGGTGGAAATTTGCAGCAGAAGTATTGTGAAACCTTTTAGAAATATCCGAAGCTTGTGTATTGATATTTGAATCCATCATCATTCCTGCATAAACGAGTCTGTAAAAACTCGACAGAACTTTCACATTTTGATCACGGATTTTTAAAGTGATCCGTCATCTCATTTATAATTGTGCGCGGAAGGGAAAAATATATCAAACAATAAAGTTTCTGAAGATGAAATATATGGGCAACAGGAATACCATCTAAAGTATAATTTTTAAGCGATTTACTGGCAAATACCCTAAATAGGGTAATCGCTGAATGATCAAAGGTTTATAAACTTTTGAGGTAGTTAACCGCAATAGCAATATCCTTCCCGGGATTTTCTCCCACCTCTCTTTCAATAGTCAGGTATCCGTCAGTAAACTGATGAGCCTGAAGTGCTTCCAGATAGGCAGGAAAGGGGACGTCTCCTTCACCCAAAGGAGTTTCCAGGATATAATCATCAATATGAAAACTTTCCGGTTTTGGGTCTCCGGCAAACACACCATAAAGAATTTCTGGGTCCACGGTTTGTAAATTTTGTCCGTCCTTTGCATGGGTATGTACAATATACGGAGCTAAAACTTCCACAGCTTTCGGTATATTTTCCCGGCAAACCATCACCAAATTTGCCGGATCAAAATTCACACCCACTCCGGAATGACCGCCCAGATCATCCAAGAACTTACGTAAGGTCGTTGCGGGTTCAGGTCCAGTTTCGATGGCCAAGGTTACACCCCGTTCATACGCATATTGACCGATTTCTTTACAGGCTTCATACATCACCGCATAGCGCGGATGCTGAGGATCATGGGGGAGTACTCCGATATGAGTGGTAACCACTGAGCTCTGCAGATCGTTCGCCAAATCGATCACCCGCTTGCTGTCTTCAATTCGTTTGGGATTTTCATCAACGCGCGCAAACCCGTGCCCGCCGAAATCCCCACACACCGCGGACACTTCCAACCCGGCATCATGGAGACGATGCTTAAAGTCCTTTAACTTGTTTCCTTTTAACTTTGAAAAGTGGGTTTCACCGCCGGTTGCATAGAGTTGAATACCATCGACCTGTAGATGAGACGCCTGGTGAATGCTCTCCTGAAGAGGTAAACGAAATGATTCTAACATGACTCCGATTTTAAACATGATAACACTGACTCCTGATTTGTTCGATGATGCGGATGGATTCCTGCATTTCTGCTGGCGAAAGAAGGGGTGGGGGGATCCCGGGGACGGGCTCGAGACTGTAGGCGAGAAAATCGACAAATTGATCTTTGATCTGATTATTTCCCGGAGTAACCATTCCCGGAACATCACAAGGAAGATTCACATGATTACGGATAAGTTTTTTCAGAACAAAATCACCATATATTAGATCTTCTTTCCCCGCGTATATTCGTACTTGCCTATTTTTATCTGCGTTCGCAGAAACCAACCATGATACAAAAAGCCTTCCTTGTAGGCCATTCAGGTGGGTCAGTTCTATTTCCATTTCCATGATTCGCCCCTCAATACTCTTATAAGCCAGGCACCCTACATCCCGAACCGGCCCAAACAGATGAAGCGCAAGATCCAGATCGTGAATCAATTTGTCCGTGATGATATCATCCGGAATCCGGGTGGGGTGCGGCTGGGTACGCTCAAAGCGGTACTGACCAATACAGAGGTTTTCATTTGCGATCAGTTGCTTCAGTTTGATGGTCACCGGATTATACCGTTCAACATGACCGGCTAAAAGGCGGCAACCCTGACTATCCGCCAGGTTTATTAAGAACTGACTCTCTGTTGGTGTGTGGCAGATCGGTTTTTCGACCAAAGTGTGCACACCCGCAGACAAGGATTTTTCAGCCAATCGGAAATGAAACTTGGTTGGAGCGGCGATGACGGCCAAATGCGGGTTTTGCTCCGTCAATAGTTGATCCCAGTCCTGATAAAACTTCACCTTCGATGAAGGGTTCCACCTGTTAGTATCCGGTTCGCATATCCCACAAAAGTCAATTCTGCGCAGCTGTTGAGGTAGATCCCCTTTATAATAATCTTCAGTCCCTCCCGCTTGCAGGGATTGAATCGCTTTATGGTGAATTTTCCCCATGGCACCGTATCCCGCCAAAGCAATCCGCAGCGGACTGTGATCCCTGGGAATCATTCGGGTGGGACAACGGTAGGGCACCAGACTCATAACTCTACGGTTTTTCCGGTTCGAATACTTTCCAGTTCCGCCTCCACAATTTCGACCGAGGTCACCGCACTCTCCGGCAGGACCACCTCTGGTTTTTCACCGCTGGCGATACATTCCAGGAAATACTGAATCTCATGGTCGTAGCCCAATCCCCCGGGTAAATCGACCGCCTGCCGCTCACCTTTTTGCAGCAGGGTAAGGGTATTTTCCGCCGCCAGATCAAATACCGCGGTAGCCTCCTCAAAGTTGATGGTATATTGCATTTGAAAGGGCGTACCCGCCTGCATAGCCCACCCCCCTTCAGCCACCACCAGGGGGATATTGTCATATTCATAATGCGTAACCACATGATCAATATGTGTGGTTTGATGACTGTATCCATAACTGGTGACGGACCGGGGACGTCCAAAACAGTACTGAATAAAGTCCGTATCGTGAATATGCAGGTCTAATATCGCCCCGCCACACGCGTCTCCGTCACTATAAAAAGGGCCACCCGGATGAGAAGAGACTCTACGGAACTGTGCGGCAAGCACCTGGCCGAAACGTTGTTCATCCACACATTTTTTCAACCAATTCCAGCCCGGCCAAAAGCGCATGCACATGGCACACATCAACATGCCTTTGGATTCACTTGCAACCCGGGCCAATATTTCCCCCTCCCTGGCAGTACGTGCAAAAGGTTTTTCCACCAGGACATGCTTTCCGGCTTTCAAAGCGGCCACCGCATATGGCAAATGCCGTGGGGTCGGCAGACAAATATCGATGAGATCAATATCCGGATCCGCAATTAAGTCCATGCCATCTTCATATTTCCGGAAAGATGAAAAATCTTTACCTCCCTGTGATTGACCTTCGATATTCCCCGCAGCAGTTGTCCGGCCTTCCCGACGTTCTTTTATAAGATCTGCGACGGCGACGACTTTAGCCGTATTTAACTTTTGATATACATCCAAATGGGTGGATCCCATCATACCGATTCCAACAACGCCTACTTTAATCATCTTTTCATTTCCTATGTTTGGGGTCTGATATTATTTTATGCAAGGATACGGTCCATGGCTTTGCCGGTGCGTTCAAGCAATCCTTTATTCGGAGGCATCATTTCGGCCACGATCGTTCGGTCGTATCCATTACGCTTTAGTGCGGCCATGATTTCAGGGAAGGGGACATCCCCCTGTAACAGATCACAAAATCCGTCCATTCCCCCCACCTCACAATTATAATCTTTGATATGAACCCGTCGGATACGGCTGCCCAGCATGTCAATCCAGTGAGGCGGATGTTGATGTATCCCCGGCAGGTTACCGACATCCAAATATATTCCCAATTTCGGATGGTTGAATGAATCAACAAAATCCGCCAATTCAATTGGGGAATAAAACATGCCGTTCCATACATTTTCGATGCACAGATCGACCCCGACAGTTTCTGCCACGGGAAGTAAAGCGTGAATGGCTTCACGCGCCCATTCAACCGCCTGATCATAGGGTACAGGATCATAATCGGGGTTCCACAATATTTTGACTGCACCCGGCACAAAAAGCAAAGAAGTGCATCCCAGCCAAGCGGCCCGATACAGGGCATCCTGATGGAGCTGGATCGCTTTTTGACGGATGGCCGGATCAGGATGGGTCGGACTACAGCCCCAGCTCATCCCACTGGCCAGGCTTTCCAAAATTAAGCCCTCGTCCAAAACGATTTTCCGATATCCTTCGCAGGTTTTACGATCAGATGCGGGGGTGAGCAGGCCCGTTTCTGCGATACATAATTCCAAGCCCGAAAACCCTGTTGCTTTTGCGAAGCGGGCGGCATCTTCTATACTGCAACGACCCTCAAGTCCGCCGGGCATGCTCCAATAGGAAATACTTTTTATCATTTGATCTTCTCCAAAGTTATCATTTATTCATAATATTCTTTTAAAAAGAACGAAATAAAAGCAATTAATAGATTCATTAGTTGTAAATACCTATCAATTCTTAACCAATGACATACTCCGAACCTCCATTCAAAACAGACAGAGTTCATTTTAGGGATGTGGTAATTAATGGAGATCATTCCCAACGTCTGGCTTATCCCATACGCATGGGGATTGAAACCCGGCACCGTTCAAGTTACGGCCAAAAAGGGGCGACTCGAACTGACAGTGATCCCTGTTGTATCTTTCAATATACCTTAAGGGGGGAGGGGCAGTTCACCGATGAAACGGGAACACAGTGTTTACCCCCCGGAACCGGATTTCTTTGTGAATCCCATGATCCTGAAACCGCATATGCATACCCCGCCACAGGGAGCGAAGCGTGGGAATTCTTTTACCTTAATTTTAATGTCGACCCTTTGGGACCACTGGTGCGGGTTTTCGGTAAGAAACTGGGCAGAGTCATCACCTTGCCAGAAACGTCATCCGTCATGTGCCGTCTGCTGTATTTAGCACGAATTCAGGATTCTATTCTGTTTCTGTCGGCAGGGGAAGCCGCTAGTTTGGTGCTGGATTTAATCAGTGCATTGGCCGGAGCGGCATCGGGTGAACCGGAAACCAAAGAAGATCTTTTATTAAAAAAAGTGCAAACCTTTATTCAAAGCCGATTACCTGAAGGACGAATCGATTTAAATGAACTTGCCGAAGCATTGGAGATGAGTCGGGGGAATTTATGCAGATTTTACCGGCAAAAAACCGGTATCTCGCCTTATCAGTATATTTTAAAAAAGCAGATGCTGCTGGCCTGTCAATGGATGCTGGAAGAACAACTCACGGTGAAAGAAGTTTCAGCCCGACTGGGATTTTCGACCCCTGCAAATTTCATCCGCTCTTTCAAACAAGTTACAGGTTTAACCACCCGCGAATTTTTGAGCCAAGGGCTGTTGCCTCAATTGTAATTCAACTTTTCACTGAGTAAAATTTTCTCAACCCGCGCCAGTTGAATGGTCAAAAGCGGCGCACCGTTTAATTGCAGGACAGCCCATTCCAAAGATGCTTCATGAACTTCTTTTCGCATTCGCATCAAATATCCGAGACCGGCACTATCTAGAAAAGTGAGTTTTGCGCAGTCCAGTTCAATCCGTTTAATTTCCTCAGATCGCCGGGAAAGAATTTGCTGGGTTTTCTCTTTCCACTCCGGCAAAGTGACGACCGTCAATTCGGCGGGGGGAATCAGCCGAAGGGTGCCGTAGGTCGGGCTGAGCGCGGTATGGCTTCTGATTTCCTGCACCCCATAAGCCTGCCAATCCTCATCTTCTTTCACAAACTGAAGCAGGGGCGTAAGCCCGTTCATTTCAATCCACGCTTTAAGACGTCCGGCAACCCCGGTGAGCAGCACTTTACTTTCATTCGTTTTTGCTAAATTCCCCAAGGTCAGCAAGGTGCCCAACTCCAAAGAGTTTAACCAGGTGGCATCCGACAAATCCAGCAGAAGATTCCGAGGGAAACTTTCCGCTGAAATCTCATCGATAAAGGATGCGGCCCGGGCCGGGATTTGCAGGGGCGTCCAGGTGAATGTTTGAATAAGGTTCGCCAATTCTTCCGGTGGAAAATGGGCAGAACAGGGCTCCAAATCCCGACGTTGAATACGTTTAATCCGGGAAAGGGATTTAAACAAAAAGACAAAATTCGATGTGTATCGCTTCCAGAGACGCACCGGATTTGTACCCAGGCGCCAGATCCACTCCGTTCCGGATTTCTGCATCCACTTGGGAGCACGGGTTTGAGCTCCGGCCAGAAAGTCCAGACTGGCGCCGATCCCAAGGGCCAAAGGCACATTCCAGTTCCGGAAATGCATATTAATCCATTTCTCCTGCTTGGGCGCGCCAAAGGCCACATAGAGAATATCCGGAGATGCATCGGAAATTTTCTGTAAAATCTCCTCATGGTTCATTTCCAGTAAATCAGCTTTGGGGGGAGAATAAGCTCCGGCCAACTTAAATCCCGGGAATCGTTCTGTCATCACGGCCCCCGCTTTTTCTGGAACCCCGGAGGCTCCTCCCAAGTTAAAAACGCTAAAAGATTTCCGTGCCGCCCCTGCTGATAAACTGAGCACCAAATCACTGCCTGCGACCCGCTCGGGAAGTTTCGGACCTAAAAGTTTGGAAAGCCAAACAATCGGCATTCCGTCCGCAATCACCAAATCAGCCTGAATGAGGATGCGGTACAACTCCGGATCTTTGCCGGCTTGCATAACAAAGTCGAGGTTGGGGGTGGCCACATATCCGGGTTTCCCTTTGGAGACATGCTCTAAACACCAGTCGAGGGTTTGCTGATTGTCAACCGCATGGAAGGGGACGCCAAGAATCATCAGTGGAATATCGGTCGGGTTCATAAAGGATTCTCCGGGAGAGTGAAGGATGTGTCTATTCCGCTTTCCTGCTTTTGCCTGTGCAACATCTGTTGGACCGTATGCGCGGCCACCGCTCTTGAAGCATCAGGAAGGGGAAGTTGCATAAAAAGTTTTTTCGTAAACCGGGTGGCAGCTTCCGTATCGGGCTGAAGCGCAAACACAATACTCCCCAGAAAGGTTCCGATCATTAATCCCAAAAGCCTGGGGTGTGCAGAGACCTTTCGAACCGGAATACACAATTCAAAATCTATGCGTACCGGAATCAAATTGGGAGGAATAACAAAGTTCGGAAGCCGGTGATCCGGATCGAGTAAACCTTGATGCACCATCGTGAGAGTGGCATCGATCAATTGTTGTTCAAAGATTTCGACCGCTTCGGGTGAGTGGAGGCGAAGCGTTTTATAATGTTCGGTCGCATCTTCGCAAATGCCCAGATCTTCGGAAATCAGCACCTCGGTATGTCGGGCGGAGGAAGGCAGGCGTAGGTAGGCATACGGTTCAGGACAGGGAATGCCCGCCTGGTGAAGGCGGCGCAGCGCGGTGTATTCCCGCCAGCCAATATTGCTCCGGGTGAAACGGCGGAAAAATCCACGGAGCCCCCGGCGGTTCCAGCATTTCACAATCGCGGTTTCTCCGGGCCCGGACGCGGCCCGGGCAATGATCACATCGGTTCCGCGTTTCCGAAGGATTTCTAAACCGGGGGCGTTTTCGCAACTGACGGCTACAGCAAGTTCTTGCCAGGGGTGAGAGGTCATGCGCTTTTTTCCTTTTTGGCTTTAATCAGACACCATGCACGGAACATGGCCAGCAAAATCGGGGCGGCTGCCGATAAGCAAACCAGCCCGGCATACGGATAAAAAGACAGAGAAGCTTCAGCTTGATTGAGTCCGTAGATACACGCCAGCGTATATCCGAGAAAACCCAGAGTGAAGAAAACCGATTGTCCGAGCATTTTGAACCTTCCCGTGGGAAGGGTCATGGTGAGGAAAAAGTTGGCGAATATTTTTGCAAGGGCCATGCTGAGAATAAAGCCCGGGAGTCCATAGGCCTGATAGCCCCAAACGGCCAGCCCCATGCCGAGGGTGGTGATCAGGTTGGCAAAGAACAACAATCGGGGATTTCCCAGCGCCAGGGGGATGCGGTCCATACTGGCGATGAGCACGTGCGACCAGGTATATATCGCCAACCAGCGGGAAGTCGCCCCGGCTCCAAAATAGCGGTCGTCATAAAGACTTTCAAAAAAGAGCGGGGCAAACAGCGCAAACCCACTGCAGATGGCAGCACTCAGCCACAGCACCGCGCGGCGCGCCATCAAACAGGCATTCACCAGGCGGGGCGGATCATCCTGATAACGTGAGAGCAAAGGAAAAATAACCGAGCTGCTCAGACGGGTGGACGTGTGAATCGCGACCCGGGCCAGGGTCATGGCAATACTGTAAAGTCCCAGTTCGCTGAGAGTGAGCAGTTTCCCGAGCAGGAGTTTATCAAGGTTGCCCGCCAAAAATGATACCACCGTACTTAAAAACACCCAGCGTCCGAATCGGAATAGTTCCCGGCGGGCTTCAGGTTCCCAGGCAAATCCGTCTTTGTGATCAGGACTCATGGCATGACTCATGAAAAGCCGGACAAAACTAAAGGTAATGCCCCCTCCCACCAACGCCCATACTGAAGGATGAAATTTGGCCCAGACGATCATGCAGGTAAGCGATGCAATTTGCGGGACAATTTCCAGAAGCGTCATCCGTTTCATGTCCAGCTTCCGGTTGAGCGTAAACACCGAGGTGGATGTGAATCCTCCGATAAATGCGGTAATGCCGGTTACCGGCAGTATATACAGGAGCTGATGTGCAGAGGCGTTTGACTCGGCAAAAAAGTTGGCCACCAAGGGGGCGGCCGCGCAACAGAAAGCCCACAAAGCGATGCCGCGGAAGACTTGTATGGTCCAGGCCGTTTTTAAAAACTGCGGATCATTGCCCCGTTTATTTTGGATGATACTGGGACCGATCCCCACATCGGAAAACATTTGTAATCCCTGCATGAACACATTCACCAACGCCATCAACCCGAAGGCTTCGGGAAAGAGCAGTCGCGCCAGAATCAGATTACTGAGTAAACGGAGGATTTGAGAAGCCCCGTATCCGAAGAGGGTCCAGATGGATCCTTTAATGGCCTGATTTTTAAGATGACTGCTCATAAGGTTTAGAAAATGCGGGGGGTAGAGGGAGGGAGAACAGCTTCGGAAAGCGTCGACTGTTCTGCTTGAGGGTTTAGATATAGTCCGACCAGTCCGCCCGCGAGTAAAAGCATGAGTGGATTGAACATATCATTTAACAAACTGTCGAGCGCAAAAAGCATGATCAGCAGGGGGGCCGCCAAAATCGCCACCACTTCCGGTTCACGCCAACGGGAAGTGGGAAAGTTTTTAAGAAACAGAAAAGGCGGGACAAAAAACAATGCAATGAGAGCGTAGAGACCGATATAGCCACTTTTGCCAAATGCCAGAATCCACAAGCCATCGGGTACCGAAACAATCTCTCCCAAATCGTTGGTGACAAAAGAGCGTTTCCATTCGCCCCAACCTAGAACAGGACGTTTCCATGCATGTTCGGTCAGAATGGTTTCGTTGTTTATGCGGTACTCCAGGGAACCCGTCCGTTCGGTACTGGCAATGCTGGCCACCCCGTCGATCAGATTTTGACCGTCCCAAATGCTGAGCGAACGGGTGGTGACATAAAGAAAGGGAAGGATCATCAATATGCGTAGCGGAAGCGAAATCCGGGTGATTCGGGTAAAAACCAGAACCATGATCCCCATCAGCAACAGGGCCAAAGCTCCGGTGGATTTCAGTAATAAAATGGTGATAAAGAGCAGCAGCAGCATCGGCAAGGTGTAGGGCTTCAACAGGGGAGGCAACAACTTTTTTAAGCGGCCGGAAAGCGCCAGGGAGAACCCAGACAGAAAACCGGAAACCATCCACATCGAATTCATCAATCCATGGTGCATAAACACGACCGGCCGCCATCCGCCTCCCCGTTTGGCCTGGCCAAAATCGTGGGGATGAAACCCGTAAATAATTTTATGGAGCCGCGGACTCATCACCACTTCATAAAGACAAAAAGGAATATACACCAGCGTGCCCACAAAAAATCCCAGACAAAGCGCCTCCATGCTTTGCCGGTCCTGAAAATAAATCCGGCCAATGATATACGGGACGCCCCACTGGATTCCGCGCCCCAGGAGGGCGTTTAATCCATCATAGGCACCCAACGCATTAGAGATCGAGGTGAAAAAGGGAACACAGCACCAAACCATTATGGGCAAATCCCACGCGGAGAAATGCACCGTTTTAAATCGCTCGGAATGAAACATCGCGGTGCCGAGAAGAACCGCATATCCCGCCGCACTGATTTTGTCATAATCCGGAAACAGGGGCAGGGGATAATGATGGTTCGGCAAAAACATGAATGTGGCCAAAAAACCCACAATCACCGCGAAACCGGGACGGCCCGGATTTTTACTGAACAGCCACAAAATAAGTGGCAGGCAAGTAAACATCGTAAGGGGTACCAGTGGCGTCATAAAATGAAAATAAATCCGTAGCAGTTGGGTTACGCCTCAGTTTACATGGCAGGGGGCAATGTACAAACGAATTATTTCCTTCATCAAGGATTGTTTTTTACACCTGCGAAGAATTAAATGGAGCTTATGAAAATATCTCTGGGTGTGCTGGCGCATAATGAAGAAAGCGGAATTGAATCGACCCTCGAGGATCTGCTCAAACAGGACCTTTGGAATTCTGATGATCATCAGCTGGAATTGTGGGTGGTGGTGAACGGTTCGACCGACCGGACGGCCGACCTCGCAAATAAAAAGTTGGCGCAATCAACCGCCGTCGCAAAGGTGATCGAGCTTACCCGTCCCGGCAAAGCCAATGCCTGGAACCAGTTCATTCATGACCTCTCTCCGGAGGACACCGAACTTTTCTTTTTGGCGGATGCTGACATTTTGCTGCCCCGGCCGGATGCGTTGCGGCTGATGCTCGAAGAACTTCTTTCGCACCCTGCGGCAGTGGCGGTAGTGGATGTGCCGGTCAAAGACCTGGCCGGGAACAGCCACCAAGGAGCGGCCAGTCGCTTGTCTTTGTCCGCTTCCGCACTGGCATCGGCCGGACCTCCCAAACTTTGCGGACAGCTCTATGCCGCCCGCGCAACCGCCATGCGCAAAATCTTTCTCCCCGAACCTTTACTGGTGGAAGACGGTTTTATCAAAGCCATGTTGGTGACTGACGCGTTTACCCAACCCGAGGATTTGTCCCGTCTGGTTCGGGCGGATGGCGTGTACCATATCTATGAAGCGGAGACCGCGCCGGGCTCCATCTATAAACATGAAAAGAGAATTCTGATAGGCTCCCTGTGTAATTTCATCCTGTTCGACCGGGTTCGGCAAACGGTTGAAACCGGGCATCAAGCCGGGCCCTGGTTGCGTGAGAAAATGGAGGAGGATCCCGACTGGTTTCGAAAGCTTATTCAGGAAACCTTCCGCAAAAGTTTTATTCCCAAAGGGATTGGCACCATGGTTTGGGTACCGTTTCGTCAATGGCGCATGACCCAGGGCCGCAGCCGGATAAAAAGTCTCCCCGCCATGCTTATCCGCACTTTATTGAATTTCCTGGTGGCTTGTGGAGCCACTTTCGATATCCGTAAAGGAAGGTTTTTTTGGTAAGCATGAATCACGACTTGCAATCCTTAGCGCATTAAGGTCATAATGCGCATAAAGTCATCGAGTTTCTCTTTATAAGGTCATTTTGAAAAGAAGTCATAATCGTACAACCCCGTGGGTATTTACATGAATCAGGATCTGTATCTGGCGCGAAAAGAACTTATTAACTCGCTTGATTTACCCGCGTCCAAAATGGATTTAAAGAAGCTGCAACGCCGTCAGCGAACCAAACTGTTGATTTGGGAAATGAGTTTGCGCAGTTTGTATGTAATCAAAAGGACGGTCGATGTTCTGGCGGCTTCCTTGGGGATGCTGGTGCTCTCTCCGGTGTTTCTCATTCTGATCCTGTGCATCGTGATTGAAGATGGCTGGCCGGTATTTTACAGTCAGCCACGGGTGGGCCAAAATGGGCGGGTCTTCCGCTTTTACAAATTCCGGTCGATGGTCCGGAATGCGGATAAAATCAAAGAAGAGCTGATGACCCAAAATGAATCCGGAGACGGGGTAATCTTCAAAATGAAAAATGACCCGCGGATTACCCGAATCGGCCGATTTATCCGGCGCTATAGTTTGGATGAACTGCCCCAGTTGTTTAACGTTTTAACCGGAGATATGTCGCTGGTGGGTCCCCGTCCACCCATTCCATCCGAAGTGGCTGAATACAGCCTGGAAGATCGAAAGCGTCTGCATGTGAAACCCGGGATCACCTGTATTTGGCAGGTGTCAGGCCGATCGGATATCCCGTTTAAAGAACAGGTGCAGCTGGATGTGCAATATATCCGCACCCAAGGATTTTGGAACGACATTAAACTGCTTTTAAAAACCATTCCCGCGGTGTTGCTGGGGAAGGGTGCATATTAACCCCAGGGGAGAATTCAGGTGAAATCAGAATTTAAAACACAAAACGGAACCGGCATTATCGAACTGATCGGCGACCTGCATGTCGTATCAGTGGATGAGCTGCGGCAGAAATTCACAGACTGGTCTCAAAACCATGGAGGTCTCAAATACGTGATTGTCGATTTGCAGCAAACCACGGCGATCGACAGTGCAGGTCTGGGCCTGCTCATCGCCATGTACAAACAAATACAGGCACAGGGGGGAGAGCTGGTGCTGTGCAGCATGAATAAAAAGGTGAGAATGGTTTTCCAACTAACCCGGGTACATCAAATTTTCTCGATTTACGATGATCTGGATGAAGCCCTTAGGAACTGCGCATGAAAGCGCTCCTGCATACCGGTGGCTCCCTGGCGTGGCTCCCTGATCCTGAAGAGCGGCCCTGGATCCTGCTGCCTGTCGGCAACCGCCCCATTTTAGAATATTGGGTTGAATGCTGCGTCGACTTGGGCATTCGCGATATCCGGTTGGTTTTGGGAAATGGTGGGTATCTCATTGAAGAATATGCCGGCGACGGAGAACGCTGGGGCGTCCAGATCTCTTACAGCTTTCAAAAAGAGGGCGAAGAACCCGACCGTTTTCCCCTGCGGAATCCTGACCTCTGGAAAGACGGCGTGCTCTATCTTCGCCAGCCCAGCTTCCCTTTACGGCAACAAAAATCGATTTCGGCCCTCGCGGCCGGGGAAAGTTGCCGTTTAGGAGCCGGGGAAATCGACTATGGATTTTACAGTGCGGACAGCGCACATCTAACCCCATTTTTAGCAGGGCAATCCCCATCCGCACTCCCCGAAAGTTCAACCGGGTTTTCCGCTTATGGCATTGAGAGCGCCAAAAGCTATTTTGATTTGAACCTGCGGATTATTCAGGGGGAAATCTCTCATTATCTGGCCCCCGGCTACGAATTAAGTGAAGGATCCCATATCGGGTACAATGTGGTGATTCCGCCTTCAGTGATTATGGAACCGCCGGTCATGATTGGAAATGATGTGCGGCTGTCCCCTCTAAATGCCATTGGTCCCCATGCGGTGATTGGAAATTCAGTGGTCATCGATGCCCAGACTGAACTTAAAGACTGCGTGATTCTGGATGGCAGTTACATTGGACGAAATTTAAGCATCGAACAAAAAATTGTCGCCGGAAATTTACTCATCGATCCCGACACCGGCGACTCCTTGCGACTGGATGATTCACTGCTCCTCGGCGATGTGGGAAAATCCACCCCCTTGTCTGATTTCATGAATATCTTCTTTGGTCAGGTGTTTTCTTTTATCCTCTGGTTACTGTTCCTCCCCGGATTTTTCGTTTTCTATAGTCTGATTCGATTGACCGGATCGGGAAACTACACAAAAAAGACCATTCTGGATGCCCGGAAGCAACCCCGGATGTGCCCCGAATTTGTCAGGGTCAAAAAGAATATATTTACCGGTTGCTTTCAGGGGCTGAGCCTCGATCGTTGGCCCTTGCTGGTGTCCGTCTTGCGTAAACAGCTTTATCTTTGCGGACATGCCCCCATTACGCCCGAAGACGCAGAGGATCGCTTCGAGAAAATCCCGGAATACTTTCCCGGGGTATTTTATGATGAATTGCTGTTGCCGCAGCAACCCTCATCCCTGATTCTCAATGTCTACGCCTTGAACTATATCAAAAACCGGAAACTCACCGGCGAAATCAGCCTGTTTTTCAGGGTGGGCTTGCAACGGCTCTTGCGGAAAATGAGCAATATGGAGGAAGGGTAATATGCATGAATTGGTCATCCATTTATTAAATTACCGCACCCCGGATTTAACGATCGACTGCCTGTATTCTCTGGCCAAAGAACGTGCGAATTATGCTGATTTCAAAGTGATGCTCATCGACAATGCCTCCGGCGATGACTCCGTGCCCCGCTTTGAAGAAATTCTCACAAAAGAAGCTTGGTCCGACTGGGTGGAATTCTTGCCTTTGCCCAAAAATCTGGGATTTGCCGGCGGCAACAATGCCTCGATCAACCAATGCCTGGAACAGGAAAGCTGTCCCCCTTATCAACTTCTCTTAAACAGCGACACCCTTGTACATGCCGGCGCTTTGAAATTGAGTATGGAGTGGATGCGGGAGCATACAGATGCCGGAGCTTTTTCCTGTATGCTGAGAAATGCGGATGGCAGCGTGCAAAATGTCTGTCGTAAATTCCCGCGGCCGGACCGGGAAACCGCACGGGCGCTGGGATTGCCCTATATCCTCCCCAAATGGTTTCATTGGGCGGAATTGGAGGATATGGATTGGGACCGGGAAACCGCGGTTTCCAGGGAAGTGGAGTGGGTGGGGGGCGCGTTCATGTTGTTGCGCACGGAAGCTATTCGGAAAGCCGGTGTTTTAAATGAAGATTTTTTCTTCTATGGCGAAGATTGCGAATGGTGTTACCGCCTCCGCAGCTTTGGCTGGAAAATCTACTTTGACCCCACCGCATCCATCACCCACTTTGGCGGCGGCTCTTCGGACACGACCCGTCTACTGGATAAACGCCGGGAAATTCTTACCTGGAAAGCCCGTTTTATGGTGCAGCGTTGTTGTTATGGCCGGGTTGCCGCCCTGTGGGTGCGCGCCGTGTACATTTATGCCTTCGGTATGCGGGTCATTTGGCTCTTCGCCACCGGCCGCCGGAAAACTCTAAAATACAAAAGTATCAAATCGGGATTTTCCACCTTAACCCATCCACTGGACCCTGACCGTAAATGAAACCTAAAATTCTATTTGTGTTGCCGGGATTGCATGATGTCGCCCGCGGAGCGGAGGTCGCATTCGAACAAATTGGTGCCGGATTATGTGAGGAGGGGTTTGAGGTGACCCTGATGGGAACCGGTCCGGAAATTCCGGGACGCCCCTATCACTATATTCAGGGCAAAAAAAAGAACCGCACCGCCTTCGAATCCTATCCGAAGTTCCCGCCGCTCCGCTCTGAATATCGTTGGGAAGAATTAAGCTTCGTTCCGTCCATCTTGCGCAAAGGGTTAAAAAAAGAATTTGATATCACGGTAACCTGCAGCTACCCCTTTGTGAATTGGGCATTACGCTTCGGCCGCAGAAAAAAGAAACCGCTGCATGTCTACATCACGGAGAATGGCGATTGGGCGGCCCATACCTCAAACCGTGAATATCGGTATTTTGGCTGTGAAGGTTTGGTGTGCACGAACCCGGAGTATTATGAACGAAACCATGCGCAATGGCCCTCGGTCCTGATTCCCAACGGAGTGCTCACTGATCAATTCACCCCCGGAAATTCTGAAAAATCACGCTTTGGCATCCCCGAAGATGCGCCGGTGGTTTGCATGGTCAGTGCCCTGATCGAATCCAAATATCCTGATTTGGGGATCCGGGCGGTGGCGGCATTGGACAATGTTCATTTGCTGTTGGCCGGAGATGGTCCTATGCGGGAGCCCTGGGACACCCTGGGCAAAGAACTGCTGGGCGATCGATATCACCGCATTACCGTTCCCATGGATCAAATGCCGGCAGTATATCGAAGCGGGGATTTGTTTATGCACCTCAGCCGAGAAGAAGCTTTTGGAAATATCTACATCGAAGCTGCGGCCTGCGGAAAAACGGTGATTGCCCATGACACGCCGACCACCCGATGGATTTTGGGAGAGCATGGTGTTTTTCTGGACACCTCCCATCATGACGCGCTGGTAAACACTTTAAAACAACAACTGCAACATCCCAAAAGCCCCGGCCAACAAACCCGGGCACGTGCAGAATTGGTGGACCGATTTGATTGGCCCGTGGTCTGCAAACAATATGCGGCCTTTTTCAGGGATCTGTTGACGCAATGAGGAAACTCCAGGCCAAACCCGGGGTGCTTCTGGTTGAGGATGACCCCATACAAGCAGAATGCTGCAAACGTCTGTTGGCGGAATTTTATGATGTGTTTGTGGCCCCCAATACAGTCGAGGCCGAAAATATTCTCGCCCGAACACCGGATATTAAAATCCTGCTCTGTGATCATGAGATGGATGGTGAGCAGGGCTTAACCTATTGCCGACGCCTCCAATTCCGGGAGTCCCCCCTCATTCGTATCCTGGTCACCGGGCACAGCGAGCCTAATTTTTTGGTCGAAGCACTGAATTCAAATGCTTTATTTCATTACTTGCTCAAACCTTATGACCGCGAATCCTTACTGAAAGTGCTGAAAATGGCGCACGAGGCTTATGACGAACGACAGCATGAGCTTGAATATCAGGAGGTTTCACAGTCCGGTGAGGAAGAAAAACTCTCATTGTTCGGGAAACTGATTCACTGGGGGCAGGTTATTTTTGGCTTAGGCAGTATGATTCTGGTCACCATTCTGATTGTGCTGGTGGTGGCCGCAATTGTTGGCGTGGGGCTGCTGTTGTTGCTTTATTTTCTAAAGAGCTTTCTGGGAATCGATATCTTTAAGGATTCCCATCTCAGCGACTGGTTTTAAGCATTAACGAAACGTCATCCGCAACCAGGCGGAAATAAAGGGCAGTTTTAATTTACCGTGGCAGGCGTGATAAAACCATTGGCGTCTAAACAGTGAACTCCACACAGACCAACACTTAAAATAGAACTGACGGTTAAACCGCCCGTCAATAGGCTCTTCCATATAGCGGTAAAGCATCACCCGGGTCAGGGCTTTCTGATCCCAGAAGGGATCCTCATTTTTAAGCGCTTCTTTAAAACAATCCGCCATGGTGTCGTCCGGGACATACACCAGCACACCACTGTTCATCTGGTAGGGGAGCTTATCGGGAACCCCACCCAATTTACCCGCAGGTAGAACCGGTAAAGCCGGGGCATCCTTGGCGATAAGTATATCCGAATCTAAAAAGACGACCTGATCGTAATCCCGCCACCAATCACATTCCGGTAACAGCAATTTTTGCCAGGTGTATTTTTTGCCCGGTAATTCCCGTATGGCTTCGGTGATGATTTTAAGATCATATCCATGTTTTTCACAGTAGTTCTCCAGCCGCTCACGTGAGTAGCGGTTGAATACTTCCTGATACGCTTCGCCAATGACGATACTTACTACGCAGGTTTTTATAGGGTCGGTCATGATTTTCTCCGAAAGGAAAAGAGACGGGATTTGAAGTGGTCCATGCGGATGGAAATTGCAACCACAGTTTTTTGGATAGCTGAAATCAACCAGGGCGTTTCAGGGACCTCGGAAAAATTGAGCACGGCTGAGATCGCGGAAACCCCGGTTTGGGTGGCCAAATCGATCGCTTTCCGAAGGTCTGCAAAATAAGAATGTTTATAACGGGCCACCAATAATAAAGCATCCGCATGATTTATCACGTGGTTGCTGATATCTTCAGGATAAGCACCGGCATCAATGAGAATGAGGTCATACTGTAACTTTAATTCATCGATCAACTGCGGAAAGCGTCCCAACGGAATCAAAGGCTCTTGACCCTCACTGAAAATACAATCGATCTTTCTTTCCTCGTCATGAACCAGTAGCGGACTTTCATCGATTTTGGATGACAGAAACTGTTCAATGCCTTTGGCCTGTTTGCAATCGATCATTTTCACCAGCCCCGGATGCAATGGAGAGATTTCCAACAGCAACACCTTTCCACAGAGGGTGTTTAAAGCATGGGCCAAATTCAAACTCAGCGAGGTCGTGCCGCAATGGCGGCCCAGTCCCACCACAACATAACTCTGACCACCAAAACGGTTGTGGTCATTGGCCATGCGGCTGGCCAATTGAAAAATATGATGGGTGACATTGTGATCCGGAGCATCCAGGGTGACCCGGTGAAAACCGTCATTTTTATCCAAAGGCTGCACATAGGCATTGATGGGATCAGGACCCTTACCCCCCAACGTCAGCTCAATTTCTTTGGTGTTGCGAATCCGGGTATCCGCAAATTCGTAAACCAAGACGGCGGCACCGATCGGACCAAAACCGACCACCACCGCAAACAGGAGCAGGGTAATGGCATTGGTGCTGGTGGGTTCCTGCGGTGTGGATGCCGATTTATCAATGCGCACCCGCAGAGGCGCTTTGGCCTCCATCTCGGTATCATCGATGCGGTTATCCAGAGCCTGCAAACGGTCACGTAACTGGGTGCGCGCAAATGTGGGTTCAGTCGCCTGAAAAATGGCCATGGATATTTTGGCGGCTTCGTCCCGGGCCTCCTGCAACCTTTTGCCCAATTGCTCCACCCGCTTTTTACCTGCTTCGGCTGCGCTTTTCGCTAAAATCTCCTGGGTCTCTAATTCGTATTCCTGCTTTTCTTTCAGGTTCTTGATGGTTTCGTCATTGACCCTTTGCTTGTAGATGCCCAAGTATTCATTCATCGCCTTCATGCGTGACTCGACATAGACCCGGTCCGGATTTTCAGGTGTTAAGCCATCAATTTGCGCCCGCATTTTCTGAAGCTGTTCGTAGGTCCATTGCTCGATGCGGTTAATTCCGAAGTTGTCTGCGACCCGTTCATCCGCAAACGACTGCAGACTCATTTCGGAGATGCGTTTGCGGTCCTCTTTCACTTTATTCAGTTGCGCCTGGGTTTCAGCCGATGCTGAAAAGGCTTCCCAATACAAACGCTGTAATTGCTCAACCTTGTTGAGGTGCACAGTATAATTTTCATGCAGAAAAGATTTGTTGGGCACCGTTTCCGCGAGTGCCAGCAAGCGTTCCTCCTCAATTTTCAAACGCGACGAGATCTTGTCCCGCTCCGCCTGCAAATACTCTTTTCTGCGTACATAGGTGCTTTCAAATTCATGCTCAATTTTTTCAAGATACACCTCCATCACCCTGTTCAGCATTTCGGCGATACCGTCCGGTTCATCACTTCGAATGGAGAGGCGAATCAGATATGTGCGGGGAATTTCCTGAATTTTTATCCGCTTCATGAGACGGAAGGGGTTGGCAGGATGATCGGGATTTTCTCTCAGAAAATCGGGAAGCGTCTCCACCGGCGTTCTGCGGATAGCTTCCACCAAAACATCCTCCGAAGTCATCCGGCTGATCTGGGTCCGGGTCCAATCGCCGAAATCTCCGGGAATTTGATCTTTTTCCCGTCCGTTGAGGGTGACCTCTTTGGTCGGATCAATAAGCAACAACCCATCCGCTTCATACAGGGGATTGACCTTGGGAATCAGTAACAGCATCAAAAGCACACTGCACAGTGTGCCGACCAGGAGAATAACCGGGCCCCGGCGCAATGCAAAATCGATAATCAAAAACGGTTTACGTTTCTTCCCTTTTTCCAGGTGCTGCAGGCGTTGAGTAGCGACGTTTTCAGGAATCATACTTAATTACTTCCATTGATAAACCCTTCCTGACCCCACAACCTGTTCCGCAGCTCCGCCATGGCACCGAAGGATTCCGCGGTATCAATGCTGAAGTCAATGGCCTTCATACTCGGCAAGAGTTGAATAAGAAAGGTGTTGAAACTTCCCAGTTTTGAGGGGGCGGCATACACGATATCGCCATCCCGCAGTATAAAATTCTCCCGCATATCCGCTTTGGAAATCATATCATTTAAATTGATTTGAGTCACATAGCCCTTGCCGTCAACCGAACGCACCAGGAAGATATTTTCCGGTTCCGCGCTCATGGTAATACCGCCAGAACGCATCACCGCATCCAGGATGGTCATTTGCGAACGCAGCACCAACACCCCGGGGCGTTCCACTTCGCCCATGACATAAGCCAATTGATCTTCACTTTGCGGAATAAAAATAAAGTCCCCATTTTGGAGTTTGGTATTCAGAGCCAAATTGCCTTTTTCGAGCAATTCGCGCAAATCGATCCAGATCAGCATTTCGTTCCCGCGCACAATCATGCAACGACTCAGGAAGGAGAGGCGGGTATCCGCAGGCAATCCCCCCGCGAGGGAAAGGGCTTCCAGCAAAGTGCCTTGACCCGTAAAATGAACGGCACCCGGATTGGCGACCCGGCCCAAGACATACACCTGATTGTTATTCACGAAACTCAGTTGCAGACTTACATCGGGATTGTCATAAAATTTAGAAAGTTTCTCCACCGCGTAGTTGGTGGCTTCCGGAATGGTCATCCCTTCAATATTAAACACCCCGACCCGGGGCAGGGAAACCAGCCCATCCGGTGCAACCACAATATCCTCCCGGGAAATGTCGTCCCGACCCCGAACCAGAAAACTGAAAATATCCCCCGGGCCCATTTTGTATTTGATTTGAGACGATTCGGAAAAACTGCGAATCTTATCCGTGCTGGCAAAACTTTGGGCACTGGAAACATGTTCAGGTTCAAACTCCCCGGCCTCACCAATAGCCTCGGCTTCCGTTTTATCCCCCTCAGCAACATGACTGATCTTAATATATTCACCCGCCTCCAGCTGAAAGGGGTCTTGCCGTTTTTGGGAACGCGGGCCGCCGGTGACATGATAGTTTTTTTTCGGAGGGGTGCCTTCAAAGGGTTCATAAGCGCCTTCTCTGACCTTAGGCGCCTGACATCCCGTTATCAGATATGCACCGAAAATGAGGCATAAAAATGAGAACCTGATGTTCATGGAGCATACTCCCGGGCTTGATCGTGCAATTCCTGTGTCGCTTTGGCTTTTCCTTTCAGCAGACAATTCCATTGATAGGACCTTAAAAACTTCCGGAATTCCAAATCATCATAGCGGGGATTCTGTTTCAGCGCACTGCTCACATAGCCCCACCACATCGCCAGGCCGCCTACCAAAACAGGCGGACGGGTCATCCGATACACACTGCTAATGGTCATATAAAGCAGCCCGGTGCCCATGAAATGTTGCCCGAAACCATGCCGCATCCGACCGGTCCACACACTTTTTTGACTGGAACCCATCAAGCGCAAATGCAGGAAGCGGATTTCTTCGTCATCCCAGCTGCAGGCAATCCATTTCATCATGCGGCAGCGGTGACAGTCGATGCCATCCCACATCACTTCCCTGACAAAACCACCCACTTCCTGAAAACAGGTGGTCCGGTAAAACTTGGTCATGCCCACCGACATTTCATCGCCGCATTTTTCACTGATCAGTTTTCCGCTTTCCGGGTCCGGATAATAGGGTTTGCCACTGCAGGTGCCCAGGCGGGGCTCCGCCTCCATGCGCTGGATCAGGGTTTCAAAATAAACCGGAGGGATTTCCAGATCGAGATCGAATTTACACAGATAGTCGAAGTCGTTCATGTCCACACTGTCCAGCCCCACATAAAAGGCGTCAACCACCCCGGGACCTACCGCCCGCTTGCCGCGGTCTTCCCGGCGAATAATTTTGATCCAATCATGTTCCTCCGCAGCCTTCGCCAGCAGATTCGGCGTGTCATCAGTGGATCCGTCATCCACGATCACCCACAGGGTCGGAAGCACAGTTTGTTTGTAAACACTTTCGAGTGTCCGCTGCCCATAATCGTCTTCGTCCCGGCAGGGAGTAATTAAAACATAACGTCGTGAAGGGGAGGGTTGATTCATAATGTGCGCAGATTGCGTTGTTTCAGGTTGTCTAAAATTCGTTGGGTGTTGCCGGCAACCGTAAACGCCTCATGGATACGGGTCAAGGCGGCATCTGCAAATGTCTTGCGGGTTTCCGGGGAGTCAATGACTTCAGCTAAAATCGCGGTAAGGGCCGGGAGATCTTCCGATGGAAACAAGCGTCCGTTTTTTCGATCATGGATCAATTCACGAATAGAGGGGATATCCCCACTGATGACCACACATCCCGCTGCCATCGCCTCCATGAGCACCACCGGGATGCCATCTTTGTCTCCCTGTCTGTCCACCCGACAAGGCAACGCAAAAAGATCTGCGGTTTTCATCTTTTCACGCACAACCTCATTCGGGGCCGCACCGGATAAGGTAATTTTTTCGGCCGCCGGGTGGGCGGCGGCTTGCGCTTGTAAATTTTCCATTTCCGGTCCATCCCCGACCAGTTCCAGCTCCCAGTTTTTGTTCTGGAGCGCCGGAGTGGCCAACGCCTCCAGCAGAAGATCAAATCCCTTTTTGCGCACCAAACGTCCCACCGCCAATATTTTGACCGTCCCGCCCGACCGGGGCGGGGCGGCAAAGGCTTCCGGATCGACCCCGCAGCGCACCAAGGGATAATCCTCCTCCGGGCGGGAAAACAATTCCTGATAATACTGCTGATGCCACACGCTGATACAATGAACAAACGCGGCGGTCTGCAATTTGGGCAATAACAAAGAACGATCGCGAAAGAGATCTGCCGCATGTCCGGTGAAACTGTAGGGAATCTCCAGCTGACGCGCGGTAAACATGGCAAAGGTGGTGGGGACATGCGCCATATGCGCATGTAACAAACGGGGTTGCAGCGGACGTAAACGCCTGGCCAGAGCCAGAGAGGCGAAACACTGCACCAACACTTTGGCTTTGGCCCCCGGACCTTTCAAATCCGCACTGGTAAAGCACAACTTGCCTCCATGACCCAGCAAACATAGTGAACGCAGGGGATGCCCCAGAAATTCCAGCATCATGTCTTTGAGCAAAGCCAGGTTTCCACTGCCATATACGGGGATCACCCCATCGCGTAAAGCAACCACCTGAGGGTCTTCCACTTCATCTTCAGGCGGACGTACAGAGACCACCGGCACCTCCAAACCGGCTTCGCGGAGACTGAGCACTTCCCGATACACAAACGTTTCCGAAAGTTTGGGAAACTTGGCCGCAATATATACCACCGTATCCGTCATGAAGGGTCCCCGGCTGGCGGAAGAATTTTTGCCGGAATCCCCACCGCACGATGACCCGGCGGCACATCTTTCAGCACCACACTCATGGCACCAATCACCGCGCCTTTGCCAATGGTGATGGGGCCGAGAATTTGCGCATACGCGCCCACTTCGACATCATCTTCCAACACCGGTACGCCACCGCCTTCCTTTTTATTGCCGATGGTCACCCCCTGACGCAGGGTGCAGTTTGCCCCAAGCTTCACACTGGAATGGAGGAAGATATTGCCAAAATGATAAATCCGCAACCCCGGTCCGATCTCACACAGCTTGGTGAAGCTGATACCGGTGGTGGTTTCGACCCAACGGAAACAAAACCAATACATGCGCCCGTGAAACCAGCGGAAAGGTTTAAAGCGGATTTGATCTCCCCAGCGTCCATAACGGTAAATGGCAATCGCCCAGAGAGATTGTTCTCTCACCAGGGCATGGTGGGGATAGCGGGCTTTGTCTTGTTTCCAGTGGCTCATTTGTACTCAATTAAGGTGATCACTTTTCCGGATTTGAGATCGCGGCGATACTTCAGAATCCCCAGCCACTGCGGCCACTTTCCAATCAAAGTGAATATGCCGTAAATCCAGGCCTGCTTAAAACCGGCGGCCCGGGATTCCACGGACTTGGCGATACGAAAACTTTGCAATCCCCAGAGTCCCAAACCGGGCAAACAGAGCAGGGGATGCATCAGTCCCGGAAGCACGGTAACGGCCAGCCAGCCGATGGACCAAACCGGCGCGCTTTTCACCAGGGAGAAGAAGGGAATCTCTTCCCGTGGGGTCGTTGATTTCAGGCGTTCAATCACATCCGACGCCCCATATCCGCCACGTAAGTTTCGTTTCCACCAGGGTTTAAATTGTAAAATATTGGCGTCATGCAAAGTCATCTCCGCATCCAGACGTTGAATTTTTCCGCCCGCTTTGCGCAAACGCAAGCACAGCTCCGGTTCCTCACCGGCAATGAGCGCCTCTTCAAAGCCCCCAACGGATTGGAAAGCCTCAGCCCGCATCAGCGCATCGCCCCCACAGGATTTTGCTTCTCCCACCGGACTGTTCCATTCGATATCGCACATCATGTTGTAAATCGAATTTTCGGGAAAACGCTCCCGACGGCGGCCACAGACCACCCAGACATCCGGATGCGCTTCCAAATACGCAAATGCGGTAGGGATCCACTCCGGCACCACTTCACAGTCCCCATCCACAAAATGGATATATTTCAACTCCGGTTGCAGCTCCAATAAACGCTTCGCACCCGCATTCCGGCCGCGCGCCATACTAAAAGGTTTGGTCATATCCAGTTCGACCACATCCACATTTAACGAACGGGCAAAATCCCCACTGCCATCGGTTGATCCACTGTCCACATAAACCATATGGGCAATCTTTCCAGACAACGAATTCAGACAACGCTTTAACCGTTCACCCTCATTTCTGCCAATAGTGACGATACCCACGTTATTTTGAATCTGATCCATAGTTCATATTTAACTAAGATATTCGTAAAACAACAATCCCTTTCGTGACAAAAACACCATTAATTACAAACCGGAGCGGCGACCATCCTGTCCTTCCGAAATCTGGTAAAGCTTGTGGAAAGAACCGCACGGTGTATGAGCGATCCCCCAAAGCACCCCTGTAACGGAAACCCGGTTTTCCGGGAGCGGATAGCAGTGTTGATGTGGTGGACAAAAAGATTTTGAACAATACAAATCCAGTGGAAACTGTATCATGAGAGTCACCTCGGCGCATTGGATCTGCAAAAGAAAAGGACCCAGATGCTGCGGAGGAAATCCTGAATTTCCTCAAAGGCGATTTGATAGGCGTTAGAAAATCTTCATGCAGGGTTTCCGCAGTCTTTTCGTCCTCCTCCTGACCCGGGGGGAAAGCAAGAGGTGGCAGACAACATCACCATTTATGTACCTGAAAGCTCTTCAACTCGCACCCTCACCCGCATCTGATTTGCCAGGGGATCGCGAAACTACTTTCTAATAAAACTTCTTTTCACTTTCGAAATCCGACAAAGGTATTTCTTATGATAACGTCAATGGATCATTTGAATATTGTGGTGCGGGACCTGGATTTGGTGTCGGATTTTTTTGTAAAACTGGGCTTTAGGATCGAAGACCGTGCAGGACTCTCTGGACCATGGATATCGGAGATTGTGGGTTTGGAAAATGTGCAGGCCGAATACGTGAAACTGGCATTCCCGGGAACAGCGGTTCGCCTGGAATTGATTCGTTATGATTCTCCGCATTCAGATCAACCCGTCAATGGCGGTGAGGCAAATGATCCGGGATTCCGTCATTTGGCCTTTGCCGTGGAAAAGATCGACACCGTGGTCGACCAGTTAAAAGAAGAGGGGATCAGCTTTTTCAGTCCGGTGCAGACCTACGAAAAGACCGGAAAACGCTTGGTCTACTTTCGAGGACCGGAAGGCATCCTGTTGGAGTTGGCGGAGTATTGCGATTAAGGTTCGGATAAAGGAATGTAGTTCCACGCTCACTGTGGAGAACTGGTTCGTACACCCTGATGGTGTTTAGTTTACCGTCAAGGGCGGGAAGATTGCTGTGGCAGTATATCGCCGAAAAATTTCTATCCCTTATCCTTTATCCGCGCCGAAGGCGCCATAGTTAAATATGTATAGGACCACGGTTGTCCGACCCCCTGTGTTATGGTGCTTGGAACTTAACCCCAACAGGAGAGAAAGATGAATAATGAGCTCACCGAAATTTGGATGATTTTGGATCGCAGTGGCAGCATGCAATGCATTCACAGCGGCACCGTCGAGGCGGTGAACAGCTTTATTAAAAATCAACAGAAAGAGGAGGGGGAAGGGCGCTTCACCCTCAGACAGTTCGACGATGAAGTTTTGACCACCTACGATCGGGTGGACTTGGATAAAGTACCGATGATGAAACTCAATGACTTCGAACCCCGGGGCTGCACCGCACTGTATGACGCGGTGGGAAGCGCTATTATTCAACTCGGTAAAATCCTCGATAAAACTCCCGAAGCAGATCGTCCGGGCAGCGTGATATTCACCATCATCACCGACGGCATGGAAAACGCGAGTCAGGAATTCACCGGCAAACAAATCGCGGATATGATCGACCACCAAAAACACGTTTACGACTGGGAGTTCCTTTTCCTCGGCGCCAACATCGACGTCGACCAAGTGGCCGGAGATCTCAATATCGCCCCCGAAGACCGCATCAGCTTCAGTTCCACCGACCACAGTGTCAAAGAAAACATGGCCTTCGCCTCTACGAAAGTCTTAGAAAAACGTGAACGAAAACGGGTGGGGCGCTGATGGGTAAAAAATAATTCAAAATTCTGAATTTAGGGCATGTCGATTCATCCGATGTTTTATTTTAAAATGAATGATCCGAATAGATGTCCCCAAGGGGGACGGCACACCCTAGCCGGGGGCAACGCCCTCGGAAATGGATCATCCATTCTTCCAATCCTGATATGATGGGGCAGCACTCCACATGTCCTGCCCATACGCGGGTGCTCCACTCCTTCAGAGTGGGTGATGTTATTGCATAAATCCGGGGGCGTTGCCCCCGGCTACGTTGCCGAAGTCTTTCAGACTTCTAAACTCACTCGGGTTAAGAAATGCTCACGAAAACACACATTTACTAGATGTTTTTTCAAAGAGATACGTTCATTTTCGAATACATCGATAAGCCCTAAAGACAGGACTCCCACCTATATTTTCTGAATTTTGATTTTAGAGGGTTTAAATTTGAAACCTCCCAGAACCTAAGCCCCATGATCTATGATAATTTCCTCCAATTTTAGAGCTTTTCTGCTCAATCCCCACTTGTGGGATTTCACAAACTGTGCAAAGAATACCGCTTATGGCAAGTAAACGTAAAAAGACCGCAGCAAAATCCATCAGCTTTGAAGAATCCCTCTGGGCCACCGCCACTAAATTGCGGGGAAATGTGGAATCCTCCGAATATAAACATGTGGTGTTGAGCCTGATCTTTTTGAAGTTCGTTTCCGACAAATTTGAGGAACGCCGTGAGGAATTGATTGCCGACGGGAAAGAGGCTTATGTGGATATGGTGGAGTTTTATGCCATGCAGAATGTGTTCTACCTGCCTGAATCCGCTCGCTGGCGTTTCATTCTCCAACATGCCAAGCAGGAGGATGTCGCCATCAAAATCGATTCTGCACTCAGTCTGGTGGAGAAAAACAATGCATCTCTTAAAGGTGCCTTGCCTGACAACTATTTTTCCCGTCTCGGATTGGATGCCAGTAAACTTTCCGCCCTCATCGATGCCATCAACAATATCGACACCGTGGCGGATAAACAAGAAGATGTGGTGGGTCGGGTCTACGAATATTTCCTGGGTAAATTTGCCGCCTCCGAAGGAAAATTGGGAGGCGAATTTTACACCCCCAAAAGCGTGGTCAATCTCATTGCGGAAATGATCGAACCCTACAAAGGCAAGATCTACGATCCCTGCTGCGGATCGGGTGGGATGTTCGTACAATCCTTGAAATTTGTACAGAGTCACCACGGCAATACCAAAGACATCTCCGTCTACGGACAGGAGTTTACCTCCACCACCTACAAACTTGCCAAGATGAACCTCGCGGTGCGGGGGCTATCCGCCAATTTGGGAGAGGTTCCTGCCGATACCTTTTTCAAAGATCAACATCCCGATCTCAAAGCCGATTACATCATGGCCAATCCGCCTTTTAATCTCAAGGATTGGCGTGGACCCGATGAACTGGTGCATGATCCGCGCTGGAGCGGATACGACACCCCACCCACGGGCAATGCCAATTATGCCTGGATTCTGCATATGGTAAGTAAACTCTCCGAACACGGCGTGGCGGGATTCGTCCTCGCCAACGGCTCCATGTCCACCAACACCAAAGGGGAAGGGGAGATCCGCCAGAAACTGGTGGAGAATGATTTGGTGGATTGTATGATAGCCCTGCCTGGTCAGCTGTTTTACACCACACAGATTCCTGTTTGTATTTGGGTGCTTGCTAAAGATAAGAGTGGCGGGCAATCACCCAAACCCTCACCCCTAACCCCTCTCCCAGAGGGAGAAGGGAACAGAGTAGAGCGGGACCGCAGAGGCGAAACCCTGTTCATCGATGCCCGGAAAATCGGCAGTATGGTCAGCCGGACGCAAAAGGAATTGACGGCAGAGGATCTCGTCAAAATTGCCGGCACGTATCACACTTGGAAGTGTGACCCTCACCTTAACCCTCTCCCAAAGGGGGAGGGAATTCGCACAGGTTCTAATCTCCCTTCTCCCTCTGGGAGAGGGGCCGGGGGTGAGGGAGCCACCTACGAGGACGTTCCTGGATTTTGTAAATCCAGTACGTCTGAGGAGGTGGCTAAACATGATTACGTGCTGACGCCTGGTCGGTATGTTGGGGCAGCTGCGCTTGAAGATGACGGCATCCCCTTCGAAACCAAAATGACCGAACTCAGCCAGACCTTGTATAAACAAATGGCAGAATCAGCCAAGCTGGATGAGGTGATTCGCAAGAATCTGGAGGGATTGGGTTATGGGGAATAATTTATCATCCATTCCACAACATTCGTTTTCCCCATATGTCGCTGCTTTCCCTGATGTCCCTTTCCCCAACACACAACAATCCGGAACCCCTGCGAGCCTGCCTTATGGATAAGAAAGGGACATCAGGGACGGATGGGACCCCGGGGTTTATCCCGAAGCATGGAGGCTATGAAGGCTTGCTGAGCTATCGGAAGTCGGTGGTGATCTATGATGCCACCGTGCGTTTTTGTGATCGTTTTGTGGACAAATTTTCGCGGACGCATGATCAGATGGTTCAGGCTGCGCGGTCCGGAAAACAGAATATTCTTGAAGGCAGCGAAGCCAGTGCCACCTCCAAAGAAACCGAAATCAAACTCACCAATGTGGCCCGCGCCAGTCTCAAAGAATTGTTGGAAGACTACCGCGATTTCATGCGCCTGCGTGACATTGAGGAATGGCCCAAAGATCATCCCCTGGCATTGCGCCTGCGAGAACTCAATCGACAACCCGACGCCAACTACGAAACCTTTCGCAAAGGGGTGGAAAATCCAGACCCCGCCATCAGCGCCAATTGCATTGCCGGCCTTATCAAAGTGACCTGCTACCTTCTCGACCGACAAATGAAACGACTCGAACAAGACTTCCTCGAACAGGGCGGCCTCCGGGAACGCATGTACAATGCCCGCCTGGAAGCCCGCGCCCAACAAAAGAGAGGTTCCAATGGTCATTAATATTTACCCCTCTGACCATACCGTCTTTACGGTCCCTGAATCCTCAACCACAGACACCCAGACCTATCGGCTAAGGGCTAAGATCTCTGGATTGGAGGTGGGGGATGAGTGAATGGAAAGAGTATACTTTAACTGATCTTTATTCTGTTAGGTCGGGGTTATCTAAGCCCGCCAAGGATTTTGGAGAAGGGTATCCTTTTCTTTCTTTCAAGGATGTTTTCTATAACACGTTTTTGCCCTCTGAATTGACTCAGCTTGTTAAATCTACCGATAAAGAACGAGAAGGCTGCTCTGTGAAAAGAGGTGATGTATTCCTCACTCGAACCAGTGAGACCATGGAAGAATTAGGCATGAGTAGTGTCGCTCGGAAAGATTATCCAGAAGCCACATTTAACGGTTTCTGTAAACGGCTTCGACCGAATCCTGATAGTCCTGCATATCCAGAGTTTGTTGGGTATTCTTTAAGAAGTCCGCAGTTCCGAAATGAACTTCTAGCCTTCTCTACAATGTCTACTCGGGCCAGTTTAAATAACGACATGATAAGTCGTTTGAAAATACAAATGCCCCCACTCCCCGAACAAAAAGCCATTGCTCATATTTTAGGATCATTGGACGACAAGATCGAACTCAACCGCAAGATGAACGAGACCTTGGAGGGGATGGCTCAGGCGTTGTTCAAAAGCTGGTTTAGTGATTTCGACCCGGTTATCGATAATATATTGTTGAAGAATACGGGTCGAAATCACCCCTCACCCCCGCCTCTCCCAGAGGGAGAGGAGTCAACAACCAGTAAATCCCTCTCCCCCTGGGAGAGGTTAGGTGAGGGTTTGGAATCCCTCTTCGAGGGAATTCCAGATGAATTCCGTGAACGTGCAGAAATTCGATTGGAGGTATTGACGAAAAAGGCCTCCCTGTCCGCCGAAGCCTCGGCGAAGGCTGGATCCTCAATCCCAAATCCCTCCCAAGCAGAAAACGATCCACTGGGAAATCTTCCGAACATCGGAAATCTCTTCCCCTCCGCTTTCCGAGAATCGGAAGAACTCGGCTGGATTCCTGAGGGGTGGGAAACTGAAACTATGGGAAGTATTCTGGAAGTTACTGATTATGTTGCAAATGGCAGTTTTGCTACTCTAAAAGCCAATGTTACTTTGTATGATGATCCAAACTATGCACTGTATGTAAGAACTACGGATTATAAAAATTGCTTCAGCCTCTCTAAAGCAAAATATGTAAATCAATCATCATTTGAGTTTCTCAAAAAAACGCGACTTCACGGGGATGAAATAATCATATCAAATGTTGGAGATACGGGCACCGTTTTCCGTCCTCCTGTTTGGAAGAATATGCCAATGACGCTTGGCAGTAATGCAATTGCACTAAAATCAGGTAAGGATAGCCATTACTTTTATGAATACTTTCGTAGTGACTTCGGACAGCATCAAATATCAGGAATCGTTGGTGGTAGTGCTCAACCCAAGTTTAACAAAACAGATTTCCGATCGTTACTGCATTATCTACCCCCTGTTGAGATTAGAAAAATTTATTCTGAAAACGTTACCTATATTTGGCAGAAGCATACTGCCATACTTAAGAATACAGAAAGTCTAGCCCAACTTCGCGACACCCTTCTCCCTAAGCTCATCTCTGGTGAAGTAAGAATTACGGAGATACAATCAGTATAGCAATATGGAAAAACATTCATGAATAACGATACAGAAACAAGTTGGAACAATAAACATGTTTATAAAGTTCGTGAACAACGTTCTCCAGAAATCCTAACAGATATACCCGATTCTGATAAGTTGAAAAAAACGATAGAGCCTTGGCTAACGGCCCTGTTTCAGAGTGAACACTTGTCTTTATTGGTCGGAGCCGGAATTTCTTCTGCGGCTCATTGGATAGCTAAACGCACAGCTGCTGACGGAATGGCAAAATTTGATTTTACAGTTTTCGAAGATAAAATTGAAACTGCCAGTAAAAAGTCAGCACAAAAATCAGGTCGGGGCACTCCGAATATTGAAGATCAAATTCGAGTATCAAATGAGTTAGTTAAGGGGCTTGAGATTTATATTGGTGATGAGGTTGTAGAAAAACTGAGTTCTGATTTAGAGACGTTCGCCCAAGAGCTACAAAATGGACTCAATCAGTTTGCGAAGGACATACTCACTAGTGAAACAAATATTATTGAGTCCTGTAACTCTGAAAAAGCAGCCGAGTATTTGATGAGTTTTCTGGTAAGTTTCGCTAGCCGCTCAGCATCTCGTGAAAGACTGAACATTTTCACCACAAACTATGACAGAATCATAGAATATGCTGCAGAACTCGCGGGTGTACGGTTAATCGATCGTTTCGTAGGAACGATCAACCCCATTTTTCGCTCCTCAAGAGTTGAAGTCGACATGCATTATAATTCCCCCGGAATTCGCGGCGAACCACGCTACCTTGAAGGCGTCGTTCATTTCACAAAACTCCACGGTTCTCTAGACTGGGCAATGAAAGACGGGGTTGTCCGGAGGATTGGATTACCATATGGCGCGTCATCGATTGAACGTTATGTTTCTAAATCAGATACTTTGATGATTTATCCCAATGCCTCAAAAGACCGTGAGACCTCAGAGTATCCGTATGTAGAATTGTTCCGAGATCTAGCTGCTGCTGCCTGTTGCCCCAATTCAACTCTAGTTTTATATGGCTATAGTTTCGGTGATGAGCACATAAACCGTGTCATCACAGATATGCTAACCATACACTCGACTCATCTGGTAATAATTAGTTACAGCGATGAAGGAGATCGAATTAAGCGTTTCTATGAAAAGTTAAAACGGCCGGCTCAAATTTCCTTATTAATTGGTAGCCATTTTGCAGACCTCGAAACACTTGTAGATCATTATTTACCGAAGCCAGCAATTGATAGGACAACTATTAAAATGTCAGAGTTGCTTAAAGCGCGAGGAATAGCTGCACCTCAAATCGAAGCCACAGGAGGTGAAGTTCTATGAGTATGTCTCCGATGGAGCACAGTGCTTCACTTCGAATTGGGGCAGTAGAGTTTGTTTCACCTGATGAAATTAAAGTCGGCTTAGATATAGAAAGTCCTGACGGCATTGCGGCAAATGCAGGTGTGCCCCGAGCATTTCCACGAATTAATAGCTATGTGCTCATAGCCACTGAAGCGGGGCATATCGTGGCCCAGATCGAATGGATCGCAGTTGAGCGTTCGCCACTTCCTATAAGAAAGAGTTTTGCTGATAATGGATTGGTCGACTTGCCATTTCCTTTACGAAAAATGTGCGTAAATCCACTCGGGCTGTTAAAAACAGACGGCAAGAATTTCAGCTTCCATCGTGGTGTACAAACCTTCCCCAGTGTCGGAGAACCTGTATTGATTCCAACCGACAAACAACTATGTTCGATTATCGAATCTGGTGATAATAGAAGAGTGAAAATCGGAACAAGTCCCATGGCAGCAAATACAGATGTAAAGGTTGATCCAGATAGACTTTTTGGTCGACATCTTGCTGTGCTCGGGAATACCGGTAGCGGGAAATCGTGTTCAGTTGCAGGGCTGATTCAATGGTCTTTGGAGTCAGCCAAGCCAGCAGAAGGGAACCCGAATGCTCGTTTTATTATCCTCGACCCTAATGGTGAATACGCAAAAGTATTTAAAGATAAAGGGCGGGTTTTCCAGGTTGGTGATGGTGAGAGTCCTCTACAGGTGCCGATATGGTTTTGGAATAGTTTGGAATGGTGTTCGATTACACAAGCTAGCCCTAAAGTTCAGGCTCCTCTTTTGAAGCGTGCTTTGCGAGCTATGAGGAATGATGAGCATGAGGTAAGTGAGAGTGTTGAGGTTTTTACTAAGAGGTTTATCGCAACAGTGTTGGTTTCATTACGGCACGAAATAACTGTTGGATCCCCATGGGGATCGTTTCCCAGGCCAAAGAACTTTTATGAAAAAATATGCAAATGGTTGGAAAGTGTCGAAGACATTAGGGGGCAATTAGGGGATAGTGAAGTTCCGATTGACGTTATCGTTGAAAGACTCCAAGCTTACAAAGATGCCCGGTCTGGTCAATACCCTACCTATGAATCTACGACTTCTGAAGTGGAAGGGATAAAAAATGCGTTAACTGCAGGTTTTGAACATTTTGGTGGCCAACAGGGAGAGTTGTTGCCGAAAAATGAGGATGTTCCGATAAGATTTGCTGGCGAAACTTTTGTGACTTACCTTGAGTCACTTGCACAGGAAACTGGTAGTGAGCAGTACATAGAGTTTTTACTCGCCCGAATTAGGACAATGCTTTCAGACACAAGAATGAAGAATGTTGTAGGGGATGATGTAGAAATTCTTCTGGCGGACTGGTTAGAGAATTACATTGGTGAAAATAACGCAGTTGACGGTTGTGTCACAGTGATTGACCTTTCATTAGTTCCTGCAGAAATTATTCATGTCGTAACATCGGTGGTTTCAAGAATGACTTTTGAAGCTCTGCAACGTTACCGAAAGGTTAATGGCAAATCTTTGCCCACAGTCTTGGTGATGGAAGAGGCGCACACTTTTATAAAACGCTACAAGGAAGATATGGAAAGCCCTAATGCATCTTCAATTTGTTGTCAGGTTTTTGAGAAAATCGCCAGAGAGGGACGCAAGTTTGGCTTAGGTCTTGTTCTTTCTTCGCAGCGGCCATCAGAGCTCTCTCCAACGGTTCTTTCCCAGTGTAACAGCTTCTTGTTGCACCGTATCAGCAACGACAAGGATCAAGAGCTAATACATCGGTTGGTCCCGGATAACCTTAGGGGGCTTCTTCGTGAGTTACCTTCATTGCCGTCCCAGCAGGCAATTCTTCTTGGGTGGGCAGCGGAACTGCCGATAATGGTTCGAATGAATGATTTAGCTGATGAGTTTAGGCCTCAATCTGATGATCCGGATTTTTGGGATGTGTGGACACGTAAAGCAAACAGAGAAATTGACTGGAAAAATATCTCCGACGACTGGCAAATGAAGAGGGCTGCAAATGCCGGGGACCTAGATGAAGATTTTTAACTATCCCTGTTGGATAGGCAACGATGCCAAGATAAGTTAGGAACTAAAACGTTATGACAGAAAGAAATAGACCCGACATTTTTATTAGCCACGCAGTAAGCGATATAGAGCTTGTAGATAAATTGATAGATTTCCTCCAAACAGGTCGAGGGGTCAGCCCGGTCGAGGGGTCGAGGCGGGGTCGAGGGGTCAGCCCGTGAATACGTGCATTTCTTGATATGCAATCGCTGTGATTCAGCATTGTCTGGGAGCCTTCGGCCTGTTGGAATTTTGTAAATGAGTACGGAACCTCCATTTTCAATCACACCACAGATTCTCAACGCAGTTGGGCGGATTAGCGAGTTAGTGGGGGCGATGGGTAGCGGAGGGGTTGCGATGCCGCCAATGCTTGGTCGGCAGAATCGGATCAAGTCCATCACCGGAACGCTGGCCATTGAGGGCAATTCCCTGACCGAGGAACAGGTAACGGCCATTCTGGATGGAAAAACGGTGATGTGAGCGCCCAAGGAGCTTGCAGAAGTGCAAGGGGCGATTCGTGCCTATGAATTTTTGCCGGAATGGAATCCTGTTTCGTTACAGGATCTGTTGGCGGCGCATGCGGCCCTGATGGGGGATGTGCTCAAGGAGGCGAGCATTTTTCGTCGTGCGGGTTTTGTTGCCTTTATGCTGGAGGCGATTGAAAAGGTTCTGGTTGGAAACGAAGCGACTACCCAAGAAACCACCCAAGAAACTACCCTAGAAAAGTTTCTTCGGCATTTGCGTCGACCTGCATCGACCCGCAAGGAGTTAACCAGAGCCGTGGGAATCACTCCTGATGGCGTAAAGTATCATCTCGATAAACTGCGTAAAGCCGGGGTGATTCGACATGTCGGGTCTACCAAAGCAGGGCATTGGGAGGTCGCGGAGTGATTTTTTTCGAAGCCCAAAGTGAACTTGCTTTCAAAGGATTCAGCAACCAAAATTTATTTCTGATATTGGTGCAGTCCCCCCATCTCTCACCCAAGATTTTCCATGTATAAAATAAACAGAACCGAAAACCGCATACAGCCGTTGAAATCTAAAAGTTTCAGTGAGCTGAAGTTCACAGAGCGGAAACATCTGCAGGAGTGGTTGGCGCATGCCCCGGAGGCGCTAGGAGAAGATTTATTGATAATTCAGAAGGAGTTCGACGGCTTTGATGACACGAAGGAGCGATTAGATCTGCTGGCGCTGGACAAAGACGGCAATTTGGTCATTATTGAAAACAAGCTGGATGACAGCGGGAAGGATGTGGTGTGGCAGGCGCTGAAATATGCGGGGTATTGCTCTAACCTGAGTAAGGGACAGGTGGTGGAGATCTATCAGGATTATCTGAACAAAACTTCCGGGCCCGGCGCTACTTCATTGAATGCCAAAGAAAGCATCGTGGAGTTTCTCGAGGTCGATGATTTTGCTGAGGTGGCATTGAATCGAACGCAAAGTCAAAGGGTGATGTTCGTGGCGGCAAAATTCCGCAAAGAGGTGACGAACACAGCTCTTTGGTTAATTGGGCACGGGATCTCCTGCCAATGTTTCAAAGTGACACCTTACCTGTCCGGCGAAGAACTGTTTCTAAATGTAGAACAGATTATTCCGACTCCTGAATCCGAGGAGTTTATGATTGGAATGGCTGCCAAGGAGGCAGAGGAGAAGGCCGTTGTGCATGAGGTGAAAAAACGTCATCAACTGCGCTACGCATTTTGGGAGCAGTTGTTGGATAATCTGAAGGCGGGTCCTATTACGCTCTTCGATAATATTAGTCCGAGTAAAGAAAACTGGATCGGGGCGGGTTCAGGATTGGCCAACGTATCCTACAATTTAGTGTTTAACAAAAATGGTGCCCGAATTGATGTGTATTTGTCCCGAGCAAGTACTGAGGAAAACACTTTTATTTTTGATTTTCTGTACGAACAGAAAGAAAGCATTGAGAATGCCTTTGGGGAGCCTTTGGAATGGCAATCCCTCCCTGGGAAAAAAACCTGTCGCATTTGTATTGAGCAGATGTTTGACGGCCATGACCCTCAGAATTGGAAGGATATGACTCAGTGGTTCAATGAATACCTTCCTAAAATGGAGGCCTCCTTTAAAAAGCCGATTGCACAAGCAGGGCAAAAACTAAAAGCGCATTCATTTGATGCCAAAGAGGTCGGCACAATTTTATGAAATTCACCGAAGCCCAACTTGAATCAGCAAATATCGATCTTCTGAAGGAGGAGGGGTACCGCTATATTTCGGGCGCAGCTCAAATGGGCGGATCGATTTGCAAACAGCTGCCGGTCAAAGTTTAAAAGAAGTTCAGGAACTGGCTGCGGGGGAAGGGGAATCAGCTGGTTAATTTAAACCATCTACCCCTATGTGATAAAGGAGCGGTCATTGTTTTTTTCGGAGATGGTTTTATCTGTCGTTTGAGCGGATTAGCGACAGATAAGGGCGTTTAGCGACAAATAAAGCGGTTATTATGTCGCTAAATCTGCTCTAGCGACATTAAAGGTGGGATATGCCAAAGCGAATTGATACAGATGAATTGGCTGCCTTGGTGGCCCGGATCGATGAATCCCCCAAGGGGATCGATGCGGTTTCGTTGCGCAATATGACTGGGTTTGAGGGATCGGATAAAACCTTGCAGAGGCGGTTGAATCGGTTGGCAGATGAAGGCCGTATCCTGAAACGGGGCCGGGGGACTGGCACCCGCTATTTTCCTTTACAAGCTGAGGTGTCGGTTGATTCAGCAGGCTTTGACTACTTATCAACTGAAGCCAAACGGCTGCGGAAAGAGCTGTCTCAGCCGGTTTCGGTCCGGAAGCCGGTGGGATATCAATCCGGACTGCTAGAAAGGTATCAGCCCAACCGCAGCTGGTATCTTCCCGAAGGGATACGGGATGACCTCATGGAGATGGGAAGGGTGGAGCGCGGAACGCTTCCTGCTGGCACGTATTTGCGTCAGGTCATGGACCGTCTTATTATCGATTTGTCTTGGAACTCGAGTCGTCTGGAAGGTAATACGTATTCGTTGCTGGATACGCAGCGTCTCCTGGAGAGAAGCGAGAACGTGGAGGGGAAATCTGCAGAGGAAACCCAGATGATTCTGAACCATAAATCCGCAATCGAAATGCTGGCAGATGATGCGGATGAAATTGGATTTAACCGCTACACGATCTGTAACCTCCACGCCTTGCTCAGTGAGAACCTGTTACCCGATCCCATGTCAGGGGGAAGGCTCCGAACACGGATGATCGGCATTGCAGGTTCGGTGTATGAACCCCTCCAGGTCCCCCATAAAATCGAGGAATATTTTGATGAGGTTCTCAGGAAAGCGGAGGCCGTAGAGGACCCGTTTGAACAGTCCTTTTTTGTCATGGTCCACCTGCCGTATCTTCAACCTTTTGACGATGTAAACAAACGGGTATCCCGGTTGGCGGCGAATATTCCTTTGGTGCGTCAAAACCTTTGTCCGCTTGCCTTTGTGGATGTGGACGAAGACCCCTATGTGAAAGGCGTTCTGGGTATCTATGAGCGGGGGCAGGTCGATCTTTTACGGGATGTGTTTATTTGGGCCTACAAAAGGTCTTGTGCGAGGTACTCTGCGATTCGGCAATCTTTAGGGGAGCCCGACCCGTTTCGCCTGCGGTATCGGCAGCAAATCAGCGACTTCGTAAAACACGTGGTACAGCAATCGTTTCAAAAGGCGGAGGCCTCGAATTGGATTCAGGAGAACCTGAATCGTATTCCGAAGGAAGATCGGGTGAAATTTCAGGAAATCCTGGAATCAGAACTATGGGGATTACATGAGGGCAATTTTGCCCGTTATCGATTACGCCCTGCCGAATTTGAACAATGGGCGAAGGGGTGGAACCCGTGAACATAAGCAATGGTACGAAATGAAATTCACTGAAGCCCAACTTGAATCTGCAATTATCGATCTTCTGAAGGAGGAGAGCTATCCCTATGTTTCAGGCGAGACGATCAGCCGGGATCCCCAGGATGTCCTGATCAAAGCGGATCTCCGCACTTATCTCTCCTCCCGCTATGAAGCTGATGGAATTACCGAGGGAGAGATTCAATCCATCCTGAACCAGTTGGAATCATTCTCCTCAGCTGATCTGTACGAGTCGAATAAATCCTTTATGAAAATGGTGTCGGATGGATTGCTGCTGAAGCGGGAAGATCATACCCAAAAAGATCTTTATGTGCAGTTGATCGATTATGAAACTCTGACGCCGTTCCGTGAACCGAGGGAAGGGGAAGTGCCTGTGATCGTGGCTGGGGAAACGCTGGAATATGGGGCATCCCGCAATATTTTTAAGATGGTCAACCAACTGGAGATTATCGGAACGGAAAAACGGATTCCCGATGGGATTCTTTACATCAATGGTCTTCCGCTGGTGGTGTTCGAATTCAAAAGTGCCATTCGGGAAGAAGCAACTATTTATGATGCCTTCATTCAGCTCACCACCCGTTATCGAAGGGACATTCCCGAACTTTTTATATACAACGCCTTTTGTGTGCTTTCGGATGGTGTGAATTCCCGGGTTGGAAGTTTTTTTAGTCAGTATGAGTTTTGGTATCCGTGGAGGATTTCAGCACACAACCCTCACCCCCAGCCCCTCTCCCAGGGGGAGAAGGGAGATGAGGGATCGAAGATTAATTATCGGGGCGGGTTCAAGTATGCCAGTCTCGTGAAGACGGCCAGAGAGCTGCGAAACCAAGAAACTCCTGCTGAAACGGCTTTCTGGGAAATCGCGAAGAACCGACAAATCAACGGAATGAAATTTCGCCGACAGCACCAGATCGGAAATTATATCGTCGATTTCTACTGTCATGAATTTAAGATTGTAGTCGAGTTTGATGGAGCCATTCACGACACAGACAGAATGGTCAAACACGACAAAAAACGAGACGCCTATCTGAAAGCTCTCGGTTGCACGGTTTTCCGCTTCCCCAATGAAGACATCTTTGGAAAAACCGAAGAAGTCCTTAATCAAATTATTTCAACCTCCCATAACCTCCCTTCTCCCTCTGGGAGAGGGGCCGGGGGTGAGGGCTCCTGCCTCCCTTCTCCCTCTGGGAGAGGGGCCGGGGGTGAGGGCTCCTGCCTCCCTTCTCCCTCTGGGAGAGGGGTCGGGGGTGAGGGTTCGTCTCACTTTACTGAGGTAAATAACGTTCCGGCCGATGGTATCAATTCACTTTATACAATGGTCCAAGGCCTGTTTAACCCCAAAACGCTTTGTGACGTCATCCGGAACTTTATTTACTTTCCCGACACGTCCAGAAGAGACGAAAAAATCCTTTGCCGTTACCCTCAATACTACGCGGCGACGAAGTTGTATCAGAATATTCTTCAACATCGCCGACCCATTGGGGATAGGAAAGGGGGAACTTATTTTGGGGCGACGGGATGTGGCAAAAGTTTCACCATGTTGTTCCTGACCCGTCTTTTGATGCGGAGTATGGCCTTGTCGAGTCCGACCATTGTGTTGATAACGGATCGAACCGATTTGGATGATCAGTTGTCGGGATTGTTTACCAACGGCAAAGGGTACATTGGGGATGCTTCAGTCGTTTCAGTGGAAAGTCGGGATCATTTGCGAACCCTGCTGAAAGGTCGGAACAGTGGTGGCGTTTTTCTTACCACCATTCATAAGTTCACTGAAGACACCGAGCTGTTGACGGATCGGGATAATGTGATTTGTATTTCGGATGAAGCACATCGTTCTCAAGTCAATTTGGATCAGAAACTGAGGATTACTGCGGAGGGTGTAACCAAGTCATTTGGATTTGCAAAATATCTTCATGACTCCTTACCGAATGCGACCTATGTGGGTTTCACAGGAACCCCGATTGATGCCACCCTCGATGTCTTCGGTCCAGTGGTGGATAGTTATACCATGACGGAATCGGTGGCGGATGAAATAACGGTTCGGATCGTCTATGAAGGTCGGGCTGCCAAAGTCTTGTTGGATAACAGTAAGCTGTCCGAGATTGAGGAGTATTACGCGGAGTGTGCGGAACAGGGAGCCAGCGATTACGCCATTGAAGAGAGTAAAAAGTCGAACATCCAAATGAATGCCATTTTGGGAGATCCTGATCGTTTGAAAGCCTTGGCCTCTGATTTTGTAGCGCATTATGAAGCCCGCGTGGAGGAAGGCGCTACCGTGGCAGGCAAAGCGATGTTTGTAAGCAGCAGCCGTGGGATTGCTTATGACTTTTATAAAGAAGTGATAGCCCTGCGTCCCGAATGGGCAGAAGTGCGGGTGGCAGCTGAGGGAGTGGTTCTGACTGACAAGGAAAAGAAAGAAATCAAACCCATTGAACAGATCAAGATGGTAATGACCCGTGGCAAGGATGATCCCAAGGAACTATATGACATGTTGGGAACCAAGGATGACCGCAAGGAATGGGACCGTCAATTCAAGTCGATCAAATCCAATTTCAAAATCGCCATCGTAGTGGATATGTGGCTGACGGGATTCGATGTTCCCTTCCTGGATACCATGTATATCGATAAACCCGTAAAACGTCATAATTTGATTCAGACCATTTCGCGGGTGAATCGTAAATTTGAACAGAAAGAGAAAGGATTGGTGGTCGATTATATTGGCATCAAGAAACAGATGAACCTGGCGCTGGCGCAGTATTCAAAATCGGATGGCGTGAATATCGAAGAGATTGAACAGTCGGTCATCGTGGTGAAAGATCATCTGGATCTCATGCGCGCCATCTTCCATAAGTTTGACAGTTCCCCCTATTTTACCGGAGAACCTTTGCAGCAGTTGCATTGCCTCAATCAGGCTGCTGAATATATTCAGGTTACTGCGGATCTGGAGAAGCGGTTTATGTTTTTGGCGAAGCGTATGAAAGCCGCCTATGACATTTGCGTGGGCAGTGATGCCTTTACCCCAACCGAACGGGACCACATTCATTTCTATCTCGCGATTCGTTCCATCGTTTACAAGCTAACCAAGGGGGATGCTCCAGACCTGGCCCAAATGAATGCCAAGGTGCAGAAGATGATTGCGGAAGCCCTTAAAAGCGATGGGGTGGAGGAGATCTTTAAGATGGGTCAGGGAGATACCTCGGAGGTGGATATTTTCGATCCCGACTACCTCGCGAAGATAGAAAAAATTAAACTCCCCAATACCCGGGTAAAGCTGCTTCAACAACTGTTAGCCAAAGCCATTGAGGATTTTAAGAAGGTCAATAAAATCAAAGGCGTGGATTTCTCCAAACAGTTCAAAGCGCTGGTGGAAAAGTATAACGACCGTAGCGAAGCGGATGTCTTACGCAGTGAGGTGCTCGAAGACTTCACGGATGAGATTATAGACCTCTATCATGCCATCAAGAAAGAGAAAGGCTCCTGCGAGGACATGGGCATCGATTTCGAAGAAAAAGCCTTCTACGACATCCTAAAGGCGTTGACCCTCAAGTACGATTTCGCTTACCCCGAAGATAAACTGCTCGACCTCGCCAAGAAGGTCAAAACCGTGGTCGATGACAAAGCCAAATATACGGATTGGAGTCAACGCGCGGACATCAAAGCCGAACTCAAAGTTGATCTCATCATCCTCCTGGCTGAAAACGACTATCCCCCCGTGGATCGGGATGAGGTCTACAAAGAGATCTTCGAGCAGGCAGAGAATTTTAAGAAAAACCGATAAAAATTCAATTTCTCTAATATTTCGATTTAGATGAAAATCATGTTGTTATCCCCATCCTTCGGAGATTTGGGGGTGTTCCTGATCTTTTAACGTAAAAATTAAGTTATGGTATCATTTTTATACGCGATGTAAAACCAGTCTGGTTTTATTGAGGGGGATATGATTGAAGCTAGGGATTGAATTTTGGTTGGGAGATTATGAATGAAACAACAAAATTATGCCGTTCTCACTGGGGATATTGTTCAGTCCGGAAAATTGGAAAAGGGAAAGCTGGCGGAAATCCAGGCTTTTCTGAAGTCGGCCCATTCCCAACTGCAGGAGCTGTCGGAAAATGCGGTTGTGGGCAGCCTGGGCATCACCCGCGGTGACGGCTGGCAGTTGGCATTGTCCCGTCCAGACCGGGCGTTGCGCTCGGCCTTGTTTCTCCGTGCATCCCTCAAAGCAGAATTTTCGGTCGACACCCGCGTGTGCATCGGGGTGGGGCGGGTTGAACGGCTGGTGGTGTCTAATATTGTGGAATCCACCGGAACCGCGTTTGAGTTGTCCGGTCGGGGATTGGACTGTTTGCCTGAAGAGTTGTACATGGAACTGCAAACAGATCCTTTGGATAAGGGCCTGCAACGTATGGTACGGCTTATGGACTGTGTGGTACAGGGCTGGTCCAGTACTGATTCCCGTGCAGTGGCCGGGTATCTGCTTGGGAAAACCCAAGAGGAAATCGCAGCGGAAGGTCCTTTGAATCCAAAAACTGGGAAACCTGTTTCGCGTCAGTCTATTTCAAAAGCACTCTTCCGTGCCCATTGGGATACGGTTACGGAGTGTGTGACCTATGTGGAGAATACCATATGCAAGCTGTAGAGCTTGCAATAGGGGTGTGCAAGCTCCTGAGCTTGCGCCATTGGGCTTTCAGTAGACGTATAGTTTTTTCGCAACCTCTGAAGGTTGCAAAGGCTTATTGCAACCTCTGGAGGTTGCGCAGGAGGGTTGAGGCATGAGGGAATTCGCAGTGTTGATCTGTGCGCATATACTGGGGGATTTTTTGTTTCAGACGAATTGGATTGCCCAAAACAAGGGGCGTATCAAGGGCTGGTGGGTTCATGTGCTGATCCATGGGGCACTGGTGTATCTGGTTGCCATGCAGTGGGGCTTGTGGAAACTCCCGTTGGCGGTCGCATTGTTGCATGGCTTAGTGGACTTGTGTAAATGCCGGTTTCCGGATACGCCGAAGACCTTTTTCATCGACCAAATGGTGCATGTGGGGATTCTGGGCCTCTTCTCTGGCGGACTGAGTGAGGCGGGCATCACATTAACTCCGGACCCCTGGTATGAAGGACTGGTTTGGATTTCTGGATTTGTTCTGGTCACCAAAGGGGCAGGATTTGCCGTGGCGAAAGTAGCCCAAGCATTGGTGGAGGAAAATGGTCTGGTAGTAAAAGGCTTAAAGCATGGGGGCGCATGCATTGGGAATCTGGAGCGCTCCCTGATTTTTCTGCTGATTTTGATCGGGCAACCCGGGGCGATTGGTTTTCTGGTGGCCGCAAAATCGATTCTGCGTTTTGAGGAAGCCAAAAAGCAGGAGCTCGCCGAATATGTTTTGATCGGCACGTTGTTAAGTTTCACTCTCGCCATCGCTTCAACCTTCCTCACCATGATGGCCGTATCGTTATGAATGATTGCCCCAAACCCATCCGCCAAGCAGGTGAATCCTTACGCACACAGATTGACCAGATTTTGAATGATGAAATGCAAGACCTCTTAATGCAATGCGCAATGATTTTTATGGCGATTTTCTTTTCGTGGACGATCTATTTGATCCCTGGATATAATCTTTACACTCAAGGGATACTTACGGTGCTTGGATTTGGATATATGATGATGTTGTTTCGGAAGTTGTTCATTTTAAAAAAGCGGTTGCGGAATTTACGCAAAGGGGAAATAGGGGAACGCTTGGTTGAAGAGCAATTGGATGAAATTCGCAAATCGGGATTTGATGTGTTTCACGATTTTATTTTGAAAGACGAAAGGGGTACCGAGAATATCGATCACATCATCGTGGGGCCATCCGGGGTGTTTACCTTGGAAACCAAAAACTGGACAGGCAAGGGGGTGCCTCAGGATGACCGTATCGTGTTTGATGGGGAGCAACTCAAAATTGGCACCTGGGTACAGGATAAAAAAATTCTCAAGCAACCTCTTCGGCAAGCGGCAAAATTACAAACGATCCTTCAGCCTTTGGTTCAGGAAAAACTTTGGGTGGTGCCGATGTTATGCTTTTGGGACCGTTACGTGCAATTGACCCGATTCAACCCCAATGGGTTGCAGGTCGTGAACCAAAATGGGGTCGGCTCGTTTATTTTGTCTCGTGAACAAAAATATTCTCAGGAAACGGTGCGCAAAATATCTGCCAAATTGAAGGAACTGAATCGGGCGACTTAATGTGCCATGAATGAAGCGCTGCAAACCTATGTAAGAAAATTTTCAACGCTGCGTCAAGGGGTGTCTGTACATGGACCTGCACCGCATAAACCGGTGTTGTTGCTGACGGTGTTGCGTGGGGTGGAAGAGAGCTGGATCAACGACAACAGAATCCTGCTTTCCCCCGAATTGGTGTGCGGTTTTAAATCAATTTGGCAACAAGTGGTGACCACCGAACATTCCCCTTTAATTGCCCAACCTTTTTTCTATTTGCGCAGTGAAAAATTTTGGCATCACATTCCTAATCCGGGTTTTGAGGAATGGCTGAAAATCACCCGTCGGTGTAGTTCTATTGGGGTGCTGAACAAGGCGGTGGCTTATGTCCAATTAGATCCGGAATTGTTTGCGCTGCTGTTGTCGCCTGCGCATAGACAAATTTTAAAAGAGACCTTGTTGAACTGCTATTTTGGAGGGGGCGAATATGTGGATCTGCAGGCCTCTGATTACCTGTTAAACATTGAAAAGCAGATTATGGAAGGATCTTCCCATCAGTATGCTACGGAGTACCAGCGTTTACAGGCTTCTCTAGACAAGAATAGTTTTGAAGAGGAAGTTTTTATTCGTGGCGGGATGTTTAAACGCAAGGTGCCGTTGATTTATTCCCACAGTTGTTGCATCTCAGGGTTGCGGGTGGAAACCACCGTGAATGCGTCTCTACTGGATGCCTGTCATATTGTGCCGTTTAGCGCGTCCCATGATGATACCATTACCAATGGTCTGGCGCTCTGTCCAACCCTGCACCGTGCGTTTGACCGGGGATTGGTGGCGGTGGATCCTGAACAGTATACGCTGAGAGTGTCGAAACGACTGCACGAACCAAAAAATTCGGTTTATTCCATCCAACAATTCCACGGTCAAAAAATTAAGTTGCCTTCAGACAAACGCTATTGGCCGGCTCCACAAAATCTCGCCTCACACTTGGACCGTTTTGCCGCAAATTTTTGATGCAGTCCTGATACAAGCATAAGTAAATAAAAGCCTCGTTTAACCCTCTACCTTTCTATCCTAAACCCTGTGCCTCAGTGCCCCCGTGAGAGCAACCCTCAGCCATTCACTCTGTCCCAGGCCATGGAGGGTGGGGGAGCAAATGATCTCTATCATAGGGGGCTTCCCTATGAGCTGGCAGCTGAAAGTTAAATTCCTGATGCCACATTTGACGCGTTTTTTCATCCGCAAAATATTTCAGCCAAATCAGGTCATCTTCCTCCTCACCCGAGAGTAGCATTTCCAGATGGCAGGCACTTCCCTGGGGAATCATCCGAATATCCTCCGTTGGTTCATCTAATCTTTCGTACAACTTTTTGTAGAGTTCCTGATCGGAAAGATGATCTGTGAAATCCAAATAACACTGAAGATCCCCCAACCGTTGTATGACCTCCCATACTTCCACAGACATTTCTTCGTCAGACAAGGTTTCGGGTGCCGGCATGCTGTATCCTTGCTCAGCTAAAATCCGCTTCCAGGTAGTAGTTTCAGCCAATTCAAAACTCAAAACATGCTCCAGAAATTTGATTTCAACCTCAAGGGGGAGACCATCAGTGGCGCCGCAACCAAACATCGCCATGCCCCCGGATACTTCCTCCAATTGATTGCGTAATTGTTGGCGACGTTGACACATCCAGGCTTCGGTTTGTTCTTCATTATGAGGTTCCATCATCTTCTCCTAAGGTTCGGGTTTTAAGGTCTTCATTCACCCGAAGTTTGGAGGAGCCGTGATTTCCGCAAAAAAGTGAAATTATTTTTTGAATAAGCGTATGCTGGGGATTTCAGCCTCTAGAAGCTGAAGGACAGAAGCGGGGAAAGGAGGTTGGGGGCTAGCGAGGCCATCTGCATCCGGGTCCCCGGGTGAACATCTATTTCAAAACGTTGACCCATCGTTGACCTATTTATTCCAAACAATCCAAAACAGAAGGGGGATGTAGTGCATCCGGGACGGTTGCAGCTACGGGATTACGAAAAGTTTTGCTATTTCCATGAGCGATCCAAAATAGAAGGGGGGCGATTTTAAAATCATTCAGATCATCGTCCGGATCCGCTTTTCAGGTGGAGTTCAGAATTCATCATGGCGTGCCAACCGAAGCAAGCGGGCCGGTTCTAATTAAAGAACCGGTCTGACGCGAAGGTTGCTAGCGGGAGTAGGATTTGCGTCGCAGCTTCCCCCGCAGCTCGTCCCTGCGGGAGCCACATTCGTGGCCGTTTCTCCCTCCGCCCCCGGTGGTCGTAATGAACCTATTCGGTTCAACTCCTCCTCCCGTACAAAAAAATACCCAGTCTTTCGACTGGGTAAATTGGTAGCGGGAGTAGGATTTGAACCTACGACCTTCAGGTTATGAGCCTGACGAGCTACCTGGCTGCTCCATCCCGCAATGAAATCCTTGGAAACTTGTCTCCTCCAGGTGTGGAAGGGTTTCCTTTAAGTTGGAGGCAAGAACATACTACAGGCCGGGTTCTTTTGGCAAGCGTTTTATTTAAAAAATTTCGTTTTTGTTAGAAGGGGCGATTCTCTCGCGTCTTATGATTGCATGAAGGGAATTTTGAGTTATAAAGTGCCCCCCTTTAAATCACAGGAATTGCATATGGCTAAAACTCTTTTTGATAAAATCTGGGACCGACATGTGGTCCGCGAACTGCCCGATGGCACTTCGTTATTGTATATTGACCGTCACCTGGTGCACGAGGTGACCAGTCCGCAGGCTTTTGAAGGTCTGCGTTTGACCGGTCGTAAAGTGCGTCATCCGGAACTGACGTTTTCCACCATGGATCATAATGTGCCAACGGACGATACCCGGTTGACCATTACAGATCCGGTTTCCAAAGCGCAGGTTGAGGCACTGGAAAGCAATTGTAAGGAAAATGGCATTCATCTTTATGGCATCGGTGATGACCATCAGGGGATTGTCCATGTGATCGGCCCTGAAATGGGTATTACGGTTCCGGGACTGACTTTGGTTTGTGGCGACTCCCATACGTCCACACACGGTGCCTTCGGCACTTTGGCTTTCGGGATTGGCACCTCAGAAGTCGAACACGTATTGGCCACTCAGACTTTACGTCAGAAAAAACCCAAAACGTTCAAAGTTGAATTTACCGGTAAATTACAGCCCCACGTAACTTCCAAAGACATGGTGCTGAAACTGATTGGTATCATCGGTACTGCCGGAGCCACGGGTTCTGTATTTGAATTCTGCGGAGAGGCGGTTGAGTCTCTGACCATGGAAGCGCGGATGACCATCTGTAATATGGCGATTGAAGGGGGAGCCAAGGCGGGATTAATTGCGCCTGACCAAACCACCATCGATTATGTCCTGGCAAAAGACCGTCCATTTGTCCCCAAAGGGGAAGCGCTGGAAAAAGCCATTGAAGAATGGAAAAAACTTCCCAGTGATCCGGACGCTAAATTTGATCGCACTCTGGTGATTGATGCATCAAAAATTGCCCCGCAAGTCAGCTGGGGAACCAGTCCCGGTATGGTGATTGATGTGGATGCGCCGGTTCCCGGTTTGGATGAGGTTCCCGGTTACTCCGCAAGCGATGTGCAAAAAGCTTTGGATTACATGGGTCTGAAAGCCGGCCAGTCTTTGACTGATTGCAAACTGGATACGGTTTTTATCGGCAGTTGCACCAACTCACGGATCGAAGATTTACGTCGGGCCGCCAAAGTTTTAGAGGGCAAAAAGAAAGCCGATCATATTAAATTGCTGGTGGTTCCCGGATCACAACAGGTTCGCAAACAGGCGATGGAAGAAGGGTTGGATAAAATCTTTATCGCGGCCGGTGCTGAATGGCGCTGGGCGGGATGCAGCATGTGTCTGGCCATGAATCCGGACAAGCTGGCACCACAGGAACGTTGTGCATCAACATCTAACCGTAATTTTGAAGGACGTCAGGGAGCTGGCGGCCGGACCCACTTGGTGAGTCCTGAAATGGCGGCGGCCACCGCGGTTGCCGGTCACTTCGTGGATATTCGCAACTGGAATGGAGGTAACTAATATGGAAGCATTTACAACACATCGTGGAATACTCGCACCTTTGGACCGTGCCAATGTGGATACGGACCAGATCATTCCGAAACAGTTTTTGAAATCAATTGCCCGCACCGGTTTTGGTCCCAGCGCGTTTTTTGATTGGCGCTATGTATTAAATGGCGACCCGAATCCGGAATTTGAACTGAATGCGCCCCGGTATGCGGACCGTTCTTTGCTGGTGACCCGCAACAACTTTGGTTGTGGTTCCAGTCGTGAACATGCCGTATGGGCTTTGGCACAGGATGGCTACAAAGTCATTATCGCGCCTTACCGCGGAGAAGGGGATGACTACATTCCGGGTTTTGCGGATATCTTTAAAAACAACTGCTCCAAAAACGGCGTCGTAACCATTGAACTGTCCGAAGCTGAAGTGGAAACCATCTTTCAGGCCGTCTATGGCGAAGAAGGACTGGAAGCGACGGTGGACCTGGAAAAACAACAGCTGACCCTGCACGGAGAAACCGAAATCACCTTTGATTTTGATTACGATCCCAGTGTCAAAAACAAGTTGCTGAAAGGTCTCGATGATATTGAAGAGTCTTTGCTGTACCTCGAGGATATCGAGAAATTTGAACAGACCCACGCGACCTGGATTCATCAGTAACTCAGGCTTTCAGCCTGAAGGGTCATAGACATCCTGTCTGTGGATAAAAGAAAAGGGCGAAAGCCCTTTTCTTTTTCTTTTTTTATAGAGAGAAAAAGGTGTACCGTTGCCTGCCACAGACAGAAATGTCCGCGTTACTTTACTTCAGCTTCACGTGCACATAACGGGAACGTAACCAGCGGACGGCAAACAGATCCCACCAGGTTTTCTTGAGACGTCCCCAGTTGGTATATTTACTGGTGCCCGCTGAGCGGGGACGGTGGTTGACCGGCTGCTGCACAATTTTGGCTTGTTGCATAAAAAACAGGGAGCCTAAAAATCGGTGCATCCCATTCCAGGGCATGAGCCGGAAGGTAAGGGACTTTCTGAAAATCTTTATGGCACAACCGGTGTCCCGGATTTCTTCTTTCAAGATGCCATTGCGCACGCCGTTAGCCAGTTTGCTTCCCATTTTTTTTGACCAGGTGTCTTTCCGTTCCGCCCGGTAGCCGAAAATGGCATCCGCGTCACCGATACCATCCCACATCCCCGGCAAATCTGCAGGATCGTTTTGACCATCGGCATCCAGGGTGGCAATCCAATCGGATTTGGCCTCTCGGAACCCCATCCACAAGGCACCGGACTGCCCCACATTTTGGGCAAGATTCAGCAGGCGGATTCCGGGATATTGCGCGGCAATTTCCAGAATTTTATCTGCAGTATCATCATTTGACCCATCATTCACCGCCAAAATTTCCCAGTGGGAGGACCAGCGTTTCTCTAAAACACCGGCCAGTTCCTTGAGGACAGGAATGATGGCTTCGGATTCGTTATAGACCGGAAGAATGACAGAAAGGGCAGGAGTATCAGACATGATTCTTCTTCATAGGATCTACGGGCATTTGTCGAGCCTGGAAGTCTGCGGGTTTAGAAAGAACAGCCAGATTCATTTAGGGATGGCACTTTTAAATTTTTTCCGCATAGTATGATGAATCACGTTTCTAAACTTTTCGGGTACGTTCATGATAAAATCATTTTTCCTTTTATTACTCTCCTTTGTTTTCCTTACCGGTTGTGTGAGCAGCACTCCGGCGCCGGATCCAGGCAAATTACGCGTAGGGGTCTCACCTGATTCCCCCCCTTTGATTTTCAAACAAGCGGGCCAAATCTCCGGGGTGGAAGCGGATTTTGCCCGTAAAATCAGTAAAGAACTGGGCAGGGAGCTGGTATTTGTTGAGGTGCCCTGGTCAAAACAAATCAATTATTTGGAAGAAAACAAAACCGATATTATTATGTCCGGGATGACCATCACCTCAACCCGGGAATACCGAATCAATTTCACCAAACCATTTATGGTTGCGGGTTTAACCGCACTATTCAGGCGGACAGATTACGCGTCGGCCGGGCTTATTCAAAGCGTCATCCGTCATCAAAGTTCGACCATTGGGGTGATCAAAAACACCACCGGAGAAATTTTCGCCAGAAACACCTATACGAATGCAAAAATCCTGGTGTACAACGATAAAGAATCTGCGGTCTCCGCCCTCAAGAAAGGTAAAGTGAATATGGTTATTCATGATGCGCCGCTTATCTGGTGGATCGCGGCGGAAAATGAAGCGGATCTGGCTGCGTTTCCGAAATTGCTGAACAATGAGTCTCTGGCCTGGGGCATCTCCAAAAACAACTCTGAATTATTGGAAGAAGTGAATCTTATTTTGGAAGAGATTAAAAATGACAAATCCGGAGAGAAAATTCTCCAGAACTGGTTTCCACGTTAATTTATTCGTCGTGCCAATGGGTGAGGATGTGCAACAGCTCATCCAGCCGGTCCGCAACGGATTTTCCATATAAGCGGGGCATTTTATGATGCCGCTGCAGAAATTTTCCACCGGGCATCCTGAGGATGAGCTTATCTTTTTGCACATCCACTTCGTTTAGCCCCAAGGCGGAGGCCGCGATGCGGATGCGTGCGACTTTAATCAGGTTTAAAACGGCCACAGGTAATCTGCCAAATCTGTCCTGTAATTCCTGTTCGAGCTCCTGCACTTTTTCCCATGTGGCGAGGGACGCGATTCGCCGATAAATTTCTACCCGCAGAGCCTCGTCTTCAATAAAACTCACGGGCAGAAAACAGGCATGTTCATCTTCACGGGCATCCGGGCGTAAATTTAAAAACCCAATGCGGACCTTGATATCGACGATTTTTTCCGGAGGCAGTTTTTTTAATCGGCGGATACTTTGCTCGAGCAGTTGGCAATACAACTCAAATCCGACACTGGCAATATGTCCACTTTGCTGCGGTCCCAGCAGATTTCCCGCCCCCCGTATCTCCAGATCCCGAAGCGCGATTTTAAATCCAGATCCCAAAGCGGAATATTTACGGATCACCCGAATCCTTTCCCTTGCGATAGCTTTACTGCCGCCTTGAGAAGGGAGCAGAAGGAGACAATAGGCCTGATGTTTATATCGTCCGACCCGGCCACGAAGCTGATAGAGTTCGGCCAATCCGAAGCGGTCCGCACGATCAATAATCATGGTATTCACGTTTGGCATATCCACACCACTTTCAATAATGGTCGTGCAGAGCAACAAATCGGATTCCCCATTTGAAAACTGACGCATGATACTTTCCAGTTGCCGCTCGGGCATCTGACCATGCGCCATACTAATGCGGGCTTCCGGAATGAGATCCTGCAGATGCAGCCGAATTTTGTTTAAGGTCTGCACCCGATTGTGAAGGAAAAAGATTTGGCCACCGCGGTTGAGCTCCCGTAAAACCGCCTTGCGGACCGCCTCATCTTCAAACTCATGCACTTCCGTTTTAACCGGCAGCCGTTCCCGGGGCGCGGTTTGAATACTGCTCACATCCCGCGCGCCAGTCAGACTTAAATACAGGGTGCGGGGAATGGGAGTCGCGCTTAACGTAAGCACGTCGACCATTGCTTTCATTTCTTTGAGCCGTTCTTTGTGCCGGACCCCAAAGCGTTGTTCCTCATCGATGATCACCAATCCTAAATCTTTGAAATGCACATCTTTAGAGACCACCCGATGGGTACCGATGACAATATCGACTTGGCCTTGCGCCAGTCTCAGCAGAACATCCCGTGATTCCGCGGCGGTCCGAAAGCGGCTCAGCATTTCAATTTTAACCGGGAAGGCGGCCATGCGCTCTAAAAAAGATTGATAATGTTGTAAGGCCAAAATCGTGGTGGGAACCAGCATTGCGACCTGTTTGCCATCCATGACCGCTTTAAAGGCGGCCCGCATCGCGACTTCGGTTTTCCCGTAGCCAACGTCCCCACAGATCAGCCGATCCATGGGGCGCGCCTGTTCCATATCGGATTTGGTTTCCGCAATGGCAGATTCCTGGTCTGCCGTTTCAGCAAAAGGGAAGGTGGCCTCAAATTCAGCCTGCCACGCGTTGTCTGTGCCGAAGGCATGGCCCGGATGGGCTTCGCGAACCGCTTGGGTTTGCAGCAACTGGGCGGCCAAATCCTGCACGGCTTTTTCGGCAGTGATTTTTTGACGTCCCCAACTGCTCCCCCCCAAGTGGTGAGGTTCGGGCACCACGCCTCCCACGCCCATATACCGGCTCAATAAATGCGCCTGCGCCACTGGCACATGCAGTTTGGCATTGTCCGCGTATTCAATACTCAGCACTTCCTGGGATTGTCCCGCCACTTCAATTTCATAGAGCCCCAAATATTTACCAATCCCGTGATCGAGGTGTACGACCCATTCCCCGGGCTCAATCTCAGTCCAGCCGGAAAGGCGGGAGCCCATATTTCCGGATCCTTTACTGCGGGTTGCTGCGTGCGGATCATATTTATTGCGGACCGGCTTTCGTAATCCGTAAATATCCCGTTCGCCCATCACACTGAGTTGCAATTCAGCAATCTTAAATCCTTCGGACAGCATACCCTCGACGCAGTAAACGGATGGAATGCCCCTGAACTGTTTTGAGTAGGCCTCCAGAAATCTTGCCCGTGATCCTTCCGTATTCAGACAGAAAACCACCGTCCATCCGTGTTGCGCCAGATGACATTGTTCTTCAATCAGCTTCATTCTGGCGGCTTCGAGCCGAGTCGTCACGTCCCCGGCCCGGGGAACATCCGACAATCCGGCACAGGCTTCGAGCTGCAGGGGCAGGGGATCTCCGTGTAAAGCATCCCCGGTTTTCAACATGCCTTTGAACGAACAGGATTTGATAAGATGCTGAAGCTCATGCCAGCGAATATGCGGGTCTTCTTTTGATTCCTGATACAGCACAGCATGATCAGCCACGGACGGATAATCCAACCACAACCAACGGGTGTCCGGGCGGAGATAATCAGTAAAATTCGCTTTTGCTTCCGTGCTGGCTTCTCTGGCAGGAAGAATTTGAATTTCCTGTGCTTTTTCCAAAGATCTCTGGGTGGCAGGATCGAAACTGCGTATAGAATCCACTTCGTCACCAAAGAATTCCAGCCGGAAGGGCGACGGCTGGTTGGGAGGCCAGAGGTCCAGGACCCCTCCGCGTTTGGCCGCCTCGCCTTTGTCTGTGACTTCGGGTTCAAAATGATAGCCACGATCCAAAAGTTTCTCGGCAAAGGACTCTAAATCAAAAGAACTCCCCACTTTAACATCCAGTGTGCGAGAGGCCAGGGCATCGGGCTGGGGAACCGGCTGCATCAAACTTTGAATATCAGTGAATACCAATAGCGGTTGATCGGACTGGTGGAGACGCGTGAGCGTTTGCAGACGGTCACCGGCAATTTCAGGAGAGACCCCATGTAAATCCGCATCCGTCAGATCTTCCCAACCCGGAAAATAGGCCGTAGATGCCATATCACCGCCGGAAAGGGTATGATAGTCCTGATAAAGGGTTTCCAAACTCCGGGCGGAATCCGTAACCACCACGGTATACGCAGGTGCAGATTGCATCCAGGCCTTGAGGATCGCTGCGGCAGCCGCGCTGGAGCAGGCCTGCAGGGCACAGCGATCTCCCTCCGGCAAAAATGAATCTGCCAGTGCGGGAGGAAATTGAAAGACCGGAGGGAAGGTCGAAGCGAAAGAAGTCGCAGACATAAGAGGATATGATAATCCCATTTAATAGAATTGCCATTGAAAAAGCATGGGTGTGGACGTGAAGAAGCCCCCTCCATAAATATCCTGCATTTTTTCTTAAACCACGATTGACAAAACCGTCCATAATCGGTTATGAAGTCCTCTCCACTTTTTGGTGGCCTGATAGCTCAGTTGGTAGAGCAGAGGACTGAAAATCCTTGTGTCGTTGGTTCGAATCCGACTCGGGCCACCATTTTTTTTGTGGTGGTTACCTGCATAAAAATACCTGTGGTTTTTTATAGGGGAGGGGGGGGGCGAACATGCATCGGAAATGTCTGACTGACACCATGTGTCCCGGGCCGGTATTGCGAAAAAGGGCCCCTTACTTCGAAACGCGCTTAATAAAAACTACGTTTATACCCATCGTTACTTTGTATTCGCATTACCCCATTTTGACCATTGACGTAACCATGGGTACGGGAGGAGGAGCTGCCTGATTGACTGCTATAAGAACCATTGATGTTTAAGTTCAGGCCGGGAGCAATCACCGTCCCACTTAACGTACTCCCATTATAAAGCGGGTTTGTGGGTCTGGGTTTATGATGTCCGTTCCCTTTTGTTCGAATAATATAAGACTGGGGTACCACCACCACGGAAGGATAGCGGTTATCATATCGATACTGGTTAACGTATTGCTGATTTTGCGAAGCCCGGGTTGCATTCCTGGCTTCGGCCTCTGCCATCAACACCCGTTGTTCGAGTGAGGACAAACGGTTTTCCTCCCGTTGTTTGGCGGCTTTTTCTTCGGCAATTTTATCCGCCTCCACTTTGGCCCGGGTGTAGAGGACATACACATCCACATCGGGATAATCTTTTTGGAACTGTTCCCAAAAGGCTGCACGATTTTCAACGGGCAGGGCGGCGAAGTTCTCATCGGCAACCGTGGAGGCCAGAATTTTTTTCACCCTGTTTTTTCCTTTCCGCCCGGGCCTCCGATTCGGCACGTTGACGCCGTTGCCACTCTTCTTCGCTGATCAAGTCCAGGGAGGAAATTTTATCCGAGGTCAACTTCACGGTACCATATTTAAAATAATACACACTGAAATCTCCCGATTCCATTTTCCCATTCGGTTCCCCCAAAACCGCCTTCATTTTATCGACAGAATCTCCGATCTCCAAAGTCAGCGGAACGGTATGCACCGCTTCTTCGGCAGGAAGAAGGGGCGTCAGGGAGCTGATCAGCAACCAAATTATCAATGTATTGAACATTTTCATGGGGGTCCTGCTCACAATATACCCGCATTTAAGCGGAAAGTACAATTTGAATATGAAAGACCTGAAGTTTCAACCATCAGAAAGTGAAAGCAAAGCCACCGGTATTGGGGCTTTATCGAAGAGCAGTTGATGAGCTGCCTTCAGCTTCCGGTTCAGCGCAGATTCAGTTTCGGTAAGCTGTTTTTCCAGTAAATCCTGGTCGGAAGCGCAATTTCCCCCCTCAGTGACACCCGGACTGCGGGCATTAAAGGCCAGACAACCATAAGGTTTGTAATGTCGGGAAATACTACATCCCTGCGGGCCATTGCGATAGAAGGGGCAGGTGTAGGTTCGGCGTATCGAGCGTCTGCCATCACCCAAATCCTGATCCAGCCTAAATTTTTTAACGCATTCCTTTAAGCCCAGAATCAGCTCATCCGTCCATCGGCCCTGGGACTGGAGCCATGTTTTCAGGTCCAAGGCCTCCACCGGTGTAATCAACATGGAATTTGCAAGGAAGGTACAACAAACCCCACTACATCCCCCACAATGATGGCCTTGATCAGCCAATCGAAACATTTGGTCGATAAGTGGCTGACGCCGGGCAGGCGCATCCGGAATTACTTCCGGTTCTGCTTGGTTTTCCATGCCTCGTATTCTTTCAGGGTGCCCGGATAATCGATAATTTGACCATCCCGAATGTCCAGAATACGGGTGGCCAGACTGGAAATGAATTCCCGGTCGTGACTTACAAAAATCACCGTATTATCAAACAAACTCAGACCATAATTCAGCGATTCGATACTTTCCAAATCCAAATGGTTGGTCGGTTCGTCCAAAGCCAACACATTGCCTTGCTGCATAATCATCGCCGCCGTAATCAGACGGGCCTTTTCGCCCCCGCTGAGTACTTCGCAGGGTTTAAATACCGCTTCCCCTTTAAAGAGCATACGTCCCATGGCTGAACGGAGTTCGGTTTCTTTCTGTTGTTCGTCATTGCAGAATTTGGACAGCCAATCGATGGCTTTTTTTCCAGGTTCCAACACGGTCATCGCCTCCTGCGGAAAGACGGACAATTCAACCGTTTCTCCCCGGGAGACATGACCGGTGTCGGGTTGAAGCTCGCCACACATCATACGCAACAGGGTGGTTTTTCCGACACCGTTGCTTCCGATAATTGCGACCTTTTCTCCGGGTCCAATGGTTGCCGAAAAGTTTTCATACAACTTTTCCTCAAAAGATTTACTGATATTTTCAAATTCGAAGACCCGATCACCCAAACGGTTTGCAGATTCAAACCGGATATAGGGGGAGACGCGGGAAGAGGGTTTCATTTTGTCCACTTCGATCTTTTCAAGCTCTTTTTGACGGGAGGTGGCCTGTCGGGCTTTACTGGCATTCGCCGCGAAACGATTAATAAAGCTGCGAAGCTCATCAATCCGTTTTTCTTTGGTGGCATTTTCGCGGGAGCGTTTTTCCATGAGCATGGCGTTGGTCGTCATGAAGTCATCGTAATTCCCGGTGAACATCCGCATCTGCTGATAATCCAAATCGGCGATATGGGTGGGGACCGCGTTCAAGAAATAACGGTCATGGGAAATCACAATGACGGTTCCCACATATCCCTGGAGAAAAGTCTCCAACCAATCGCGACTGGCCATATCCAAATGGTTGGTCGGTTCGTCGAGGAGCAGAACGTCGGGTTTTCCGAAAAGCACCCGGGCCAATAACACCCGAAGCTTCAGACCCGCGGGCAGGTTTGCCATAGGCTCTTCCCGTTTGTCTTCGGGCAACCCCAATCCGTCGAGCATTTTGGCCGCATCGGTTTCCATGGTGTAACCACCGGCTTCCCCATATTCATCTTCAATATGGGCAATACGTTCATCTTCTTCCGGAGTCAGTTCCGCGGCGGTATAAAGATGTTCACGCTCCTGATGAAGCTTCCAGAGTAATTCGTTCCCCTGGTAAACGGTATCGATAACGGTCTGATCATCAAAGGTATTATGATCCTGCCGCAAAAAGCCCATGGTGCAACCTGTATCCAGGGCCACTTCACCTGCCGAGGCCTCCAATTGTCCGGACAAAATTTTCATAAAAGTCGACTTGCCAGAGCCATTGGCACCAATCAGACCATAGCGGTTGCCAGAACGGAATTTGACACTTACATTTTCAAAAAGAGTTTTTTCACCAAAACGCATGGTGAGAGAGACAGCGGAAATCATAGGTTTACCTTAAATTGAGAACGAAAATTGAGATGCGTTCTTCTGTCAGGAGGGGCGCGGTGAGGCAATGCAAAAATAAGAAGTATTCAATGCCGGATGGCTGACGTGTGAGTTTGCGGGCGGATCGCGGAGCCGTGCTGCATAATTTCAGATTTATGATGAAGAAGACCGTCATCACCCGTCCTGCAGCCCCCAGGCTGCGACCGTCATCTGAATCCCCCTGCGTTTGAGGATGGCTTTATGCGGTAAAATAGTCTATATGCACCCATGGATAAAAAACTATTTTCAGAATTAAACCTCTCTGACAGCATGCTCAAAGCTGTGCAGAAGATGGGTTTCGAAGCCGCCACTCCCATTCAGGCCCAGTCGATACCTCCTTTAATGGAAGGCAACGACATGGTCGGGCAATCACAAACCGGCTCCGGGAAAACCGCGGCTTTTGGGATTCCCGCAATTGAGCGAATTGATCAGAATTCCAAAAACACCCAGGTATTGATCCTTTGCCCCACCCGTGAATTGGCTTTGCAAGTCGCCGAAGAAATTTCCAAATTGACCCGTGGCAAACCCGGTGTGCGTGAATTGCCGGTCTATGGGGGGCAGTCTTATGACCGTCAGTTACGCGGACTGAAGAAAGGGGCCCATATCGTTATTGGCACACCCGGACGGGTGCTGGACCATTTAGAGAAAGGCACCATGAAGCTCGATGAGCTTAAAACCATTATTCTGGACGAAGCGGACCGAATGTTGGACATGGGTTTCACCGAAGAAATCAACGCGATTTTGGATAAAATGCCGGCAGAACGTCAAACCGTGCTCTTTTCCGCTACGGTACCCGCCGGTATTAAACGTCTGATCAAGAAATTCACTCAAGATCCGGTATGGATCAAAATTGAAGCTTCGGAACTTACCGCGCCCGAAATTGATCAGGTTTGGTATGAAGTGGATCGTCGCAGCAAACTGGAGGTACTTTGCCGGTTAATTGATTTTGAAGATGTCCGTTACGGTATTATCTTCTGTGCCACCAAAATGATGGTGGACGATCTGGTCGAACATTTGTCCGCCCGGGGATATTTGGCTGACAAATTGCACGGGGACATGTCCCAACAAATGCGCGAACGGGTGATGAACCGCTTCCGCAAGAAAAACATTGAATTTCTGGTCGCGACAGATGTGGCGGCCCGCGGGTTGGATGTGAAAGATATTGAAGTGGTCTTTAATTATGATTTGCCCAATGACGGGGAGGATTATGTTCACCGGATCGGGCGTACCGGTCGGGCGGGCAACAGCGGAAAAGCGGTTACCCTGGTTGCAGGCCGTGAAGTGTATAAATTGCAAAATATTATGCGCTTCACCAAAGCAAAAATCAAACGGGCCAACATTCCCAGTGTGGATCAATTGATGGCCCAGCGGGCCAACGTCTTCTTTGATGCACTTTGCACCACCCTGGATGAGAAAAACTTTCAAAACCACGATGAATTGGTTGACCGTCTGCTGGACCGGGGTAATTCCCCCACCGAAATTATTTCCGCGCTCATGCATATGTTGGACAAATCTTCCGGCAAACCGCCTCCCGAAGAAATCAACATTCCCAAAGGCGGCAATTCCCGCAGAGAACGGGAGCGCAAACCCCAAGCCGACCGGGGAAGAAAAGAACGCAAACCCAGAAGAACGGAAGTAGATGCTGCACCCAAAGAGAGAGCGTCTCATCAGGAGTTGGGACCGACCCGGAAAATCACCTTAAGTGTGGGGCGCCAGCAACACATCAAGCCCGGTGATGTACTGGGCGTTATTTTGGGCGCCGCCGACATTAACCGTTCAAAAGTGGGCTTCATTAAACTGCATCCCGGAAAAACCGATGTGGAGGTTTCCGAGGATGTCGCAGATAAAGTGAAAAAGAAACTGACCGGGATCAAGTTCAAGGGCTACCGTCTAAAAGTCACTGAAAATTCTTAAAATTTTCCCCGTTTGATCTCCGGGGAGTCTGGAGTATTCTTTCATCAAAAATTCGATGAAATTTGGTGACATACATTTCCTAAGACGCTTCGCCCCTTCGTATGGCCCCCACTACGGAGTGGCTGCGCAGGGATGTATGCGCGGCATGGGAATCCTGTATGTGGTTTCATTCTGGTCCTTGGCGGCTCAAATTGTGGGGCTCAGCGGACCGGGAGGGCTTTTGCCTTCGGCATCCATTCTGTCCGCCGTTGCTGAAGTCAAAGGCATCTGGAGTCCCTTATTTCTCCCCAGTTTGGCTTGGTTGAGTACGCATCCGCTGATGCTGCTGGGCTGTACCGCCATGGGAGCCATCGCGGGGCTCTGTCTGCTCTATGGTTTTTTTCCGTGGATCTCGGCACTGATGAGCTGGATTTGTTGGGTTTCCCTTATCCAAATTTGTCAGCCTTGGATGTCTGGGGCAGGGGATTTGCTGACCACTGAAATGGGATTTCTCATTCTGTTTCTGTTACCCCCGCTTTCCCGATTTTATCCGTCCCCCAGTAAGATGGGCTCCCATGTTACCGGCATCATCTTATTAAACGGATTGCTGTTTAAAGTGTTGTTTAGCAGTGGTCTGGCAAAATTGAATTTGGGGGATCCTGCCTGGGGGGATGCCACCGCATTTTATCATTTTTTTGAAACACAATCCCTCCCCACGATTGCGGGATGGTATGTGCATCACTTCCCGGGAACGGTTTTGAAATATGGTCTTTGGGGAATGATGTTTATTGAGATCATTTTACCTTTTTACATTTTTCTCCCCCGAACGTTTCGAAATATTCTCTCCGGAGCCGTGGTGATTGAATCCATTATCCTGTTGCTGACAGGGAACCATGGTTTCTATCCTCTCCTGTTGCTGATTTTGGCTTTTTCTCTAGTGGATGACGTGGCCTGGCGGAAGGTCCTCCCCGGTACTTGTGGACCTTCGGCCGCCATAAGTTATTATCAACCCAAAGCCCTTTCACTCATATTTCTCGTTACATTTCTTCCCATCTATATCTGGCAAATTTATACGGATAAAGCCGAAGAGATGCTGCCTCCCTGGAAAAATGTTGCACAGGTTTTTGGAAGTATTCACGCCATCAACCCCTACGCCATGTTTACGGAGGTCCCGCATCACCGCAAAGAGATTTCCATTCAGGGCAGTGTCGATGGCAGACAATGGGTTGAATACCGCTTCCGCTTAAAACCCACTGATCCCAAAAGCCTTCCGATGATGTCTGTTTTGCATCAGCCACGTTTAGATGAAGCATTTGTGGCTTTGGCATCCAAAATGGATGAAGATCGTCAGGTACCGCCCCCGGTCTGGTTATACCGCCTGATCCACAACCTCATGATCAATGATCCTGCAACCCTGGCCTTGTTTCCGGTGAATCCCTTTCCTAAAACCCCTCCCAGATTTATCCGGCTCGCGGTTTATGAGTATACATTTGCGGATCCGGTGACGCACCGGAATGAACAGCTCTGGTGGGAAAGAGAATTCACAGGCTTTTACGGACCTATTTTTTCAAGAGAAAAGCTCGATTCACATGCGCAGCTTACCCCTCCGGAATCTCCGCAGGAATAATCGTGAGGGTTTGAATTTGCCGTTGAGTGGCTTTTTTGATTCGGATTTCATCCTCGCCACAACGAACGACCTCTCCAATGGAGGGAATGCGGCCCAGACGGGCGAGCAGATATCCCGCGATGGTGTCATAATCCTCTTCTTCCGGTAAAGTTAAGCCCAGCTCTTCGTTGGCTTCATCCACGGGCATGGTGGCGTCAACTTCATAGACCCCGTCCCGAATTTCAGAAAAGGATTTAATTTCATGGTCATGCTCATCTTCAATTTCACCGACCAGCTCTTCTAAAATATCCTCAAGCGTCACCACCCCGGCGGTGCCCCCGTATTCGTCCACCGCAATCGCTGTGTGAATTTTTTTCTGCTTCATCATACGGAGCAAATCACTGATAGGCATGGACTCGGGCACAAAGGTGGCCGGCTTCATTAATTCTTTCAGCGGGGAAGACATTTTACCGTCGGCAATCGCCTGGATGAGATCTTTCACGTGGATCATGCCCAACACTTCATCGTAATCATCATGAAAAAGCGGAAAACGGGAGTAGGGGGAGTCCTGAATTTCCCGAATCGCTTCTTCCACAATGAGCGTATCTTCCAGACCGCACATTTTCACCCGCGGCGTCATCACTTCACGGGTAATGGTTTCACCGAATTCCAGTGCGGAACGAATAAAGTGTTTTTCCTCGGCGTCCAGTTCATGGTCACGGGTTTGGTCGACCAGGGTTAAGATTTCATCCCCGGCACTGGGGCGGTTACCTGAATCTTTGTTATGGGCCAATTGAATATGCAACATGCGCTCCACGGTGGAAATCACAAAAGAAAAAGGGAAAAGCACCCGGTAAAACACATCTGCAACCGGAAGTCCCCACAGGGTAATGCGGTCGGCATAATACTCGGAAAGAACCACCGGCAAACTGGTCGCCAGCAGAATATAGCAAATTCCGGAAATAAAAATAACCAATCCTGAAAGCGCATTAAAGGTTTTGAAAAGTTCCAAATAAATCAGAACGGATGAGGCAATGGTGGTGATTTGAAAAGCACCGCCAATGAGTGTCATTAAACCGACAATTTCCAGCCAGTGCTTTTCCCAGCGCTCCGCATTTTTTTCAAAGCGGGGAGAAAGTTCCCCCAAACGAATCAGTCCCGCATCCTGACTGTGCCGGAAAGATCGAAGTAAGGTATTAAAAAATGTGACACCGAAAAGGGAGGTAAGACAGAGGGGATAGATGGAGTTCATAAGAAAAAAGGTCCGCACAAATTTTGCGTGAAATACTCCTCTACCCATTTTTGTTCCAAATCAAGCATAGACTTCTTTCGGGCAGGGGTGTCATCTTCCGCGCCCATCAAATGATGACATCCATGGGCAATATACAGGGCGAGTTCATAATCGGCAGAGATGCGGAGTTTGCCTTCTTCAACCGCCTGCTGGGCATTCACAATCACTTCACCCGTGGAGGCCTCCGCCGGGTAAGCGAAACTGATCACATCAGTCACGGTGTCTTTTTTGAACCACTGCAAATTCAGTTCACGAATCTGGTCATCCATAAAAACCAAAGACAACTCGCTCCAGTGAAAGCTGTCATCCAGAGCCTCCACTTTTTTCATGATCCATAAGGCAAAGGCCTCAATGCTTTTTTCATCCAGGTGAAAAAGTTCCTGTTGCTGCAGAATTTCAATTTTCATTGCTTTTCAAAACCACATCATCCGAAAGATTAAGGGAGGGTTTCTTTTCGGACTCTTCATCCGATTTCTTGGGGTAGGCCACCCGGCCGTGCAGCATATTATTCAACGAAAAGATGAAGGAACGCCGAATGGTATTCACCTGTTCCATGGTGAGAGCGCAACGATCCAGCTGTCCGTCATTAATTTTCTCTTTGAGGATTTCATTCACCAAGCCCTCAATCTGACCCGGTTTATTTTTATCGATACTGCGGGAAGCCGCCTCCAAGGAATCCGCCAGCATCAGAATCCCCATTTCAGGTGAGCGGGGTTTGGGGCCGGGATAGCGATAATCCTCTTCTTTAATTTTGGTTTTCTCGGTTTCTTCGGCCCGTTGACGGGCGCGGTGATAGAAATACTGAATAATACTGGTGCCGTGGTGCTGCTCAATTCCGTCAACAATGATTCCGGGCAGTTTGTATCTGCGGGCCAAACTCACGCCCTCTTTGACGTGGGAAATGATCAACAAACGACTCATGCTCGGAGAAAGTTCATCATGAGGATTTTGTCGACCCTGGGCGTTTTCAATAAAAAACTCCGGTTTGGAGAGTTTTCCGATGTCGTGATAATACGCGCAAACCCGCACCAGCAAATCATTGGCGCGAATCTCACGGGCGGCCGCCTGGGAGAGGTGGGCGACCATCAGACTGTGGTGATAGGTGCCGGGGGCTTCCAGCGCCATGCGGGAGAGCAGGGGATGGCTCATATCGGAGAGCTCCAGCAGACGAATATCCGTGGTGACGCCAAACAAAAGTTCAAAAGGACTGATGAGCAACAATACAATAAGCGAGACAATCAGCCCCGATGCGAAAGCCAGCAGACCGTGTTGTGCGACCACCACCACGGGCACCAGCTCCAAGCTGCCTGACCCGACCAAAATGATGGCCTGGATACCGCCAATCCAAAGTCCAGCTCTGAAGACATTGGAGCGGCGGTGAATGGCGCGCACGGAGATGGCGGAGGTAATTGCGACGCTGACGCCGCTGAAAAGAATCACCAGTTCCATATCATGCTGCATGGCATGGGCCAGGCTGCTGGAAAATCCAACCGCCAAGCCCAACCGGGGACCGTAAAGAATGGTTCCGAGCATGGGCGCCAAGGCCAGGGGAAGCAAAGCCTGCACGAAATGCGTGGGAAACAGATTTAAGTGTGATGAAAAATAGATAATCAACTGCCCGAGGAGAAGACTCAGCAAGGTGAGGACGACCCAGAGAAAAAGACGGTTGGTTTTTTTGAAAGAAGGGTTTTCCAGCAAATAAAGAAAGGCGAGACTGACCGCCAATCCAACCGCGAGATAAAGTCCCTGTCCCACAAGATTCGCAATCTGAATGTTCCCATCCTGTAAACTGGCCTTTTTATGATGCGCATTCAGGTCTTCCATCACCTGACGGGTAATCGGCATCCGCGCTTCCATGATGGTGGAACCCTGCCGCTTCACATTGTAAACGGGTTGTACTTCACTGATAATACTCTCACTTGCATGTTGGGTGGCAATGTTATCAATTTCCAAATTTGGTTCCAATACTTCGGTGAGTATCTGCTCCACAAATGCGGCCTGGGCGACGCTTAAACTGAGCTCATCCTGTAAAGAAAGAGAAAGGGTTACCGCAGATTCGGCGGGGGTGGGGAGGGACATCAATTCCAAAACCTCAATCTTCCCGCCAATTTGCACTTGTCCGGTGGCGGCAGATCCTTCGAATTGGGAAGTACGGTCTTCGCTGGAAATCAATCCACGGTGCCAAGTCATTTCAACTTTTTTGCGCAATTTGGGTGCAAGCTGATTCAGCTCCTGCTTATCAAAGGTGACCGCGAGTCCCGACAGGCTTTCCTGAAAGCCCATCATTTGGATCATTTCATCAAAACCTGCCTGCACTTCTGAATTCTCTGGGTTTTCCGCCAACTCCAGGGCTTTGGTAAATAAATTGTTTAACAGGCGAACCGCATCATTTAATCCCCGGGTTTCCACTTTTAAGATTTTCGGAACATTTTTTGCCATGCGCTGGCGTTTTAACTCCGTGGCCGTCAGGTCAATGGATTCGAAATCGACTTCCGCCTGAACCGTATAGGGCGCCAACTGACCCGGGGTAAGATCAGTAAAAACACCATTTTGCCCCATATTCAGGATGACCAAAGTTGCAATCAACGTGAATAAATAACACAAGGCCAGCTTGCTGCTCAGCCAATTGGCCTTCTGCTTCGCCTGTTTGGTTTTCGCCTGTGTACGCTTATGCCGTGACCGGGAAAGTTTTGGTTTATCATTCATAAAAATTAGTTACTGGGGTTAGCGGACAGGTTCCGCAGATTCCGGTACGCGCGAATAATGCGCTGTACCAAAGCATGACGTACCACATCATCTTCGCTTAATGAGACCAGGGAAATTCCCCGGGTACGTTCCAGGGCGATCATCGCCTCGCGGAGTCCGGAACCTTTGTTGCCGGGCAAATCGACCTGCGTCGGATCTCCATTCACCACACATTTACTGTCGTATCCCACCCGGGTAAGAAACATCAACATTTGTTCTTCGGTGGTGTTTTGCGCTTCATCCAACAGTATGAAACTTTGGTTTAAGGTGCGCCCCCGCATATAAGCCAGCGGTGCAACTTCGATCACCCCCCGTTCAATAAATTCGGTAACAGTTGCCGAATCCAGCATGTCATGCAGGGCGTCATATAAAGGTCGTAAATACGGAAGAATTTTCTGTTGAAGATCCCCGGGCAGAAACCCCAGCGCCTCACCCGCCTCCACCGCCGGCCGGGTGAGGATAATCCGGTTGACCTGACCCTTCAACAGGGCGGACACCGCCATGGCCATCGCCAAATATGTTTTACCGGTGCCCGCGGGTCCCAAGCCAAAAGTGATATCATGTTTCTGGATTTGACGCAGATATTCAGCCTGTCCAAGCGTTTTAGGGTATACCGGTCGTTTGGTGGTCGTGACCGGTATTTTCAACTCCATCATGGCACGTAATTCTTTTTCCCGACCTTCCAAAAAATGCCGTAACATGTAAAAACGGGTGGGGCCACGAAGATCCGCACCTTCCATGCGGAAGAAACGCAATAACTCCACAAAATCTTCAGCTTCTTTCAGCTTTTCAGGGTCTTCGCCAGAAAACTTCACCCAGTTATCCCTTGCGGTACATTGCAGGGAAAACACCTCAGAGAGTTCCTCCAAAAGCCCACTGCGCGGAGCCAAAACATGTTCGGTTTCGCCGGGACTGGTAAAATAGAGTGTCTTTTCGGTCATAGGGGTAAGAGCATTTCGGCCCCGAAGAATGGTTCGAGGCCGGATAAAATAGTGGTTGCGTATAGTTCTTAGAGCTATTTGTAGTAGAAATGCTTAAAAATGCAAGAAAAGACGAATGTTGTAAAGGGAATCGCCCCCCGGTTCACCACACACAGCATTAATATGTCTGGCCGTAAAACAACCCTTTCTTTCACGCAACGGCGGCGCCGGCATCTGCCTCTGAGCAAAAAGGTTTTAAAGGTTTCGGGCAGCCCCTCCATACACCTTTATCCTTTCAAAGACTTCCATCTCAGCGAGGTGAAAATCACGGCGATCCCATAGGCAATGGCCATAAACCCTGAAATACGAATAAACAGCGCGGCAGAGAGCAGGGGACGCGATAAAAGAACGAAACCAAACAGAATTGAAAAAGCACCGGAAAGCATCATCCAGCCTTCCCCCTGAATGGCTTTACGGTCCCGAATCGCCACATAAATCTCCAAAGCACCGGAAAGGAGAGAATGGAGTGCGAGGATCATTACCAGGGTGACCACGACTGCCGCACCCACCAGCAGAGGATGTGCAATCACAAATATGCCCACCAGCATAGTCAATAAAGCGCGAATCAACATCCACCCCCTCGATTCCATTTTCCGGGTAAACCATAATACAAATGCCACCAGACTATCCGCCAATAAAAAGAAACCCAAAATCTGACAGTAAACTGCCAAAGTAATGGCAGGTGCGGTTAAAGCGTAGATCCCGAGGATCAACAGAAAAATTCCACGGAGGAGGAGAACCCACCAATTTTGAGAAAGCTGGGTTACCATTTCAAGAGGGACTTCAGGAAGAGCGCTTTGTTCAGTCGTCATAATTATTCATCTTTTGCATAAGGTGTCAAAGTCTGCATTGAGGCAGAAATCCCGTGGAATACAATCTCTAAAGTTTCCGAAAGGGAGAACCAAAAAATTGGCTTGATAGATCCCTTTTTATAAGCAAGTCACAAACAGTTCTTAAACCCAAGCCCCCATTATGCACAACTACTTAAATGCCTCCCTGTCGCCTGAAGAACGAGTAAAAGATTTAATTCCCCGAATGAACCGGGAAGAAAAAATCCTTCAGCTCATGCAATTGGGTGCCCACATCGATTTGGGTCTGGAGGAGGGGCAATTGCCCGGATCTCTTTTGCACTGCATGAATGACATTCTGGTCGGGTTTAATGATCAAAACAATGAAACCCGATTAAAAATTCCTTTGCTGATCGGTGAGGATTGCATTCATGGACATTCTTTTCACCCCGGCGCCACCATTTTCCCTACGCAGTTGGCCTTGGCCAATTCCTGGGATACAGAACTTTTGGAGGAAGTGGCAAGGGTCACCGCGATTGAAGCGTCCTGTACCGGCGTCCACTGGACGTTTTCCCCTGTGCTCTGCCTCACCCGTGATTTGCGTTGGGGAAGGGTTGGCGAAACCTTTGGCGAAGACCCATACCTGATTGGTGAATTTGCGACGGCCATGATCAGGGGCTATCAGGGAGAGGGCTTAAATGATCCGAACGGAATCCTGGCCACCGCCAAGCATTACGCCGGCTACTCGGAAACCCAGGGAGGAAGAGATTCATCCGAAGCGGACCTCTCCGTCCGCAAATTGAAATCCTACTTTTTGCCCCCCTTCAAAAAAGCCTGTGAAGCGGGTTGTATGGCCTATATGACCGGGTATCAATCCATTGAAGGCGTTCCATCCACCGCCAACCGTTGGCTGCTGCACGATGTGCTGAAAGAGGAATGGGGATTTGAAGGTATTCTGGTCACCGACTGGGACAACGTGGGGGCCTTGGTGAAAAGTCAGAAAATCTGCGCGGATTACGCGGAAGCGGCTACCCTGGCCATTCGATCCGGAAACGATTTGATGATGGCCACCAAAGAATTTCTGCAGGGCACTTTGGATGCATTGGACCAAGGCATGCTGGAAGAGTCTGAAGTAGACGACGTCCTGGCCCGCATCCTCTTGCTCAAGTTTAGAATGGGACTGTTCGAGAATCCCCGCTTACCTGATTTTGATCGTCAGAAAGAAGTGATCGCCTGTGAGGCACATAAACAAGTAAACATCAAAGCCGCCCGCGAATCTTTGGTCTTGCTGCAGAATCCGAATTCATTGTTACCCCTTCAACCCGATGCCATCCAAAAAATTGCAGTGGTGGGGCCAAATGCGGATACCGACAGTTCACAGCTGGGGGATTGGTCACTCGGTACCTCTCAATACTCTGCAGAGTACGGCAAGCAGCCCCGGGAATGCACCACCACTGTGTTAGACGGCATCCGGACCGAATTTCCGGATCAGGAGGTTTTATTTGCGCAAGGTTGTGAAATCACCGACGCTTCCACTGAAGGCATCGCGGATGCCGTAGCCGCTGCTCAGGAAGCAGATGTAGTTGTGGCGGTGGTCGGCGATGCATTACCCTTTATTGGTGAGCGATGCAGTGTGGCAACTTTGGAACTGCAAGGGGGGCAACAAGCCCTGCTAGAAGCACTGGCCCAAACCGGGAAACCCATGATTGTGGTCCTCGTGAGCAGTAAACCTTTGGTACTCCCCATGCAATTCCTGGGCAATGCCGCTATCGTAAGCGGGTTTAACCCCGGAATGGAAGGGGGCACAGCGATTGCGGAAGTTCTGAGTGGCAAATTAAATCCCACAGGCAAATTGACGATTTCGTTCCCGGTGCATGTCGGACAACAACCCACATTCTATAATCAAGTGCCGGGACAACACGGGAACCGTTATGCGGATTTAACCCAAGAACCGCTGTTTCCATTTGGACATGGGTTAAGTTACACCTCTTTTGAATATTCCGATTTTACGCTTTCCTCGCAGGAAGTGGAAAAAGGAGACACACTCCAGGCAACCGTGACCCTGACCAATACGGGCACCCGGGCAGGAACCGAAATTGCGCAACTTTATGTAAATGATCTGGTGACTTCCGCCACGTGGGTTGAAAAACGCCTGGTAGGATACGACAGAGTCCCCTTGGAGGCCGGAGAGTCCAAACAGGTGACATTTACCCTTGAAACATCCGATCTTTGGATTGTGGATGCCAAGGCCGAATATGTGGTGGAAGCAGGTGAATTTCGTTTACGGGTAGGACCTTCTTCCCGGGATGATGCACACCTCACTCAAACGTTTCTGCTTAAAGCAGCAGCATCATAAAATCTGATCACCACTAAATAATAGTGAGTGACAACAGCAGAAAATAGCATATCCTAATGGGTCATCCCTCCCGATTGGAGGGGGTTTCCTCTTAGGATCATTATGCATAAAACCTTGGTTGTGACAGATCAAGTCCAGACCCCGGAGCTGGATTTGAATGTGATTTCTTTTGATCAATATTTGAGTGAATATCCCAAATTAAATGAGCCCAAAATCCGGATTATCAATTTATGCGATACCACCCAGTATCTCAGCCGGGGATATTACTGTTCCTTGCTGGCCGAATCACGTCAGCATAAAGTCCTGCCAAGCGTCAGCACCATCAATGACCTGCGGAATCCCCAAGATGACCTTTCCATGGGGCTTCATTTTCCGGCGAACCTGCTTCCCAAAGAAATGGAGGCGCAAGTCAACCCGGTGGAATTGGATATTTTCTTTGGGTGGACCTCTGAAGAGCTTTGGCGTAAGTCGGCCCGGATCTTATTTGACCGATACAGTGCGCCTTATCTCCACGCGCGTATCCAGCCTAAAGATGACGGATGCCATATACAGGTGGAACGTGGCAGTCTGGCAGATTTATCTCCTCAACAACTATCACAATTTTATGACCGACTGAAAGATTTCACAGAAAGAGTCTGGCGCCGGCCGGTAAGAAGGATGAGCCGCTGGGACTTGGCGATCCTGCACAACCCCGATGAGGCAAACTCCCCCAGTGATCCGGAAGCCATCAAACGCTTTGTGAAAGCCGCTTCAAAACTTGGAGTTGAAGCCACGGTCATGCGATCCAGGGAACTAAAACAGCTTTCTCAATACGATGCACTCTTCATTCGGGAAACCACGCACATCAATCATCCCACCTACCGCTTGGCCCGCAGAGGGGAGATGGAGGGACTGGTGGTCATCGATGACGCCACATCTATTTTACGCTGTTGCAATAAAATCTATTTACACGACGCATTTAGTTATAAAGGCGTGCAGTCGCCACTCACCATGGTGCTTTCTGGCTATTCCTCCACGGATATCGAAAAAGTTGAATCTCAATTCAGTTATCCCCTGGTTCTGAAAATGCCCGAAAGTTCTTTTTCTTTGGGCATATATAAAGTGGCCACTCCTGACGAACTGAGGATGAAGCTGCAACAAATGTTCAAAGAATCAGCCTTGGTCCTGGTCCAGGAATATCTTTTCACCGAATTTGACTGGCGAATCGGGGTGCTCAATGGACGTGCCATTTATGCCTGTAAATACTTTATGGCCCGCGATCATTGGCAGATCTACAATCATGACTCTACCCGAAAGGGAAACAAAGAAGGGGCATTTGAAACCATCCCCACATTTGAAGCTCCCCGCAAGGTGCTGGATGCCGCTTTAAAAGCCTGTTCCATTATTGGCAAAGGACTGTACGGCGTGGATATCAAACAAAAGGGCCATCAAGTCTACGTCATCGAAGTCAATGACAACCCGAATACCGACCACCGGGTCGAAGATGCCTACTTGGGCGATGAACTTTATATGATGGTGATGCAGGAATTTGTGAACCGTATGGAAAAAAGAGGACTTCGTTGAAGAAGACCTCCGATCGGGAATATTGCATACGGGACGTACAAAAGGACGATTTGCCTGCGTTAGTCGCACTTGAAGAGGCTTCATTTACCTGTGACCGTCTGAGCCGGCGTTCTTTTCAACGGTGGACTAAGGGCGGGGAGGGTCGGTTATTTCGGGTATTGATTCACCAGGGAATCCTCAGGGGCTATGGATTAGTCTTACTGCATCAGGGAACTCACCTGGCGCGTCTGTACTCCATTTGTCTGGATCCGTCCACCCGGGGAAAAGGTTGGGGGAAGGCGCTGCTAAGCGATCTTGAAACTCATGCGGAGACCTCGGGTCGTTTCTATATGCGCCTGGAAGTGGCCAAGACCAACCTCGCCGCCATTTCTCTCTACAAAAATATGGGATATCGGATATTTGGCGAAATTTCTCATTATTATGAAGATGATGCAGACGCCCTTCGCATGCAAAAACGTATTCGCTATCTTGAGCGGGATCATCTTGAAGCCAATATTCCCTGGTACCAACAGACCACTCCCTTCACCTGTGGCCCCGCTTCGTTGATGATGGCAATGGCGTCCCTGGAAAGGGGAATGGCGCTCACCCAGTTTTTGGAATTGGATTTATGGCGGGAAGCCACCACCATTTATATGACTTCCGGACATGGCGGCTGCCATCCCCTGGGTTTGGCCCTGGCGGCAAAGCGAAGAGGTTTTAAAGTGCAGATATTGATGAGTGCACTGAGTCCGCCCTTTATTGAAGGGGTGAGAGCCGAACATAAAAAAGAAATTATGGGCGCCGTCCACACCCATTTTTTGGAACAATGCAGCTTGGAAAACATTAAAATCACTTGCAGGAATGTTTCCGTTGCACACATCGAAAAATGGTTAAGCCAAGGATGCTCGGTATTGGTACTGATCAGCAGCTACCGAATCAATGGAGACAAAGCGCCACACTGGGTCGTGGTCACCGGAGCGGATGATCTTTGTATTTACGTTCATGATCCGGACACTGAAAAAATCACAGAGAATATGGTGGATTGCCAGCACATTCCCATCGCCAAAAAGGATTTCTCCCAAATGGCGAGTTACGGAAGCACCCGGTTTAGTACCGCGCTTGGTCTCTCGCTGCCACGCGGTTATTCCGTCATGGCGGAGAGTTCCGAAGCACGGATTACCGGGATCGAATAGACCAGGGGCGAAATATCTGTGATTTCGGAAGTATAGACCCACACTTCCACTGATAGAAATTTACCCGGGAGCGGCGATGCGTAAACATGATCGACTTCAAACTGAAGCTCCAAGCCTTTACTGCGCATGGCCTCAATGGCTTCCCGAAACCTCCCGGGAATGTAACCGGTTTTCTGTTCAGTTTCAGCGGTCAGCGGTAGACTGCAGGACTGAAAGTGCAGGGAACTTCCGCATGCCGGCAGTACATCAGGCACCATCCCGGCAAGGTCAATCCGCCCTAAATAGACCATTTGGGTTTCCGCAAATCCGTGAAGCGGAGATACAAGCAGGAGAAGAAACAGGGGGAATACTTTTTTCATGACAGAGGTCCTTTGGTTGGGGTTCTGTCACCCGAAAGCAGGCCTCCGGACATTTTCCGCAAAAAAGTTGAATTATTTTTCAGCCCGAGATCACCGGGCGAGGAAATGGATGCGTTGTTCACACACTCCGTGCGTGGAGATCTTTGCACAGGCTCCGGTTTCATTTCCACGCACGGAGTGCGTGGACGACTACAACAATCCCGCTTCGCGGTAGTATTTTTCCGCACCCGGATGGAGAGGAGCGTTTCCACCTTTCAACATCCCCTCCGGAGTCAGACCTTGCAGGGCAGGGTGCTGCACTTTCAGCATTTCCAGATTTTCAAATACCGCTTTCACCAGGGTATAAACAATTTCATCCGGCGTGTCAGACCGGGTCACCAAAGTGGTAAGCATACCAATACTGTCCACTTCACCATCCTGAATGGCCTGGGGATATAATTCTGCCGGAACCCGGGTGGTCGCATAAAAGGGGGAGAGCTCTATAAGTTTATCCATCCCGGTAATGGGGATAAAACGAACTTTTCGCCGGCCAGTTGAAGCCTCGGTAATAGATCCGTTGGGATGACCTACCGTATAGAAATAGGCATCAATGCGATTATCCTGAATCATGCTGGCACATTCCCCAACGGTGAGCGACTCGGCATCGATCTCCGTTTCAACGTCAATGGAAGCCGCTTCCAGAATCGCAATCGCATTTCCACGGTGCCCCGAACCGGGACTGCCCAAATTCACTTTCTTGCCTTTCAGATCCGCAATCGTCCGGATGCCACTGTCGTCCGCGGCAATGAGGGTCACCACTTCCGGATGGAGACTGAAGACAAAACGTAATTCAGCCTGGGGCTTTCCCTCCCAGTTGCTGCTTCCGTTGTATGCTTGAAATTGCCGGTCGGACTGCGCAATGCCAAAGGTGATGGATCCATTCATCACATCGTTAATATTTTGCACCGAGCCCCGGCTGGCTTTGGCCGAAACCTTCAGGTGGTTGCCCTCCACATCTTCCACCAACTTTTTGATGGCGCCCCCGACCGGATAATATACCCCGGTCTGGGATCCGGTACCAATTGAAATAAAGGTGGAGCGTTCGGAGGAACCGCAAGCGCAGAGAAAGAAAACAGAGAGGATACAAAGGAAAAATTTCATAAGTCCCACCTTCCTTAAATTTAAGTGAGGGTCAAGGTTCATCTATCCAAGCTTTCCCCAAAAGGGTATGGATGCAGAATTCCCGTAGGTTTTGATCCTCTCACAGCCCCTGTGAAACCTTCACTCTGTTGCTGAAGACTTCGCAGGGATGGGCGTTTATCTTTCCGAAGGTCGGAACCAGACAGCGGACGCTTTTCCGAAGGTCGGAATTAAACCGGCGGTATGGTTTCTTCTGCCCCTGAACGCCCTTCAAGGATACTTACAAATTTTGCAGAGCCTGTTCCCGTACCTCGCGGATACTGACGCCGGCGACTTCTGCGGCCAACCGGCAACTTTCGTATTCGGGCAAAAATCTTTCGGAGCCGTCTGCCAACTGATGCACTTTCACCTCGATCACCCCGTAGCGGGTTGAGACCACTCGTACTTCACGGGCCAAAGTCGTGCGTTTGCCCTCAAATTGTCTCACTCCTAAGGTGGGAACTGTTTTGAGGATGTAGGCACAAAGTTTTTCCGCGACGGTGGGAGCGCACAATACTTGTAACAGGTGTGCGGGCCGGCCTTTTTTCATTAAGATGGGCGATAACCATGCATCCAGGGCACCTTGGTCCAGGAGATCTTGCAGAAGATCTGCGCCGAGATCTTCCCCGGACATGTTGTCCAGGTTGGTTTCGAGCAGAGTGACAGATGCTTGTGCGCCATGTTTTGGTGTTTCACAAAGACTCACCCGCAATGCATTGGGCTGATCCAGATCGCGGGTGCCCGCCCCGAAACCGGTTGTTCGGGTAATCAGAGTCGGCAAATCAAAGTCAGGTTGCAACACCGCCAAAATCGCGGCCCCGGTGGGGGTCGTCATTTCTTTTGGGACGGGGCCCTGAAAAGAGGGGAGGCCCTGTAATAATTTTTCGGTTGCGGGCGCGGGGACCGGCAGACGTCCGTGAGCCGTTTTGACAAATCCACTGCCCACACAAACCGGGGTACAGAAGACGGCATCGGGTTTGAGTTTATCGATCAGGACCGCCGCTCCCACCAAATCGACTATGGCATCCTCTCCACCCACTTCATGGAAATGGACCGCTTCCAGAGGCATGCCATGCATTTCCGCTTCGGCTTCCCCCAGTTTCAAAAAGAAATGCAGCGCCAGCTCTCTGGCACCTTCAGGTAAATCAGCCTGACGAATCAGCTCGACAATATCCGTGTAAGCCCGATGGCTGTGGGCGTGCACATGACCATGATCATGATGGGAGTTATGGGGGTGTGCGGCATGACTCCGGTCATGAGGGTGATGGTCATGATGGTGGTGATGGTCATGAGAATGATCATGCTCATGACGTTCGGAAGCAGGGGCTTCACCCGCGACTTTCACATTCGCTTTCCGGCAACGAATCGTGGAGCGAATCACATCCTCAAACGTCACTTCCACATTCTCGAGCCCCAATGCAGCAGGAAGAGCCATCATTTCCGCTTCGGCATCCAACAAAGGGGCCAAAGCCCCCATAAACATGTCGCCACTGATACCGGAATAGGGTTCGAGTTTTAAAATCATCTCACAGGTCCTTAATCGACAAAGTGATTGATCAAATAATCACTGGCATGGCTGAGCGAAGGCAGAATTTTGGTGCAATAACGAACCATCCAAGGGCTGCAGTCCTGAAAACTAAAGGGACTAAATGCGATAACAAATTTTCCCAAGTTTTGAGCCGCATAAAAAACTTCCATAGAGGTGCCGATGGAGTTTTTATTGTAGTTCACCAGTAAAATATCCGCATCCCGCACGTCCTGCAGATCAAATTCCACAATTTCATTGGCGGAATCGACTTCACGGTCTTTAAAGTTCCGGCGCATCGGGTCCAGAAGGTTAAAGTGTCCGCCCAATTTCCCCTTGGCCTCTTCGCGCCACTCCCGGGCCAATCCCAGGTGCTCATCCATAATCGGGCCACTTAAATAAATCGTCTTCATAATACAAATCTCCTTAAAAAGAGTCTCTATGCGGTAACGGTCAGGGAAAAGCAAGTCCGCCCGTAAAATCTCATCAAATTTTCATCCGGTTTTTCATGACAAATTGAACAGGCTGTGCGAGGGTGAATCCGTTATTAAACCCATAGGAGAGAATATGAATGTAATTGGTGTGATTTTAGGTGGTGGTGCCGGGACCCGTTTGCAACCCCTGACTTCTGAACGGTCCAAACCTGCGGTTCCAATCGCCGGGAAATACCGCTTGGTTGACATCCCTATCAGCAACTGCATTAACAATGATATTAAAAAGATTTTTGTCCTGACCCAGTTCAACAGTGAATCTTTACATCGTCATATTCACACCAGTTACCGTTTTGATTCTTTCAATAAAAACTTCGTCCGTATTCTCGCCGCCCAACAAAGTCCCGGTGATGAAAGCTGGTACACCGGCACCGCAGATGCCGTCCGCAAAACCCTGGGCCATCTGGACAATGAAAATGCGGATTATGTGGTCATTCTCAGTGGAGACCAACTGTACTCAATGGACTTTAAAGCCATGCTGAAAGAGCATGTAAAAAGAGGCGCAGAAGTCACCATTGCCACCAAACCCACCGACCGTCGTGACGCCGGTTCTCTGGGCATTCTGCAAACCGACGACAAGTACAGAATTGTCAACTTTGTGGAGAAACCCGGAGATACCCCCGCGCTAACCGAGTTGCGCGCGCCTATGTATGAGGAGGAAACCTATTTGGCCAGTATGGGGATTTATGTATTTAATGCGGATGTGCTGAAACGTCTGTTGAAAAATGATTCACAGGATTTCGGGAAAGAAGTCATTCCGCAAGCCATTGATAATACCAAAGTCTTTTCGTATGTTTATAATGGGTACTGGCGTGACATCGGAACCATCCGGAATTTTTGGGAAAGCAGCTTGCAACTCACTGACGCCATGCCGGAGTTTTCCCTCTACAATACCAAGTACCGCATTTATACCCGGATGCGCTACCTGCCACCTTCCAAAGTACTGAGCTGTGTGGTCAATCACTGCCTGTTGTCCGAAGGGTGTATCCTCTCGGGACGTGAAGTCAGCCGCAGCATTGTGGGCATCCGAGGGGTGATTGGGGAGGGGACCGTCATGCGCAATACCGTGATGATGGGCGCTGACTTTTATGCGGATGAAGCCAAGTGCGGAGATCACCCGATTCCTCCCGGCATCGGTCGTGACTGCCATGTAGAAGATGCAATTATCGATAAAAATGTCCGTATTGGTGACCGGGTAATCATCAGTCCGAAAGGCAAAAGTGATGGGAATTATGAATATTTCTCCATCAGCGACGGGGTGATCGTGGTGCCCAAGGGAACCGTCATACCTTCTGATACGGTTCTTTAACCTTTCGAAGCCTCCTTTCAGGGAAGCAGAACACCAAACGGAGCGTAGCTTGAGATACGCTCCCCAACCGGGTGCCCCATGACATGTGGGGTTGCCGCAATGAAGCCAAAGCACCACTAAAGATACCGTGGATGCAAACAGCCCCGATATTTTTTAGGGGGGGAGTATGTCCCGCGTCACCCTGGTTCTTAAAAAATGAGTACATTTTACAGCGGTATCCTCTTACAAGTTTGGGTACCGGCGATGGGGGTGGCCGCCTACTGTACGTATCAAAGTACACCCGACAAAAATGAAAGGGCTACCATCCTGAAAAATAAAAGCGATGAACGCACTTATCCCTCAAAAAATTGCGCGGAGTTATCGCGTTAAGACACCACAAAAGATGGCCCGCGATATTTTCAGGAGAAAGGTGAATCCGGAAAGACACCCGGATAAGTTTCACATCACCTAGGGCCTGAATGGACAGGTGTAAACAATCCGGAACCTTTGATCCCGTTTATCGCGACAACGCCCAACAAAGCCTAGGCGCCAAATAAACGGGGCATAGGAACCGGGTCTTTTCCCATTTGCGCAAAGTTGAGTTTCAGCATCAGATCCGCTTTGATTTCCGCATAGTCCGGATCCGCCCAACGATTATGTAATTCATCCGGATCCTCCTGCAGATCCCAAAGTTCTCCGTGAGGCTGATTGAAATAGACCGTCAGTTTGTAACGCTCATTCACATAGGTGTTCAAAAAGATGGTATCAACCTCATGCCGGTTTTGCACCAGAACATGATCCCGCAAGGGGGCAGGGTCCCCTTTGAACATTTCCGTAAAATCCACACCGGACATGGTACGGGGAACCGGCAGGTTGCAATAGGATAAGAAGGTTTGGGGGAGATCCACCAAACTAATCAGATTGTCTGTGCGGCTGCCCGCATTTTTTTGACCGGGAGCCCGGGAAATAAACGGAACTTTTAATAAATCCTCGTAATGAAAGGCGCCCTTGGCACCCAAGCCATGTTTGCCCAGGAAGTGCCCGTGATCAGTGGTGAACACCACCAGGGTATTCTCTGCCAATCCCAAATCCTCGAGTTTATCTAAAATCTCTCCGATCGCATGATCCGTAAAACTGACCATGCCGTAGTAGGCCTGAATCTTTTTGGTGAAGTCATCGTTTTGACTCCATGTCTGCGGACGATATCCGTGGTTCCCCATACCCGAAGTTTTATAGGCGTCAAAATTCCCCTCCGGATCCTGGGTCAGCTGATGGGGAAGAGGATTGGCATCATGCTCACCAGGCACCACATATTCACGAATGATATCTTCTTCGGAATACATGGACGCCCAGGGTTCCGGCACCGCGTACGGGGTGTGCGGATCGGGAAAACTGGCCCAAAGGAAAAAATTCTCATCCGCGTCTTTGTGTTCCTGCAATTTATTTCGAACCCGTTCACTCAACCATGTGTTGTAGTGGGCTTCGACAGGAATATCCCAGAGACCCTTCTCCGGATGTTGTTTTTCAAGATGCCCGGCAGGCGCAATGTACCAGTCTTTCCAGTTTTCAAATCCATTGTCCTCCAACCAAAAACGATAATGCGGACCGACCCAGGCTTCAGTGGTATGATTCCGGGTGGTCTCAAAAGTGTCAAATCCATAAAAGTCTCCTTCCCAGTTGTCCCAGAATTCCCGGTCCCCAAAATGGTCAGGTGTTTCATAGGAGGGGAATTCTTCATTTCCGCGCAAGGGCATAAAGTGGGCTTTGCCATAGAGGGAAGTCCGATATCCCCCTTTCTGGAAATACTCACCTAACGTGGGCACATCTTCCGGCAGTTTGGTTCCCAGGGTGTAGCAACCGTGCTGACTCGGATACAATCCGGTAATCAACGAGGAACGGGTAGGGGAACAGGTGGGGTTGGGGCAGTAAGCCCGGTCAAAAATGGTACCTTGTGCCGCTAATTTATCTAAATTCGGTGTTTTAATTCCCGGATGATTGTACCCCATACATTTCCAGTGATGTTCATCGGTGGTGATAAATAATACATTGGGCTTATGACTCATGAGGTTCTCCAGTTTACATTCGGTTGAGGAATTAAAGCTCTTACGGAATCCCGCCAGTTTTTCAATTGCTGATGCAGATGATCTCTCATTTCCGGCTCCACTTCGGCAAGATTATGGTTTTCGGAAAGATCCGATTTAAGGTTGTACAACTCTAAACGTCCGTCTTCAAAAAATTCAATCAATTTCCAGTCTCCTTCACGGACAGAACATCCCGGACATCCCCCCTGATTGGAATAATGGGGGTAATGCCAAAACACCGGGCCCCGGTCAAATTCATGCCCCTGCAATGCCGACAAGATGCTCTTACCATCTACATGCTGCTCAGGCAGTAAATCCAATCCGGCCACTTCCAAAAAGGTTGGATAAAAATCCGGCGTGGTGGTGACCGTGTCCACGGTTTTTCCTTCGGGAATCACCCCCGGCCAACTGGCAATCAGCGGTTCACGGGTTCCTCCTTCATACATCCAACCCTTTCCCTCAGCCAGGGGGGCGTTGCAAGTAGGGGAGCCTTCCCGGGTGGAAAGCCCGCCATTATCCGATGTAAAAACAATTAAAGTATTGTCCGTCAACCCCTCCGCATCCAAGACCGCAAACAACTCACCCAGGTTGGTATCCAGGTTTTCCATCATTGCCGCATACTCGGGATTACTTTGGATGCGTCGGCGTAAAATTTTCTGTCCCTTGTGGGCCAGCGTAGACATCGCCTGTCCCTCCTCAAGGGCGTCTTCTTTGTCTAACCCGCACTCCCGGGCTTTCTTTTCGTATTTCGCCACCAATTCCGGTGGAGACTGAATAGGGGTATGAACGGCATAAGGCCAATAGTTCAAATAGAAAGGTCGGCTTTTATCCCGGAAACGAATCAACTCAATGGCTTTTTGATTAAGGTGGTCCGTGAGATATTCACCTTCCGGCCCATCCGCCAAATTCGGGAATTCCCAGGGCGAAAAATATCCCGCTTTGGGATGCCCTGCAGTCCATCCGCCGATATTAACTTCAAATCCACGATCTTCCGGCCAGGAACCCTGGGGACCCAAGTGCCATTTCCCTACGTGCCAGGTTTGATAATTCGCCTGCTCTTTTAAAACACTGGGGAGGGTTTTTTCACTGGTGGGGACACGATCAAAATAGGGGACATCACACAGGGCACCCACATTATGCCCACCTATATATTGGGTGATGCCCACAGTTGCAGGATATTTACCGGTTAAGACACTTGCGCGGGTGGGAGAACAAACCGGACAGGAGGCGTAGGCATCTGTAAACATCATTCCTTTGGCCGCCAGCCGATCCAAATGGGGCGTCTCATAAAAGGAGGAACCGTAACAGGTTAAATCCATCCAGCCCAGATCATCACAAAGAATAAAAACGATATTGGGTCTCATACAGGGTCCGAGTTTAAATATATTTATTTATAATGCGCTCCGCCTGCACTCTATAACCGCCATTGAAAATGCAGGCATGATTTAATACATGATATAGCATGTATAGTTCAAGCCTTTCTTCCCAACCTGTTAAAAGAAATGCATTTTGAGAGTAGGCGTCATAGAAATTCTGATCAAATCCCCCAAACATCCGGGTCATCCCCAGATCAGCTTCCGGATGACCATAATAAGGTGCGGGATCAAACATCACCGGTCGACCGGCAATGTCCACATTCACATTTCCACTCCATAAATCCCCATGTAACAGGGAAGGGGCCGCCTCAGGGTCCGGCAATAAATCTGCGAGACAATCCGAAAGTCGAAGCGCTTTCCGTGAAAGAGCCTGATCGCCCAAACGTCGAAACATGGGTTCCAAGCGGTGACTCCACCAAAATACAGCCCAAGATCCGGGTTGCACGGAAATCAAGGGAATATTCTGTTGTGGCGTCACTCCTATATAATGGTCCCCATCAAATCCGTATGCTTCTCCCCGACACTGCAGATGACTAAGAGCAAGTGCTTCTCCCATTCGGTTTTGAAACTCTAAACGGGGTATGCCAAAATCGATCCATTCCAATAGCAAATACGCATCAGTCCCCCCCAATACTTCGGGAACCCGCACACCATCCGGACATTTAAATCTTTGTAACCCCAGCACTTCAATTTCAAAAGGATTTCCGGAAGCAACCGTTTTCAGAAATGCCAAAGTTCCATCTTCGAACTCCACTTGCATTGCCTCCGCCGCATCTCCTCCCGAGAGCTTGTGCGTTCGCCGGATCTTTTTTCCGCCCTCCTCTTCAAGCCGAATCAGGCATTCAGCTTTCATGTTGAAGTTTTACCAGCAACTTCTCAGAAGCCGCCTCACACAAATCCAGCACTTCCTCAAAACCCGCGGCGCCACCATAATAGGGATCGGGGACTTCTTTCCGTTTAAGTTCAGGCGCCACATCTAAAAATAAAGAGACCTTGGCTTTGCTTTCAAGATCCGGAGCGCGGTCGAGCAAGTCACTGATATTGGCATGGTCCATACCGATGATATAATCAAAATGCCTAAAGTCCTGCGGAACCACCGGACGGCTACGGCTTTCCAATTTGTATCCTCTGGCCAGTGCATGCTTGCGCATTCGGGCATCCGCCGCATCACCGGCATGCACGGACAGAATTCCCGCCGAATCAATTTCAAACGCATTCGACAAACCCGCGGCGTCCACTTTGGATTTAAACACCGCTTCCGCTGAAGGGGACCGACAGATATTCCCCAGGCACACAAACAGGACTTTATGAATTTTATCGCTCATCATTTTGCTTAAGAGTGAAATCCAGCTGACGGTTTTCAGCATCTACACGGTGAAGAAAGACTTCTATTTTATCACCCAATTGAATCACCCGTCCGGTCCGTTTCCCATTGGCCCGGGTACCCGTTTCGTTGACTTCGTAGTAATCATCTTCAAATGCGGGGAAGGGGACCAATCCCCGTTGTCCGCTTTCGTCCAACTCGACCAACACACCTTTAAACATAATAGAAGATACGGTGCCGGGCAGCGGTCCTTTCTCCCCATTGGCCAATTGGTCCGCATAGTACTCAAACATTTTCACCCGATGGGTTTCCATTTCGGCTTCGGCTGCGGCCCGTTCCCGTTCACTACAGTGACGGCAAAGATCCCTAAGTTTTTTATCATCCAAAGGTTTCTTCCGGTTTTCTTCAATCGCCAACAACAGGCGGTGCGCCACCAAATCAGGATAGCGGCGGATGGGAGAGGTGAAGTGACTGTAAGTCTCGAAAGCCAGACCGAAATGTTCACCCAGTTCCGGACTGTACATGGCCCGGTTCATGTTTTTCAATAAGGTCAGGGTAACGGCCTGACGCAAAGGTTCGGGCATTTCCCGACTGATGATTTCGTTCAGCGTTTCACGACTGACCCTGACACCTTCGATCCCCAACTGACGGAGTTGGGCATCCATGTTTTCAAAATCTTCATCATTCGGTTCTTCATGAATCCGGTAAATTGCCGTGCCAAAACGGGCCGCCATCAGGGCACCCACTTCACGGTTGGCCATCAACATACACTCTTCAACCAAATGATTGGACTCCATTCCGACCTTCTTGGAGAAGCCAGTAACTTTCCCGTCTGCGTCCAATATGCAGCGAATTTCGGGCATTTCAAAAGCCAGTGCTTTTTCCCGGATACGCGCCTTGCGTAACTTGCGGGTGAGACGTGCAAGCATAATAACTTTTTCACGCACTTCGTCCGGAACATCTTCCACTTGCCCGCCGGTAATCAAGACTTGGGCCTGCTCATAAGTTAGACGCTGCTTGCTGTGAATCACAGAACGGAAACAATCCACAGCTTTAACCGCACCATGGGTATTGATGTCCAACAACACGGTGTGGGCCAACCGATCCTGATTCGGCACCAAACTGCATAAATCATTGGTGAGATGTTCAGGAAGCATGGGGACGACCCGGTCCACCAAATAGGCAGAGGTTCCGCGTATCAGGGCTTCTTTATCCAGCGCACCACCGGCCTCAACAAAATGGGCCACATCGGCAATATGAACGCCCACCCGTAACCAGCCTGGCTTGCCTTTCACTTCCTCAATACTCAAAGCGTCATCAAAATCCCGGGCATCCAGAGGGTCAATCGTAAATATCATTTCTTCGCGCAAATCCCTGCGCTCTTCGATATCTTTGGCATTCACCGCCCGAGTGAAGGCCAAGGCTTCATCCATGACCGGCTGGGGGAATTCGGACACCAAATCATGTCCGCGCATAATAGATAAAATATCTACCCCCGGATCGCCGGCTTGTCCGAGAATTTCCTGCAGCTTACCCGCCTCCATTTGAGAGGGGTCCATGCGATCCTCCAGGGCGACCACCCCCTTAAACCCGGACTTGGGCGCGACGCCATCAAAACCGGTAACCCGCACAGGACCTTGAATACGGGCATCATCGGGAATCAACTGCCAATTGCCTCCAGCGTGTTTTAATATACCCACACAAATATTCGAACCGCGTTCAATGACTTCCGTAATTTTACCTTCATATAAATCTTCACGTCCACGTTTTCCACCACCGGTGGAAGGGACGACCTTGCACAATACCCGGTCTCCGTGACGTGCAGTGTTCATGGCGCTGGGAGGAATAAAGAGTTCCTCCAGTATCTCACCTTCATGCTCCATATCATCCGCTTCCACCGCAAGGAAACCGAAGCCATGCGGGTGGACTGAAAGCATGCCTTTCACTAAATGGTGGTTTTGTTTCTTTTCCGTTAAGGGCGCAAAACGGTTTTTTTCATCTTTGCGGATCAGTTTTTGATCGGCCAGCTCTTTAAGAATTTTGCGGACGTGTTTGCGTCGACTTCCATCCAGTGACAGCTGATCGATGATCCCCTGGATTTTGCAGGGCCGATAGTTCGGACGTTGAATGAGCTTTAAAATGCTCTGTCTGAGTTGTTGATTGTTCATATGAGAAAAATGTTCCTATGGTTCTAAATTATGTTATAAAAATTTCATGAAAAAACTCCCCAAACGCATTCTTTTTGTAAGCAGCGAATCCAGACCCTTTGCCAGCACGGGGGGACTTGCTGATGTGGCCGAAGCTTTGCCGAATGAATTGAATCAAATGGGGGTGAAAATCGACCGTATCATGCCTCTTTACCGTAAAGTCCATGAAGGACAGAAGCGGGGAGGTTACGAACTGCAACGCAGTACACATACACTTCAAATCCCCATGGGAAGCGAAACCATTCAGACTGAGATCTATTTTACTGAGCTGCACGGCACTTTGACGTACTTTGTGAATTGCGAAGAATTTTTTGATCGTACCGAGTTATACGCGCTTCCGAACCGGGAGTACAGTGATAACTTCAACCGATTTCTGTTTTTTCAAAAGGCGGTTGTGGCCCTGATTGATGCTTTAGGGCAGCCTTATGAGGTGCTTCACCTGAATGATTGGCAGACAGGGATGATTCCTTTACTCTTGGAAAAAGGGATTTACGGCACGGGGAGGGGAGGGCATGAGAAAACTCTCTACACCATCCATAATTTGGCCTATCAGGGTCTCTACCCGGCAACCAACCTTTATAAAACCAACCTGCCCGGGAATTTCATCAGCCAATATCCCGATCTGGAATATTACGGACAGCTGAACCTGATGAAGGCCGGAATTGCCGGTGCGACCCGGGTCAATACCGTGAGTCCTACCTACGCGGAGGAAATCCGTACTGAAAAATTCGGCTGCGGACTCGAAGGCGTCCTGTCCAATTTGGCACATCCGGTCATTGGCATTGTCAATGGTGTGGACACAAAAGCCTGGAATCCTGAAACAGATCCCGCTCTACCCGCGAATTACCGGCTCAAATCACTTAGCGGCAAAGAACGCTGCAAACAGGCTTTGGTTGAGGAAGCCGGTTTGACCTATAAAAAAGAAACCCCGTTGTTTGTCATGATCAGCCGTTTGGTAGATCAAAAAGGCATCACAGTCATTGGGCAGGCAATGGAACAACTCATGGGCCTGCCACTTCAATTTATTCTGCTCGGATCCGGTCAGGAAATCTACCATAAATGGATCCAAGACTGGAACCAACGCTGGCCGGAGAAATTCAAGGGCATTCTGGGCTATGATTCAGAATTAAGTCATCGTATGGAAGCCGGAGCCGATTTCTTTTTTATGCCCAGTGAATTTGAGCCCTGTGGATTAAACCAACTCTACAGTCTCCGCTACGGAACCATTCCGGTGGTGAACCCCACAGGAGGCCTGAAGGATACGGTCACCGATGTGCGTCAAAATCCTGCACATGGAACCGGATTACTCATGAACAGCTACACACCTGAAGCTTTACTCAACTGCATTCAGGAAGGCATCAGTCTGTTCCACCACAAACAACAGTTCCGCCAAGTCCGTCAGCGGGGAATGGCCCAGGATGTGACCTGGACCCGCACCGCACAAGAATATCTCGATCTCTACCGCGATCTGATCTGAGCAGGTTGCGCGGCCAGAGATGTGCGACCAAACAAACCCGGTGTACCTGGAAACGGATGGCTGTGCTGTGTCGCTCTCAACAGAATGACCCATGATTTGAGCGGAGCACCCGGTTCTCGGTCTCTGCCGTGACCTGAGATATCTGAGTTAATTACCGGCCACGGATGTGCGCCAAAATCCTGCACATGGAACGGACGTCTCATGACCGCACGCACGCCTGATGCTTTACGCAACCGTGTTCAGGAAGACATTAGTCTGTTCCACCACAAACCAAAGGGTTCCACCAAGTCCGCGTCAACAGGGAATGTCCCGGGGATGTGATCCGGACGCGTCGCGCACAGGAAGATGTGGATCTCGACGACCTGATCTGATGAGGGCTTGTAAGTAATTCACAATACTTATAAACAGCTTACGTATATCCTTATACATAAACTCTTTACCGATATTATAATTATACATAATATATATTATGCGACGTAGAATGTGGCCATGGAAAGTTAGGTGCGAATGCCTATTTTATACACGCGCTGTGAATCAGGCTCTTGGAGAAGTTCATTACAAAATTCTCCCCCCACATCCACCCAGTGGCAGGATTGAAATCACTTTTCATTTAAAAAGTTGGCGACAGCGGAATGTGCATCATGAAAATTTCAGCTCCACTTGGACATGACATTTTTTGGTCCTTGGAAACGCGGCGTTGAGATCATTCAACTCACGAAATGACTTTCAAAAATGAAAACGTTTTGAATCCAGAAACCTCAGCGATCATGTAAAAGTTGTAGAGACGGTTGAACCTTTCAGTTAAATACCATCTTCACGGTGCCATCATCTGCCAGCTGTAACCTGGCTGTAAAAGGCTTGCCGGCTTTGGAAGTGAAATCGGTGATGGGATCCGTGAGTCTTTGATCACTACACAGCTGTTTAACCATTCCCTGGGTAATGTTCCGTTTGGCAATTTTATTCCAGATGATGAGCGGACAGCCTAATTTTTGTTGATTGCAAATATAGGTCCGGGGCGTCGATATAACATCCCCACCACAAAGCGGACAAATGGCGATAGATTTCTGTCCGTTCGCTTTTTTTACTTTTTTGACCGGTACAATGGATAGCGCGCCTTCTTTATCTAATTGAAGTTTTACCAATCCCGGATTTCCATCTTTGTCTTTCCCCGGAATGGCCCGTAAACTGTGTCCCATATCCAAAAGCTCTCTCGCTAAACTGCCATCAATTTTAATCCCTTCAAATTCCTTCCAGAGGACAAACGTGCACCCTTCTTTCCAACGGCTGCATCCGTATCCCCGTTTACCTTCAATCACAGCCGATCCACACCGGGGACATTTCCCAAATCCGCCGGAGGCAACTGAGTGATCATCGGCCTTCACCATCAGACTCGCATGTTCCCGTATTCCATGCATAAACGCCTCCGGGTCCCCCTGCCCTGTTTCAATATCTTTCAGTTTGGCTTCCCAATCACCAGTTAACTCCGCTGAAGTTAAACTCGGGTCCTGAATCAAACTCAATAGATGACGACCGGCTTCGGTACTGATTAATTGCTTCTTTTGGCGTCGCACATATCGGCGGCCAATCAAAGTTTCAATGATGGCCGCCCGGGTGGCCGGTGTTCCCAATCCCCGTTGCTTCATGGCATCACGCAAAGCTTCATCATCAACCAGTTTACCCGCCGTTTCCATGCGTTTCAGTAAAGAAGCCTCGGTAAATCTTTTAGGGGGTTTCGTGGCCTTACTTAAAATTTGCGGTTCATGGGGACCTGACTCGCCTTTTTCCATGGCCGGCATCACCTGATCGGGATTTTCATCTTGGGGATCCACCTTTTTCTTTTTCTGTAAATGGGGGTAAACCTTTTTCCAGCCCCAATCACTCACCACCGCCCCGCGGGCCTGAAAATCTTCATCCTCCACTTTGGCTTTCACGGTTGTCACTTGTTCAATACAGTCCGACATTAACGCCGCCAATAAGCGACGAACCACTGCCGCATAGACTTTCTCCTGAGGACCTTGCAGACGCCCCGGATCCCCCATAGTGGGTAAAATCGCATGATGGTCCGTAACTTTGCTGTTATCCACCATTCGTTTTCCCGGTTTCAGCGCATCTAAATTCAGTTCAGACACAAAGGATTGATATACATCCGGCAGACTTCTTAAGAGATCCGGCAAACCAGCGGCCTCTTCATTTCCTATATGACGGCTATCGGTCCGGGGATAGGTCAGTTTTTTCGCTTCGTACAGCTCCTGGGCAATGGTTAATGTTTGGTCCGCGGTAAAACCAAACCAACTGTTCATGTCCTGTTGTAAACTTGATAGATCGTAAAGTTGTGGAGAAATGGTTTTTTTGGCTTTCTGCTCAACTGACTTCACTACCAAGTCTTTGCCCTGAATTTTATTCAGGACGGCATCCGCCTCCTCCTGGTTTTGAAATTTTTTCCGCGGTTGGTTAAATCGGGTTTCCCGGTAATTGGTGACAATCACCCAATAAGGGTCAGGCTTGAAGTTTTCAATTTCAATATCCCGTTCAGCCAACAAAGCCAATACCGGTGTCTGCACCCGACCCACGCTCCACAGCACAGAACGTGATCCGTATTTCGCGGTGTGATATCGGGTTGCATTTAAACCAATAATCCAATCCGCTTCGCTTCGGCAGCGTGCAGCCTGGTATAAATTTTCATATTCTTTACCATCACGCAAGTTCGAGAAGCCTTTACGAATCGCATCCGATGTCAACGATTGCAACCACAGCCGCTCCACCGGTTTCTTCTCTGCTTTGGCCCATTTTTGAATGTATCGGAAAATCAATTCCCCTTCCCTTCCCGCATCCGTCGCACATACCAGAGCATCCGCCTCTTTAAACAGCTTCCAGATCACTTTCAGTTGATCCTGTGCACCTTTATCCCCCCGAGGACGCAGGGCAAACGTCTCCGGGAGCAAAGGCAGTGTTTTTAAATCCCAGCTCTTCCATTCGGGATGATATTCATGTGGCTCCTGTAATTCCACCAAGTGCCCCAGGGCCCAGGTCACCGCCCAATCTCCGCCTGACAGAAACCCTTTTTCTTTGCGGTCTGCACCCAGAACCGCCGCAATATCCCGTGCAACCGAAGGCTTCTCTGCCAAAACTACTTTCATATGGATTGCATAATCGTTTTGGTCCGAAAGTCGAGTTTCTTCTATAGCTTCACATCTTTGAAGGCATTATTTTGTTTGTGCTGCCGGCATCTTTTTGAACACCCGGACATAATCCACATATACGAAAGAAGGCAGACGGGATGGCGGGTTGTCTTCGAATTTCCCTACCGGGTGCCCCCAAAGGTTCCGCTCCCCATCCTGTGGATCGCCATTGGCAATTTCGATGGTCATTCGTAAACCATGGTCTTCCGTGGGTGAAACATGCAATGTATTTTCCCAATAAGGCCTTCCATCCAGATAGAACACCTGAAGATCACGCGTCCAGTGCAGTCCCCAGGTATGCCATTGACTGGAGTCAAACTTTGTATGACCATAACGGGATACCGGCCCCACCGAACCTTTGCCATCGACAGAAATATGAATGGCCGCATTAAACTTGTCCATTAAAGACCGGGTCTCATTTTGAAAAGGAACGTATTCCATTACATCGATTTCAGATCCCAGGGACGCATCTTCCTTATAAGGGGTGATTGAATATAACCACAAGGCAAACCAGGCCGCATGTGCTTTGAATTCAGAAACATTTACCCGCCACTCAATGAAGATGCCATGTTCCCCCGGCCCGAAAGTGATACTTTTTTCATCCGGGATGGTGCCGTCTTCAGAGGTAACCAAATATGGCGCGAGGCGCTTTCCGTCAACATAACGGGTGCGCAGCACCAAATGCCCCTCTCCATCCAAATAAGCTTCTTCCCTTGATAAAGTGGCATCCCGCCAGGTCCCGTCGTCATTCCACTGGGCCCCCAAAGCCCAGTGTGCCGGAGGTTCCCCCCCCTTATCCCCCACAAAATCATCTTCCCAGATTAATTTCCAACTGCCGTCAGATAGAAAGGCGTCGTCTCCTTCAAGCGCAGGAGCCTGTTTTAATTCAATATGATCAATGTAAATGGGCGACATCTCCCCATCACTGGCGATTTTCACGATTTCAAGGTGCGCCCAATCGCAATCAGGATTAAACGCTGAATGGGTAACATAACTCCACTCCACCGGATAGCTTTTGTTTTGCTTGAGATCCAATACGATTTCCTTGTGAAGATCAAATTGCACATCGGCACCGCTTCCCCCGTAGAGCCGCACAATGATTTTAGCCCACCCTTCTGCCGGCAAAGCATTTTGGGGGACAAAAAGATCAAACGACAATACTTCAAACTGCTTGATTTTTTCCGTCCAACCCCGTTGCACCACCAATGTTTCCCAGGTCCCTCCGGTGGGCGACCTCAGTTCTAAACAAGCCTCCCCTTCAGTCACGGCGGCCACCGGTGCCCCTTCCGCATGGGTTACCCTCTGCATCTTTACAGGAGATACGGCCAACCACCCCTCCGTTGACGATTCAAGAGATCCGGCCCAAATATAAGATCCCCACAGGATATTAATCAAAGTTAAATAAATAGTTCGATGTATGTATTTCATAGATAACCAAGAGCTACCCCCCCAGAATGTATTAGGCAAGCTCTCCCCTTAAGCAAATAGCCCCCCTGTTTTCTCAAAAAGCGCTTCCCTTTATGATCCCTATATTTACTCCGCCCTACTAAAATGCAAACCAACCCCATTTTTCAAACATTACCGTACTCAAAAACTTATATAAATACATTATTGTATTAGCAGATGTAGACGTCGGTATATGCACCAAATCCAGCTTGTTCATGGGAGATCCATGCTTTTGAATAAACGAGGTCCCGATTCGAGCAATATGAAAACAACTGAAAACGCAACCCATGAGCAAAACCGAATCCTCTTCGGTCGTTTTGAATATGTATTTCAAATTTTGATCATACTCAGTTTGGTCGCCTTTGCGTTAGAAACCGTTCCGGATCTGCCTCCTTTTTGGAAGCAGTTTCTTTGGAAGTTCGAAATTTTTACCGTCTCCGCCTTCACCCTGGAATACATAATACGGCTTTACTATTGCCGCCCCCGATTAAGTTACGCGGTTTCTTTTTACGGGATTGTGGATTTAATTGCCATTCTCCCCTTTTATCTTTCCACCGGTTTGGACCTAAGGTCTTTGCGTGCCTTTCGCCTGCTTCGACTGTTCCGTTTGTTGAAGCTTGTTCGCTACTCGGCTGCAGTTCAGCGTTATCACCGCGCTTTTGTGATCGCCCGCGAAGAACTGATTTTCTTTGGCATCATGGCTGTTATCCTTTTATACTTATCAGCCGTCGGCATCTATTATTTCGAAAACCCGGGGCAACCCGAGGTATTCAAATCAGTATTTCATTCAATGTGGTGGGCAGTATGCACCTTATCTTCGGTGGGTTACGGAGATATTATCCCGATCACGGCGGGGGGAAGGATCTTTACATTTTTTGTGTTGATTATCGGTCTGGGGGTGGTTGCGGTTCCCAGTGGGATTTTTGCTTCCGCCCTTTCGAAAGCCCGGGAAGTGGATGAATGACTTGACCTGCCCGATATAGCCCCGACATTCATTTCATGAACCTAAAGAAAACCTTCTTAAGTTTTGAATGTCTCATCCTCTTCGGTGTTGTTCCGGGACTATTGGTGTACTTTCAACGACGGGGAGGCCTTCCTTTTTTACCTGTGCTGTTCGGATTTCTGATACTCACCCTGCTTGTTACCTGGCGGGATCAGACCATGCGGTTCAATCCGCCCAAAATACATAAGCCGTTACCGGAAATCCTCATCCGCTTATTGGCATCCGCAATTGTTTTACCCCTGGGAACGGCTGTATTCGCGCCACAATTGTTCTTTTTCCTGCCCCGAGAAAATCCAGCACTCTGGTTACTGATCATGATTCTCTACCCCATTATTTCGGTTGCACCCCAGGAATTCATTTTCCGAAGCTATTTTATGCAGCGATACCGGCCACTGTTTGGTGAGGGTCCCATGATTTGCATGGTTAATGCATTGGCCTTCGGTTGGGCACACGTATTTTTTTTGAATGCAGTGGCCCCGCTCTTATCTGTTCCGGCGGGATGGTTTCTCGCCCGCACCTGGCAACAGTCCCAGAGCTTTAAACGGATTTGCGTGGAACACGCCATATATGGACAAATCGTTTTCACCTGCGGATTAGGCTGGTACTTTTTTCAGGGAAGCGCCCAGGCTCTCCAAAATTTCACTCCCTGATTTTCGTGCTTTTTCCTTTAACTGCAGTCGATGACGCTTAGAAATAAGCCAACATCTCAACAAAGAGTATCCTATGTCCCCTTTACTAATCGTTTCCCTTATACTCATCGCCATCATCGTCATTCCCGTCTTCTGGGGTGCTGGCGTCTATAACAGCTTGGTGAAGCTGCGGAATCACTTTAAAAACGCCTTTGCCCAAATTGATGTGCAACTTAAACGTCGACATGACCTCATCCCCAATTTGGTGGAAACCGCAAAGGGGTACATGAAGCATGAACAGGAAACCCTGGATGCCGTCATTTCTGCGCGGAACCAGGCCCAAAGCGCCGCAAAATTGGCGGCATCAGATCCTGCAAATATGCTGGCCATGCAAAATTTAATGGGGGCCGAATCCGGACTTTCCGGCGCATTGGGAAAATTGATGATGGTGGTGGAAGCCTATCCGGATTTGAAAGCCAATCAAAACATGGCCCAGCTGACCGAAGCACTGACCAGTACCGAAAATAAAATCTCCTTTGCCCGTCAGCACTATAACGATTCGGTGATGCAATATAACACGCAACGCGAAGTGTTTCCGGCAGTGATCATCGCCAACATGTTTGCCTTCACCGAAGCACCGCTGTTCGAAATTACAAACGAAACCGAAAAAGCAGCACCGGAGGTTTCGTTTGGCTGACGAATTACGCATCCTCAGTACGGTCCCCCCCTCACCGAAGGAAGCGCCTTCGGTGGTGTGGCATCCGGGAAAAATCCGTAAACTCGCTGAAATCAAAGCGGGTCACCGGGTGAAATTTATGGCCATACAGTTGGCGGAGCCCGCACGTGGACAACTTTATGCCCAGGGTCTCATCGAAAACCGGAAAGCCCGGGTAATCCACAATGATCACCGGGGTCGGGTAATGCTCAACCTGCAAGGCGAAATCTACCTGCTGGGAAGAAGGGAAACTGCAAAAATTCAGGTGCGGGAATATCTCCCCGGTCATGCCACCTGAGAGATCAGAAGGCTTTGTGGCCCAGTGGCCAAGGTCTCAATGAGAAATATAAAAGTGCAGATTAACAGGTGGGTTAAATCAATTCCGGAGGCGGATTGTCTCCAAATACCACGTCGTAAAGCTGATCACGCAATGCCTCAATCCCTTCCCCTAATTCCGCAATCATGGATAGAGGATTTTCGCCGGTTTCCTTTTTGAAACGTGCAAGATTTTCATCGGCAGCCTCTTCATCCATTTTATTTGCCACGATCAGATAAGGGCGATTTTCCAGATCGGGATTATACAGACGAAGCTCTTCCCGAAGATTCTTAAAATCTTCAACCGGATCCCGGCCATCCACCCCGCCCATATCCAGCATAAAGACCAGTAAACGGGTGCGTTCAATGTGACGTAAAAAATCATGACCCAGCCCCACCCCGTCATGCGCCCCGTCAATAAGTCCGGGAATATCCGCAATCCGGACCCGCTTGAAATCAGGATACTCCAAAGTACCAATCAAAGGATTCAGCGTGGTAAAAGGATAGGCCGCGACCTTGGGATGCGCATGGGTAATTTTGGAAAGCAGAGTGGATTTACCCGCGTTGGGGTACCCCACCAGTCCCACATCCGCAATCACTTTCAGCTCAAGCCACAATACCCGGCGCTCGCCTTCAGTTCCCGGGGTAAATTCTTTAGGGGCCTGATTGGAAGAGGTTTTAAAATGGATATTGCCTTTGCCGCCCACCCCGCCTTGCGCAATCAGCAACTCTTCCCCATCATCCATCACTTCTCCCAGAATCGGTCCGTCCTTTTCTTCAAGACGAACCACGGTTCCCCGAGGAACTTTAATTCTTAAGTGCTGACCCTTTTTACCCGTGGATTGATTGGTCCCCCCTTTGTCTCCGTGTTCAGCCCGCTGATGCGGATGATCATAGAGATCCAATAGAGAATCCACATTTTCATTACCGACCAAATATACCGATCCGCCATTCCCTCCGTCTCCGCCACTGGGTCCACCCAAAGGGACAAACTTTTCACGACGGAAATAGGCGGAACCATCTCCACCGTTTCCAGCGGAAACGTAGAGTTTAACTTGATCTCTAAATACAATGGCTTTCATTTATGAATGTCGGATGAGTGATGGCGGATGATGAATGGGAAGCGCACATAAAAAAAGGCAGACCCAAGGACTGCCCTTTTTTGAACTGATGGGGGAAAAACCCTTTATGCAGTTTCCAACTCGCGGATATTCATCCGACGGCCGGAACGGTCGAAATAGACTTCGCCGTCTTTCAGTGCGAACAAAGTAAAATCTTTGCCACAACCCACGTTGCGTCCGGGATGAAAACGGGTGCCGAGCTGGCGAACCAAAATGCTGCCCGCGGTAACTTTTTCACCACCAAAACGTTTTACTCCACGGCGTTGTGCGTTCGAATCGCGACCGTTCTTACTGGTACCTTGACCTTTTTTATGTGCCATTTGAAACTCCTAAATGTAGACCGGATCAGGAAAGACCGGTGATTTTTACTTTGGTTAAAGACTGACGGTGACCGACCCGGCGTTTGTAACCCTTGCGGCGTTTCTTTTTGAAAGAAAGCAATTTGGGTCCGCGAAACTGCTCAACCACTTCAGCGGTAACTGAAGCGGATGCGGCATTGTCACCAATGGAAAGACTGTCACCACCGGAAACGGCGATCACATTGTCGAAAGTAATAATTTGTCCAGCTTCTGCATCCAGTTTTTCGATTTCCAGAATGTCTCCTTCTGAAACTTTGTACTGTTTGCCGCCGGTTTCAATAACTGCGTATGCGCTCATAAGTTGTCCTTTAAAAATATCCCGTAGGAAAAGAGGGTAAATTGAAGGGTGTTCTTATGGACATTTCTGGCGAAAGGTCAAGTGAAGATTAACAAAAAAAACATATAGAAACCGTGTAACCACAAACCTTTTTTACAGGAAATCCCCCCAACCCAAAATTTTATCCCTCAAAAAGGGTCCTGAAATCAATCTACAAGAACAATTCAGCCGCAGGATTCCCCGTTTCCTCCACAAATCCGTAACCCAGATTCTCTAAAAAATGACCGAACTCAGCCGCAGCCTTTTCAGGAACCTGTAATCCCGCCAAAACCCTGCCAATATCCGCCCCCTGGTTTCGGTAATGGAACAATGTCACATTGCAACTCGCGGGTAAAGACTCCAGAAAACGGGCCAACGCACCCGGACGTTCTGGAAATTCAAACCGGAAAAGACGTTCGGGTTGATTTAAAGGCGCCATCCCCCCTACCAAATGACGCAGGTGGAGTTTGGCAAATTCGTCTCCAGTCAGATCCAAGGTCCGGAAGTTTTGTTGCTCCAGTTGATCAATTAAAGGCTGAATGTCTTCACGCCCTCCCACCTGCACCCCGACAAAAACCTGGGCGGCTTCCGGCCGGGCATAGCGGTAATTGAACTCGGTAATACCCCGATCCCCCAGCACTTCACTAAACTTTTTAAAACTACCGGGTTTTTCCGGTATGGTGACCGCAAGCAACGCCTCCCTTTCCTCGCCGAATTCCGCGCGTTCCGCCACATGGCGAAGACGGTCAAAGTTCATATTCGCCCCGCAAGTGAGGGCTATCAGCGCAGGCCGGCCCTCCGGATGCTTCTTCCGCCAGCTTTTACAACCCGCCACCGACAAGGCACCCGCCGGCTCCAAAATGGTCCGGGTATCCTCAAACACATCTTTGATGGCCGCGCATATGGCATCCGTATTGACCGTCACCATCTCGTCCACCACCTCCCGACAGAGATCAAAAGTGTTTTTACCCACTTTTTTAACCGCCACCCCATCCGCAAACAATCCGACCTCCTTCAATTCCACAATTTCATTTGCCGCCAATGAAGCCGTCATACCCGCCGCATCATCCGGTTCGACCCCGACAATTCGAATTTCAGGATACAGCGCTTTAAGACAGGCCCCCACCCCCGCCAACAACCCCCCGCCTCCCACGGGTATAAACACCGCGTCAATCTCCGGACCGTGCTGACGCAGAATTTCCAAAGCAATTGTCCCCTGACCCGCAATCACTTCCGGATCGTCATAAGGATGTATATAGACCAAGCCTTTTTCATCCCGCAGGCGCTCCGCTTCCCCCTGGGCCTCCTGATAGCTGTCTCCGAACAGCACCACATCTCCACCAAGTTTCTTTACCGCATCCACTTTAATACGGGGCGTGGTGCTCGGCATCACAATACAGGCTTTTATCCCCAACTTGCGGGAGGACAGCGCCACACCTTGTGCATGATTCCCTGCAGAAGCACAAATCACTCCACGGGCACGCTCAGACTCTGATAACAGCCGAATTCGATTATAGGCTCCCCGGATTTTAAAGGAAAATACCGGTTGGGTATCTTCCCGTTTAAGAAACACCTGAGCCCCCAAGCGCTCACTCAACCGTGGCGCCGGCTCTAATGAAGTCTCTACCGCGACATCATAAACCCGGGCTTTAAGTATCCGGTCGAGTGTGGATTGTAATAGGGAAGATCTTTGCATGGGGGACTCATGACAGAATAAAAATATGAATTCAATCTCACAGCCATTCCGCTTGCTTAAAATTTACGTCTATTAGCGTGAATTCAGAATAAATTACAGATACAGCAGGCCCCTATGCCTGAAACCGACGAAGAACTCATGCGCAGAGTCGCAAAATCACACGATGGCCAAGCATTCCGTGAGCTAATGAACCGGCATCAAAAACTTTTGGTGAACCATTTCATTCGTCGTGGCGTATATCAGGAATATGAAGACCTCGCACAGGAAACTTTTTTCAAAATATACAAGGCGCGAAAACGCTACCGGACAAATGCCTCTTTTCGAAGCTGGATGTTTACCATCGCACAACGCGTGTGGATTGACCATCTCCGCAAAAGCGGCAGAAGGAAAACCCGGGAAGATGCGTTTAAACAGGAACCCCAACCGGCGTTTCTCTCTACCCAGCCCATGCAAGGCCATGATCTCTACTGGGCCCTCGACCAATTACCGGAAACCCACCGGGACGTGGTGGTCCACGCAGTCTTTGATCAGCTCAGCCATGGGGAAACCGCCCAGATTCTGGGCATCCCCGAAGGCACCGTCAAAAGCCGTCTGCATAATGGGCTCAAACAACTGCGGGAAATTTTCAACACGGAGAACCCAGCATGAATCCTGATTTAGATTTCATCCCTCCCCCGCCCGACCCTGAAATTTCTCCGGAATTTCAGGATGAGGTTATTTCCCGTATTCATCACTTTCACCGCCGCAGACAACGTATTGTAAATCTTGTGGTTTTCGGGTTGGTGCTGACGACATCCTTCTATGTTCGGAGAACCCGCAACGCCTATCGGGAAATCCCGGTCAAACAGGATGCCAGAGTCGCATCCGCAGCCAAAGGCGTCGAATGGCTGGTGGAAGCCCAAAAGGATGACGGCACCTGGGACACCGGCAATTCAGGCGGCCATGCCGCATTTGCAGACGGCGTCAGCGCCCTCGCCACCCTGGCTCTGCTCAACGCGCCCGACCCTGTTAACCGTGAAGTCCTGGAGAAGGCAGTCCATTCTTTGGAGCAATCCATGGGCGAACCCCACAAAAAACCCTTACAAGGTCCCGAATTTTACAATTGGATGCTCAGCCTGCACACCCTCGCAGAAGTCGAGAAACAAATGCCCAATCCCCACAGGCAAAAACTTTTAACGCAATCATACACCAACCTTTTGAGACGACAACTCTCAGATGGCGGCTGGGGATATTTGGATGAGCAGCCCATGGGCTACATTCAGAATGTCAGCTCCAACAGTGCGGTGACTTGGTGGATCTGCCATTTGCTGAAGAACCGGCCTGCACTCCATGTCCCGGGTGCGGAAAAAGCACTTGCACGGGGAACTGCATGGCTGGATGAACGCCGCATGACAGACGGCAAGGTCGCCTATCAGTCGAGCAACAACATCATTGCCGATAAAGACGATGCCTTGTTTTGGATGATTGCCTTGCAGAATATCGGACAAACTTCATCAAGCGTCACCGGATCAGATGCCTATCGGGATTTCTTTAAAACTGCAGTCGTGCAAACAGATGCCGACCTGAAAGCCATTCAGCAGCGGCAGACACCCGATGGGTCCTGGGTCAACCCCCAGGATCGATGGTGGCGGGCCGGAGGACAGGTGTATCTCACCGCAATGTCCGTACTCTCACAAGTTCCCAAAGGGGCCTGAATGCACTGCGCACGCCCCCCGTTCAGACTTCATCCAACGCGATAACGGAAAAGGTCACACAAAACACATATCGAAAAATCACTCCGCCTACACCGCCCATAGAACCCACAAAGGAGGGGATTTTAAGCGAGACTTCCTTTCTACATATCCCAGGGAAAGTCCACCGCCTGACCCGTAGGAATTTTTTCAGTGGATTCCACGGTTTCTCCTGCCCGACTCTTACTTCCGCCGGATGCCGCGGGAATGCCCGCTGCGGTCTCTTCAAGTGCTTCAGCCTCTTCCCCCCCGGGTAACACAATCTCCCGGGGCATTTCATCACTCTCAGCGGGTACGGGCGTTTCAATTTCCGAATCTACCGAAGGTCCACCAGCCTCTCCCGCTTCTGCAGATTCGGTTTCTGCTTCAGGGGAGCCCGGGGCGGGCTCCCTGGGCTCCACTTTTTCAAGTTCACGGCCCGTACCATCAAAAATGGACGTATCCAGTTCCTCTTGGGCCTGCAGAGCCAAACTCAAAAAACAACAAGCGAGCATCGTGCGTTTCATGCCTTCCATTACACTCCGCTCTTAGTCTTCCTGCAACCACAAAATCGCATAAGGCGACAAATCCACATCGCCCGCGGTTGAAAAGGATTGTCCCGTAAACAAGTCTTTAAGAAAATGCGCAAAACCAGCGGCCCGTAAGGGTCGAAGAGGAACCCTTTGCGGCTGCTCCGAAAAATTTGCCAAAACAATCAGCCGGTTGGCATCATGCCAACGCAGATAACCCAATACATGGGGATTTTCACATTCAATTAATTTCATGTGATTTCCACGCAGAGCCTCGGTTTGCGCACGAAGTTCAAATGTCGACTTCATATTCTGATGCAAACGGGACCGGACCGCTGATTCATTTTTCTGTTTATTCAGGAGGCTCCAATCCATGGCCGGCCGGTGAACCCATCGGCTGTCATCCACTTTGTCTGCATCGCGGGCATATGTATAATCATTAAGCACCCCCCACTCTTCCCCCATAAAAATCAGAGGAATCCCGCCAATGCTACACAACACCCCATAAAGCATTTTAATCCGCAGAAGCGCCATTTCAATCAGCACCTCATCTGCAAGCTTTAACCCCTGCTCTAATCCGGCCAAAGAGGCCATGGTCCCACAGACCCGCATATCCCCGGTTTCTTCATTCTTTTGAAAAGGGACACCGGCAGCGAAAGAACCTTCAAATTCCCCCGTATAAAAACGGTTCAAAAAATCCCGATGCCCATGGGGGTCGATCCCCACCGCCCATGCATCACCATTATCAAAAGACCAGCCAATATCATCATGCCCCCGCAAATAGTTCACCCAAACCGTGCCCGGCACCAGCTCATGCCGGTGCCCCAGGGTCTGACGCAACAGGCTCGTATTCCGGGTCGCGGCCGACTCCCAAAGCAGCGCCATGAGGGTAGGGTTATAAGAAAGCTGACATTCTTTCCGGCTAATATATTTCACGACTTCATCCGGATGCACAATGGCTTCGGATTTAAACACCAGGCCCGGAGCGGCAATTCGGCAAACCGCATTAAAAGCCTGAATCAGCAAATGGGCCTCATCAAGATTTTCACAGTTGGTTCCCATCTTTTTCCACACAAAAGCCACCGCATCCAAACGGAGAATCTCCACCCCGGTATTGGCCAGAAACAACATCTCAGAAGCCATGGCCCGGAAAACTTCCGGATTCGCATATTTCAAATCCCACTGAAAATTATTAAAAGTGGTCCATACCCATTGCTGCAGTCCGGAATGCCAACTGAAATTTCCCCGGCGGATGGTCGGAAAAATTTCCCGCAGGTTCTCTTCATACTGATCCGGAATATGGCGGTCGGGATACATGTGGTAATACTCCATATATTCCCGGTTTCCCTCCTGCGCATGAATGGCCCAGGCATGTTGATCCGAAGTATGATTAAACACAAAATCCAACACCAGGGAAATTCCGTTTTCCCGAAAGGCATCCGCGAGCTCCCTCAAGTCATCCATGCTTCCCAATTTGGGATCAACAGAACGGTAATCATTAATGGCGTAGCCCCCATCACTCTGCCCCTCTCTCGCGGCAAACAACGGCATCAGATGTACGTAGGTCAGCCCCAGTTCTTTAAAATAAGGAATACGGGATTTCAGCTTTTTCAAATCGTCACTGAATAAATCCACATACAAGGATCCCCCACTCAACCGTTCGGACAAATACCACCCCGGATCATTTTCGCGACGAAGGTCCAGAGCATATAAGTCATCCGGTCGACTTAACCAGCAATCCACCGCCGTGATCAGAATGTTCTCCAGATAATAAAAGAAATCGTAATGATGACCATACAATTGGTGCAACAGGCCGAAGAGCGTGGGCCAGTGCGCCTCAAGGCGCTGATCGATCACTTCAATACGCTCCGCATCATCAATACTTGAATTTGCGGAGAGCGCTTGAATACGGTCCACGATTTTAGGTCGCAGCCTTCTCAGGGAACGCTGCGCTTCATATGCCAAATCCAGCTCAACCATCTTCTGCGACTTTCTCGTTAGGGATGGTGATGCTTTCCAGGAAATTATAGTATTCGATTCCTTCGATAATGCCGCCGGCATGATGCGCCTGGGCAAAATAGACCCGGGGATATTTCCTCAATTTTTCCAGTTCAGGACTGTAGTTCCCCACCACCACACCGAGCGTATTTCCGGCCAACATCGCTTCATCATTGCCAGAGTCACCCGCAATAAGAATATTTTCCAGCGGGAAACCCCACTTGTAAGCCATATGCCGAATACTTAAACCACTGCCCGCACGTGAGGGAATAATATCCAAATACATCCCCAGCGAACAAACCACTTTCGCCCGGATCTTATTCTCACGCATGATGCGTTTGATTTTCCCCAGACTGGGTGCCAGCTTCATATCCATTTCATAACTGATTTTGAAAGTGGATTGCTGGGTGTCATCCTGCAGGAACAATCCTTCAATACCGCCCAGAACTTCGTGAATACGTTCCGGCTCCCACCGGAAATCAATGTGTTTTTTCCAGCTCGTATCCAGTGTAAATTGTTTTCCGTAATATATTTCGGTGCCCACGGATGTGATCAGCACTTCGGGATGAGGCATATCATACTCATCGATCAACTTGATCACTTCCTCATAGCGCCTGCCGGTGGCGATCCCAAAGCCAATATTGTCCTGCGCGGAGGCGATCAGATCAAAGAAGCGTAACAATTCATCATCATTCCCGGTTAAGGTATTATCCACATCCGCAATGATCAGTCGGTCAATTTGCGGAAGGCGGCGGGTGGCACGGCCTCGGGCAATTTTCGGCACATCCACCACCCCTTCTAAAATTTCATGCAGATCCCGCATGTAGCGGTCACAATGATGCTCCCAGGAATAATGGGCATGTACGTTTTTCAATCCCGCCTCGGACCACTCCTGCCATTTTTCAGGCTCCAGCAAACCCTGCATCAACGCCTGTTCAATTTGTTTTCCGTCAAAGGGGTCCACCAGCAACCCATTATGACAGTTGGCAATAATATCAGAGGGACCGCCATCATGGGTCGCCACAATGGGACAACCACTGGCCGCCGCTTCCAGCAGGGTTAAACCAAAAGGCTCGGTCATCGCCGGATTCACAAAAATTCCTTTTGAACGGGTGATCATACGATAGAGCGCCGGCACATCATCTGAGGAATGAAATTTGGGATACGAAATCCTGCCGTAGAGATCATACACATCAATCAGAGTGAGAACATTATTTAACACCCGACGCTGACCTGTGGGCATTTCCCGAATATCATCACGGCACCCCATTATAAGCACCAGATTTGCGGCCCGCTGCAACTGGGGAGATTCACCGTACACTTCCACAAGTTTCTCTAAATTTTTGCGTTCATCTGGACGCGCCATGGCCACAATCATCGGTTTCCCGGGATCATCCAAAAACCGTGCAATCTCTTTGGCAATATCCGGTTCAGGCTCACCTTCTTTGGGTGGATGAAAAGAAGCCAAATCCACTCCCGGCGGAATCACCTCCATTCGCTCGGGAATATAATTCTCATAAATCTCATACTGCTCTTTGACTTCCTGATGCGTGCTGGTGCAAATCAGCGAACAGGTTTCCAACGCAAATTCCTCCGCTTCGATTCGGGTGGAAATATTGTAACGCTTTTCAATTTTCTCAAGTGAAGTTCCGGATTCAACCAGCCGCATCTGTTTCACCCGGCCCAGTGAATGGCCGGTAAATACAAAAGGTATCCCCAGTAAACGGGCCAGCTGCCCTCCCCCGTATCCGGCATCCGCATAGTGACCGTGAATAATATCCGGATTTGTCCGGTTCCGTTGGAAGTAATTGAGACATTGATCCACAAACATTTCCATGTACGGCCAGAGTTTGGTTTTACTGAGATAGCGGCGCGGACCAAATGGAATTCTCACAATGTAAGCCTTGTCGGAGATCTGCTCTTCGAGTTGCGCATAATCATCCGACACCCGGTCATCAATGACCTGACGGGTAATCAGATCCACCCGTTCGACATCTTCCCGTTCAGAGAGTGCACGCGCAAGCTCCAGCACATACCGGATCTGCCCTCCGGTGTCCTCATCTTTTCCTAACTCCATGTTCTCACCACGAATCAGTCCATGGAGGCTTATCAGCGAAATCCTCAATCCTTTTTTATCTGTCATATATTACCTTCTTCTCTATGTTATATTTAAGTACTATTGAAAAACCTTTAATTTATAGCCAAATTATTATAACTGCATTCCATGTCCAAACTCAATAACCAAACCAAAATCATCCGTAAAGTACTGGCAACTGACTTGGACGGTACACTTATACCTCTCCCGGATTCCGCAGAAAACCAGTCGGCACTTGAAGAAATTTCAAAAGCCTATGAGCACAACGGCCTCATTCTTATCTACTGCACCGGCAGGCATTTCGAGTCGGTCATGGATGCCATGACGCAGGAAAAGCTCCCCCGCCCCGAATGGATTATTTGTGATGTGGGGACCAGTATTTATCACATGCACAACGGAAGGTATTTGCCTTTTGAAGAGTTTAAAACCCATTTAACGGAAAAGACGCACGCGTCATCCCAGCAAGCCATACACAGCATCCTTGAAGGACTCCCGGGGTTAAGTCGCCAACAGGCGGACCATCAACAGGAATTCAAACTCAGTTACGAATGTGAGAGTTCACGCACGGATCTGCTGGTCGAACAAATCAATGAACTCCTCCGGGACTTTAAAATTCCTTATGAAGCACATGGAAGCATTGATCCGTTTCTGAACTGCGGACTTATTGATCTCTTACCCGAAGGCGTATCAAAAGCCTACGCACTAAAATGGTTGGCCCGGCATGTGGGTTACGGTGCGGATCAAGTGATTTATGCTGGAGACTCAGGAAATGACTTCCTCGCGCTGACCAGTGGTTGCAGAGCCATTCTCGTTGCCAATGCCGGCAAAGATCTGACCGAAAAAGTAAAATCCGCACTCAAAGAAAAAAAGAAGTCTTATGCGCTCTACGTCTCAAAAAAACAAGCCACCAGCGGGGTGCTGGATGGCTGTAAACATTTTAAATGGATGTAAGAGCTTCCATCAGTCTCCCGAAGCCTCCAGCACCGCGACCACCTCTATTTTACCCGTTCCTTTTGGTGACAACTGTAGATGATTCCCCGGGATCCATTCCCCATTGACTTCCAAGCGCCGGACCCCTTTGCTGCGGGCATGGGGATTTTTCACCTCAATGTGAATTTCCCGTCCCCTGAACCGTCTCACAACTTTAAATGTTTTCCAAGCTGACGGGATGCAGGGGTCAATCTTTAAACCATCTTCAGTCGGACACAGTCCAAGAATTCCCTGCACCATGGCCACATAATTCCAAGTTGCCGAACCGGACAGCCAGGAAACCCGTCCCGTACCTTCACGCGGACTGTAACGGCTATGCGTGCTTTGACAAACCGCATAAGGCTCCACTTCCCGCAACTCCGCCCGGTCATTAAAGGACGAGGGCAATACATTCATTAAATATTCATAAGCCCGATCGCCCATGCCCAATTTAGCCAAAGCCAATATCCCCCATCCTTGCGTGTGATTAAATATACCCGCATTCTCCTTCATGCCGGGATTAAACAGACGCGCGAGGCAGACCTGCGGATCTGTGGACACATACGGAGGCGCACATAAAATGACCCCGTAAGGTGTATTTAATTCGCGATGCAGGGATTCCATTACCTGATGTGCGCGCTCTCCCTGTGCATGACCGCTTAATACCGACCAGGTTTGCGGATTCATAAAAATCCGCCCCTCTTCATTTTCACGTGAACCGAATTTCATCCCGTCAAATCGATAGGCCCGCAGATACCATTCGCCATCCCAGGCATACCTCTCTAACCGGCGATCAAAATCACTCAACATGTCTGCGGCCCATTCCGCTTCGGTAGTTTTCTGGAATCTTGAACAAAGTTTTTGGTAAACCTCTAAGCCAAAGCGCAGCTGAAAGGCCACGAAAACAGACTCGCCCTTTTCCCCCAAACGGACACAGTCGTTCCAGTCCGCATGCAACCCGCAGGGCAGGCCGTGACTCCCGCAACGCTCCAAATTAAAATCCAGGGCACGGCGTAAATGTCCCAGTACTGTGGCCTCACCCTGATCCGCAAATGGCAGGATTTTCTGATAGAAGTCCGTATCTCCGGTTTCATTCACATACGCGGGCACCGCATTAAATAACCATAAACCGTCATCAGAACGATACGCGTCGGGTTCCTGCTCACTCCCCGGACAATGTTCGAAAGGTTGAACCACCGGTTTACAGCCTCCGTTGGCGTATTGACCGGTAATCAGTAATTCCAAACTTTCCTGAGCCTCTTCCGTAACCAATGATGCCGCCGCGACGATATCCTGCAAAGTATCCCGATAGCCCAGCCCGTCGCGTTCACCGGCATAAACCAGACTTGCGGTCCGTGACCAATAAAAGGTCATCAAACTGTTAAATGGCGCCCAAAGGTTCGCCATGTCATTGAAGGACGTATCCGGTGTTTCCACCTGCAGCGTATTCAAACGTTCCGACCAAAAGCGTTTCACTTTTGCCAGGGCCTCTTTTCTGGAGGAAACATCTGCCATCGCAGTCTGAATCGCGAGTCCCTCCTTCTCCGCCTCACCGACACCAAATAGACAGGCAAAGCACATTTCCTCATCCGCATCCAAAGCAACATCCAGCTCAAACGCGCCACAGGGCATATCGCCTCCCGCCTCGGAACCGCGGCAGCAGCCCTGCACCACGGCTGCAGGTTTTGCTTTACTGCCATGGCGTCCGATAAAGCATTCCAAATCCGCATCAAAATTCGTGGCGGCCATACCGGTCAAGCCAAAGAAACGGTGTCGCTTTTGATCCTTGTTCGTAAAATGATCCGGATCTTCAGGCATATTGATATTGGAGCCGATATCAATCAGGCCCGGAGCGGCCAGTCGGGTGCTGGAAATATACTGATTGTATTGCAGATTTTTCCCGTCATCTTCCGCACTGTAGTTACACTGGGGTTCAACAAATGGAAATAGTTTTAACCTGCGCGCCTTGCCACTTTTATTGGTAACCCGGACATCCCATACTTCAAACGTTTCCCCCAAAGGAATGAAATAGGTCACTTCTATTTCCACCTCCCGATAAACAGAACGGATACGGGTACAACCCGGAGCATGTGCACATTCGCTTTTAAAAACATCCAAAGGCTTGCCAACCGGCAGCCAGGATGCCGACCAAAAATCACCATCCTCCTCCGTCACATAGAGGTAACGGCCACACCATTCTGCGGGTGTGCCATTAAACTGAAATCGGGTAAGACGCCCCTGCGCTGCAGATTTATAAAAAGTGTACCCCGCCGCATTATTGGTGATCACCCCGCCAAATTCAGCACTGCCTAAATAATTGCTCCAAGGACGTGGAGTGTCGGGGCGGTGAATACGGTATTCCTGATGGTCTGAGTCAAATGTTCCAAAGTTCATCCCCCGCACATATGAAGAAAGACTTATGAATGCAATCTTCACTTACTCTTAATGCCACCTCCTATATTGCAGGCATAGAAACAGCCTTAATCAATTAAATCCACATATAGGACGAACGGCAGAATAAACACAAAACAATCTCCGCATTTGACCGGATCGCAAGATTTCACCCTCATTCTTCGTGCAAATAGAGCGACACCCATCTATGAGAAGTCCCTTATTTTCAACCCTATGCCCTCATTCTGAAATGATAACGACTTTTCAACATCCGCCGAGCTGTAAATTTGCCACAGATATACAACTGAATATCGACGGAAAACCCGTAGAAATCCTGCGAACCGAAACTGCGGATTTCGCCAATTTGATCTTCGACCCTGCCAATGGACCTGTTCAAGTCACCGTGACCCTCAGCGACCCCGCTTCATTGTCGGAAGTCACTCTGCTCCCTAGAAATCGCAATATAGAAGCCCATGTGGATGGAAATTGCTTCAGTTTCAGCTTGGCACAACCCGACAAATTAAGCTTGGAAGTACCCGGCCGCCGCCCTTTCTTCTTTTGGGCAAACCCTCCCGAAACGGATCGCCCCGACCCGGAAGACCCCAAGGTTTTGTGGTTTAAGGAAGGACAAGTGTACGATGCGGAAAATTTTGAAATTGATGACGGTCAAACCCTGTACATTGAAGGAGGAGCGGTCCTCCGGGGGGTAGTGCGCGCAAAAGACGCGAAGAATCTGACCCTTCGCGGACACGGTATTTTGGATGGCAGCAAGGATCTTGTGGGTGGACGGCGCTTCCAACATCTCGCCCGCTTTCACCAGTGCACGAATGTTACCGTTCGGGATCTCACCATGATTGAGCCCAGCGGATGGATGCTGGTTCCGGTGGCATGTGAAAATGTGGAGATCTGCAATATCAAACAAATTGGGGAGGTGGTGAGCTCGGACGGCATAGACGTCGTAGGCTGCAAAGGGGTGCATATTCACGACTGCTTCCTCTGTAATAATGATGACTGTGTCGTAATTAAAGCCCTGCTTATCGGCGCAAAAAACAGCAGTCCGGATACCTGTGACGGACGGCATAATGTAGAAAATGTGCTGGTTGAAAATTGTACCTTTTTTAATGCACCTGCCGGCAATGCCATGGAAATCGGCCATGAACTGAATAACGAATGGGTGCGCAACGTGACCTTTCGCAATATCGATGTGTTATGCGTCCATGGTCAGGGTGCCGTATTCTCGATCCATAATTATGCCCAGGCGCTGGTGGAGGATATCATTTTTGAAAACATTCGCATTGAACACTGCTTCGATAAATTTTTGGATTTCCGGATATCCAAATCACGGTTTAGCGTGGGAGAAATTACCGGACGCATCCGCAATGTAACTCTCAAAGACATCTATTGGCACACCACACCCAGCAATGCGGGATACACCACCTCGATGATTGGAGGCTGGAGCCAGGAAGCGGACATTCAAGACATCTATTTCGAGAATATCCAAATTGACGAAAAAGCCATTGCCACATTGGATGAGCTCGAAATCACCACCCGGTACGCCCGTAATTTACAACTCCTGTAACCGAAACGACTAGAGTAAAAGTGAGGGTTCGACCAACAGGTTTTGCCCGTAGCTTTCATCCGCCAGCGGCTGGTGACGAAGTTTAAGCTCCAACAGACTCACACTGGCGCGCCCCACATCCTCCAGCCGCAGGTCCGCGCCTTGCTTTCCCGTAAAAGGCGGAAGCGTATGCAGGGTATGAATCACCGCATCTCCCAAAGCGGTTTCCGTCTGCAGTTTCGCGGATTGTAATTCATTGATCGTCACCACCGCATCCGGCATCCACTTTTGTAATTTGTCGAGGGAACCTGATGAAAAAATCGGTGGCGGGGTTAAAACCCGAATGCGTCCCCTCGGAGCCATACGGGCATGCGCTAGCGCGGCCCCTAAAAGAACTTGATCGGAACGCAGCTCTTTTTCAACCGGCAGAAAACACACAATCCGCTCATAATTTTGTAAAAGGTTTTCAAGCAACTTGGACATCGCCATACGGAGGTCCGGGCGCACCATGTCACCGGGCACGTCCCGTAAATATCCACAATGCACTTCCGGCACACTGTTCTGGTCGAACAACTCCAATGGCAACTCATGCCGGGATTGCCCCAAAATCATCCCCCGAATTCCCCGGGCACGGATCACCCGGTTCAATGCTTCAGCCGAAGGATAATCCCGTAGAGAAAAAGGTTCAACCCGATATCCCAAAGCTTCCGCACGGGAACAAACCCCACGTAAATATAATTTCAACTCTGGTTCAGCCGCTTGAAGGTCATCTGCCACAAATGCCAGAACCCGACCGGTATCACTTCGGTTTTTGGACCAACGGCTGGCGGCGATCGCGGAAAGGGCCGGATCGGGCCGGTATCCTAAACGCTCCGCAATCGCCCGCACCCGATCACGGGTTTCTTCCGATATGCGGGGATGCCCATTTAGGCACAGGCAAACGGTAGAGACATCCACGCCGGCCTCCTTGGCAATATCCCGTTGCGTTACACGATTTTTCACTCCGGAAATAAATCAGAATCCCATCATTAAGTCAACGGGTTGAACGAACAGAATCTTGTCAGATTCTTTCGCCTGGGGCATGATATAAATCCATCAAAACTGAGACCTTACCCGATGGAAATTCATCCCTTACACAATCCCAAAACTGACGAGGCATCCATGACAGAAAATCCCTATGGCCATTTTGACGACGCCAACCGTGAATATGTAATTACCCGCCCCGATACCCCCCTTCCCTGGTTGAACTTTCTCGGACAGGACGATCTTTTCGGGTTGGTCACCAACTGCGGAGGGGGCTACACCTTTTATCGCGATGCCAAACTTCGCCGGCTGACCCGCTATCGGTACAACGATATGCCTTACGACAACAATGGCCGTTACCTTTATGTGAAAGATGGCGACAGCATTTGGAACCCCACCTGGAAACCCGTTCGCACAGAGTTGGACCGTTACGAATGCCGTCACGGGCTGGGATACACGGTCATCACTTCCGAAAAAAACGGAGTGGAAGTAGAAATCAGATTTACCGTCCCCAACGGAGAAACCGTTGAACTGTGGCAAACCACCGTTCGCAATAAATCAGGTGTGGCCAAAGACCTCAAATTCTTCAGTTTTATCGAATTTTGTTTCTACGAAGCCCTGAATGATGCCACCAATTTTCAACGCACATACTCCATTGGCGAAGTGGAAGTGGATGAAGGCGTGGTATATCACAAAACAGAATACCGCGAACGCCGAGACCACTACACACTGTTTGGCTGTACCCGTCCCGTAGATGGATTTGACACCTGCCGGGATGCGTTTGTGGGCGTTCACAACGGATTACACGATCCACAGGTGGTGCAGGCCGGTCAGGCCAGAAACTCAATAGCTCATGGCTGGAATCCGATTGGCTCCCATCAATTAAATCTACAGTTGGAACCCGGCGCGGAAGAATCATTCACCTTCATTCTCGGATATGTGGAACAGGGTTCGGACAATAAATTCGATGCCCCCTTTGTGATGAACAAATCCAAAGGCCGGGCCATTATGGCAAAATATGCCGACAATGACGTGGTCAGCGCCGCATTCGATGATGTGAAGGCCCGCTGGGAAGATCTCTTAGGCAGCTTTCAAATTGAAACCCCCAATGAAGTCATGAACCGCATGGGCAACACCTGGAACCAGGTCCAATGTATGGCCACATTCAACCTCAGCCGTTCAGCCTCCATGTTTGAATCCGGTATTGGCCGGGGCATGGGATACCGTGATTCGAATCAGGATCTCTTAGGGTTCGTGCATCTGGTGCCGGAAAAAGCGCGGCAACGTGTATTGGACATTGCGGCCACCCAGATGTCCAGCGGCCTTTGCTTCCACCAATATCAACCCCTCACCAAAAAAGGAAATGCGGATATTGGCGGCGGATTTATGGATGACCACCTGTGGCTGATTCTCTCCACCTGCGCATACATCAAAGAAACCGGTGACGATTCCATACTGAATGAAGTGATTGGCTATGCGGACCAAGCGGATGATGCTAAAGAAGGCACCCTGCTTGATCATTTGGAATTATCCATTCGTTACTGCCTGGATAACCGGGGCCCCCATGGCCTCCCTCTTATTGGCCATGCGGATTGGAATGATTGCCTGAATTTAAATTGCTTCTCAACTGAACCCAATGAATCCTTCCAATTGGCAGGCCATGGCGCAAACGATCAGGTGGCTGAATCACTGATGATCGCCGGCCTCTTCTGTCACGCCGCGGATTTATTAGCCGGATTGTATGAGCAATTAGGTAAAACAGAGGATGCCCGGCGCACCCGAAACGGATATGCCGAAATGGTCAGCGCTGTTGACCAACACGGATGGGACGGCGACTGGTTTCTCCGCGCGTACGATGCCTATGGAACTCCCATTGGATCCAAAGAAAACAAAGAGGGACAAATCTATATTGAAAGTCAGGGATGGTGTATCCTCGGCGGGATTGGTTTGGAGGACGGACGGGCCCGAAAAGCCCTGGATAGCGTCCACAAACATTTATACTACGAACATGGATGCGTGCTACAGCAACCGACCTACTCCGAATACCATGTCGAATTGGGTGAGGTCTCCAGTTATCCGCCCGGATACAAAGAAAACGGCGGCGTCTTCTGTCACAACAACCCTTGGATCCACCTCTCCTTGATGAAATTGGGCGAAGCTGACCGTGCGTTGGAATATTACCTTTCCGTTTGTCCGGCGGCAAAAGAATCCATGATCGACACCTATCGGGGAGAACCCTACGTCTACAGTCAAATGATTGCGGGCAAAGATGCGGCCACCCCGGGTGAATCCAAAAATGCCTGGCTCACCGGAACAGCTGCCTGGACCTTTTTGACTGTGAGCCAGGGCTTCTGCGGAGTACAACCCGATTACAACGGGCTTCGTCTGGCCCCCTGCCTGCCCTCGGACTGGCCGGAGATCAAAGTTACCCGTAAATTCCGGGGCGCCACTTATAACATCACCATTAAGAATCCCAATGGCCAGTCCTGCGGGATCAAAAGCATGACCTTAGATGGTGAAGCCGTCGATGGGAACCTCATTCCGGTGGCGGCCCCGGGTGTAACGGTGGAAGTGATTGCAGTCATCTGAGCCCTGAACGCCTGACAGGTTCGCGAGTTGCGGAGATTGATTCTTTATAAATCTAAGTTTTGGTCATTGCCCGAAGTCATGGAATTGTGAGAAAAGATTAATAATTTTTCCTCACATTCCGAAAAGGTTTCATGCAAAAATCCCACTCCGAACCTCCTTTTCCTCTTCACGGAACAACAACGTTTTGACACCATTCATGCCCTGGGAAAATCCGGGGTCAAAACACCGAATTGGGATCGGCTCTGTCGGGGAGGAGCCGCATTCCCCTCATTTCCCGCTATCCCAAACGTTTCCCTGCGGGAAAACAATGCAGCCTTCCGGCCCGTTTAGTGGATATTGCCCCGACCTTCTGCCGGGCCGCCGGCCGGGATGAAGATCCCAGTTACCATGGAGTTGACTTATCCGAACTGGCCAACGGGACTTCCGAGCGGGAGACCGTGTTTTGCCAATACAACCCGGGCGAAAATACTTTGACCGGCAGTGTAAATACCGAATACAAATACGTCTGGAGCGCCCCCGACCCAAAAGAAGATCTCTTTGCACGTGAAGACGCTCCGGGAACCCGAAATCTCGCAGATTCAAGTAAAACAATTGTCGCCAAAAAAGCATTAAAAGCGCAATGGATGGCCCATCATCAAGCCGGGAATTTTGCCGAGGAAATTTTGAAATCCGAGAAACGCTTTCTTAAAGTTCCCATTCGAAAAATGCCGAAAGATCCGGATGAGGGCCTCATCTTTCAGGATCCATCCGGATTTAAACTTCAGTTACCGGAACAATATCTGGACGAATAAGCTGGCTTCACAGATTATCTACAAAGGCTGCAGGGTATCAAAAACCGAAAGATATTTTCCGATGACCGCATCCATCATGTGATGGCATCCTTCCGAGATGCTCTGACGCTTCGGATCAGCCTCAAACCAGGCCAGGGTATCCCGAATCCCCTCCTGAAAAGAAATTTCCGCTTTGTAGCCGGGAACCACCCGTTTAATTTTTGAATTATCAAATATCGTACTCACGGCTTTATCCCCCAAAAGACTCCCTTCCATTGTGTTCACCATTTTGGCAATAAAAGCAGAGGGAACATGTACCTTCACCACCGGTCCCACCCCCGCGGCGATCCCCACTGCATCATAAATTTGGTTCCAGGTAAGTAATTCATCGGATGTAATATGAAAAGCCTCCCCCAATACCTGCTGATTTCCCAACAGCCCCACAAATCCTTTGGCGAAATCTTTGGAATGGGTAATGGTCCATAAACTCGAACCATCACCATGAACCAGTACCGGCCTGCCCTGGCGCATCCGCTCAACGATCGTGTAATCGTTCCATCCCCCGATCGCCACCGGGATCACGGTTTCATAGGTTAAGGAGGGCCGCACAATGGTCACCGGAAAATCCTCTTCCCGATAAGCCTTCATACAGGTATCCTCACAGGCAATTTTATTCCGCGAATATTCCCAATACGGATTTTTCAAGGGAGTGGATTCTGTGATAACCGGTTGTACCAGGGGTTTTTGATACGCACTGGCAGAACTAATGAAAATATATTGACCGCAACGTCCCTGAAACAGCCGAATATCCCGTTCCACATCTGCAGGGGTAAAAGCAATGAAATTTGCCACCGTATCAAAGTGATGATCCCCCAGTACTGTCCGAACAGATGCCTCATCATGGATATCTCCGATCAAAGAGCTCACCCCTTCTATTCCAAAATCTGATAAAGGCCGTGAGCCCCGATTGAGCACATACACATCATGCTGTTGCTGCACCGCCAGCCGCACACAAGCTGCTGAAATATTTCCGCTTCCACCAATAAATAAAATTTTCATAGGGGCCTTTCATATCACACCCGGCAATAAATTGGCAAAACCAATATTATTCAGGATCCCAATACTTTGTATCCCTGCCCTGAAAATTTTTCAATTTGAGATAATCGCCGTCACGCCCCTGGATGTATTCAGGGCCCACCGGCACTTTCCCCCCTCCGCCAGCTGTATCCACCATATAAGTTGGAACCGCATAGCCGGTCGTATGTCCATGCAGTGACCGGATGAGCGCCTGGCCATCCTCAACCGAAGTCCGGAAATGTGCACTGCCCTGAATGGGATCGCACTGATGTAAATAGTACGGTTTACAACGCACCTTTAGTAAACCTAGATTCAGCGCCTTCATGACTTCGGGATCATCATTTACCCCCTTTAACAAAACCGTTTGGCCTCCCATGGGGATGCCCGCATCCGCCAAGCGGTTACAGGCCTCCTGTACTTCAAGAGTCAGTTCATTGGGATGAGTGAAATGAATACTGAAAAAGAGGGGATGGTATTTTTTGAGGACCCCCAGTAATCCGTCCGTAATACGGTAAGGTAACACGGCCGGCACCTTGGTGCCAATTCTTAAAAACTCCACATGCGGAATCTCCGCCAAGCGGGAGAGCACCCATTCCAAACGCGCGTCCGAAAGGATCAGAGGATCACCGCCACTCAACAGCACATCCCGAATCTCCGGATGGGCACGGATATAATCCAATGCGTTCTCCCACATCGATTTTTCCGGTAAAAACTCCCCTCCACCCACCATACGGGCACGGGTGCAATACCGGCAGTAGGTTGCGCAAAAATCGGTCACCAAAAACAAAGCCTTGTCGGGATAGGTGTGTACCAAACCCGGCACCGGACTATGTGCATCTTCGCCTAAGGGGTCTTCACACTCGTCCCCCGTCACCTTAAACTCCTCCATGCTTGGAATTTTGGTGCGGCGAAGCGGATCGGCCGCATCATCTCTATCCAACAGCGCTGCGTAATAAGGGGTAATTCCCAGTGGTAGCAAGCCCTGCCGTTTTTGAATTGCCTGCCGTTCTGAATCGGTCAATTGGAAAATCCGCTCCGCCCCCTCCAAATCCCGGATACGGTGGCGCAATTGCCAGCGCCAATTTGACCAATCAGTATCGCTGACTTGGGAATAAAATTCCTGTTTAAATGTGGAGACGCGGGGATCCTGTTTCATGGCAAAGTAAAACCGGACCCGTGGGCCCGGTTTCTTTCTTCAAAAAATGATTTAGTCCAGCAACGGAAGTTCAACACTGGCTATGTTGTCTTCATTGTCATCATCTTTGGAATTGTTGGCGCCCCATTTCCGATTTCGACCTGAAGAAACGGCGACGGCGCTTTTACGATGATCAGACGATCCGGAAAGGTAGGTAACCTTTTTATCCCCGTTTAAATCCAGGATGATTTGATATTGTTGATCCCAGGGATCCAGATAGGTGCCGTCATCCGTGGGCACGTCGGTTTCCAGGAAAACGATACGCTTGTGATTCAGTTTATGGTTGTCGTTTACATTGTTATCATCAATCGCCATCAACACGATAAGCACATTTTTAGAGAACTGTTCATTGGACGTGCCGACTTCATTGTCTTTGCTATAGTTATTCTGCACCACCGGAAGCTTCCCGTTGTATTCGTTTTTATAGGCCAATATCGCCGTTTCAATATTTTGACAGACCGTCTTCGCTTTAGCCTTTTTCGCCGTCAACATGGCGGAGCTGATGGCGGGAAAAAGCAGTCCGGCCAGTAACGCGATAATCGCGATGACCACCAACAATTCAATAAGAGTAAAACCAAGTTTTGGGGATGTTTTTTTCATAAATTTGTTCCTTTTAAAGTGCGCCGTTACGACTGGTGATATCATCTCCATCACCAAATGTGGAGCTGCCATTCCCTCCCAGCGCACCGTTGGTGCCGGTACTGCCGATCAGATAAATAAACGGGGTTGACTCGTCATATTCATAAATAATCGCTTTCCCCCAGGGATCGATAAAATAATCCGTACCATTACTGGTGGCAATATTGATCATGGTAAATACCGTGTCCGGATACTTGTCTTCATACCAATCCATAAAACCTTCCGGATCTGAAGGATCCGCAGTAGAGGCTTTATTCAACATCATCACTTCACGCCCCGAAACATTCCCGGAAGGAGGATATTGCCCATTGTCTGCTTTATACAGTTCAATCTCAGTCATGAGACCTGCAATCTCCGCTTTGGCCTTTGCTTCCGCAGCATTTCGCTGAATTGAACCGGAAACCCCAATCACAATGCCCATTAAAATGGCAATAATGGCCATCACCACCAATAATTCCACCAAGGAAAAGCCCTGTTTTTGTTTGTGAGTTGTTTTACTTTGCATCATAGACTTCTCCTTTAAGATTCTGTAAGTAAATCCTACACGAATTTAAAAGAGAGGTATAGTTCTTTTTCCTCTAACCTGTCATGCCTAAACCTGAACTTTCTGAAATTAGCGGTCATGTGGAACGCGTCACCTTCCATTCGGAGGAGACCGGATTTGCCGTGCTCAAAGTCGAGGTCAAAGACGAAAAGGAACTGGTGACCGTGGTGGGAAAAATCCCCAATGTGAGTGTGGGGGAGTTTTTGGTGGCCAGCGGAGACTGGATGATGGACCCCAACCACGGCAAACAATTACGTGCATCGGTCATCCGCACCTCCCCGCCCGACAGCCTCGCCGGCATCGAAAAATTTCTCGGCTCCGGACTGATTCACGGCATCGGCCCGGTTTACGCCAAAAAGCTGGTGGCCCAGTTCGGCAAAGATGTGCTGGATGTGATCGACACCCGCTCCGCCCGCCTGCAGGAAGTGGAAGGCATCGGTCCCACCCGCCGGAAACGCATTAAAGATTCCTGGCAGGAAGTGAAAACCGTCCGCGAAATCATGACCTTTCTCATGAGCCACGGGGTCAGCACCGCCCGTGCTTTTCGCATCTATAAAACCTACGGCGAAAAAGCCATGCAACGCGTGCAATCCAACCCCTACTGTCTCGCCCGGGATATCCGCGGTATCGGTTTTAAAACCGCAGACCAAATTGCGGAGCATTTTGGGATCGATCAGAACAGTCCCCTCCGCGCCCGCGCCGGCCTCGAACATGTTTTGCAGGAAACCTCTTCACAGGGACACTGCGCCTGCCCCCGTGACGAATTGGTCATGAATACCGCGGCTCAATTAAATATTGAAGTGGAAGCCCTGGAGGAGGCCGTCCTCCACGGTTTGGCCGAAAAACGCCTCATCCTGGAAACCAAATACACCCAAACCCCGCTGGTGTATCTCGCACCCTTCCATCGGGCGGAAATGGACCTCACCCGCGACCTGCAACTGCTCAATCAGGATACCGCCCCGCTCAAAGACGTGGAACCTGAAAAAGTTTTAAGTTGGGTGCAAAGTAAATTGGGGTTTGAATTGGCCGACAAACAGGCGGATGCCATCCGCCAGGCCTTGTTGAGCAAAGTGTTAATCATTACCGGCGGACCCGGAGTGGGAAAAACCACCCTGGTGAACGCCCTCATTAAAATATACGAAGCGCGGAAATCCAAAGTGCATCTCGCCGCCCCCACCGGCCGCGCGGCCAAACGCATGCAGGAAACCAGCGGACATTATGCGCAAACCCTCCATCGACTGCTCATCTATGATCCCACCAACGGCGGTTTCAAACACGACCGGGCCAACCCGCTGAAAGGCGATGTATTCATCATTGACGAAGCCTCCATGCTCGACCTGCCCCTGGCCAATAAACTGATCGCCGCGATTCCTCAAAATGCCGTATTAATTTTGGTGGGAGATGTGGATCAGCTCCCTTCCGTCGGACCCGGATCTGTTTTACGCGACATCATCCGCAGCGACACCGTTCCGGTTTGCCGTCTTACCGAGATCTTCCGTCAGGCGGCCGACAGCCGGATCATCACCAATGCGCACAAAATCAACAAAGGGGAATTCCCCAATAGTTGCACCCCCGCGAACCCGGGTGATTTTTATCACATAGAAGCCGAAACCCCGGAGGATGTATGGGGCCGCATTCGCGGACTTTTAAGCAAACGCATACAATCCAATTTTCATCTGGATCCCCGAAGGGAAGTGCAAGTCCTCACCCCCATGCAGCGCGGGGAGCTGGGAGCCCGAAATTTAAATCAATCCATTCAGAAGCTTCTTAATCCCAAAGGGGACGGCGTAGAACGATACGGCATCCGCTATCAGGTGGGAGATCGCGTCATGCAGATCATGAACAACTACGACAAAGAAGTGTTTAATGGCGATATGGGCATGTTGATAGGTATCGACCGGGAAGACCAAGTGGTTTGGGTCGATATGGCCGGCAAAAAAGTCGATTACGGATTTAACGAACTCGACGAACTGACTTTGAGTTATGCGGTCACCATCCACAAATCCCAGGGCTCGGAATATCCCTGCGTGATCCTTCCCCTGCACACCCAGCATTACATGATGCTGCAAAAAAATCTGCTCTACACCGGTGTCACCCGCGGAAAAAAACTGGTCATTCTGGTCGGCCCCTCCAAAGCCATCCGCATGGCCCTGCAAAACGCCGACAGTCAAAAGCGGGTTAGTTTGTTGGCCGAGCGATTAAAAGACCTATAACAGAAGCCCTTCTCGTAACTTCCAAGTTCCGACTTAAGTCGGTTTCACCTGAAGCGTTTACGCGAAAGGTTACGCGCAACCCGGGTTCCGAATTTCAAACATTTGCTATGCGAAACGCGAACCTTTGCTTCTCGTCACCCTCGGCATAAATGCCTTCAGGCAAAACCTCGTAAACGAGGGAACTCCGAACTACTCCCCCAACCCATTTTTCACCGGTTTCGCCCTTCGAACCAACCAAACCACCAAGCCAACAATCGACCCCATCACCAAAGCGAAAATCGCCAAAATCACCGCAATGATCCGCTTGGTTTTGGTGTCTTCGATTTCCAGCGAAAGCATCTCCCCCGTATTCATATCAAAAGTGTAAGTTTCCCAGTAACCGATATCCCGCCAGCCCATGGGAGATGGAGAACCCCGACGAGGAGTACTGTAGATTAACTGATCACCCTCGGTTATTAATTCCATATAATTCGCCCCACCTAATTGAATTTTATGAGACAAGAAATACCATTTAGAAAACTTAAGATACAAGTCATCCTCAGAATGAAACTTGAGAACCTTTCCCTCCTTTAAAAAATTCAACCCGAGAGGCACGCCTCTCTTAAATTCAAATTCTTTACAAGACCAAATAACCATCAAGGAAAAATCATCACTCCATACCATATCACTTTTATATGCACTTCCCCAGTCAAAGGTCCAAAGTGGTGTATTTGTTTTTAAATCGTAAACACCTGAAATTGAAAATATTTCCCGTAAATTAATGTTTGTCCCATCGGGTAAAGTAAATTGAAGGCTTTCTTCATTATCAAGCTTTTCATCTAGAGGTAACATCACCAGAATTCGACCTTCATCCTTTAAAATTTCTGCCCAAGGCCTCGGTCCAGAACTCAAGCCGCCCCAAACAGGACAGAGCCAGAGTAATAAAATGACAGAATAGAATTTCAAAAAATGCTCACAACTCTGACCCACTCCAATCAATCTCCGGCTCGCCCCACTCTTTCAATTTTGCATTGGTTTTACTAAAGGGTTTACTGCCGAAAAATCCGCGATGCGCTGAGAGCGGTGAGGGATGCGGTGCCTCAATCACAAAGTGACGGTCCCGATCAATTTCGGCTGCCTTTTTCCGCGCAAAACTTCCCCATAAAATAAACACCAGTCTCCGTGGGTGATCATTCAACTTGCGTACCACTTGATCCGTGAAAGGTTCCCAGCCCTGCTTCTGGTGCGAACCGGCTTCATGCGCCCGCACCGTCAGGGTGGCATTCAGCAGTAACACCCCCTGCTCCGCCCAGAAACTTAAGTCCCCGTTTTCGGGTGGCTTACATCCTAAATCGGTTTCCATTTCTTTGTACATATTCCGCAGGGACGGAGGCAAACGCACATCATCCGCCACCGAAAAGCAAAGACCGTTCGCCTGACCGGGTCCGTGGTAAGGATCCTGACCCAGAATCACCACCCGCACTTCTTCCCAGGGTGTCAGATCAAAGGCCGCAAAAATACGGGATCCCGGAGGATACACCTTTTGCCCCGCTGAACGCTCAGCGAGTAAAAAGGCTTTTAATTCAGCAAACGACGCATCCGAAAATGCCCCGGTTAACTGCGCCTTCCATCCACTCTCAATTTTCGGATCTAATTTATTCATATTTGTAGGATGATACAATTTTGTTTTAATATAAAGTCTTAATCAAAAACTGATAATTAAGAGGATTGAAGGTAACGTGAAAGCAGATAAAAAGAAAACAGTTATGACAAAAGAACTCGCAGAAAAAAACTTCCCGCTCCAAAACACCTATCATTGGCCTGCAAACGGTGAAAGCCGTCCCTGGACCGAATTTTGGGTGACCACCTTTAGTCACGAAGTCGGCGGACTAAAACAAGTCAATATTTTGTACAGTGTGGATGACGGGCAAAACTGGATTCACCGTCCCATGGAGAAATCCTGTGTGCTCGGTGATCAGGATGTGTGGCACATTGGACTGGATACCTTTCCTGCCGGCACCTGTATTCGCTATGCGGTGGAAGGCATCGATCACGAAGGAAACACCTTCTGGGATAATAATTTCGGCAAAGATCACCATGCACGAATTGGTTCGGCAAAAGATTTGGTATCCTTCACCTGAAATGGAGGTTGACCCGGGGATCGGTTGCCGGGTGGACGCGTCTCCCACACATCTACCCACCATCCGGAATCCAAAGATGACACGGCAACATCTAAAAGGGTTTGTCAGCGGAGCGATGTTGTGTAAGGAAATGAAAAAACCTTTATGACAGCCCATCTCTCCTCACCTTTCCATCTCCTTTGCAGCCGCCCCGGTGGCGAAGAACTTTTACAACAGGAGCTGGAGGCGACCTATGGCATCTTTAGCAATATCGCCGCCGCCGGCATGGTGCAACTGGAAGGCCATCACCTTCCCGAAGACGCACTCATTTTTGAATGGCAGCGCCTCCCTCACGCCCGGTTTTATCCACTGCAAAAAGGTGAATCCGTTCCCGAAGCCTTAACTGCAGCCGTATGGCAATTTTTCGGCGAACAGCCCAGTCCCTGGGCCGTGCATCAACTTGCGGTTGAAGATGAGGATACCGGAGGCTCTTCACGCCTGGAAGGTATCGTCCGTGAATTAATCCGCAAAGGCCATCAGCTGCACCCCGGCATCAAAAAATGGGAACGCAAACCGGAAAAATTGTTCAAAGGCAACAAAGGGATGATTTTGCAGTGCGCCTGCACGACCAAAGGATTTCTGTTTTCCGTGGCGGCACCGGATCAATTGACCTCCTCTGTCCCCGGTGGACGCGCGCGAATGAAAATGGATAGCCGGGCCCCCTCACGTTCTTTTTTAAAAATTGAAGAAGCTTTTGTACGCATGGCACACGAACCGCAGGAGGATCAAACCGTAATCGATCTCGGCGCTGCCCCCGGCGGATGGAGCTTTGCCTTTGCAAAACGAGGTTGCCAGGTAACCTCTATCGATAACGGACCGCTCAAAATTGAAGATGCCTGTATCCGCCGCATCGAACATTTACACCGGGATGGCCTCACCTATCAATTGGCCAAACTGCAACCCCCGGTCGATTGGCTGGTGGGTGATATGCTGGTCCCCCCCGGAAAAGTTCTGGGCCTGCTCAGATATTGGGTGGACGGCAAACACTGCCGGAACTTGGTGATGAACATTAAACTGCCTCAAACCAATCCTCTCCCCGCCCTTAAACCCGTCTTAAAATGGATGGAGCGCCACCCCGGCCTGCAAGTCCGACAGTTTTATCACGACCGCCGAGAAGTCACGGTGTTCGGAAAAATTGCTGAGTAACTTCCGAGTCCTCCGTTTACGGAGTTTCTTTCGAAGGCCTTTATGCCGAGAGTAACGCAAAACCCGGGTTTGCGCCTCGCAGACAAAACCATAAGATCTGAAACTCAATTCTCCGAAACCCGGACAGCTGAAGGCGCCCGCATCAAGCCGCGTGAAGGGCCTGTTGATTTATTCTTTTCAACGAAAAAGAGCAACGCTACGACCTTGTACCAGCCTGGGATGCAACCCCTGCTGGCTGGGACTGGATCACGCCTTTGGCGTTTTCAGGAAGGTTTCTGAATAAATCAACAGACCCTGAACGCGGCACTAGGAAGTTATCTTTTTAGGCGGCGTCAGTTCATGAAAGGCCATCACTCCAGAACCCAGCACAAAACATGCACAGACCTGATGGGACACCGCCAGCACCATATTCATGCCACTCACCAGAGTAAAGATCCCAAGCACAAACTGTAAACTGAGAGTCAACAACAGCAAATTCATCGCCAGCTTCTGGCGATGCATCAATCGTTTCTGCATCGCAAAGCCCCAAAGGCAAATCCCCGTGACCAACACCACCATGGCCAAGTGACGATGAATAAACTGCACCATCACCGGGTTATACAGCACGTTCCGAAGTACGGAACCGTAGTGTTCCAAAATTCCGTCCGTCGGAAAGAGCCGCCGCCCCATCATGGGATAACTGTTGTACATATACCCGGCCCGCAAGCCGGCGGTAAAAGCGCCGTACACAATCTGCAGGGAAAGCAAAACCAGCCACAGTCCCGTGGCCACCCGGAGCGGTTTAATGGAATCATAATTTTCACGGCGATGAGTCCAAAACGGCACCAAGTCCAATATCAACCACAACAGATATACAAACACAAACAAGGCCATGCACAAGTGGGCCGCCAAACGGAAGTGGCTCACGTAAGGTAAATCCGCAAAACCGCTCATCACCATAAACCATCCCAGAACTCCCTGCCCACCACCCAAAATCAGCCCAATCCATAATTTCACTTTCCAACTTTTGGGCATTTTAGCCCGCAACAGAAAATAGAACATGGGTAACGCATACGCCAATCCGATAAAACGGCCTAATACCCGATGGGCATACTCCCAGAAATAGATTTTCTGGAAATCTTTTAAAGTCATCTCCCGATCGGCGGAAAACTTTTCAAACTGGGTGCCGGCTTTGATTTTATAAAGATCAAATGCCTCCTGCCAGGCTTCCTGGCTTTGAGGGGCAATGACCCCTTTTACCGGTTCCCAGCGAACCATCGATAAACCGGATTCCGTGAGCCGGGTGATCCCGCCCACCGCGACCATAATCACGATCAGGGTACACATCATCCATAACCAAACCGCAACTTGAGGGGCTGCAGGAAAAGGAGTTTTTTGAGGACGGGGCATGGCAATTAGATCCGGTTAGGCGTTTCGATACCGAGAAGTTTTAATCCATCCTTCAGTGTATCAGCCACCAAGGCAATCAGGCGCATCCGACTTTCCCTCACCCCGGGTTCAGCCCGCAGAAAAGGAATGCTTTGATGATAGGTGCTGTACGTTTGAGCCAGATCAAAAAGATAGTCTGCCAACAGATTGGGACGGTAGGTTCGCGTCGCCATCAAAACGGCTTCAGGGAAGCGGGCGATTTTCAACCCCAAATCCCGCTCCAAAGGTTCAGCCAATTGATAAGGGGCCTCCTCAGGTTTCCCTTCAGGGAATTGGGCCGCATATTTATCCAACACCGAGCGAATTCGGGCATGGGCATACTGAAGGTAGGGCGCGGAATTTCCATCTAAAGCCATGGCTTTTTCCCAGGTAAATGTGACCAGGCTTTGCGGGTTTTGACTTAAATCCGCATACTTGATGGAGCCAATCCCCACTGCGGATGCCACTTGGGCCTGTACTTCAGGAGACAGATCCGGACTGGAGGCTTTCACCATTTCCAGCGCCCGGCGTTCCGCTTCGTCCAGCAACGCTTCCAATTTAATGACATTGCCTTCACGGGTACTGAAGGTTGCTTCCGGCAAACGCATCAATCCAAACCACACGTGCTGAAGATCCGTCTCAATACCCAGTTTTTTTGACACGGAGAAAAACTGCTGGAAGTGACGCTGCTGACGTTCATCCGTCACGTAAAGAATCGTGGCCGGAGAAAATTCTTCGACCCGACTAAATACAGTGGCAATATCGGTGGTGGCATAATTAAAACCGCCATCCCGTTTCTGCACAATGCAAACCCCCAGCTTTTCCTCTTCAAGGTCCACAATTTGCGCGCCGTCACTTTCCTGCAACAACTCGGCGGCTTTCAGTTTATCCAGTATACCAGCCAGGCGGTCATTGTAAAAACTTTCGCCCCGCTCCAGATCAAAGCGGACGTCCAGACGTGCATAGATTTTATTAAATTCCATCAGACTGAGTTCCACAAAACTTTTCCAAAGCTTCAAGTTCTCTTCGTCCCCGGCCTGCAATTTCACCAACTCATCACGGGCCGCATCCAGCCAACTTTCATCCTCCTTGGATTTCTGATAACTCGCCACATAGATCCGCTCCAATTCAGCTACCGGCGAAACCTCCAAGGCCTCTTTGTCCAGGAAATTACGGTAGCCCATCAAAATAAGTCCGAACTGAGTCCCCCAGTCACCCAGATGATTATCGGCGATCACATTAAATCCGCAGGCACGGTGCAAACGGTCCAGGGCATTTCCAATCACCGTCGAGCGGATATGTCCAATATGCATCGGTTTCGCAACGTTTGGACTGGAATAGTCCACCACAACGGTTTGCCCTTCGCCCACCTGCGGAATTCCGCGCTGTCCATCAGACTCCAAAAATAAAATCCGATTTTCGAGCCATTCTGTCGACAAGGTGAAATTGATAAAACCCGGGCCGGCCAGTTCCACTTTTTCCAATGCGGCATGTCCCTCAAGTCCTGCCACCACTTTTTCTGCAATCCCTCTGGGCGCCTGACGTAAAGCCTTGGCGAGCTGCATACAGTCGTTGCACTGATAGTCTCCATGCCGGGGATCGGAAGTACGAAAAACCGAGGCTTTAAAATCTTCGGGTAAACCTTCGGAGAAGTTTTGCACGATACTTTCCTGAACGGCGGAGGCGAGTTCCTGGTCAATTGTTTGTAATTTCAACATAATTCATTCCTTTTCTGTCTTGCATCATAAAAAATAGTGTAGATATGGAACTCTTATGCATACGTGCATTAAAATCAACTAACAAGGACAGGCACATGAGCGCCAAAAAAAAATCCACCACTAAAAAAACAACTGCTGCAGCCAAGAAAGCTCCAGCCGCCAAAAAAGCCGTAGCTAAAAAAGCGCCGGCGAAAAAGGCTCCTGCCAAAAAAGCGCCGGCGAAAAAGGCTCCTGCCAAAAAAGTGCCCGCTAAAAAAGCCCCTGCAAAGAAAGCACCGGCCCAAAAAGCGCCCGCTGCCAAAAAAGCCACAGCAAAAAAAGCACCCGCCAAGAAAAAAGCCAGTGCAAAAAAAGCGGCCGCCAAAAAAGAGCCGGCTAAAAATGTTGCGACCCTCTCTGCGGAAGAACGTTACCAGCGCATTCAGTTCGAAGCCTACTTGATGGCTGAGAAAAACGGATTTGAAGGCGATGCCAGCGGATACTGGTCCGCAGCTGAAGCCATCGTCGACAAACAATTCGCTTAGTCCGCAAATTGTTCAGTTGCGAATCCCGCCATTGCGTTATGCGCAATGCGGGATTTTTTTTTGGGGGGGGCGCGGACACGCAAATCCTCGTGGAACCCCGACCCTTTCCCCTTAGGAAAACATGTGTCCCCTTTCCCATTATCAACGCCGGTGCCAGCGGCTTAAATCCGGATTCACCCATAAATCCAAAGGCACTTCTTTCCACTCATCCAAAGAGAACAGGTGCAGCAGGATTAAACCGGATCCATACGCATCATATAAAGCATCGTGCGCGCCCCGGTCCGGAAATTGATTTTGCATTTCGTTCATCAAGTCCAATGCGACCAGAACGTCTTCCAGCTTATGGGAAGTTAAATGGGGCCACGCCGCCCGGCTAAGCTTTAAGGTGTCCACCCAGGGTCCGAACTTTTCCATCGGAACCGATTGCCGGAAGCACTTTTTTTCGGTGGCCACATTGTGGGCAAGGAGCGGCTTTGAACTGCAATAGGTTCTCAGCACGGGCAAACACTCCTCCAGCCGCGGAGCCTCTGCCAATGCCTCACGCAACTGTGCGTGCCTGCCGGGAGCCCTGGGATGAAAAGGTCGGGGCCCCACCTGCAGCAGAGACTCCCAAAAAACAGGTTTTTCACCCGGCGAAAAAGAGACGAGTCCCACCTGCCAGGGCTCCACCGGATATCCTGCCACTGATCCGGTGGTTTCAAAATCAATCGCGGTGAATGAAAAGGGAAATTGCATTCATGGATCTCTAACTGAATTCTGCTTGTGAATCAACGGTTCGTGATTAAGATAATAACTTCAATTTACCAAGGAAACCTTATGTCTCAGCATCCACTCGCCGGAAAACCTGTCCCCGCCCATCTTATCCCCAATATCCCCGGGCTGGTGTCCAGTTATTATATTCGCCATCCCCGTCCGGATATTGCTGAGCAGCGGGTCAGTTTTGGCACCTCCGGCCACCGTGGATCCTCCAGTGACCGCCGCTTTAATGAAAATCATATTTTGGCCATCGTACAAGCCATTTGCGAGTACCGTGACATCCAGGGATTTAAAGGGCCGCTCTTCCTGGGCATGGATACCCATGCTTTGTCTGAACCGGCCTGGATAACGACCATTGAAGTTTTGGTCGCCAACCAAGTCACGGTTTGCGTGCAGGAGGGAGGACGTCCAACCCCCACCCCTGCGATCTCCAAGGCGATTATCGAATACAACCGCACCCATGAAGACCAAGCGGACGGCATCCTCATCACCCCCTCACACAATCCACCAGAAGACGGCGGCTTAAAATACAATCCTCCCCATGGCGGCCCCGCAGACTCCGATGCCACCAACTGGATTCAGGATCGCGCAAACGTGATGCTCGAAACGGATATGGATGAAATAAACCGGATGTCTTTTGACCGCGCCTTTAGAGATGATCTGGTTATCAAAATGGATTTGGTGACACCCTATGTAAAAGGATTGTCCGAGGTTTTGGATATGGAGGCCATTTCCAATTCAGGACTCAAACTGGGCGTGGATCCTTTGGGAGGCGCTTCGCTGGATTATTGGGCACCCATCGCGGAAACCTACAATCTCAATTTGACCAATGTGAATCCGGCCCTCGATCCGTCTTTCCAATTTATGCATATCGATGCCGATGGAAAAATCCGCATGGATTGCAGCAGCCCCTACGCCATGGCCGGTTTGATTGCCATGAAAGATGATTTCGACATTGCCTTCGGATGCGACCCGGATGCCGACCGGCACGGGATCGTCACCCGCAGTTCCGGCTTGCTGAATCCGAATCATTATTTGGCAGTGGCTATCGAATACCTTTTCACCCACCGTCCTCAATGGCCCGCACATGCAAAGGTGGGCAAAACTCTGGTTTCCAGTTCCATGATCGACCGGGTGGTTGCCGGCATTGGACGTGAGATGGCTGAAGTGCCGGTCGGATTTAAATGGTTTGTGCCCGGACTGAGTAACGGCTCCTTCGGTTTCGGGGGGGAAGAAAGCGCCGGCGCCTCGTTCCTGCGCAAGGACGGAAGCAGCTGGTCTACCGATAAAGACGGACTGCTGCTCAGTTTACTGGCCGCAGAAATCACCGCGGTCACCGGGAAAGATCCCGGCGTACGTTACCAGGAACTGGCTGAAAAATACGGACGTCCCCACTATGGACGAAGCAATGCGGAAGCCTCAGCGGAGGCTCGTAAAAAATTGTCCAGCCTCTCGGCGGCGGATTTCAAAGCGGACAGCCTGGCAGGCGAAATGGTTACCGGCACCTTTACCGAGGCTCCCGGAAATGGCGCCGCCATTGGCGGCCTCAAAGTGGTGACTGAAAACGGATGGTTTGCCGCCCGACCCTCCGGCACCGAAGATATTTATAAAATCTATGCTGAGAGCTTTAAAAGCGAAGCCCATCTCAAACAAATTCAATCCGAAGCCCAGGCATTGGTTTCGGATGTCATTGCCTAAATATTGCGTACCGCTTGCCTGCGGGTTCTATCACGGACCCGCAGGATCATATCCCTGCCTGCGGACCAACCCGGCCCGCATATAGCGAGATCTAATCGGTTTTCAGAAATCAATAGCGGCTATTTATTCCAAACCTGCCACTTCAAACATTTTTGTATTTTACTGCAAATATCCGAATAATATTATCCTAAACTGATCACTCAAGACACTAAAGAATACGAACAGGAGTTATGCAGCTGAATTATGGCGACAAAACTTCTTAATCCTATGGATGTATCTAACAATTTGCCCCCCTGTCTGGCAGGTTCCGAGGGCCGTTGTGCCAATCGTCATGGGCAAATCATGGAAGCCCTGGCACGTTTGGCGCGAGACTAGGGACAGCGGGTTCCGCTACCAAGCAAGTTTGCCCGGTGTCTCGCAGCTCTCGAAGCGGAAACCGGACTTTCAAACAGCACCCTGATGCTCCTTTCCCCGAATGGGGAAGAACTTCAGGTTGAAGCCCTGGGGCGCGTAAACGGGGAGCCGAACACCCTGCAAGATATAAACCTGGCGAAGGCATCACCGGAGAAGTCTTAAAATCCGGGCAAGCCGTCCAGATCGCAAATTTAAGTCGCGACGAAAATTTAAAGACCGGATTCATCAGCGTCGGCAACTGGGCCGGATGGATGTCGGCTTTATCAGCGTGCCGGTTAAAATTGAGGACCGTACTGTGGGCACCCGCTTCGTCGACACCCTGGCCGACGATCCCTTGCGTCTGAATGAGGGACGCATGCTGTTGGAGATTCTCGCCAGTATGGATGCCCAAGACGTTATGATGCAGCGGATGGTTCTGCTGGAACAGGATATCGCTCAAAAAGAAAAAGTACAACTTGAAGCTTCACTTGCAGGAAAAGTCTCAGATAGCATTGTCGGTGACAGTTCCGCCATGCAGGAGGTTTTCCAGCGGATTCTTCAGGTCGCCGCCAGCGATACCACCATCCTTATCCGCGGGAAAACCGGTACCGGAAAAGAACTGGTCGCCACCGCCATCCACGGGGAAAGCCCGCGAAAAGACAAACCCTTTATCAAAGTCAACTGTGCAGCTTTAAGCGAAAGCCTTTTGGAAAGTGAATTATTCGGACATGAAAAGGAGCATTCACCGGTGCACTCTATCAACACAAGGGTCGGCTGAAGGAAACCGAAGGGGGGACATTGTTTTTGGATAAAATTGGCGGCTTTTGCCCGGCCATTCAGGTGAAAATGTTAAGGGTGCTTCAGGAAAAACAATTTGAACGGGTCGGAAGCAATCAAACCCTCACCGTAAATGTACGGGTACCGGCTGCCACAAACGTAGATTTGGAGTCAGCTGTTAAAAAAGAAAGTTTCACGCGGACCTTTTTTACCGCATCAATATTTCCCCCATTCATGTGGCGCCGCTGCGGTCCCGGAAAAGTGATATTCTATTGCTGGCAAATTACTTTGTTGACAAGCACCGTAAAATAACCGGTAAACCTTTACATTTGATATCGGGGAATCCACTTCCCGGGCGATTCTCCGCCATTTAAGTGGCAGTCCATGGTATGCCTGTGGCAGTCGGGGCGTTTTCGACAACGAAAAGAGGATCTCTTATGCGAATCCTGCCCGTGGGTCTTTGGCTCTGGCGATCAGATCCTGAAACCCGTGCCTGGATCGGCATGATAATTTTACCGACACCATCCTCGAAGCCGTAAAATTGGCTCGGAGTATAGTAGTTGTCATTCGTTTAACCGTAGGAGATGTTCAGGGCTTCGGACAACAGAAAGGACATACCGAAGTCTATCACGGTCACGAATATACCGTTAACCTCTTACGCAAATTCATGTTAAGAATTGCGGTGAACGATGAATTTGTCGAAACCCGCCATTGATGCCATTATTGAAGCTGGACGCAGTGGAGCTGACGGCAAAATCGGCGATGGGAAAATTTTTGTCATGCCCTTGGAAAACTGCGTGCGTATCCGAACCGGCGACCGGGGAAACGAAGCCCTATAGATCACAAAAAAATATGAGACACGCACACGGCGATACCGGAAAATGACGTCAAATATTAAATATATAAACACCTCTGCCTGAGCTGCCGATCACGGCGGAGAGGGCTGCGGGTATTCCCTTCAACCGGACAAAGTATATTCCGCTAAATGTTCCGAAGAAAAGGGCCGAAAAAGATGCACCAGAATCATCCCGGCTTTTTCACCCCGGGGCACCAAATATTTGACAGTTTCCCGGCTTGCCTCTGTCCTCCCGGCAAATGCTCCGATATTTTTCTGAAAGATTTGTCAGATTGTCCGGCATCGGGGAAAGAAATGTTCGGCTTCACACCGGGGACGTCCCCCCCCCGTCCGGGTAAAAACAAATTCCGGAAAAATCCGCCCATATTTCCCGGGAATCACTTTTACTCAGCGCCGCGGCGCACGCGGGAGGGTCAATTGGGGAGGGCCGGCTGGCGCTTCGGCTTCAGAGATGAAACCGTCATGGTCTTTATCAAAATGACTGAAATGTATCGGAGGACCATCGAATTCAGAGCCGGCAATTTTTCCATCCCCGTTTCTATCGAGCCGGGAAATAAAACGGGCTCCGGAGGGGGCCGGAGGCGTTTGAATATGGGCGGGCGTGGATGGGACAGACTGCGTTTCCATTTTTACCGCTTCAGTCGCGGGCGCATCGATTTTCTCAACCGAATCCCCGCCACGTACCAGCCGGATTTTATTCTGAATCCGGATCACATCACCTTGGGGACCGCGGCCATAGGGATATACAGAAGCATCTCCCACCTTCGGATCAGACCGTTGGGAACCCGCACCGTGGACATCCATAAGTATTTTTTTCCCGCTTTGTCGGTCTGTCATCCATCCCAATGCGCGGCCAAAAGCAAAATAAATGGCCGTGTCCGACCGCTGGATACCGGCATGGGTGGTGCTGGTCCAATAGTGGGCGAAATCCTTTTGACCGCCTTCATTGATAATCGCAGTGGACTCAAATATCGGATCGATGGCCGCAGAATCCGTGGTATCCGGCGAACGGGTATAATCGATAATACTTTGCAGTTCTTTCGCGTTGGGCAAACGCCAATCGGACTTACCCGCATATTCAAAATTCTCGGCATAGGCCAAAGCAGTGGGCCAATCCATATCCTCCACACTGTCGGATTTCATCCAAGTCAATCCTGTCGCTTCATCCAGAACCGTACCATCCCCATTGTCCTTAAATTGATTGACCCCGTAGGCTTCGTTTCCACGTACATAGAGCACAAAAAAGGTTTTTGCCCCTCTTCCCCGCGGATCCCTCAGTCCATACCCTTTTATGCGACCATCGGCAAAGTTGACGCCAAAGAGTGTGGCATCCCCTTTCATGGTCGTGGAGACATATTTTGTGCGGGAGGCAAATTGCGAATCAATGATGCGTTCATTCTTTGCCGCATCGCCATACACAAATTTAAAAACCGTATCATCGATAAAAGGCTTCAGATTCCCGCTGGCGGCACTCATAGGATCCGGATCGGTGCCGTTGAGCTGAACCAGTGAATAGAGTTCCTTAATGGAAGGAAGACGCCAGTCGGAATATCCGCCAACTCTGCAAGTCTCCGCCCCCGCCAACGCTTCATCCAAAGTTATTTTTTCACCCGGATCCCGGGTCCACATTAAGCCTGTCACCTGGTCGGATACGGTGCCGTCGCCATTAACCTGATATGAGGGTGCATTGCCAGCATAATGCGCGTCCTGTCCCTCGACATTTCCATATGCAGTGGTTTGGCTGGTATCGACAATCGGGTAAGGATATTCTGCAGCCGCGATCGTCATGCGCAGGGTTAAAAACGAAACCAGTCCCGAGATTTTTATATTTTGTTTTTTCATAAAGGTATTCTGAGTAGAGATTTAGTGCTGTTGACAATAGAAAGACAAGAGGGAAACGCTCCCCGATGGCATTTTGAGGGACGAAAGACGAAAGCAGGATTCAGCCTGCTTCTGCCCCGCCCCCCCGGATTAGAAACCATAGCTTTCGCGCAAGTCCGCCTCGGAAGGCAGACTGTCGTAAACCTCATCATTGGGACCGACCCACTTTCCTTCTTCATTTTGTTTTAATTCAACCGGCGTTTTAGAACCGTTTTGATTTTCCAACCAAACCGTTGCCGTATGTTGGCTGACAGTTTTCGGTGAACTTTTGGCCACCGTAACCGTTGATGACCGGGTATTCCAACCCTGCGCGAATTCCCTTGCGCGTGCCGTGGAGAGGGCCCTTGAGCATTTGGATTCGCCAATACGGCTGTACTTCCCGAAAGGAACGCAACCACCACCGGAATTTTTAAGATTAAAAGAACGCTATTCATTAATTTCTCCTGTGTTCATTTTGATTTCAGACATCACGACATCCTCGGGTGGAGGTCGTCGTTCATCAAAGTTTGTTTTGATGATGCCAACATACTCCCCACAACCTTTAGAACAGATGAAGACCCGAAAACCTTTGAAACCAAGCCCTTCCCCAAAGGGAAAGGTCCTCAAAAAGAAATAATGCGAATAAAACTGTAACCACACAGAGGAACATACGACCCAGTAGAGGAATAAAGTGAATGCGGAAAATTTCTGTAAACTCACCTCCCGAAAGATAATCAACTTTTAACGATATGCTGAACCCGAACAAACCAATGATAAAAAACAAACGGCTCTTCACCGCCCTGCTAAGCACTCTGCTCCCCTTTGCCGGAGCCGAATCAAACGCAAACACCCCACAGGAAAACACCCCCATGCAAGCAACCAGCCTCAAGGCACAGTTAGATGAACGGAAACAGTCATTTTCAGCCAAAGCACCGGACGACATCAAAAAGATTTATGCGGAGGGCATTGAATCGGTTGAAAAAGACGGGGTCGTGAAAGCTGCAAAACAGGTGGGCGAGCCAGCCCCCGATTTCACCCTCAAGAATGCCATGGGAGAAGACATTCGTTTAGAGGAAGTGCTTAAAGATGGACCGGTAATCCTGACCTGGTATCGGGGAGGATGGTGCCCGTACTGCAACCTGACCTTAAACGCACTGCAAAAGGAATTGCCCGCTTTTCAGGCCGAAGGAGCCACTTTGCTCGCCCTCACCCCCGAACTGCCTGATAATTCTATCAGTACGGCCGAAAAAGCCGAACTCGAATTCGTGGTGCTCAGTGACCTTAACAATCAGGTCGCCCGCAAATACGGCATCGTGTTCGAACTGACTCCTGAAGTGGCCAGCATCTATGAAAACAAATTTTCTCTGTCGACCACCAACGGAAATAACTCGAATGAGCTCCCCCTCGCCGCCACCTATGTCATTCAACCCGACGGAAAAATCGTATATGCATTCCTCGATTCGGACTACCGAAACCGCGCCGAACCCAAAGAGATCCTCAAAGCCCTCAAAAGCATTACGCCCTGAGACACGGTCCCAGAAGCCTGAAAACAAGCGGGGGCGCACCGCCCCCGCAGCTTCACAAACGCAGACAGGGCTTAAAACAAGCAAGTGATACCGGGGACGGCGCCCCTATCCAACTTCTAAACCTTTTCCTGCTTGTCAAAGCATTCTTCTTTCATTAACGGTCGGTCATGAATTTGAAAAACTGCTGGCGAAATTCAATCCCGGGCTCGAATCGATGGTGACGTACACACTGTCCATTCTGTAATCCCGGTTTGCCTTGGCACTCCGGGTTTTTTGTTTTTCTTTTTTTTCAAATTCACTTACTACATCTCTTATGATCTCACCAGATTACCCCACATTTTTAGAACGCGCCCAACACGGAAACCTTATACCCGTGGTACGCGAAGTTCTCGCCGACCAGGATACGCCGGTCTCCGCCTACGAAAAACTCCGCACTGCGCTCCGCGCGACGGACCCCGAGGCCTGTACGTTCTTACTCGAATCCGTTGAGGGTGGCGAAAACATTGCCCGCTACTCCATGCTGGGGGGGATGCCCCGCGGTATCCTCAAAGCCAAAGACCGGCGGGCCGAATACCACGAAGGCGGTAAGGTCACCGTTTTTGAAGACGTGGATCCGCTGGCCGTCCTGCAGAACCTGATGTCGGTTTACAAACCGGTTCCGGATGAATCCCTTCCCCGCTTCACCGGCGGGGCTGTGGGTTTCCTCGGCTATGATGCGGTCGCCCAATTCGACAAGGTCCCCTTAAGCCCGAATCCCGGATTGGAATTTCCGGATATGGTTTTTCTCATCGCAGACACCGTCATCCTTTTCGACCAGGTGCGCCACACCATGAAACTGGTGGCGAATGCTTATGTGACAGACGATGCCGAAGCCGCCTACAACGATGCCCTCAAGCGACTCGACCAATTGGCCGGAATGCTGCAAACATCTCTTCCCCGCCGCATTTTGGATGCACAGGTCCCGGCAAAAGATCTTCCGTTCACCTCCAATACCAAACGTGAGGATTTTGAAGCCGCAGTGGAAAAATCCCGGGAGTACATCCGCGCCGGAGATATTATTCAGGTCGTGGTCTCCCAGCGCTTTGCCGTTGAAGGGCAGGATGACCCCCTGCAGGTCTACCGCGCCTTGCGATCGGTCAACCCTTCCCCCTACATGTTTTGCCTGGAATTGGGCGATGTGGCCTTGGCCGGCTCCTCACCCGAGGTGCATGTCCGCAATGAAAATCAACAGGTGGACATCCGCCCCATCGCCGGGACCCGCAAACGCGGCAAAGACGAAGCAGAGGATTTATTTCTCGAAAAAGATCTGCTGGCCGACCCCAAAGAACGCGCAGAACATGTGATGTTGGTGGATCTCGCCCGCAATGACATCGGCCGGGTCTGCGAATGCGGTTCGGTGGATGTCTCCGAATTCATGATTATCGAACGCTACAGCCACGTAATGCACATCGTATCCAACGTGCGGGGCAAACTGCACCCTGAAAAAAATTCCTATGATCTCATGCGGGCCACCTTCCCCGCGGGCACCCTCAGTGGCGCACCGAAAATCCGGGCCATGGAAATTATTGCCGAACTCGAACCCGACCGGCGCGGTCCCTACGGCGGCGCGGTGGGCTATTTCGGCTTTGATGGGAATCTTGATTGCTGCATCACCATCCGCACCTGCTTTTTTGCAGGCAACAAAACCTACGTACAGGCCGGCGCAGGACTGGTGGCCGATTCGGTTCCCGCCACGGAATTCGAAGAAACCGTCAACAAAGCTAAAGGTATGATGAAAGCCCTCACCCTCGCACGCGGACATCAAAACGGAGCAAACGCATGATTCTGGTTATCGATAATTACGACAGCTTCACCTACAACCTCGTTCAGTACCTGGGCATCCTCGGGGCGGAGGTCAAAGTGGAACGCAACGACGAAATAGACCTTGCCGGTATTGAAGCACTGAATCCGGAACGCATCCTGGTCAGCCCCGGTCCCTGCAGCCCTGCCGAAGCGGGAATCTCTGTGGATGTGATCCGGCACTTCGCGGGTAAAATCCCGGTATTCGGCGTCTGTCTGGGACATCAGTCCATCGGACACGCCTTCGGCGGAAAGGTGGTGCGGGCCGACCGGCTGATGCACGGCAAAACCTCTCCCATGCATCATGACGGGACCAGCGTGTTCAAAAATATGCCGAATCCTTTCGACGCCACCCGCTATCATTCTTTGATTGTCGAAAAAGCCTCCCTGCCGGATTGCCTGCGCGTCACCGCCTGGACCGAAGAAGGCGAAATCATGGGGCTGGCCCATAAAGAATTGCCCGTCTTCGGCGTGCAGTTTCATCCGGAATCCGTGCTCACCCAGGACGGGATGACCCTGATGCGGAATTTTCTGGAAGCGTAACATAGACATGCTTGTCTGTGACCGGGAAGCGTTTCAACGCTTGACTCAACCACCACACACCCCCGCAGAAAGCCTTCTTCAACCCGCGGACATGCTCCCTTGCCGCGTTTAAAGCAAGCCCTCTGCGGGCTTGAACAGACAAGCACGTCTACCCTACTTTTCTCCTTGCCTTCCTGCGCCCCACAAACTATACATGTGTTTAATGAAAACACCTGCCCTTTCTCTCTATCTGATCGACGATCCTGTGGCGGTTCCCAGTCTGCGGCGCATGGACGCGTTACTGCCGGCCGGTTTCCCCTCACCCGCCGATGACTACCTTGAAGACCGGATCGACCTGAACCGTGAACTCGTGCAAAATCCAACCTCCACCTTTCTCGCCCGGGTCCGCGGCGACTCCATGCGCGACGCCCATCTCCAGGATGGAGATTTAATTCTCATCGACCGGTCCCAAGTCCCCGGCAGTGGCAGCATGGTCCTGGCCTGGATTGACGGCGGGTTTACCGTAAAGCATTTGATCCTCCAGAAAGACCGGGCGCTGCTCCGCGCCGCCAATCCCGACTATCCCGATCTCGAACTCAACGAAGAGGAGGACAACCGTATCTGGGGCGTGGTGACACACGTGATCCACCGGGAAGGAAACCCGACTCCCAAGAAGAATATGAACATCGAACATTCAACACAGAACATCCAACATTGAACGAAAAACTTCGACGTTCGACGGTGAGCGTTCAAGGTTCGATATTTGTCTCTGTTTCCCCCATGAAAGCTCTCGTCGACGTCAATAGTTTCTACGCAAGCTGCGAACAGGTTTTCCGTCCCGATCTCTGGGGAAAGCCGGTGGTGGTTTTGAGCAATAATGACGGATGTATTATTGCTGCCAACCGGGAAGCGAAAGCGCTCGGGGTTCCGATGTGGAAACCGGCGTTTCAGGTACTGCCTGAACTTGAAAAACACGGGGTCGCGATTTTCTCCTCCAACTATCCGCTTTATGGAGACATGAGTAAACGGGTAATGGAAACCTTGTCGACCCTTACCCCCGCCCTGGAAGTCTACAGCATCGACGAAGCTTTTTTGGAGATCCCCGAAGTCGCAGCAGATTTACATCTCTACGGCCAGCACTTGCGGCAGCGGGTGCATCAGTGGACCGGACTGCCCGTCGGCGTCGGCATTGCCCCGACCAAGGCCCTGACCAAAGTGGCCAGCCGGATGGCCAAACGTGAACGGGAACGGAATCGTAACGTGTTTGTGATTGCGGATGATGAAACCCGTATCGCCTGCCTGAAAGATTTTCAGGTGGAAGATATTTGGGGGATCGGCAAACGCATTGCCAAACGTCTGCATGATCGTCAGGTACATACCGCTTGGGATTTCATTCAACTGCCCGACGTTTGGGTGCGCAAGGAACTGACGGTTACCGGACTGCGCCTGAAACGTGAACTCGAAGGCATTCCGCAGTTGGATCTGGAAGTGACGCCTCCCGCAAAACAAATGATCGGTACCGCCAAAAGTTTCGGCAAAAACCTGGAAGACAAAACCTTGATCAAGGAGGCCTTGGCCTGGTATGTGGCCGAGGTGGCGGTAAAGCTCCGCAAACAAAACCGCATTGCCGGCCGTATGACCGTGTTTTTGGAAACCAATCGTTTTCGTCCGGAGGACAAACAATATTGCAACCAAACTCAACTCAAACTGCCGGTACCTACCCACGACACCCCTGCCCTCTGTCATTATGCCAGCCTGGGATTTGAACGGATTTTCAGGCCCGGATACCGTTACAAGAAAGTGGGGATCTGGCTTTCCGATCTCGTGGTGCCCAGCGCGGTACAGCAAAGTCTTTTTGACCCGGACCCCCAACCCCGTCATACCCAACTCATGCAGGTGATGGACCGCATCAATACAAAATACGGAAAAGCGACCCTGCGCACCGCCTCGGCCGGCTTTCGCCGGGAAGAATGGAAACTGCGTCAACAACAACTCAGCCCCCGCTACACCACGTGTATCGATGAAATCATGCAGGTGGGCAAACCCGCGCGCGGGCACTCCTGCCCTCGCGGAAAAGGCTCACAGTTTCACTAGAGCATTGTAAATGTAATCATGGCCCTGAATATTAAGGTTTTGTCACATAAAACAAAAGAAAACGCCTCCCTTAAACCCCGTTCCGCGGTTAACAGCCTGGGAAACAAGCTGTCTTTTAGCACTTTTTTCATAACGGAGTGATAGGAGTGGCGTTCATTTGGTGTTTTCGTGGCCGAAAACACCAAATCTTTTTCTTAATGGCCGCAGTATTTTCAAACGACTCCAGGACAAGACTGTCCACACTGGGGTACAACAAAAACGGCCCCGCATGCGGAGCCGTATCGCAGAAATCCGTAATGAAACTTACTGCATCAACTGGAACTGCACCCGGCGGTTCAGGGACCAGGCGGATTCGTCGAATCCGGCCACCGCCGGAGACTCTTCACCCATACTGAGGGTTTGCACCCGGTCGGTGGTGATCCCCATGGTCATCAGCAGTTCACGTACGGCCAACGCGCGACGTTCGCCCAATGCGAGGTTATATTCACGGCTGCCACGTTCGTCGGTATGTCCCTGTAAAATCACGGCCTGCGTAGGGTTGGAAAGCAGTGCATTCGCAATCTCTTGAATTTTGCCCACTTCGCCGGGAGCGACGGTGTAGCTGTCAAAAGCAAAATATACCGGAGATTGCGGGGTGTTTACCGCCACCATTTCTTCGAAAGCTTTCCGGTTACCGGCCAACCCGCCGGTTTCTTCCCAGTCAAGTAAAGAGCCGTCATCAAGTCCCCCTACCTGCAAACCGGTAGGATCAATTTCATCTATGGGATCCGGAGTGCCACAGGCTGCGAGAAAAAGAAAGAGGAAGACGAGAGAGAGACGTGAGAAAAGATGGATGAATGATTTCATGTATGAATGCGGTTAGTGAGTTTTATTTAAAGTAAAAGGGTTCGAAATAGGGTTTAAGGACGCCAATGAGGCATATACCAGTTTCCTTGCACCTGCAATAGAGATTTGGCTCCTTTGCCCTGCATGTCAAGCAAGTACAACGAAGATTGACCACGAATCGTTCTGGAGGCTACCAAATGGTATCCATCCGCAGCCCAACTGGGGTCTTCGTAATCGGCATCCTGCGGGCTGACAAAATAGGTTTTTCCGGAATTCGGATCAATAATCGCCGTCTGAAACAAGCCGCTTCGCCGACTGGTATAAACGATCAATCCGTTCTTTCCCCACTTGGGCGACAAATTTTGTCCGCCCCCGCGGGTGATCCGTTTGGGCTGTCCGCCATTGGCACTGATCACATACAAATTGGGAATGCCCTGATGCCCGGAAACAAACACAATCTGTCGCCCATCCGGAGACCAACTGGGAGAAGATTTCGCGCTCATCGGCGTGTTCGTCATGCGGAGCATTCCGCCAGTCGAAAGGTTTTTGACATACAGTTCGGGTTTCCCGTCTTTGGAGAGAATCAAAGCGATTTTCCGGCCATCCGGGGAAATGGAGCCTCCACTGTTCATTCCGGAAGCACTGGAAATTTTCCGGCGTTTGGCCGGGCTCAATTGCTGTTGGTAAATATCCGGAAATCCATTGCGGAAACTGGTATAGGTGATGGAAGCCCCATCGGGAGCCCATTGGGGAGATAACACCGCCGCCCGATCACGGGTTAACTGCATCATGCCTCCACCATCGGGATAAACAATATAGAGATCTTTGGCGACATCGCCCTGGCGCTGCCCCACCAGGACAATCGGTTTACTGGCAAATCCGGGACGCTTGGTGAGATCCTGATAGATTTCATCGCTGACTTTCCGTGCGAGACTGCCCACCTGACGGGCATCAATGCTAAACCGTTTGCCGTAGCGGCTTTGACTTTGCCCCCGCCCCACCAGCTGCACCGTCACATCCACTTTGCCTCCATTCAATACTGCGGACCCCAGCACCCGAAAATCGGCGGAACTGGGAGGCGCTTCTTTGAACATGACAGGCAGACTGAGGTTTTTGCGCAGGCTGTTAAAAAATTCTGCCGGAGCACCGCCACTGGCAGAAAAACCGGAGAAATCAAACGAGCTGTCCATTGATCCCGGTTTCACAATGGAAACACTTCCCTGAGGAAAGGCAGGAAAGGATAAAACGAGAGAGAGGAGAAGGAGAGAAATGGATTTCATAAATTTATTGTGAGAAGCCAAATGTGATTTCGATGGTGTAGACAGCCCCACTGTAATCGGGAGGTAAAGCTTTGGCAAACTTAACTGCCGATAAAGCCCGTTTTACAGATGCATCAAATTCTAAATTTCCGGAAGAGCGCAAAATACGGCTGCTGCTGATATTTCCGTTTCTCTGCACATTCACCGAAGCGACAGCGGTCAAACCTGCATTCGCACTCAGATGCAGGGGCTGCTCCCAGGCGCTGAACATGCGTTTGTGCACTTCCGCATCCACGCCACCCAGGTTAACCCCCGCACCCGGATTTCCGGAAACCATCCCGGCCCCGCTCCCCCTCGCCGGCAAACCTTGGGAAATCATATCCTGAATTTGCTGCGGACTCATGGTCGGCACCGCCGCCGGCGGATCAATATTTTGTTGAGACTGTCGGATGCGTGCGGCAATTTCTTCCGGGGTCGCGGCCTTCCATTTAGGCGTAGGAGTCGGTTGCGGACGCGGGGTCGCAGTGGGAACCGGGGTTGAAGTCGGCGCGGGAGTCGCTTCGGGAAGCGGCGTCGAAGTGGCGGCCGGAGGCGGCGTGGCTGTGGGTTGAGGTACCGGGGTCGCCGCCCCCACAAGATCAGGTTCCTCTTCTTGGGGAGGAGGCTCAGGCGCCTTATCAGGGGGCGGAGGCAAAGGTAAAGCCCCTAAATCTACGGTAATGATTTGCTCCTTTTCGGGAAACCACTCACAACTTTTCAGCAAAGGCAACACCCCAATCAGGCCCAAAAGAATGGCATGAAAGCATATCACTCTTACAAAAACCTGAAAACGGGTCATGCGCCTCCCGAAGCATCTCCGGTCTGGGTGACCAGACTGATTTTCTGAATGCCGTTTTCTTTGAGCACCTGCATGATCTCAATCAGTTTTCCATAGGGCAGGCCTTCATCTCCCCGCAATAAAACCACCGCATCGGGACGGCTTTCTTTTAAATAGGTGATTTCACTGATGAACTGATCCCGGGTGACTTCCCGTTTATCAAAAAACCATTTTCCATCCACGTTCACAGTGATCGCCACCGTGTCCTGATCTTCTATGGGCGTCCCCTGCGCCTTGGGCAGAGAAACCGGCAGACCGGACTCCAGCAATGGAAAGGTGATAATAAAAGTGATCAGCAAAATAAAAGTCAAATCCATCAGCGGGGTGAGATTAATCTCCCCGATAATTTGGGTATTCTGCAAAGTGGTTTTTCGCGCCATAATCAGTCTTCCCGCACGTAAGCGTGGTGAAGTTCTCCGACCAGTTCCTGTACAAAATTATCCATGCCCACGGTTTCATTCCGCAAGATCACGGTGAGTTGATTGTATCCAATCACCGTGGGAATGGCGACCAGCAGTCCGACCACTGTGGTTAAAAGTGCGGCGGAAATCCCGGGCGCGACCGTGCTCAAGGTGGGTGCCCCGGTGACCGCCATGCCATTAAAGGCGTCCATAACCCCCCAGACCGTCCCCAATAATCCTAAAAATGGCGCAATAGTCGTGGTGGTGGCCAAAATGGATAAATCCCTTTCCATATAAAGAATTTGATCGGCCAGTTCACGTTCCGCCGATTCCCGAATAATTTGCAGTTGGGAGGACGTTAACACCTTGTGGGAATGGCTGCCACTCAACAAATCTCCAATATCCGCTTCTTTTATGCCCAAAGTCCTCGCCGCCGTCATACAACTGCGCACGTATAGACGATAGGACGGGCTGTCCGGATATATTTTCTCCTTGATTAAAAGGGCCAGCGGATGATGTTCCTTACGAAAAGCCATTAAAAACCGGTTGTTTTGCTTGTTCGTATGGTGAAAAGTTTTAAACTTAAACAACATGGCCGTCCACGACAATACCGAGCACAGCAGCAGGAGAACCACCACGGATTGTCCGACCATACTGGATTTGGTAAAACTCTCGACCAGCGCCAACGAAGGATGAAATATAGAAAATGAATTCATAAAAGGATACAGCATTCTCCCCTCTTTTCATAAGGATGCGGTAGCGGTCAAGGGCAAGCCGCTTTTTCAATACGCTTTTTTTATTGGCCCGTCAAAATCGTATAGATTTCGTCTTCGGAAGCCGTCGCCAGCAAGGCCTCCCGGATGTCCTGACGATTCATCATCCGACTGATTTCGGCTAAAAACTGGATATGGGGACCTGAACGGTTCACAGGAGAAACCGTGAGAATAAAAATGCGGGTAGGCTCTCCATCCTGTGAATCAAAGTCGACCCCTTCAGGGAGAATACCCACCGCCCCCAGCAAAGTATCCACCGTATCGGTTTTCCCATGGGGAATGGCCAAGCCATGGTGCATCCCGGTCGACATTTTCTTTTCGCGATCCAGAACGGCTTTTAACACCGCTTTCCGATCTGACACCCGGCCGGTGCGCACAATCAGTTCCAGAAGTTCCTCGATGATTCCCTGCTTGTCTCGGGCCTGCAGCGAGACACAAACGGATTCTTTAGGAATAACTTTGCGGATGTTCATGAAAAAATACTTTTTCAGATGAAAGCAAGGTCATCAGCTGCGGGCAAAACTTTTTTCCAGCTTCTTGCACTTTTTATCCAACTCGGGATCTTCAGCCCGTAAAGTTAACAGACGTTTAATCTGTAGACTCACCGCCGCGGCAGAGCCTAAACCGAGAAAAGCGGCAATTTCCTTTTGGGTCATGGCCGCATACTGATAAAGAAACGCGGAAATCACCGGACGCAGAATACTGGAATGCTGCTGGACAAAAAACTCCTGTTTATCCACTCCAAAAGTTTTAGCCGCCTGCTCCACCACTTTATTGCGGGAGATTCCCTGGGTCTTTTTGCCATAGAGCCGAAGGCCTTTTACCCGTTTTCCGGCCACCAACGCTTTATGCTTCTGCTCCATTTGCTTCACAAAAGATTCGGATCCAATGGCGATGGTGGATGCTTTGGCTTTCTGATCCCAAGCTTCAGTGCTGCTGGCCAGCAGCGATTCTGTGGCTTGGGTGTGTTTGGCCGCACGGTTTTTGACCGGAGATCCATAGCTCTGTAAAAGCTCTTTGGGACTTGTGATGCCCTCCTCCACTTCGCCAATGGTATAGCGGTAACTTGAAAAGGGATAGGTTTTCAGCATTTTCACCCGGGAAGCCGGTGTCATCTTTTTGCTGGAATCGCGGACTGGAAAACTGTGAACCCATTCACAGGTTTCGGCGAGAACCTCACTCTTTTCAATCAACTTTGCACGGTAGCGATCTTTCATGATGGCGCCACTCTGCACATAATATTGACGGATATGACGGGCAAAAGCCGTTTGAACCCCCTGCAAATATAAGCTCATGTTGGCCATGGGAGTTTCCAGCACCATCGCGGCACTGTTTTCCGCCAGCGCATAAGCGTGAAGAATCACCTGATGTTTACGCGCGATCAGATCCAGCAGATCCACAAAGTGCTTTGCATCGGTTTTTTCCACAAACAAACCCAATCCATCCACTCCGTTGAGAGTGACCAGATAACAGGCATTTTCAAATTTTAATCGGTAAGGTCTCGCCATAGGGGTCCTTTAGGTCGGAAATGAAAGAATTCCAAATGGAAAAGAAACATTTTCACTTGGTGATTTGCGGTCTTCTCATGTAAAAAACCGCCAACCCAAAGGAAATACCTATGCCCCAAGCAGACAAAAAGAAGTTTAAGGATTGGTTTGATCAAGAGGCCGCCCAAAGACTCGCTCTTCAAATCGCGAGTGTTTACAAGGGATTTAACCAAATAAGCTTCATCAAACAGGCCGATCACCAACTGTCATCTCTGGAAATGAATGCCCGGGTACATCAATTTTCACAAGCCCTCGCGGACCACCTTCCGGCCGATAAACAACAGGCATTGGAGATCCTCACGGACAGCCTTCCCGAGATCTTGCCCGGCACAGATCAGGTGACCGATGGCTGGCTGCAATGGCCGGTGGGAAAATTCATCGCCGATTATGGGCTTCCTCATTTTGACACTGCAATGACGGCGATGGTTGCCTTGACCCAGCGCTTTTCTTCAGAATTCGCGGTACGCCCTTTTGTCGAAACCTTCCCCGACGAAACCATCGCTCAGCTCTCAAGCCTCACCTCACACCCCAGCCCCCATGTGCGACGCTGGTGTTCGGAAGGGACACGTCCCCTGCTCCCCTGGGGAAAAAAGCTCACGGCTTTGGTCGACGATCCCAGCCCGGTTTGGCCTATCCTCGAAGCGCTCAAAGATGATCCTGAACCTTACGTACAAAAATCAGTGGCCAACCATCTCAATGATATTTCGAAGCACCATCCGAATCTGGTGATCGACAGATGCAGACAGTGGTTAAAACAGGATACGGCCAATCGGAAATGGATTGTGCGTCACGCATTGAGAACGCTGATCAAAGCAGGGAACCCGGACGCTTTGGCGCTTATCGGCTATTTTCCGGCAAAAAAAATTAAAGTGAATTTTCGGGTGACCCCCGCAAAAATCCGTATCGGCGAACATACCTTTTTAAAATTAGAAGTACACAATCAAAACCCCGGCCGCCAAAAATTATTAATCGATTACGCCGTCACGTATGTGCGCCAAAAAGGAAAAACCGGTCGGAAAGTTTTTAAATGGACAACCCTGGAACTGCTCCCGCAGGAGAAACGAAACCTTCAGAAAGCCCATGCCATGAAAGTCACCAGCATTCGCGCCCTCTATCCGGGTGTCCATCAAGTGGATGTCTTGGTGAATGGCGCTGTCATCGCCCAAAACGCTTTCACCCTGTCACCGTAAACTTCATGAGGCCCCGGAGAGAACCGTTCGTTTTTTACGGCTCTCATGAAAATTTTTTCTGGCATATTGATTTTTTATTATGCAACACTGATCCGGTCATTGCAAAAATCTATGCTTTGATGCATAGCAAATTTATTATTGTCTGAATAGTTTCACTAAGGAATCCATATGAATGAGTCACGGTCCGGGACAACCCAACGCATGAGCAACGTCCTTCGCGTCGAAGAAGATCCCCACACAGATCCCTATGCGGGTGATGATTTGGACACCCCCTTTTTTCCGGAAGAAGCGGCTGAATATATTGCAGAACTCCAGCCCCAAATTGACGAGGTCTCTCCCCGGATTCAACGCGTTCGTGATGAGATTGCCCAAGCCATTGTCGGACAGCATAATCTGATCGACAGTTTGCTAATTGGCCTCCTTACCAACTCTCATGTATTGCTTGAAGGTGTGCCGGGGTTGGCCAAAACAGCAACCGTAAATGCGCTGGCCTCCTGTATTGCGGCAAAATTCCAACGGGTACAGTTCACCCCGGATCTTTTGCCTGCCGACGTTTTGGGAACCATGATTTATAATCCGCGGACCCAGGAATACACCACCAAATTTGGGCCCATCTTTTGTAATATTTTGCTGGCCGATGAAATTAACCGTTGTCCGCCGAAAGTGCAAAGTGCGCTGTTGGAAGCGATGCAGGAACATCAGGTGACCCTCGGTGACAAGACCTATAAACTGGAAGATCCCTTTTTGGTACTGGCCACCGAAAATCCGGTGGAGCAGGAAGGCACCTACCCCCTTCCCGAAGCGCAGGTCGACCGTTTCATGCTCAAGGTGTTTATCGATTATCCCACGGCGGAAGAAGAACTCCAGATTCTGGAATTTATCGCAAACAAAAAAGCGAAAACCGAACTGGAAGTGGTCATCACCCCCAAACAAATTAAAACCGTACGCCAGCTGGTTGAGTGGATCTATCTGTCCGATCAGGTTAAACAATATATCGTGAACTTGGTTATCGCCAGTCGGCATCCGGGCAAAGTGAGTAAAAAGCTGGCAGAACTCATCCGGTATGGCGCATCCCCGCGTGCCACCATTAATCTCACCCTCGCCTGTCGCGCACAAGCCTTTCTGCAGGGACGTGCCTACGTGATTCCGGATGATGTCAAAGCGGTCGCCCCGGGAATTTTGGGCCACCGGATCCTTACCACCTACGAGGCGGATGCGGAAAATATGACCAGCTATGATATTGTGGATGCCCTCCTGAAAAAGGTTCCGGTTCCGTAAGCCGGAGTACATTTCATGTCAGAAGTTCCTCTTGATTTAATCAAAAAAATTCGCCGCATCGAAATTACCACTGCCCGCAAGGCGCAGGATATTTTCGCCGGAGAATATCAATCCACCTTTAAAGGTAAAGGGATGGATTTTGATGAGGTGCGCGAATATCAGGAAGGCGACGATGTGCGTCATATCGATTGGAACGTGACCGCGCGCATGGATTCCCCGCATCTGAAAGTTTTTAAAGAAGAGCGGGAACTGACCGTGAATATTATGGTCGATATCAGCTCGTCCGGCGATATCGGTTCCGCGGGCAAATCCAAACGCGAGGTCGCAGCCGAAATTGCCGCCGTGATCGCATTTAGCGCCATTCGAAATAATGATCGGGTGGGCCTCATCCTGTTTTCGGATCATGTGGAAAAACACGTACGTCCGGGAAAAGGCTCCCGCCATGTCCTGCGTGTCATCCGGGATATTCTTTTTCATGAACCGCAAGGCAAAGGCACCAAAACCGTAGAAGCCCTGCGTTACCTGAATCAGGTGACCCCACGGGCGAGTATTGTGTTTTTGATTTCCGATTTTATTGATCAGGGCACCCAGCGCTCACTCAAAATCACCAATAGCAAACATGACCTGATTGCCATCCACATCATGGATCCCCTGGAAGCGAAAATCCCGAACATTGGCCGTATACGTTTAGAGGATATTGAAACCGGAAAACTGGTGATGTTCGACAGCCGCAAATCAACGGTCCGCAAAAAATATGAAAGGAGTTACGCCAAACATATGGAAGACCTGCGGGAATTTTTCCGGCGCATGGGGATTGATATGATCGAAATCTCAACCGCCCGTCCGTACGAACGGGACCTGGAACAATTTTTCAAAACCCGAAACGACCGCAAACGCCGTGGCTGAAGCTTCCACCTTAGAAATTGTGGAGGACGTCCGCTTCCTCCGCCCACCCCAGCCCTTCATTTGGCAAGACTATATCCCGCATGCCATATCGTTGGCTGTGGTCATCTTCCTTACCAGCCTTGCGGTTTATTTCATTCGAAAACGTATTCGCAACGGACCCAATCCCAAAGCCCTTGCCCTCAAAGCGCTCACTCAAGCCCAAACCCTTCGGGAGGCCAGGGGCAACTTCTGGTATCTGTTGCGAAGCAACCGCATCCTGCGGGATTTTTTCCAGGACATTTTTGAAATCGAGGCCCCCGCACAAACCAGCCGCCAATTTTTAGCATCTCTCAAACAAGTCTCCATTCTCGCTCCGGAGGATCAACAATGGCTGACAGAATATTTAGAAACTTGTGATCAAATTCGCTATGCAGGTAAGACCCTGGACGATACACTGCTTACCACATTTGATGCACGGGCAGTGCAGCTGATCACCCAGTTGTATCAAAAAAAGAAACACGCCAAACAATCCATTATCCTTGAACCCGAGGACGTTTCACCCTTCCTGCCCGGCACACCGGTTCCTGAACTTTCGGATGATGATCATTTTAACCACTCCAAATCAGAGGTTGACTTACACGAGGCACCGGCAACAACATGAATGTTCCCGCATCACCCCTTGCCACCTCTTGGCAAAATTTGAACACCTTTACTTTCGGGGAGCCGGTATGGCTTTGGCTTCTCCCGTTCCTGTTATTCATCCTGTTTACCTTTTCCGGAAACACCCGCCCCGTCGCCATCCGTTTTTCCACAGTGACCCTTTTAAATCCGGGTGAAAAGTCACCCCGTTCCGGATTAGGAAAATTCCGGCTTCCACTCCGCTTCCTCACCCTTTCAATTCTCATTTTGGCCCTGGCCCAACCACGAATGGAACAAGGGTCAGACTTTGAAGAAAATGAGGGCATTGATGTGGTTTTAGTCCTGGATTATTCCGCCTCCATGGATGAGAAAGATTTCTTTATCGAAGGTAAAGCCATCAGTCGCCTGGATGCTTTAAACAAAGTCATCGCCGATTTCATTGAAAACCGGGAACGGGACCGCATCGGCGTCATCGGATTTGCAAAAGATCCCTACCTGGTGAGCCCCCTCACCACCGATCATGATTTTGTAACCGATATGATGGGCGAAGTGAAAACCATGGGGGGGACCGCCATCGGTTCCGGCATGGTGGCCGCCATCGAAATGTTAAAAGATTCGGAGACAGAATCCAAAGTGCTGATTGTGGTGACAGATGGCTTAAGCAACACCGGAGTCCCTCCTCTGGAAGCCGCCAAATACGCAAAAGAAAAAGACGTCCGCGTCTACCCCATCGAGATTTTAAATTATCGCAAACTGAGCCCCACCCGCGTCGTTGACCACCCCCTGAACACAATTGCGAAGATGACCGGTGGTCAATTTTACCAAGCGGCAGACTACACCTCGTTGGCCAATATTTACCAGCAAATTGACGACCTGGAAACCAGCTTGATTAAAGAGCGTATCTTCAAAGTGTACAATGAGCTGTTCTCATCTTTTCTCCTCATCGGATTGGGAATGCTGCTGCTCGAAATTCTACTTTCGATCTTTTTCCGGAGATCGTTACCATGAAGTTTAGCGACCCGCATTGGCTTTGGGCCTGTTTTTTGGTTCTGCCCGCCCTGTCCTTTCTCCGACTGCTTGAGTGCAGAATGAGGCAGCGGACGCTGACAAAATTATTGGGCAGCGAACAAATCAAAAAGTTAATTATTCCCTCCAATCCCCGTCTGGACCGGCTGAATCATTTCTTTTTGACCCTGGGCGTCTTCTTTCTCTTTCTGGCGCTCGCGCGTCCGCAATTGGAGGATCAACCCGAAAAAGTTGACCGCCTGGGTATCGATTTCCTGGTGGCCATCGACACCTCCAGAAGTATGTTGGCCGAAGATATCGAACCCAACCGCATGGCCGTTTCAAAAGATGCACTTCGGTATCTGCTCAGCCGCCTAAAGGGTGACCGTATGGGAATTCTGGCATTTGCCGGGGAAGCCCGCATGATCGCCCCCCTCACCTTTGACACCACCGCACTGGATAAAGTGGTGGAAAGTATCAGTGAAAAAACCCTTTGGATGGGTGGGACCTCCATCACCAAAGTGATCGAACTGGCTGCGGAAAAATTTGAAGAAAAGAAACTCGAGACCCGGGTTCTGGTATTGATCACAGATGGGGAAGATCTTGAAGGAGACGCGGCTCTCACTGCCCGTGATGCCTTTATCCAGCATCAGATTCAGATCTTCACCATTGGTGTCGGGAGTCAGGAAGGCGCAAAGATTCCCCTGCATCAGCGAGACAAATCCGGGAAAATTGTACGCACCCGCTATGTGCAAGGTCCCGATCGCAGAGAAGTGATCAGCCGGGTCGATGAAAATGGTTTACGCAAAATTGCCCAGGCAACCGGAGGCGAATATTATCCGGTAGGTGAGGACAATGAAGGTGCAGAAAAATTATACGACCTCAGTCTGAGTACTTTGGCCAAGCGGGTGGAAAGCAGAGAAATGGCGGAGGCGGTCGAAGCCTATCGCTATTTCCTTGTACCCGCCATTTTCTGCCTGCTTTTACAAAACTTTTTCGTGAAAGGAAAACGCGACCCAAGGAGTAAATAATATGCGAACCTCCCATATAAAAATCCTGCTGGGTATCAGCCTGCTTTCGCTTTCATCCCAAATTCGGAGTCAAAGCACGCAAACCCGGCCCACTGTATCCGTCTCGGTTTATGAAACCTTAACTCTGGCAGAAAAAGCCGTTGAAAAAGAAGACTACAAACAAGCCATGGCTCTGGTTAGAACCGAACTGCTGAAAGACCCTGGCAATCCCTACCTCCTCTACAACTATGGTTTGGCGGCATATCTTGCCAAAGATTATAAAATTGCCAGGGATGCCTGGGGACGCCTGAAGTCTTTGGAAGGTGAAAATCAGAAACTTGGAAGAGATTTGGCGTCCTTAAGCCTGTTTCAGCTTGGGAATGCAGACGTCAAAGAAGCCATGAAGTTTGAACAGGCCCGAAATACCAACGACGCGTTACTCCTCTATCGACGCGCTCTCTCCCTCTATCAATTTTCGGTCAATATGGAAGGTGACGGCAGTAAAAAGGCCAAAAACAATTTGGAAAACACCCAAAAGAAATTCGTGGCGCTGATCTCCAGCACCTCCACCAAGCGACTTGATAGTCTGGAAAAGAAATTCAGTGCCGAACAAAAAAGAACGGATACCCGAAAAAAACGTTGGGGTTTGGATTCGATCGAATCCAAATTGAGGGATGTGCAAACCGATCTGGAAGAAGCGCTCAGTCGGGATCCCGAATATGAGACAGCCCAACAGGGGCTCAAAAAATCTAAAGAACTTCTGGAAGATGTAACCCTGGAAAATGCCCGTTTAAGCCGGGACAACCTTCGCAAAATGCTGGAGAATAACAAATTCAGGAATCAAGAGAGCAAACTCAACACCATTGATTCCGTTCTGGAAAGATATGATGAAGTACTTGAGGTGAACCCCGACAATACCGAAGCACAAGACGAGAAAGGCGCCCTCGCCCGGGAAGCGGCTGAAAACATTTTAGATGCGGCGATGAAGGATGTCGAATCTTCAGAGAAACACATGGAGAAAAAGGATGAACGCAGAGCCATTGCCTCCCTTGAAAAAGCACAGGAAAAACTGGAAGATGCCCTCAGCCTGGATTCCACCAGTCCTAAAATACAACAGGCCGAATCTGAAAACCGTGAAAAGTTGGCGGACTTAAAAGAGAAAAGAGCCGATGCACTGGTGGATAAAGCGGAAACAGAATCCAATCCTGACAGAAAAGTAAAAAGTTTGGAAACGGCAGTGAATGATTATGAAGACGTGCAGAATATGAAAGAAACTGAGGACGCCGGTCTGCAGCAAAAGCTTGAAGATGCGCAGAAATCTTTGGCCAAAGCACATGAGGAATCTGGAGATAAACTCACCAAAAGCTCTGATTGGATGGACCAATTTATGGCTTTGGAAACAGGGAAAGAAACCGACCATTCACAAAAAAGTGAAAACGAACTGCAAACCGATATTTCCAAGATGGAACGCGGCATAAAAGAATATGAAATGGCGAGCAATCTGGACCCCAGTTTGGAATCAGCCAAAACTTCCAGGGAACAGGCAAAACAAAAATTGTCCGAGTTGCGTGACGGCCTGAACAAAAAACGTCTCTCGGAAGAAAAAAAACAAGCGGCCCAGACTTCTGATCAAGATGGAGAACCGACTGCACCTGAAGACACCACGGCCGAAATCGATTTTGAAAATGAAAATCTTCGGGATTTAAAAGTGACCCGGGATATTTTCCGTCAACGGAATTACGATACGGATCGACAGGATGTGAAACGCGATTGGTAGGATCTTTCAGGTAAAAACGATCACTTAATCAGTGTCCGGAGACCATGGTTCCGAACGGTCATCCGACCCGAATTCTCCGCAGCAGGAATTGCATTCAAAATAACAGGTTTCGCAAAGGGAACGTTCCCCCATCTCGAAAGCGCCAAGTCTCCCGCAACGTTCACACACTGTATCGGATCGATACGCTTGGGAATTCCTGTGTGGGGTTGTTTCAGATTTCATCGTTGTAAAATGTCAGGTTTTAAGAATTATTCAATCACTAACGCAAATCTTTATCTTGGGGCACCACATCACAAGTATCCATCTACCAGTGACACAGCCGCTCCCGAAGATCGGCAAGAACTGAGAGATATTCAGGGTCCCGAATCAGATTTGTGCATTCGCCGGGATCTTTTTCTAAATCATACAATTCATCCGGTTCCCCAACCGCCGGACATACTTATGGGTTCGGGTCCTGCACATCACGGCTTTAAAGTGAACAAAAGTCCCTGCGGATCGGCAGGCAAATCACTATCCCTCCCCCGATCGATCGCATAAAATTCCAGGGGCCGACACCCACCCTCACAAAACACCGCATCCCGATGTTCTTTCGTTTCACCGGCAACCAGAGGCAACAGGCTTTGTCCAAATGAATCATAACCCGGTTGCATTGGTGAAAGGTCATACACCGTAGCGGAAAAATCCACCAGTTCCACCAAGGCGTCACGGTTCCCAGCTTGTACCGGAACATTCAACGGGGGTTTGAATACAAAGGCACCCTTGTCAGACAATCCTGCATGGTTTTTGATGCCTTTTCCACCAAACCATAATCCCCGGTAAAGTCACCATGATCCGAGAACATAAAGATCGCAGACTCTTCATAAATATCTTTTTGCTTCAGCGCTTCCACCAGCATTCCAAACTGATGATCCAGACGTGCACAACTTCCATAATACGTCCCGCGAAGTTCGGACCAGGTTTCCTCAGTTAAGAACTGAAGATTCAGATTCTTAGAGATTCCCGCTAAAATTTTCGGAAAATTCTCCCAATGATCCGGTGCCGGAATTCGTGGTGGCACTTTATCGCGGTCGATCAAACTGTACCAGGGTTCTTCCACCCCGTAAGGAGGATGCGGAGATCCCAGGGGCAAGTAAATACACAGCGTCTGATCCCCTTCATCGTTCTGAATAAAATCCAAAGCCTCCATGAGATGGGGCCAGTCGTTGTCTGCATAAACATCCTCATCCCCTTTATCTAATGTACCTTTCCGAAAACTAAAAAACATTTTTCCTCCCTGATCCCCCCTCCAAGCGTAATTCCCTGAATATGAACCTTCCCGCGGCGTGAGTCCCCAACGCTTATCATCTTCTTCCGTAGCTTGGAAACGCAGATGCAGAGGAACTCCCTTCCCCTGCATCTTTAGGCAAAAAGTCATTTTTTCCTCCCCACCACACATATTAACCCTCATCCCTTAAGCCTTCAAAAGATTGGGCTCGTCCTTATCTTCATGCAGCATATGGTACATGGTTCGGAGGCCACGCACATGCTCCCTTTCTCTGAAACCTTGTTTCAACAATATGAACTTTCGAATCACAGACTTCACTGAATCCCGTGCCCTGAACAACAACTTCAATGGGTCTGGACAACATGCATTTTTTATCCTTTTAAGCGACCGGAAAATACGTTCAAACCGGATAGCCCACAAGGTATAGGCTCCACGAAAAAAATCATGAGACATGTATCGAGGTTGACAATATCCGCATCGAAAGTCTAAGACCCTTCCTATGCTTAAAACCGTTGCCCTTCCCCTCGCCCTTATACTGATCATGATCGGAATGGGCATGTCCCTGACCCCCGCAGATTTTAAACGGGTGATTCGCAAACCCAAGGCCAGCATTCTGGGTTTGGTTTTACAACTTCTGCTTCTCCCCGTAATTGCTTTTATGCTGTGTGTCCTGTTTGGCCTGCAAGGTGAACTTGCCGTAGGGCTCATGGTCGTTGCGTCCTGTCCAGGAGGAGCCACCTCGAATATGATTTCACATTTAAGTAAAGGAGATACCGCCCTCTCCGTTACGCTTACCGCTTTTTCCAGTCTGATCACCCCCTTTACCATCCCCTTAATCATTGGAGCCTCCCTCGGATATTTTTTAGAAACGGACAGCACCATCACCCTTCCCTTTGCCAAAACTCTGATTCAATTGCTAATTGTTTCAGTCCTTCCGGTCTGCATAGGGATGATACTGCATAAAAAGTTCCCCGTAATCACCCGAAAATTAGGCAAACCTGTAAATATCATGTCCCTGGCCTTTCTGGCTATTATCGTCGTCATCGCCGTGATACAGGAGCAGGACCTCTTACACCAATTCAGCATTGCCGGCCCAGTCGCTTTCAGCTTGAATGTGGTGACCATGTCCATCGGCTTTGCTTTGGCCACGCTTATAGGCCTCGGACAACGGCAACGCATCACTCTTGCCATTGAAACCGGCATTCAAAACGGGACCTTGGCCCTGGCCATTTCCCTGGGCATGTTAGAGAGCCCACGCATTGCGATTCCAGCCGTCGTGTACAGTCTGATTATGTTCATAAGTGGCGGCGCAATGATGATCGTTTTCGGACCTCGCGCGACCCCAGGTCATTCGTAAACAAAACCACAATAACTAGATTTTCTGCATAAACGGTTCAAGAAAAGCAGAGATTATTTCACTATACCCAGTGACGCTTTCGAGCCGTCATCAGAAGACCAGATATACTCACCAGTGCCAGTGCAAGCGAGCTGGGTTCCGGGTTTACCGTAAATTCAAGACGCGGCCTCCAGGTTTCGACAGCATTTTCTGAAGATGCAAAGGGCAGTAATGGAATGGTAAATGAGTCCCCCTTTGCGTTTTCACAATGCAATCCCATGTATTGGAGGACTGTGTTAAACCACTCATTGCCCGCATCCCCTTTCCCTTCTCATTATATTCTGAAAGCATTTCCATACCATTTTCACGGATTTCAGTTTTCAGGAACAGGATTCCGCTTCATTTTCCCATTTCATTAATATCTAATTAGAGTAGAAATAAAACCTCGATTTTTTCTACTGATCATTACAGAATCTCTTATGGCCAAATCATCAACAACCTTCCGATACGATTACGCGCAGTCTCCACCCGTCGACCAAGTAGGCATCGCGGAACGCGCAGCACGCTTTACCACTCGGAGTATCAAGACCTCCACCAAACGTGAAGGACTCAACATGGTTCTCAACATGATTGATCTCACCACTCTTGAAGGTGCCGACACCCCGCGGAAAGTACAGCAACTTTGTTATAAAGCCGGACATCTACACGACGCGATTCCCGGACTTCCCCACACGGCCGCGGTTTGTGTGTATCCACCGTTTGTTAAGGTTGCACGCAAAGCGTTGGGAAACAGGAGTCCCATCAAAATCGCCTCGGTGGCTACCGGGTTTCCTTCAGGGCATCTCACCCTAGAAGGCAAACGGGAAGAAACCAAACGTGCAGTCGGCGATGGTGCCGACGAAGTGGATATGGTTATTTCCCGGGGACGTTTTCTTTCCGGTGATTATGACTATGTATTCGATGAAATTGCGGCAATCAAAGAAGCCTGTGGCAAAGCTCGTTTAAAAGTGATTTTAGAAACCGGAGAGCTTGCCACCCTCGATAATGTGCGTCGAGCGAGCGATATTGCCATACATGCCGGAGCGGATTTTATTAAAACATCCACAGGCAAGATTTCTTCAGCCGCCACGATTCCTGTCACGTTGGTGATGTTATTGGCGATCCGCGATTACCACTTCAAAAGTGGAAATATGGTCGGGATGAAACCTGCAGGAGGTATCTCCAAATCTAAATTGGCACTTCATTATCTGGTAATGGTGAAGGAAACCCTCGGTCCGGAATGGCTGAGTAATGAATGGTTTCGTTTTGGGGCAAGCAGTCTCGCAAACGATGTTTTAATGCAAATTGCAAAAATTGAATCCGGTGGCGCTTACCAGAGCCCCTGCTACTTTTCCCAAGACTAATCCCCCCCAAGAATAACATGAAAAAGAATACCAACTGGGAATACGCTCCCGCACCGGAGGCGGCAAAAATCGCTAAAATTGCCAAGCGTTACGATCACTTCATCAATGGAAAATGGACCCCGTCCCAATCGGGAAAAACATTTCGCACAATAAATCCTGCAACCGGAAGAAAACTTTCAGAAGTTGCTGATGGGAACGATGCAGATGTGGATGCGGCAGTGAAAGCCGCCCGGGCAGCTTACGAAGGTCTATGGGGAAAAATGAGTGGACGGGAACGAGGAAAGTATATTTACCGTATCGCCAGACTGATGCAGGAGCGGGCGAGAGAATTTTCGATTATTGAAACCCTCGACGGCGGCAAGCCGATCCGGGAATCACGCGACATCGATGTTCCTCTCGCCGCCAACCATTTCTTCTACACCGCGGGATGGGCGGATAAACTGGAGTACGCGTTCCCCAATCGAAATCCCTCCGCATTGGGGGTGGCCGGACAAATCATTCCCTGGAACTTCCCCCTGCTCATGGCGGCCTGGAAAATTGCGCCAGCACTGGCTACCGGAAATACCGTGGTATTGAAACCTGCAGAAACCACCCCGCTCACCGCTCTGAAACTAGCGGAAATCATTGCCGATTCAGGTCTACCGGAAGGTGTGGTCAATATTGTTACCGGGGCCGGCACCACCGGGGCCGCCATCGTAAATCATCCAGATGTAAATAAAGTTGCGTTTACCGGATCCACCAGCGTGGGAAAATTTATCCAGCAAACCATTGCCAACACTGATAAGCGCGTGACTCTCGAACTGGGAGGAAAAGCCGCCAATATTATTCTCGAAGACGCGGCCATCGATCAAGCCGTCGAAGGCATCGTCAACGGTATTTATTTCAATCAGGGCCATGTCTGTTGCGCCGGGTCCCGCCTGTTTATTCAGGAATCTGTTTATGAAGAAGTGATTTGGAAACTGAAAAGCCGAATGCGCACATTGGTGGTAGGCGACCCCCTGGATAAAAATACGGATATTGGAGCCATCAACTCCAAAGAACAGCTGAAGACCATTCAAAAATATATTCAATTGGGACAAGAGCAAGGGGGCGACATGTATCAACCCACATGCAAACTGCCCTCCGCAGGAAACTGGTGCCCACCCACCCTCTTTACCCATGTGACCCAATCATCCGTCATCGCCCAGGAGGAAATTTTCGGACCCGTACTGGCTGCACAGAGCTTCCGCACTGTGCCTGAAGTCATTTCCAAAGCGAATAACACTCCCTACGGATTAAGTGCTGGGGTTTGGTGTGACAAAGGTGCTCGCCTCTTTCAGCTCACCACTCAGCTTGACGCAGGTGTGGTTTGGGGAAATACCTTTAACCAATTCGATCCCGCATCCCCTTTTGGTGGCTTTAAAGAAAGTGGCTTCGGTCGCGAAGGCGGCCTGCATGGACTTGCGGCATATCTGGAAATGTAACCATATGAAAAGGTGTTAACATGAACCGACTGGAAATTTTGAAAACCTATAAACTTTATATAAACGGAAAATTCCCCCGCAGTGAATCGGGTCGATATTATACACCCGAAGGTGCAGATGGAAAGGCCCTCGGCAATATCTGCCAAAGCTCCCGGAAAGATCTCCGCGAATCTGTACGGGCCGCCCGCAGTGCATTAGGCACCTGGGCACCTCGCGCCGCATTCAATCGCAGCCAAATCCTTTATCGCATTGGTGAAATGCTCGAGGGCCGGCGTGCACAATTTGAAACGGAGTTGAAACGCCAGGGAAGCAGTGCGGCTTCCGCAAGTAAAGAAGTGGAAAATGCCATAGATCTCGCGGTTTACTACGCAGGGTGGTGCGATAAATATCAGCAGGTTTTTTCAGCCGTGAATCCAGTATCCACCTCCCACTTCAACTTCTCCGTTTACGAACCGGTAGGCGTAGTTGCAGCCATCGCCCCGGAGCAATCTGCGCTGGCAGGCCTCCTGGGCACCATCTTACCCATTATTGCCGGTGGAAATACCTGCATCACATTGGCCTCAAACAGCAAACCGCTCTCTGCCATTACGCTTGCAGAAGTTTTGGCAACGTCTGACTTACCCGGCGGGGTTGTCAATATCCTCACCGGAGACCGCAAAGAATTATTACCGGTCTTTGCGACCCACATGGATATTAACGCGCTGGTAGCCTCTGATCTCTCAACCACCCGGGTGGCTGAGCTCAAACAAGCGTCCACCCACAATCTGAAACGTATCGTGATACATCAATCTGATCTTTCAAAACAAGAAGATCCTTACGTCATTCTCAAAACCCAAGAGATAAAAACAACATGGCACCCCATCGAGACCAGTATCGCAGGCGGCGGTAAATATTAGGGATCTTGCGATCAACTGCATTCGTAATATTCTGAAAACCCATCCTGAGCTTTTTAAGGATTCCCTCCCCTTAATCTTGTTTTAATGGCTTTATTTCTACAGGGAACCAGCTTAAAAGACCCCGTTTCGGAAACCTGCATCCATCACGAGCGGGTTTGATCCCGAATATGACACATTCATAATCTTTTCAGCTGCACTAATTTACACATACATTTCCAGCACTTTTCTGAATATATTTAAAAGGACACACCTTCATGCTACGTCCCAATCAACTTCCGCAATTGATCCTGCCCCGTGTCGACTCGGCAGTAAATCGTCTTTCCAATCTGATCTGGGAATCCACAAGTCCTTTGACTGTCGAAGCCACCTCCGCTCAGCCAGACCAATGCTCCCTCCAGGAGGCCAAAACCCGCAAACGTTCTATTTTGAAAAATGAAAGTTTCTGGGGTAAATTATTTGATCAACGGTGGTGTAAAATTGTATTCGAACACCCCACCGGGGAAAATGATTGGCTGCATTGGGAGGATCAGGGCGAAGCCACCCTCTATGTAAACGATGAACCCTACTGGGGCTTTAATGCGGCACATAACCGCTGCCAACTCCCTGAGGGACTTAAAGAAATTTGGATCCAATCCACCTGTGTGCAAAGCGCAATTTGGCATCCGGATGCGACGGGGATGTCGACTGCGGGGGCACGATACAAAAGAGCCTCCCTGTGCCATCGAAATGATGAAGCCTGGCAGGCGTATCACGATTTGAAATGTTTATTTGATCTTGCACTTGACCAACGGACCCGTGAAACCCCTGAGATACCGGAAAGCATTTGTCCATCTGGATTTCAACCCACGGTGAATTCCTACTCCCCCACATTCAGAAAACTGCTTCGCTGGATGGACGAGGCTGTTGATATTTGGGAAACCAAGGGGCTCTCCGCCATGCGGAAACATTTGGCGAAAGCTTATGCCGAATTCAAAGTGAACGCCGCTTTTGCCAAAGGCGTGCTCACCGGCCATGCCCACGTGGATCTGGTGTGGATCTGGCCGGAACGCATTGGAGAAATTAAAGCCGTAAATGTCTTTGCGACCGCGAACCGCTTGATGGAGCGCTATCCGGAATTCCGTTTCGCTTATAGTCAACCGGCCAGTTATGAAGCCGTCCAAAAACGGGAGCCAGGACTTTATGACAAAATCAGGAAACATATAAAGTCCGGAGCCTGGCAAGCGACAGGTGCAATGTATGTGGAATCAGATACTCTGATTGCTTGCGGTGAAGCACTGAGTCGAAGTTTTGCGCTCGGCCAGGAAGCCTTTGAGAAAATAAATGGGACTCCCTCTCCCCTTACTTGGTTGCCGGATGTTTTTGGCTATGCCGCCTGTGTGCCCCAAATTATGAAACAACACGGGGTCGAATATTTTTTCACAACCAAAATGACCTGGAATGCCATAAACCGGTTTCCACATAGCAGCTTTGTATGGAGAGGTAATGATGGATCTGAAGTACTTGCCCATGTGATGCAAGATGCAAACTACGTCACACACATGAACATAAAAGACGTGTTAAATCCGATGCATGGAAATATGCAGGCGGATATTCATGAAGAATTTCTGCTGCCTACAGGATATGGAGATGGTGGAGGCGGCACCACCGAAACCATGCTTGAACGCGCAAGACGTTTGGATGGTTTACCCGGTATGCCTTCCCTGGAATGGGGGCAACCCGAGGAATTCTTTCACCGCTTAAACGAAAAACGTGATCGCTATCCGCTGCATCAAGGAGAATGCTACCTTGAATACCATCGCGGAACCTTTACCACCCACGGAGAATTAAAAGCCCGGTTCAGAGCTTTGGAAAAAGCCCTTCAAGTTCGGGAAGCCGTTGCGGCTGCCACCGGGGTATCCATCGATGTGGAACATCCATGGAAGCGATTGGTCTTTGCGCAATTCCATGATTATATTCCCGGCAGTTCCGTTTGGGATGTTTATCAGGAAGGTCTACCCGAACTAAAAGCATTGGCGGAGGAACAGGAAACTCTTGCTGCTGAAACACTTTCAACTGAAAAAAATTCTGAAACCAGTTTGTTTAATCCTCACGCAGTCCCCCTGAAAACTTGGTTTCGGGATCCCGGAGGCATTGATAAATATTTGCAACTCCCCCCCGCACAAGGCATTCCGGTGGCCGAAGCGGAAATCCCCTCCCCGGAAGCGGTAAAAATCAAAGGCCGCCGAATTTCGAATGACCGCAGCTCTTTTCGTATCAACAGCAAAGGCTGGATAGACTCTCTGCAGTGGGATGGCGTTGAGGTCCCCCTTTCCGCTCCGCTGGCACAACTGATTCTCTATCCGGATCAAGCCGCGAATTTTGAACCCTGGGATATTGACCGGCACGTGTTGAGCTTGGGGAAAATTTGTAACTCAAAGCCGGAAATAGAGACCTGGCAAGAGGGAGAATATAGAAAAGGATTTAAAATATCCCGGAAAATAGGTAATGCGAGTCATGCCTCTTTAATCCTATTCCTCGAAGCGGGATGCCCTTCGGTACAAATGAAAATCGATCTCGATTGGCAGGAACCCAACTGTTTACTCAAACTTCATTTTCCGACCCGATACAGTGCTTCCCATGCAAGATTTGGGGCTCCCTTCGGATCTGTATTGCGCCCGCAAATCCAGAACAGTCAAATCGCTGAAGCCATGTGGGAAGTCCCGTTCAGTCGTTATCTCTCCGTTTTCGACGATGGCGAACGGGAAGGCCTCTATGTGGTTACCGAAAACAAATATGGTGCCAATGTACGTGAAGGAAATATAGGCATCAGTTTGGTAAGAAGCCCGCGGGTCACGGGTATGGAATCCCATAGTGTTGCCTGGCCTCCTCATCTCAGCCGCTTGGATAATACGCCTGAGAACAGCGACCTGGGCCATCACAATATCCGGCTTGCCATCGGGCGCTACGCGCTGGACCTTCCGCGGGAAGAACAACCTGCAATGATGGCTGATACTTTATATACACCGCCGGTATCCTACCAGGGTAAAAAGACAGATGCTTTATTTGAATCCATCCAAGGGGGGGAAACCATGATTCCGGCCTGGATCCAACCCGGAAAAAAGAAATCATGGGTTCTCCGGTTCCACGAAGTGGGCGGACAACGGGGCATAATGGTCCTTCGTCCAAAAGCCGGATGGAAACTCTCACGCATAAATCTCAATCACACTGAGCAAACCGAGAAAATATCCCAAAACAAAATAAAATTTCAGCCTTACGAAGTGATTAGCATTGCCTTCACTCCAATTGATTGAGCTTTTAGTTTTGAGGGAAATCATGGCTCTGACGATTGAATCCTCGCTTCCATAATTTATATAAGTTCAGTTCACCGAACATAAAGGCGTCAAAAAACGATATAACGGAACGGAACCGGCATATTGTTCCCGTTCCCTGTAAAGCCCTCAATTCAATCGTAACCCGTGTAAAACCGATCTTCCCCCCCCCGGTTTACGTGATGAAGTTTCATCCGGAATCCGTATCGTACAAT
>JARHXX010000039.1 GCA_029269125.1 Kiritimatiellaeota bacterium B1221 | reverse complement strand
CCTCCGGGGCCCTGATATGGATTTGTTGCGTTACTTGGGGCTGCGCTCCTGCGTCGCTGACCCCAAGCTAACTGCCCGGACCCCTCCGGGGCCCTCTAGCCTTGGATTTTCAGGTGGATATGTGGTCCCGGTGGCTTTTACGCCGGTAATCGGAGGGGGTGTGGCCGGTATGTCTTTTGAACATTACGCACATGTGGGATGCGGAGGGCCAGCCACAGGCGGCGGCAATATCGGGGGTGTACATGTCGGTATGCTCAAGCAGTTCTTTGGCTTTGGTTACTTTAACCTGGGTGATATGTTGACCGAGCGTGAAGCCGAAGGCTTCTTTGTAGCGGATTTCTAAGCTGCGGCGTGACATGTGGGAGGCGGAAATCAGTTCTTGATAGGTGAGGTCTTCACAGCCCCGCTCCCGAATCAGCGCAAATACCCGGCGGAGGTTGGGGTTGTCGGTGGAGACCACTTCGGTGGAGCGGCGGGTGACAACTTTGACCGGAGGAATTTGAATTTCCGCGGGCGGAAGGGGTTCTCCCTGCAGGAGGGTATAAAGCCGTTCAGCGCAAACTATTCCCATCTGGTCGGTGCCCGGATCCACACTGGAAAGGTGAGGGTGGGAAATGCGGCAGAGCAGTGCGTGATTATCGACACCGAGAATGGCGAGGGCCTCGGGAATAGGAATGCCAAGGCCATTGGCTGCGCGAACCAAGGTCAGTCCCAGGCTGTCATGAGCCGCAAACAGCGCGGCCGGCCGGGGGTCGGATCCCAAAGCTGATGCTAACAGGGACTCTACCCGATCGGGGGAGGACATTTCGATACATTTAACGGGATAGCCTGCGGCTTCAGCGCTTTGCCGGTATCCTTGAAGACGGACATCGGAAAAGGGATGATTGGAGGTGCCGGCGAAGAGAAAGCGGGTGAAGCCTTTTTCTCTGAGATATGAAAAAGCCAATGCACCGACGGCATGATTATCTGCGCGAACGCGGTGGAGGTTTTTTGCCAAAGACCGGGGGATATTGCTGGCGACATACACCACGGGTTTCCCCCAGGCGGATAAGCGGCGGATGATCTCGGGGTCTTTACTTTCGCAGAGGAGTGCATCGGGTTGAAAGTGGGTGAGCAGATTTTCGAGGTGATCAAGGTCACAGTGCGGTTCGTGCATCAACTGCCAGTGGGGCTGTTTATCTGTAAAAGCCAAAAAACCTTCCAGAATCCAGCGGGCATAACCATCAGGGTGAAGACCGATGAGTCCAATATGCTGATGGTCAGGATTGAATGAAAGGGGCATGTTTGAACTCTATCCGTCTGAAGAGATCCCGTCAATGAATGTCTGCGTTTTAACATAAAATCTTTATGTTCAAACGAAAGCATCGGGCTTTGGTTTCTGATAGGGTGAAAACATGCACGCCGGGGTGCGGATGGTGTAACTTAAATCTTTGGTATTGGAGATGTATGAAAATGAAAAATGTGATGTTATCGGTGCTGTTCATGGCTGTCTGCCTTCAGACCTCCGCGAGTGTATTGTTGTTGGATTTTGGCAACTCAGCGAGTGCTCCCACTTTGGGAGGAACCTGGAATTCGGATATCGAAGCGGATGTGGCAACGGGCGGGTTGAGCTATGCGGATGGCTCTGTGGCCACCGGCATCGGTCTTGAACTTAGCGGTCATACGCTATCCACGACGGATCAGGGTGATTGGGGAGCAGACAAGGATTGGGTAGATGCGAATGTAACCTCAGATTATATTTGGAATAATTTGACCCCCTTTTCTATTACCTTGACGGGGTTGAATGATGCTTTGACCTATGATGTGTCCGTGGTGGCCGCGCGCAGAGGGGGGACAAACCGGGTGGGGACTTATACGGTTCAGGGGGCCACCACCATGGATGAAGTTTCCAGTACCGACATCAATATTGCTTCTTCATTTACCAATCGCACGCTCCTGAATTGGTCTGCCGTTTCGCCCATCTCGGGAGAGATTGTATTGACCGCAACGCCGTTTTCGGGTCACACGGCATTCGTAAATGCCCTGCAGGTTGTGGCAGTTCCTGAACCCGGCACCCTGATGCTGGTGAATATTGCCGGTGCGTTGTTGATCCTTAGTCGGTTGCGTAGAATAATATGAGTTATGGTATTCCGCGGGAGCGTCATCCGATTTCTGAACTGAGGGTGGACGGGGATTTTGAAAATGGCCGGATTGAAGTGGTTTCGGTTGACCGGGAGCAAAAGGTGATTACCACCCGGGTGCCGGATGATGATCATACCCAGAATCCGCAGATGCGTTTTTGGCAGATGCGATTGACGGGAGTGGTGCCGGGAGAAGAGATCACGATTCGGCATACCCCTTCGGTGGAGATGCATTACGTCTTCAGTTATGATGGCGAACACTGGCAGCGGTTTGCGGAACCGGGAATTGAGAATGTAACCCACGCCTTTGAAGAAACGACGGTGTATATCGCGCCGAATATTCCCTATCCTTATTCCCGCAGTTTGCGCCTGGCGGAGTCCTTGACTGAAAATCCTTTTGTGACGGTGAGCGATCTGGCCCTGAGTGAAGAGGGTCGGGCGGTGAAATTGTTTCGGGTGACGGATGATGCGGTTGAGGAGAATGAAAAAAGAGTGCTGTGGATTCAGGGGCGTCAACACGCCTTTGAAAGTCCGTCGAGTTTTCCCCCTGAAGGGTTGTTGCGGTGGATGTCTTCCGGAGATGCCGAGGCGGTTGAATTTCGCAAATGGGTGGTGGCCTATGTGGTGCCGATCATGGATGTGGATCATGTCTTTCATGGCATGAGCGGGAAAGATATGCCGCATGATTTTAATCGTTCCTGGGAGGCGGATCCCTGTCCGTGGAATGCGATTGCGGCTGTAAAAAACAGGTTGCAGAGTTTGAAACAGCAAGGGGCATCGTTTCTGGGCTTTGTGGATAGTCATGATCCTTATTTCGTGCAGGAACCCCAATGGTATGTGGCGGGTTCAAGTGAAAGTTGGCAGCAGTTTGACAGGTGTTTTGTGGATGCGGTGCGCCGGGCGGGTGGAAAAAACCGGCATGGTATGGATTTAGAGCAGCCCATTCTGTCGGTTCCTCCGGCTGACACGCAGCGGGGTCGGGATTTTGCGTGGTCGCTGTTTCAGGAGGTATCTGATTTTCTCGCACTCACTTTGGAGAGTCCTCACCATAAAGACAGTGATGGAGTCTTTATGACGGAAGAGGGGTATCTGCAGTGGGGAGAAGCGTTGGGTCGGGCGTTTTTAAATTATTTGATTTCCTGCAACTGATCGCGTTAGAGAACGAGCAGCACGATGAAAGTCACGGCCAATGTCCAGAGGGCTGCATGGAATGCTTTACCGGCCTGGACCGCATTGTGGGCGGGGGCCGGATCATGTTCGGGGTCCTGATGCCGTTTGTCGAGTTTGCGGCCGGGCAGGGTTAAGGCAAAGAACAAAACCAGCAGCAGCATGCCGGAAATGATGGCGGCAATAAGATCCAGCGTGGTTTGTTTGATAAAGAGATGGAACGCGCGGTACACGGTCAGCATGCCCACACTGAAGGTTAAAAACAAAAAGCCATTTCCCTGAAAGGGGGATGCACCCAGGGGGTGTTTCCATTTTCCCGGAACCAGGAGAATCAGGCTGAACAGGGCCGCGAGGAATAGAATGGTTAATATGTGAATCATGGTGGTCTCCCAAGGCTTACGGTCTACTCTATCAGATTCAGGGGGAAGTTCAACCGATGGATTTCGCAAATCCCGGCGAAGGCTTACGGATCGCTGGCGTGCAAGATTGACTTTTTTCTTGATTTTGTGGTATGACACGGGGCCTTTCACCCCCACTTTTTGAAAAATGATTGATGATGCCATCCAGAAAGCTTCCGTATTGATTGACGCCATGCCTTTTATTCAGGCCTTCCGAGGGGAAACCATGGTGGTGAAGTTTGGGGGATCGCTGTTGGATGACGAAGCGGATTACGCGGATATTTTGCGGGATATTGCATTTATGGAAATCATCGGTCTGCGTCCGGTGGTGGTGCATGGCGGGGGCAAAGCGATCTCCCGGGAAATGAACAAAGCGGGGATTGCGCCGAATTTTGTGAAAGGCCTTCGGGTGACCGATGAAAAGACCATTACCATTGTGGAACGCACCCTGAATGGGGAAGTGAACCCCCAGGTCTGCGAGGTGCTGGAGCGCTATCAGGCCCATGCGGTGGGTATCAAAGGTCAGGATATTTTTAATGTGGTGCGTCACACCGAAAAGGATGCCGGGAGTGGGGAGCAGTTGGATTGGGGATTTGTGGGAGATGTGGTGGGGGTGAATGTGGAGCCGATCATTGAGGCGGTAAAGGCGGGGAAAGTGCCGGTGGTGACGCCTTTGGGATCGGATGCGGAAGGGCAGGTATACAATATCAACGCCGATGTGGCGGCGGGCGCGATGGCGCGTCAGTTGCAGGCCCGGAAATTGGTGTTCCTGTCGGATGTACCGGGAATTCTGCGGGATCCGTCGGACAAAAGCAGTCTGATTTCTTCGCTGACCTTAAAGGATGTTGAAGATCTGATTAAGGAAGGGGTGATTGCCGGGGGGATGCTGCCGAAAGTGTCGGGAGCGGTGAAAGCGATCAAAGCGGGAATAAAAAAGACGCATATTATCGATGCGTCGCTACCGCATTCCCTGTTGCTCGAATTGTTCACTGAGCAAGGGGTGGGCACGGAGATTGTGGCGGAGTAACACCCTGGCTTGGCCGCCCGGTTGGTACGGGTCCGAAACGGCTGTTGATTTATGAAAGACAGATGGATGCAGGTTATTCGTGGACTCTAATTTTTGCTGATCTTACGCCTGTGAGCAGGAAGCGAAATACCGGATTCACAGACGGGAAATCAGAATATGATTATGGAGATATAGAAGGTTCGAAAGTTTCATCCCAAATCGGGCGATCTACGAATCAAGGCATCTACTGCTGGACCATGTTCCATGAAGATATCGGCTGTGCAATATTTGGCGGAGAAACTGACTCAATTCATTCAGCAAAAAGTGAGGCGCAATCTTGGGTAAAACAATGGGGAAAACGATAAAAAGACATAATCCCAACCCATAACGCCTGCGAACCCTCATACTTCGGGTCCGCAGCGTTTAGACGTGTGTGCCCGGCATAGGGCATGACTAGTGGGGTGAAAGTCCCTATAACCACCTAACAGGAGGAAGGTTTAGTGAAGGACAAGGGCGTTGTCGCGAGGCAGGGTCTAAAGGAAGTCCGTAGCAAAGCCGTTATCTGAAGAATATAAACCGCATATAAGCCGCAGTGCCGGTTAAGGTGACAGGTCACACTCGAAGCCCAACTGGTGCTGCCTGGCACGCTCCCCAGCAACGGAGAGTGGAAACAACTCATGTACGGAAATTACCGTGGCTTTGATCGACGCGCTGGTATTGGCCCATCCGAACATCATTGTCCCAGAAAGTATATACAGCGATAAAAAATAAAGACCCTTATGGGTTATGCACATCCTGGAAAAATGGGCTGAAGATCCTTCAGCTCTGAAGCCTACAGAAACCGCATGGACGGAGGGGCACCAAGGCCCGGGTTACCGTGAATATTTTCCCCGCGGCATCCCGCGGTAGTTTTTCCGGTGGAAGCACAGGCCGCTGATGCCAGCCATTAATAGCAGCCACAGGGAGGAGGGTTCGGGAATGGCGTAGGCGAAGCTGATTTCATCGACACCGAAGCTGGTGGATGTTGTGCTGCCACCTGCTAATTTTTCCCGGGCGTAGAGTGTCATTTCCCAGCTGCCGTCCCCCAGTCCTCCGACATTGGCGATGGACAAGGGGATGAGGCCAGTGAGGGCGGCATTCACAGCGGTGCCGGTGTAATTAAATGACTCATCGGTAGAGGCAGAGAGGTAGTCAAAGTCGCTGCTGCCGTCGTTGAAAGTCAGCCGTTCATTGACCCCCCATTGCAATAGGGTAATACTCTGTAACTCGAGAGAGGCGAGGCTTCCGCCACTGACTGACAGAGTGAATTTGAGCGCTTCATCATCTGCATCGTTGCCGGGTGCGCCTACGTTGCCGGATCCCTGATCGATGGCCCCATTATCTTTGCCACCGTACACACCCAGCCGATTCCCCACGCCGCCGGTCAAGTTACTGATGTTGCCTGCGGATCCTCCGACGCTGGAGATACTGAGGGTGAAGGTGAGTCCGTCCTGGGTGGCGACGGCGCTTTGACTGGTGGAACTGTTGTGGACTATACCCGCGCTGTCCCACTCCGCAAAGCTTACGATGGCTGCCGGCGTATTGCTGGCCCAAAGAACGGCACATAGCGTGAGGGCGGTGAGGAAGGCTGAAAGATTTTTCATAGGGGCTCCTGTCTCTGTCGATGAATATAATCTGGGAAAACGGATTCCCAAAATAGAATAATGCTTGTTTATGGTAACGTTACCAAATATAGAGGGGGGATGTTTATGATGTCAAGGGAAATAAAAGCCACCCCAATACTTCCGGGGGAAAATCTTTGTGTATTTCCCTGGAATGGGGGAAGGTGAAGCCATGACGACGTTAAAAGATATTTCGATTCGAACGGGTGTGTCTATCAATGCGGTCTCCCGCATCCTGAACGGGCTGAATAAGGAGAACCGTCCCTCCAGTATTCGTCGTGCGGAGCAGGTGCGCCGGGTGGCGGCGGAGATGGGGTATCGTCCCAATGAAGCGGCCCGGGCCATGAAATCCGGGGCGTTTAAGTCCATCATGCTCCTGAAGGACAACGCGAATGCTTACAGTTCGATTGATGATGCGGCCTTGTTTGCGGTTCAACAGGTTCTGGCTCCTTTAGGCTACCGTTTGGTTTTGACCTTATTGCCGGAGGCGGGAGATCCGGGGTCGGTATTGAGTGAACATATTCGCCAACAGTGTGTAGATGGCATCCTGACTTCAATGACCAAGAATATCCCTCCGTGGTTGGAGACAACCCTTTCCCGGACCCGGACCCCGATTATGTGGATTGGGTCCAAGTTGGTCACGGACAGTGTACGGCACGATGATTATCAGTCGGGGTTTGACGGTACCGTGCGGTTGCTGGAGGCCGGGCACCGGAAGATCGTATATGCGGATTTTGCCGCGGCTCTCAGCGAGCAGTCCGACTGGCACTTCAGCACCCTGGACCGTCAGCAGGGATATCTTGATGCCATGCGGGAATGGCAGGTCTCCCCGGAGATCCTCCGGCCCGCCACGCCTTTGAAGCAACTCGACGGCATTGACTACATCAAGGATAAGCTCCTGCCGCTGCAACCCACCGCGGTGTTCTGCTATGGACTCTGGCATACGGGTCGGGCATTGCTTTATGCTTGTGCGGGAGAGGGCATCCGTATTCCGGAAGCGCTCTCATTTCTTACCTGGATGGGTGAGCCGAATATGGAAAGTGGGATTTCCCTGTCGGGCTATGAGGCCCGGGATACCGAGATCTGGACCCGGGGAACACAACTTTTGTTGGAGAAAATCCGTTCGAATGAGCCCAAGCCTTCTCTGGTGCTTCCGTTCAAGATCCGTCCGGGCGAATCGGTGGGCGCTCCCAAACGGGTCTAAAGTTTCGGGGGCAAAAAAGACTAATGCGTTTGACATCGTTTGCGGGTTGTTTCAGGAATGGGAGTCGAAATCATCTGTGTGCCCGCTTCGGTGCGGGTGATATGGATGCTGATTGAGCCCGATTCGAAATAGACACTTCTGGAGACCCATGAAACAACCCATTCTGTTTTTTACCTTATTTTTGATCAATGCTTTGATGTCAGTGGGGGCTGTAGAGCCGAGGCTGGCGGAGATTTTTCAGGACCATATGGTCCTGCAGCAGGGCAAGCCGGTGACGGTGTGGGGCTGGGCGGATCCGGGCACGCCGGTGCAGGTTGCTTTTGCGGGGCAGGTGGTGAAAGGCACTGCGGGTGAGAACGGACGCTGGCAGTTGGCATTGACGCCGTTGCAGGCCTCCGCGGAAGGGGCGGCATTGACGGTCAATATGGGGTCACAATCGGTGGTGCGTGAGGATGTGGTGGTGGGAGAGGTCTGGATTGCCGCCGGTCAATCCAACATGAACCATACGGGTCCGGACAAGCCGACCGGACTCTATCCGCATTATCAGTCGCCCGGCACTGCGGGAGGAAAGCCGTCCATTCGCTTTCGCCGTTTTGGTGGCGGCGCGTCTTTGGAGCCTCTGGAAGATGTGGCCGAAGTCAGTCGGGACAGCGGTGCCTGGGAAGTGGTGCAGGAACCGTTGACGGATACCAACCTCTCGCGTTACTTCGCCCGCATCCTGCGGGATGAACTGGAGCTTCCGATCGGCATTGTGCAGGTGGCGGTTTCCGGCACCAATCAGGGGGCCTGGATGTCCCGGGAAACGCTGGAGCAGTTTCCGGGCAAAGACGGATCGAATTTTTATGAACAACTTTTAAATGACCATTCAGAAAAGCTGGCCAAAAAAGGCAAGAATATCAAAAGTTGGGAAGCGTATAAACAGGCGGAGGCGGCCTGGCTGGAGACCCGGGAAGGGCGGTATCCCGGACGGGGCACCACCTTTGCGAATTTTCCCACTGCGCTGTACAACTCCCGGGTACATCCGCTGGCGCCTTTTGCGGTGCGGGGGGTGATCTGGCATCAGGGGGAAGGGGGACCCGGAGGTCCCTACGGTGAAAGGCTGGTGGCGATGGCGAAGCAGTGGCGGGACTTGTTTGGACAGGATTTTGCTTTTATTTGGGGCACACTTACCCGGTCGACCGATCACCTGCCGCCTCTGGAGCCGCAACCGACCTGGTTTTACCGTTCCGGGACCAATATCAGTATCCGCGAGGCGGAAGGTCTGTTTGCGGATGATCCGGCCACCACCATGGTGGAATTTTACGACATCGGCGATCAGGATACGCATTTCTATCAGAAAGCTGAGGCGGGCCGGCGGATGGCGCTGGCGGCGATGGACCGGGTGTACGGTCAGCCGCAGGTGTATTCGGGTCCGCTGATGCGGGAGGTGCAGGTGAACGGCGGTAAAGCGACGGTTGTGTGGGACCGGGTGGCGGAGGGGCTGCGCTATGAACCTTCTCTGGAAGGGGTCAGCGGATTTTACATCAAAGGTAAATCCGGAGAATATCGGTGGGCCAAAGTGGCGTTAGACGGGAAAGACGGGGTGATCCTGTCGCATCCCGAGGTGGCGGAAATCGCGGAACTGGGCTATGCCGTAAATCAGAATCCGCACGAAACACTGTTCAACAGTGCGGGTTTCCCTGCTTCTCCCTTCCGGTGGAATATGGGACGCATTCCCTGGTCCGGTCATTCCAAAAGCGAGTGGCTGACGTTTCAGCCGGGCACCCCGCAAAAAACCGGGATCAGCATGACCCATGTGCGCCGGGAAGGGGTGGTTTTCCAGATGGTGAAAGGCCGGAAAACGCCCGATGGACTGCGGGTGGGGTTGCAGATGAAGCTTTCTCCGGAATGGAAAAACCCGGCGGTTTTACTGGAAGGCGAGCCCCTGAAATTTGAAGTGCAGGAGCAGGAGGGCACAAAAGTGGCGCTGTTCGACGTGTCGGTGGACAACAGCTGGATTGTGGTGGGTGAAGGAGATCAGGTTGCCGAATTAAACAAGATTCGGAGGTTCTGAAGCGGTACTTTGACTTTGGCATCGATTGCGGATTGTAAGCTCTGTTTGATTCAAAAGCTTTAGAGAATGGCAGGGAACTGCGTTCTAGCGTTGGGCAAGCCCAGACGCTTGTCGTTGTAGAAGGTCTGAAGATTGGAGGGTTCCCAGACGCTTGTCGGAGAGCGATCATGTTGTCGGGATCGATGTGATGAGGGGGGGGGGGATGAAAATCAGCATGGATGCCATTGGGCTCGTGATTTGAGTCCGGGTTTCGTTTTGTCCTATGTTTCCGGCTATGATTGACTTAAATGGGGGGGATATGGTAAGTGGCGCTCTCTTAAACCCTTTGGAATGAATGATGAACCCTGCAGTCGATAAAGCTTTGGTGGTGGAAACCCACTCGAAATTTCATACCCCCAATTATGCACCCTCCCACTTGTTTGTGCGCGGGGAGGGATCTTATTTGTGGGATTCGGAAGGAAAAAAATACTTGGACTTTGTCTCCGGTATCGCCGTAACGGCATTGGGACATTGCCATCCGGCCATGGTGGAGGCCTTGAAAGAGCAGGCGGACAAGCTGTTTCACTCCTCCAATCTGTATTATAATGAGCACGCCCCGTTTCTGGCGGAAACCCTGTCGGACATGACCATGGGCGGGAAAGTGATTTTCTGTAATTCGGGAGCCGAGGCGAATGAGGGATTGATCAAATTGGCCCGGAAATGGGGTTCTGAGTCCGGTCGGCACGAGATTATCACCATGAAAAATTCTTTTCATGGGCGGACTTTGGCCACCCTGACGGCCACCGGTCAGGACAAAATTCAGAAAGGATTTGCGCCGCTGCCGGAAGGGTTTGTGTATGCGGACTACAATAATCTGGATTCGGTCAAGGCCTGTAAAACGGATAAAACCGTGGCGGTGATGCTCGAATTGGTGCAGGCCGAAGGTGGGGTGGTGCCTGCTGACGGGGATTTCATTCAGGGTCTGGCTGCTTGGTGCAGAGAAAACAATTTGCTTTTGTTGCTGGATGAAATTCAGACCGGGGTGGGGCGGACGGGTCGTTCTTTCGCCTATAAACATTACGATATTGAACCGGATGCGATTTCCCTGGCAAAAGGCCTGGGCGGTGGATTTCCCATGGGGGCTGTGGTCACCGGAAAAAAACTGCAGGATGTGTTTGGTCCGGGGAGTCATGGTACGACTTTTGGGGGACAACCCCTGGCCTGTGCAATGGCACGGACGGTGTTGAAAGTCTTCAGGGAAGAGCATCTGGAGCAGCACGCCAGTGACATGGGAGCGCTTTTGAAGTCGGAACTGGCACCATTGGTTGAAAAATACGCATTTGTGGAAGCCTTACGGGGTCAGGGACTCTTGTTGGGGCTGGTGATCGACCGTCCGGCCAAAGAATTAGAAGAACTTCTTGCTGAACGGGGTTTGCTAACCGTTTGTACTGCGGGTAATGTAATCCGTATGTTGCCGCCGCTGAATGTAAGTCCGGATCAGGTCCGGGAAGCGGTGGGGATCATTGACGAGGCCTGCGCGGCTTGGAAAATTTAAATTTTGTTTTTGTTCTAAACTCAGGAAAAATACTCATGAAGAAAAAAATTGTATTGGCATATTCCGGTGGACTCGACACTTCCATCATTTTGAAATGGTTGCAGGAAGAGTACGATGCGGATGTGATCTGCTATGCTTCCGATGTGGGGCAGCAGGAAGAGCTCGACGGCATGGAAGAGAAAGCGCTCAAGCACGGTGCGGTCAAATGTATCGTTGACGATGTGCGTGCCGAATTTGCAAAAGATTTTGTTTATCCCATGATTCGCGGCAATGCGGTGTATGAAAGCGGCTATTTGCTGGGAACCTCCATTGCCCGTCCGCTGATCGCCAAACGTCTGATCGAAGTGGCGCACGAGCACGGCGCCACCGCGATTGCCCACGGGGCCACCGGGAAAGGCAATGACCAGATCCGGTTTGAGCTGACCGCCTATGCTCTGGATCCCAACATTGAAGTGATTGCCCCCTGGCGTTTCTGGAAATTCAAATCCCGTACCGACCTGATGGAATACGCGGAGTCCCGCGGCATTGAAGTGCCGGTGACCGCAAAGAAACCTTATTCGATGGACCGGAACCTGTTGCACATTTCATTTGAAGGTGGCGTATTGGAAGATCCATGGCGCGCGCCGGACAAAGACATGTTTTTGCTGACGGTGGATCCTGAGGATGCCCCGGATGAACCGGAAGAAATTGTGATCGGTTTTGAAAAAGGCGACGCGGTTTCCTTAAACGGCGAAGCGCTTTCCCCGCTGGATCTGATGCTGAAGCTCAACATTATTGCCGGGAAGCATGGTGTGGGCCGCATTGATATCGTGGAAAACCGTTACGTGGGCATGAAAAGCCGCGGCGTGTATGAAACTCCCGCGGGAACCATTCTCTACAAAGCCCGTGAGGCGGTAGAACAGTTGTCCATGGACCGTGAAGTGCTGCACATGCGTGATGGCATGGCGGCCAAGTATGCGGAACTGGTATACAACGGTTACTGGTTTGCGCCGGAGCGTCTGATGATGCAGGCTGCGATCGATGAAGCCGCCAAGGACACCACTGGTGATGCGCGCATCAAACTGTATAAAGGAAACATCACGGTGGTTGGCCGCCGTTCTCCGAATTCTTTGTATGACGAAGATGTGGCCACGTTCGAAGCCGATGACGTGTACGATCAATTTGATGCCCAAGGGTTCATTCGTTTGAACTCCCTGCGTCTTCGCATGCGCACAAAAAGATAACGCAGGCTTTAAGCCTGAAGGGCCCCAGGCATTCTGCCTGTAATTTTCAACGATAGGATAAAAAAATGTTTTCAGGAGTTTATACCGCCATTGTCACCCCGTTTACCACGGGTGGGGCAGTGGATACAGACGCACTTGACCGCTTGGTTGATGCCCAAATTGCTGGAGGGGTTCAGGGACTTGTTCCCGTGGGCACCACCGGTGAATCGCCGACCCTTAGTAACGAAGAGCACATTGATGTCATTCGTCGTGTGCAAAAGCGCGCAGATGGGAAGGTGCAAATTATTGCCGGGACCGGTGCAAACTCCACCCGGGAAGCCTGTGAGCTGACCCGGGCCGCTTTGGACCTGGGTTGCGATGCGACCCTGCAGGTGACCCCGTACTACAACAAGCCATCTGATGATGGACTGTTGGCGCATTTTATGGCGGTGGCGGATCTGGGATTGCCGGTTGTCCTCTACAATGTGCCGGGACGCGCGGGCAAAGAATTGTCCATCGACTTGATTGGCCGCTGTGCCGCGCACCCCAGTGTGGTTTCGGTCAAAGAAGCCGGCGGATCCGTGGATCGGGTGAGTCAAATATTGGCGATGCAACCCGACATATGTGTGTTGTCTGGAGATGATCCTTTGACCCTGCCGATGATTTCGGTGGGTGCCAGAGGGGTGATTTCGGTGGCGTCGAATGCGTTCCCTGAACGGGTGGTGGCGATGGTCTCCGCAGCGTTGGCCGGACAATTTGCTGAAGCACGTAAATTGCATTTGCAGAACCACGGGCTGTTTTCCGCTTTGCTGGGTATGGAAGTGAATCCGCTCCCGATCAAAACCGCGTTGGCGATGATGGGGGCCATGGAAGAAAAATTCCGGTTGCCGCTTTGTCCGATGACGGAAGAAAATCGTGCCCTGCTCGAAGAGTTGCTGAACAATGAAGGAGTTTTATCATGACCCGGGTTGGTATTATTGGAGGTGCGGGGCGGATGGGTCAGGCAATTGCCGGCTGCCTGCTGGATAACTTGGTGCCGGGTCTTCAATTATCCTGTTCAGTGGATTTGGCCACCAATCCGGCGCAGGGGCAGGACCTGGGGGTACTGGCTGGCCGTGGTCCCTGCGGAGTGGCGCTGAGTTCGAGCTTACCCGATGCGATGGAGCTGGCGGATGTGTTTATCGATTTCAGTTTTCATACCGGGGTGAAAGAGCGCCTGGAAATTTTAAAAGCCGCCGGAAAGTCGGTGGTAATCGGCACCACCGGTTTAAGTGTGGAAGAGCAGGCCGAAGTGGAAGCTGCGGCTCGGGAGATTCCGGTATTGTTTGCACCCAACATGAGTTTGGGTGTGAACTTATTAGCCAACTTGGTGGAACAGGCTGCCCGTACGTTGAAAGACAAGGGTTACGATATCGAGATTACCGAGATGCATCACCGCATGAAAAAAGATGCACCCAGTGGAACCGCATTGTTTCTCGGCGAAGCGGCGGCCAAAGGATCTGACTGGGTCTTGCCGGAAGTTCAGAAAGATGGCCGTTCCGGAATTGAAGGGGAGCGTCCCGCCAAAGAAATCGGTTTCCATGCCTTGCGTGGCGGTGATGTGGTGGGAGATCATACCGTGCGATTTGCGGCGGATGGGGAGCTGATCGATTTGTCGCACCGGGCGACCCGTCGCGAAACCTTTGCCATTGGCGCCCTGCGGGCGGCGGATTGGCTTTCTGATAAAAGTGCCGGCCGTGTATACAGTATGAAGGACGTTTTGGGTTTGGACTGAAATATGAGCACACGGGTTCAAATCGGACTGTCGCTGGGAAGTAACCTTGGTGACAAAGTTGAAAATCTCCGGAAAGCCGGCCGGCTTATCCTTGAACGGGAAGATGCGGTGCTGGTGGGGAAGAGTTCGCTGTACGAAACGGAACCGGTGGATGTGAAAGCGGAATTTCAGCATATGAAATTTCTGAATTCGGTGATGATTATCGAAACAGGTTTGGATGCACAACACTGGCTCAGGCAAATTGGGGAAGTGGAGTACGCCCTGGGTCGTCGGCGGGACACCGATGACCGCAATGTGCCGCGGGAAGTGGATGTGGACATTATTTTTTACGGAGACCAGCTTATTGGCTCCGGTGGATTGGTGGTGCCGCATCCACGCTGGGCTGAACGACGGTTTGTGGTGCAGCCGCTGGCGGAACTGCAACCTGACCGGGTGTTGCCGGGGATGAAAGATACGGTGGCGGAAGTGTTAGAAGCGTTGCCCGGGGAAGGGGACCTCACCCGTCTGGATACCGAGTGGTGAAAGCGTTTCGCTGGATTATCGCGTCACCTTTTCTGTTGCTGATCCATCTCTACCGGCTGATATTGTCTCCGGTCTTACATTTAATTACCGGCCCTCTGGGCGGGGGATGCCGCTTTGAACCCACCTGCTCAAAATATGCGTTGGACGCGCTGCATACCCACAATATTTTTAAGGCCCTGTGGCTGATTGGATGGCGGATTCTGCGCTGTAATCCCTGGGGGGGAAGTGGATATGATCCGGTGCCGGCGAAGAAAACGAAGACGGATTTATCCTGAAGGTAACTTCCGAGTTCCACGTTTACGTGGCTTGAGAATGAAGCTTTAGCGAATGCTGTTTCGGAATTCGGGTTCCGGGTAGGCATCGGCCTGAAGGCCTGGGCCGAAACGCCGTGAACGGAGGACTGGGAAGTTACGAGTGGATAACTTCCGAGTTCCACGTTTACGTGGCTTGAGAGTGAAGTTTTAGCGAATGCTGTTTCGGAACCCGGGTTCCGGGTAGCCATCGGCCTGAAGGCCTCGGCAGAAACTCCGTGAACGGAGGACTGGGAAGTTACGAGTGGATAACTTCCGAGTTCCACGTTTACGTGGCTTGAGAATGAAGCTTTAGCGAATGCTGTTTCGGAATTCGGGTTCCGGGTAGCCATCGGCCTGAAGGCCTGGGCCGAAACGCCGTGAACGGAGGTCTGGGAAAATTTTTTGTACATTTTTGCGGAAAAGTGAGTTTGGTGCGCTTTCGAGTGGTAAACCCCTAAAATTTGGTGACCACGATGTATGATTGGCGGAAAATGTCTGATGAAGAGAAAGCAGAAGTTCTGGAATTTAGAATATCTCAACACAACCCATGGCATCTCCCATCAAGTTTTGAATGGGGAAAATGGTTTCATGTGACGGCCGCTTGTTATGAACATAAGCATTTGTTTGGTTTTTCACCGCAGCGTATGGGGATCTTCTCGCAGGCATTGTTTGATTGTTTTGTTCAATCTCAAACGGAAGTTGCCGCCTGGGTGTTGTTACCAAATCATTACCATGTTTTAGCAAAAGTGCATGTCCTACCTTTGTTAAAGAAAAAACTAGGTAGATTACATGGACGGATGTCTCATTATTGGAATGTTGAAGAAGGAATGAAGGGGCGAAAGTGTTTTCATGGTTGCAGTTTCCGTCCGATCAGAAGTGACGCGCATAAGTGGTCAACTTTTAATTATATTCACCATAATCCTGTAAAACATGGTTATGTAGATAAATGGACTGACTGGGCATATGGGAGTGCGCGTCAATATTTAAAGCAAACACCCAGAGCTTCGGTGCTCGCGGCATGGAAGGCATTTCCTGTTCTAGGGATGGGAAAAGGATGGGATGATGAATGAAGAACTTCCGCGTTCCACGTTTACGTGGCTTGAGAATGAAGCTTTAGCGAATGCTGTTTCGGAATTCGGGTTTCGGGTAGCCATCGGCCTGAAGGCCTTGGCTGAAACTCCGTGAACGGAGGACTGGGAAGTTACGAATGGATAACTTCCGAGTTCCACGTTTACGTGGCTTGAGAATGAAGCTTTAGCGAATGCTGTTCCTGAACCCGGGTTCCGGGTAGCCATTGACCTGAAGGCCTTGGCTGAAACTCCGTGAACGGAGGACTGGGAAGTTACGAGTGGATAACTTCCGAGTTCCACGTTTACGTGGCTTGAGAGTGAAGCTTTAGCGAATGCTGTTCCGGAACCCGGGTTCCGGGTAGCCATTGACCTGAAGGCCTTGGCTGAAACTCCGTGAACGGAGGGCCGGGAAATGACGAGTGGGGACCTTCGGTTTCGTGCTTCTCAGGTTATTCCGTTGTGTACTTTGTGGCGAGGCTTTGGTATTTATTTGTTTATGCAACATTATGTATTCACGATTCCCAATTTGATAAGTTTTATTCGGATCCTGCTGGCTCCGATACTGTTCACCGCGGGAATGATGAATGAGGGGGAAATATTTCTGTGGGCCTTTGCCGGATCGCTGGTGACAGATTTTCTGGATGGATTTTTAGCGCGGCTTTTAAATCAGCAAAGTAAACTCGGTGCGCAGTTGGATACGGTGGGGGATGTGTTAACCGGCATATCGGTGCTGATTGCGGGTTACCTCATTTGGCCGGATATGATCATGTTGAAATTCAACTGGATTTTGGTTTCCATTGTTGCGCTCACTCTTTCAGGCAGTGTTACGCTTATAAAATATCGTCATCTTCCTTCGTATCATACCTGGAGTGCAAAATGTTCAACCGCAATTTTGGGGCTGGGGATTTGGGCCTTTTTTGCGGGGATTACCGAATGGGGACTTCAGCTGGGAATACTTATTCTTACCATATCGGCACTTGAAGAAGTGGTGATCACATTGATTTTGCCGGAGTGGCGTCCGAATGTGCCTCACATCTTTTACGCGATCAAGTTACGGCATGTGGCTGAAGAAACTGAAGAGTAACCTTTATATGGTCCCTCCCAGCTCCTGAACTTGTTGTTGCATGTAGGCTGCAAGCGCGTCCGGATCTGACCGGTTCCGGAATGCTGTCAACGCGGGGTCCGCATGTTCAATCATCCACTGTTCAAGCTGCGCCTGTAGTTCCCATAAAATTTCCCGGTAGGCCGGATCCTCTATAAGATTTTTGCGGGCATGGGGGTCGTTATCAAAATCATATAATTCTTCGACCTGCCGATAGAGAAAAAGGTTTACCCGGGCCGCAATTTCCGGATGGGTCTCCGCGGCTTCGCACATGGCCTTCATGGTGCGCCCCGACTGGGATTCATTTCTGAATTCACGCTCTCCGTTTGACCAGGCGTTAAACATGTAGCCGAAGCGGCGGTTCTGCACGCATCGAATGGGGTAGTTCATTTTGCCGGCCGTCTGATGAAACTGGGTGAATACTTGTTCTCGTTCGGCTTGTCTGTTTCCATGGAGAAGAGGCAGAAAAGAATATCCGTCCATGTGATCCGGAAGGGGCGCCCCGGCAGCTTCCAAGAGGGTGGGCATGAGATCTATGCCTGAAATCATGTGATCATTGCATGAACTTCCCGGAGGAATGTGTCCGGGCCATTTCATGAGGAAAGGTGTTTTGGTGCTGTTGAGATAACAATTGGTTTTGGCGAAGGGAAAGGCCATGCCGTTGTCGGAAAGAAAAACAACCAGGGTGTTTTCCTCGAGATTTGTTTCTCGGAGAACTTTTAATACCGCACCAATGGTATCGTCTCCGCGTCGCACGGAGCTGTAATACTCTGCAACCTCTTTTCTTACTTCCGGGAGATCTTCAAGGAATCCGGGAACGGTAATTTCATCTTCATGAAAGATTTTTGAAGGGGTCAATGCCGGGCAAGGGTCTGTGTCCTGATACCACTCCCGGGGATCATTTCCGTAAAATGGGCGGTGGGGATCATGGATATTGAGCATGAGGAAAAATGGTTTTTGCGCTTCTGCGGTATTTTCGATGAATGCATGTGCGTAGTTCGCATAAATTTTCGGATTGCGGCCGTGTCCCAAGTCATGGATATCTTTTTCCTCATCCCAACGAAAGGATTCATAGGGAGTGGAATGTCCGTACTTGCCTAAAATGCCCACTCGGTATCCGGCGTTTCTTAAGCATTCGGGTAGGAGGGGAATGCCGGGTTTTCTCAGGTGGAAAAAACCTTCACCGCCGGAATGGTGGGGATAGCGGCCGGTCATCATCGCAGAGCGACTGGGTTGGCAGACCGAGATGGTGACGTGGGCGTGATCAAAACGCATGCCTTCTGCGGCCAGCTGATCCAGATGGGGGGTGGTGTTTGCATTGGGACAACCGAAGGCGCCGAGAGCATCCCAGTTCATATCATCGGCAGTAATCAGGAGAATGTTAGGCGGCATTTTAGGAGGTGGTTAAGAAGGTGAGGAGGTCAGCCATTTGCTGATTGATGACCTGCAGGTGATCAGGGGCCTGGTTTTTCATCTCGGTTTCTGACATGATTTTGGGTCCATCGATAATTTCATCCTGGCAATGTTGAATGATGGACTGGAGAGATTCGGGGGTGGTCTCGAGATGAAACTGGAGGCCAACCACTTTTTTTCCGTTGAGTTGAAAAGCCTGGTTTTGGCAGTCGGGTGAGGAGGCGAGGAGGGTTGCATCTGTCGGAAAATCAAAGGTTTCACCGTGCCAGTGAAAAACGGTGAGGGTTTCGGGGAATCGGAAAGTTGTAATGTGGTTGGTTCCGGTGATCGGAAACCAACCAATTTCGGTGGTGGGATTCTTGTAGACTTTGGCGCCGGTGGCGGAAGCGATGAGTTGGGCTCCCAGGCAAATGCCTAATACGGCTTTGCCGGCGTTGATGGCCGCGGAAATGAAAATTTTCTCGAGTTCCAGCCAGGGATAGTTGTCGGTATCATTTACACTCATGGGGCCGCCCATAACGATGAGCAAATCGATTTCATCAATATCCGGAGGAAACTCTCCCCGGTAAAAACGGGTGGTCGTTATGTGGGCATTCTGGGATTTGAGCCAGGAGCCAATGCTCCCGGGGCCCTCGAAGGGAACGTGTTGGAAGATATGGGCTTTCATGATAATTCCATGTGATATTTATCACAGAATGACAAGCCTGAGAATTGATTGTAAGGAATGTAAGCATGAGACTGAATGGTTTATATGTCGGTTCTGACTTTTATCTTCTTCATCTTCTCCTTCCTTTTTACCGGTTGTATGCATGCGCAACATTCCATGAAACAAGTAAACAATATCTCCTACGTTTCCGGAGGAGGTGAACGCCAGCAGGCTGACCTCTATCTTCCGGAGGGGGAGGGACCCTGGCCGGTGGCGGTGGTGATTCATGGCGGCGGATGGAACAGCCGGGATCGATCGGATATGGAAAAAATTTCGAAGCGGCTGGCTGCGAACCAGATTGCGGCGTTTAATATCAATTACCGCCTCGCCCCGGAACACCGTCATCCCGCGCAGTTACATGATGTGCATGCGGCGATGCGGTATTTGGTGGCGCAGTCGGAGGTTTACGGTTTGGATGTGGATCAAATGATCACGGTGGGCTATTCGGCGGGGGCGCATTTGGCGTTGTTGTCGGCAGAAGTCAGGGACGGGGATCTGCCCCGGATAAAAGCGGTGATTGCGGGGGGCGCGCCCACGGATCTGCGGCGTTATCCGGACAGTCCATATATTAAAGACCTGATGGGCGGGCCTCCCTCCGAATTTCCCGAGCGATATCGCGAGGCATCCCCGATTGTGCACGTGACCCCTGCGCATCCGCCGGTTTTCCTTTACCATGGGCGTCTGGATTTGTTGGTGGAGCGGAAAAATGCTTTGGAGATGCAGGCGGCGTTACAAGAAGCGGGGGTGGAGGTGGAATTGGATACCCGGATGTTGTTTGGCCATTTGTTGACCTTTCTTTTTGATGGCCCCTCTATGCGGCGAGGCATTGGCTTTGTGAAAGATCAGCTCTGAGTTTTCCAAGATTTTTATTTCCAATCTATAGGATAGGGTGTATTGGCGGTACATGAACTTTAAAGCCCTTGTCGTTACCGAAACAGCCCCGAAAACTTTTAACCAGCAGATCAGCGAGCGGGCTTTGTCCGATTTGCCGGATCACGACACCTTGATTAAGGTGCAATGGTCCTCCCTGAATTATAAAGATGCGTTGAGCTTCTCGGGTAACAAAGGAATTACCCGTAACTATCCGCATACCCCGGGGGTGGATGCGGCGGGCATCATTGAGGAATCTCCGAATCTGCCCAAAGGCACGGAAGTGATTGTGGTGGGGTTTGATTTGGGAATGAACACATCGGGCGGCTTGGGCGAATATATTCGGGTGCCCTCTGAATGGGTGATTCCCAAACCGGAAGGACTCAGTTTACGTGAGTGCATGATTTTGGGAACGGCGGGATTTACGGCTGCGCAATCTGTGGAGCGGATGTTGCTAAACGGTGTGACCCCGGACAACGGGGAAGTGCTGGTCACCGGTGCCACCGGCGGGGTCGGATCGGTGGCGGTGGCGTTGCTGGCGGCTGCGGGATTCGAAGTGGTGGCGGCCAGCCGTGATCCGCAGAAAGCGGCGTGGTTGATTGAACTGGGTGCCAAACGGATTATTCCCGCCGAGGAGTTGACCGAAGACTCCGGGAAACCCATGCTCAAAGGCCGCTGGGCCGGGGCGGTGGAAACGGTGGGTGGGCCCACTCTGGAAGTGCTGACCCGCTCGATGATGCACCGGGGCGTGATCACCTTCTGCGGCATGATCACCGGTATTGAATTAAAAACCAATGTCTTTCCTTTCATTTTGCGCGGACTGAGTCTGATCGGGATTGATTCTGCCGAATGTCCTATAGATCAGAAAAAAGAACTGTGGCAAAAGTTGGCCACGGACTGGAAGTCTGAAAAGTTGGAGGCGTTGTGCCGGGAAATTTCTTTGGAAGAAACGCCGGAAGCCTTAAGCAACATGGTGAAGGGGTCCACCCGCGGTCGAACCGTGGTGAAGATCTAAATGCGCTTTCGGGCTGCGCGTTTTTCCGGGAACTTGATTGATCTGCAGCAGACGACTTTTCGTGCGGGGGATTGTTTGGTTCTGCCAGACACAACCTGGCAGATAAATTCGGGAGCGTGTTGGGGTGTCGTGGGAGAGGCGAATTCGGGCCGCAATGAACTGATCCGGGGATTGTGCGGAGAATTGCCGCCGGTGAAGGGGGAGTTGCTGTATGGCTACGAAGCGCTGGATCCGCAGTTTGACGCCTGTCCGGAAAGCGGGATTGCGCATGTGTTCTTTTCTGACCTTCAGCATGAAATGGGTGGGGAAGAAGCTTTTGCGCAGTTGCGCTGGAATCAGAATTTGCAGGAGGACTCTTTTTTGGTGTCGGATTTTCTGTCGCAAATGGCGGTTTTTGATCTGTATTCCTTAGATGAGGTTTCCCCCCGGCGGCAGCGGGAATTTGAGGCTTTCCAATCTGAAATCTTAAACCTGCTGGGGATCGGGAATTTGTTTTCACGGGAGTTGAATGTGATCTCGAACGGGGAGCGTCGCAAAGTATTTTTGGCCAAAGCACTGTTAACCGATCCGATGCTGGTGATATGGGAACATCCTTTTGAAGGGCTGGATGTGAACTATCGAAAAGAGCTATCACGGATTTTTAAGCTGCTTCGGGAAAAAGGTCTTCATCTGATGTTCCTCGCAACGGAAGCGAGCGTATTGCCGACGTGCGTGACCCATATTGCAAATGTGGATCAGGGGCGGTTGATTGGAGCAGGTCCGAAAAAGAAATTTAAAAGTCATGCGCCGCAGAAAGATTCTTTACCAAAGGTTCAGTTGCCCGGGAGTTGGGTCTCTCGCCTGCGTCCCCGCAAAATGTCTTCGGCCGTTGTGGAAATGAACGGGGTGAATGTGCAATATGGCGATACAAAAATTCTGCAGAATATTTCTTGGACGATTAAGCCGGGAGAGTGTTGGGCCTTGTCCGGCCCCAACGGTGCGGGAAAGTCGACTTTGCTGAGTTTGATTCAGGCGGACAATCCGATGGCTTATGCCAATGAGATCAAACTTTTCGGAAAACCTTTGGGTCCGGGGCATTCGATTTGGCAGGTGAAAAAACGGATCGGGTCGGTTTCTCCCGAGCAGCAACTCTATTTTCATGAAGAGGTGAATGTACTGGACACGGTCTGCACCGGATTTTTTGACACCCTGCAATTGTTTGAACCCTGCGGAAAAGTGCGGCGCGGAATCGCCCTGGACTGGCTGAAATGTCTGGGTCTGGAAGACCGTGCGCAGGAGAATTTTTCCGCGTTGGCAGTGGAAGAGCAACGTCTGGTTTTGATTGCACGGGCCTTGGTGCTGCCCATTGATTTATTGATTCTGGATGAACCCTGCATGGGATTAAGCGATCAACATCGGGATCATCTCATCGTATTAATTGATGAGGTGGTGAGGGCCAGTGGCTGTGCGCTCATATTTGTGACCCATCAAAAAGAAAACCTTCCCAGCTGTATTACCCGCTTTCTGAATTTGAAGAATGGCCGGGTGACCCGAAGAAAATAAAAATTTTCATATCCCTGTGAACCTTCTCTGAGGAGGTTGCGTATACAAGATTACCATTTGAAAATGTGCGGTCTGCACATCCTGTAACTCTTGCCCCTTGTATACGTATGACGCTTGTTTCTGCTTCTCAACTTTCTAAATCCTATGCTGGCCAAGGCCAGGTTCTCAACGGCGTGGATCTCACGATCACGAAAGGATCGTTTGAATGTGTGATGGGCGCCAGCGGATCCGGGAAAAGCACTCTGTTACATATTCTTTCAGGGTTGATGAGTCCTGATGCGGGGGAGGTGCAGGTGGATGGCGCGTCTCTGCATGAAATGAAAGACCGGACGTTAAGTCAGTTCCGCCGCCGACGCATCGGATTGGTGTTTCAGGATTTCAATTTAATCCCTGCGTTGAGTGTGGAGGAAAATGTAATGCTGCCGATTCAGTTGGATGGACGCAGGGTCGATGTGGCTGAGTTGGAACTGCTGTTGGATCGTTTGGGGATTTTCTCTTTGCGCAAAAAGTCTCCGGATCAACTCAGTGGCGGAGAACGTCAACGGGTGGCGATTGCGCGGGCGCTGTACATTCGTCCGGCCATCATTTTGGCGGATGAGCCGACGGGGAATTTGGACTCAGTTGCGGGGGAAGCGCTGTGTCGCTTGCTTTCCGAATTAAACAAGGATCAGAACTGCACCATTTTGATGGTGACGCATGATCCGCGGGTGGCGGCGGTGTCGGACCGTTTGCATTTGCTTCGGGATGGCCGCCTGCTGGAGCATTTTGAAACTCAGCACAGTGCGGATTTTGTATCGAAAACCTATTTGGAAATGATGGGGCATGCCCCGGTTTCGGAGAGCGCCCGATGATCGGGAAGTTGGTTTGGAAAGGAATGAAGGCGGACCGGTTGCGCACCTTCACCGCGGTGATTGGGGTGGTGGCTTCCACAGGTTTGCTGGTGTGGTCGATCGGATTTCTTACCACTTCGATGGCGCAGACCCGAAACAGGGTGGAGCGGATGTCGGGTCCGTATTCCCATTGGGTATCTCCGGTGAAAGCCGGGACTTCATTTGGCCGGGGTGGGGGTGTGTCCGCGGGGGGACCCAAACCCCCACTGCGTTTTCCGGAAGGATTTGCTCAAAACATGAGCGCCGTCGATGGAGTGGACGAAGCGAGGTTGTATACGACCCTGGCAGTGACCCTGGATTTCCGTCCTGAAGGCCGGCCGTTGCAGGGGCCTCCTATTCGCGCGGCGGCGGTGGAAAGCGATGGGGTGTCTCCCTTTCCCGATGCGGAACTGATCGGCCGCTGGCCGGATCCGGATGCAAAAAACGTGGAGGCGGTTTTGAGCCGCTCCGCCTTTACCCCCCGCGGATTTGATTTGCCGGAACTGGGAACCACCATGCCGGTCATTAGTGGCGGCCGGGCGGTGAATGTTACCTTTGTGGGGTATCTGGATCTCCGGGAAGTGGTGTCCGGTTTTCCGACATTTTTTGTGAACCGTGCGGGTTGGAATCAATTGCGGGATGAAGATGGCAGAGGAGAGCTCACCGACATTTTGTTGTGTCAAACCTCCGGCCGGATGGCTGAAAAAAATATGCAGACCTTATTGGAACAGCATGATTACGCCCCCTGGAAAAGTTGTCTGGTGAACCGGGCGCTTTTGGAAGAAGCGGTGGTGGGAGATGGCTTACGCAATTTTCGGCGATCGCTTCCGCTGATGCTCACGCTGTCGGTGTTAACGGCATTGTGCATGTTGGTAAATGCGTTGAATATGGGATGGGAGCGACGTTTGTTAATTCTCTCCCGTCTGCGTTGCGCGGGAGCGACCAAAGGGCAGGTGGCCTGCCTGGTGGCGGGGGAAGGATTTCTTTTGGCCTTTATCGGTTGGGCGTTGGGTTTCGTCGGGGGTCGATTGGCCTTGGAGGTTTTTACGCGCACCAGCCCTGAACTTTTTCCGGAAGGTGCGGACACAGGATGGATTACTCCGGTCATTTCTCTCGGGTTTGTGATGTTGCTTTCCCTTCTCTCTTTGGGCTGGCCCATTCTCCGCACCTTCCGGGTTCATCCGCTGGATGCCTTTTCTGTGCCACGGCTGGATGACGGATCTCTCTCGGTTGCGCGGACCTTGATCGGGATTGCGTTGCTTTTTCCGATGTTGATTTTGGTGCTGCCCTTACCCCTCAGTTCGAAAATGGTATATTTGTTGTTGGTCGCGGTGGGAATTCCGCTGCACCTGCTGGGATTGTGGTTGAGTCTCCCGGCATTGATGGTGGCGGTGGAGACGGTGCTCTCTCCTATTCTGGCTGTGCTTTTTAGATTAAACGGTCGGTTGTTGAAGGGACGCATGATGCGGCACAATTCCTTTCATGCGGGGATGACGGTGACCCTGGCGGTGGGCCTGGGCATGTACACCGCGATTCATATTTGGGGGGCGACCTTGACCGCGCCGTTTATTCCCAGTGCCACCTTCCCGGATGTGATTGTGGATTTTCTTCCCGGTGGCATTTCGAATTCGGATGTTGAAAAAATACGAACCGTGGATGGGGTGGCAGACGGGAAAGTGCTTCCGATTGAAGTGTCCCAGTTCAAATTGGGTGCGGATGTTTTGGATGCGGTTCGGGAGACGACCGGAAGTGATGTGGCGCGCGGTAAAGACAATCTGCTGCTTTTCGGGGTGGATCCGGAGGCGGCATTTGGAGGTGAAAATCCTTTGGCCTCGTTTGAATTTCTGAAGGGGAGCGCGGCAGAGGCGGTACCCACGATGGTTTCGGAAGAGGGCTGTGTGATCACCGCAATGTTTTCCCGGCAGAGCGGATTAACGGTTGGGGATGAAATCAGTTTTCTGCCGGGTGGAGGGCGGCCTTTCAGAAGAGGCGGGAAAGCTCCGGAAGCGGTGCGATTGCAAATCACCGGGGTGGTGGACCTCAACTGGCATCTGGTGACCTCACGTGCGCATTTACGGGGACGGAACGGTTTCCGATCCGGCACCAGTGGTCCGGTGTTTGTGAGCGAAAAATTTGCCCGGAAGCTCACCCGAAATCAGGATAAAAGTTTTTATGTGTGGTTGAACTACGGATCGGAATTGGCCCGCATGCATCCCCTGGAGGCGGGGCAAGTTTTAGAGAAAGAAATTCGAGATGTGATTGGGGAAAGTCAGACACATACCGTGCGGGTACATCACCGGGATGAAATTGCGGAAGGGACGATTTCCCACGGGGCGAATATCATCGGCGACATGGCGCGGGTACCCTTTTATTCGATGATCATTTTATCGTTTGGCATGGTGACCCTGCTTACCGGCGCTGCAGAAAAATTTGCGCGTGAAATTCAGGTGATGCGGGCGGTGGGAATGAGCCGGGCGCAACTGGGGCGCCTGCTGATTTCCGAGGCCTTGCTCACCGGGGGAAACGGGATTGCGCTCAGTCTGTTGAGCGGCATTTGCATTGGCTGGACTTTTACCGGTCTCACCCGGGCTTCGATGTCCTTTGGGGGATTACCCATCGGTCTGGTGATGCCCTGGCCGCAACTGTTCAGCGGCATTGGATTTTTTATCTTGTTATGTCTTTGCGTTTCAGCGTCGCCGGTTTGGTGGATTTTGAATCGTCACAGTGCAGAACGACCTCCTGTAACCATGAACTGATCTTATGAATAAATATCTACAACTCAGCTGTATACTCGCGATTCTTACCTCTGCTGTCTTTGCACAGACGCAGAAGGAACCTGTAAACATGAATGACATCACGGTGCACAGCACCCCGATTTCCCGGTACAGCACGGATGCGGTTTCGACTGCAACTTTCAGCAACACCCCGCCGCAAGAGCTTCCGGTGGTGGTGAATGTATTGACCGAAGATTTTATTCGAGAAATTGCCCCCCTGGATTTGCATGATTTGTTACGTTATCAACCAGGTGTGCAAACCGGGGGTAAGACCCTGCAGTCGCGGACAGCGGGTCAATACAACTTACGCGGAATCGCCGGAACGGAACCGATGCTGGGCGGGACCTTGCCGCTTCCAGGTTTCATGGGAACATTTATGGATCCGATCGCATTTGAGCGGGTGGAGATTATTAATGGACCCGTCGGGGCGACAGCGGGAGGGGTGACGACTTCCCTGGGTGCGTATGGCGCGGGCGGGGCAATCAACCTGGTTCAAAAACAGGCGTCTTTGGTTGAGAATTTCAATGAAAATGAAATCCGGTCGATTCTTGGAGAAGATACCCAGCGTTACCGTGCGAGTTTCGATGTCAATCAGGTCGGTGAAGCCGGCACTACCGCGATTCGGGTTCCGGGTTTGATTGAATACGGGAAATCATATTGGCTGCCGGATGACCATGACTGGCGTCAGAATTATTTTATTGCGCCTGCAGTGACCTGGTCTCCTTCTGAAGATCTGACCCTGGGGCTGAACACCACTTTTCAGTATACGGATCAGCCCGGTTACCAAGGGATCCCCATTTACGAGGGAGAGCCCTGGGGAGATTATGATTGGGACAGTTACGTACCGGAAACGGATATGCGTGATATTTATCAGGGCGCAACGGTTCAGGCCTTTGCGGATTACAGGGTGAATGAGGACTTCAATGTGGTTGCGGGCGCGGGCATGGCGCGCGCGGATATTCAGGCCGAACATTTGTCGGCGGGGGCTTATGCTTTACCGGGCGGGCAGGACAGTTATGAATATTCTGCTTATGACCGTGTATCCAAAACCTACAATACCTTCCTGCGCGGGGTTTACAGCACCGAAACCGGTGAGGTGGATCACACCATTGTGACCCAGGCGGATTGGACCCGGAAAGAAAGTGATGGCACGGGTGGCTTTGGCACGGTAACTTCCAAAACCGATTTCAGTGCGGCAACGATTCGTCCTTCTGAAAGCCGTGTGGATAAAGTTGGGGTGTTTCTTCAGGATCAATTGAGTTGGGAGCAATTCCGGCTGCTGGGCGGCGTGCGTCTGGATCAGCACGAGAGTGATCTGGGGAATACGGGGGAGAGTGTAAGCCCACGTGCAGGCCTGAGTTTTCTTCCCACAGAAAAAGTGGTGTTGTTTGCGAACTTGTCGACCACGGAAGCGCCGAACTTTGGGTATGAAAAAGCGGAAAATGAAGAGCTGACCTCGTCGTGGCAAGCGGTACAAATGGAAACCGGGTTCCGTTATTCTCCGGTGGACGCGCTTTGGTTTACGGCTTCGGTATACAGCATCGATCAGGAAAACACGCCGAGTTACAATGATGCGACGGGCTACTATGAAGAAGATGGAAAAACGGAATCTGAAGGGGTGGAGCTTTCTTTGGTTGGAGATATCACGCCGAATTGGACGGTATACGCTGCCTATACGTACAACGACACCGATCGGGATACGGATGTGACCGAAGTGAAATCCACGCCCCCTCATGCGGTGACGATCACCAGTTCCTATCGGATGACTTCGGGTACACTCGAAGATGTGGTGTTCGGGTTTGGCTACCGGTTCCGTGACAGGTATGACGCGACCTTCCGGGGGCAGTATGTGGGAGCTGAATCTTACATCGATGAATCCCATGTGTTTGATGCTTCGGCTTCGGTTTCGCTGGAGCGGTTCAATGGTCCGGAAAACTGGACAGTTTCCTTAAATATTAAAAATATTTTTGATGAACACTATGTAGAGTCCAACCGTCACTACTACCAGGCATTCCCCGGAGATCCGCGGGTATTTGAATTGGCCCTGCGTGGTTCGTTCTAATGTTGAGTTTCTAAAACATTCACCTGAGAAAAAATTATGAAAAAACGACAACTGTACGCCCTGGTTCTTCTCGCTTCCGTTTCTTTGCTTCGCGGGGAACTTCCCGCGGAGCTTCGTGCGCGTGGAGAGGCTTCGGTATCCGAAGGCTTGGAGTGGCTGAAAACCCAACAAAATGAAAAAGGGTATTTTGGCATTCCCGATGCTCCCGCGATCACCGGTTTGTGTGTGATGGCGATGTCCTACTCGGATAAGATGAGGGAGAGTGCGGAATACAACAAGGCGGTGGATTGGATCATTTCTACCGCCCGTCCGGATGGAGGATTTTATGTAATGCCGACCCAGGGACGGCGCGGAGGCGGCCGGGCCACTTACAATACCGGGATTTGCATGTTGGCGCTGCATATGAGTGGCCGGGCGGATGCGCGTCCATTGGTTTTGAAAGCCCGTAAGTTTGTGGCGGAAGGTCAGCGGGCCGAGAACGACAGTTCGAGTTATGGCGGCTTCGGATATGACTTGATGGACATGAGTGACTACGCGGATATGTCCAACACCTACGTGGCGGTGCAGGCGATGGCGCTGACGGAAGATGCGGAGGATTTCCGGAAAGGAGAGCGGGTGGATTTTGATAAGAAAGCCGCTGAGGAATTTATCAGCCGCATGCAACACCGGAAAGAGAGCAACTCTGGAACTTGGGTGATGGACGATGATGAAAACAAAGGCGGCTTCACTTATCATGTTCCTGAAAATGAAAGCGAGTTAGGTGCGAAGGAAAAAGAAAAGTTGAGTGCGTACGGAAGTATGACGTATGCGGGAATCCTCAGCTTGATGTATGCCGATGTTGATCCAGGCGATCCGCGGATTCGGTCTGCATTTGAATGGGCGGGTTTGCATTGGACCGTGGATGAAAATCCGGGGGTGGGTACCCAGGGGTATTTTTACTTCCTGAATATCCTGGCGAAGTGTATGACCACGGCCAATGAAGACGCTTTGACCACGCCTGAGGGTGAGGTGATCCATTGGCGGGAAGAAATGTTAGGCAAGTTGATTGATCTGCAATTGGAAGACGGCACCTGGAAAAACGAAGACAACAGCTACTGGGAAGGCAATCCCGTATTGGTGACCGCTTACACGCTGACCGCCATGCAAATGCTGTTGCAGGAGGAGTAAATCAGATTCAGGCAGGAATCAAAGTCCGGAATTTCTCCGGGGAGCGGATATCGGTGTGAGTTGGACAGGTCCGATCAGAACGGCGGGAAAAATCGGCCAGTTTCTGGCATCGAATTTCTGATAATCTTTGTTCACAAAATTGATATCTTCAAAGATCCGCCATTTGGTTCCCTGTTGATCCAGGTGGCGGATTCGGTTGGCGGACAGACTGGTCACTTCGACTTCCAGCAGGTTGCCGGAGGGCATCAGGTTGCGAAGGATGGTTTTGTATTCGGGACCGATCAGGGGATCGACTGCTTTCCCATTGAGGCGCACGCGGACACTTGATTCCACCTGTCCCAAATTCAGTTGCCAGGTTGTTTCCTGCGTCGGGAGATCAAATTCACAGCGGTAAACGGCGGCTCCTGCGAAGCGTTCCGCCTCTTTGCCTGTATCGGTCCATGATGTCAGCGTATCGGTTACGTAGGGCTTCGGTAATTCGGGGCCGCCGGCGATAAATTCGACTTTCCAAGGGCCCGGGATTTCAACCGGGTCACCTGCAACCTCCCGGTAGGGCCAAGCGGGAAGATTCGAGATTGCTTCTGAGTCTCCCCGCAGGATCAAGGAGGATCCGGGATCGAGTTGTATGCGGATTTTAGCCGGAGAGTCTCCCAGGCTTTGTGCGATGCCTTGCTGACCGCTCATCGGATCCATCAGCACTGCGGTGGTAAAGTCCATGGCGAAGGGTAGAAAGTCATCGACGGGAAGCGGTCCTTCGTTCACCAGAAAGTAGTCAGATCCCTGCGCATGGTTTCGACGGATAAAGTTTAAACCTTCGATGTCCTTCAAGGGTTCACGCGGAATCCCTGCGCGGCTTAATTGCGACTCCAAATCTCCCGGTTTATTGATTTTGCGCACCATCTCTTCCACAATTTCCCGGGTAAATTCTTTGCCATCCATTCCCGGAATGGCGCTGGGGGAGGGGGCATCAAAAAGGACCGGGATGCCTTGGGCCGAAAGGTCCTGCAATTTCTCCAGCGTTTCCAAAGGCATAAACTGGCATGCCGGGATGACCACCGCGCGATAGGTCCCGCCGCCGGTACGCAGCGTGCCGTTCTGGACTTGTGTTTGGGTCAGCTGTCGATCTGAAATATAGTCAAAACTATAACCGCGTTTCCAGAGTTGGCGAAGGGTTGCTATGGCTGCGGATTCGGTCAGCCACTCTCCGTCAATCGTCAGTTTCGCTGCGAATTCCCGGGTGGGATCCTGCAGAACATCGTGAAAGGGGAAGTACACCAACAGATCATTTGCGGGGGTCCCATGCTGTAAAAGAGACTGACAGCGGGTCACATATTCATTCAGTTTGGGGAAGTCTCTCCAAATACTGTTTTGGGGATTCAGTTGGGCGGAGGCGTAAAACAGCCAGCCCGGCCAGCCCATGTTGGCGGGTGAATACGCGGTACCGTGATAAATATGGTGGTTAATGCCTGCCAAAAATAAAGTATCGCAAATCCGTTTCATCTCCGCCAGGGTGACCTGAAAATGTTCTTGGGCCCAGGTGCCGGTTTCGGAGGAGGTTATAGGCCTGCCCTTCAGGTGAGCGGCGGAAGAAGCGAATTTTGCGATCAGAATCAGATCAGAATCGATCTTTCGAAAGCTTTCGGTTTCGGGAATATCGACGGCTGCATAAAGATCGAGCAAGTTTCCCGGGGAGCCGTGGGCCTGGTTGCGGCTTTGTTGTCCCAGGCTGTGGCACCAGGTATGCCAAGGGGCAATAAATTCTTCCAGAGCCAGTTCGGCCAGGGTTAATTGATAATCATATTTCACCCGGGCATGGGTATCCGGGTCCGAATGGCCGGAGAGGGCAGGCAGATGATCGCGTACATCGTACCCGCGTTTCTGTATAAAACGGTCAAAGATTTCCGGACAGGCATTGGAATCATATTCCCAGGAATCATGAAATTGGGATCGGATGTCCAGGGTTTTAAACACCGGGGAAAAAGCGTTTTCTACGGTTTGAAGAGATTTCAATGAAAAAGGGTTAAAGCAGCGTCCGCCCCCCGCCGGGCCCGGACGTTTCACTTGTTCATTTGACGGTACGCAAATAGCCCGGCTTTCATTTTTTTCTTCGTCCATTTCGATTTTTAATTCGGCGGCGGATACATCATCGCTGATAAAATCCCCGCCGATTCTCGAGCCGCTTCCCAGAGGAAGGTCCACCCCCATTCCCAGCTGTTTGGCTTCTTGCAGGGTATGTTGGATCAGTTCCACCCAGGCATCGGAGAGGTAATTCACATTGTTTGATTGCTGTCCTTGGACTCCGTAAATGCAGGTGATTTCGACACCACCCAATCCTGCATCATGATACTGTTTCAGTAAACGGGAAATGGTGGGTTTGTCCACGGCAGATCCCAACCACCACCAGCGGGTCCAGGGACGATGCTCAAAAGTATTTTCCGGCCACATCACAATTGGCGTTTTCATATTTGGTTTACTTTAGAGCATTTACCAGATCCCAAACATCGGACTTTTCAGATCTTTTGGAGGTGAGGAACAAGTATAATTTCTTATTCTAACTGACAACAGCCTTTTGTGATCTGTTTCCCGGAAAGTCTGAATTTTTGGCAGAAAACCGGAAAGATTTACAGTCCGGTTTGGGGATCCAGGAGGAAGTAGCAAACCAGACTGATGATCACCACGCCCGCGAGGTTGAGCCACAGACCGGTGCGGACCATTTTGGGGATGGTGACCCATTCCGCACCGCCGAAGACAATGGCGTTGGGCGGGGTGGCGATGGGGAGCATAAAGGCGCAACTTGCGGAAAGGGCGGCAGGGATCATGTAGAGGGTGGGATTGAGTCCGGAGCTGATGGCTCCGGCGGCCAGAATGGGCATCAGCAAAGTGGCGGTGGCGGTGTTGCTGGTGATTTCCGTAAGAAAAGTGACCGAAAAACTGATAAGTACGATAATCAGTAGCGGATGCATGCCGGCGGTGGAGCTTTGCAGTTGGTTGCCGATCATCCCGGCCAGTCCGGAGGCGTTAAACGCGGAGGCAATGGCCAGTCCACCGGCGAAAAGCAGAAGGATTCCCCAGGGGATTTGCACTGCGGATTCCCAGTCGAGGAGTTTCTTTGAAGTGCCATTTTTATTTTTTTCCCCATTGGGAATGAGGAACATGCAGATCACTGCCAGTAGCGCAACCGTGGCGTCTTCGGCTTTGGGCATATTCAGCCAGACGCTCCATCCACCCAGACCGAAGGGCAGTTTGCGGGTGACCCAGAGCAGGGCGGTTAAGCTCATGATGACGAGCACCCGTTTTTGCCAGGGGGTCCAGGGACCAAGTTCCTCGGCTTCGTAGCTGCTGTTTCCGCTCACGCCGCGGGTGAGAATAAATCCGCACACGATGAGCATCAGAATGGAAACGGGGAGTCCGATTTTAAACCAGCTCACAAAATCCACCGCTTCACCCGCGATGTCGGAATAGGCACTGGCGAATGCGCCGTTGGGCGGAGTGCCGATGAGGGTGGCGATGCCGCCGATACTGGCACCGTAGGCGATGGCCAAAAGCAGGTTGGTGGAAAATTTGGGTTCGTTGTGGTTTTCTTTGATCACCGCAATGGCCACCGGAAGCATAATCAGCGCGGTGGCGGTGTTGGAAATCCACATTGAACAAAACGCGGTTGCGAGCATGAATCCAATGATCAGTTTGCTGTTGGTTTCGGTGCCGATACCTTTGACCATGAGATGGGCGATCCGCAAATGGGTTTTGGATTTTTCGGCCGCGCGGCTGAGCATAAAGCCGCCCATAAACAGCAGGATAAATTTATGGCCAAAGTTTCCGGCCAGCACTTTATACCCCACAATATCCGTCATGGGAAAGAGTACGAAGGGAATCAGGGAGGTCACAGGAATCGGAATGGCTTCGGTACACCACCAGAAAGCACAGAGAAAAGTGATGCCGGCAGTGGCGGCGGCTTCCGGACTAAAGGAATCGTTTGCGGATAAAATGCCGTAGATTATCAGTGAGAGGACAGGGCCGAGAATTTGAAATAACAGGGGGAGTCGTGTGTTCATGGGTGTGAGCTCAAAAGGTGGGAATGTGTATGCAAAATTCCGCATAGCATAGGTGTTCTCTAGCGCAAGGATCGAAAGAGATGGGGCAGGATGATTTTAGGTTGAGGGGTTGTGGCAGATGGATTTCGGGCAGGATGATTTTGGGCAGGATGATTTTGGGTTGAGGGCTTGTGGCAAATGGATTTCGGGCGGGATAATTTAGGGCGGGATGATTTTGGGTTGAGGGCTTGTGGTAGATGGATTTCGGGCAGGATGATTTTGGGCAGGATGATTTTGGGTTG
>JARHXX010000038.1 GCA_029269125.1 Kiritimatiellaeota bacterium B1221 | reverse complement strand
TTGTGGAGTGTTGAGGGGAAGTGAGGGGGAAGAGGTCCTGGGCAGATCGGTGGGAAGGTTGAGGGAGGACTTGTGGAGAGTGGAGGGGAAGTGAGGGGAAGGTTTTTTGATAACTGTGGCTTGGATATACCGCGTCCGGTATCAAGTTTGAGATGGGGGAAGGTTGGTTTTAAATGATGACAGAAATGAAGTGCAAAAATCAGAACTATCCCATCCTCTTCTCATGCACACGTTTCCTCTTGCAGGGGGGAGGGACCCAACCTCTTCCTGAACTGAATATCCTTGAGACCGGAGACCAGGGGGAAATGTATTCTGCGCGCAGGTGCTTTCCACCGAACTTCCCGCAGGATGGAACGCACCATAAATCCGGCGGACCGGGATGCGGGTTCCCGGGGGGGAGGACAAACCCGGGCCGGGGACTCGAGCCTGCGAGGAAAATATTTTATATGAAACTTTTTGGTAAGAGGCGGAGGTTTTGTTCGTCTAAGGGTACATGAAACGTTTATTATTTCTCCTATTGTTGCCGTTTGCCTTTTCTCCTTTATTTGCGGAGGTGGCTGCGGATGCCGAAAATGTCTCAGTGATTGAGGCCGGAAGTGATGTGCCGAACCCCATTTTGATTCAAATGGATGGCAAAAGTGTAAAATTGAGTGATCTCCGAAATGACGAACCTACGGTGGTGGTTTTTTACCGGGGTGGATGGTGTCCCTATTGTAACCGTCAGCTTTCCGCTTTGCAGGAAGTGATGCCCCAATTGAAAGAAAAGGGTTGGAAGTTGATCGCGATCTCGCCGGATAAACCTGAAGAACTGAAGAAGACCTTGGAGAAAAATGAGCTGGATTACGTTTTGGCTTCGGACAGCCGCATGGAAGCGGCTGAAGCGTTTGGTATTGCTTTTCAGGTGGATACCCCGACCATTGAGAAATACAAAAGCTACGATATCGATTTAATTAAATCCTCCGGACAACCGCATCAGCAATTGCCGGTGCCCTCTGTTTTTCTGATCAATGCCGAAGGCCAAATCACTTTTGTATACAGCAATCCTGACTATAAAACCCGTCTGTCCTCTAAAGAGCTGCTTAGGGCTGCTGAATAATAGCGGTACTGAAGGGAAAGAGGACGTTTGCGTCTATCTTTCCATAGATGACCTTTCCTTCCGGGACCTGTTTCAGGTCCCGTTTTTCGTGTCCCAGGTTAAACAGGCCATAGAGTGTTTCACCATCAAAATGACGACGGAAGGCCACGATGGTTTTATGAATGTCGGGGGCTTGTTCCTGCACGTCGCATGGATGCCAGTCGCCCTGTTGCATGACCGGGTGTTGATGAAGTTCAAAACGTTTCCGCGTTTCGGAAATGGCTTGTGCCCGTTCTTCCGACGTTCGGAGAAACAGATTTCCCTCGAATTCGATGCCTTCGATATTGCGAACCTGATTGCCATCGATACGCCGGAACCCTTTATCGCAAATACTGAAGTATTCGTGAATGGGGGGGCGGTTCATGGCGCCGGCCTCTTGTCCGGCGAGGGTGAAGAGCATACTCCGGGGCATGCAGGCGGCGAGATCCATCATCACCCGGCAGGCCTGGGGACCGAAACGATAGATGCCGCGGCCCTCATCATGATTGTCCACATAGCGGGCCAAAAGATTATGCGGAGCGCGGGTTTGATATTCTTGGATGAGTCCTTGAACGGCCGCGGCGATCCCACCCCGTTTCCAATCGGCCAGTCGCGGAGCAAAATCTCCATTGTGTTCTGCCGCGGGATCTAACAGGAGGCGGCTCTTTCCTTTGTCATCACGGGCGTAGCCGTATTGGGCAATTTTATAAAAATCATCATCGTAGGCGGCCTGAAATCCGCGTGCGAACAAATCGAGGTTCCGCTCGAGTCCGTAACATTCGGCGAGTAAAAGCAGGGGACGTTCATTGACGGTTTCGAGTTCGGGAATCGCTTCGTTCCAGAAAGTAAGATCGCTGATCATGTGGGCCATGTCCATGCGGTAGCCGTCGACGCCGCTTTGCCTGTCTTCACCCTCCAGCCAGTAGCGGAGAGTGTTGATGACCTTTCTGCGCAAAGGAGGGTAGGTGTAATTGAGTTTTGCAGTGTCGCTCCAGTCAAAATCAAACCCCGGTTTTCCCTGTTCATCGCGGACATAATTTTCCGGATCTTCTGATACCCAGACATGGTCGCGGGCGGTGTGGTTAGGCATGAACCCCAAAATAATTTTTAACCCGAGGGCATGGGCTTTCCGGACCAGGTCAAACCATTCCGTTTTGTTTCCGAACTCCGGATCGATTTCCATATAATCTGCCACGGCATAAGGGGATCCGATACCTTTCCGCGCCAGTTGGCCCATGCGGAAGGGGGGCATGACATGCAGGAGTTCGACCCCCAGGTCGGCAATAAGCTGTAAATCCCGGGTGACCGCCGCCAAAGGGCTAACGGTTTTTTCCGCCCCCTCGCTGGCTTCTTTGAGCGCCTGCAGCGGATTCTGCGGGCTTTGATGACTGATGCTGCGTAAATTGATTTGATAGTGATTCATACATGTTCTTTGTGTGACAAAATTCAGAAATTCAAACGTTTTACCGGATGAACTTTTCCATTGATCTCCTGTTTCAGCCTGTTAGCCTTTTTATATGAATTTCTTTAAAGCGACTGACATGCAAGCTGTGGATAGGGAAACCATCTCTTCAGGGGTTTCCGGAGAAGGATTAATGGCGCGGGCCAGCCAAAAGTTGGCCGCGGAGTTGGTGTTTTTCTCGGAAGGGCGATCCCGACCGGTGGTGATTCTCTGCGGACCGGGGAACAATGGAGGAGACGGATTCGGGATGGCGGCCCACTTGCAGCGTTTAGGTTGGCAGGTGGAAGTGTGGGTTTGTACGCCGGAAGAAAAAATAAAAGGGGATGCGTTGCTGTTTTATCAGCAGGCAAAAGCGCAAGGTGTGGTATGCCGGTCAATGCAGACCCGGGAAAACTGGAATCAGGTGGAACATTTTCTTTCCCCGGGAAGTTGGCTGGTGGATGCATTGTTGGGGACGGGAGGCGAAGATGCGCCCCGGGGAAATATTGCCTCCGCAATTCAATTTTTGCGTAAGCAGCAATCCCGTCATTTCATATGGTCAGTGGATGTGCCGAGTGGACTTCAGGCGGACACGGGGCTTCCCTTTGTGGAGGAATGTTGTGTGTCGGCCGATCAAACTTTAACTTTGGGCGGGCCGAAAACGGGTTTTGCATCTGACAAATCCAATTTTTGGACGGGGTCCATTTCGGTGTTGGATTTGGGCTTTGATGCGCAGGTTTTGGCTGCCCATGCGGACCGGGACTGCCCTCAAGCACTGAGTGACCGTGAAGCAGCGGCGCTATTTCCACTGAGCACCCGAAATGCTCACAAGGGAAGTCGCGGTCATCTGTTATTGGTAGGGGGAAGTTTAGGCATGACAGGGGCGATTTCGCTTTCTGCGTGGGCGGCCTTGCGGGGGGGCTGTGGATTGGTGACAGTCCTTACCCCATTTAGTTGTGCGCAGGTTATCGATGCCGCCGTCCCTGAAGCGATGGTGATTCATGGCAAGCAGGGTAAGTTTATGAGTCTGAGTAATCAGGAGGTCAACTTCTCCAGTTATCAGGCGCTTGCCGTCGGACCGGGGATGCGGACGAATTATGATACTACCGAGTTTATGGCCCGGTTGTTGAAAGAGTGTAAAATCCCCATGGTATTAGATGCGGATGCTTTAAATAGTTTTGCGCTGCTGGACCGGGAGCACCGGGAAACCGAGGCGCCACTCTGGTTGACGCCCCATCCCGGAGAAATGGCGCGACTGCTGGGGTGGTCGGCTCAGCAGGTGCAAGCAAACCGGGTGGAGACCGTGAAAGCTTCTGCCAAACGTTTTGCTGCGCAGACGCTCTTGAAGGGGCCCCGCAGCCGGATGTCGGATGTCGAAGGAAAGGGGTGGATCAACTTGAATGGAAATGCCGGTATGGCGACGGGTGGGAGCGGGGACGTACTCACGGGATTGTTAGGTAGTTTAACCGCGCAAGGGGTGGAGAGAGAAAGGGTGCTCGCTTTGGCGGTCTATATTCACGGACGGGCGGGAGATCTGGCCGCTCACCGTAAAGGGGTGACCGGGATGGTCGCAGGGGATATTGTGGATGCAATTCCGGCTGTGATCCGGGATTTGCAGGGAAGATAGATGGGGTGGGTTTTGAAAGGCGGGTGTCCCTGGTTGCGTGGGTCTTTCTAGGATCGGTTTTGGTGCAGGGACAGGGCGCTTAAAAGAAGGGTGATGAGTATACTGCCTGTCCAGAATATCAGGGGGGACTTTTCTCTCTCAGATGGCAGAGGGGGTGCAGGGAAGGCGGTCGCCTCCGGTTCAATCGCGGTCTCCGGCAGCCGCGTCGCATTCGGCTGAACTGCGGGCACAGGGGAGGGCGTGGGTTGCGGCACGGGAGTTGGACCGGGGGTGGGTGTGGAGGTGGCCACAGGTTGAGGGGGGGGAAGTGCGGTGGGAGTGGGCTGGGGAGGAGGTTCATCCGCGGCTTCTTCCGCAGCTTCTTCCGCGGAGGCTTCCGGCTGTTCAGCGGCTTCTTCCGGAGAGGCTTCCGGCTGTTCGTTGGCCTGGGGCGCTTCGGAGACTTCTTCAGGGGAATCAGGTGTTTTCTCCGCAGCGGCTTCACCGGGTTCCCCGGCAGATGAGGGTGCGGTTTCACTGGCCGCTTCGTCTGCGGCTTCACCGGGGGGAGGTTCTGTTGTCTCCCCCTGTACCTCTGTGGAGTCTGCAGGTTTTTTCTCCGTTTGACTTTGTGGGTCACTTTCTTCAGCGCCCCCTTGCGCCGGCGCTTCAGATGGGGGGGATGCAGATGTTTCCGAGGGCGCCTCCCTGTCGGAAGCGGGGAGGGCGTCGGTTTCACTGGCGGAGGGGGATGGTTCGTGCCCGCTGCTTTCTTCCGGGGGAGGTGTCTGTGGGGGGGCGGTTTCGGCTGTTGACCCGGAGGGGGGCACTTCTGCGGGTACTTCCCCGCCGGGATTTGTGGCAGGCTCTGCAGATTGGGCCGGATTGGCCGACGGGTTCTCCTTTGCTTCTTCACGCGCGGGCGCTGTGGGCGGGGCCGATGCAGGGGCGGATTCTTCTGCGGGTTCGGGCGAAGGTTGAGATGGGCGGTGTGCACCGGCCATCTCTCCGGCAGCATCAGCGCTTTCGATACGGTTCACGGTGCTGCTCTCAAATTTAGCATCCATCCGAATCAGTTGCTCCCGCAACTTTTGCAAAGTGGCTTCCGCTTTTTCCGCTTCGCTTTTTTGCAGATAGGGTCCGAAATAATAGGTGAGGCCTTCGTGCCGGTACATCACAAATTCGCCCGGGACTTGTGGGGTTTGCCCTTCAGGGATGGCTTCCGGGAGCCATTGGTTAAACAGGGTTTCCCGGTTCATGCGTCCGAGATCATTCACGGCATCGCCTTCGAATTGCCAAGTCTCACCGTGCAGCAGGGTGAATGTGAGCAGGAGCATAAAGTAAAGTTTAGTCATGAGGAAACCATCTGCAAATAATTTGATCATAGAGGAGGTCGACTTCTTCCGCAAATCCCCCCAGGGCTTTTTGTACTGCGGGGGCACATTGACCGGGGAGGGTGGGTTTCAGAAAAAGCTGGTGGGGGCCTTGCTGGAAAATGTAGCCGTCGCCGGATGATTCGTGGGGGCGGTGCAAAGGGAGGGCATCCATTTGGTAAAAACTAAAATAGGCTTCCGCATCAGGGTGAAGGTGGGTGGTCAACCGCTTCAGGGTGTGGTTTCGTTCTGCTTTGGGCAGGGTGTCAGCCACATGTTCGCAGATCAGGAGATGGCTGGGGAGGAAGCGGGCAGATGCGGGGGCTTCAGGCCATGGCTGCAGTAAGGTTTCAACTCTGCGGGCACCCGCCTGATATAACAATTCATCGCCCCGAGGGTCCGGGGCCACTCTGGCCCGGAGAAGGGTATTCCCTTTAATGCTGGCATGGCGGACAAGCCATTGGGTGAGCAGGCTGGCTTGAGCATCATTCCCGGTGCTGCTTAGACGGCTGGTGCCGATGAATTTGCTGTACAGCCCTTCCTGAATGGCCTGTTCATTTTTTTTGAGTTCTGCAAGGAGCAGGTCTTCTTCCGGATGCCAGGAGTGGTTTTTCCAAATGAATTTTTGATTTTCGGGGCTGGTGGCCTGCCATGTTTCGGGGGCGATGGATTGGAGAACCCATCCTGCAGCTAACATTCGTTGTGATTGCTCCTTCATACTTGGAATCTATCACGGGTTTTGAAAAAGGGGAAAAGAAAAAGCCATCCCGGTCCGAAGACAGTGGGATGGCCATGTGGGAGGAGAGGGGGCTCTGATTAGAAGAACAGGGTGTCACCCGGTTTGATACGATCTCCTTCTGCCAGGCTGTCGGCGACGATTTCGGCGATGGCCAGATCATCTTCCACCCGGAGAATACTGAGTTTACCGACGAATTCTTTTCCGCGGTGAACAAAGGCTTCAAAGTTGGGCTCAATTTCGGTTTCGCCTTTTTCGATCACGACGTATTCCCAGTCATTGTTCACAGCGAGTACCAGTCCTTTTTTACCCCGGGCATTTTGATTTCTCTGTTCCTTGCCCGCCTCACCGTCTTTGCAACGTTGGTATTCGGCATTTGCGGTATCCCGTTCCTGAATGCGGGACTCCAGATCGATCTCGAAGGAAGCCAGCTCGTTGGTCAAATCTGTGATGCTGTTGTTTTTGCTGTCAATATCCTGTCTTTGGGTGGACAGGGTGCTTTCCAAGGTGGAGACTTGGTTTTTAGCTGTGCTTAACTCGGTGTTGGTTTTGCTCAGCTTCACGGTTAATTCCTGTTCCTGTTTCTCTGCGGCGGCCAACTCCCGGGTGCGGGCTGCGAGGTTATCATTGGTGGATTCCAAATTTCTTTTGGTGGCCGTCAGCTGATCGAAAACCTGCAACAAACGTCCCTGACGGTTCCGTGCCTGCTTGGAGAGTTTTTCACCTTCAATTCTGATGTTTTCCAGCTCTGCCAATGTGGTGGGTTGATGAAGTTTGAAATCCAGACCTTCGATGCGGTCCTCTTCCCAGACGGGTTGTGCATTCCACTGGAGGGAAGAGGGAATTTTGGAAAGGGTTGTTTCCAATTCGAGGGTTTCGGCTTTCAGGAGTTTACGCTCTGAAAAATTTTGAATACCCAGCCAAATGACAACGGCACTCATTACGAGGTTGAGGATGATGAACGTTTTTAATGCTTTGCCCATAGTCGAGGTCTCCTGAATTCAGGTCTTACGTGTTTTTTAAAAAGGGGGGATTAGAAAAAGATGGTGTCGCCGGCTTCAACCGTCAATCCGGGAGTGAGGGTCTCCGGCAAAATTTCAGCCAAAGCGACAGTGTTTTCCACTTTCATGACCCGAATTTTCCCGACGAACTGATCACCGCGATGGATGAACGCTTCCATGAACATGGGCAGCACATCCACTTCCCCTTTGTCGATGACCACATAGTTCCATTCAGGTTCCACAGCTAAAATGGTGGCGGTTTTTCCGGGCCAGGGACCTTCAACGTCGTTCGTGGTGTTGGCGGGTCTCAGGCAGGCTGCCAAAAGTTCACGGGCTTTATCGCGTTCAACGGTCCGCAATTCCAATTCGCTTTTTACGCTGGAGATGAGGGTTTGTTGATCGGTGATTTCTTTATCCAGATCCGCGATCGTCGCTTGCAACGAATCGTTCTCGGTTGTGAGGGTGGCGATTTTTGAATTTGTATCCTGCAGGGATTGGGTGCTGTTGGTCAGATCGGTTTCCAGTTTGGCGACCCGGGAACGTGCACCGCTGAGTTCGGTTTCGCGGGTTGCGAGGGTGGCTTTGGCTTCTTCCAGAACCTCCTGGGCCTCGGTGAGGCTTGTATATTGTTCGTTTAACTGACTTACGCGTAATTCGGCAAGGTTCGTCAGTTCTTTCAGTTGGGAAGTGAAGGCTCCGAACTCCTCCATGTTGGCGGGGTCGGGCAATTGGAAGGTTCCGGCTTTGGCTTCCTGTTCCCAATCATGCTTTTGACCCCACTCGAGTCGTGAAGCAATTTCCTGTAAATGTTGGCGATGGATAACGGTACGTGCTTTTACGATTTCTCTATCCCGGAATGTTTTAATGCCGAATGCGAGTACGCCTAGGCATAGCAATAAATTCAGAACGAGAAAAATTTTAACCATCGTTTTCATACAAAGTAGCTCCTGTGATCACCTTAAATGGGGTTACCTATATAAGACCCTCCAGAGAAGACTGTCAACAGCGTTCCTGCAAGATTTCCATCATTTTCATCTGCCTGATTTCGAGTGACATGCCGGCTCCGGCTCTTTATGGTGCGGGTATGAAAATTCTTTTGGTTTCCCCCCAGCCTTTTTTCCGGGTTCGCGGCACCCCCATTAATATCCGTAACGTGTTGAAAGCCCTGTCCGGTGCGGGGCATGAAGTGGACCTGATTTGTTATCCGTTTGGGGAGGATTTAACCCTTCCGGGATTGAAAATACTGCGCTCGCCACGGCTTCCCGGGATCAAAGATGTGAAGGTGGGACCCTCTTTGGCCAAATTCCCTTTGGACGGTATGATGGCTTTGCAGGTAACCGCACGGCTGTTGTTTAAGAAATATGATGTGGTGCACGCAGTGGAGGAGGCGGTGTTTTTTTCAGCGCCACTGGCCGGTTGGCGTCGGATTCCCACGGTGTATGATATGGATTCGCTGATTTCGGATCAGTTGGCTTACTCGGGGTTTGTGAAGGTGAAATTCCTGCTTCGATGGGTGGAGGCGATGGAGACCCGCACTTTACGGAAATCCACCGCGGTGGTGACGGTTTGCAATGCGTTGACCGATGCCGCCAGACGCCTATGTCCGACGGCCCGCATTGTTCAAATTGAAGATGCACCTTTGGAGAAGGCGTTTGTGCCGGATGAGGCCGGGGCGGCGCGGCTTCGTGATCAATATAAACTGGGGGAGCGTCCGTGTATTGTGTATACCGGAAACCTGGAGGCCTATCAGGGCATTCCACTGTTGGTGGAGGCGATGGCGGCCCTTCGGGAAAGGCGACCGGATGCGGTCGCGGTGATCGTGGGAGGGGAAGAGCGTCACCGCAAAATTTTGGAAGAAAAAGCCGCGTCTCTGGATTTGCAGGATCAGGTGTACTTTACCGGCGCACTTCCCATGGAGCAAATGCCCGCTTGTATGACCCTGGCGGATGTGCTGATCAGTCCGCGGGTGAAAGGGGAGAATACGGCGCTGAAAATTTATGGGTACATGCAGACGGGCAAGCCGATTGTTGCCACCGCCTTACCGACCCACACGCAACTGTTGGACGAAAGTACGGCATGGTTGTGTGAATGTGATCCGCGATCCATGGCGGAAGCTCTGACTTCTGCACTTGCGGAGGATCCTGACGGGCGGGGCCGGAAGGCTGCGATTCTGATCGAAGAGCGATATGGACTGGACCGCTTTTTCCGTCAATTTCAAGAGCTGTATGCGCAACTTGAAGCATCCTGAATTTCATCGGGTGAACTTTTTTTGAGGGAATGCCACCGGGGGTTCCGCCAGGGGAGAGGGAGGGCGGCGTGGAGGAATTCTGGATGCGGATGAAGCGGCCGTGACGGGGGAAGAGGTGTTCCTGCGGCCACGCGGAAATTCTGACAAAAAAAAGAGCTCCCGCAAGGGGAGCTCTGGTCTTTTTGACTTTCTTTTAGATTAGAAAGTGTAGCTGAGGCCAGCTTTACCATAGGCGTCTGTGGGACCGGTGAGTCCGCCACCCACGCTGATGTCAAGCTGCAAGCTTTCTGTCCAGTCGTAGGTGAAACCGCCGGTGGCAATGACCGTGCTGTCTTCTCCTTCGATAATCGCTTCGCGGTACATGATTTCAGTAACCAGACCGAATTCTTCAGAGATATTCCAAACATAGGAGTTGGCCACGAGGATTTGGTCGTTTACATCGGGATTCACCACATAGGTTGCGTCCAGTACCCAGTCGATCCAGTCATTAATGGTGGATCCGTAGGCGACACCGAAGGTGACCACGATGCCATCCTGGCCCAGACCTTCATCTTCATCACCGGTGGGGATAGAGAAGGACGCATGGGGGATGAAGTAGGGGTATCCGAAGATGTCTTCGTAGGTGAGAAGCTGGAACTCAACTTCCATATCGCCAATGCCGTCGTTTGAAATGCCGTTGGGCAATTCATAGTTCACGTAGGGGATATCCAGTTTCACGGCGAGGTTGTCCAAAATTCCATAACGGACAAAAGCGGTGGTGCGTCCGCTGTCCGGAGTGAATGTGCTGTCTGTGTCAGCTTCCGAACCTTCATAGCTTAGGCCAACTTCAAATTGCTCCCAACGGGGGAACTGGTTTTCAACTGTAAAGTTGGTTCTTTGGGAATCCGCATGAACTGCGCTCAAAAACATTCCTGAAAGTATGAGGGGCAAAAGCCGCTTAATTTGGGACATATCAATCTCCGATAGTTTGGTTAGTAAACAAATTTCACTTTAGGCAGAAGAAATCGTACTTGCCAATAGAAAATTGTCGCGAATTCAGCTTTTTTGATCAAACGACTTTCTGCGGATGGGCGTGGCCGGGTCTGAGGTCCGCCCAGTTTTGCCGGGGAAGACTGCTCCCCCGCAGAACGTCCCCGGGGATGCTTCACCTTGACTCAGCTGGATCTACCCTCTATATTCCCTCCGGGCCGAATCTGATTTCTCCCCCGGCCTGTTATCTGGAGAAACCGGATGCCTGGATGGAAGATACAATAGTGTCGTTTCATACCCATGAATCTTAGAGCTGTGGTAAGAAGCTGTTGCCAAAAAGATTTTATAAGTTACTACTATTGAGAATTCTTATACCGGAATCATCCAGGCATTGAGATCTAACATTTAAAATTGAAAGAGTTGTATCATGAACATTTATGAAGAGTACCTCAAAGAGATAGAAGAACGCAAAGAACAGGGGCTTCATCCCAAGCCCATTGATGATGCCGAGTTGTTGCGTGAAATTATTGAGCACATCAAACCGAAGGATGATGTCTATCGTGAAGACGCTCTCCATTTTTTCATTTACAACACTTTGCCCGGCACCACCAGTGCGGCGGCCGTGAAAGCGCAGTTTCTGAAGCAGATTATTCTGGGGGAAGAGCAGGTCGAAGAAATCAGCCCGGCCTTTGCATTTGAACAGTTGGGCCACATGAAAGGGGGGGCCTCCATTGAGGTGCTCCTGGATCTGGCCCTGGGAGACGATGTTGAAAATGCGAAACAGGCTGCGGAAGTGCTGAAAACCCAGGTTTTTCTTTATGAAGCGGACACCGCCCGTTTGGAAAAGGCATATAACGAAGGGCACGCGATTGCGAAGGAGCTCATCGAAAGCTATGCCCAGGCTGAGTTTTTCACCAAGCTTCCTGACATTGAAGAGGAAATCAAGGTCGTCACCTATATTGCCGGCATCGGGGATATCTCCACTGATTTATTGTCGCCGGGTAGTGATGCCCATTCCCGTTCCGACCGTGAGTTGCATGGGAAATGTTTTATCAGTCCGCAAGCCCAAGACGATCTGGTGGCCCTTCAGAAGGAGCATCCGGACAAGCGCATCATGTTGGTGGCAGAAAAGGGGACCATGGGTGTGGGCTCTTCCCGTATGTCCGGGGTAAACAATGTGGCGTTGTGGACCGGCAAGCAGGCCAGTCCTTATGTGCCCTTTATTAATATCGCACCGGTGATTGCCGGCACCAACGGCATCTCTCCCATTTTCCTTACGACAGTGGGGGTGACCGGGGGCATTGGCATCGACCTGAAAAACTGGGTGCGGAAATTGGATGCGGATGGCAATCCTTTGCGTGATGAAGCGGGGGAGCCCATTCTGGAGGAAGCCTATTCGGTTGCCACCGGCACGGTGCTCACCATCAATACCCGTGAGAAAAAACTCTATAACGGTGATCAGGAGCTGATTGATATTTCCAGTTCGTTGACCCCGCAGAAAATGGAGTTCATGAAGGCCGGTGGTTCTTATGCCGTGGTTTTTGGTAAAAAGCTTCAGACCATTGCAGCAAAAATTTTGGGCATAGATATTCCTCCTGTCTATGCGCCCTCCAAAGAAATCTCCCATGAAGGACAGGGGCTTACCGCGGTTGAAAAAATCTTTAACCAGAACGCCGTGGGCACCACGCCCGGTAAAGTGCTGCATGCGGGATCCGATGTGCGGGTCGAAGTGAACATTGTGGGATCGCAGGACACCACGGGTTTGATGACTTCTCAGGAATTGGAAATGATGGCCGCGACCACGATTTCTCCAATTGTGGACGGGGCATACCAGTCAGGCTGCCACACCGCTTCGGTTTGGGATGCGAAAGCACGTCAGAATATTCCGAAGCTGATGTCTTTCATGCATAAATTCGGCCTGATCACCGCCCGGGATCCCATGGGCGGATATAACGCGATGACGGATGTGATCCATAAAGTGCTTAACGACATTACGGTTGACGATTGGTCCATCATCATTGGTGGCGACTCGCATACCCGGATGTCCAAAGGGGTGGCGTTTGGTGCGGACTCCGGCACGGTGGCGCTCGCTTTGGCTACCGGTGAAGCCAGTATGCCCATTCCCGAATCTGTGAAGGTGACCTTTAAAGGCAAAATGCAGGACCATATGGATTTCCGGGATGTGGTGCACGCGACCCAGGCGCAGATGCTGAAAAAATTTGGAGGCGACAATGTCTTCCAGGGACGGATCATCGAGGTTCACATTGGAACATTGCTGGCTGACCAGGCATTTACGTTTACCGACTGGACTGCGGAAATGAAGGCGAAGGCTTCCATTTGTATTTCTGAGGATGACACCCTGATCCAGTCGCTGGAAATTTCAAAGCGGCGGATTCAGATCATGATTAACAAGGGCATGGACAATGAAAAGAAAGTCCTGCAAGGGCTCATTGACATTGCGGACAGGCGGATTTCCGAAATCCGCTCCGGAGAAAAGCCTGCGCTGACCCCGGATGAAAATGCCAAATATTATGCAGAGTTTGAAGTGGATTTGGATCAAATTGTCGAACCCATGATTGCCGATCCTGACGTGCAGAACGAAGATGTTTCTAAACGTTATACCCATGACACCATTCGCCCGCTGTCCTTTTATAAGGGGGAGAAGTATGTGGACCTGGGATTTGTCGGTTCCTGTATGGTACACAAAGGCGACTTGAAGATTGTGGCGCAGATGCTCCGGAATCTGGAGGCGCAAAAGGGCAAGGTGGAATTCAACGCCCCGCTGATCGTGGCCGCACCGACCTACAATATTATTGAAGAGCTTAAGGACGAAGGTGATTGGGACATGCTGCAGAAATACTCAGGATTTGAGTTTAATGATATGGCGCCCAAGAGCACCGCGCGTACGGAATACGAGAACATGATGTATCTTGAGCGCCCCGGCTGTAACCTTTGTATGGGGAATCAGGAAAAAGCGGCCAAAGGAGATACGGTGCTGGCGACGTCCACCCGGTTATTCCAGGGCCGGGTCGTGGCCGATTCCGAGCGCAAGAAAGGGGAATCCCTGCTTGCATCGACACCGGTGGTGGTGCTGGCCGCCATTTTGGGACGGACACCGACGCTGGAAGAATACGAAGCGGCAGTGGTGGGCATCAAATTGACCAAGTTTGCGCCCTCCGCGAAAAAGTTAAGCACGATGCCCATGCCAAAGGATTTGCTCTCCTTCTAAGCAGGTATTGCCCCTGGTCTCGACGGTTCGGGACCGGGGTTTTTTATGCTTTCATTCCCATGGACAAGTTTCGGCTTGTCCCTTTTTTGTATAAATCTCTTTCTGAGACAAAAGCGTATTTGCCTGAATTGAACTCGATTCAGGGAATGACAAGTGGCGCGGGATGGGGTATGGGTCCGTTTATGGAACAAAAAAGACTTCCCCCTTGGATTCGTAAATCGCTTCAGACCAATCAGAACTTCAACAAAGTGCACGGCTTGGTCGGAAATTTGCGGTTACACACCGTTTGTGAAGAGGCCAAATGCCCCAACCGGCATGAGTGTTGGAGCAGCGGCACGGCGACGGTAATGATTTTGGGGGACACCTGCACCCGTAGTTGCCGGTTTTGTTCGGTGAAATCCGGTCGTCCCCCTGAATTGGACAAGCTGGAACCCAAACGGGTGGCCACCGCGGCCAAAGAAATGAATTTGAAACATATCGTGATCACTTCGGTGAACCGGGATGATCAGTTAAATGGGGGGGCGGACATATTCGGTGACACCATTCGGGCGGTCAAAGAGATGGTGCCGGGGATTACGGTGGAAGTGCTGACGCCCGACTTTGAGGGGCGTGAGGAAAGTTTGAATTTGGTGCTCGAGGCCGCGCCACATGTATTTTCGCACAACATTGAAACTGTGAGACATTTGCAGGCGCAAATCCGTCCGCAGGCGAATTATGGCCGTTCCATGTGGGCGTTACGCAAAGCGAGGGAATGGGAGCCGACTTTGGAGGTGAAAAGCGGGATCATGGTGGGCTTGGGGGAAACGGAAGAGCAGGTGATCGAAACCTTGCAGGATTTGCGTGAGAATGGTTGTAGCATGCTGACCATTGGTCAGTATTTGCGTCCCACCAAAAATCATGAACCCGTGCACCGCTTTGTGCATCCGGATGAGTTTGCCCGCTACGAGGAGAAAGCCCGCGGCATGGGGTTCCAGGCCGTTGCTTCCGGACCTTTTGTCCGCTCTTCATACAAAGCGGAAACGCTGTATGCGGAAATGTTGGACTGGCGGCGGGGGAACGCTACCCATGTGGCGGGCTAAACAAAAGAAGCTCTCTGGCTTTCAAACTTTTGAAACGCCGGTTTTGGACAAGTTGGCTTGCCAAAATTACTTAGTGGTGATGCCGGCCTTGAATGAGGCGGTGCATATCGCGGATCTGGTTGAAAAGCTGAAAGCGCTACATTTTAATGTTTTGGTGGTGGATGACGGCTCAAGCGATGGCACAGGTGATCTGGCCCGGGATGCGGGGGCGGAAGTGATCCACCATGAAAGAAATCTGGGAAAAGGAAAATCTTTGGTGGAGGCATTTCATTATGCGTCCGCGGAGGGTTATGATGCCCTGGTGACCATGGATGCTGATGGTCAACATGATCCGGCGGATGTCCCCCGTTTTTGTGATACCTATGACCGAACCGGCATTCCCGTTTTGGTGGGCAACCGGATGCATGACCGTTACCGCATGCCACTGATACGCCGCTGGACCAACCGTTTGATGTCCCGCTTGTTAAATCGGCGAATGCAGCAGTATATTCCCGATACCCAAAACGGTTTCAGACTCTATCAGACCGATGTGGTGACCATGGTCGTGCCGGACACAGATGGTTTTGCGGCCGAATCTGAGATCCTGCTGAAACTGGATGAGATTGATATCCGGATGGGATCGGTGCCTATTGCTGCCATTTACGGAGACGAGAAGAGTCATATCCGTCCTTTGCACGATACCGGATTGTTCCTGAAAATGCTGTTAAAGCAATTTACCCGATCTTAAACGGGGTTGCGGGAAGGGGCCGAGCGTGGATGATGACGCCGAGACGGCGTCGGTCCGGACTCTCGGTGAAACTTCTCATCCTAAATTAGGTTCCGGGGAGATTCTCTGATGATTACCGAGGCTCGGAACGCAGGGAAGGGACTCTTTCCGAAGGTCGGAAGGAGGAGGGAAATGTCTGTTTCCTGTGGGTGGGCCCCTTTTGCTTATTTTAGAGCGATGAATCTTAATACCCTTGAGAGGTTGGGCCAAATATGCTCAAGTGCATCGCGAAACAGAAACCAAACCAATAAACATTAATATTTCCGGGTGTATGGCAAAATAAGCACCAAATCAGGTGCATCTCCAGACCCGGTGAATCACTTGTTCGCTCTCAAATGAAACGAATCGAAACTACTATAAAAGTGCTGCTTAGCGCATTCTTAATTCCTTTGGCAATCATGGCTTCGTGGTATGCGCTATCCCAAACAAACCCTCCTGTAATTGAGGCATCATTTGTAAATGTTGCCATGAAATTAACCCCGATATGGGATAACCTTGCTACTGCGTATAGAAATCAACACCGCCTTGTTTTGGCTGGATTTTCTATGACGATAATACTGGTTACGTGTTCGCTTTTCATCAATCCGAAGAAAAATAGATCTATAAGAATTTTCACCACTGGTGCGTCAATTTTGGTTGCAGTCGCGGCAAATAGTTTTGATTGCTGCTGGCTATTCAGAGTCCGCCCCGAATGGATAGGTCCGCAAATAGTGATTCGTTCAATACCATGGGTGATTATCGGATTTTTTAGTATATGGATCATGACCCGAAATGAAAATAATCGGGCTTGTCAGAAACCCATGATAAATGCATGATAATAAAATCATGACAACTATACAAGAAATTGAAAATGCGCTTGCAAGCCTTCCTGAGGAAAAATTGGTTGAATTTCGAAACTGGTATTCACAATTCGACGAAAACCGTTGGGACGAGAAGTTTGTACAGGATGTTCATGCAGGGAAGCTTGATGAACTGGCGGAAGAGGCACTGAGGGACTTCGATTCGAATCGGTGTACGGAGCTTTGAGGCATTTTGCGACTCCGCGGTTTTGGGCTCTGTTTCGGGAACTTTCTCCAGACATTCAAAATCTCGCAGATAGCAATTTCACCATACTCAAAGAAAACCCTCGGCATTCATCCTTACGTCTAAAAAAGGTGGGCCGATTTTGGTCCGCTCGTGTTGGACGTGGCCACCGAGCGAAGGCTGTCCAAAAAGAAGATGGGCTTTTTTGGTTCTGGATAGGCTCACACTCTGATTATGATAAACTTATTAAATGAGAAGTGCGAACAATAAGCTAGACGGAACAGATAGACTCGCTGGCGCTCGCATTTGGGTCCGTCAGCCTTAACGTTGGCTGAAAACTTTATCAAACCGAATGACCGAAAACCCATTTATTCACATCAATTCATCTAAGTTTCCGATCCTGTCTGGTGAAAATGAGGATCTTGTGAACGAAGGAACCTACGGTAAAGCTCTTGCGGAGTATCTTGCCGAGCATCTGAAGTCCCGAGGGTACGACGTTCCAATTACATGCTGTGAAGATTGGGGATGGTGGGTCGAAATCAAAGGTCAGCCATACACATTAGGGTGTTGTGTTTACGGAGCATCAAATGCAGGTGATAATCCAGAGCTTTGTGTGAAAATCAGTAGGAATCCCGAACGTAAGTGGAGCTTGTTGCGGTTTCGTATGATCGACACTCGAGAGCGGGTCGTAAAGTTGCTGGGTGACTTAAGGGCTATTTTCGAATCGGACCCTGAAGTAGTGATCATAGGATTAACCGAGGATTTCCCTTTGTGGAGCTAACCCTGCCAGACCAAAGCCAACAAGATACGATGCCGAATCCTTCGGGGCTTTGCTGTGGTCATACCGATGGGCTGATGCAACGCCTTCAGCGTTGGCATGGGGTGGGGACTTTTCCCAGGGTAGGCCTCGTACCTCGGCCAACCCCGGGCTGAAATATGTAACACCTTTGGTGTAGCATGGGGTTTGAAATATTTTGTCCAGAGGGCGTATGTCTTTCGGCATTTTTTACCCACAGATCACAGGGTGCGCCACCGGTGTACATGCTGTCAGCCCGGGGGTGGCCGAGGTACGAGGTCTACCCCGGGACATGCGTCCACCCTCTGATTCAACGCTGAAGGCGTTGCGTCATTCCCGCGAACAAGGTGTCATACGAGGTGTCAGACAAGGGGTTAGAGGGTTCGGCCTCGCATCTGGCACCCCTAACGTCGTGGGTATGTTGGGGGAGGGTGGGTATGGGTTTTTCGGCGGAGTTGTACATCCATGTCTGATGGTCCATGCCGTGGGGGTGTCGCCACCTTCGGGGCTTTGCTGTGGCCATACCGATGGGCAGATGCAACGTCTTCAGGGTTGGCAGGGGGGGGAGCGGGCTGTATTTTGAAGCCGTCTCTGCTCCTGCACCTTCGTGGTGACTTTTGGAAATTCAGATTTACAGACTTTTCTTCGATGGGGATTCAGAACGAACGCTCGGAATTTCTGGTGATTCACTGGTGGGGATTTAAATCGCATTCAAACCGTGAGAGCTTAAGTTTGTACTGGATGGAGTGCGTGCAGATGAGCCGTGAATATCGAGGGTCGCAATATTATGAATGAAAAAAATAGCAAAGTGGATTATCTGGAGATTGAAAACATTACAGGTGCATGGTCGGTTGCAGAGCATTGTGGGGGGTCAACCCAAGCAAAAATAAAAGACAACGAAATTAAACTCATGATCGGGAATGCCAAGGGCGCCAATTGGCACAGTGAATTGCGGTATGGGCCCTTTCAGGTTGAGGAAGGGGATATTTACACGGTGTCTTTTGAGACGAAAGCGATGGTCGCTTACAGGTTTAGTGTTTGGCTGGGGCAGCTTGACTCACCGTATGCTGCGCTCATCGCAGATGCACATCATTTTGGAGAAGCGCTTGCGGATTGCCAGTGGAGATCGTTCAGACATGAGTGGGTGGTGGCCCAAAGTGAAGCCCGTGCACGTCTGGTGTTTGTGGTGGGACCGATTGATAATGTTGTTGAATTCAGGAAAATTCGCCTCATCAAAACCATCCAGTCCCCCTAAGGGAGGCGCTTATGGGGGGACCATCGGTAATTTCATCCGGATTCTGAGGGTTCGAAATGAATTAAGCCGCCAGATTGAGATCTCTGTTGACGAATTCCGTTGAACAAAGCTAAAGCTGTACTAAGATCGACACATGACTGACACGACACCAGAAATACGTATTCGGGGCGAATTTACGCCTGATCCCAATAGTTGCCGTTTTATTGTTTCACAGGAGGTTTTTCCTGATGATTGGACTTTCCAGTTTAAAAGTCCCGAGGATGCGCCGGGGTCTGCTTTGATTGCGGCCATTTTTGCGGTGGAAGGGATTGTGGATGTGAAAATTCTCAAAGACACGTTTACGATCACCAAAAACTCTCCGGAACCCTGGCCCAAAGTGGCGGCAAAATTAATTCCGATTTTGAAGGCACAAATTTCCGGTGGGGAGCGGGTTTTGGATGAATCGAAACGGGAAACGTTGAAAAATGCGCCTTTAGACGCAAATGTAACTGAAATCATTGAAAAGATTTTAGCTGAAAATATTAATCCCGCCCTGGCTTCCCACGGGGGCTGGGTGAAATTGACCCGTATTGAAGGTCAGGATGTTTTCGTGGAAATGGGGGGAGGCTGTCAGGGATGCGCCAGCAGCCGGGCCACCATGAAATTTGGGATTGAGCGTGCAATTAAAGATGCGGTTCCCAGTGTGCGGAACGTGATTGATGCCACGGATCATGAAGCGGGTGATAATCCGTATTATCAGTGATGGCGATTGCCTGATGGTGAATGGGCTCCCTGGGGATCACATCAATGTGGCTCCGAAATTTTAAATCTGAAATCCGAAATTTTATATGATAGACGTACAACATTTAACCAAGAATTATCCGGGGGGCGTTACTGCGGTTGATGACGTTTCTTTCTCGATTGAACCGGGAGAGATTGTGGGGTTCTTGGGACCGAATGGTGCGGGCAAGAGTACCACGATGCGTATTTTGGCGGGATATCTTTCTCCGAGCGGGGGGCAGGTGAAAGTGAAGGGGATGGATGTGACCCGTAAAAATCTGGAGGTGCGTCAGTGCTTGGGGTATTTGCCGGAAACCTGTCCGTTGTATACAGAAATGCGGGTGGGGGAGTATTTGCGTTATCGGGCTGATTTAAAAGGACTTTCCCGGCGTCATCGACGGACAGGGGTGGAACGGGCGATGGAGCAATGCGGGTTGTTGGATGTGCAAAAGCGTTTGGTCGGGCAACTGTCGAAAGGGTTTCGTCAACGGGTGGGCATTGCGGATGCGCTGGTACACAATCCAGATTTATTGATTTTAGATGAACCGACCATTGGGTTGGATCCGAATCAGATTGTGCAGGTACGAAAGTTGATCCGCGATCTTTCCTCGGCCCACACCCTGCTGATTTCCTCTCATATTTTGAGTGAAATTGAAGCGACCTGTAATCGGGTGGTGGTGATGAATCAGGGCAAAATTTTGGAATCCGCGAGTTTGGAGGAATTGGGCCATCGCTGGTCTCCGGGTGCGGAATTGACGTTGGAAGTCAAAGCGTCCGCTCCCGAAGTGGACAAAACCCTGCGTTCATTAGCGGATCTGAAAAGAATCCAGGTGAAGCAGGACGGGGCGTGGGCCCATGCGGAATTGTTATTTGCAAATGATGAGGATCATCGGGAACGGGTATTTGCCTGTATCAAAGAGGCGGATTGGGATCTGCGGGAACTGCATGCACGACGCCACAGTTTGGAGGAGACTTTCGTGAAAATGACGGGCGGAGGAGAAGAGGTATGAAGCGGTTTTTTACTTTATGGAAAAGGGAAGTGGCTTCCTACTTTGTGTCACCCGTGGCTTACATTCTGGCAACGCTTTTTCTGGTGGTGATGGGAATGGGCTTTTGGTTTTTGGCGAGTGTGCGTTTACGGACCGGTGCCACTTTTTATGAATTGCTTCGCGGATTGTATGGCGGAGTCGCCTGGCTGGCGGTATTGATGGTGGTTCCGGTGTTGAGTATGCGCTCTTTTGCCGAGGAGAACCGCTCCGGCACTTTGGAGATGTTGCTCACGGCCCCGGTGCGGGATATTGAAGTGGTTTTCAGCAAGTTTCTCGGAATTTTTACGGTATATGTGGTGATGTGGTTGCCCACCCTGGCTTTTTACCCGTTACTGCAAAGAGTTTCGGAGCAGCCGCTTCCGATTGATTTTGGCGCATTGGCCGCCGCCTATGTGGGGGTGTTCCTGGTGGGAGGATTTTATTTGTCCATCGGGATTTTTTGTTCATCGCTTACCCGGAATTTAATTGTGGCTTCAATGTCGACTTTTGCGGTGGTGACTTTGTTGTTTTTGGGAGGATTTTTGCCGGCGGTGAGTCCGGTTCCGCAGCTGCGGGAATTCACACAACCTTTATCTCCGGTGTTGCATATGATGGATTATGCCCGGGGAGTCATTGATACCCGTTCGGTGGTTTTGTATCTGTCGAGTACCCTGCTGATGTTAATGATAACCACCCGGGGGCTTGAATCACGGAGGTGGCGCGCATGAACAGGGAATCTCAACATACTGCCCGTAAAATGGTTTGGGGAACGCGTTTCCGCAAAGGGGCCTCCGGGGTTCATTTGACTGTGAATGTCCTGTTGTTGATCGCGTTGTGGGCGATGGTCAATTTTATCGGCATGCGGAACTATTTGTTTGAAGACTGGAGTGATCAGCAATCAACTGTGCTTTCTGATAAAACGCTGGCCGTTGTCGGTGCGATCGAAGAACCGGTGGAAATGATTTTGCTGTTGAGCCAAAGTTTTACCGGCGCTTCCCAACTTGAGGATTTGGCCCGGGAGTTACAGCGACTCAACAAGCTTATTACGGTCACCACGGTGGACCCCGATCGGGATATTGCCCAGACCGAAGAGTTGCGCAGCCGATTTGAAGTTTCCGAACCGGACCAGGTTTTATTGGCTTTCCGTGACCGGAAGGTGGTGTTGTCCATGGACAAAATGTTGGTGATGGAATCCGATGAAACCCGGGAGCTGGGGCAGGAGCCGCGGGTGATTGGATTTCGGGGAGAAGCGGTGCTTTCCAGCGGATTGATGGAGTTGACCCGGACCCATCGTCCGGTGGTGTATTTCCTGAGTGGACACGGGGAAAAAGAAATTGATAACTTTGAGCAGGTGTCGCAGGCATATTCTTCTGTCCGCGAAAGACTGGAGGCGGATAATATAGAGGTGCGCACTCTCAATCTTGAAGATTCGCGGGGGGTGCCCGAAGACACCGATTTGATTGTGATCGCCGGCCCGCGCACCCGAATTTCGCAACCGGAATTGGATATGTTGCGGGAATATATGAACAACAAAGGCCGTTTGTTGGTGGCGGTGGATGTGGGGGAAGATGCGGGTCTTCTGCCATTCCTCAAAGAATTTGGAATTCAATTGGTGAACGACGTGGTGATTGATCCTGCCCGCACCACATCGGGTGAGGAAGTGTATGTCAGCACCTACAGCAATCATGCGATTACGGATTCGATGCAGAAAATCCGCACCACTTTTATCCGTCCGCGTTTGGTGGGGCCCGCAGTGCAGAATGAAGAATCTTCTGCGGACCGTCCCCAGTATATTCCGTTGTTGACGAGTTCCAAACAGAGTTGGGCGGAGACGCGACTGAATCGACGTCCTTACAAATATGATGAAGGCGCTGACATGCCCGGTCCTGTTCCGTTGGCGGCGGCAGTGGAGTGGAAACTGGCGGGTGAAGGGGAGGATGTGGATGCGGGGAAACGTCTGGTGGTATTTGGAGACTCCATGTTTGCCGGAAATTTATTAAACAACGGGGGCGGTATGCTGCTAATGCAGAATGCGGTCAACTGGCTGTTGTATCAGGAGGAGCTCTTGGAAATCGCGCCCAAAGATGTGACTCAAATTCGTCTGCAGGTAGACAATAGTGAGTTGTACCGTTTGCTGTTGATGGTGGCGGTGATTTTACCGGGATTGGTGATGGCATTAGGGATTGTGGTGTTTGTGCGGAGAAGAAAGTAGTATGAAGGCTTCGAAAACGATTTTGTTGTTCCTGGTGGTTCTCGGTATGGGGGCTTATATTTGGTTTTACGAAATTCACCAGATGTCTACGGCTGACAAAAAGGCTTTGGAACTTCAGGCGTTCAATTTGCCGGTAGAGCAGATTAATGGCATTGGACTTCGCACACCTGACTACGAAGTGGAATTGGCCAAGTCTGATCAGGGATGGGAGTTGTTGCATCCCAAAGGCGCCCGGGCGGCGCTGCCGGTGGTGCAGCAACTGTTGGCCCGGATTAAAACTCTGGACAAAGGGGAGCTGATTACCCCGGCGGATATTCGTGCCAAGGGACAAACGCTGGCGGAATATGGATTGTCGGTTCCGCGCATTAAACTGATGCTGAAAACGGCCGGACAAACCCGGATGTATGAGGTGGGGGACAAAAATCCTCTGGGGAACTCATTGTATGTGAAAGAGGACTCCACCCAAAATGTGATGTTGGTCTCTACGGATTTATTGGAGGTGTTGCCAAAGGATCTTTTGGCCTTTCGGGACAAAACATTGTTTCCGCTGCATGAAGAGGAAGTACAGGCAATCGATCTGATCAATGGCGACCAAACCACCCGTCTGGAAAAACGTAATGGAATTTGGATGGTGAAAGCGCCCATGAACGCTTTGGCGGATCAGGAGAAGGTTTTGAACCTCATTCAAAAATTGCTTCAAGCGCGTATTGAAGGCATCGTGAATGATCCCAGCAGTGAAGATTTAGCCAACTTTGAGCTCGCAGGGGGAGAGCAGGTGATTCGCTTGTGGTCTGCGAATTCTAAAGTGCCGGTGGAAGTTTCGGTTGGCGGAGACATTCCCCTGAATCCGGATCTCTTGCTGGTGCGGATTGCGGGTCAGGAAGGCCTGGTCACCGTGTCGAAAGGTATGCGGGGGATTGCGAGTTCTCCAGTTGATTTATTTAGGGACCGGAGGTTGTTTGCGGTCGATTTGCCACGGGTAAATGAAATTTTGATTGAACAGGACGGGCAAAGTTTACGGTTGCAGAAAACGGGTGAAAATTGGCAGGTATTGGATCCGGTACAATTGAAGGCATCATCCAAACGGGTACAAAACATGATTCAAACCTGGCTGAATGCGAGGGTTGAACAATTCGTGGATGATGAGGTGGTGGGAGAGGTCCTGATGACGGTGGCGTTTACTTCGGGGACAGGTGCTGAAAACCAAACGGTTCGTTTTGATGTGCTGGATGGAGATGTCGCTCCCGGACGGGTCTGGCTGCGCAAACATGGGGAGTCCGGAAAATTGGTGGTCGTGCCGGATTTAGTGAAATATGCCCCGGTGGATGTGTTGCCGTACCTTTCCCGTGACGTTTTGGAATTTGATTCGGAACAGGCGGTGCGGTTGAGTTTGACCCAAGGGGGGAAGGTGATGGCGGTGACCCGGGGCGGGCCTGACGAAGTATGGACGGCGCAAGGGGAAGGCTGGAAGGTCCATCAGGCCCATGTGACCGCGATCCTGAACCGTTTTTCGAAATTGAATGCCCAGAACCTGGTGGCGCTGGATCCCACGGATTTAAGTGAAACCGGCTTGGATCAGCCGAGTATTCGTTTGTCTGTTGGTTTGGCAGGGGAACAGGCGGGTAACCGAACGCTTCTGGTGAGTCAGACGGAGGAGGGGGCGTATGGGCTTGTTCAGGGCCAAAATCTGGTTTTCCGTCTGTCGGCTGTGGATTTGGATTTGATTTTGGAGCCGTTGGGAACGGAGGAATAGGAGGCACTTTCTGAAAAAAGTGAAGAAATCCTCGGTCAAACGGACACCAGCCCGGAAATTTCTGCGGGGGTGCCTTGGTTTACCCTTGTTGTTGTTGCTTATTGGAGGGTTGGGAATTGTCGTCGGGATTCCGGGTGCCTGGGTGATGCCCTGGGTGAATCCGAAGATGCCCCAGGGTTTTTTACTGGAGGCTTCCGAGCTTCGTTATCTGCCCGGGGAAGGGTTTCTGTTCTCTGAATTAAAACTGTATGGTCCCAGGGACCTGGTCACTCCGCTGGTGCAGGCGGAAAGTTTTCAGGTGAATCCTCATTTTTTAAAAAGGCTCCGTTCCCAGGAATGGTTTGCTGACCTTCATATTCAGGAAGGGGAAATGAAGACAAATCTGGGTACCTGGGCGGATGACTTACAGACAGACAAAGAAGTTCATCTTCACGGGATTGAGGGCGGTTTAGAGTTCGAACCAGGGAAGGTGCACTTTAAAGACATCCAGGGCTCATTGCCGAATATAGATGTGTTGTTGACGGGTGAAATTGAATTGGGGGTTCCATCCGGGGACCCCGGTCCGCCGATGGTGCCCCGTGTGGCCCGGGTGATTGCCGAAATAATGGGGTTTATTGAAAATTTTCAGTTTGAGGAACCACCCCGGATCGAAGCCGCATTTTCTTCAGCGTCTACGCCATCGAATACACCCCGCATCCAATTAAGGTTAAATCATCAGGGCGCGTCACGCCACCGGGGGTTCGCATTTGAAAAAATCGAGGCGGAGGCCACATACGAAAACCGTATCTTCCTGGTTCATTCGTTTCTGGTTCAGGAAAACGCGGAAAGGTTCATCAGTGGCAGTGCGCGGGTGGATTTTGAACAAGAGGGTTTTGAAGTAGATTTGGAAAATACCTTGCGCCGGGTTGGCCTGGAGGCGATTTCACCTTTTGCGTTGGGAAATGTGTTGGACTGGCTGCAACTTCGTTTGGAAGACCGTTGTGATTTTAAAATGACCATGGGTCCGAATACCTTTGCGCAACCGGGAAATAAAATCATGGGGGAATTTCAGGTAGGGAATGGTTTTTACCGGGATGCTTTTTTCCCTGAACTTTCACTGAAGCTCCATTTGGATTATCCTTATTTGAAAATTTATGAAGTCGAAGGGGTTTTGGGGAAAGGAAAGGGGCAGGGGCCAATTGCTGGAGAAATTGAATTAAATTTCAACACGGGGATGGGGCATGTGCGGGTTGATGGAGGATTTTATCCGGACTATGCGGTTTCGATGGTGGGGGATTTGACGGAAAAATATCTGAGGGAATGGGAGTTTCTGGGACCGGCGCCCCAGTTTAGCGCCCGCTACGACCTCAAAGAAACCGGAGCACCGATGTTCTTTTCAGTGGTAGCGGAAGGGAAAGATGTTTTGTGGAGGGGGACGGCTTTTGATGCTGCGAGTTGTAAAGTGGTGTTTGAAGACCGGCAGTTGTCGATTACCGGTGCGCGTGCCCGCCGGGGAAAAGAACTGGTGGAGGCGGAGTTGCTCTTTGATCCCGGATTTACGGGCTGCACGTTTGATGTGAAAAGCAATTTTTATTTGCCGGATGTACTGCAGCTGATCGGACCGCAGGCGGCAAAATGGGTTCAGTCTTTCCGATTTCAGGGCACTTCGGAACTGGAATCAAAAGGATATGTGGATTTCACCTCGGATGCGGTTCATGATTTACAGGGCTCGTACACCTTTAACGATTTGGTTTGGAATTGGTTGAGTGTTAAAAACCTGAGCGGAACTGTAAATCTGGATGAGCAGGTTTTGCAATTACCGGACATAAAGGCCTCTTTGGAAGGGGGCGGGCTCAATGCCAATCTACGGGTGGATGAGCCCTTTGGAGAGCAGGGGCGTTTCGTTTTGGCGATGCATCTGAAGGAAATGGATCTCTATAAAGTGATTACCAAAGCCACGGACCTCGAAGATACCCCCTACAAAGGGAGGTTGAGCTTGGAATTGAATCTGATGGGGATGGTGAAAGACAGCGAAACGCTCTCCCGGTTTGATTCTCTTGCGGGAGTGGGGCGGATGGAAATTAAGGAGGGGTCCTTGTTCCGCGTGCCCCTGTTGCTGGGTTTAAGTCAGATTTTGAGCAAGATTGTCAGTGGGTTTGGATACGCGAGCCAAAGTGATTTTTCAGCGGATTTTGAAATTGGGAAAGGGAAAGTATGGTCCAAAGAGCTGTTTCTACAGGGAAATGTGCTTTCTATTGCCGGACCGGGGTCATACAGCTTTGCCGATCGAAAAATTTCAGCCGATCTGAAGATTCATCTGTTAAAGGATGGTATCCTTTCGGATGCGTTGAAATTAATTTTATGGCCGATTCGTAAATTGATTGAGGTGCAATTAACCGGCACCTTGGATCATCCGGATTGGCAGCCGAAGAATTTACCCAAGGAGATTTTTGGAAAATGAGTGAACCTGCTGATATTTGGATTTTATCTGTGCCCGCCCGTAACCCCGCTGAAGCGGAGACCCTGTCTGCATGGTTGGAGAATGCGACGGATGCATCTCCGGTCGAAATTGAAATGGTGGATCAGGCCATTATTTGGCTGGAAGCTTACTTTGAAGATTCCACCCAAGCCAACCTGGTGATGTATGCACTCAAGGATGTTTATCCGGAAGTGGAGGCCGGGGTGCGCCATTGCGGAGCCAAAGACTGGACCACCTTTTGGCAACATCACTTCAAACCGGTGGAAATTGGCAACAATTTGTTTGTCCTGCCGGAATGGTTGCAGGGGAAAGAAGAGGTACCTGAGGGACGGGAAGTGATTCTGATCAATCCAGGCCTGAGTTTTGGGACGGGCAATCATTTCACCACGAATTTTTGTTTGAAGATGATCGATCGTCTGCATGCCGAAGGTTTTAAACCTGATCATATGTTGGATGCCGGATGTGGCTCGGCCATTTTATCGATTGCTGCGCGCAAATTTGGCTGGGATAATATTTTGGCGGTGGATTTTGATGAAATGGCTTTGGAACAAGCGGCAGAAAATTTACTTTTGAATGGCGTGACGGAAGGAGTGACTTTGGAAGTGAAGGATCTGACCCGTACCTGGTTTGATCAGACTTATCCGCTGTTGGCCGCAAACCTTTATGGCGGGCTGTTGATGGAGTTAGCCCCCAAATTGGTTCGGGCCTGTTCTGGAACCATGATTCTTTCCGGGATTCGCACCATCGAAGCGGATGCGGTGGCCACGATTTTCGGTCAGCTGGGAGCAGTAGAAAAAGTCTGTGAAGCGGATCACGAATGGTGCGGGATGCTGTTGGATTGCTCGGGCTGCCATTAAGTTTGGCAGGATGATTTTTGGGCCGGATGATTTTTGAGATCTGTAAAAGATACATTTTTCAGAGCAATCATCTTGCCAAAAATTATCTTGCCCTGTTTCAGAGCAATCGTCTTGCCCGCATTTATGAGCACTACTCTACTCTACCTTTATTTTGCTAATCGAGTTGGTTTTCTTTGGGGATCTGGGCTGAAAATTTATTTTTCGGAAAATCTGCGTGAATCGTGGTGCATCTGCAGTTCAAAAACAAATCGCTTGAACAAATCAACAGGCAAAAAAGGCGGAGAGAACATTACGTATAGGGTTCACGTTTTTTTTTCTTGAGCCTTTTATAGGTTTTGGCATTTCTTTTTTTATGAAAACAATGCGTAAAACGATGGTTCTGGCTTTTTTTTGTATGATTTCGGCATGGAGATTACATGCGGGGGAAATCGGGATTGTGGCCCGGGCCGGGGAGCCGATGCCGGATGGCCAAGGGGTTTTTGGTCGGGGATATTCAGATTTTACGGCACCGGTATTGAGTGAAGACGGCTTGGTTCTCTTTCACGTTGATGTAGATGATACGGAGGGCTTCTCGATTTATGCATTGATGGTGGGGGTTCCGGGTTCTACGGTGGCGGTGGGGAGGCGCCTGCAATCACCGGCGGTATTGACTGGTATTGGGGATGGACATTTCGATCGGTTTTATCAGGGGGCCATCGCCGAATCGGGGGTGGCGGGTTTTGTGGTGAAAACCGAGTCGAATGGGCATACCTACGCATTGATGAATGCGGGGAGTGAAACCACGGATTATGTGTTACATGCGGTGAATGGACAGTCGTCGCCGGATGAAGGGGCTCTGGTGATCGGCTCGGGGCTGAAATATAATATGAATGCATGTGGAGATATTGCTTTTTATACCGGGTTGACGCAAACCAATGGCGGGGGAAACGACGATGCCGCGATCTTCCGGGCTGAATCAGGGAGCTCGGTGTTGACCGCCATCGCACAAAATGGGGATGCGATGCCTTCAGGGGTGGGGACCTATGATATCCTTGACGGTGCTCCGGGAATGGATGATGCCGGACAAGTTTTTTTTCTGGTATCGGTTGATGGAAATGCCTCCCCATTTGATGAAGCGCTGTTGCGGGGAAACGGAAATAGCTTGGCATTGATGATTGCCTCCGGCGCAGTGTTGCCCGGTGGCGATGTGATCACAGATTTCAGTACGACTTCTGAAGTAGCGGTAAACCGTGCAGGCCAAGTTGCGGTACCGGCGAATTATGTGGGAAATAATTCTGCTGATGTGATTTTAAACGTAACCGCACCAGAAACCTTTTCCGTGGTGGCGAGGGAGGGACAACTGATTTCCGGGACGGCTTATCTGTTCAGTACCTTTAGTTCTTATTTGGATTTGAACGACAATGGCCAAACCCTGTTTGCGGCAAGCATGGTTTTGGCTGCGGGAGGAGGGGCGAGCGCCGGGATATTTCAAGACGGTCAGTTGATTGCTCAAAATGGCAGCTTGATTCCTGCGGGGGATGGGGTTTTTCATGGCCTGGAATACGGCCCTTTTGCCCAGAATAATGCCGGAGATATCGCTTTTGAATGCAACATTCTTACGGAAGGAGATAATTTGCATGCCTTGTTTTTTTATCAGGCGGGGAGTGGGGTGACAGAAGTGATTCGGGAGGGTGCGGCCTTGGCGGGGGGGACGCTGGAGTCATTTGAATTTTTAGGAACGAGTAGCGCGGGCGTGTTGCCATCCGAAAGAAACGGGCTGAATGACAAAGGACAGGTTGCCTTTAAGTATAGGTTAGTATCGGGAGAGGAGGGCATTGCCATTTGGGGCACGGAAGCGTCGTTGGTGGCGGGACTTCCGCGTCCTCAAATTCGTCAGGAGGCACCAGACCAGGTGGTGGCCACCTTCTCCGGGTTGCCGGGAGTTCCCTACCGGATAGAAACCAGTCTCAGTTTAACCGATCCGGATTGGATACCCGTGAGTGCGTTTTCTTTTGTGGATGAAGATTGGGAAAAATCGGAGACTTTTTCAACGGATCAGACCCGGTTTATCCGCATGAGCGCGGTGAGGTGAGCGGGGGACTTCTAAGCAAAATTATGGGGGAAAGGATGGGGGGTATTATTGGCAGGATGATTTTTGGGCAGGATGATTTTGGGCAGGATGATTTTGGGCAGGATGATTTTGGGCAGGATGATTTTTGGGCAGGATGATTTTTGGGCAGGATGATTTAGGGCAGGATGATTTAGGGCAGGATGATTTTTGGGCAGGATGATTTAGGGCAGGATGATTTTTGGGCCGGATGATTTAGGGCCGGATAATTTTGGGCAGGATGATTTAGGGCCGGATAATTTTGGGCAGGATGATTTAGGGCCGGATGATTTTGGACATAATGATTTAGGGCCGGATGATTTTGGACATAATGATTTTGTGCCGGATGATTTTGGACATAATGATTTTGTGCCGGATGATTTTGGGAGGCGAATCAAAGAAAAATGTTCCAGAGCAATCATCCTGCCCGCAAATCATCTTGCCCATTTTCAGAGCAATCATCTTGCCGCAAATCATCCTGCCCGCAAATCATCCTGCCTGGTTTCAGAGCCATCACCTTGAAAAAATGATCTTGCCTAATTTTTGTAAAAGGTCCTGTACTTCATGCGCTTCATGATAAATAAGGCGTTCTTATGAAACGCACACAATTAAGTGATCAGGCTGAAAATGGGGTGGAGGTGAATATGTCACCTTTGATTGACTGTGTGTTTTTGCTGCTCATCTTTTTTATTGTGACCACGGTGTTTGTGGAGGAAACGGGGGTGGAGGTGGACAAACCCCAGGCGGTATCGGCTTCTGATTTGGAAAAGCAGAGTGTGATGATTGCCATTACGGGTGCGGGTGAAATTGTGTATGGCGGGCAGGAAATTTCGATCAACAGTTTAAGAGGGGTGGTGAAGCGTCAGCTGACGACCCCCGAAACACCGGTAATTTTGTTGGCGGATGGTTCGGTGCCGACCCGGTTATTGGTCGAAGTGATGGATGAATGCAAACTGGCAGGGGCGGAAAAAGTTTCGGTGGCGGCAGAACAGAACTGATGAAAGGGTCCTCTGAAATAGATTTTGCGCAGGCAGCGCCCCGATGGACGTGGCGGGTGGTGTTATTGGCGCTGGCAATGACGGCTTGCTTGTTTGTGCTTTTGCCCATGACGGAACGCATTTCCCGCCGGCCGGATCCTGATTTACTCGTTCGGGAAATTGAGCAGGTTTCGGTTCCTCCACCCTTGAAGCCGCCGCCTCCTCCGGAAGTCCCTTTGGAAACAAACCCCATTTCGATGGAATTGCCACAACCCAAGCTTTCAATGGTGGCTGACCAGGCACCGCCCCTGAAACTGCCGGTGGATTTGCAACCCTCCTTATCGGGTTTGCAGGGCGTTATGCATAATACTTTTCAGGTGGAAGGGGAAGGGTTGGCGATGGGGCTTTCAGCCGGTGTTTTCGAAATTTCGGATTTAGATAAACCGCCCCGGCCATTGGTAAGGGTGAATCCTGTATATCCTCCCCGGGCCCGCATGCGGAAGATTGAAGGTTTTGTGACGGTGGAGTTTGTGGTGGGCGTAGATGGGAAGGTGCGGGATGTGCAGGTGGTCCAGGCGGAACCGGGAGCGATTTTTGATGCGGCGGTAGAGCGGGCATTGCGGGGATGGCGGTTTGAACCGGGTGTTTATCAGGGCAGAGCGGTGGATGCACGGGTGAGTCAACGAATCGACTTTAATTTGGACTGAGTTCTGAATTCCCATCGTCATCTTGCAGGCAACTTTGTTGGTGTATGGTGGATTTGTTGCCGGCGGGATCACCCCCAACCCTCCAACAGGGGAGTACGAAACGGGGACGGGTTCCGGAAATGTTCATATTACCGGGAAGAACCCTTTTCATTCTCACATTGGGAAGTCTCGGGGGGCGTAAAAGGTCGTTTACGCTCCTCAATTACGCTTGGTCCTGTTTTTGGCTTCGATCCATCGGCTCATATATTCGGTGCTGCGGTGTTGATGATGCCGCAGGAGAGCGCCGGTGAGTTGGTCGGGGGCATGGCGATGTGCTAAGGATGCGAGGCGACTGATTTGGTCGAGAAAGGATGGTTTGAATCGTGTTCTGTCGAAGCGGCCGGCAAGCAAGGGGGCGATGTGCTGTTGGGCTTTTGTCCATGTCGATTCCTGCTGGTGCAGGTCGATGGCTGCGGCCACCCAGTCGTCCGGACTCTCGGCGATGGCGCCTGGCCATTCGTAGTGGCCCTGCATGCCCTCGGCTCCGATTGGAGTGGTCACAGAAGGGGTGCCGGCGAGCATGGCATCCAGTAACTTGCCTTTCAGGCCTGCGCCAAAGCGGAGGGGGGCGAGGCACACCCGTGCATTTCTCATGACTTCGAGGGCGTCGTCGGCGCGGCCGTGTACGTGAAATCCTTTTCGGGGTTGGTGCAGGGTTTGGATCGCGGGGGTGATGTCTGCACCATAAACATGCATGTCGGCCTCCGGGCATTGTTTGCGAATTTGAGGCCAAAGGGTTTTATATAGATACTGAATGCTATCGGCATTGGGCGGATGACGGAAATTTCCGATACTGACAAAACCGGTTCTGTCGGAAAAGGATGGGCTATCTTGCCAGGACTGCTGTTCTTCCGGGCTGAGTAAAAAAGGCAGGACCGTGAGCAGAGAGGCGGGAAGATGTAGTTCCCGGGTGAGAATTTCATATTCCGCGTCTGAAATGAGCAACGTGAGGTCGCAGCGGTGGATAGAGGCGATTTCGCGGAGGGCGCTGTCGCAAAACCAGTCTTTCATTTCGGGTTTCCGGTTTTCATGCAGCGCTTTACGGCGGATTTCTCTGAGACTGTGTAAATCGATGCTGTCCAGTATCCGCAAAGCTCCGGGGCAGCAGGATTCTATGCGCCATCCGTACTGTTCTTCGAGCATAAAGCGGTCGAAGATGACGGCTTCCGGGTTTAACTCCTCAAACACGGCATCCATTTTACTGTCGTTTAACCAAAGGGGAAGGGTGCGGATGTCTGATGGAAGCCGGGCGGTATGCGGACGTTTTTCGGCTGCAGACAGGAGTGTGATCTCCCAGTCCTCCTCCCGAAAGAGAGATAAAAGTTGCAGGGTGCGGGTGCCGGCGGCAGAGGAGGCGGGTTCAGGCCAGTTGGCAGCAAGATAGAGGAGCTTTTTCACTGTTGATCTTTTGGGTTTAGGAATTAGATGCTTAGCATTGATAATACATTAAATCGATGGGAAGGATGGATCATGCGAATAATTTTAATCACACTACTATGGATGGCTGTTTTAAAAGGATCTTTAACGGCACAAAGTTCAGATCCTTTTTCTCCGACCGTGAGTCGCTCAGAATCTGAAATCTTACAAAAAGCGATTGAAACAGCGGAGGCCGACCCACTGGCGGCGATGAATCTTTTGAAGGAAGAGATTACGGAAGATTCATCGGCTGCTTTGGAATTTACTTTGGCTAATCTTACTTTTCAGGAGGCTCAATATCCTGAAACTGTAGCTTCCTACAAGCAAGCGCTTCGAAAATTTCCGGATTTCAGGGATGCAAAAATCAATTTGGGACGGGTTTATCTGGTGTTAGAGCAAACTAAAGATGCGATAAAGGTGTATCAGGAATTGGCCAGAGACGGGGTTGCGGACGGGGAAACATATACTTTGCTGGGGCATGCTTTTATGATGGAGGAGAAAGCGGTGTCCGCGGAAACAGCTTACCGACATGCGTTGATGTTGAATGACGAAGGCTTGGAGGCCCGTCAGGGGTTGTTGAATTGTCTATTGGCGCAAAACCGGAATGCGGAAGTGCTGGAGCTTTCCGCTGAGCTGATTGCGGAAGATGTGTCGCAGCAATCCTATTGGGCGGTGCGGGCGAATGCGCAGTTATCCTTAGATCAATATGAAGAGGCGGCGCGAAGTCTAGAGCAGGCGAGGCGGTTGGGGGTTGCCGATGCGGAGATGCTTTCTATGCTGGGCCAGCTTTATTTGCAAAAGGAGCTGCCCGGGGTGGCGGTGGGACGGTTACAGGAAGCCTTTGCACAGGGAGACTTGTCCCTGCGGAGAAAAGAACAGGCCATCCGTGGATTGATGCAGTTGGGACGTTATGATGATGCTGAACAGTTGATGTCAGAGATTAAAGATGAGAACGTTCAATGGATGAATACTTTGATGGCGAAAGTGAAAATGGAGCAGGGGGATGCCGTTGAAGCGAGCCGGTTATTAAAAATTGGGTTGGAGCAAGACCCTTTAGATGGGGAATTGTTGCTGATGCTGGCGGAGTTGCAGTTGGAAAAGGGGGAGGCTGAATCCGCGCGGTTGACTTTAGAGCGGTTAAGTCGGATTGATGGTTATGAAGCGGATGCGCTGATTGAAATGGCCCGTATGGATGTGGACCTTCGGCAATGGGCATCTGCGATAAAACTTTTGGAAAGGGCAATGGTGTTTGAGGAGCAGCCTCATCTGCAAAACTACATTGAACAATTGCGCCGAATGGATCATCAGTAATCCACGCCCCTGTGTGGAGGCGAAAAAAAAGCCCCGCCGGTGGGCGGGGCGGGAATCATTTTATTTTTGGGAAAGCAAATGACTTGTTTCCGATCGCAGATTTAAAATCTGAGACCGGAAAAGGCTTATTTAATATCCGCCATACTTCATCCCTCACCGGTGTTTAATTGAAATCCCAGCGAAGCATGGCTCCTAAAGTGATGGTGTCCGAATCGATGTCACTTGAAGAAAGCTCGTCAAAGTCGGTGAAAATATAATTGGCGTTGATGTCCAGTACGATGGGGCCAATGGTGAGGATATTGATCCCGGCCCGCAGCAGGAAAAACGGTTTGTTGGCGAATTCACCATCACTGTAGAGAATCCCGGCACCGATGCCTGCATAAAGTCCATCGCCTAAAATGGCCACAACCTGTGGGGAAAGAACTTCTTCGGACACATTTCCAAAGTCACCGGGATAAACTTCCATTTCGGCCTGAATGGCGAGCAGGCCGCTGTCATAACGATACATGCCAATATAGGAGAGTCCGGTTTCATCAAAATCTTCGTCTCCGATATCGTCCAGCACCTTCCAGTAGTGTGCACCGGCACCGATCGAGTGGGTGCTTTCGGCGGGGGAGGGAAGGGAAAGAAAGGCAAACGCGAAGGTTGTGAGTGCGAATAAGGTGCGAATCATAAGGGTTCCTTTAAGGATAGGGGTTAAATCAAAAGCTAAAATGTACCAAAAGCTTAGGGAAATCAACCCTCGGGAATGCTTTTGCGATTTATTTGTAAACAGGGGTTGACCCCGGCGTAAAAATCCCTATGTTCCGCGACTTCCGCAACGGAGCATATCGCCGAGTTGCCATGTGAATTTCAACTCCAAACGGGGGTGGAAATAAAAAGGTAAAACAAGGGTTGACGTTGAGAAACATTTCATTATGTTCCGCGACTTCCGCAACGAAGCGAACAGCAAGTTGCCTTGT
>JARHXX010000037.1 GCA_029269125.1 Kiritimatiellaeota bacterium B1221 | reverse complement strand
CCGCGCGCCACTTGCCTTATTCCAAAAAATCACTGGGGCGATTCAGGCAATACGAAATAATCTCCGGGAGTTGTGCTGGTTCTACCCCTTTCCAAAATACCGTCCACTTGCCTTCCCGATAATATCCGGAGGCCTGCCGCTCATACCACTGGTTCACAGGGTTGTCGCTGCGGGAACGCCAAAACAAACGCTCTTGTTTTTCGCAAGCCATCTCCCACAACTCTTGCGCGACCCCTTCCCCCCGCGCTTCGGTTCCCACGGTAAATTTGGAAAGATATTTTCCGGAAGCATGGGATTCCAAGATCACCGCCCCGCGATAGCGGGACTCTATAAAAAAGTCGGAAGCATTTTTTAACTGCTCCGGATCTTTCAACTGCTTGCCGAAAGCACTTTGAATCAAATCCAACAAGCGTGCGATATCCAATTTTTCCAAAGCATCAAAATGGTGGATGTGGCTCCCCGGACGAATAATACTCCCCCGCCCCCGCACCGTAAACATTTCCTGCAGCAGGTACAACGGAGAAGAAATGCTGATATGCAACTGCGGGTCATGCTCCAACCATTGTTCCGCTTTGGCAACCACTTGCTTATCTTCTGGATTCAACAGATTTAACTGACTGCGACGCGTGTAATAATAAAAAATCTTTTCTTCTTTTTCATCGTGAAGCATTCCTGCATTCCGCAACACATGCAGTCGATGAACCAAACGCGGAGCCAATTCTTTGACGGCGAAGCTGTCATCAAGCTCCGGACGACAGAACACCGGAATTTCTTCACGCGCCAAGCATTGCTGAAGACAGGCGCGCCAACGATTCGGATCATCTTGCGGTGAAAGATCCCGTATCACGTAATAAGCACCATGTGCCATAAGCTTGATTGCATTTGCTTCCGCATCTTTTCCACACAACAAAACCAAGGGACACAATTCCAAGCGTAACAAGAATTGTAAATCAAAGGTCATTAACTCCCCGGAGCTTTCCACACTGCCCGTATCCGGAATCACCAACGCAAAACACACAGAACGGTCCGACTGAAATTTCTTCAAATAAAATTCATACTCCGAGCGACGGCCAATGCTGTCGAGAAAGAGACGGAGGGTTTTAGATAAAGTGTTCATTTGATGGCGAAGGTGGAGCGCGGACACTCGTGTCCTAGCGGAAAAGAAATTTGAATTTAAAGTTTAAAAAAATATTCGTTATCGAAATCGAAATCGCAATCGAAATCGAAAATTCATTCCACTTCTTTATCCGCGGGGACCGCGGAAAGACTTTCTTCCAATTCTATCACTTCTTCAAAACGAATTCCCATACGACTTTTCGAAATGGGGTCATAGACTTTCAAATCCTTGACCATCCAAAAATCTTCCCGGACTTTTTTAAAACTTTCCGCTTCAATTCGTTTTAACAACTTCCCATCTGCATCCAACATTTCAGCACGCACAATAAACAGGGCCCGTTCATCCACCCACAATTTTATTTGATGCAAGTCCTCCCGTTCCGGAGGCGCAGGTAAAAACAGAACGACTGAAGAACGGGTTTTTACGATTTCACGTCCGGAAGCTTTTGCTCCCGGCCACCATAAAAAATCCAAGGAAAGATCTGACCAAGTTAAACCGGTATCGGCCACATCACCCTGAGGTGCGGGCGCAGGCATTGCATTTCCTTCTGCATCCCACTGAAAATATTCAGGAATGCCCCGCGACCAACGTACCTGTACTTTGGATAACAAATCTCCAAACGAATCCGAAAGTGTATACGTTGCCGTAGGAACCGCATCACCGAAACGTAACACACTGACCAATCGACGGTCCCTTGTATTTCGGTTTTGATAGGTCCAAATTTTTCCGCGCAACTCTAAAGGCATGGGGGGTAATTGCGCACGCACCTGTGACATCAATTCTGATCCTACCGGTAAAGGAAGGTCATCCTGTAGCCCCCCTGAAACATCACGGGACTGCGCAAAACCGATAGATGAAACCAGCAGTGCGCAGGTCAGAAATATGTTTTTCATTTTTGTTTCGCAACTGAATAATCTTTAAGACGTCCAATTACCGGTAGCGGTCCGACCAGAGGTTTTACATAGTCGATAAACGCATCCGTCACTTGATTTCCATCTTTGTGAATAAATTTTGCGGGCATGTGTTTGGTTTCTTTGGCCACAGATTTGAGGGTGACCCGTTCGAAAGTCACAGCATATCTTTTACTCGGTTTGCGTTGAATCGCAACCGATCCGTCCGAGAAATGTTTGACTGCAAATTTCACACCTGAAGTACCGACTGAACGTGCTTCTTTTGCATCAACTGGTGACACCACTCCGGGAAAGGAACGTTGTAAATATCCAAAGGTATCAGCACGCACCCGGGAAATTCCGGTACGTTGTTTTAATTCATCCGCCAGAATATCTCCCAATGCACCGGTGCCGGATAGTTGAAGGTTGCCGTGACTATCCACCTCTTTGGTATGTGCGGCAATGATGGGCTGGCCTTTGCTATCACAAATGCCTTCACTCACCGCGATCACACAACGACCATATTCTTTCATGACCGCTTTTACATCTTTGGCAAATTTCGCCATGGAGAATGCCCGTTCAGGTAAATAGATTAAGTGAGGGCCATCATCCGGATGTACTTTGGCCAGCGCCGCCGCTGCCGTGAGGAAACCCGCATGGCGTCCCATAATCACATTGATTTTCACACCGCCCAACGCGCGGTTGTCCTGGTTGTCTCCCATAAAAGCCGATGCCACAAAACGGGCAGCAGATCCGAATCCCGGGGTGTGATCATTCTGACGTAAATCGTTGTCGATGGTTTTGCATAAATGAAAGCAACGGAAATCATACTTCGCTTTGCGCGCAGCCTGATTAATAATATGGGTGGTTTCCGCAGAATCATTTCCGCCAATATAGAAGAAGTAACGAACGTTATATTTTTTCAGCACCTCAAAGATTTTTTCGCAGTCTTCTGCTGTAGGCTTTTTGCGGACAGAGCCCAAAGCAGAGGAAGGCGTCTGCGCCACCTTTTCAAGGTTGGCTTCTGTTTCGCGCCCCAAATTCACAAAGTCTTCATTCAGAATTCCCTGAATACCATGTTTGGCACCCAACACTTTTTCAATGCATCCATGATTGCGGGCTTGGAGTACAGCACCCACTAAAGTTTGATTAATGACCGCAGTCGGTCCCCCACTCTGGGCAATCAACATATTTCCGTTCAAGACTTTCATTTTCGGCATAAGACTTCCTCTATATGATACATTTTATGAATAAATCGAAATTCACCTAACATGTCTCTTTGGTGAGTTCAAGGAACTGAGGAACAAGATAAAGCGGCGCATCCGAAAAGTTCTTATTCGTATTCTGAAGAATAGGTTTCGCTGTACGAATGGGAATAGAGCTCAAAAAGATTTCCGAAGGGATCCTCCAAGTAGACCATTTTGTATGGCTTGCTTTCGTCTTCAGGGTGGTACCGCATAATATCCATTCTGACCTTTCCACCGTACTGCTCCACTTTATCGGTCACCGATTGAAAGTCATCAGATTGCAAACAGAAATGGAAGATACCAATTTTTGAAAAATCCACATGGTGACGCTCTTCCCGATCTATCATTTCAAACAGCTCAAACCCCACCCCGTCTTCCGTTACCAGATGCGCAATATTAAAGCCTTTGAATCCTTCCCCAAAAACCGCGATGCACATTTTTCCAATCGCACTTTCTTTTTCTTCCCGAACTTCAGCACGATCCATCACAATCTCAAGACCTAAAGCCTGGGTGTAAAATTCAACAGCTTTCGACATATCACCCACCATAATTCCAACATGACTCATTTTCATTGTGAACTCCTTTTACATTTCATTTTTACGAACCAATCGAACGGTATTTTGTCGTTCATGGGGGAGAATGATTACAAATCATCTAAGCATATCCCCAGCATTTGATTCATCTATTAGCTTTTCTCCCAGGTTTCACTTTATATGAATCGCCATATTATGGTATCCATGGCAGATATAGCTAAAAAAGCCGGCGTTTCAGTAAACACCGTTTCTCTGAGTTTAAAAAATAGCCATCGCGTCAAAAAGGAGACCAAGGAGAAGATCCTCACCCTGGCCAATGAGATGGGCTATCAAACCGATCCCCTGATCCGTCGCCTGATGATGAATATTCGCACCCAAAAAGCCGGTACCTACCGTGCGACCATCGGAGTGCTGGATTTTCTATCAAAGCACGCCCCGGATTGGAAAAAAAAGCGGGTTGAACATGGTTTTCAACTACTACAAAAACACGCCCAAGCCTGGGGCTATCAAACGGAGCTGCTTTCCTTATCTGAATGGGCCACCTTCTCACGTATAGAACAGGTGTTGGACGACCGGGGAATCCATGGCATCCTGATCATTTCCAGCCCCGATACTGACAGCTCTAATCATTTGTCCTGGGACAAGTTTTCCACAGTGACCCTCTCACCGTCATTATTTCCGCATCACCATCAGGTCATGCCAGATTTTTATACAAATGTCCTCATGGCACTCAGCGAAACCCAGAAAAGAGGCTATCGGCGGATCGGACTCATTGAGCCACAGAATACAAACATCAACTCCCGATACCAATTTTCATCCGCCCTTCACAGCTTCTCCCAATTGAATCCGCAAATTCAGCTGTGTGAACCCCTCTTCCCTGCGCTTTTGGAAGCTCCACTCCTTTTGGATTGGTATAAACATGAACGCCCTGAAGTCATTCTTTCTCATTCCTCACACGTTTTCCGGTGGCTCCAACAATCCGCTGTCGAAATTCCCGGAGAAGTTGCTTTTGTAAACCTTGATTTGACGGACGGTACAGATCCCCAATTACAGGCGGGAATTGATCCATGTCATGATGAACTTTACCGACGGGCTGTCGGGCTGCTGGTGACAATGATTGAACAGAATGAAACCGGTACTCCCTCTTCCCCCACCACGACTCTGGTCAAAGGAAGCTGGGTGGATGGCGAATCGATCGCTGCTCTGTAAATTCGAAGTTCATTGCAAGTCTCTACCTAATTCACGATCCACCTTCTCCATTTTTTTATGAAGTTCTTTGCAGTGAATAACAGCTGATTTCTAAAATCAAGTTCAGGATTTTTCTGTGTACATTCATGCTGGAATATAAATTCATAAATTTACCATCCGCAAAGTTATTTAATGTCTGACTTTAAAATTTACTGTTTTATTCAGTAAATGTATAGGCAGTCAGCCATGTATTCCTCTTTAACACAAATATCTGTTCCCTGGTCTGCATATTCATTGTGGCTAGATATCAGAAAGTCGGATATATCCGTTTCTACGGATTTGAAAAACGTTAAAGCTCAGGTTTGTGCAGTTCACTTCGAAAACCCTGACAACCGCTTTACAGAATCAGTATTTTCCAAATGTACAAAATAATATTTAAAATCTGACACTTATATATAACTTTTATCGCGACAGTTTTTTCCTGAAAAAATATTCAGTCACTTTCATTTGCACATCAAAATTTCAGCCCAACTTGTGGTGCTGTGTGAGAGGCTTTCGGCTTAGCCAGTCAACCATGCGCATATATGTCAGCGCTGAAATGAAAAGGGTGTATTTTGTCCGGTTTGAAAATACCGGTATTTTTATGCTTTTCTCTTCTTCAAAACATTCTCATTAAAACTTTTCTTCAGCGCTCAAATTTTTCTTTTTCCTTCAAAGAAAGCATATTTTTCAACCACCCGCTTCGCTGGAGAACACGGAGTTCTCGGAGCCATGCAGATGGCGGCAGGGTTCAGCTAGACCCGGAAGCTCACCCCGGTTTGCCGAACCCCTACCGATGCTTTTCCGGAACAACTCTAAACCTGGAATCATGGAAGGAGATGACGCACCCTTGGGGTCTTCCGGGGCTCGCGGCATTCCTTCCCTGGTAGATCTGCCTCCGTAAACACCGTGTTCTCCAGCGAAGCTGGGTGGTAAATTCTTTTTCTCATCAGAAACAGGTATTTTCAGACCGGCCGTTTTCGACCAATTTCAAACCGGTGCGAACTACATAAGCCGAATTTCTGTTTATTTCTTCAACCACACCTGTAGAATTGAAATATCAGCGGGGTTTACCCCACTGATTCTAGAGGCTTGACCCAGATTTTCGGGTCGAATTTTCTTTAGTTTGTCCCGGGATTCATAGCGGATTGAAACGATATCATCGTAATCTATATCCTTAGGTATCAACACTTTATCTAATTTAACCGCCCGAGCTGCCTGTCGGGATTCCCGGTCGATATACCCTGCATATTTCAATCGAATTTCAATTTGCTGAATCACTTCCTCTTCAAACCCTCCGGGGCTGTCCGGAAGGTCTTTATACATCATTTCCGGCTGCCTCAATAACCCTGCCAGAGGCTTACCGTTGACAAAAGTTTTTTCCATGCGGGTGATTTCGCTCTCTATATCACGGTTAATTCGGTCAATTTCTTTGAAATGTTGCTCAGAATGGATAGCCAACTCCCCTGCCCTCTCCCGTAAACGGAAATCCACATTGTCCTGACGTAATAACAAACGGTGCTCCGCACGTGAGGTAAACATGCGATAAGGCTCGTCTGTACCTTTATTGATCAGATCATCAATCAATACCCCAATATATGCTTCGTGCCTGCCTAATACAAATGTATCCATTTCCAAAGCTTTACGTGCTGCATTGACTCCAGCGATAAAGCCCTGCCCGGCAGCTTCTTCATACCCGGTGGTTCCATTAATTTGTCCCGCCAGGAACAATCCTTCCACTAATTTACTCTCTAATGTATGAAAGAGTTGGGTGGGATCTGAAAAATCGTATTCGATGGCATATCCGGGTAAAGTGAACACAGCTTTCTCCATTCCCACAATTGAATGAATCATTTCTTTCTGAATATCTTCCGGAAGTGAGTTTGAAGTTCCATTCGGGTAAATCGTGTCGCAAAACCGGCCTTCAGGCTCAATAAACACATGATGACGGTCTTTATCTCTGAATTTTACGATTTTATCCTCAATTGACGGACAATAACGCACTCCGGTGGCATCGATATGTCCACCATACATCGCCGAATTTTGAAGGTTATCTTCAATAATTTGGTGAGTTTTCTCATTCGTATGCGTCAACCAGCACGGAATTTGCTCAGATCCGGGAATCCAGGGTTCAATTGCATTGGGTTTATGTTCCACGTGGAACAATTCGGCTTCTTTTCGCCGTTTCCGGGCAGCACGGCTAAAAAAGGGTGCCGGTTCTAATCCCGGTTGTATTTCCATCACTGAATAATCCACAGAGTCCTTATGGAGACGGGGAGGCGTTCCCGTTTTCAGACGTCCCAATCGAAATCCCAAATTTCGAAAAGAATCTGACAATTGATAGGCTGCGGGTTCAAATACCCTGCCACCTGCATGATTTTTGTCACCAATATGAATTTTTCCTCCTAAAAAGGTCCCGGAAGCAATCACCACACATTTTCCCCGGATCTTTTCATTCTTTTCAGTGATAATTCCCTGAAGTTTCCCGTTTTCAGTCCATATTTGTCCCGCTGTACACTCTAGGACCTCTAAATTCTCCTGAGCAGCTACCACAGCCTGTATCCGCAGAGGAAAGGCATCTTTATCATTCTGAACCCGGGTGGCCTGTACAGCCGGTCCTTTACGCAAATTCAGGGTACGATACTGAATTCCTGTAAAATCAGCATTTCTGCCCAGTTCACCCCCTAAAGCATCTAATTCACAGACAATATGGGATTTGGCCATGCCCCCAATGCTGGGATTACAGCTCATTCGTCCAATTGCAGCTTTATCCATGGTTAACAGAGCTGTTTTGGCTCCTAAACGTGCAGAAGCCAAAGCAGCTTCATATCCGGCATGGCCGGCACCAACAATAAGTACATCAAAGGAAGGAGTCATAGGATTTTATCAAGATCAGTAAAAAGAATGGAGAAAGGGTAATTTACTCCAAAAGTATCAAACTTACAAATACCGATTCATTTTATCCCTGTAAGGGGATTGTTCCACGTGGAACAATCTTACTTCCCAATACAAAAGGTAGAAAAGACCTCATCCAGAAGATCTTCGTGATATTCACGTCCGGTAACTTCACCTAGACGGACTAAAGCCTCTCTAAGACCCGGAATGGCCAAAACCAGCGCTTCATCACCCATACAACCACTAAGCAGATCTTTTATACCGGCTAATTCTGTTTTAACTTCAACCAATACCAAGCGATGTCGTTCTGAAATCACCGCATGAGGACGTGCAGATAGATCAATTGAAGAACTTAACAGGGATGCCAGGGCATTTTTAAGTTCCTGATAGCCTATTTCATCTTTAATCGCAGTTTCAACAATGGGGATCCCCGTGGGCCATTGTTCCACGTGGAACATTCGGGGAAGATCACTTTTATTACAAACCAGAATACTTTTCCCGGGAATTAAATCCTCAAAGTTTTCATAGGTCTGGGAATCCGCTTTTTGACTCAGATCAATAAGATGAATATGTAAATCCGCTTTAGATAGGTAATCTCTGGTACGGATGATCCCTTGTTGTTCAATCACATCTACAGACTCTCTCAGCCCAGCAGTATCCACCAAACGTAAAGGGATTCCTTCCAGAATAAACTCTGCTTCAATACTGTCACGGGTAGTGCCGGCAATATCCGAAACAATCGCCCGTTCATGTCCAAGCAAGGTATTCAAAAGGGTGCTTTTTCCAACATTGGGTTTACCACTGAGCACCACCAAAGCACCATCCCGTAAAACATGTCCCTCATTCCAGGTGGACAAAAGAAAATCCAGATCCTGTTCCGCTTTCGATAAATTTGAGAGAATTTGTGGTAAAACCGATGCAGGTAATTCATCCTCCGGAAAATCCAAAGTGGCTTCCAATTGGGCTGCAACTTGCAGAAGTCTGTCGTAAAGGTCTTGAAATGACTGACTTAATTTTCCTTCAAGTTGTTGAAGGGCAGCAGTTTGAGACCGATCTGAATGTGCACGTACCAAATCCATAATGGCTTCAGCCTGCAATAAATCAATACGTCCATTGAGGAAAGCACGACGGGTAAACTCACCTGCATCAGCCGCGCGGGCCCCGGCATGAAAGCAAGATCGAAGAACTCGTTTGGCGGATGTGCCGCCTCCGTGACATTGAAACTCGACCACATCCTCGGCCGTATAACTGTGCGGTGCCCGGAAGATCAGCAGCAATCCTTCGTCTACTTCAACATCCCCGTCTGTAATTTTACCATATACAAATGTATTAGCCTTTCGGAGTGAAGGGGCCGGGGCATTACATTTAAAGATCTTGTCCGCAATCTCAAAAGCTTCCGGCCCACTTACCCGCACAATCGAAACCCCGGCTTCACCCGGGGCAGTAATAATCGCGGCGATGGTTTCGGAAGCGCTCATGGTGGGAAAACGGAGTACGGCGACTGGCTAAGGACAAGGGAACAATCATGCGACCCAGTCGCACTGAACCCCTGACCTGGTGAAGTCACTTAGTCATCAAATACAACTTTACCAATATAAGGTAATTCTCTGTAATGGCTGTCATAATCAAGTCCGTAACCCACCACAAAGGTATCGGGGATATCAAATCCAATAAAATCCGCTTTGATATCTACCACCCGACGGTCGGGTTTATCCAGCAGGCAGCAACTCAAGACTTTGCTGGCTCCTTTATTCAGCACATGCTTCACTGCAAAATTCAAAGTGCGGCCGGAATCGAGGATATCATCCACCAATAACACCGTCATTCCATCCAAACTCACGGTTACATCTTTGGTAATATTGACGTTTCCGCTGCTCACAGTGGCGCTGCCATAACTCTGAAGGGTCATAAAGTCGATTTGAGGATGAAACTTACGGGGATGCAATTCCCGAACCAAATCAGCCAGAAACATAAAACTCCCCCGAAGCACACCCACAATTACAAGTGGTTTATCATCAAGCTGTTGTGTAATATCATCAACCACTTTTGTCACCCGGTCTTGTAAGTCTTTGGCGGAAATAAGCTCTTCAATTTTATGGGGAGGTAAGTTCATTTTGTAGGAGAGGGAAGTTGAATGTTTGCAGAAAGAGAAGGATCAGGGTTAAAAAAAAAAGGTTATGAAAGAAAATTAAGGAGTAGACAAGGGAAATATGCTAATAGGACAGCATGGAAGCTCTTGAACTCACCAGTCCGCAAAATCCCAAAATCAAATATCTCACCAAACTGCGGAAACGCAGTTTTAGGGATGAAGAACAAATCTTTCTGATTGAGGGATATCGGGAATGTCTACGTGCCATGCAAAGTGGCTGGCCTATTCAGGATTTATTTTATTGTAAAGATCTCTGGTTGGGGGAAAATGAACCGGAGTTAATCGAAGCCGCCAAAGAAAGTGGGGCCAAGCTTTATGATTGTTCGGAAAAGGTGTTCAGAAAAGTCGCCTACCGCGATCGGCCGGATGGATTAATCGCTCTGGCTCCCCAACTTCACCTGGGACTGGATAATTTGGAAGCCGGTGAAAATCCCTTTTATTTACTGCTTGTGGGCATTGAAAAACCCGGGAATCTGGGAACCATGTTGCGCTCTGCGGATGCAGCGGGAGTGGATGCGGTCATCTTGTGTGATGCGGTCACCGATATCTATAATCCCAACACCGTACGCGCCAGTGTGGGCACATTGTTTTCTGTTCCAGTCATTGAAAGTACTTTTGCGGAATGCGGATCCTGGCTTCTTGAACAGGGAATCCCTCTGTTAGCCATGACCCCGCATGCCGAGCGAAGTTTGTATGAATCAAACCTTCAAGGACCCGTTGCGGTGGCAGTGGGTTCCGAAATGTTGGGCTTAAGTGACCACTGGCTTGAGCGGGCTGAAATGAAAGTTTCTTTGCCCATGGAAGGACTGGCGGATTCTTTGAATGTCTCTACCGCGGCAGCAATTACGCTTTATGAGGTTTTGAGGCAAAGGGGTCCGAGATCTCAGAGCATGGAAATCGAGGCTTAGGCTCTTGTTTCATTTCCACGCTGTCGTCCACGATCTCAGAGCGTGGAAATCAAAGCTTAGGCTCTTGTTTCATTTCAAAACTGTAGTCCACGATCTCAGAGCGTGGAAATCGAGGCTTAGGCTCTTGTTTCATTTCAAAGCTGTAGTCCACGATCTCAGAGCGTGGAAATCAAAGCTTAGGCTCTTGTTTCATTTCAAAGCTCTAGTCCACGATCTCCGAGCGTGGAAATCGAGGCTTAGGCTCTTGTTTCATTTCAAAACTGTAGTCCACGCTCTCCGAGCGTGGAAATCAAAGCTTAGGCTCTTGTTTCATTTCAAAGCTGTAGTCCACGATCTCCTAGCGTGGAAATCTTGGCTTAGGCTCTTGTTTCATTTCAAAGCTGTAGTCCACGATCTCCTAGCGTGGAAATCGAGGCTTAGGCTCTTGTTTCATTTCAAAACTGTAGTCCACGATCTCCGAGCGTGGAAATCGAGGCTTAGGCTCTTGTTTCATTTCAAAACTGTAGTCCACGATCTCCGAGCGTGGAAATCAAAGCTTAGGCTCTTGTTTCATTTCAAAGCTGTAGTCCACGATCTCCGAGCGTGGAAATCAAAGCTTAGGCTCTTGTTTCATTTCAAAGCTGTAGTCCACGATCTCAGAGCGTGGAAATCGAGGCTTAGGCTCTTGTTTCATTTCAAAACTGTAGTCCACGATCTCCGAGCGTGGAAATCTTGGCTTAGGCTCTTGTTTCATTTCAAAGCTGTAGTCCACGATCTCAGAGCGTGGAAATCGAGGCTTAGGCTCTTGTTTCATTTCCACGCACGGAGTGCGTGGACTACACCAGGTCAACCAAATCTCGAATATCCGGACCGTCATCATCTCTTAATTGACTTTTCCGTTGATCAACTGTTCGGTGACGCATGAGTCGGCTATGTGGCCTGGATCGATTCACAAACAGACTCTCAAATCCCTTTTTGAGGGTATCCGCCCGTAAAGTGGAGGCACCCAAGGCAATCGCCCGGGATTCCAAATTTGGGTCATTGGTCACCATCAAAGTTTTTTGATCCGATTTGCTTAAAACTTTCACGCATTCGAGCAGAGTGGGTATCCGCTGGGGCGGAGTAGGGGAGAAAAAGACCCGAATTCCCAGGAAATCGCCTCCATGCTCCACTTGATGTAAAGGCTCTCCATTAAATAGGACCCAAATCTCCCAGTCTTCGGATTTTTGAATTTTAACCAGCTTTTGAAGGATTTCCACCTGTTCTCTGGCGGAAAGCTGGTCGCTTTCGCTTCTTCCGGCCACCATGTCCTTTCCGTCTATGACCACAGTGTAGGAGTCAATCGGTTCTTGCGTTGATTCTGGATAGATGCTGCGTATAGTCATAGTCTAATTTTTTTAATCCAACCACGTAATTTTAGAAGGTAACCCCATGGCACAAACAAGTACTTATCCCATCCAATGTCCTGAATGCAAGAGTCAACAAGATGAAGTTCTCTATGACAGTTTGGATGTCGGCAAAGAACCTGAACTGCGAAAACAGCTGTTAGAGAATAAATTGAACCGAATTAAATGTAACAGCTGCCATTTCGAATTTCATATCGATAAAAATCTGCTTTACCACGATTCAAAAGGCGGGTGGATGATTTTCCACAGTCCGAGTACCATGGAAAATGCGGATACCGCGATTGAGGAGTTTGATAAAGTTCTCAGAGACATGAAAGAACTCTTACCCTCCGGGCAAGAGTTACCTCCCGTAGACCTGGTGCTTACCCGGGTTGAATTGGTTGAAAGAATCTTTGTCCGAGAAGCCGAACTGGATCCGAGAGTCATCGAATATGTAAAATATTTGATCTACACCCAAAATCTCGACAAATTTATGCCTGAAAATTCAGCGCTGCTTTTAAATGGTCAGGAATGTAATGAAGAAAATCTCTGTTTCGTGGTTCAGGATCTGGAAACCCGTAAACTTGAAAGCCTCTTGCACTACAAACGGGAAACCTACGAGGATTTGGTTGAACTGTTGGTTCAAGACGGTGAGCTCAGTTTGATTCAACAGTTGTTCCCCGGACCTTACACCTCTGCCAGAGCGTATCTGATTCAGGACGAGATTTAAGATTGCAGCAAAATGAGGTCAGAGAACAAAAGTCAGCTTGGAAGAAGCGGTTTTCTGACCTCCCAAAGCCCATTCATAAGAGAAGTAGTCATTTAACGTATATAAATCTTATTATTCTTATGGGGTGTTGATATGTTTATAACCTTGTAAATGACTTTTATAAAAGGACTTAGAAGTATGGATGCTGTTAGTGCATTGTTAGAGGGCACTTCAAAACTTGGTACTTAATCACAAGCCAATCATAACTCCCAAGTTATAGACATCTTTCTGAACAGCTATTACAGAGTTATTGACAGGCAAACTTTGATAAGTTCAGAGCCCCTCGGTTGCGCGGTTTATAAAAGAGGTTTTGACGCTCTGGTGGTCATAATCCGGGTAACGGCAAAACCTCGTAAACGAGGTCACTCTGAAGAAGATCCCGACTTAGGAGTTTTTGCGGATCAGGGCCGCAAAGGCGCCGTCACAATTTTCTTCGCCGGGGAGAAGCACTCTTTGACTCTCCAGGCTGCATTCAGGATGCTGACCCAGCCAGTTTTCCATTTGTCGGGTGGTTTCTTCCTCTTCAATACTACAAGTACTGTAGACCAAGCGTCCGCCCGGCTTGAGTAGAAGCAGGGCGTCTTGCAGTATCTGATACTGAAGTTGTATCAGGCCGGTTAATAGCTTTCTGCGGAAGTTCCACTTGGCATCCGGTCGACGCTGATACACGCCGGTATTGCTACAGGGCACATCTAACAGGATGGCATCAAACAATTCGTCATTGGGTACCGATATTCCGGTAATTTCGGTTGAGTTAACTTTTACATCCGGAAATTGCATGCGGTCCAAGTTCTCCTGAAGGCGTCGACAGCGTTTGGGATTGGGGTCACAGGCCAAGAGCAGATGGGATTGATCACCTAAGGCCTCCGCCAAAAGGGTGGTTTTCCCGCCGGGGGCTGCGCAGGCATCTAAAACCCTTTCGCCGGGCTGCACATTCAGCAGGCGGGGAGCCATCGAAGTGGAAGGATCCTGAATATACCAGGCACCTTCATAGAAATCCGGAAGTTCCTGCGGAGAAAAGCTTCGGGGCAATTGATAAAAATCCGGTTCAGAACCTCCGAAAGCATGAGGAACCGATCCCTCTGGCAGGGCAAGATCTGAACGGAGCCTTCGGCCGATATCGGTAATCCGGGCATAGGTAAACGAACGCTGTTGATTCCAATAAAGGATTTCTTCAGTTTTTTCTTCGCCGTAGCTCGCTGTCCACCGGTCCACCAACATTTTTGGATGGGAATACCGGATTTCCGGTGATTGATTTTCCAACCAACTGAGTAATTCATTTTTTTCGCGAAGTGTTCTCCGGAACAGGGCGTTGGCAAAGCCAATGCGCGCCGGGGGAACCCCGGAGCGTTTGGCTGCTTCCAGAGTTTCATGTACGGCTGCATGTTCCGGTACGCCATCCAGGAGAAGAATTTGACACAAGCCGACCCAAAGCGAAGGAATCATAATCTGGGAGGGACGTTTATGAGAAAGATGATTGATCCAGGCATCCAAGGATCCGCGGTGGCGCATACAGGTCCAGACAATTTCCCGGGTTAGGGAACTGCAGTTCTGCCAGTCACCTGAATCTGTGGGCAATGATCCCTTGAGAATCCAGTCTTTAAGCAAACGAATGGCTTGGTCCCGTTCCGGGGATTGGCTGAGGTGGGGTTCTGAATTCATAAAAGAGGAGAGGATTCTATTGCGTTGTACTTTTCAGGGAAAAGATTATGATGGATTTTTCTTAAAGCATACTTTCCTTCTCTTCTCAACGTGTTTCAGCCTCAACGACATGCAGAAATTCTTCAAACCCTTGAACATCAGGGGGGCGTACGGGTTTCGGATTTGGCTTCACGCATGGATGTCACCGAAGAAACGATTCGCCGGGATTTATTGAAATTAGAAAGCGATGGCCGTCTCAAACGAATTCATGGCGGGGCGATTCCCCATATTTCCGAACGGGATCCGGTACCGTATCAACATCGGCAAATGGAACAGGTGGACGCCAAACGGAGTATTGCCCGCTGTGCGCTCAATGAAATTGAAGAGGAGGATGTGGTCTTTTTTGATGGCAGTACCACCGCCTTTCAGTTGGCCCGCATTTTTCCGGATATTCGCTGCACGGTTTTAACCCATTCCGAACCCATTTTTCGGGAGCTGTCCAATTTAACCAATGTGGAATTGGTGTCCACCGGGGGGGTGTATGATCGTAGACATGCCAGTTTTGCCGGACCTTTGGCTGAACAGATGTTGACCAGTATTCATATCACCAAAGCCATCATGGGTTGCAAGGGACTGGATTTTAAACGGGGATTTAGTGATGCATCGGTTCGTCATATGAATTTGAAACGGGCCGTGATTCATCACGCTGAAAAAGTTATCCTGTTGGCAGATCATAGTAAAATGGATGCGAGGTCTCGTTACTTTTTTGCAACGATTGAGGATGTGGATGTGGTGATCACCGATCCCAGGATCAGCCGTGAGCATGATCTGGCGCTTTCCCGGGCCGGGCTGAGAGTGTTGAAAGAGAAATAAACCGGACATTAAACGCCATAAGCCAGAAGCTGTGTAAGCCATCCGGTTGAATATTTGGATTCCGCTATCGATTTCGATATCGGAATCGATTAATTAATATTCTTATGAGCATCACCACAAAAAACGGCGACAAAGGCCGCACCCGACTGTTTTCCGGACAGGAAATTTCAAAAGCCGATTTGGCTCCCCGCGCGTATGGCGCGCTGGACGAAGCGGTAAGTGTATTGGGAATTGTGCGGGCGACCACAGATTCTGAATCATTAAAAGAGCAGATTCTGTATATTCAAAATGCGGCTTTTGAAGTGGGTGCGGAATTGGCAACCCATCCGGATGATCAAGCCCGTAAACGCACCCGGGTCGATGAAGCCTTTATGGCTGTTTTGGATAAAATGCGGGATGATTTGGAGGCGGTGACTCCCATGCCCAAAGGTTTTGTATTGCCGGGAGGAAATCCGGTGGCTGCCCATTTGGATCATGCCCGCTGTGTTTTTCGTCGATGTGAACAGGAAGCCACCGCCTTGTGGAATGCGGATTTTCTTCACAATCCCCTGGTCTTAACCTGGCTGAACCGAATTTCGGATCACTTGTGGTTGTTGGCACGACAAATGGAAGGCGATGCGGTGATTCCCCGGAAAAAAATGTAGTCCACGCACTCCGTGCGTGGAAATGAAACAAGAGCCTAAGCCACTATTTCCACGCACGGAGTGCATGGACTACGGGAATGCATGAATGACGGCTGACTAAAACAACCCCAATTTTTCGCCGGCGGGAGCGATTTGGGGAAAGAGCATTTCCCGCATTTCTCCGAGAGACACCAGGGAGGGAACTCTTGGGTTGTTGGCACGACAAATGGAAGGCGATGCGGTGATTCCCCGGAAAAAAATGTAGTCCACGCACTCCGTGCGTGGAAACGAAACGAGAGCCTAAGCCACTATTTCCACGCACGGAGTGCATGGACTACGGGAATGCATGAATGACGGCTGACTAAAACAACCCTAATTGTTCGCCGGCGGGGGCGATTTGGGGAAAGAGCATTTCCCGCATTTCTCCGAGAGACACCAGGGAGGGAACTTCGGTGGAAATATCATTTTTTTCCAGGGTTTCCAGAATGCGAATGAAGACTTTTCCGCAATATTCGGCATCTTCTGAGGCGCGGTGGAAAACGGTATTGGGAAATTCAAAGAATTTGGTCAGGGTTTCCAGTCGATAGTTCAACATGCCCGGAAAAACTTTCTTGGCCAAGCCATAGGTGTCCAGAACTTGTCCGGTGGGGGCTTTGCATTTATCGCGTTTGACGGCGGCTTCCAAAAATTTGAAATCAAATTTGGCATTGTGTGCCACCAAAGGAAGATCTTCACAATACTCGGTGAAAGCCCCCATGATATCCGCGATTGGCGGTTGGTTTTTTACTTCTTCATTGCTGATGCCATGTACTTTGTAAGCTTCAATCGGTATTTCCATCCCGGGATTTACCAGCATACAAAAATCTTTTTGGGGGAGACCGTCGATAAATTTGACCGCGCCAATTTCGACAATGCCATCTTCGAGGGGCTGAATACCCGTGGTTTCTAAATCAAATGCTACAAAATCAATCATGCATGGAAAATAGGGGGATTTAGGCATGATTACAAACCCTTTCTTATTTTCTATAAAAGCATTGCCTGAATCGGGGATTCCGTACAGGGTTCGATTCTTATGAATACACCCGGAAATTTTGAAATTCTCGCCCGAGATCCAGAAAGTGATGCCCGCTGCGGTTTATTACAAACTGCGCATGGTACCGTGCAAACCCCAGTGTTTATGCCGGTGGGTACGCAGGCCACGGTTAAATCACTCACCCCGGAAGATGTTTCAGGCCTGGGCTTCGAGATTATTCTGGGGAATACCTATCATTTGAATGAGCGGCCGGGATCGGATTTGGTGGAGCGCATGGGCGGATTACATCAATTTATGAACTGGCAGGGTTCCATTCTTACCGACAGCGGCGGGTTTCAGGTTTGGTCATTAGCCGAACTCAATCAGATTACTGAAGACGGGGTGACCTTTAAAAGTCATCTCGATGGCAGTAAACAGTTTATGGGACCGGTGGAGTCCATGCGGATCCAAAAGGAATTGGGTTCGGATATTGCCATGTTGTTTGACGAATGTATTCCATATCCAGCAACCGAGGAATATGCCGGAAAAGCGGTAGAAAGAACCTTGCGTTGGGCAAAACGCTGTAAGGAACAGCCCCGGGCGGAGGGGCAAATTCAATTTGCGATTGTGCAGGGCGGAGAATTTGCGGAGTTGCGGGCGCATTGTGCGGCGGAATTGGTGAATATCGGATTTGACGGATATGCGATTGGTGGGGTGAGTGTGGGGGAACCGGATGAATTAATTTTGCCGGGGGTGGAAGCATCGGTGAAGCATCTGCCGGAAGACAAAGCGCGTTATTTGATGGGCGTCGGCATGCTGGATCAGATGCTGGAATCGATTGCCCGCGGGGTGGATATGTTTGACTGTGTGTTACCCACCCGCATTGCCCGCAACGGATCCGCGGTTACCCGCAAAGGACGATTGGCGATACGAAATGCCAAATGGAAAGAAGATCCACGTCCGGTGGAAGAAGGCTGTACTTGTTATACCTGTCAAAATTATACCCGCAGTTATATTCGGCATCTCATCAATTGCGGGGAAATTTTGGCCATTCGCCTGCTTAGTTTGCATAATCTTCATTGCATGCAAGTAGTGATGGCGGAGACCCGGGAGGCCATTCAAGCCGGCACCTTTACCCAGTATCGTCAGAATTTTTTGAAAAATTATCAGAAAAGCGCCACCGGGGAGTAAATAAACAGTTTAGGGTGTTTTACATAACAACCCCGGTTTTCCCGAAGAAAATCCAGTAGTTCGTAAGTTTAGCGGTTAACGCCGATGGGGGGAATTCGGTTGATCAGTTCTCCTTTCAGACAGGTTTCGCTAATACTGCGGGTGGGGTCATTAATCCGATTGATTAGCAGTTCGGTGGCGCTGGAGCCGATCAGCTTTGTAGGTTGCTGAATGGTGGTGGCGGGTGGCTGAACGAATTCGGTCCAGGATGCATTATCAAAACAGGCGAATCCCAGTGGTTTCCCGGTGCGGCGGATCGCTTTGTATGCCCCGATTGCCAGCAGGGCGCTACTGGTAAGAATGGCATCCACTTCCGGTTGACGCTTCAGGAGTTCCCCGGTGATTTTATCGCCGTCCGCTTCACGGGAAGGACTCTTGATCAATGCCGCCGGTTCGAGCCCGGCGGACTGCATGGCATCTTTGAATCCTTTCATGCGCTGGGCTGCGGTATAGCTTTTTTGTCCGAAAATACCGGCGATGTGACGGTAGCCGCCATCAATGAGCGCCCGGGTGAGCTGCAGGGCGGAGTCCCGGTTGTCGATCACAATAGAATCGCATTTTCCGCCCGAAGGTTTGCGGTCGAAAACCACAATGGGTAATTTGAGATCCTGATATTCCGCAAATTTTTTGCAGCCGGTCAGGGTAGGCGAAATCAGGACACCGGCCACATTTTCATCCACCATCAGATGTAGACAGCGGAGTTCATGTTCCGGATCTTCATTGGTGTTGCAAATTAACACACTGTACCCGTGTTGCAGTGCGACTTCTTCCACGGATTTGGTGATTTCGCTGAAAAAGGGATTCGAAATATCAGACACAATCAGACCAATGACCCGTGACTGTTGTTCACGTAAACTGCGGGCAAGACGGTTGGGACGGTATTGCAACTCGCGGATCGCCTTTTCGACTCTCTTTGTGGCTTCGGCCCCGACATAGCCTTTACCTGACATGACCCGGGATACGGAGGCGATTGAAACCCCAGCTTTTTTAGCAACATCTTTAATTGAACTCATAATAATAGGATAACGATTACATGCTATTGGTACCAGAAAGAGGAAATACCGTCTGATAAGTAGATGGATCTTATAATGAAATATCCTTATAAATAAAGGAAATATTTAGATTTTATTGATTTGAAAAATAAAATAACAAAAAAGAGTAAAAAAAACCTATTGACAGATAAATAGGTAATCGTTTACCTATTATGTAAGCAAATGAACTTAACCCCGAAAAAATGAATCAAGGAGTCTTCCCATGTTAAAAATGTCAGCAAATGATATCCGTCTGGGTCTATCTGCAGAAAATGCGGAGGCGGCCATTCGTGCGGCCGGTGCAGTGTTGGTGGAAACTGGAGCGGTTGCGCCGGAATATATTGAGAGCCTGTTGGCACGTGAACAGACGGCCACGACATATTTGGGTAACGGATTGGCGATCCCGCATGGGAGACCGGAGGATGCGCATTTCATTCATGAAACCCGGGTGGTGGCCTTACAGATTCCGGAAGGGGTTACCTGGCAGGGCGGTCAAACGGTAAAATTGATTTTTGCCATTGCTGCAAAATCGGATGAACACATTGGCTTGCTCCGACAATTGACGGGACTGGTGGGGGACGAAGCATTGGCGGAACGTTTAGCCCATACCACTGATGTGCAGGATATTTTGGCTGCGGTACAGGCTGCGGAAGATGTCCCGCTGGTTGGGAAAGAAGTGAATGAGGAATTTGAAGGCAGTGAGATGGAAATTCTGTTTACAAATCCAAGGGGATTTCATCTGCGGCCCGCGGGAAAATTTTCCCGGGCAGTCAAAAAATATGCGGGAGAAGTGACACTGGTGGTGAAAAGCCGGGAAGTCGAGCCTGACAGTCCAACCAGAATTCTGAACATGGGCATCTCTGCGGGCGATCACATTCGCTTACGGGTGAAGGGGCCGAATGAGACAGATACCATATCTGAATTGGCAGCGATACTGGAGGCCGTAAATCACGAGCCCCAGCAGGAAGAGGCGCAGGTGAGCGCAGGCGTCCAGTGGCACTCGGAAGGTGAAACCCATACTGAGATCTCCGCAACCATGGCGGCCCCCGGACTGGCGGTTGCGCCTGTCTGGAAATGGTCGCCCCTTGATTTAACGGCCAAGAAACGGGCGGTGGGGGATACCGATGCGGAAACAGCTGATTTACGCAATGCCATCGATGTGGCGCTTCAGGATTTACGGGGATTAACGGAAGAAAATCTCAATGAAGTGCAGCGGGATCTGTTTGATGCCCATGCATCGCTGCTGGAGGATGCGGAAATCTCTTCGGATGCTGTGGCACTGATCCGTAAAGGAGAGGATGCGCTTTCCGCCTGGCGGCAAACCATTGAATCCCAGGCGGAAAAAATTGAAGCATTGGGAAATGAAAATTTGATGCAGCGCGCAGTAGACATGCGTGACATCGGCCTGCGGGTGCAGAAAATTTTGCTGGGAGCAAGTGCGAACATTCTGGACGGCGTAGAAACGCCGGTGATATTTGTGGCAGACGATTTGCAACCTTCGGATGCCGCGCAACTTCAAGCGTCAAAGGTCAAAGGCATCTGTCTGAAGAAAGGCAGCCCCAATGCCCATGCCGCTATTGTCGCCCGCTCACTGGGAATTCCCATGATCGTGGCCGCCGGAGAGGCTTTGGATCAACTGTCCGAAGAGGAGATTGTGATTCTCGATGCCTCCGGAGGCAGATTGATTGCCAACCCAAGTGAAGCGGATCTGGCCTCGGCAAAAACTGCAATTGCTGAACTGGCTGTACAGCAGAACCGGGACCGGGATCACCGCTTTGAACCGGCGATGCTGAAGGATGGTCACCGGGTGGAGGTGATGGCTAATCTTGGTCAGGTGTCTGAAGCCGCCGGTGTTATCGACTCCGGGGCGGAAGGCGTGGGTCTCCTCCGCACCGAATTCATGTTTTTGGACCGCAGTTCATCTCCGGATGAGATGGAGCAGTACACAGCCTTGAAAGAAATGATTACGGCATTGCAGGGATTACCGATGATTGTCCGCAGTCTGGATATCGGAGGAGACAAACCTGTTTCGTACCTGGGACTGGATGAACAGGATCTTTCCTTTCTGGGTCTGCGCGGATTCCGGCTGGCCATGGCCCGCCCGGATTTGGCGCGCACCCAGCTGCGTGCGATCTACCGTGCGGCCGCCCACGGCCCCATCCGGCTGATGTTTCCTATGATTGCCACCGTGAATGATTTTTATCGGGCCAGGGAAATGGCCGAAAAAGTCCGACGGGAAGTTGGCGGACCTGAAATTGAACTCGGCATTATGATCGAGGTGCCTTCCGCGGTTGTTCTGGCGGAGGAATTGGCGGAGGCGGCGGACTTTTTCTCCATCGGCACCAATGATCTGACCCAGTACACCCTGGCCATGGACCGGACCCATCCGCTGCTTGCCAAACGCACGGACAGTCTGCATCCGGCGGTTCTCCGGTTGATTGATATGACGGTGAAAGCGGCCCATGGCAAAGGGAAGTGGGTCGGGGTTTGCGGTGCGCTGGCGGGGGATCCATTGGGTGCGCTGATTCTGACCGGACTGGGCGTTGATGAACTCAGTATGCCCCCGGCGGGGGTTGCCGGCGTGAAAGCGCTGTTGCGCCAGGAGAACCTTGCGGATCTGTCTGCACTTGCCTGTAAAGCGCTAACCCAGCGGGATGCCCGTTCGGTGCGTGCACTTCGTCCGAATTTATAAGCCTCATTCCAGGAAAAAATTATGAAACATGAACATTCACCTGTTACCATCACCCTGAATCCGGCAATTGATGAGACCGTATTTCTCGATCAGTTTCGGGTGGGGGAAGTGAACCGTTCCCAACGCCTGCATGTCCAGGCCGGGGGAAAAGGAATTAACGTCTCACGGATGCTGAGCAGCTTCGGAATTCCGACGATTGCCACGGGATTTTTGGGGAAAGAGAACAAAGAAATTTACAAAAATTTTTTAGATAAGAAAAAAGTCGGGGATGCATTTGTCTGGATACCCGGAGAGACCCGTACCGGAATAAAAATTGTCAGTGAGCGTACCCGGCAGACCACCGACATCAACTTTCCGGGATTGGAGCCGTCGTTGGCGGCACTGGATGAATTTGAAACCAAGATTCGAAAACTGATCCGGCCCGGACGATGGTTTGTGCTGGCCGGAAGTCTTCCCCGCGGTCTGGGGATTGACTTTTTTGAGGAACTGATCGTTTTGCTGAAACGGGGCGGGGCGCTGGTTGCGGTGGACACCAGTGGGGATCCGTTGCGGGTGGCGGTGGAACAGGGCGTGGATCTGGTCAAACCGAATGAACACGAACTGGCGGAAGTCCTTGACCGTCCCCTTCACAGCTTTTCCGAAAAAGTGGAGGCGGCGTTAGACCTGCAACAGAACCGGGTCCCCAGAGTGATTTTGTCTCTGGGAAGTGAAGGGGCCCTATTTCTGAGTCCGGAAAAACAATTAATGGCCAGTGCCCCTCCGGTAAAAGTGGTGAGTACGGTCGGGGCGGGGGACGCGCTGTTGTCAGGCTATCTGGCAGGAATTCTCGGGGGTGAAACGGCGATGGACTGTGCCCGGCTGGCCACAGTGTTTGCCTGGAGCAATCTCGAAAATATTGAACGCAAACTCCCTTCCCGGGAAAAGTTGCGGGAACGCCTGTCACAGATTCAGGTGCAAACCCTTTCTAAAATGTAAACCGAAACTGGAGACCCCCATGAAAAAATTATTCGTTGTATTTCAATTCCCGAAAAATGAAGGCCTGTCCCGTATGGCCTGGTCTGCCCTGGAGGCGGAGGCCGCACTGCGTGATATTGAGCTTCTTTCTGATACCATCGGGATTGTGCATATGGATGAAGCCGTTTTGGAAGCGAAAACCTGTGGGGCGGATGCCCTCCTGTTTGTTTCCAGCGGCACCACCCTCACGGGTGAGAAAGACGGTGTGACGCTTCTGGCCGCGGACCGTCCCGGATTGCTGCACAACACTGTGGCCCTGCTCGAAGCAGTGGCCCCTTTGCGGAAGCCGCTTCCTTCAAAAGCGCCGTGTTCAACCGCTGCGGCACCGGCTCCGCAGGAAAGCAAATTCCTGGTCGGGGTCACCTCCTGTCCCACCGGCATTGCCCACACCTTTATGGCTGCGGAAGCCCTCCAGAAAGGGGCCGAGGCCATGGGTTACACCATGAAAGTGGAGACCCGCGGATCGGTTGGGGCGAAAAATGAACTCACCCCCGAGGAGATTGAACGTGCGGATGCGGTGATTGTGGCGGCGGACGCAACCGTGGAGACGACCCGGTTTGCGGGCAAAAAATTATTGGAAACCGGAACCAAAGCCGCAATCCACGACTCCAAAAAACTGATCAAAACCGCATTGGAGCTTACGCCCACGGCGGAGGGCGCTCCCGCCGCGAAAACCGCAACCAAAAAACCGGTGACCGGAGGATACAAACATTTGATGACCGGGGTTTCGCACATGCTCCCCCTGATTGTGGCCGGGGGATTGTTGATTGCTTTGGCCTTTGCCATTGGCGGGATTAATGCCGGTGATCAGGAGGGAACGCTCGCCTGGGCGCTTATGCAAATCGGCGGAAGTGCCGCTTTCGCTTTGTTTATACCGGTGCTGGCAGCGTATATCAGTTTCTCTATTGCGGACCGGCCGGGTTTAACCGCCGGTTTCATCGGGGGGATGCTGGCTGCGAATATTGGTGCGGGTTTCCTCGGCGGAATTGCGGCCGGATTCTTTGCCGGATATTTTACGCTCTGGTTGAACCGGTCCCTGAAGCTGCCGGATCAGCTTGCCGGCCTGAAACCGGTATTGCTGTTGCCATTGATTTCTTCTTTGGTGATCGGCTTGTCCATGATCTTCCTGATTGGTCCGCCGGTAAAAATTATCATGGATGTGATGACCTCCTGGTTAAGCAATATGCAGGACAGCAGCGCGCTGTTACTGGGTCTGATCCTCGGCTGTATGATGGCTTTTGATATGGGTGGACCGGTGAACAAAGCGGCTTACACCTTTGCCGTTGGACTGGTTTCCACTGAAATTTATGCCCCGATGGCGGCGGTGATGGCTGCGGGAATGACCCCGCCACTGGGAATCGCCCTGGCCACTCTGTTGTTCAAAAACCGGTTCAGCAAAGATGAACTGCAGGCCCGGAATGCGACTGCGGTGCTGGGCGCGGCGTTTATTACCGAAGGCGCCATTCCCTATGCGGCGGCGGATCCCCTCCGGGTAATTCCTTCACTGATGGTGGGATCGGCCACAGCCGGTTCGCTGTCCATGTATCTGGGCTGCAAACTGATGGTGCCGCACGGAGGAATTTTTGTACTGGCCATCCCCAATGCGATCACCAACGGGTTGGGATACCTGATATCCATTGTGGCCGGCACGCTGGTGACCGTGGGGATGCTCTATATGTTAAAACGTCCACAAACGGACACTCAACTTGTTAAGTGAAATTGTTAAACCCCTGATAGGAGACCCAAATGAAAAAGAATAAATTGATATGGCTCTGTGTATTATTTGCCGCCCGGATGGGTGTTGCACAGGAAAGCACCCCCCAACAATGGACCGCCTACGATCCGTTTCTTGCGGACGCGCTTGGGGTCAGCGAAACGCTGGCCGAATCACCCTTCACCCCCTTTGCGTATTACAATTTTATTGTTGCCGATAATGTGTCGGGAGGAATCGAAGAGGATAACGCCTTTGCCGGCGACCTCTATTTCGGGACAACCCTGGATCTTGAGAAAAAATGGGGCTGGGAAGGAGTGGTGTTTAAGATCTCCGGTATTGAACGGCACGGGAGGAGCATCGATGCCGCGGTGGGCAGTCAGTACAGCACCATGCAGCTGGTCGGCGGACAGAATATCTTTCTGTATGAGTTCAACCTGGAAAAATCCTATGAAAACGGCGTGGCGGTAAAACTGGGCCGCACCACGGCCACTGATGATTTTGTCGGTTCGCCCCTGTACAGTTATTCCCTGAATAATGCAGTCAACGGTCAAATCCGGGCGGTACTGTTTGACGGAGTGATGACTTCGTATCCTTTTGCCGTGTGGGGTGGCCGATTCAAGTACCAACCGAATACGGAACATAAACTGCAGGTTGGCGTGTATCAGTTGACGGATGAGATGTGGGACCGCACCAACAATGGCCTTGATTTCAGCATCGACGGGGACGATGGCGTATCGCTGTTCACCCAGTATGACTGGACACCGGTGATTGCAGAGCGTTCGGCCCGGTTTTATATCGGCATGAATAACGCCTTCTGGGATAAAGAGAATCTCGGGGGCGACTCGGACCACTTTGTCCGTTTTTATGGACATGCGGAAATTGAAGCCGTGAAAAATATGTGGTTGTTCACCACCCTGGCGTACACGGATCAAGAAGATGTCGCCATCATTCCTTTACAGAGTACCGTAGGGATCCACAGCAAAGGGCTTTTTGCCTCCCGGCCTGAAGACCGCACGGTGCTGTTTGCCACCTGGGGGGAATTCAGTGAGGAGGAGGAAGGCAAAAGTTCGGAAGTGGTTTATGAAGCGGGGCACCGTCTCCAAATCACTCCTTCTGTTTATGCGCAACCTTCCATTCAGTACATTCAACGGCCGGGTGGAACCGGTGACATTGATGATGCGGTGGTGTTGGGCATACAGGCCGGTGTCACCCTGTTCTGAGATACATGAACATCTATAACCCTCCTGTTATCATTGATGGCAGGAGGTTTTTTTTTTGCATGCGCTTTGTCTTGCGAAGGTTTTTATCCCGGGCGCTTCATTTGTGGAATGTTCCGGTTCCAGCATTGTCCCTGTATATGGTGCATACCGGTCATGACTGTAAGGCGTTTCAAAGAAATTCAGACCGGCGATGGTGGATCACCTGTTTTCATCATTCGGGGTTGGAGAACTGAATTCCGGATAAAGTTTTTTGATGCAATCCTGGCAGATACCATGGCTGAATTCTGCTTCGGTATGGGCGCGGATATAGGCTTCCATTTGTTGCCAGTCGCCGGAGTCATTCCTGATTTTTTTACATGAAGAGCAAATGGGAATAATTCCCTGAAGGGTTTTAATCTCTTTCAGGAGTTTTTGTAATTTTTTGAAAGCGACGTCTTTTTCCGATTCCATGCGTTTTTGATCTGAAATATCACAGATAAATCCTTCCAGCATGCCTCCATCCTTTCCGGATTCGACCAAGATGCCCTGTTCCCATACCCAACGAAAATCGCCATCCCGATGTTTGATGCGGTATTGTAGACGGAAACGCCGTTTTTCGGCAATGGCTTGATTGATTTCTGTGATCATGGACGACGCATCGTCGTTATGAACCAAATCACCAAACACCAGTCCTTCATTACCGGTTAATTCTTCAGGCAGATATCCTGTGAGTTCGGTGGCCCCCCGACTGATGTATTCCATCACCCAATTTCCTCCGTCATTGTGGCAACGATAGGCCAATCCGGGCATATTTTTCAGCAGGGTGGCGTGTTTACGTTGAAGAACCTCCAACTTTTTTAAGGTTTCGGATAAAGTCCGTCTCTGTCTTTTTTGGTAAAGTGCTGTCAAACTTACCAGACAAAGCAGCAGGCAGAGAACGATGAGCGTGCCTTGAAATTTCTTTAAAGGGGAGGCATTTCCGGGGGTGTATAAAAACGCTTTCAGATCTACATTGCGGCTGGAAATGTTGAGGTCTGCATAGACTTCTGCGATGTGTTGCCATCTTCCAAGATTCATATAGCCGATTTCGACCAAATCTTTTCGAATCAACTTTTGAATTTGATTTGCTTCGTAGGTTAAGGCGTCCCGTTGATTGCCTTCCGGCCAGGTTTTGAGGATATAGTCGATCAGTTCCCCGGGGTGTTCAAGGGCATAGGCCCATCCGCGCATGGAGGCCCGCCGGAATTTTTCAACCGTTTCGGGGTGGGACTGGAGATAATCCCGGGAAGTAAACAGGGTATCTCCATAAAAATCGATGCCGGCGGAGCGGGGGGAGCTGATATGAAAGGGGATGCCCTGTTGACGGAGTACAAAAGGTTCATCCGTAATATAGGCGGAGATGGCATCCACTTGACCGGAAAGTAAACTTTGAGTGGGATTTTGGTAAGGATGACGCACCAAATCGTTGACGGAGATGCCCATTTCAGCGAGGTAAGCTTCGAGTTCTTCGCTGTGTTTTTCGAGCATCACTTGGGTGCCTTCGATATCATGTACACTGCCAGTGGCAGAAGCCTCCCGGCGAATTAAAACCAAAGGAGAATGCTGAAACACGGTGGCCAGCGCGATAACCGGTTTATCATTTTCGAAACTGAGTACCAAATCAGATAAGGCGATGCCAAAATCCGCTTTTTCTGAAAGGACCGTCTCCACGGTATTTACATTTTCCCCTTCAAGAAAAGTGACCGAAAGTCCTTCTTCCTCATAGTATCCCTTCAGCTGGGCGGCATAATAGCCGGCAAATTGAAATTGATGATGCCATTTCAGCTGTAAAACCACCGGTTCTAAGGGCTGGGTCTTTCCAGGAAAACTCCAGCATACGCATCCTAAAATCCAGAATGAGAGCGTATACCAAGGTTTAATGTGGGGGAGCGAGAACATCAAATAATCCTAGAAGCAATTTTAACGATGACAACGGAAAATCTTTTTCAGTTTACAACCGGACAGACAAACGGGCACCAACTCCGCACAGGTAAGGGCCGCGTTCCACAGCACACATATTCCCACTCCAGCATTGACGTTTGGCCCTTTTCTGTGCAGGAATGATCCCCTTTCATTATGCAAAATCCCTGACTTTTGGAGTCACCCATGAATCCGTTTTCTCAATTTATCGCTATGGCCGCCCCGCAAGGGCAGAATTCTCAACAGTCCCCATTTGGTTTTGTGGGCATGATGGTCCTCTTTTTTGGTATCATGTATGTAATGATGATTCGTCCACAACAGCGGAAAGAAAAAGAGCGTAAAGCCATGTTGGCCGAACTCAAAAAAGGCGACAAAGTTTTGTTTGCCGGCGGGTTGATCGGCACCATTTTCCTAATCAATGACAAAACCGCCACGATCAAAGTTTCAGATAACGTGCGCTTGGATGTCGCACGCGGTGCAATTACCGCATTAATCACTGACGACGCGGATGTCAGTGAAGCCACGCAGGCTTAAGCGCACTCCCCCCTTTTAAAAACAAACACAAGGAACAAAGGTTTCATGAAGAAAAATAACATGATGTGGCGCTGGCTCCTTCTGATCGGGCTTTGCGCCTGGTCGGTAATGCTGGCTTATCCGTTGAAAGATAAAATTACCCTCGGAATTGACCTCAGTGGTGGTTTCCGTTTTGTGCTGGATGTCGATTATGACAGTCTTCCCACTGAAGATGATGCAAAACCCACCGCCGATGAGCGCAAACGTGCGCAGGATCAGGCTTTGGAAGTGCTCCGGAACCGTATTGACGCCTCCGGAACCCGCGAAGCGGTCATTTATAAGGAAGATTCCGGCCGTATCGTTTTTGAAATCCCCGGGGTGGGTGACGACGAACGCCAGAAACTCGAAGATTTGATTAAACGGCCCGCGGTACTCGAATTTCGTTTGGTGCATGAAAACAATGCGGAACTTGTCAGTAAATTACTGGCAGACAATGTGGTGCCCCCCGGTTACCGCATGGTGACGGTTGAAGGCCGCAAATATTATCAGCTGGACGAAGAATTTGAAGGCGACCGCAGCGCTGATGAATACAAATATCAGGTCGCAAGCACCGGTCGAATTTCTCCCATGTATGAATTGATGCTGGAAGAAGAAGAAGTTGAGACCTTCGGAAAAATGTTTGTCCCTTATTATGTGGATATTCGCGCTTTGCTGAAAGGCGATGCGATTAAATCCTCCCGTCCGGACTACGACGAGTACGGGCAAGTGCAAGTGGCCTTGTCCATGACCAGTGAAGGTACCAAAGAATTTTATAATATCACCAAACAGTATTCCCCCAATGGAACGGAAAATCCGAGCGACCAGGGTCGGTTGTTGGCGATCATTATGGACGAGACCTTGTATAGTGCACCTCGCCTGAATGATGTGATTGCCGGTGGATCTGCGGTGATCAGTGGAAACTTTGATTATGAAACCGCGGCCTCTCTTTCCAATGCGCTGAATTCCGGATCTCTTCCGGTGGGCATTGAAATTTTGATGCAACAGTCGGTTGAACCCACCTTGGGTGCGGAATCGGTTATGCAGGGCGTGAAAGCGGCTTTGGCCGGTTTGGCAGCGGTTGTGATCTTTATGTTTGTTTACTACATGCTCGCGGGTGTGGTGGTAAATTTTGCATTGGTTCTCGATGCGGTATTGCTTCCTTTGGGCATGTTCCTGGCGGCGGGCATCCTCGGCATCTTTGCTCCCGGCGGCGGGGCGGGCGCAACCGATATCAATGCGCTCCCGACGCTGACCCTTCCGGGTATTGCCGGTTTGGTATTGACCATTGGTATGGCGGTGGATGCGAACGTTCTGATTTTTGAACGGATCCGTGAAGAGCAAAAAGCCGGCAAACGCCTGGCTTCCGCGGTGACGGCAGGATATGATAAAGCCTTCAGCACCATTTTTGATGCAAATATCACCACCCTGTTGGTTGCGTTTATTCTTTATACGCAGGGTTCCGGAGCCATCCGCGGTTTCGCGGTGATGTTGACTGCCGGTATCCTGGTATCCATGTTTACCGCCCTGTTCTTTACCCGCATGGGATTTGATCTCATTACCCGCACATCGATTGATAAGATCAAGATGCTTTCCCTGTTGCCGGATAACCTGAACATTCAGTTCCTGTCCAAACAAAAAATAGCGCTGGCTCTCAGTTCCCTGATTTTGATTGGTACCGCGGTGAATATCGGCATGAAAGGCAAAGATGTACTCGGGATCGATTTCACCGGGGGCGCGTCCATGTTGTACGAAGTCCTCGAAGGTGAAGATCACGCGGTAGCACCTACTGAAGATGAGGTCCGTGATCTGTTGTCCGGTGAGGGCGTACAGGAAGCGGTCATTCAGTATCAAACTTTGATTAAGGAAGGGAATGAAGCGGATGAACGTACCTTGCAGGTACGTGTGGATTCCGAGTATTCTGAAATTACCCAGAAAGTGATCGAAGCGAATTACGCAGAAGGCAATGGCTTCACCCTGTTGCAAAATGACGTGATTGGTCCGCAGGTCGGCGAAGAACTTCGTGCGAAGGGAATCAAAGCCATTCTGTTCGCGTTGCTGGGTATTGTGATTTATATTACCCTGCGATTCGAGTTTGCTTTCGCCATCGGTACCATCACCGCGCTTGCGCATGATGTATTGCTGACCGTGGGAATCTACTGTCTCTTTGGACGTCAGTTAAGTCTTCCCATTGTGGCGGCTCTGCTGACGATTGTGGGGTATTCCGCGAATGATACCATTGTGGTATTTGACCGGATCCGCGAAGATCTGAAACTGTTGAAAGGCAAACCGTACAAAGAAATTGCCAACCTCAGTATCAACCAGACTTTGAGCCGGACGTTACTGACCTCGATTACCACTTTGGTCACCGTTGTGATGTTGCTGATCTTCGGTGGAGGTGCAATTTTTGACTTTGCCCTCGCCCTCTGTATCGGTGTTTTGGTTGGTACCTACTCCTCTATCTTTGTTGCTACACCAGTGATGTTGCTGTGGCACAAAGAGGACAAAGTAGCTTAAGGTCTTTCGGAAGACTCTTTGATCCTGTCATTTTCAATGACGGGATCAAAGGGATTTCCGGAAGGGTGCATCTATGCAAACCTTATCCCGCATATGGCTGGAAGCTGACGCTTTACCAGAAGAGAGTCAAAAACTCTCGGAACGGTATGACCTGCCTATGCCTATTGCCGGCTTGATGGCGCAACGGGGCTTGCGCACGGAAGAAGAAATCGAAGCGTTTTTGCACCCCCGCCTGGAAAAATTAAGTGATCCTTTTCTTTTGCCGGATATGGAAAAGGCGGTCACCCGCATTTGGCAAGCTGTCTTAGAAAAGCAGAAAATCCTTATCTTTGGGGATTATGATGTGGATGGCGTCACCAGCACCGCTTTTTTATCCCGGGTGCTACAAAAATTGGGTGCGAAGGTTGATCGTTTTATTCCTAATCGGAAAGATGACGGTTATGGACTCAGCAAAGAATCCATTACCCACTGTTTGGATACCTATCATCCCGGACTCATTGTCACGGTGGATTGTGGTACCGGTTCGGCCGAAGCCGTGGAAATTGCCCGGGAACGAGGGGTGGATGTGGTGGTGACCGATCACCATGAAGCGAGTGGAGAAATTGCCAAAGCCCATGCTTTGGTTAATCCTAAACTGGGAGATGAGGAAGCCTTGCGGATGTTGGCCGGGGTGGGGGTCGCGTTTAAGCTTTGTCATGCAATGGTGAAATGGGGGAGAAATCAGAATTATCCCACCAGTCACCAAGTGGATATGCGTCCTTTAATGTACCTGGTCGCCTTGGGAACGGTTGCGGATATGGTACCGTTGATTGGTGAAAACCGGATTTTAGCCCGTTTTGGCATCGATGTGTTAAACCGCCTGCCGGATCCGGGAATTGAAGCCCTGGTCAAAAATGCCAAGATTGATCAGGAGATGAGCAGTTACCATATCGGTTTTGTGCTTGGACCCCGTATCAACGCGGCCGGCCGCATTGACTCTCCGGATATTGCCTTGGAAATGTTGCTTTCTTCCTCCCCCCGTCATGCGGATCGACAGGCGAAGATTTTGGAAAAGGCCAATAAAGAACGCCAGGCCATCGAAGAAATGATCCGGGTGGAGGCGGTGGAAAAACTGAATCCGACCTACGATTCGAAAGTACCCGGGGTGATGGTGGTGGCCAAACGGGGTTGGCATGCCGGGGTGGTGGGAATCGTGGCCTCGAGATTGGTCCGCTTGTTCCATCGGCCGGCCATTGTGATTTCGATTGCCGAAGATGGGATTGGCCGGGGAAGTTGCCGGAGTATTGAGGGCTTTGATTTGATTCAGAATTTGCAGGTGGCTGAAGATATTTTACTTCAATATGGCGGACACCGCATGGCGGCCGGTTTGGACATTCGCGAAGAAGATATCGAAGCATTCCGTGAACGTATGAATGCGCGGGCAGCGGAAGTGATGGCGGATACGGATTTGCGTCCCCGCCAACACATTGATGCCTGGATTGAATTGTCCGACCTGAATGATGAGTTTCTGAATGCCCAAAACCGTTTGATGCCTTTTGGTCATGACAATCCGGTGCCGGTGTGGGGCATCCGCAATGTGGAGATTGAAAAATTTCAGCCGGTGGGCAGAGAAAAACAACATTTGCGGATCTTGTTTAGAACGCCCAATGGAATACAGGACGCGATTGGTTTTGGCTTTGGAAACCGCAAAGGATTAAAAGGTCCGGTGGATTTGGCTTTTCAACTCAGACGCAATGTTTTCCGGGGCGAAGCCCGCATGCAACTCATGTTGCAAGACATCCGCCCGGCGGAGTAGAGAGGCATATGCGGCTGCGCCGCCTCATTTGCCACTTGTTATTTGGAGCGGGGAAATTAGCTTATCCATACGTAATGATTTCTTTGACCGACGCCCATTGCCATTTACAAGACCCGGCTTTTGCCGGTGAAATGAACACGATAATAGATCGTGCGAAGAATTTTGGTATCCGACGCTTTGTAGTGAATGGAACTTGTCCGGAAGATTGGTCCAAGGTTGAGGATTTGGCGAAAAACCACTCGGAAGTGCTCCCCCAATTTGGAGTTCATCCCTGGAAAGTGGCGGATTTACCGGTCAATTGGATGGAAAAACTGAAAGGATATCTCCTGCGCTTTCCCCTCGCGGGATTAGGGGAAATTGGTTTAGACCGTAAACTGACGGATGCCCCGATATCACAACAGATTGAGATTTTCCGTCAACAGGTGGAGCTGGCCTGTGAATATCATCGTCCTTGTACCTTTCACATCGTTAAAGCCTGGGAGGAATTTTGGTCGGTACTGAAAGAGCAGGCACCGGAGAAATTTTTACTGCACAGCTTCCGGGGGAGTGCAGAGCAGGTGAAAGCTTTTGAAGGTTATGAAGCCTACTTTTCATTTGGCGGGGCGGTATTACGCCATCCGAATTCCAAAAAAATGGCGGCTGCCCTGCAGGCGGTGCCCGAGGACCGCATGTTATTGGAGACCGATGCGCCCTATCAACATCCGCAAGGGCTCAGGGTTCGGCAGGAACCGGCGGGTTTACTGGTGATTGCGGAAAAATCGGCGGAAATAAGGGGAGAGAGATTAGAGACGGTGTTGAAAAATTGTGAAGCGAATGCGGCGCAATTGTTCGGAGCCCCCCCGTTTACGGGGCTTTCGGAGAGCAAGTTTTAGTGCCTCGGGTTTTGGGAACCCGGGTTTTGCGTAACCCTTCGCGTAAACGCATCGGGAGAAACCGCGTGAACGCGGAACTCAGAAGTTTTTACGCCGGATTCCGGGCGGCCATAAAGGCTTGCAGGAGATCTACAATCAAAGGACGCAATTCAGCACGCGGGACCACTTGGTCAATCAGACCTTTGTCCTGTAAAAATTCTGATCGCTGAAAACCTTCGGGCAGATCCTGTAAGGTAGTTTCTTTGATAACCCGGGGACCGGCAAATCCGATTAAAGCTTGTGGTTCGGCCACAATTACATCACCCAAAGTGGCAAAACTGGCCATGACGCCGGCCGTGGTGGGGTGAGTGAGAATGGGAATGTAGGGCAGACCTTTTTCCGCATGGCGGGCGAGCGCACCACTGGTTTTGGCCAACTGCATTAAACTAAGCATGCCTTCGTACATTCGGGCACCCCCGGAAGCGCAAACCAATACGACCGGCATGTCTTCTTCCGTAGAGTTTTCGATCAGCCGGGTAATTTTTTCACCGACCACCGATCCCATACTGGCGGCCATAAAACTGAAATCCATGGCCCCAAATCCGATGGGCATGCCTTCCAGGGTTCCTTTACCAATGGAAACGGCATCCGCATATCCGGTTTTTTCCTGATTCTTTTTTAATTTGGCGACATAAGAGTCGGTGCCGGTGAATTCCAGGGGGTCTTCACTGACCATGGCCGCATCCCATTCCACAAAGGATTCGGGATCGCAGAACATGGCAATCCGCTGTTCACGGCCCATAGGAAAATGATGTCCGCAGGAGGCGCAGACCTGAAGATTTTTAATCAAGTCTTCCTGATACAACATTTCCGCGCAACTGGGGCATTTGCTCCACAGTCCACCGGGAATGTCTTTTTTACGGGAACGATTAAATCCAAAACGACGTGCAAAGAATGATGACATGCAGGTACCTCTAGTGATTAGAGAGGGCTCTGTCAAATCCAGAAGCGCATAGGGAAAAGAGTGAAATCCGACGAATCCGTCGGAACGGTCGGATCAGACGGATCTTTTCGATGTCAAAATTTCTTTGACAGAACGTCCTTTATCCGTATTTTGTCGGTATGAACTTTAACTCAAACATGCTTTTAGGCCTGCTTCTCCTTCTACGTGAAGGATGATTCGGCGTGTGTGCATTTGAGTAAAAAACGAAACAACACCCGCCGCGGATCGGCGGGTGTTTTGTTTTGAAGCGCCGGGGTCCCGGCGGAATTTAGAAAAACAGGATAAGACAATGACGGAAAAAAATGAATCAGATCGGGTATTGATTTTCGATACCACCTTGAGAGACGGCGAACAATGTCCGGGGGCCAGCATGGGTCTCGGCGAAAAAATGCAGGTGGCCAAGCAGCTGGCCCGTCTGAATGTGGATATCATTGAAGCCGGTTTTCCCATTGCCTCTCCCGGTGACTTTGAAGCGGTGCAGAAAATTGCGGAAACCGTGAAAGGTCCGCGGATCGCCGGTTTGGCCCGTTGTGTGGACAAAGATATTGAAGCGGCCGCGGCTGCGGTGGCTCCGGCGGGTGATCGCGGACGGATTCACGTTTTTTTGGCCACTTCCGCCATTCATCGTGAATTCAAATTGCGTAAAGCCAAAGAAGAAATCATCAAAACCGCAGTGGCTTCGGTGAAGAAAGCCCGCAGTTTGGTGGCGGATGTGCAGTTTTCGCCTGAAGATGCTTCCCGCACAGAATTGGATTTTTTGGCTGAAGTGACCGAAGCGGTGATTGATGCCGGGGCCACGACCATCAATATTCCCGACACGGTGGGCTACACGGTTCCGGCAGAATTTGGCCGCTGTATTTCATATTTGAAAGAAAATGTACGCAATATCGATCAAGCGGTGATTCATGTGCACTGTCACAATGATCTGGGCTTGGCGGTTGCCAATTCTTTGGAAGCGATTCGACATGGCGCACGCGGGGTCGAATGTACCCTCAATGGTATTGGGGAACGTGCCGGCAACTGTTCCCTGGAAGAAATCGTGATGGGTCTGAAAACCCGTTCAGATTTCTACGGGGGCTTGTGGACAGGGATCAACAGCAAAGAAATTTATCGTACCAGCCGTCTGGTCAGTCAGTTGACCGGCTTGCATGTGCAACGCAACAAAGCGATTGTGGGCGCAAATGCTTTTGCTCACGAATCCGGCATTCACCAGGATGGCATGCTGAAAGAGCGCAGCACCTACGAAATTATGAATCCGGAAGATATTGGGTTGACCACCGGATCCGAATTGGTGTTGGGAAAACATTCCGGACGGCACGCCTTCCGCGAGCATATTCAGGAATTGGGCTTCAAATTGGAAGGCGATCCATTGGAGCAGGCTTTTGAAGACTTCATTGATTTGGCCGACAAGAAAAAGCACATTTATGATGATGATTTGGTAGCCATTTTGCAGCAAAACCTGGATGTAATTACCGGGGCGTATATGCTGAAGTATCTGCATGTTTCCACCGGAAACACGACCGTTCCGACAGCGACAGTCAAATTGGAAAAAGACGGAGAAATCCTGGCCGATGCGGCCTGTGGAGATGGTCCGGTCGACGCGGCCCTGAATACCATTGAGCGCATCACCCAGGTAAATGCCACTTTGACCGACTTTGCGCTGCAGTCGATTACCAGTGGAAAAGATGCCCAGGCGGAAGTCACGGTGACTGTGCGTTTTGAAGATAAACAGTTACTGACCGGTAAAGCCTCCAGCACGGATATCGTGGAAGCGGGTGCAAAAGCTTATCTGAACTGCATCAATCGCTATCTGGCGAAGTAAAGGCTCATCCCGCTACAAGATCGAACCTTGAACGTTCAGCGTTCATTCCCCCTTTTCCGTTTCCCAATTCATTTCATGGGCGGAAGGGGGGAGGTCTTGATGTTCTTCCCAGTTATTCCGGCTTTTGCGTCGGCGCTTCCTTTTACTTCTGCTTTCGATGAGTTCTGTTTTGCTCCAGCCGTCGATGGTGAGTACCGCTTGACCGAATTGCGGTTTTACATCTTCTGATGAGGAAAGGGAAATGATGGAGGTTTGGGACGCATAAGGGTTGAGAGTCACCATATTTTCGGGGCTGCCACCAAAAAGAAAATCTTCATTTTTGAGCTGATGCTCCCTTTTCATGGGTATGGAGAGATAAATGGAACTGAGGGGGAGAGGGGAATGGTTGGTTAAGGTATAGCTGACTTGACCCGGTGGGTTTTCCCCTTGATCTTTTTTGGCTTCCACCAGAATGCTTCCTAAACCTTTGGCGGCGACCTTGGCCGATTCTTTCCGCATAAATTCGCAGCGTTGACGGTTTTTATTTTGCCTCAGTTGATCCGGGGAAAGATCAGAGGTCCCCACCATGTCCTTGGCTTCTGCAATTTTCACGACCGGGGAAATTTTTTCCCAGTGATCGCTTTGGCCTGTTTTTCGATAGCCGGTTAGCGTGACTGTCTGCCTGAATAGTTGTTGAAAGTTTTCCCGGTTCCCCTCTTTTAGGCGGTGCGTCTTTTCGGATAAGACTGAAACTTCTACCACGAAAAAAAAGCGACAACCGCTTTTGTCACAGATTTCAGACATTAACCGTAAATCTGCAGGAGTGATTTTAGGAAGAGAGATGGCGAGGGTGTTTTTTTCAGGATCTTCGGGCGGCGGAGGTTCACTGGGAATCCCGAAGACGGGTTCGAGTGCAATACCCGGAATCAATTGATGGAAATCAAAATTTCGAATCCAGTGATCGATGTCACGGCCATGCACCCCCGACACCGCCCACATGACGGTGCCTGTGCTTCGCGGTCCCGGGGTTTGCGCGGGAGTGCTTAGGGAAGCAAATAACAGCAAACCGAGCATGCAAAACATCGTCTTACCTCTTCCCTGAAAATGTTGGTTCCAGGAAAAAGTTTTTCGTGCGGATACACAACGATATCTAATGGGGGACCGGGTTGTGGACTGCATAAATTTTTTTTGTTTAGATACAGGGGGAAGTCAAGGTGAAAGCGGGGACGCCATTTCACGATCTACTTGGCAAAAAAAACGGATCGGGGGCTTACCAGCCCCCGTGTCATGCAGGAGAGAGAAATTGCGGGGGCTGGTCAGCCCCGAATGGCACGAAGTTAAGGGTATGGGGCATAGGACGTCCTTTATAATCGGGCTGAAGGTCCGACAGAATTTTAGCCCAGTCCGAAGGGCTGGGTTTTAGCATCTTAAACAAAATGCGGGCTG
>JARHXX010000036.1 GCA_029269125.1 Kiritimatiellaeota bacterium B1221 | reverse complement strand
CGTGAACAACATCAACCTGAGAACCGCCGTGATACGGACCCGTATGTCCGGTGGTGTGAGGGCTGGGGGGCATGAGCCCCCTGGCTACTCGATTAAATCATGAACCTCTATCCTCACAAAGAATGCCCTTGGAACTCCCAGACGCACCTTGAACACGCGTTCTGGGAAATTGGTGGAATTGTTCTTAACCCTAAAGGTTATCAACCTGCATACGTGATTATTTCAGAGGCGTGCATTCCGATAGTCACAGCGGCTTTAACATCACAACCCGGTTCAAAAACTTTTGACCACCTATACATTCGCGCAGGAGCCTTGGATGCTGCTTTTCTGCCTCTTCCTAATGACTGTACCGTTTTGTATTTTGTAATGGATAGCGGCAAGGGAACTACAAAAAGTTGTATATCCGAACTGCGTTGGAATGGGACACACGAAGAGCTGGGTATGCTCACTCAATTAATGGAAGAGGAGGCCTCACCTCGCACTGTGCCAGAAATCCGCACATTCTTTCGGAAAAATTTAAAGAGAGAGGTTTCGTCTTTAATACCTTTGAAACCTTATCAACAGCATCTCTATGAATACAAAGGGTTGAAACTTGGCAGACAAATTGCAGGTGATCATGATGCACCAGATCACAAGTTAATTCAAAATTTTGAACATAAGTCCGGAGAGGTTCTCCCTGAAGACTATCGTGATTTCTTACTTAAAACGAATGGTGGTCACTTAAAAAATAAGGTTTATTTCACGGCAAAAGGATTGCGAAAAAAGCGTGAGCTATACTCTTTGGAGCAATTTATGCAAACTGAGTCGGATTTCAGGAACCCTTGGGCCTATCTTAAATCCAATTGGAAAGGCTTTTTGACTATAGGCCGTGATGAGAAGGATGAAGAACTTGTAATGTGTTTGGTTGAGCCTTTGAAAGGATATATCTTTTCTGTTTCAATGTCTAGCGAAGGGTTTTGGTCAGAAACGGCTGAAATCGAAGAACGTGCAAAAGCTAGAGGTGTCCGATATGTGGCAAGCAGCTTTTCAGATTTCGTCGAAAGACTTGAAGTCACAACTGACGTGATTTAGCTTCTGGTTAGCAGGTGAAATACTACAATCTGAAATTTAACAATCCCCCCCACCGAATGAATCGGTGCGGGTAAACGTTGACTCACTCTGAACTCTCATACATTACCGAACGGCTTGACATAGCATGGTAGCCCGGCTAAGGTGATATCATGATACAGTCTTTCTTGAATCAAGCCACGGAGGATATTTTTAATGGAAGCTCTTCGAAAGTCGGTCGAAAGCTTTGTCCACAAAACCTCTGGCGGATTGCCTCAAGGAAACTCGATCTGCTGGATTCGGTAGCTAGACTTGCGGATCTTCGGGTGCCTCCAGGTAACCGACTTGAGGCCCTAACCGGTGATCGAAAAGGCCAGTACAGTATTCGAATTAACCAACAATACAGAATCTGCTTCCGATGGACCGATCAGGGACCTGAAGAAGTTGAGATTATCGATTATCACTAAGGAGAAACCCAATGGTACGAATCCCTACACATCGTGAACCCACACATGCGGGCGAAATGCTTCTGACAGAATTTCTGGAACCGATGCACCTTACGCAACGAGATGTTGCGGATGGCATCAGCGTGCCCTATCAGCGAATCAATGAGCTTGTAAACGGACGTCGCGGCGTTACCCCCAGCACAGCCCTTCGATTGGCTAAATATTTTGGCACAACCCCGGATTTCTGGTTAAACTTGCAACAACGTTGGGACCTCTATCAGGCCCATCGCAATGAACAGGAAGCGCTCAGTCATATTAAACCCGTCCATGCTGCGTAAGAGTCAACAAAAGACTGGTGAGAACACTTCGCGTCCCACACCCTAGCCGTTGGCTGAGGAAGAACAGATGATGACCCGAAAAATAGCTGCACTCATGTTCCCTCTGATACTTTTCGTGAGTTGCGTCACTCGCGAACCGAATCCCACGGCGGAGCAGTGGGACTCATCCAGCCAGATAGTGCAGAGCTTTGTTTCCCAAGTATCAGCCTTGGCAGGCGCGTTCCCAGAACTCGCTGGGTTCACAAACCGGGACCCCGACACCCAAACCCAGCTCGAAGTGCGCTTTTCACAAGGGGTCGGAGAAATTAAAACAATGCGGGGTGTCCGCACTCAGGATCTGAAACCCAAAGGGATTGAGCTCCACTTTCTTGTGCTCCAAAAGAATAATCCTGTTTGGGCTGACGGTTCCATAATCCCCCTGGATGCATTAGGAATGGAGCTTTTCTCGGGTTATGTTTTATCAGAAGACGCAACACCGGGGTTGAATGAGAAGCTTGCAAGTATTTTCTCAAAACACAGGCAGTTGTTCTTAGAGTTAAACAAAGATTCCGCCCGCAATGCTGTCGCCCTGTCAAAATGAAAATAGGAATTTGGAATATCGATCATCCTGAAACAGGATCAGGGGCCGTGCGGAAAGAGGGGCGTTTTACAACGGTTAGGGAGTACTTGATGCCTGCAGGCTGTGATCTTTTCGTCTCTCACAGAGGCAAATGCAGCGGTTCAACTGTGCATGCTGATGTTTCAGCCCCTGATGCCCGAATTTTATCACCTAAACTTTGAAAGTAATGAAGAAATTTATATGGGTAGAGGTCTAATTTTTAAGTAGGCGGGATGATGAATATAGAACTTGTGGAAAAAGCCGATTACTGTCGGCTCATAGAAATTTGGGAGGCATCGGTGAGAGCCACCCATGATTTTTTGACTGAAGATGATTTACAGGAGCTCAAACCGTTAATTCTGGAACAGTATTTTGATGCGGTCGATTTGAGCTGTGCGAAAGGTGATACGGGTGAAATTCAGGGATTCTGTGGTGTAGATAACGGAAATATTGAAATGTTGTTTATTGCACCTGATATGCGTGGGCAGGGGATCGGTGCGTTGTTGACGGGTCATGCGATCAAAGAGCAGGGGGTCTCAAAGGTCGATGTGAATGAACAGAATGTGCAGGCGTTGGGTTTTTACCTGCATATGGGTTTCCATATTACGGGGCGTTCCCCCGTCGATGGTCAGGGGAAGCCGTATCCACTGTTGCATTTGGCATTATAAAGATTTAACGGGTCAGGGTCCGATGCTGTTGTTTGCGATTTTTACTGCACCGCCGCGCATGCGAGCGATGTGGCTGCTCAAGGAGAGGAAGTGAAGCCTATGGTTGTGTCGCCTCCATTGAGAGGGGAATGGAATGTACTGAATTCTCCGGGTGACGCCGTCCCCAGTCATGGCACCCATGCATGGGGGATGACGTATGCGTATGATTTCTATCGTTTAGCGAAAACGCCGGAGGGAGAGGTGTGGCATCAGAAATCGACATCGAAGTATCTTTCAGGGCAGGTCCAATTGGCTGATACGTTTGGTTGGGGGGAGCCGGTTTATGCGCCCATTGGGGGGGGGGAGAGAAGTGGTTTGTGGGGTGAAAGAACGTCGTCGTTTGCATGTGGTCAGTGATGTGGGGTTTGCGCTGTTTAACCAATTGTTTTTTTCCTATGCGCGGGGGAAGCTTTCCCGGCTGTGCGGCAACTATCTGATTATTGAGGGTGAACATTGTTGTGCGTTGATTGCCCATGCGAAGAGGGGGTCTATTTCTCATAAAGAGGATTTCCGGTGTTTTTCGGGGGGTGTGGGGGTTTATCGCGGGAAGTCGAATTTAAGATTTGAGATTTGTGATGTCAGATTTTATACCTCCACACCTTACACAACTGATTCTATCATTTCCCCTCCCCAAACTTATGACAAAAATAATTTCCTGGAACGTGAATGGCATTCGTGCCTGTCTGAAAAAAGGCTTTGCCGAATTTATGGAGGCGGAGCAGCCGGACATCCTATGTTTGCAGGAAACCAAAGCCTTTCCGGATCAGGTCCCGTACACGTTTTCGAGCGAATATACGGTAATCTGGCATCCGGCCAAAAAACCGGGATATTCGGGCACACTGTTGGCCAGTAAGTTGCCGGTGTTGGAGCAGCGTCTGGGTATGGGGATTGAAAAACATGATCAGGAGGGAAGAGTGATCGCGGTGGAGCTTGAAGATTTTTGGATGGTTACGGTTTATACCCCGAATTCTAAAAATGATTTATTGCGGTTACCCTATCGGAGCGGGGAGTGGGATGTGGATTTTCTGGCCTATATGAAGGAGCTGGAAAAATCCAAGCCGGTGGTGTTTTGTGGCGATTTGAATGTGGCCCACAAAGAAATTGATTTGGCCCGTCCGGATGCCAATCATAAAAGTGCGGGGTTTACGGATGAGGAGCGGATGGGCTTTGATAACATCGTGAAAGCGGGATTTATCGACAGTTTCCGCGCTTTGCATCCGGATGCGGCGGGGGAGTATAGCTGGTGGAGTTACCGGGCCGCCGCGCGCAAACGGAATGTGGGCTGGCGGATTGATTACGTGTGCTTGTCACCCGATTTGCAACCGAACTTAAAAGAAGCGTTTATTTTACAGGACGTCCACGGGTCGGATCATTGTCCTGTGGGTGTGGTGTTGGGGTAGCCCGGTGCTGTGTGGGAGCCCTGTTTCCGGTGACCGGCGGCCGAAGGGGCTATGGATGAGACGGCATAAGGGAAGGCGCGCCGCCACTGGGTATGCGCAAAGAAAAATCCAAATTTGCATTTATTCGAATGCAGGCGCGGTTTAAATAAATTTTATGAAAGAACAACGTATCGTCCCCACGGATCTGAGTCAAAAAGGAAACCTGCTTCAAGCTCTGGGTCCGGGCATTCTGATGGCCGCGGCGGCGGTGGGAGGATCACATCTGGTGGCTTCCACCAAGGCCGGTGCACAATTCGGCTGGTCGCTGTTGATCGTGATGCTGTTGGTGAATCTGTTTAAGTATCCCTTTTTTATGTATGGGGCCCGTTATACGGCGGCGACGGGGGAGACCATTCTGCATGGCTATCGTCGCCTGGGGAAAGGTTACCTGCTGGCTTTCTTCCTGCTGAATCTGGTGAATGCGGTATTTAATATTGCCGGGGTTTCGCTGATCTCCGGAAGCCTGGCCTTAAATTTGGGGATGCCCGGTCATTGGGAACCCAAAGTCCTTTCGCTGGTGATTTCCAGTGGGTGTGCGGCTATCATCATTTTCGGTCATTATCATTTACTGGATAAAGTGACCAAAGTGATCATGTTGTTGCTTACGGTTTGCACACTGTTCGCTGTGATGATGGCTTTGAGTAAAGGGAGTCAGATGGTTGAAGGTTTTGAAGCTGATTCTCCGTGGGCCTTGGCTTCTGTGGGTTTTCTGGTGCAGTTTATGGGCTGGATGCCGGCGCCGATTGATGTGGGGGCCTGGCCTTCGTTGTGGATGATGTCGCGGGAAAAGGAAACCGGATACCGGGCATCGATGAAGCATGCGATGATCGATTTTCACATTGGGTATTTGGGGACCACGGTGTTGGCGATGTTCTTTTTGGCCCTCGGGGCTTTGGTGATGTTTGGGACGGGGGAAAGTTTCAGCCCGAAGGGGGGTGTTTTTGCCGGAGAGTTTATCACCCTTTATGCCCGCAGTATCGGGGATTGGGCCCGTCCGGTGGTGGCGGTGGCAGCCTTTATCACCATGTTCAGCACTACCCTAACCTGTGTGGACGGGTATCCCCGTTCGCTTGGCGTTTCGATGGCTTTGTTCAGGCATCAGGAAGGGAAGTGGCAGCAGTTCCACATTTTTTGGATTTTGCTTTGTTTGGTGGCGGCAATGACGGTGAACTTTTGTTTTGTGACAAATCTGGGTCAGATGTTATTTCTGGCGATGGTGGTGTCGTTCGTGACGTCACCGGTATTTGCCTGGATTAATTTCGCGGCTATGCGGGCGGAATGGGTACCGGAAATCTATCGTCCGGGCCGAGTCTTGACCGCGCTAAGTTGGGCGGGATTGGTTTTTCTGACAGCCTGCAGTCTGGGATTTGTGTATTGGTGGTTGAAATTAAAGTAGATCTTTAGCATCCTGATTTGATCATGGATCAACTCCTCCGCATATTTAGAGCTGTATGGCATCCTTCTCCAGAAGATCTTTTCCCCGGTGAAGATGAGCATCCTGAAAAGAATCGACAGGCGAATTTGATTGTGGGGTTTACCTCGGTTGGGGGGCTTTTTTCCATTGGGTATGCGATTTATTATTTGTTCATCGGGCATCATGCCGGGGCATTGGCGATTCTGTGTAACAGTTTACTTTTTCTGACCCTGCCTTGGTTTTGTCTGCGAAAAGGGAGGGTTCATTTGGCGGCCCTTTGTTTTGTCGCATCTTTGGTTACGATGTTTACGTGGTTGTCGATCATTGAGGGCGGGACTCATGGACATGCCGTTGCTTGGCTGGCCACGATGCCTTTTTGCACGCAGTTGTTGGTGCCGAAACACCGGCAGGCTTTTTGGATCAGTGTGGCGATTGTGGTGTTGGTTGCGGGCTTGTCCGCCATGGATGTGATACAGGTTGCGCTGCCGATTTTATATCCCGAAAATGAACACGGATGGGTGACCCTGGTGGGGTATGCCGGCTTGGCGACTTTTATGTGTGCCTTGGGATTTATTGTGGAATATTATCGGCGCAAAGTGATGGGGGAGCGGGATGTTGCAGAACGGGAATTGAAAAATGCGGTGGAGGAGTTGACCCGTTTAAATCTGGAGAAAAATGAATTTCTGGGAATCGCCGCACACGATTTAAGCAATCCGCTGACGGTGATAAACGGGTATGCGGAACTGCTGCGGGATTTAGAGGTGGTGAGTGATAAGGATTTGCGGGATTATTCACATGAAATTGCGGAGAACTCCAAGCGAATGCAAAAGATTGTTCAGGATATCCTGGATGTGAACACCATAGAATCGGGCCGTTATCCTTTGAATATGGAAGAGGTGGATCTTAAGCCACTGTTTGAAACCTGCCTGTCTAATTATCTTGAGAAGGCCCGGAGAAAAGTTCTGAAGATCACTCCGGAACTGGCGGATGTGCGGGCCGTAACCGATGCCGGCGCGCTGGGGCAGATTCTGGATAATTTGGTTTCCAATGCGTTAAAATATGCAATTCCCGGGGGGGCGGTCCGGGTGAGCCTTTTTCCCGCGGCGCAAGGGGTATGTTTTGAAGTGTATAATGAGGGGCGGGGCTTCTCGGAGGAAGACAAACAGAACCTTTTCGTGAGGTTTGCGAAGCTGAGTACCCGGCCGACTGCCGGTGAACCTTCGGTGGGGTTGGGGTTGTCTATCACTCATAAAATTGTGGAGGCCATGGGCGGTGAAATCACCTGTGAAAGTGAACTGAACCAGGGGGCCCTGTTTAAAGTTCAGCTGCCTTAGTGCCGGCTTTCGTCCCGGAAGAGTTGGGGGAGAGCGCTGATGAGTGCCAAGAGGTTTGTGAACATGAGCAGGAGAATGAGTTGGCGGGGGCTTTCATGGAAAAACAGGGAGGCGGTGAGGAATGCGGGGGCGAAAAGACAGAGGGGGAGCATGCGTTGAATTTTTCCCCGTGCGAGTTCGTACTGCATAAGCAGATAAACCGGACCCAGCGGGGCCATGGCCAAAGCAACACCCCGAAACCAAAATATTTGCTCTGCGGGTGCGTTTGCGATACCAAATACAATGCGGAGAGCGAGGGAGGGCACGATCCAGGCGACGGCAGTTGCCGCCACAACCATACCGACGGTGTAGCCCATCGCTTTCCGGAGGGTTTTCCGCTGGGCGGGAGTGGCATCGTTTTCGCGGACCACTTTGGGGAAAAGAACCTGGGCAATCGGAAGGGGGAGCCAGAGGATCATGCGGCCCAGGGTGGCGGCCTGGGCAAAGCGCCCCGAGAGGTCGGGAGGAAAGTAGCTGCGGGCAAGAATGACATCTGCGGTCATTAGGGTGGAAAAAGCGAGCAGGATGGGGAAGGCTTTTAAAGCCTGATACAGAATGGGCGTGGTGGACGGTGCGGGGCGGGTTGGGGTTTTCGGGATTTTGGACCAGAGAAAACCGACACTGACGGCGAAGGCTCCGCACATCCCCAGCAGATGTGCAAGCAAAGCCCAGCCGGCGGCTCTCCATCCGAGAAGTAAACAGGCGGAGACCAGCAGTGCCCGGATGACAAAGAGCATGCTTCCGCGGAGGGCCAAACCTTTAAATTGCTGCAATCCCTGGAGCAAGGCGCCGCAAAGGGTGAGGAGCAGGTTGAAACCCGGTATGCAGGCGGCGAGCAGGATTGGCGCTACGCGGTTGAACCCCAGGGCTGTTTGTAAGGGGCGGGCAAACATCCAGGCGAACAGGATAAAACCCCCTGCGCAGAGGATCATGCCGCGGGCCCAGTTTCGGGTGAGTGCCGGAAGACCTGATCCGTTTTGCTGATGGATATCGACTGCCACTGTGCGGGTGAGGGCGAGTCCCAGGGCGGACATGGGAATGAGGAGGATATTAATCAATCCGAACAAGGCCATGAGCAGTCCGTATTCCGTGGTGGACAACAGCCGGCCGGTAATGAGGTGATAGGCATAATTGCCCACATGGCCGACCATGGCGGCGGCGATAAGCATGAGGCTCTGGCTTTCAAATGGATCTTTGCGCTTCATGTGTTTTGAGCGTAGATCGAGCGCATTCGGGCCATCCGCCGATCAAATAATTTCCGTCCCAAACTGCGGTCCCAGAGGGTTACCAGGGGTTTTAAGGGGGAGTAGATGCAGCGGAGCCGGATGAGGGCGAAGGTCATTTCGATCGAAGATCGAAAGATTTTCACTTTGGAACCGGAGACGTCATTCCATTCGGTGGGGAATTCCCGGAGGGGGTAACCCGCGCGCCGGATTTGAAATAGAACTTCCACATCAAATGCCCATTGGGTGGTGCCGACGGCGGGGATGATCGCGGTGAGCACTTCCCGGGAGATGACTTTGGCTCCGCACTGGGTGTCGGTGACGTTTAATCCGAAGAGCAGCCGGACATAGAAGTTGAAAATACGGGACATGACCCGTCGGGAAAGTGGTTGTTTGCGACCGATAATGGAATCCGGCATCCACCGGGAGCCCAGCACGATTCCGGGCCGGTCCAGCTTTGCCACCAGCGCCCATAAGGCCTCGGGCGGCGTGGAGCCATCGGCATCGGTAAAAGCAATTTTTTTCCCTGAGGATTCGGAGATTCCCCGCATGAGGGCACCGCCTTTTCCCACTTTTTCGGGAATAACGACCAGGCGTATTTTTGAATAGCGGGGGAGGTATTCCTCTCGAATGAGGCTTTCGGTTTGATCGTTGCTTCCGTTGACAATGACCAAAATCTCGGCGTTAAGATTTTCGACCGCATTCCCATAGCTGTCCAAGGTGGAGCGAATACGCTCCGCCTCGTTGTACGCGGGTATGAGAATACTTAAATCCATGCGGGGTCTCTACCATGACGGAGAGTTCAGATAAATTGAAAAAGAACATGGAACGTTTTGTTCGGGGACTTCAGGGGGGAAGATGTCTCTTTCGTTTATTGATGCAGAACGGCCACTTCATCTGCGAATTTGGCTCCCCGCTTTTTCAGGATGGCGCGCAGTTGTTTGCCGTCGACGGCATCGAGTTCAATTTTTTGGCGGAGGGCTTGTGCGGCCGCGAGTCCGGCGGCCTGACCCAGGGCCATGGCGGTGCCGGTGACGCGGTAAGACGCGTGGGCCTCATGGCTGCCGGAGATACAACGTCCGGCCACCAACAACCCGCGCAGGTCCCGGGGGAGCAGGCACCGGTAGGGAATCTCGTAGGGTTTAATTCGGGTGTGAACCATTTCAACTTCTTTTCCGGAGGCTTCCTGGTGGTGTACATCGATGACAAAACCGCAACTGGTTACCGCGTCATCAAATCGCCGGCCGTCAATAAGGTCCTGGCGTTCCATTGAATAGTGGCCCACCAACCGGCGGGCTTCGCGGATACCGATCTGGGAGGCGGTTTGGGAAAGTTCAACTTGTTCAAACCCGGGGATGCATTTGAGGATTTCAACTGTATCCGCCGCCTGTTGCCTGCAGTCCACAGTACCGCGGGTGAGATCTCCGGGATCGAGAGGGTTCATGCGGAATACGTGGGTGCATTGCACGTCTCCGATGCCGGGGGAGGGGGTGCTCACAATCCAGGGGGCGTAGCCGCAACGGGGATAGGGAAGTTCGTAGTCTAACTGATGGGTTTTGATGGCATGCATCATTTGGTCGTACAGAACCTGTGAGCTTTCCTGTTCGTAATCATGGGGCAAGCCGCGGACTTCGAACATCAGAGTCATGGGTTGAAGTTGTCCGTCACTTTCCCGGCCTAACTGATACTCGCAGCCGGAGCGTGCCAGGACGTCGCCGTCGCCGGTGGTGTCGATGACCACTTCGGCCATGACGGCTTGCCGCCCGGCTTTGCTTTCGATGACCACGCCACAAATTTTATCGTCGATGACAATGCTGTCAGCGATCCGGGTGTAATACAGGAGGTCGGCCCCGGCTTCACTGAGCATCTGTTCGAGGGTGCGGCGCATAACCTCCACATCGAAACAGTAATCGTGCGCCCGCCATTTTCGGAAAGCGCCTTCCCGGGTAAGACGGCTGACCAAATCATCGACCACCCATCCGCGTCCGCCACATTCGAAAAAGGGATTGAGAAGACCTGCCGTCCAAACGCCGCCTAACATACCGTATTGTTCGATGACCAAAGTGCGTGCACCTTCTCTGGCTGCGGCCAGAGCCGCGCCGACTCCCGCGGGGCCGCCACCACAGACCACAACCTCATAGTGGTTTCGGACCGAAAGCTGACGCGGAGATTCAAGGACACCTTCTTGATGAAGTATTTTGGGGTGGATCGTATCTTTGGGCATAATGTTTCCTAGGCAATGGTTTGATTAAAGCTTGGCTTTAAAAGTTTTGCATGTCGCTAAAATAATGTAGGAAACTTGCCCGCAAATTTTGGCGTTCCGCTGCGGGAATTGTACTTGTGGGAAATGGGCCTGCACTGTTAGTTTGATGTTATGAATAAAACATTTACCTCAAAGCGTCCCCAACCTGCCGACCGCGCTTTTCATTCAGAAGCGGTCGAGCAGAAAATCATAGAAGTTCAAGCCGCCATTGCTGATCCGGAGCTGGCTTGGTTATTTGCAAACTGCTACCCCAACACTCTGGATACCACGGTGCGGATGGGCAAGAATGCGGGAGGGGAGACCGATACCTGTATTATCACCGGAGATATCAATGCGATGTGGTTAAGGGACGCTACCAATCAAGTCTGGCCGTATATCCCTTTGGCGAGTGAAGACCCTCTCCTGCAGGACATGTTGGAAGGGGTGATTCGGCGGCAGGCGGACTGTATTCGGGTAGATCCCTATGCCAATGCTTTTATGCCTGATCTGGAGGATGCGCCACATTGGGCCTCGGATTATACTGAAATGCGGGCCGGGGTACATGAACGTAAATTTGAAATGGACAGCCTGTGTGCTTTCTTACGTTTGTCCGCCGGGTTTTATGAAGTTTGTCCGGAAAGTACGGTGTTTGATGAGCGGTGGATGGAAGCGCTTCAATTGGTGATTCAAACCTTTCGGGTGGAGCAGGGCGTCGAAGAATCGCCTTATCGCTTTGCCCGGGAGTTTGACCGTCCCACGGAAACATTACAGGATGGCGTCGGGTTTCCTGTAAAACCCTGCGGAATGGTGAAAAGTTATTTTCGTCCATCAGATGATGCCACGACATTTAAATTTTTGGTGCCGGCGAATGTGATGGCGGTGGTGAATTTACGCGAGGTGGCGTCGATGCCCCCGGCGAAAGAAGTGGCCGGTGATTTACTTTTGCTGGCAGATGAAATTGATGCAGCCCTCAAATCCCATGGCACCATGACGCATCCGTCTTTTGGCGAAATATACGCATATGAGGTGGATGGGTTCGGGTCGGTCTGGGTCATGGATGATGCGAATGTACCCAGTCTGTTGAGCCTGCCGTATTTGGGGTATTGTGAGATGAATGACCCGCTTTATCAGAACACCCGCAGGTTTTTATGGAGTGAAAACAATCCCTATTTTGTGCGGGGAAAAGCGGGTGAAGGGATTGGCGGTCCCCACGTAGGTCCTGACTGGTTATGGCCCATGTCGATTATGGTAAAGGCCCTGACCACGGATGATAAAGATGAAATTTTTGACTGTTTGCGTCAACTGCGAAATACCCATGCAGAGACCGGTTTTATGCATGAATCCTTTCATATGGATCATGCGGGCCGCTTTAGCCGGAAATGGTTTGCCTGGGCGAATTCCCTGTTTGGCGAGTTAATCATAAAACTGTATCACCAGAATCCCGAGCTGTTACAAAAGAAATTTTAATTCGGGGAGGGCGTATCCTTCATTTTGGATACGCCTGTTTCAGAGATTATCTTGCAGTATATAAAATTCCCGATTTTATCGGGTTCAGGAAATTCGGGATTTTGGGATGAAAATTTTTTTATTCAAAAAAGCCTCACCGTTATCGACCGTTAAATCCTGCCTGTCTCAAAAGGCCCCGTCTGGATTAGAGTGAATAATGACAGGGGGATCTTTAATTAAGGGGTCAGATATTAAAAGCTTGCGAAGGCGCGGGGAAGGGAGAACTCAAATGAAGTTTTTCCGTGGGTGGAAAATTTTTCTCTTGCGTGAATTCACCTCCATAGGGTATTTCTGATTAGGATCTACGTAGAAGCGATTGACGTGGATTTGATAGACAACCCCAACCCAGGACTCACAGATGAACTTCATTCTTCAGGTAGCCGTACCCTTTTTCTTTTTGGCTGTCGGTACCCTTCAGGCTGCAGAATATTATCTCACGCCGTCTGGTGCCGGTGCTTTCAGTGGGGCAGACTGGGACAATGCGTTGGCAAAAAGTGCACTGAATACGACTTTGAACACCACGATGGGGGCAGGGGATACGCTGTATGTGGGATCCGGAGATTATGGTTCTGCCGTTTTGACATTAAGTTCAAGTGGAACTGAACTGGCGCGGAAAAGTATTATCGGGGTAGATACGGGGGCAGGGCTGCCGCATTTCAGTGGAGACGGGAGTTGGTCCAGAATTAATCCGAATAGCAGTGCTCACCAGTGGCGGGTCATTAAATTACGCGGAGATTACTGGACGGTTGAGAACCTTGAACTGAGTGGTGTGAAGTATGCGATCCACAATGATACAGCGGACAGCGCGTCCCACTGCCAGTTTACGAATCTTCATATTCATCATGTGCTTCACGGGGTGTATCTGAACAATCTTTCCGATTCCCGTTTTGATAATGTTTTGATTACGGAATACACCAAACACGGATTCCGGCTGAATCGTGGCGGGGACCATGTGGTGTTTGAGGATTGCACGGCTGACTTAACGAACGGGGACAGTTCCTGGTGGGATTATTCGGACGGGTATCCTTTCGGATTTGTTTTACACAGTTCCGGGAGCCATTCAGACATTTCGTTTATCAACTGTGTTTCGGTGAATAACCGTCAGAATAATCAGAACAAAGGGTATTGGCAGGGAGATGGTTTCGTCACGGAATCCAATGCGTCGGGGGTCAGTTTTGAAAATTGTTTGGCGATGAATAACGATGACGGCGGGTTTGATCTGAAGTCGTCCAGCACCACCTTGACGGATTGTGTGTCGGTTTTGAATTACCGTGGGTTCCGTTTGTGGTACGGCGGTTCCATTGAGAATTGTATTGCGGTGGCGCCTTACCGGCGTTCGAATGGAAATCTGCTCGGAGGGTATGGCGGCAACGGTGTCTGGACCAAAAATGGGAATATTACCCTTCATCATTTCACTTTTTATGCCGATGCCGGAACCGCGGTGTATGAAGAAGGGTCAGGAAGCATTCTGCTCACCAACAGTATTCTGGCTTTTTCAGGAGCCGCGGGAAGTTTCTCCGGGGGATCGGTGACTTTGGGAACAGGCACTGTGACCTATCGGCCGGGGAGTGGTGTGGACCCGGACTTTGTGAACCCCGGTATTGCCTGGGATGGCCTGGGTGGGGATTTTGACAGTTTGACTTATGGAGAAACCAAAGGGTATTCTTTCGGGGCGACGGGGCCGGGCGTCATTAGCGCAAATATTACCGGCAGTGCTGCTTACAAGCTGGAGGCCGGTGATCTGGCGGGGGTGGAAGCGGTGGGCCATTGGAATAATATTGGGATTGATGCTTCCGGAACTTCGATTGTGGGGAGCACGGTGAATCTTCCGGATGCCGTGGATCATCTGGGGAATGCCACCGGGGTCACCCTGACCATTGGCGGATCGCCTTTTGGATATGTGAACAACACTCCCGTCACGTCTGATCCGAATACCAAGATGATGGCCTCAGAACGAGGCAGCAGTGGCAGTGGAGACGGTCGGATTATACAAGCCACCCAGGTGCCTTTTGACACCTATGATGTGGTTGTGTATTTTGGCGGGGTGAGCTCCGGGGGGGCTACGCCTTATGTGATGAATCTGAAACTTCAGGAGCCGGACGGTTCCGGGGGATGGCAGGATATGTCTCCGGCTTCTGATATCCTTTACCTGCGGGACACAGACCGGGTGTGGGATGGCACGTTTGAAGAATCGACTGCGTTGTCTTCGGGTGCGGCGGTTGATGGTCAGGAATATGTGGTGTTTCGGGATGTGACTTTGGAGAGTTTCCGAATCCGAACCGATACCGGGGTGGGAAGGCGAGCGGGCTTGTCCGGATTTCAGATCATCGAAAAATCTGAACCAGTGCTGATGTTTGATGCGGGGAGCTTTACGGATTACGCAGGTCAAAGTACGGCCGGCGGGATGAGCCTGGAGGCGGCGGATACCGCGGTTCATCTGACCGGCAACACTTGGAGAAAATATCCCTTCAGTTACACGGTCACTGCAAATACCATGATGGAAGTGACGGTTGAGGCTTCGGATGTCGGTGAGTTGATGTGTATAGGACTGGATTCGGATAACGATTATGCGACCGGCACCACACATGTGAAATTTGCCGGGAGTCAATCACATGCCTCATTTGTGTCTGTCGGCAGTCCCTATACCGCAGGGGCAGGACCGGTTACGTATATCATTCCCATCGGCAGTGTATTTACTGGCAATATGACGTATCTGACGTTTGTCGGTGATGATGATGCAGGAGAAGACATTGACGTCACCTTTTCGGATATTCGTTTATATGAAGAGTGACGAAGCGTTTTTCTCCCCGTTATGTGTGGATCGAACATGCGCGTGAGAGATCGGTGTACCCGACGGCTGCCCGCTTCCTCGCTCCATTGATCCATACATAAAATCGAATCCGTATGCTGCGAAGGATCAGCACAAATTTATTCCAACTTTCTTAAATCAACCCAAAATCATTCAAAAGCATCTACGCAGTATCTTTTGGAAGATTCCAAGACAAACAACCCCAAACCCAGGACACAAAATGAAAATGAAAGCCTTTGCTGTATTTGGCAATCTGTTCTTTCTTCTCTCTACGAGATTACTCGCAACAGAATATTATATGACCCCATCCGGTGCGGGTGCGCAGGATGGAAGTAACTGGGAAAATGCTTTGGCGAAAAGTGCGTTGGGTACGACCCTCAACACCACGATGGGGGCGGGAGACAGCCTGTTTCTCGGCTCGGGAAATTATGGATCCAGTTCCTTAAGTTTAACATCCAGTGGAACGGCCGGGGCATGGAAAAGTGTGATCGGCGTCGATACCGGATCGGGGGTGCCGCATTTTAGTGGGAGTGGTAATTGGTATCGGAGCAATCCGGACAGCGGCCAGTGGCAAATCGTCAATGTGGCCGGAAATTACTGGCATGTGGAAAATCTGGAACTCAGTGGCGTGCAATACGCGGTCAAAAACAGTACCAGTGCCCGTCCGTCACATTATCAATTTAAAGACCTGTATATCCATGATGTGCGACATGGGGTGTACCTGAGTTACCTGGATGATTCCCGTTTTGATAATGTGCTGGTGACCGCTTACACCAAGCAGGGGTTCCGCCTCGACCGCGGATGTGACAACGTGGTGTTTGAAAATTGTGTTGCTGATTTAACGGGTGATGATGCCAGCTGGTGGGATTACTCGGAGCCTTTTCCTTTCGGATTTGTGCTCTACAACAATGGTGCCAACAGCAATATTTCATTTGTGGATTGTGTGGCTGCGAACAATCGGCGAAACAACCAGGGAATCAGTTACTGGAATGGTGACGGGTTTGTGGTGGAGAACACCACCACCGGTGTGAGTTTTGAAAACTGCCTTGCGATCAACAATGAAGATGGCGGATTTGATCTGAAACCGGTTGCGACTCTGGTGGATTGCGTGTCAGTTCTTAATTATAGAGGTTTTCGGTTTTGGGGGAACTCTTCGGCCGAGAATTGTGTGGCGGTCGCACCATATCGCCGCTCAAATGGAAATCCCACTGGAGGATATGGCGGGGCGGGGGCCTGGACCAAAAACGGCACCGCGACTTTGAGCCATTTCACCTTTTACGCGGATGCAGGCACGGCTGCTCATGAAGAGGGTTCCGGGAACCTGACGCTTACCGATAGTATCCTGGCATTCACCGGTGCAGGTGGCGGATTCACTTCGGGTTCGATTACCTTAGGAGCCGGAACGGTGACCTATCGGCCCGGCAGCGGCGTGGATCCTGATTTTGTGAATGCCAGCATCGCCTGGGATGGCACTGGCACTGATTTAAACAGTCAGACCTACGGCGACACCAAAGGGTATTATTTTGATGCGGGGGTTCCCATGGTCGAATGGGTGCTTCCGGAAGCGGATGCTTATGTGCATAATGACAATCCCACCACCAATTATGGTTCAGTGGAGCAGATGCTGGTGAAGCATGTGAACTCAAGTGAATATACCCGCAACAGCTATGTCCGATTTCCAATTTCCGGGATTTCGGAGAACATGAGTTCTGCGACCCTGAAGCTGAAAGTGAAAGCGATTGGTGGAGAAGGTTCCGGTTCTCGCTGGGTGGAAGTCCGCATGCTCAATGATGACAGCTGGGGTGAATCCTCGGTTACCTGGAACAACCGTCCCACTGTGGGGAGCACCATTGCGACGATCGATGCCGGAACGGTGGATGAAACCTATGAAATCGATGTGACCGCTTATGTTCAATCGGAATATGCGAATGACGGCGTGGTTTCCTTTGCGTTGGTGCAACCCACAAACACCAACAAGCTGGTGTCGTTTTACAGTCGGGAGAGTACGGGAAATGAGCCGACGCTGGAAGTGGAATATGTGGATGATCCTGTGGAACCGGTATTGGTTTTTGATGCCGGGAACTTTTCGGATTATTCGTCTCAGTCCACCTCCGGAGGGATGACCCTGGAGGCTTCGGATACCGCGATTCACCTCAGTGGAAATACGTGGAGAAAATATGCATACGCGTATACCGTGACTGCGAATACGGTGATTGAAGTCACTGTGGACGCATCGGATGTAGGCGAGTTGTTTTGTATTGGCCTGGATTCGGATAACAATTATGCCACCGGTGCCACCAATATCAAAATTGCCGGGAGTCAAACCCATGCCTCATTTGTTCCGGTGGGCACGGCTTACACTGCCGGATCCGGTCCCGTGACGTATTTGATTCCTGTCGGAACGGTATTTACCGGAAGCATGACGTACCTGACCTTTATCGGTGACGATGATGCCAATGAAAATTGTGATGTAACCTTTTCGGATATACGCATCTATGAAAATGAATGAGTCCGTGCTTTCCTGAGTGTTTACGAAGGAAAGTTCCTGCAAAGGAAGCTGTTATGTGCATAGCAGCTTCCTTTGCACGGTTTTCGTTTTGTTGGAATTCCCAAACATTTTCTGTACATTAAACCGTGAATCGGTTGTGATGGACACCGCATGATGAAAGGTAAAAAATTTTGGCTGAAACCGTTGGGTCTGGGGTGTATTCTTATTTTGAACCGGGGGATGGCAGAAGAGTTGGGACCTTATCAGCTGATTCTGGACAAACAACTCCTCGGCGTGGAACAGCGTGTTCCTGATGCAAGGCCTCAAGCAAAAGTGGCGGCGGCCCGACCTTCCTGGGCGCAGGAGTACCGGCTGACCATGATCACACAGGACAGCGCGGGTTTACGGGTGGGGCTGCAAAGCTTAAATGACAATGCCGCTTATTTATTGGTGGAAGGGGAGTCTTCTGAATGGTCCAGGTTTGAATTGTTATCCGGGGATTATGAAAACGGATCAGCTGTGATACGGTATCAGGGAACCGAGCATCAATTTTCGTTGCAAGCGGGCGCCCCCCCCGTCAGCCGTGGTATCCAAGAAGTCCCAACCGCGGCGGCGGTAACACCTCCCATATCTGTATTGCGGGAACGGCGCATGGTACGCCGCAACTCGAATACCCGGCCCCGTCCCTGAGTTGTCAGCGGTTCGCCTCAATTTGCCCGGGGTGAATTGGCATTGACCGGACAGGTGTTGGGACTTATAGTTTTTTGATGAAGATCTCCTTTTCAGCTTTTCTCTTTTTCATTACTTTATCCCGTTGCATGCAGGCTGCGGATTTGGGTCCGTATCAGTTGATTTTGGACAAGCAGTTACTGGGAGTTGAAAAAACCATGCCCTTAGAGGTAAGCCGCGCACCGGTGACCGTGGCGGCTCCTTCCTGGTCCCGGGATTACCGGATGACCATGATTACCCAGGATGAGGATAAACTAAGGGTGGGATTGCAAAGCCTGAAAGACCAGTCCTCCATTCTGCTGATCGAGGGAGAGGAAGCTTTTCCCCAGAATCATTTTCAGTTGGTTTCCGGAGATTATATGCAGGGAACGGCGGTGATTCGCTATCAAGGCTCCGAATCCCATTTCCGCATAGAGTCAGGTCCCGCTGCCCAACCGGCATCTTCTCCGGAAAATTCTTCGGGACGTGGTGGTCGGGGGAGTTCCACCCGTATCAGCTCCCCCCGAAATTTCCAGCCCAGTTCCGTACGTCCGCGGGCACCTGTCACCGTGCCCACTGCGCAGCCTCAGGTGCGTGAATTTAAAACGCGAGAGGAGTTACAGGCGCATCTGGAAGAGCAGCAAATGGATGCGATTCGCACGGGGAAACCCCCATTGCCTATTCCGCTTACTCCTAAAATGGACAGTCAATTGGTGAATGAAGGCATTCTGCCCCCTCAGTAAGTTTGGAGTAAATGATGATACAGCTTCCCACGCGCAGTGCACGAATTTTAGAGCAAACCGGTTGTTTTGAACCTGAAGAAATTTCATCGATTCTTCATGCCCGTGAGCAGGAGGGCGGGAATCTGCTCCATCGCTGTTTGGAAGTGTCCGGACTCTCCGAAGAAACTTTTTTGCCGAAATTGGCTGCGGCCATGGCGTTGACTTTTGTGTCTCTGGGTCAAGAGGTGCCGGCGCCGGATGTGTTGGCGCTGTTTCCCGCAAAAGTTGTGTATCATTATAAAGTTGTCCCATTGTCGGTAGAGGAGGGGAGTTTGCGGGTGGCCACCCGGGATCCTTTCCGCCCGGGTTTGGTGGAGGCTTTGCAGTTGTCTTCGGGGCACCGCATCCGTTTGGGATTGGCGCCCCTGGCTGAAATTGAAAAAGCAATTAAGCGACTTTACGGGGTGGGGGGCGAAACCATTGAAGAGATGCTGGAAGAGGATGGAGGGGAGGATATCGATGCGCTGTTGGATGCGGACCCCAACGAATTGGATGAAGAAGCTTCGGTGGTGAAATTTGTGAATCAGATTATCTGGGAGGCGCATCAGGAGGGGGCCACGGATATTCATATGGAGCCGATGGAAAAGGATCTACGCATCCGTTACCGCATTGACGGGGTGTTGGTTCAGGTTCCGCTTCCTGCGCGTTTGAAACGCTACCAGGCCGCGATTATTTCCCGACTGAAAGTGATGTCGAATATGGATATTGCCGAAAAACGTTTGCCACAGGACGGGCGTATCGGACTGCGGATTCGCGGGGAGGATATTGATATCCGGGTGTCCACTATGCCCACGGTTTACGGGGAGAGTGTGAGTTTGCGCCTGCTGATGCGTCAGTCCACTTTATTGGGCATGGAGAAACTTGGACTCACCCCCCAGGATGCAGCCAAACTGGAGAAATTGATTTCCCGTCCGCACGGAATTTTGATGGTGACGGGGCCGACGGGTTCCGGAAAATCCACTTCGCTTTACACTTATTTGAATACCATCAATTCGGTGGATAAACGGATTTTAACCTGTGAGGATCCGATTGAGTACGAAATTCCGGGGATTAATCAAATTCAGATGAAGCCTGAGATTGGGCTGACCTTTGCGGTGGGGCTGCGGCATATTTTGCGTCAGGATCCGGATGTGATTATGATCGGGGAGATCCGGGACCGGGAGACTTCGGAGATTGCGGTCCAAGCGGCGCTGACGGGGCATTTGGTATTTAGTACTTTGCATACCAATGACGCGGCCAGCGGATTTACCCGTTTGTTGGATATGGGGGTAGAGCCTTTTCTGGTGGCATCATCGATCGAAGCGCTGATTGCGCAACGTCTGGTGCGGACCCTTTGTCAGGATTGCAAGGTGGCGGCAGATTATGATGAGGGATATCTGAAGGATATTCAATTTCCGGTGGAGGGGATGGACACGATTTATAAAGCCGGCGGCTGTGAAGCCTGTCGGAATACCGGCTATCGGGGGCGAACCGGGATTTACGAAATTCTGACCGTGAGTGATGACATTCGTCAGCATATTATTGCCCGGGATCCGGCCAGCCGCATTAAAGCCACCGCGGTGAAGCAGGGGATGACCCCGCTCCGTGATGATGGCTGGTCTAAAGTCCTGAACGGCACCACCACAATCGAAGAAGTGTTGCGGGTCAGTGACGATGCGGATGAAGCGGTTTAATTTGGGGGGTGGTTTGCTGTGGGGGGATGGGGAAAGGTCACCGAAATGAATCGAATTGAATTTTCCTGCACCCGCTCCGGGGCGCTGTTGGAGGGGGGGAATGTGAACCCAAGGCTGCGGTCGTCCCTCCCTTATCTTGGTCTAGGTGCCTTTGCCCCTCCGGGGCAGGTCGAGGGGGCGGTAATATTGTATCTGCCTCCCTCGTTGTTATATATGTGAGCGGATTCGCAGGTCTACTCGGCTCAAAATCGTCCTCCCGGCGGGTCCAGAAGAACTCAATGTGGCTGGAGGTCGCTGGATTTTGCTGGGTTGAAGAGGATCAGGTTTAGGGGTATAAAAAAGCTCCTAAAGCTATTAGAAGAACTGAAATATATATAACCCGGCGTTTCTTTACCACTATTCCCTAATCCATTTTTCGCATAAATCATAATCATAATCATAATCGTAATCGATCAGACAAGCCGCAGCCCGTGAGAGTGCCGCCGCCTATGGGGCTTTATGAGAGGGAAAACACCCGGAAATATAACGTCAGAGCATCTTGTGGTTCATCAAGGCTGCCAGGTTTTCGGGGGGGGAGGAACATTCGCACCGGCATTCATCATGGGGCCGCCCGGTTTGCGGCGGTAGTCTCCGTTTTCGGGGTCGCGGAACAGTTCGGCGGGATCGCGGACCACCATGCTGTCTGTGCCGGCGACTTTGGGGTCGGTTTGATGCATGAAAATATTGTTTTCCACGGTGCCGGGGAAGGGGGGGCGCAGGCGGGAAAGCACGTTGTTGCGGGCGATCAGATTTTCGGGGGCGCTGGCTCCGGACTGAACAAAAATGCCGGTAAACCAATTGGCGTCCGGACTGGCATTGATGAAGGTGTTGTTTTCAAAGGTGAGGTTTTTCATATGGGTGCCGCCCACTTTGCCGGACTGCCACAGGGCCACACTCACCGCATTGTTCAGTTGGCTATCCACCACATTGTTGCGGAAGGTGAGATTTTCCACCGAGCGGTTGATGGCGATGACGTTTTGAATGTAATTGTTTTCAAACAGGATATCCCGGCAGCCTTCATAGAAGTTGAGGGCCGAGGAATGCATCCCATAATGGTTGATCACGATGTTGTTTTTGAGGGTGCCCTGTTTGGCTTCGTAGTGACGGATACCGGAGCCGGAGTTGTTATCGATGCGGGTACCCAGCAAGTTGTATCCGGTGATGCGATTCACGTAGATCCCGACCGTCCATCCGGGGCAGTGGTGGACGTAGCAGTTTTCGACGGTGATGTTTTCGCTGTAGTTGAGGCTGATGCCGGACTGACCGCTCATAAAACGCACTTCGCAGTCGGCGATGCGGATGTCGGAGGGGGTGCCGCCGGTTCTGCCGTTGACAGCGACGCCGCCTTTGCCGCCGGCGTAGCGCTGCATGAGGAAGCCGCGCACTTCAATATGCCGGGAATCGCCTTCGAAGGTGAGGGCGGTCTTTAAAGTCGGAAAGCCGATGTTGACCGGCTGACCGTCTTTTACAGTATCCGGTAGCAGGTAGACGCGGGTCTTTCCGCCTTCCATAGGTTCCAGCGCCCATTCTCCGGGAAGTTCGATGAAGCGCGGAGAATTAAACAGCGCGTAGCGGGTTTGCTTGTAAATGGTCGATTTGAAATGCGGCATGTACAGGCGGTGGGACGCGGGATCATATTTGCGGGCCTGAGCAAAATAGACATGATTGTTGCCGCCGTGAACCCCCACGAACATGTTGTCGTACCAGGTTGGATCTTTCTGGATAAGCCGTTCCGGATCCTCAATAACCGTGGTCACTTCATGCTGGAGTATGTTGTCTCCCTCCGCGGTGAAGGCTGCAATCTGCTGGAATTTGGTCCATTTTTTATTCGTGCTTTCGTTTCGCAATTGAAAGGTGATGGTGTCGCTGCTGACCGGTGAGGGGAGCTGGAAGCGTTGCATGTCAGCCTGTTTCGGATCAACGTCGGCCACAAACATCTCTTTTCCGCCGGCGTAGAAAGCCACCTGTTCCGGCGCTTCACTTGACTTGGGACGGTAAAGAGTAAAACCGATCTCTGTGATCTCATAGGTTTGATCCAGATCCAGGGCGACTTCTCCACGGTGAAAAGGTTCAATCACGGGGGCATTGCCTCCGTAAGTAATTGCAATCAAAGGCAGGCTGCGGTTTCCTTTGGATCCGTCGGGGTAGTAGATTTTATGCGGATAGCTGCTTTCGAGTTTGGTGGGGGTAAGATAGAAGTCTTTAGGCAGATCCGGATAAAAGTCATCGGAAGGTTTGGGGCGCTGGGCGATGGGGAGCACCCGTTTTTCGCCATCGATCAAAAACAGACGTTGCCAGGGTGCCTGCCGGTCCTGTTTCCCGTCGCGGTGGAGGATAAAGCGGTCCTGGGAAAAGTTTTTACGGAGGTCCATATCCACATCGCTGTACATGATTTTCTGCCATAGCGGATTGCCGCCGACTTGTTCTGCGGATTGAACTTTGTTCCAATTTTCAATCATTTTTGAACCGTCGAGGATGGCCCGGCCCTTACCAAAGGTTCCTTCCTGATTGCCATCGAACACGATGGGCCGGGAAGCGCTCCCCTGCAAATGGGTGAATTTCAATTCACCGGTGTAGGCCACACCGCCTTTAAAGTGGATTTTATCACCCGGCTGGAGCAGGATGTTGGCTGGATTTCCAGTGGCATTTTTATCACCGGGTGCATGTTTCCAGGCGCTGGCGGGAGAAAGACCGTCAGCGGTATTCTCCCCCCGGGCAAAGTCAATATAGTAGGTGGCCGCGTGGGTAAAGCTGGCGGAAATAATAAACAGGAGGGTAGGGATCAATCGTTTCATATAGGGTCTTTCTAACGAAAATAGCGGTATTGCAAGCGGGAAGCGGACATAATCTCTCACTGAGGAAAAGAGAGAAGAGGGTGCTGCGTACAGACTGGGCCAGGCCCCTTCTGCTCTGGCATGAGGGGGGGCGGACAGGTTTTGCGGGGGGGCAGGACAAACCCTTTCAGAGGAAAAAGCAGAAAGAATGCATTTTTTTGTTTTTCTCTCTCGCTTTTAGGGAAAAATATCCTATAACCCGCCCCTCACGTCGGAAACGATGTGAATAAACGCTGCATCATTGATCGCAGATTGCCTTGCGCCGGAAACGGGACCGGGTGATCGTAACAGCGGATGATGCGGAACACTTTCTGCCGTGCGGACAGGACACTTCCTGTTCGTTTGAATTGTCCCGGAGACTCTATTATGGAAACAACATCTGTCATAAAATTTCAAAGGATTTCATCCCGTAAAGCGGGTGATATTGCACGTGCCATTCAGGGCATGCCTATCGCCGCTGCGTTGAACCTTACCCACTTCAGCGACCGTAAAGCGGCTTCGCTGTTTGAGAAAGCATTAAAATCCGCAGTGGCGAACGCTGAACACAATGAAGGGGCCGATGTGGAATCCCTGTATGTGAAGCGCGCAGTTGCGGAGCAAGGGCCGACCATGCGTCGTGGCTTCTATGGAGCCCGCGGAATGTTCAAGCCTATCGCTAAACGTACCAGTCACATTCGCGTCGTCCTCAGTGACGAAAAAGCATAACCCATTTATCACCCATATAACAGGAGAACGGTTTTGGGACAAAAAGTAAATCCAATATCATTTCGAATTCCAGTCAACAAGGACTGGCGCTCCCGCTGGTTCGCTTCCAAAAAAGAATTTGGCAAGCTGGTTGGCGAGGACATGAAGATCCGTGAGATCATCAAATCCCGACTGAAAGACGCTGCCGTTCCGGAAGTGAGCATTGAGCGTTATGCCAATCGTGCACGTGTCACCATTTACACAGCCCGTCCGGGTGTGGTGATTGGTCGTCGGGGATCCGACATTGAGCGTTTGCGTGAAGAGCTGAACGCATTAACAGACAAAGACATTTTCATTGAAATTAAAGAAGTAAAAGACCCCGATACCAATGCGCAGTTGGTGGCAGAGAACATTGCCCAGCAGCTCGAGCGTCGGATTTCTTTTCGTCGTGCCATGAAGCGTGCAATGCAGATGGCCATGGAACTGGGTGCTGAAGGTATCCGTATTGAATGTAGCGGTCGTTTGGGTGGCGCTGAGTTGTCCCGTCGCGAAAAATACATGCAAGGTTCCGTGCCGTTGCACACTCTGCGTGCCAAAGTAGACTACGGTCGCACGGAAGCGCACACCACAGCCGGACGGATTGGAATTAAAGTTTGGGTCTGCACCAAAGAACAAAAAGCGGAGGATATTCAAAATGCCACTTATGCCTAAACGCGTAAAGTATCGCAAACAACAGCGGGGAAAGAGTAAAGGTCTTGCCACAAGTGGTAACACTTTATCTTTCGGAGACTACGGTCTGCAATCGCTTGAGCGGCACATCATCAGCAACGTGCAGATTGAAGCCTGCCGTATTGCGGTAAACCGTGAACTGAAACGTCGCGGTAAACTTTGGATCCGAATTTTCCCGGATTATCCCTACACCAAAAAACCTTTGGAAGTTCGGATGGGTAAAGGAAAAGGAAATGTTGACCGTTGGGTGGCCAAGATCAAACCTGGCCGCATGATGTTCGAATTGGCAGGGGTTACCGAATCCCAGGCGCGTGAAGCTTTCCGCTTGGCCGCCGCAAAACTGCCGGTCCGCAGTCGATTTGTTACCCGTAATCCCCACATTTAATTTTAGGACACACGATGACAAAAGTACTCGAATACCGGGAAATGACCGCTGACGAACTGGCTTCTGCTTTAAATGAAGCTGGCGAATCCTATTTTAAATTAAAAATGCAGCAGACACTTGGACAACTGGAAAACAAAGCCCGCATCCGCGAGGTTCGCCGGGACATTGCCCGTATCCAGACTGTTTTGAGTGAACGCAAAAGCACTGACCAAACCGCTCTGAAGGGAGACGCATAATGTCTGAAGATACCTCCGTACATCACGTACGCAAAACACGCACCGGCACGGTGCTCAGCAGTAAGATGGACAAAACCATCGTGGTTTCTGTGGAACGCCGCAAGGCCCACAAACTCTATGGTAAAGTTATCAAACTTTCTAAAAAATACTATGTTCACGACGAGAAATGTGAAGCCCAGGAAGGGGACTTTGTCCGCATCCAGGAAACCCGTCCCATCAGCAAGCTCAAAAGCTGGCGTTTGGTGGAAGTGGTTCGCAAATCTGCCGATAACACGGTTGCAACTCAACCTGAGACCCAAGCTGAACCTTCGGCCTAACGGAGTAAAATATCCATGATCTGTCAGGAAAGTAATTTAACAGTAGCCGATAATACCGGCGCACGTCTGGTCAAATGTATCCGGGTGTTGGGACAACGTAAGCGTTATGCCCACGTTGGTGACATCATCCGGGTAACGGTCAAGGAAGCGATTCCCACCTCCAGCGTGAAAAAAAGTGAAGTGGTTCGTGCATTAATTGTGCGGACAAAACATCCGATTCGTCGTGCAGACGGTACTGTCATGCGCTTCGATTCCAACGCGGTCGTCATTCTGGACGCAAACGATAATCCTCGCGGAACCCGTATTTTTGGACCGGTCGCACGTGAATTGCGTGACCGCAACCAGATGAAAGTGGTTTCCCTCGCACCGGAGGTGCTCTAATGACTCAGCCTAAATGTCATATCCACACCGGAGACAAAGTCCTGGTACTTGCGGGCAAAGACCGCGGTAAAGAAGGTAAAGTTCTCCAACTGAATTTAAAACAACAGCGTGCTTTGGTGGAAGGGATTAACCTCATCAAGAAAGCCGTTCGTCCCTCCGAGGAAAATCCCGAGGGTGGCGTTACGGAACTTGAGTCCTCGATTCACGTGTCCAACCTGAAAGTGGTGGAAGCCGCGAACAAGAAGGAGGCCAAGTAATGGTCGCATTCAAAACTCTTTATAAAGATACGATTGCTCCGGAACTGATGAAGTCCGGTAAATACAGCAATGTCATGGAACTGCCCAAAATGCAGAAAATCGTTGTAAACATGGGTGTGGGAGTGCCGGGTGACCGGGACGAGCTCAAATCCGTTGCGGGCGACATGGCTAAAATCACTGGTCAACAACCGGTCATTACGCTGGCGAAAAAGAGTATCGCTGCTTTCCGTTTGCGTGAAGAAATGGCCATTGGCTGTAAAGTCACGCTTCGTGATGTGCGGATGTATGAATTCATGCACCGTTTGATTTATGTGGCGCTGCCGCGAATCCGGGATTTCCGGGGCGTGTCCGCCAACGCTTTCGATCAACAGGGTAATTATACTCTGGGATTGAGCGAACAGGGTATTTTCCCCGAAATTAACCCCGATTCTATTAAGCGGGTACAGGGAATGGATATCTGTTTCGTCACGACTGCCCGTAACAAGGAAGAGGGCTTCGAATTACTCAAACTTTTCGGGATGCCCTTCGCGAAATGACAATTTTCCCCGTAAATAACGGGACCACCAAAAGGTTGAATGCATGAATACTTCTGACCCCATTGCTGATTTTTTAACCCGTATCCGGAATGCCGTGGCCGCTGGCCATAGCTCTGTGAATATCCCCGCATCCAAGATGAAAGTGGCTATGGCCGACATCTTGAAACGTGAAGGCTATATTCGCGACGTGAAACTGGAAGGGGAAGCCCCCAAGCAAATGATTAAACTGACTCTGAAATACGGTCCGGACAATGAGCCCGTGATCACCGGATTGAAACGGATCAGTAAACCCGGCTTACGCCAATACGTGAATGCGGAAAATCTGCCCCGCGTATTAAACGGCCTGGGTATCGCCCTGTTAACCACATCGACGGGTATCATCACTGACTATGAGGCACGTAAGTCTCATACCGGTGGCGAAGTCCTCTGTCATATTTGGTAATTTTACAACTCTTTTAAGGAAAGACATATGTCTCGTATAGGAAAAGAACCCGTAAGTATTCCATCAGGTGTGACCGTGGAATGTCAGGACCAGGTCCTGAAAATCAAAGGTGCAAAAGGTGAACTCACACAGGAAGTGCCCATGGGCATTGAACTGAAAGTGGAAGACAACCAGATCACCGTTGAACGCAAAAACAACAGCAAACGTCTTCGTGCATTGCACGGTACGCTTCGCGCTCTGGCCGCCAACATGGTTGAAGGCGTATCCAATGGATACACCAAAAGTCTGTTGATTGAAGGGGTGGGTTTCAAAGGTGTACTCAAGGGCCGTGTGCTGGTGTTGAGTTTGGGATATTCCCATGAAATTAATTTTGATATTCCGGAAGGCGTGGAAATCACGCTGGAAGGAAACGGAACTGAAGTGGTCATCACCGGCTATGACAAACAGAAAGTTGGCCAGGCTGCCGCTCAGATCCGCAGTTACTACAAAGCGGAACCCTACAAAGGTAAGGGTGTACGTTATAAAGACGAAACGATTCGCCGTAAGGCAGGAAAGGCGGTTGCATAATGAGCTGGAAAACCAAAGCAGAAAAACGAGTACGTCGCCACTTGCGGGTGCGCAACAAAATCTCTGGAAATGCCGCATGCCCCCGCATGAGCATCTTCCGCAGCAACAAAAACCTCTCCGTCCAGTTTATCGACGACGAAGCGCAGGTCACCTTGGCTGCAGTATCCACACAACAGGCGGAATTCAAAGGCCGTTCAAACGATGTGGAAACCGCAAAAGTCATCGGTGCCAAAGCGGCCGAAGTTGCGAAAGCTGCCGGTATTGAATCCGTGGTCTTCGACCGGGGTGGCTTCCGCTACGCCGGACGGGTTGCCGCATTGGCTACTGCCGCACGTGAGGGCGGACTCAAATTTTAACCTTTCGCTAAAGGCAACGAACTTATGGCAAATCCGAATCAAAATAATAAAGACGAATTCTCAGACATTGAAGAACGGGTGATGGATATCAACCGTTCCTCCAAAGTCAGAAAGGGTGGTCGCACATTCAGTTTTTCAGCACTGGTTATCGCCGGGGACCGTAAAGGTCGCGTGGGCTATGCCGTGGGCAAAGCAAACGAAGTGGCTGACGCTATCCGCAAGGGGAGCGAAGGTGCTCGTAAGCAAATGAAACTGGTCCAGATGAAAGAAGATACCATTCCTCATCAGGTAATTGGTGACTTCTGCGGCGGGAAAGTGATGTTGAAACCGGCTTCCCCCGGTACCGGTGTTATTGCCGGTGGTGCTGTCCGCGCCGTACTGGAACTTTCCGGTGTGCGTGACGTATTGGCCAAATCTCTGGGTTGCGGTAACAACGTAAACGTAACCAAAGCAACTTTTGACGCTCTCGAACAACTGCGTAGCCGTGAACAAGTCATGGCGCTGCGTCGGGCCGAGTAAATTTAAACTCTCCTCACAGGAGTCTACTTATGAATCTTCATTCACTACAAAATGTTAAAGGTGCCCGTCACCGTAAGAAACGCCTGGGTCGCGGACATGGTTCCGGTTTGGGTAAAACCTCCGGTAAAGGTCACAAAGGTCAAATGGCCCGTTCAGGTCATAAGCACAAGGAAGGTTTCGAAGGGGGCCAGATGCCTTTCTTCCGTACCGTTCCAAAACGTGGTTTCAAAAACCCGAACAAGAAAACCTATGCTCCGGTTAATCTGACTTTTCTCGAAACCCGTTTCGAAGAGGGGGCTGATGTGACTGTGGAGGCGATTCTGGATGCAGGATTGGCCAACGGCAGTCATTTCGCCGGCGTGAAAATTCTTGGCGACGGTGAATTAACCAAAAAATTGAATGTTACCGCGGACAAGTTCTCCGGTTCCGCCCGTAGCAAAATTGAAGCGGCTGGTGGTACATGCATTGAATTAGGTGCCGAAAAAGCGGAAGCCTAAATCCTAGAGGTCAGGAGTTAGATATCAGGGGTCATTTGCTTGACCATTCTGAACCATATCTTGCTTCTGATCTCTTTGTATGTTTTTTTTCTTATCTGACATTTGCCCTCTGACTTCTAATCTCTGACCTCTAAAATCCTATGTTATCCGCCTTTGCCAACAGTTTGAAAATTCCAGAATTGCGCCAACGCATTTTCTTTACCTTCGCTCTGATTTTTCTTTGTCGGATCCTTACCGCGGTGCCTGCACCGGGTGTGAGTGCGGCGGCCTTACGTGAACTGATGGATTCAATCAGTCAGTCCGCAAGTGGTGCGGTGAACATGGCGAATCTCTTTAGTGGGGGGGCACTGTCCCGGTTTGCTATTGGTGCGCTGGGCATCATGCCGTATATTTCCGCTTCCATTATTATTCAGTTGATGACCGCAGTGGTTCCCAGTTTGGAACGTCTTTCGCGGGAAGGGGAGTCCGGTCGGGCCAAGATCAACCAATACACCCGTTACCTGACTCTTATTCTTTGTGCGGTTCAGGGCTTTAGTATTGCCTCTTTGGCGCTCAACGCCCAACAGTCTTTTAACCTGTCCATCCCGGTGGTGACCATTGACCCCTGGGCTTTCCGCTTGCTGGCAACCGTGGCGTTGACCGCATCCACCATGTTAATGATGTGGTTGGGTGAGCAAATCACTGAACGCGGGATTGGAAATGGTGTCAGTTTGATTATTACGGTGAACATTCTGGGCAGTCTGCCAGACGCGGTCCGGGCGGCCAGCCGTATGTTCTTCCCCGGCGGGAATGTGGTTCCCACCCATAGTTTATTTCATTTGGTGACTTTGATTGTGTTATTCTTCCTGGTGGTTGCGGCCACGGTGGCGATTACGCAGGCCACTCGTCGAATCCCGGTGCAGTATGCCCGTCGGGTCGTGGGACGTAAAACCTACGGCGGACAAAGTACCTACATGCCGTTGAAAGTAAACTATGCGGGGGTCATGCCCATTATTTTCGCGCAGGCCATTTTGATGTTCCCGCCTCCCGTATTGAATTACATCGGAAACCGCTGGGATCTTGACAATGTACGTATGGCTGCCGGTTGGTTTCAATTCGGATCCACCCCCTTTATGTGGATGTACAGTTTGATGATCCTGTTCTTTTCCTACTTTTGGGTGGCCACACAGTTTAATCCGGTGCAAATTGCGGATGATCTTAAACGGAATGGTGGATATATCCCCGGGATCCGTCCCGGTACTCCCACCGCGAACTTTTTGGACAATGTGATGACCCGCATCACTCTGGCCGGTGCGTTATCATTGACCCTGATTGCGGTGATTCCGACTTTGTTGGGAGAGCATTTTAATATCAACTTTATTATCACCAGTTTCTTTGGTGGCACCAGTCTGTTGATTATTGTGGGGGTCATGTTGGACACCATGCGTCAGATCGAATCGCATTTGCTCAACCGCCACTATGACGGTTTCCTGAACAAAGGTAAACTCCGCGGACGCAAGTAAGCGGAGGTCACGGTGGAGTTCCTGGTACTTCTGGGTCCCCCGGGTTCCGGTAAAGGAACCCTAAGTCGTCGACTGCAGGAAGAGAACCGGTTTATCCCTGTTTCCACCGGAGAGGAAATCCGCAAACAAATGGCGGATCCCCAATCCGAAGTGGGAAGGGCTTCAGCTCCATATATGGACCGGGGCGATTATATTCCGGATGATCTGGCACTGTCGCTTTTTTATACGATTTTAGAACCCATGGATACAGAGAGCCGAGTGGTTCTGGATGGGTTTCCCCGGACAGTTCCACAGGCTATTGCCCTGGCACCCTGGTTGGAAGCCAAAGGGCATCGTCTCATTGGCTGTGTGTTTTTAAATCTGCCGGTGGAGGTTGCGGTGAAGCGGATGGAGGCCCGATTGGTTTGTCCGGACTGCCGCAGGACCTATCCGACGGTGGCGGGGCACCCGGTGGGATCTGAATGCGACGCCTGTGGCGGTATTTTGATTCAAAGAGAAGATGACGATCCCGTCCGCATGAAGCAAAGACTCAGGCGGCATGAAGAGATGACAAATCCATTGCGTGAATGGTTTGAAGATAGAAAGCAGCTGTTGGAAGTCGACGCTTCTGCAGGCACCGAAGATTTACGAAAGGGAATAGTGAAACATTTTAACCTCTAACAGGAAAGAGCGCCGTGGCAAAAATCATACTTAAAAATGCACAGGAACTGGATGGAATGCGGGCCGCCGGAAAAGTGGCAGCCAACATTCGCATGCAACTCGCCAAAGAGATTGCTCCGGGAGTCAGTACGCAGGAACTGGATCTGTTTGCAAAGGACATCATCGAAAAAGCGGGTGCACGATCCGCTTTCATTCACTATCCGGGTCCACGTGGCGTTCCCAAGTACCCCGGGTATACTTGTATCTCTGTGAACGAAGAAGTGGTGCACGGAATTCCCGGCGATCGCAAAATCCGTTTAGGTGACATTGTGAGTATTGATGTGGGGGTCGTCTACGAAGGATTTATCGGGGACAACGCCATGACCGTACCGGTGGGGGTCACCGACATGAAAATTTTGGAGTTAATCCGGGTATCCGAGCAATCCTTGATGAATGGAATAGCCAAAGCGGTGGCGGGAAACCGTTTAACAGATATTTCCCATGCCATTGAGCAAACGGTGATCCCGCACGGTTTTGGGGTTGTACGGGATTTTGTGGGGCACGGGGTAGGCCGCAATATGCATGAGCCCCCGCAAATTTATAATTTTGGACCTCCCGGACAAGGGCCTGTGCTCAAAGAAGGAATGACCCTGGCGATTGAGCCCATGGTCAATCTGGGGACGCACAATGTTGAAACCCTGGAAGATGGCTGGACAGTGGTGACAGCAGACCGGAAGTATTCCGTGCACGTGGAACACACCGTGGCCGTTCACAAAGGCAAAGCGGAAATTTTGACATTGCCGGATGAATAAATATACTTCGCAGCGGAAGCGAGGTGCTGAAAAATAAGGGTTTGGAAAAGGGGAGAGGCCGGAATCAATGACGGTTTGAAAACAATTATTTTTGATTTATCATCCCTTTCGGGATGCATTTTTCCCCAAAGTCAATTGAAGCCGCATCATTTTTCTTAGCATATTTAAAACAGAAAAATTCATTAACGTCTGAATTAACCATATAATTAACCAATCTGTCTGTAAAAAAACTGTTCAAATGAAAATTTCCGAAAAAAAGGAAGAAATTATACTCGACGCAACCCTCCTAAATGAATTAGAGTGCGCGACCTTTCAAGTTGAACTTGATAATGGGCATAAAATGGTGGCGTTTTCCGCACCCAAAAAGACTCTTTCGCAGTTAAAGCTGCGATTGGGGCAGAGGGTGCGGCTTCATTGTTCCCCCTATGATATGCTCAAAGGAATCATTCTAGAAGATCACCCCCAGGATTTAAAATCATGAAAGTTCGTAGTTCCGTTAAAAGAATTTGTATCAATTGCCGCGTCATTCGACGCAAGGGTGTTGTGCGTGTCATTTGCACCAATCCCCGCCACAAACAACGTCAAGGTTAAGTAGGAGTTTACTAATATGCCACGCATTATGGGAATCGATATTCCGGGCCGCAAGCGCCTTCCTTATTCACTCCGTTACATTTACGGTGTTGGACCCGCCCGTGCTGACAAGATCATCGCGGATCTCAATTTAGATCCGAACACCAAAGCGGATGATCTCACTGCCGAAGAAATCAACGCGATCGCCAAGCATTTGCAGGCCGAATACACTGTGGAAGGGGATTTACGCCGTGAAACCCAATCCAACATTCGTCGTCTGATCAGTATTGGAAGCTATCGTGGTATTCGTCATCGTCGGGGACTTCCCTGCCGCGGTCAACGTACCAAAACCAATGCACGTACCCGGAAGGGTGGTCGTCGTACCATTGGTGCTGTACGTGGTAAAGAAGCCCGTGCTGCTGCGAAAGCCGCAAGATAATTTAACCCCCTACATTTTTCCAAGGAAAACACTCCATGTCTGAAGAACAGAAAGATTCTGTAGAAGAAGTAAAAACTGATGCCGTTGCTGCGACCGAACAGGCTGCAGCTCCCGAAGCAAGTGCTCAAGGCTCAGAAGATACGGCCACCAAACGTCCTACCGCCGCCCAACTGTTGGGTGAGGAACTGTCTCCGGTCAAAGCCCGCAAAGCCAAAAGTTCTAAAAACATTACCCAAGGTGTGGTACATGTGAAAGCGACTTTTAACAATACCATTGTCTCCGTAACGGATCTTTCCGGAAATGTGATTTCCTGGGGTTCCGCCGGTGGTGCGGGTTTCAAAGGTTCACGGAAAAGCACGGCGTATGCCGGTACCGTGGTTGCCCAGGAAGCCGTCCGCAAAGCGATGTCCCACGGTTTGAAAGAAGCCGAAGTACAGATTCAGGGTCCGGGTGCCGGACGTGAATCCGCTGTACGTGCGGTTCAATCCTGCGGCGTGACCGTTTCCAACATTGCCGACGTGACCCCGGTTCCCCACAACGGATGCCGTGCCAAGAAACGTCGTCGTGTATAATTATTTAAAATCTGATATCCAAGATTTTAATTTTTGACTCTGAAATTTATAATTTAAAACAACCCTCTGAAACGGAGATAAATATATGGCTATTCGACTAGGTCGATTTGAGATGCCGAAACGGGTCGTCAAAGACGATGCGGAAAGCACAGAAAACTTTGGCCGCTATTACGCGGAGCCTTTTGAAGCCGGTTACGGACGTACCATTGGAAATTCATTGCGCCGGGTATTGCTTTCTTCCTTGGAAGGGGCTGCCATCTCTGCATTGAAACTCGAAGGGGCACCGCACGAATTCTGCACCCTGGACGGGATGGTGGAAGACGTTACGGACGTGATCCTGAACCTGAAAAAAGTCATCCTGAAATCTTACACCCGCGATACCCGTATGGTGCAGATTAAAGTGGAAGGCCCGGGTGAAGTTACCGCCGGTGACATCGTAACGGATGGTTCCATCGAAGTTTTGAACCCCGATCATCATATTGCCACCCTGGACGAAGGTGGAAAATTCATAGCGCATCTGGAAGTGAAGGTTGGACGTGGATATTGCCCCGCCGATTTGAACAAGAAAGACAACCAGCCTATCGGCATTATTCCGATTGACAGTTTGTTTTCTCCGGTAACCCGTGTGAATTACTGGGTGGATAACACCCGTGTGGGTCGTCGCACAGATTATGACAAACTTGGTTTGGATATCTGGACGGACGGACGGATTTCTCCGGATGAGGCCCTGACCATCGCCGCCGCAATTCTGCGCCATCACCTGGACGTATTTGTTAATTATGACAAAGACTTGGTGGAATTCGAGCAGAGCGAAAAACAGATCGATCAGGAACGCGAAGAACTCCGTAAGAAATTGGGTGTTTCCGTGAACGAAATCGAACTGAGTGTTCGGGCGGCCAACTGTCTGAATAATGCCAATATCACCACGGTAGGTGAGCTTTGCATGAAGACAGAAGCGGAAATGCTCAAGTACCGTAACTTTGGTAAAAAATCTCTTAACGAGATCAAAGCCAAGTTGGTTGAGTATGGATTGTCTCTGGGAATGACTTTCGAGTCTGACCTGTTGGTAACCCCTCGGGAAGACTAAGCTTTAAATCAATTGTATCTTTAAGGAACTTACGAAATGCGCCATCGCAAAAAAACTATTAAATTGGGCCGTAAAACTTCTCATCGTGAAGCGATGATGTCGAATATGGTCTGCTCACTGATCCAAGAAAAACGGATCACCACTACTTTACCTAAAGCTCGTGCCATCAAGCCTTTGGCTGAAAAAATGGTTACCTTGGGTAAACGTGGTGACCTGCACGCCCGTCGTCAGGCTATCTCTAAATTGAAAAGTCAGAAATCTGTTCATGAACTGTTCGCGAACATTGCTCCGGCCTTCAGCGAACGTCCCGGCGGATACACCCGTATCGTCAAACTGGGAACACGCCCGAGTGATGCGTCTGAAATGGCCATCATCGAGTGGGTAGATGTAACCGAAGCTCCCGTTGAGGCGGCTGCGGAGTAATTTCCATGTTTTTGGAAACGCTTAAAACCGGTGCTCGTCACCGGTTTTTGTGTGTCGGGGGGGTATGGCTCTTCCTGGTGATTTGTCTGTCAGCTATCCCGGTGATGTCGCAAATTATTCTTGATGACGCTCCTGAAGTGAGCGTGGAGGAAAAAAGCACCGAAACAGATCCGGAAGATGTCCAGGCGACAGAAAAAGAGCTGAATCGGATCATCGAGAACCTGCAGAGAAGAGAATCTCAACTTATTTTCAGCGAAGAAGAGGCTCCCGGGGACTCTCCTGCGTTACATTTATTAAAAAAGCAGAATGCCTTGTATGAATCTGCACCTAAATCTTTGATTGTTTCCTGTGAGCTCACTTCCGGAGAAACCATCTGGGGTGAACTGGAAAATCAAAGTTTTGAAGTCAAAAATCGGGCAGGCGTCTTTCCGGTGTTAATGCATCAACTGGAAACTTTTGAGGGGGGGAGGGACAAAAGTGCCTTTCTTTTTCGATTTTCCAGCGGGGATTTATTATGGGGAGTTCCCGGTTTGGATCTCTTAAATGTGCGTCTGCCCGATGGAGGTCAACGCGTTTTGCGATTGAGTGATTTGACGTCGGTTCATTTCTCCATGAAACAGCCTTGAACCTTCTACTTGCAAAGGGTCGAAACGAAGGGTAACGCAAGCACATGATTCAAATCAGTTATCGTAAAAATGGTTTCCTGCTCCGTTTGGAGGAGCTGGTGGATATGGCGCAAATGAGGGAGTTCACATTTCAAATGCGCGATGAATGGGCCGGTTTGGATCAGGATTTTGTCCTGCTGGTGGATGCCCGCAATTTTAAAAATTTTTCTGCAGATGCCCAGGCGGGCTTCGAAGAATTTCTGGAAGAAGCTTACGAATGCGGATTGGTCAAAATGACAGTTTTGGGTATCAGCACAGCTCTTGCCGGTTTATTTTGTTCGATTATGGTGCAAACTGATTTGATGGACATATATCAATTTTTAGATTTGGCGTATGAAGCGGATTGGAAAGCGGAAATGAAGTCGTGGCTGGACAGCCCGTTTTCCGAAGACACAGATTAACACCCGGAACTGACAGATAAGATTAAGGAACCTCATGAACATGAAAGTGAATGAATTGAAAGAGTGGAAGGAATTAGAAAATCATGCATCTGAAATGAAGAGCATGCATTTGCGAGATCTGTTTCAGGCAGATCCCAAACGCGCGGAAAGTTTGTCTCTACAGGTGGGCGATCTTTTTATGGATTATTCCAAAAACCGGGTGACCGACGATACCTTGGGGAAACTTTTTGATCTACTGCGTGCCTGTGAGGTTGAAAAAGCCCGGGATGCGATGTTTGCCGGGGAAAAGATTAATCAGACCGAGGGGAGGGCGGTTTTACATACGGCCCTGCGTGTGCCAAAAGGAGCTGAAATCCTGGTGGACGGTGAAAATGTGGTGCCGGCCGTGCACGCGGTATTGGATAAAATGGCGGCGCTTTCTGACCGTGTCCGTAACGGGGAATGGAAAGGTTTCACCGGAAAGCCGATTCGCCAGATCGTGAATATTGGGATTGGTGGATCGGATCTAGGACCGGTGATGGTCACAGAAGCGCTGAAACCCTATACCGACCGCAACTTGAATTTGCATTTTGTCTCTAATGTAGACGGAACCCACTTGGCGGAAACTTTGCGTTCATTGGATGCGGAAGAAACCTTGTTTATTGTAGCCAGCAAAACCTTCACCACCCAGGAAACCCTGACCAATGCCCACAGTGCGCGGGAATGGCTGGTAGAGGCCTTGGGGAATGAAGAGGCAGTGGCCCGTCACTTTGTGGCCCTGTCCACCAATGCGGAAGCCGTGCAGGCCTTTGGCATTGATACCGACAATATGTTCGAGTTCTGGGACTGGGTGGGCGGACGTTATTCGTTGTGTTCCGCGATTGGGTTGCCGATTATGATCGGTATCGGGCCGGACAACTTCCGCAGTCTGCTGGCAGGTTATCATGAAATGGATACCCATTTCCAAACCGCCAAACCGGAAGAGAACCTGCCGATGATCCTGGCGGTGTTGGGCGTGTGGTACAACAACTTTTTGGGTGCGGACAGCCACGCGATTCTGCCTTATGATCAATACATGCACCGTTTCGCGGCCTACTTCCAACAGGCGGATATGGAATCGAACGGAAAATCCACCGATCAGCAGGGAAGGGAAGTGGATTATCAGACCGGACCCGTGCTGTGGGGCGAACCCGGGACCAACGGACAACACGCTTTTTATCAGTTGATTCACCAGGGCACCAAGCTGGTGCCCTGCGATTTCATCGGCTTTGCCAAGTCGCACAATCCGCTGGGGGATCATCATGTGAAACTGATGAGCAACTACTTTGCGCAGACCGAGGCGCTGGCCTTCGGGAAAACGCCTGAGCAGTTAAAAGCGGAAGGGGTGCCGGAAGCATTGATTCCCCACAAAACCTTCAGCGGGAACCGTCCCAGCAACTCCTTCCTGCTCACGGAGCTGACGCCCTTCAATCTGGGGATGTTGATTGCGGCCTACGAACACAAGATTTTTGTGCAGGGCATCATCTGGAACATCTACAGTTTCGATCAGTGGGGCGTCGAATTGGGCAAGATTTTAGCCAAAGCCATTCTGCCCGAGCTGGAAGGCGAAGCCAAACCCGATGCGCACGACAGCTCCACCTCCAGTTTGATCC
>JARHXX010000035.1 GCA_029269125.1 Kiritimatiellaeota bacterium B1221 | reverse complement strand
GCTCGGAGATCGTGGACTACGGCTGTGAAATGAAACAGGAGCCTAGGTTAAGATTTCCACGCTCGGAGATCGTGGACTACGGCTGTGAAATGAAATAGGAGCTCAATTTAAGATTTCCACGCTCGGAGATCGTGGACTACGGCTGTGAAATGAAACAGGAGCCCAAGTTAAGATTTCCAAGCTCGGAGATCGTGGATTACGGCTGTGAAATGAAACAGGAGCCCAAGTTAAGATTTCCACGCTCGGAGATCGTGGACTATGCTACGGAATACGCCGGATCATCAGAATGCCCCCAATTTGGGTGGCGAGAATGGGGATCCAGATGATGTAGTCGGGGAAAAGCCAGGGGAGATCGCGGAGGCTGTCTGCGGTCACAATGAAGGCGTAGAAGAGGATGACGATCCCCAGTCCGATGACGATGCCGTGGTTGGACTCTTTACGGCGGGAGGTCATGCCCAGCGGGATGCCGACCAAAGTGAAACTCAGGCAGGCCATGCCCAGTCCAATTCTTTTGTGGAATTCCACCAGTGCTTTCATCCGGTTTTTTTCCTGACGGAGGGGGTCCAGTTTCTCGAATACCTCCTCCGGCTTCATGATGGCGCGGGTGAGTTGTTTGCCGCGCATGTCTTTGATGCTGCGGGCGATTTTATTTTGGTTCATCATGTCACGGTAATCGACATCGAACTCGTAGGTTTCCATATCGATGATACGGGCCATGGTTAAATCGGTGGGGTTGTCCGCATCGGGATGCTGTACCTGGGCTTTGTTGAGTTTAACCCGCATGAGTTTTTCGTCGGGAAAAAGAGTGATCTCTCCATCACGGGCGCGAATACTTTGGATAGTTTGTCCATTTTCATTCAGCTGATAGACTTCCACATCTTCGAGAAAATTGCCGTCTTTTTGGGTGATGTAGATTTCCAGGGTGGGGAAACGGACAAATTGACCTTCGTCCAGCAAGTCTACCGGGTTGAGTTCTCCAATATTGGCGAGGGCTTTTCGACCGGCGTACCGGCTTTCGGGTGCAATTTCATATTGGACGAGCAAGGAAATCAGAGAGAAGATGGCGCCACCCAGCACCACGGGCGAAATGATTTGCCAGGTACTCAATCCGCCGGAGCGCATGGCGGTAAATTCCCCGTCGATGGACAGGCGTCCGAACAGCAGTAAGGTGGAGACCACCGTACTGATGGGAATGCTGAAGGTGAGAATATAGGGAATCTTCAGGGTGAAGATCTGAATGAGGATTCCCCCGGGCACACCCTGGGCCACGTAATCCAGTCCCCGCATGATGGCGCCTAAATACAGCACCAAGGTGATGACAGACAACGCCATCAGAAAACTCACGAGGTAGTCTCTGAAGATATAGCGGTGGATGGTTTGCATAAGGGGGATGGGCCGCTGGCTGAACTCAGGCCAGGGTTCTGGCTGCGGATTCCAAGGTGTTATAAAGTAGCATGGTAATGGTCATGGGGCCGACCCCGCCGGGTACCGGAGTGATGGCGGACACTTTTTCAAGCATGGGGTCGAAATCACAGTCGCCTGCCAGACGGTAGCCGCGTTTTTTGGAGGCATCCTCGACCCGATTGACACCTACATCCACAATTACAGCCCCTTCACGCACCATATCGGCAGTGATAACTTCGGGGCGGCCCACGGCGGCAATCACAATATCCGCTTCGCGGGTGAACCTGCCGATGTCCGGGGTGCCGGTGTGGCAAAGGGTGACGGTGGCGTTGCCGAGATCGGTCTTGAGGCTTAAAAGGTTGGCCAGGGGGCGTCCGACAATGTTGCTGCGTCCGACCACCACCACGTGTTTGCCTTTGCATTCGATGCCGCTGCGTTTGAGCAGGTGGAGAATTCCGTGGGGGGTGCAGGGGAGAAAAGTGGGGAGGCCCAGCATCATTTTGCCCACACTGACCGGATGAAAGCCGTCGACGTCTTTTTCCGGCAGGATGGTGTTGAGCACTTCTTCTTCGATGGAGGCGTCGGGGAGGGGGAGTTGCACCAGAATACCGTGAATATCTGAAGCGTGGTTCAATTGGTCCACTTCGGCCAGAATTTCCGCTTTGCTGGCGCTGGCCGGCAGACGGATTTCGCGACTGAGGATTCCGGCTTCTTCACAGGCTTTTTCTTTGGCGGTGACATAACTGCGGCTGGCGGGGTCGTCGCCCACGAGGATCACGCCCAATCCGGGACGAACGCCTTTTTCGGTCAATTCGGCAGTTTTGGTTTTAATTTCGGCCCGCATTTCAGCGGCTACGGCTTTTCCATCAAGAATTTTTGCTGTCATGCGCTCCTTTTAGGGGATCAGACGGCAAGCGTCAAGTCAGGGGGCGGAGAGAAGCTTTTTGGCATGGAGGCGCTCACCGGCGGGAAGGGGCGTTGTCCGATCCGTATTTTCCACGGAGGCGGAGGAAAGCGGACACCCAAAGGTTCCTCGGGTGTTTATAACCTTTACATTTTTTCCTATATTTGAAAGCTATGGCTCTGGAGTGTTTAGACTTTATAACCTAAAAGGAAGATATGAAAATTTTGACTGTTTGTTTTGCCCTGTTCTCATTGTTGATGCTGTCCGGTTGTGGCGGCGGCTCCTCATCCGCACCCGCCCCTGCCAAAACGGCAGATGCTGCGGTCATGCAGGTCATTGACTCTTTAAATGACAACAATGCCGCGGGGCCGTGGGATATGTTGCCGGCGAGTTATCAGACCCAATTGACAGGGGTGAAAGATGAGTTTGCCACCAAAATGGATCCGGATGTTTGGAATTCCGGCGCGGATCTGGTGAAGAAGCTGCACACTGTGCTGGTCGACAAAAAAGAACTGTTGCTTGCGAGTCCTTTATTGGAAAGCGTCCCCATGAAAGAAGATCTCAGTGCCAATTATGATCAATTGGTTGCCATTCTCGGGGAAGTGTCGGAAAGCGACTTATCCACATTGGAAGGATTGAAAAACATGGAAATTGGTGAGTACTTGCGGACCACAGGTTCTGCCATCATGGCCGCCACATCCAAAATTGAAATTTCCGAAACCAGCAAGAAGCCCATGGGGATGAACAGCATGCTGAACATGCCGGGCAAAATGCTGAATACCAAAGCGGAATTGGTGTCGGAGGACGGGGATTCGGCCGTTGTGAAAATGATGACGGAAGGGGAAGAGCCCCAGGAGATTCCTTTTGTGAAAGTGGAAGGAAAGTGGATTCCTGCGGATTTGGTTGAAGAATTCCCGGAAATGATCGCTGAAATGCGTGAAAGTTTGGGCGGATTCGAAATTCTCCCTGAATCCAAAGCGCAGGTTCAGATGGGAATGACCATGATCAGTGGCGTTCTCGATCAAGTTGCCGCCGCAAAAACGCAAGAGGAATTGCAGGGGGCCCTGATGGGAATCATGATGATGGGAATGGGCATGTAAACGCCTCCCCATTTGAAAAATACATGGACCTTCTCTGGTAACAGGGAAGGTTTTTTTGGGTGCCGGGCCTGTGTTTACCTAATAAATGGGGAGTAACAGGGACTTATGAAACAATATTAAATAAGTTGGATTCCATGCTGGATTGATTTCAAAACTGCCGTATAGTGCCGGTATGAAAACAAACATTGCCTCTTTTTCCCGTCGATTGCCTCGCAGATCTGGTTTCACGCTCATTGAAATGTTGGTGGTTATCGCGATCATTGCATTGCTGGCAAGTATTCTGGTTCCCGCGGTTTCCAAAGCGCGCATGAAAGCCGCCGGACTGAAATGCATTAGCAATCTGCGGACCCTGCAGTTGGGAAATCAGATGTATGCCAATGATCACAACGGATGGTTTGTTTCGGCAACCAGCTGGGATGTGGATGGCAATCAGGGAGCCAACTGGCATTTTAATCCTGAATTTTTAAAGTACATTATTCAGGATGAGGAGGGGATTGCTGATCCGAATGTTTTTTGGTCGAAGCCCTTTCCTTTGCTTTGCCCCGCGACCCGCAGATTGGGATCGGATGCGTATTGGCTGGTTCAGGCCAATTACGGGATTAACATCAACTTTAATTCGGCATTGGGTTTCCCGGGTTGGGGGAGTTCGAGCACAAAATGGAAAGTGAGTTCGGATATTTTTGAGCGGTCTCCTTCACAGGTCGTCGCGTTCGCGGACTGCACCGATTGGCTTTTGAAAGACGCCTATTATGTCTACACTCCTGAAACGGAAGGCAATATTGGCGACGGACGTTTGGCTTACCGCCATTTGGATAAAGCGCATGCGGTGCATTACGATGGCAATGTATCGGCCTACACGAAAAATGATTTGCGGGACAAGGAGATCCGCAGAAATTTCACTTTGGAAGATTAAAATTTCAGTTCATTTTCTGGCATGGACGCTGCAATCGGACCCGGGGTCCGGTTGCAGGTTTTTATGGGGGAGCGGTGAGGTGACCGCAAGCTGACATGAAGAGGTGGCCTCTGAATGGCCTGGAGGGTCATCTCTTTGATTAAAAAAGATCGCTGGTCATAATTCAGTCATATTCTTTTGGCAGATTGAAGGAAATCTTCGGAGTTCCTTATGAAAAAATCTGTCAGTCCTTTTGTTTATCCTCTTTGCTTTTTATTGCTGAATGCCTTCGGGCTCTGGCAGGGCCTGTGCATATGGCAGGCGCATTTGGAGAAGGCTTCTGACCCGAAAGTGATTCACAGCCCGGCGGATATGGAGCGCCTGGAGGGGAGGGCGCCGGTTTCCTGGGAGTGGGATCAGCCGGTGGTGGCAGCAGATCAGGTGGGGGGGATTTACGCTGATTTCCCGGTAAGCATCGATCCGAGAGTGAGTGGGGTTTTTCGCTGGGAATCCGAAAAGAAACTGACCTTTGAGCCCATGCACGCCTGGCCGGTGGCCCGGAGGATACAGTTTGAAGTGCAGACCTTGTCCACCAATACGCAGCAACAAGTGTTTGCACTGAATCATCTCTCGCAGGTGACGGGTCCCCGCCTGGAGGTGCGTTCGGCGGAACCGTTTTTGAATGCGAACCGTCAGCAGGTACAGATCCGCATTCGTTTGAATGCGCCGGTGAGTCCGCATGAACTGCAGGGGCATGTGCTGTTGCTGGATGAAGAGGGTTCAGATCTTTCCGTCAACCTGGAGGAAACCCCGCAGCCGGATGAATTTTTGTTACATGCGCCTTGGAACGGGGAAAAGAAGTTGACCTTGTGGGTGCAGTCCGGCTTGGCTGCGTTGTATGGGGAGGACGGTGGGCTGGCAGAAGATCGCAGCTTTGAAATACAGGCCCTGGATAAATTTCTGCTGAGAGGATTTGAGGTGGAGCAGCCGACTTTCGGTAAAGGGAAAATTGAACTGACCTTTTCGGATGTGCCGGACCTGCAGAGTTTGATGGGTGGGGTGCGTATTGAACCGGAAGTCAGGTTTTCGGTGGGGGAAGGTCAATGGTGGCGTCGCCAAAGTTGTGCCATCACCGGGGATTTTGAACCCGGTAAGAAATATCAGATCTTTTTATCCGAAGGGATTCGCTCTCTGAACGGTAAATCATTGGGCGCGGGGATCGAGCGGTCGGTGATCCTCCCTTTGCGTGAACCCGGACTGAAGTTTGCCCATTCGGGATCCATGCTGAATGCGGCCGGGGCCAAACAGTTGGAAGTGAAGGTGGAAAATGAAGGGCGCTTGGATGTGGTGTTGGAAAGGGTGCACCCGAACAATTTGGTGGATTACGCAGTGCGGGCCTCGGGATTGGATAATTGGGTTTCCCGAAGAAACCCCACGGAAAATTTAGGCACTGTGGTTTGGCGGAAAGAGGGAATGGAGGTGAAAAGCGGAACCGTGGCTTTGGATCTTTCGCAGGCCCTGGGAGCAGCGGGACAGGGGATATACCAGCTCAAAGTGACGGGGAGAAATTCGCAGCGGCAAATTGAAAAGATTGTGGCGGTGAGCGGTATGGGGCTGATGGCGCGGCGGAACGGAGATGAAATCTATGTGTGGGCTTTGCATTTGTTATCGGCGGAGCCGGTGGCGGATTTGAATTTGCAGTTGTGGAGCGATACCCGTCAGCTGCTGGCATCGGGCAAAACGGACGCCCGGGGCCTGGGGGTGTTGAAGGTCATCGAAAGCGAAGAGACGGGGGAGGCCCTGGTGTTGCTGGCGGAAAAGGAGGGGGCGTTGGGGCTGCTGAATTTGCAGGCGGCGCACCCGTTTCCGGGGAAGAATGGGGCGCGTCCCTATTTGCAGGAAGGCAATGAAGCTTTTGTCTATACGGAACGCGGGATGTACCGTCCGCAGGAAACCGTGCATGCGCGGACGATTGTGCGGGGCAATGGTTTCAGATTGCCGGGAACCTTTCCGGTGGAATGGAAGTTGAAAAACACCGCCGGTCTGGTGGTGTGGAATAAACAGACGATGTTGTCGGATGTGGGGACGGCGGAAGTGAAGATTCATTTGCAGCCCGAATGGCCCAACGGGACGTATCAGCTTCAGGTTTCCCTGCCCGGTAAGGACGCTGCGGTGTGGGGGCAAAGTACGGTTCATTTGGAATCCTTTGTGCCGCCGCAAATTGTGGTCAAAGCGGATACGCCGGACGGGGAGGTTGGAGTGCCGGAAGCTTTTTTGGTGAATATACATGCGCAGATGCTTTATGGGGCGCCGGCCGGCGATCATGAATGCAAAGCGACCCTGTCTTTGCAGCCCGAAGACTTCCGAAGTTCGGAATACCCGGATTATGTGTTTTCCGACGATCGGAAAGACCGCTTTGGAATGTGGAACCGATCATTGGGCACGTTTAAAACCAATGCCATGGGCCAACATCAAATTAAAGTACGGGTGCCGGCGGATAAGGTGGGTCCTTCCGCGCTGCGGGCGGTGGTGGGGATTTCGGTGAAGGAATTTTCCGGTCGGGAGGCGACGACTTTTGTTTCCCGACGGGTGGATCGGGTGCCGTATTATGTGGGATTGAAGGTGGAAGGAAAACAGGTGAAGGTGGTGGCGGTATCGCCGGAAGGTAAAGGGTGGGAAGGAAGTCCTGAGCTGGAAATGAGCTGGTATCGGGTGAGTTGGCAGCGGGGCTATCGACGCAATTCCCGGGGGGAGTATCGATACTATGTCGACGAAGTGGCTATATGGGAAGGGGCGCAACCTGTGCAATTGGAGGCTGGAAAATTTGAGGTGGAATTGGATTTGGAGAATCATGCGGTTTACCGGGTGGCAGTAAAAGATCCGGTCACTGGTTTTTCCAGTTCGAGACGGGTGTATTTGGGAAATGTGGCCGAAGCGCCTTCGCGGGCGGATCAGGTAAATTTGTCATTGGATAAAGCGGCTTATGTGCCCGGGGAAGAAGCGGTGTTGACGATGCATGCCCCTTTTGCGGGAAAGGGGTTGGTTAGCATTGAAGATGCTTCGTTTCAGTTGGTGGAAACGGTGGCGTTGAAGGAGCGGAGTGGAAGCTTTTCGTTTACGGTTCCAGAATGTGGCGCGGGGAATTTGTGGGTGCGGGTTTCGGTGGTGCGTCCGCAACCGGGCGGAGGCGCCCAGCCGGTGTTGCGCTCGGAAGGGGTGTTGCCGCTGCATATAAAAAACGACGACTTGGATCAACCCTTGCAGATAGAGGTTGCTGAGGAGCTGCGTCCCTCTGAAACCCTTTCCATGCGGCTGATGGGAGCGCCCGGCGCGGAAGTGGTGGTGGCGGGAGTGGATGAAGGGATTCTGTTGTTGAGTGATTTTGAAACCCCGAATCCGCTGAAATGGTTTTTGGGATTGCGGCGGGCGGGTTCTCTGACCTGGGATTCGTTTAATGAATTGTTGCCGGAGTTGGGTCCAGGCATTTTGACGGGAGAGGTGAAGATGGGGGGCGGATTCGGGTCGGCTTTGCGGAAACGATTAAATCCGGTGGATGCGAAACGCTTTAAGCCGCTTTCCTGGTGGTCGGGTGCGCAACGAATTCCGGAGAGTGGCGAGTTGGAATTGGAAATTCCGCTGCCGGAATTCACCGGTCAGATCCGCTGGATGGCGGTGCAGGTATCCGAACAGGGAATAGGACATGCGGAAGCGTATTCCCGGGTGGGGCGGGAGGTGATTGTGCAGCAGAGTTTGCCTTTGTTTCTCGCGCCGGGTGATGAAACGGTTTGGCGGTTCAGACTGCACAACCGCAGTGAGGAGGCGAAGACCCTGACCTTGATGCCATCGGCGAAAGGGCCGGTTGAGTTTGATGCGACAGGGCTGATCTTTCCTTTGAAACCGGGTGAGCAGCAGATACGCGAAATCAAAGTGAAGGCAAAAAATGAAATGGGGCGTGCGGATTTAATGTTGCGGGTGAAATGTGGAGAGGAGTTCTGGCGAGAAACTTTAGAAATGGCGGTGCGTCCAGCAGGAAGTTTTGAAACCCGGGTGAGGCGGGTGCTGTTGGCGCCGGATCAATATTTAACAGTGGAGGCTTCAGAGGAAATGCTGCCGGGAACGGGAAAGCTGACTTTTCAAGTCAGTTCAATGCCCACCCTGCAGTTGGCCGGCGCACGGAATTTTCTGCTGCGCTATCCTTATGGCTGTTTGGAGCAGACGGTGAGTGCGGTGGTTCCCGCTTTGTACCTGCCGGATTGGGCGGAGGAGTCAGGGGAGGGGGCGAAAGCCCAGGTGGAAGCGGGCATCCATGAACTGTGGAAGAAGCAGTTGCGGAGTGGCGGATTTGGGTATTGGAACGGCCGGGACCGTTTGTCAGTGTCAGGCAGTTTTTACGCGCTGTCGTTTTTGTTGGAGGCGAAGGCGCAGGGGTATGCCGTTCATGAAGCTTCTCTGCAGTCGACCATAAACTGGACGCGGAATTGGTTGAATAGTCAAAAGTGGGATGTGACGAGTCAGAGTCAGAGTTTAAAAATAACGCAGGCCTGCCGGGTGTTGGCGATGGCGGGAGAATTGGATGCGGGTTGGTTGCAGATTCTGCGGGAACGCAAAGAGGATTTTACGGCGTATGCCCGGGTGGTGGCGGCCGAGGCTTTGATGCGCAGTGGAAAGCGTCCGCTGGCTTTGGAAATGCTGGAGGGGGTTTCGTCCACAGATGCGGCGTGGAGTTGGTATAGTCGGACTTCGGGCAATGCGGAATTGCTGTGGCTGTTGCTGAAACTTCATCCCTCGGATGCGCGGATCGTGCCCTTGGTGGAAGATCTTCTGGAAAAAAGAAATGCACAGGGCCGGTGGGCGCACACATATGAGAATGCGTCGGTGATCCGCGCCTTTGCGGCCTATGCGAAAGCGTTTCCCAAATCGGAAAGTGGATTTCAGGTGGGGGTTGGTCGGAAAAACGTGGCCTTTTCTCCCTTGCGGGATGGGGAGTTCACGGAGGGGGCTCTTCATGGTGGATCCTTGAGCAATCAGGGGGACCGCCCGGTGTATGTGGAGATTGTGGAAGAAGGGTTTCCTGTGGAACCCATGCCGGTGAAGAACGCCTTTCAGGTGAAGCGGACGTTGTTGCGGCTGGATGGGTCGGAAATTAAATCAGGGGTGGCGGTAAGAAGCGGGGAGATGGTGATGATGCGGATAAAGGTGTCAAATTTACCGAAGCGATTGGAGCATTTGGTGATCGATCAGCCCTTGCCTGCGGGCCTGGAGGCCCTGCCTTCGATTCAGCAACAAAAGCCCTGGAAGCGGATGCAGCGGAAGGTGGATAAGAAAGTATCTGCGGCTCGGCATGTGGAGGTGAGGGACGATCGGGTGTTTGTGTTTCCCTGGAAGGTTGGTCATAAATCGGAGGTGTATTATGTGTTGTTGCGGGCGGTGACGCCGGGCGATTATGTGTTCCCCCGGCTGGTTTCGCAGGACATGTATGATGACCAAATGATTTTCCGGGGGGAAGAGGAGAGATTGGAGGTGAAGCTGTGAGGCTGAAAATATGGATCAAGCGCGGCTTGTGTGCGGCGGGGTTGTGGTTCGGTTTGGCGGCGGTGTGTCCCTTTCCCGATGAGAAGTTGGCGTACAGGCCGGTGAATACCCGCTACCAGGATCGGGAGCGGGGATTGTTGCGCCGGGAGTTGGCGGAGAACGGGGAGGACCGGGACTGGATTTCTTTGGCGGAGAGTGGGCGCTGGGCGGGTCAGGCTTTAATTGCGGTGGAGGATCAGCGCTTTTACCATCATCCGGGGGTGGACCCGATTGCGGTGCTGCGGGCGGCCGGACAAAACATTATGCATGGAGGGGTTTTGTCCGGGGCGTCGACTATTTCTACGCAGGTGATTCGGTTGATCGAGCCGCGTCCGCGGAATCTCTTGACTAAAGGGATTGAAGCTTTTCGAGCGACGCAATTGGAATTGCGGTATGACAAAGATTTTATTTTAGAGCAGTATTTGAACCGTGCGCCCTATGGGGGGAACCGCACGAGTTTGGCGACAGCTTCGCGGCGTTATTTTGGCAAGGAGCCGATGCACCTGTCTGCGGGGGAGGCGGCACTGTTGATGGGCTTGCCGCAGAGTCCGAGCCGGTTTCGGCCGGACCATCATCCGGAAAAAGCGGAGAGGCGTCGGGAGATGGTGTTGGCGCGAATGCAGGCGGAGGGGATGTTGTCGGCATTACCGTTGATGGAAACGGGGGAGCGCTGGGTGCCGCCCCCACTCAGGGCTTTTCATTTTACCGAGTGGATACGTCAGCGGCACGGACAGAAAGGGGGCACGCTACAGACCAGTTTGGATGCGGGGATGCAGGCTAGTTGTGAACATATTTTGACGCGGTGGCGTGGAGATTCGCGGTACGGGGAATGCGACGGGGTGGGGGTGTTGTTGATGGATGCGAAAACGGGGGAGGTCCGGGTCTGGGTGAGCGGGTGGGATGCCGGGGATCCGCTGCATACCCAGGTGGATACGGTGACGAGGAAGCGGGCACCGGGGTCGACATTAAAGCCTTTTGCGTTTGCGCAGGCGATGCAGGCGGGATGGTTGACCCCCGAAACCCGCTTGGAAGATTTGCCGCAAGTGTATGAGGATTATCAACCCGACAATATGAACGAGCGGTGGAGTGGAGATGTTTCGGCACGGAGTGCACTGGTGCAAAGTCTGAATATGCCGGCATTAAAAATTACCGGGAGGGTGGGGGTGGCAAATTTGTTGGGGGTGTTGCGTTCGTCCGGGATGGAGCTGTCGGGAGTGATGGCGGATGAGGTGGGGATGGGGGCGGTGTTGGGCGGTGGCATGGAAGTGAGCCTGTTGGAGTTGGTGCAGAGTTACGCGGTGTTTGCGCGGGGCGGAAAGGGAATTCATGCGCGGGGGCTTTTGGGGTCGGAGGTCGTGGAGTCGGTTGTGTTTTCCGAAGGGGTGGCCTATTGGATCAGCCGCATGTTGAGCGGGGCGGAACGCGATGGGGCCCTGTACGGTCACGGGGGGGATGTGGTGCGTCCGGATCTGGCATTTAAGACGGGAACTTCGCATGGTCTGCGGGATGCCTGGGCGGTGGGCTGGAACGATGAATGGGTACTCGGGGTTTGGGTGGGCCGGATGGACGGCGGATCGGTCAACGGTTTGAGTGGCTCCAGTCATGCCGCGCCTTTGCTGGGGGAGTTGGCGGGGGAGTTGTTTGGGCCGGGGAGTGAAGCTTGGCCGGAGGCACCTGAGAGTGTGGTGCAATGGAAAGGGCGGGAGGTGATTGCGGGGGTGACGGATCCGGCGTTGTCACCGAAGGTTATAAAAGTTCGAAACCGTATTTTGCGTCCGGATCCAAATTTTCAGATCCAGCTGCTTGATGGGGAGCGGATGATGCTGCCGATGCAGGTGTCGGGAGAAGGGGAGGTGGACTGGTTTGTGAACGGCGCGTGGGTGGGGAAGGTGGACAGCCAAAAAACGATCACCCGGGAATTTGAAGTGGGGGCCTATGAAATCCGGGCGGTGTTTGCGGATGGAAGCGCGGATACCCGGAGGGTGAAAATTCTGGGTCCTTCGGGGTGAAATCGGGGTCGGGATCGATGGGTGTGGATTTTGGGTCTGCGTATTTATTTTTGATGCCGATGCCGATACCGATTTTACGCCAAAGGCGTTACGTCCTTCAGCCCGGGGTTGCCCCGAGGAACGAGGGGATCCCCCGGGTTTCGATCCCCGACAAAAATAACATCCAACTCTGAAGGAGTTGCGCCGGCCCCCTGCCTTAACTTTGGCAGGCGCAACGCTTTCAGCGTAGTCGAATGTGATCATACAGGACCCAGGGTAGGTTCGTGCCTCACCAACCCCGGGCTGACAGCCGCAACGCCTTTGGCGTCGTTTTATGGGAAACGTTTTCGGCGCCGTTTTATGGGGATCGCTAACGGGATTGATGGGGATGGATTTCGGTACGGATGGGGATACAGGGATCTGATTCTCTATATTTGTATGAAATACGGGCGTTCGGGATGGTTGTTGCGGCCTTTTTTTGTTGGGATGTAATATGCTTTTAACGGGATGTCACATGCAACGAAGATTGATGCCTGGGGGGGAGCTCCTTATTTTAGATGACATTATGAATCAATGGAGTAAGCATATGAACAAATTTCAGAACGACTTGAAAAACACCCTCTCAGCTCTTGGTATTGCCGGAACCTTTTTGGTCTGCAGTACTGCGCAGGCTGCATCCTGGAACTCATGGACCAACGGCAGTGGCGACGGTCTTTGGGAAACGGCAGCAAACTGGAGTAAAGGTACAGTGGCTAATGGATATGGGGATGCTCCGGTTATTGGTCAACTGGCCACAGCGGGTCCGGTGACCGCCGGTAGCGGAACGTATGCATTTGACTATTTTCGTCTGGGAATGGAAGCGACCCAGCATCCGGTTGGAACACTTAATGTAACTGGGGCGAGCCTCACATCCGGTGGTACCAATACACGGGTAGGTATCGGGTATGGTTCTGGAACGGTGGGGATCTTAAACCTGTCCCAGGGGTCGTTTGGTTTTTTATCAAGTAATACTTCCTCAGCAGTAATCGGAGGAAATTCAGGTTCTGGAACTGTCAATCAGACGGGTGGTTCATTCTCATTTGCCGGTGGAAGCGCCACAGCCATTTCGGTTTCAATGGGAAGTACCAACGGCACAGGCTTGTATAACTTTACAGCGGGTACTTTGGAAACCCGCGAGGCGTTCAAAATTGCGACAGGGGGAAGCGGATCGAGCATCTTCCATGTTGAGGGTTATGATGCATCAAGTTCCATTCAAATTGGGGGCACCTCAGATGATTATAACGGCGCCTGGTTGCAAGGTGCAGGCACGACATTATCCCTGTCTCTGGATGGAGGCACAGCACAAGGCACCACCCGTATCAATGTAGACACAGGCGCCAATGGAACGCATACTGGCGAAGCCATTTTTGAAGCAGGTTCCATTCTCGACCTCGACTTTATGAGCGGAACCCAGTCAGCCGGCACTTGGACGGTATTAACTGCAGCGGGTGGTATCACGGACAATGGCTTGGTTTTAGGTGCAGGTGTGGATACTGACGTTTGGTCTTTTCTCGTTGACGGCAACGATCTGAAGATCATCGCTGTACCCGAACCATCCAGCATCGCTTTGGTAATGATTGTGGGTGGCGCGTTGTTGATGACCCGCCGCAGAAAAGTCTAAGTCCCCGGGCTATAATTCCCTGCCGCAGGGAAAGTTAAAAAAAGGGATCCGTAAGTTGCGGATCCCTTTTTTAGGGAGCGTAGGGGTATGGGGGAAGGTTCGGGTTGAGAGCCGCCCTTTCAGGGCGGGGTTGGATTGGGGTGTGGGGGGAGAGGATGGGATATTGCAGTGATTTTTTTAGGGGGCGCAGGAATATGATATGATTTTGACGGAATCTCTCATGGAAGGGCGTTTGACCCCTGCGGGTGGGGTATCTAGGGTTCACCAAATAAACCCCTCTTATCTTTCGTATTCGTTGTTTTGCCCGGATGATTTCGGCGAAACCTCAATCTGAGAACGAGTTAACTGGAGACCCAACATGACTACATCCCATAAAAAACAAAAACACACTTTTTCGATCCTTTGTGCCATCGTGAGCTTTTTGGCCTGTGGCAGTGCCCGGGGGCAGGTTCTCTGGACTGGTGGCACGGACGACAACTGGTCGGAGGCCGGCAACTGGTCTGGCGGAACCCCGGCGGGGTCGGACGTTGTCTTTAATGATGTAGATAAAAGTTCAGACAAAGATGTGACCAACAGTATTGTGGATTCGGATTTGACCCTGAGTTCTTTGTCATTTTTAAATACCGGCAATTCGGACACGGACTGGCAGGTGGTTGAGGTCGGGTCAGGTCGGACTTTGACCTTGGATGGCAGTGGTCTTACTTCACCGGGAAATGTGCTTTTTGTGGGGGATTTGACGCCAACTTCGGGTCAAACCTACACCAACGCAAAAATGACAGGGGGCGGGGCTTTATCCATTGATGCCACTGATGACGATATTTTGGTGACCAAAATCTCCAGCAATCATCTGGGTAAATCCTATCTCGACCTTTCCGGATTAAGTTCATTTACTGCTGATGTTGCCAATGTATATGTGGGGCTGGGAAACCGGACATCCAATACCTTGGTTCTCCCCTCCACGGGTGCGGGAGAGACGGAGATCACAGCTACGCGATTGGTTGTGGGCGACAGCAACGGGGGCAGTGGCAGTGGAATGAACATTTTAGAACTGGGACGGAGCACCACCCTGAACGTGGATACCATTTCAGTGGGGGCGCCGGCGACATACGGGGACGGGTATGTCAGCAATTGGCAGACGGAGTCGGGACTGATTCAATTTCAGGACTTGAGCGGGGATACCCCCTCCCTGGTCATTCGTGCGTCGGATGGAGTGGGCCGGGTGGATCTGACGGTGGCGGTTCATGACGCTGAAGGCACCAAACAGGGGTATCAAAATCTTACCGGTGATGTGGATTTCACTGGTGGAACTGTGGATGCGTTGTTTGATGAAGTTCTCATCGGAAGTCACAACGCCTACACGGGCAGCGGTCATACCGGGGGAGCCACCGGGACGTTGAGCATGGATGCGGGAACGATTGATGCCACTTCTGTGGTGTTGGGTTACACCGGATATCGCAGCAGTTCCAGTGCAGAACCCGCCACCGGTATTCTCCATGTTTCAGGTGGCACATTCATAGCGGCAAACATGACGCTGGGCAAGAACGTGGGTTCCGGCCTGAGTGATGGAAATTCTGCCGGCCGCGCACATGGTACGGTGAATATCTCGGGTACAGGTGCCGTTTCTGTGACCGGTGATCTGACTATGGGGAGCAAAACCGGTGGCAGTACAGATGTAAGTGCAACTGTCGACATTGCCGGCGGTTCACTGACTGTGGGTGGCAATATGGCCGAGGGCAATACGGGGATCACGGAAATTAATTCTACGGTCAAACTTTATGGCGGCACCCTGGATATGACCGGTGGCAGCATCGCGGTGGATACGTTCACCCTGGAAAGCGGTACCCTGAAAAACCTGGGTGAATATAACAGTGGGGCGGATCTGGTGAAGACCGGAACGGGCACTTTGAATATTGAAGGGGCTAACAGCTACACCGGCGCCACCATGATCAATGCGGGAACGCTCGCGCTGGTGACCGCCGGAACCAATAATATTGCCAACTCCTCCTCTATTATGGTTGGGGATGGCGCGACCCTGGATCTGACGGGGGTCGCCGGTGGATTTTCCCTGGCATCCGGTCAGACCTTGGGTGGAGACGGTACCATTACCGGAGATTTGACTTTTGCTTCTGGCTCGAACTTTATGTTCAGTCTTACGGATACCCTTGCGACGACGGGGGCAATCAGTTTCGATTCATTTGGTATCGATGACTTAATGGGATTAGACAGTTCTGTGGCGAATGGCATCTATCACCTCATCAGTGGAACGGTAAACAGTGCAAACATTTCCAACCTGGGAGCCGGAGAGGCTTATGATCTGGGTGATGGAAAAAGTGCCTACTTCGAAATCGGCAGTCTGGATGTGGTGGTGATCCCTGAGCCTTCCGCTTTGGCGTTGGTTTTGGTGAGCCTTGTGGCAGTGGTGGGTTTCCGTCGTCGGAAAGCCTAAGGATGCCTTTCAATTTCCCGGAAGAGGCGTGTGTGCGTCTTTTTCGGGATTTTTTTGTCTTGGGGGAAAGGTAGGGGTAGGAGCGAATGCCGCCGCCTACGGGGCTATTTTTATTGTTGGAGGGGGAGTCCCGGCCCTGACGGACCGGGCTGTGGAATGTCGCCGCCTTCGGGGCTTGCATTGAAAAGGCATGGATTTTTTTGTGGATATTCCTTTCAGCTGAATAATCGCAGTTTACTCTGTGGGCTTTTGGATTTAGCTTTCTTTTAAGGAAGATGAAACCGGTTCGTTTAAAATTGTGAGGAGAGGAATGAGACGCTTATTTTTTGTTTATGGGATTTATATGGTTGGCGGTTTAATCGATACTGCCGTTTGGGCATCGGGTGATGTGTCGGTTGATTTATTTCATACGCCCCCCGACAAATGGTCTGCACCGCCAATTTATCATCCTGCCGGCGACCCGCATTTGGCGGATCGGATGCGTTTATCGAAGGTGCCGTATGCGGGGGGATTACCAGAAAGATTTGTGCTTTCGTCGAACGGGGCGTATGGTTTTTTTGCCCGTAGCCTGGTTGAGGGGGAGGCGTCGACCGGAGCGCTTCAACTCCATGTGTTTAATGAACGTCCTTATTTTGTCCGGATTGAATTGTCGGAGCTTTACCTGAATTTTGCGCCAGAAGTGCGGTGGATCAATCAGAAACTCCTGTATGTTGAGGTCTGGTGGGGACGGTTGGAGGGGAGTTACTTTATTTTTGATGTGGAGAGAGAAGAGGTGGTGATTACGGAAGCGTTTCGGGATGGGCGCGTGGCTTTTCGGCAATGGAAAGAGGCCGCAGGGGGCGGAAAGCAAACAGGAGAGGAGAAGCCGTCGGGGCGGTGAAAAGGGGACCCTGGTTTTTCTGCTCGGACCCCTCCGGGGGGCGGGATTTGTATGGGATATGGGTGATTTCACCTTTTTAAGGTTATTTTTTTGTAAGCGGGGAGGGTTTTGTCCGGACAAAGGGTGGTCCAAAGTGTTTGTGCTTCTGCATGCCGCTATTCTGAAGTCCCGATGGGGGATGTTCTTATTAATCCTTTTCCCTGTGTATAAAATGATAAAGATTTTTTTCAAAACGATGTTGATCCTCCTGAATGTGATGACCGCGCTGATTCTGACGCGGTTTACGGTTTCAAAGTTTGCGGCCTGGCCTGAATCGGTGGCGGGTTTTGTGGATATGGCGAAGCCGCTGGGGATCGATCCCACATTTTTCAGAATTACCACCGGTTTTATTATCGGTTTTGCCGTTTTGTTTTTTTTGAGTAATGTCCTGATTCTTATCCGAATGAAAAATGCGCAGGGCGGGTTTATTCGATGGTTTACATTTAACAATCTCTATGCGCTGGGGGCGATGACGGGTGCTTTGCTGGCCGAGTTCTTTTTACGGTCCAGTGTGAAGTGGATGTTGGTCTACATTGCGTTGGGGGTGATTTTGGTCTCGATCCTGAATCTGCTGACCTGCCGGAAACGGATTCTGGCGACTTTGCCGTCAAGTAAAGTTGGTCAAGTCTGAGCTTCTGTCGGTATGTTGAGAGCCACAGTTTGTGGCTTCGTTGGGGTTTTGTCGGTGGGGGTTGGGGGGGCTGGTTTCATGATTCAGAAACGAAATCTCGAAGAACCGTTGATTTTCAGCATGGACAGAAGGCGATCTTTGATTAAAGTAGAGAGACACCCCCCACAAAATTTATGCTAAAAAAAGTACTTACCGGTAAAATTCATCAGGCCACCATCACCCAGTGCAATCTGGATTATGTGGGTTCAATCACGATTGACGAAGATTTGTTGCGTGCCACGGGCATGTTGGCTAATGAGTTTGTGAATATTGCGGATTTGGACAACGGGGCCCGGTTTGAGACCTATGTAATCAAAGGGGAAGCGGGTTCGGGGATTATTGGCATCAATGGCGCGGCGGCGCATTTGGTGAATCAAGGGGACCGGGTGATCATTTTCTCCATGGCCATGCTGGACAGCAAGGAGCTGGAAGGACACACTTCCAAAGTGGTGATTTGTGATGGGGAGAACAGGATTGAGCAGCATTTGGAGTATCCGACTTCGCTGGATGAGACCTTGTCTCCGATTCCGACAGTGTAAGCCTGTTTTCAGGATTTATTCTGAATGGGTGACTGCACCCTCATTCATTTGGGAATGATTCCGCCCGAGTCCCGCGTTTACGCGGAAGTCATAAGGGGCGTTTACGATCTGATTTCAGAACCTGAGCCTATCTGAGTATATCCTGCACCCGAGCCCTGAAGGGCATCGGGCTGACTTCCGCATAAATGCGGGACTCGGGCGTAGTTTAAACGCGGGACTCGGGCGTAGTTTAAACGCGGGACCCGGGCGTCCATGAACGCTTCCTATTCCCTTGCCCTTCTTCACCCATACCGGGATATTCCGAATTTTGCCCTGAAGGAACCCTTGACCCGAGCCCCGGCTTTGATTAGTGAGTGGGCTTCAACAGAGGTCGGGCAGATGATGTTCCGGCCTTTCGACTTTCATTTGTATGCAAAAGGACCACACAGCGATGGCAACCAGAGTTTTGATTGGCGGACAATGGGGAGATGAGGGGAAAGGAAAAATTGTAGATGTATTGACTGAAAAAGCCAATTGGATTGCGCGTTTTCAGGGCGGTAACAATGCAGGCCACACTGTGAAGGTGGGGGACAAAAAGTATGTGCTGCATTTAATTCCCAGTGGGATTTTGCGTGATGGCAAAACATGTATTCTGGGAAATGGTTGTGTGATTGATCCGGCCGGTTTCCTGCAAGAGTTGGCGGAAGTGCATGATGGCGGGATTGACACCACGGGTCGTTTATGGATTTCAGACCGTGCCCAATTGGCTTTACCCTATCACAAGGCGTTGGATGGTGCCCGTGAGGCGCGGAATAACGACGAAGCCGTGAAGATTGGGACGACAAAACGTGGTATTGGTCCGGCATATATGGACAAGATGCAACGCACGGGTCTTCGTGCCGGTGATATTCTGGAGGATGATTTTGAAGAGCGTTTGCGTCAGAATTTGATCGAGCACAACCAATTGCTGAAGCTGCATGGCCAACCTGAACTGGATCCCGACACGGTCGTGCCGGAAGTATTGGCTGCCACTGAGCAGATGAAGTCCATGATTACAGACACCACCCAGACATTGAATGCGGCGGTATCCAAAGGTGAGTCGGTATTGTTTGAAGGTGCGCAGGGCACCATGCTGGACATTGACCACGGCAGTTATCCTTTTGTAACCTCGAGCAACACCACATCGGGTGGCGCGGCGACGGGAACCGGTATTCCACCCAACAAAATTCAAGACGTGATCGGGGTGGTGAAAGCGTACACCACCCGGGTGGGTGAAGGTCCTTTCCCCACAGAACTGTTTGATGATCTCGGTGCGGAAATGGCCCGGGTCGGAGACGAATTCGGTGCCACCACCGGGCGTGCCCGTCGTTGCGGCTGGTTTGATGCGGTGGTTGCACGTTACGCGGTAATGGTGAACGGCATCAACTGGTGGGCAGTGACCAAGCTGGATGTTTTGGATGGATTTGAAACCATTAAAATTTGTGTTGCTTATGATGTGAACGGGGAGCGGGTGGAGAATTTACCCGGCCATATCCGTAAATTTGCGGCCTGCAAACCGATTTATGAAGAAATGCCGGGCTGGAATTGTCCGACCACCCAGGCGCGTACCTGGGAGGATTTACCCGAAAATTGCAAAGCGTACATCAAGCGGCTGGAAGAGTTGAGTGGTGCGCCGGCGGGATTTGTTTCGGTGGGTCCCAAACGTGATGAAACCATCCTGACGCCATCCGCCCCGTCGGATTTATCTCTGTAAAAGGTTGTATGAGCTCTGAAGCGCCATCAAAAGTTCCCCGCCATATTGCGGTGATTATGGATGGAAACGGCCGTTGGGCCAAGGAGCGTGGCTGGCCCCGGATTAAGGGGCACGAAGCGGGTGCGGAGTCGGTGAAGGCGGTGATGAAAGCTTCGCGGGATGCGGGGGTGGAAATTGTCACACTCTACGCGTTTTCGGTGGAGAACTGGAGCCGTCCGGAAGCGGAGGTGAGCGGATTGATGAATTTGCTTCCGCGGATGTTGAGTAAGCACGAAAATATTCTGCATGAGAATGAAACCCGTCTGCGGGCGATTGGCCGTTTGGATCAGTTGCCTGCCAAGACCCGCAAGGAATTGGATCGGGTGATGGCGGCCACTGAAAAGTATACCACCCGTCAGTTGGTGCTGGCGTTGAGTTACGGGGGACGGGCGGAATTAACAGATGCGGTGAAGGCGATTGCCGGTAAAGTACAGGCGGGGGAGCTGAAGCCGGATGAGATTTCGGATCAGACGCTTTCCGATCATTTGTATGCTCCGGATTTGCCGGATCCGGATTTAATGATTCGCACCAGTGGTGAAAACCGTTTGAGCAATTTTTTACTTTGGCAGCTTTCTTATGCCGAGTTTTATTTCACGCCGGAATTCTGGCCGGATTTCAGAGAGGAATCGCTGCACCAGGCCATCGCGGAATACCAACGGCGTCAACGTCGATACGGCGGAGTGAAGTCATGTTGAAATATCGGGTGCTTACAGGTGGAGGATTTTTGTCTTTGGTGGCGGCTCTCTATGTTTGGGGTGTCACGCCGCTGATTGGCGTTGTGCTGTTGGGGGTTACGGCTTTGGCGGTGACAGAAATGGTGCAGATGATGACCACTGCGGGTTATCCGGCCTTAAAATGGACATCGCTGGCGGTTGTTTTGTTGTGGATGCTTGGGGTCTATGCGCAGGGATGTGGCTGTGCGGTCACAGAAAGTATTCCCTTGCTGATCGCGGTGTTGGGGGTGTGGGCGGTTAGCTTTGGGTGTCTGTTTCGGTCGGATCAGACGAAAAGCCTGGCGAAGGTGGCCGGAAGCTTTTTGACCATTTTTTATGTGGGAGGACTGATGCAGTTTATGTTTATGCTGCTTCAGTCGGGTCAAGGGGATCAGGATGGGCGGAGTTTGCTGCTGTATGCGATTTTGGTGATTAAATTCACGGATATGGGGGCTTACTTTGTAGGATCCGCGATTGGGAAACATAAGATGATTCCGGCGATCAGTCCGGCGAAAACCTGGGAAGGGGTGATTGGCGGGGTGGCCGTGGCCACTGCGGTGAGTTCTTTATTAATGTATTTATACAATTACGAAGTGAGCGGCATTGCATTCAGCCGGGTGGACGGATTGATTCTGGGCGTGGGCCTGGCGGTAATGGGCGTGGTGGGTGATTTGGTGGAATCGATGCTCAAGCGGGCGGCCGGGGTGAAGGACAGCGGCACCTGGTTGAAAGGAATGGGCGGTATTTTGGATGTTTTGGACAGTCTGATTTTCGCTTTGCCGTTGCTCTATATTTATCTCCGCTGGGGACTGAACGGTTTATGAGTGAGATCGATCGACTGTTGGGGATTATGCGGAAGCTGCGCTCTCCCGAGGGCTGTCCGTGGGATCGGGAGCAGACCGTTGAAACGTTGAAGCCCTATGCGGTGGAGGAAGTGTACGAAGTGATCGACGCGATTGACCGTGGAGATATGGCGGATCACTGTGAGGAGTTGGGGGACTTGTTGTTGCAGGTGGTGTTTCAGTCCCAGTTGCGCGAAGAAGACGGGATCTTCAATTTTGAGGACGTTGCCAAATCGATCAGTGATAAGTTGGTGAGACGGCACCCGCACGTATTTGGAGAAGTGGATGTTGCGGATGCGGCGGAAGTTCTGGTCAACTGGAATGCGATCAAAGAAACTGAAAAGGCGGGACGGAAAGCGGATGATTCTGTTCTCGATAAAGTTCCCAAGCATTTACCGGCTCTGTTAAAGGCACATGATTTACAAAAGCAGGCGGCCAAAGTTGGATTTGACTGGCCGGAAGTGGGGCAGGTCCTCGATAAAGTGGAAGAGGAGGTGCAGGAATTGCGTGAAGCAATCGCCAATGGAGATCAGGCACATGCCCGTGAGGAATTGGGGGATCTGCTGTTCGCCCTGGCCAATGTGGGGCGTCACCTGGATGGCAATGCCGAACAAATTTTACAGGACGGCAATCAAAAGTTCCAACAACGATTCCGGGCGGTGGAAGCGCAAGTGAAGGCCCGTGGTAAAGAAATGTCCGATTGCAGTTTAGCGGAGCTGGATGCGGTTTGGGATGAGGTGAAGCGGGGATAGAGGCAGGCGAGCTTCGCACGTTCCCCCCCCCCTCGCATTGAGCGGGGGACAGGAGGGATACAGGGGCGCCGGGTTTCGGCGTTTGGGGGTATGGGGTTGGCATGAAATGCTTTCGGGCATCTCAGGCTGCGGCACCTGCGGATGCCGAACGGCGGTGACGTAAAGTTTTCCCCGCTTGAAAATTGAAGTTGCTCAAATTGAGGGTAATAAATGCGTTGTGAAATTACTGATCAAACCCCTCCAAGACTTTAAACCGCTGTTATGGCTCTTACTTCTAATTCCTTTAAATGGTTGTGAAACGCCGTTTATGGAGGATGCGTTTTCGCATGATGGCCGTCGGGTGGTTGCCTATTGGCACAACTGGAACTCAGCGTCGGTTTCATATTTGCCTTTGGAGAAAGTTCCGGCAGCGGTGAACACCCTGATTGTTGCCTTTGCGTTACCTGAAAATGAGATTTCGGGCCGTATGGTCTTTGCCCCGGAGAAAATTACCAAAGAAGAATTCAAACTTCAGGTCCAACAAATGCAAAAGCGGGGGGTGGACGTGTTGATTTCTGTGGGGGGGGGCAAGCATCCCCTGGAGTTAAACAAGAGTTGGATGAAAACCAATTTTGTTTCTTCCCTCCAGAATATCATTGATGAATATGGGTTTGACGGAGTGGACATCAATTTGGAAGGCGCCTCTAAAGTGCTGGATGAAGGGGATGTGGATTTCAGGAATCCGACCACTGAAAAGATCCTGAACATGATTGCGGTGGTGAAAATGCTGGATGCGCATTACGGGGAGGATTTTTTGATTTCGGTGGCGCCGGAGACACAATTTGTGGTGAATGGTTATCATCGGTACGGCAAGGAGTATGGGGGCTATCTTCCTTTTCTGGATGCGTTGCGTGAGGAAATTGATTTTGTGCAGATGCAGTATTACAATTCGGGCAGTCAATACGTCTACACGGGTGAAACGCTGGCGGAGGGCGGGGTGATCGTTGAACAGGGCACACCGGATTTTGTGGTGGGGCTGGCGGAAATGCTGATTATGGGGTTTCCGGTGGGACGCGATCCGGATCAGTATTTTGAGGGGTTGGGTGAGGACAAGGTGGTGATTGGACTTCCGGCGATGGATATCGCCTCATCCGGGGGGGCACTGGAGCCGGAAGCTTTGCGTCAGGCGATGGTGTATCTGATGACGGGCCAGGCCACGTATGAATCCGCATTGACCTTAAGGAAACCGGAAGGGTATCCCGGCGTGAAAGGGTTGATGACCTGGTCGCTGAATTGGGATGCCTCCACTGAAGGGGGCCGGGAGGCGTATACTTTTGTCAACACTGCCCGGACCCTGTTGCGGGAATTGGTTCCTCTGAAATGATCATTTGACCCGGAGCGCTTTCTTCCGTATGTTATTGGCATGCGTACGATTGCTTTTATGGTGTGTTTGGTGGTTCCGGTGTTTTTTCTGTGTGCCGGAGAAACCGCGGGGGCTAAACGGCGTCCGCGTATTCGGGTGTATGATCAGGAAGCCAATGTGATGCCCGTGATTCAATCCGTGGATACGGGGGCGGTTGAGCAAAATGTACTGGAGAAAAAAATTCGCGGGGAAGTGGGCGCACCGTCTCAAGGAAACCCGATTGATCTGGTTTCTCCTTTACCGTCGATGAACATGATCAACCGGGATGCCCGAGCGGAAATGAAAGATGAAGAGGAGGAAAGTTGGATTTCCCCGATGGATCTTTTGTCGGAAGAAGACCGTATAGACAGCGGAGATCTTGATCTTGAGGCGCAAGCGCAAACGGATACGGAAATGGAAATTCTCGACTGGGCCGAGCTTCAAAAGTCGATGATTGAAGATGCGCTGGAGAAGCAGGAACCGGAGATGACAGAAGAGGATGTGGAGGAACTGTTGCAGGGGGGAACGGAGGATGCCATTGATTCTTCCCGTGCAGGGGGATTGGAAATGGATGAAGTGGCTCCCTTACAGGAATTGGCTGATCGGCAAGGGGATTTGGGAGAAGCCCGGCATACGGATCGATTTCAGGATACGGGAGAGTTTGTGCCGGTGCTCCCTTCTGCCCGACAAATGAATGGAGAAATTTCCAAGCCGGTACGGGAACGAAATGCGCAACTGGAATTATCCGGATCCAGGGAAATGCTGAATGCTTTAAAAGAAAAATGGGCGAAACCCGCCACCCCCTCTCTGGCCAGCCGTGCTGTGGGGGGGGAGATGCCGGGAGGGTCGGCGATCACGCGGGAATTTGGCATGCCCCGTTCCGGGCCGCGTGAAGTTTCCGCATCAGGTTTTTCACTGAACAATCCGGCGATCAGCCGACAAAGCGCCGCCCCCAAACCCGTGCTGCGGGAATCGCAACCGCGTCAGCTGCCGTCCGTAACGCAGCCTCCGGCTCAACCGCGTGAGACCCGGGGGAGTGAGTATCGCTTGCGTTCTCAGTTGGGTGTGTCGCCCGGGTTATAGGAATGCGCATTGCACAGGTGATTTCCTCGTTGGATCCGGGAGGAGGCGGGCTGCCGAAAAGTGCGGTTTCTCTCGCGTCGGTTTTAGCGGAGCAGGGTGAGGTATCCGCCATAATTTTTTTATCCGCACCCGGGGATGCGGAAAGAATAGAAAAAACATATGGGGCGTTTCCGGGTTTTGATAAGGTTCTGCTGTTTCCTTTACCCAAAAGTGTTTTCCCGATGCTGGGTCCTCAATGGGTTGCCGGGGCGTTGAAAACGTTTGCCCCCGATGTGGTACATACGCATGGACTGTGGGAACCCATATTGGCCTGGGCACAAATTTTTTCATTAAAACATTCCTGTGCTTATGTGATTTCGGCGCATTCGATGCTGCATCCATGGCATGCGGAAAATCACCGTATTGCGAAATGGATGCTTAAGCATTTGCTGGGATGGAGGCGGCGTTGGCAGAAAGCGGATTTTGTGCATGTGTTAAATGAAGCGGAAGTTGAGGACTGGAAAAAGGAGGGGGTCTGCCGGACGCGATTAATCCCGAATGGTATTTTTGCAGATGAGGATTTGTTTACGGGGGATACAGCTTTCCCCGGGCTTTCCGGGGCGCGCTTTGTATTGTCTCTTTCACGTTTACATCCGCAAAAGGCACCGGATCTTCTGGTGAAAGCGTTTGCTTGTTTGCGGGAGCGTCACCCGGATTTACATCTCGTATTGGCAGGGCCGGATTACGGGATGAAGGATGAGCTGAAGCGCCTGACCGATACGTTGGGTTGCTCAGAAAGTGTTTCTTTCCCAGGCGAGTTGCAGGGGGTGCAAAAATGGAATGCATTGCATCAATGCGACTGTTTTTGTCTGCCCAGCCGGGCGGAGGGTTTTAGTTTGTCGCTTTTGGAAGCGGCCTGGGCGGGTGCGCCTCTGGTCATGTCCAAAAATTGTTATTTCGATGATTTAGCTGAAGCCGGGGGGGCATTGATATCGGATTTGGATGTGTCGGCGCTTGCCGAAAAGCTGGATGAGGCGCTGACTGCGGGTGCGGGCATGGGCGAGGCTGCCCGCGGGTTGGTGGAGGCTGAATATAGGTGGGAAGCGCTTAGAGACCGGTTTTTGGAAGCCTACCGGAACAGTTTAAAGCCGGGGTTTTTAAAATGAAAAGAATGATGAAATCCGCCTGGCGGGAAGAGATGGACCGGCATCGGGAAAAAATGGGACCCTGGGTACAGCGCCGTAGAGACCGGCGGAGTCGCGGCCAAAAACATCCCTTTGAAGATTTTCTGTGGGAGTATTATGCCTTGCGGGGAGGGCGGATGCTGCAGTGGAGTCCAGGGAGAGATGTGTGGTTGGAAGGAGCGGATGCTGAGGATTTTCCGGACAAAGAGGGGTATCGGCAAGAGGGTGAGGGGAGGGTTTTAGATGTGGAAGCGTGGAAGCAGAAACGGAAGAGCGGGGTGGCATGGATTATCAATTTGTTAAAGCAGACGCAGGAGCGGCCGCCGGTTTTTGCTTGTTTGGGATTACATGAATGGGCGATGGTGTATGAAGAGAAAGATGTGAGGCATCCGCAGCTGCCATTACGACTGGGGCATGCGGGCACCCGGGAGGTGGTGGAATCGATGCCGTTGTTGTGTACGCATTTTGATGCCTTTAGGTTTTTCAGTGAAAGTGCGCAGCCCCAGAATCGAAATGTTTTGACTGCGGAAGGGCGTCCGCAACAGGAGCAACCCGGATGTTTACATGCCAATATGGATTTGTACAAGTGGTGTATGAAGTTGCAGCCGCTGGTGCCTTCGCTTTTGACGGATGCGTGCTTTGATTTGGCATGGCGTGCCCGGGAGATTGATATGCGGGCGAGTGCATATGATGTGAGCGGGATGGGGTATGAGCCGATTTGTATTGAAACGACTGCAGGCCGAAAAGAATACATCCACTATCAGCGGGAAATTCATGAAGCGGCCTTGCCTTTGCGGAGCAAACTGATCGAGGTATTGTCTGGTTGAAGTTTACGGCAAGGCTTTTTCCGGGAAGGTGGGTGAGGGTCGTATGGTGTAAATATCCCGTGTAATAATAATGCTTTTGGGATGAAATTATGAGATAATGGTTTATTCCCACTATTTTTTATTGAGGACGATTTTGCTTATGAGAATACATTCTTTATCCACATTTCCCCCTTCTCCCCGGATCAAACGGGAAGGCTTTACTTTGATTGAGATGTTGGTGGTGGTTGCCATTATTGCGATTTTGGTTTCCATTTTATTCCCTTTTGTCGCGAAATCTTTAGAGAAGGCCACCCGGACCAAGTGTCTGAATAAACTGCGTCAAATATCGGTGGCGACGGTTTCCTGGGCGACGGAGCATGAAGGCCGGTTGCCGGAAGTGGCGAGACCGGTAGGAGATTTTCCGCATGCCTTTGGCGACTATGATGAAATTTTTCTGGATATTCTGGGGCCGCGTGAAATTGCGATGTTTTGTCCGGGGAATTTACGCAAGGTGCGGAATCCTGAGACGAGCAGCTATGATACAAAATATACGACGTACCAATACTTCAACCTTGATTCGCCATTCAAGGGAACCTACGCCACGGATAAACCCTACATGGCCTTAATGGACACCTATCCTTCCGAGGCTGCGATCTGGGGCTGTTTGACCCTGGCCAGATCGGACGGTTCCAGTCTGGCGCACAACGAACCAGGGGTCATGGAGCCCATAAGTGGAATGAACGCGGTGTACCTGGATGGACATGGCCGCTGGGTCCTGCCCAAAGATCTTGAAAATTTCTTTTCAATTGCGTCTGCGGATTATTACTGGCCGATCCCCGGCCGATGATGTCCCTCTTTTTACAGGTTCCATGATGACCGTGGATTTAGATCCGTTTTTGGCAAAGGTACGGTAAAAAATTGCTGCATGTGAATTGGAGACCGGTCGATATTGCCGCTGGGGAAAAGGGCATAAGAAGCGTGAAGTTGAACCGGGGATCAATCCTTAGGGATTTGCGGATGCGGCCAATCTTCTTTATACCCCCGGTTTCTTTCCGGGAGATCCGGCGGCGCTCATCGATACTTGTTTCCGGTGGATCGGGGATGGGGTTTTGCACCGGTGGATTGGGTATATTGCATGACCCGGGCGTTTTGTCAGTCGGGGCACCGCCACCATGAATGCCGTGAGGAGCTGATGGATTTTGCGGGGGGGGGTATTTGGAGTGGGTCTTGTCAGAAAATATTGAAAAGGCGGATGGGTTGAACGATTTGCATATGCTGTTTGGCAGTCTGTGCGCGCTGGCAGAATTACAGGCGTCCCTGCCCGGCGTACTGACGAGTTCCCGTCCTTTGAAGCTGGTTTTAGACCGCCGCCCGTTTATTTAAGAATCTGTTCGGAAAAGGGTGGTGAATTCCTGTGGGATTCATGTAAGCTGTGGGCTGTATTCTTTTTCCTTTGAAATGTCGGGAGTTTCCATTGTCTCAATACGTTTATCCATCAAAATTTCGTCTGGCCCTTCTGGGGGGCATTTCGTTTCTGCTCTGTCTGCCGGCGACTTTGTTGTGGGGGGTGAATCTCGATTTTGCCATTCGTGTGTACCGTCCGGAGTGGCGAGGTTTGGAGGGGGTGCTTCCGGCGCCTATCTATCAGTCTTTTGGAGTCTATTGTGATGATTTGAGTACGATCAGCACCTTGATTGTGGTCCTGCTGTTTTTATTTCCTTTGCGATTGGGGGTACGGGTATGGACATGGGGCAGGGAGGCCCCGGAGCGGCTGCTGCATGAAATCTATGATCCCTACCCCCCACATTTTCCATTCTTTTTAGTGATGCTGGGGCTGGCGGGAACGCTTTACGGCTTGCTCATCGGTTTGGATGTGAGTGGGGTCCGGTCTCTGGAAACTGGTGAAATTTCGGCTGAGCATCTTCAGCAGACTTTTGATCAATTGCTGGGAGGAACCGCGACGGCTTTGTTGAGTTCCTTACTCGGTTTGGCGGGTGCCTTTTTAGCGGCACGGCCGCTCACCTGGTTGTGTCACCGTGCGGTCCATATGCCGGTGCCGGATGAAAGTCTGAGTTTGGAGGAGACTTTCCGGGGACTCATTCAGGACATGCAGGCACTGGGCCGGGCCAGCGAAGATTTTCGTGAGCAGTTGGGTCTGAAAGCGTTTCCCAGCTTTCCCCAAGCGCTGGAGAAGATTCAGGACGATGTGCAATCCCTCCGTGAGGGGCTGGAGAACAAGTCCTTCGAAAAATCCGTGGTGGATGTGCTCAATCTGATGCAGCAACATCAGCAGTCCTTGGCGGCCCAACAGGAGCTGCAGGGGAAAGCGTTGATTGAAAAACTCTCTGCCATGGAGGAGAAAATGGGTGCCCAGCTGGTGGCACAACAGGAGGGGAATCAGATCTTACGTGCCATGGGGGATCAATTGACCGCGTTGACTTCGCAGCAAAAGGCCACGGGTGAGCATGCCAGTCAACAGCGAACCGAAGTGCTCGCGCACCTTCGTCAGGAACATAGCGACCGGATTGAAGACCGGAGTTCTTTACGTCAGGCCTTCGGGAAATATTTGGAAGGGTCGGCCGGTAAAAGAAAGGAGGGCGGGTCGTGAGAAACCGTCCGGATGCCATGCGGCAGATCCGTTCGATCGATGATCTGGTCAGCTCCTCGCCCACCAAACTTTTTTCGCTCAGTCCGAATGATGCGCTGGTGCAAATCTCTTTGCCTCTGGTTTTGATCCTGGCCATTATGACGCGATTAATGGTGATTGGTCAGACCATGACCGCGCAGGAAGAAAGTCCGGCGATCCTGGAAATGTGGAAGCAGCAACTGATTTTCCGCATTGATCAGGTGATGGATGACTGGGCGGCCGAGGCTGAGTTGCCGGCCTTTCCGGATGCGTCCCGGATATTGTGGGAGGGTGCCTTTCCTGCGGATGAGCGGTTTAAAATTCTATGTGTGAAGAGTCAGATCTTAAATGACAAGGATGGTCTTCAGCAGCGGCTTTATGAACAGGCCTTGTTGCCGGAGAGTGGCGGGGAGGGCCCCCGGTTGGTTTTATATGATCCACTGGCTTCGGTGAAGCCGGAGAATGTTTCGGCGCTGCCTGCCGAATCTTTGATTACGCCCGAGCGCCGGGAATATGCCATGGGGCATATTTCCGACCGGATATTGCAGTGGCGGAAACAGGTGGAAGGGCTGCAGTGGACGGCGATCTCCGAGACGGCGGCCCGGCTTCCGCTGGATGCGTCATCCGAGGCGGCTGACCCCTCGGCTGAACTTCGACGTATCGCCCATGAGCTTTCGCAGCGGGGGTATCCTTTTCTGGATCGGGTCACCCAGGAATATGAGGTTGCACAATGAAAAAGATGCTGATGGGTGCTTTGGCGGGGGGATTGAGTTTGATGGTTTTTTCACAGGAAGTGGACCCCAAGCAACGGGCCAAGCAAAGTCTCGCCTTACGGGCGGCGGCGCAGGAGGTGGTGTTGCTTTTAAACCAACAGTCCCGGTGGTCCCCCGAAGATCGCCTCCAGCTGACCGAAGAATTGTCTGAAGAAATTTTAGAAAATTTAAAAACGTATCGGCAAAAAGCATTGGGTAAAACGGCGGCGAGGACCTGGGTGACGGCATGGCGGGTGTATGATTATGATTTAAAAGTGGGAGAGGTGATGGGTGCGGCGCAATCCCAGAGTCCTCTTCCGATTTCGATCAAGGATATTCTGAAACGGGTGGGGCCGGATTGGCAGGTTCGATGTGAGCGGGGGGCCAAACTGTTTGCGGAGAATGCGGTGGATCTGGTTTATCCGCAGGCCCGAGAACGTGCGGTAGATGAACTGAAAAAGCGTATGGAGGCGGGACTTCAGTATCCGACGCAGGCCGAAGTGGATGAATGGTTGCTGGGACTGGATAACGAAGAGGAGGATGGATCAACCCCTCTGACGCAACAAGCGTTCCAGAGTTTAACGGATTTAATACAGCCACAAGTTGTTCCATTTGAAACTTTGCTGGAAGAAGTTTCACAAGAGCCTGCCCGGTTGACCCAAAAGGTGTTGGAGGTGCTTTGGCTGCAATATCAGGAACAGATGAACCGGGTGGTGGAGGTCCTTAGACCCGGCATGGGAGAGGGGGGGATGTGGATGGCGGATGACATGAAGCGGGCCATCAATGAAGGGTGGGAGACCGTTGCGGCCGCCAAGCCGGATGCGCGCCCGCCGGTCTATGATGTTTTTAAAGTTGTGTCGCTTTGGGGGGAGCGCGCGGCGGCGGATTGGGAGGAGGCAGAGCTGGTGAACTTTCTTCAATCTTGGGAAGAGGGAAAAGTGACCGGCAGAATGTTGGAAAACATAATAAACGTAAAACCTTCCGCACATCTGCGTCCGGAGGAAAGTGCGGAAGTTTTGAAAGAGGCGGTGATGGAAATTCGGGAGGAACAGCTGGTGGACACCTGGATGGCGAATGCCCCGGCAGCCCGGAAAGAGGCTTTGCGCGCATATTACTCGGAAGCGCTGACAGGCGAGGGGCATTTGGTTGCCGCATGGGAGGCTGAAATTGATAAAAATTTAAATCAGCAGCTTCCCGCCATTCGACAGGCTTTTGCCGAGAAGCAACTGAAAGCTTTTTATCCCGGGCTGGCGAATGATGAGCCCCTGCCGGAATCGGTGATTCTCTGGTTTTATGATCGGGAGTTGGCTGAAGCCCGCGAAAGTGCGCAGGTCCGTCAGGCATTTGAGATGGAGGAAGATCCGGACGCGGTTGTATTTTCTGAAACCGGGAGCCTTGCTGTTGAAGTGTTGAATGAGGAATTGAAGCCGGGCCTCCAATCATTGACCGCGCAAATACAGTTGATTCGGGAGATGGAAAAGGAAGGGATGGAGGTCTTAAAAGCATCGGTGGCCAAAGGGTTGGATGCGGATGTCCTGTATGATCAATGGCTGAAAGTGTGGCAACAGCGTTGGCAGGGGATCAAAGAGACGCAGGATCCCCGCTGGCAGGAGATGATGCGGCGAACATCTGATGAAATGCGTAAAACGGTTCGGCAATGGTATGTGTCAGTTGAAGAAAATTTGGCCGAGGTGAAAGAAGTGGTTTCGAAGAATCCTCCGGAAATGCAAACCGCGGATGTTGAGGCACCGAACAGTCCGGAGATGACCCCGGTGGAAGTGCCGTTGGAACCTGTGTCCGAACCAAAAGGGGTGGAAGAAGAGGCGCCGGCTTCTGATGTGGGGGATGTTGAGGACGCGCCCAAGCCGGATGCGGGGATTACCGAGGAACTGGAAAATTTCCGAGGCAAAGCTGACGGCGTGTTGGCGTTCAGTGACTTGGGGAATGGGGATTGCCGACTGCTGTTTGGATCGCCTGACGGGAAGGGGGCGCTTTCGGTGGGGTTCGATCCGGAGAATGTGGAAGCTTCCGCGCAAAAGATTGCCGAGGCATTGAGCGGCCCTCTGCGCGATGTCCTTAATGGGACGGCGTCGGCGAATGAAAAGGGCGGGTTCCGTTTATTTACCCGGGCCAAGGAACCGACACTCAGTATGCTGTTTCAGGTGGATAGTCCGAAGATTCGACATCAGATGAGCATTCAGGTCCGCCAACTGATTCAACAAGAGATTGATCTTTGGGCGGAAGAGAAAGGGCAGCAGGCTCCGGTGTTGTTGTGGCAGGATGAAATGGGGTTGTGGACGGAGTAATCCGGTTGTTATCCTGAAAAAGCGGGTTTTGATTTTTTGCGGGCGTTCATCCAACTTGATTTTAACAAGGTTTTCTTTGACCCATTATTTGGAGGGCCTATTTTGAGTTGCCGAAAAATTTGTGCATTTTTGGGAAATGTTGGTAGGTTGACATTTTAAGAGGAATGCCTCAGGTTCTGCAACTCCCCGCCTTCAAACTTGGAAAGACCGCTTATGGATATAATTGAACCGAATATCGACGAAAACTTAAAAGCCTTGTTGGAAAGCAAGGATTCGTCGGCATTGGTGGAGTTCATGCGCAGTTTGCCACCGTCGGATACCAGTATCACGGTGACCAACCTCAGTGAGGAGGATCAGGATGTCTTTTGGACGATGTTGATTGCTGGGGACAGTGATCTGGCGGCGGATTTGGCGGAACATTTTCCGGATGATTATGCTGAGGATTTGGTGGAGGACCTGGATTCGGACTCGGCGGCGAAGTTGCTGGACCGTTTCGATTCGGATGAACAGTATGAAATTCTTTCTCGATTGGATGAGGAACAGTCGGAAGAAATTCTGGAAAAGATGTCGGATGAAGAAGCCGATGATGTGGAGCGGCGCTTAAAATATGAGCGTTTCTCAGCGGGCGGGATGATGATGACGGAAATTCTGAAGTATCCGCAAGGGGTAAACCGTCAGGCGATTATCAATGACCTTCGTGATAATTATGAAAAGCACCGTTCCTACGAGCACCGGTATTTGTTTGAAGTGGATGATCAGGGAAGGTTGACGGGGACGATTCCGATGCGGAAGTTTGCATATGCGCCCTTGGATTGGGATCGGGACGCGCTTTATGGCAAGCATGTGGAGCCGGTGGAGGCGGTGACGGATCTAGAGGATTTGCGTTCCATTTTTGACCGGGTGGACCATTCGGTGGTGCCGGTGATCGACGAAGACGGATTGTTATTGGGTGCGCTCAACCGGGCGGCGGTGCAGGAGGCTATCGCCAAGCGGCAGGAAGAGCAGATGATGCAATTCGGCGGTTTGATCAGTGGTGAAGAATTGCGGATTATGCCGTTTAGTTCGCGTTGCCTGAAACGTTTGGCCTTTTTATTGCCCAGCATTCTGCTCTCATATTTGGCGGTGGGGGTGATTGCGATGTACGAACCGGTGATTAAACAAATTTCGGTGTTGGCGGTCTTTTTACCCATGGTGGCGAATTTAAGCGGGGCGGCCGGAAACCAAGCGGTGGCGGTGAGTATCCGGGAATTGACTTTGGGATTAATCGATAAGCGGCATTTGACCCGGGTACTGGGCAAAGAAGTGCTTTTGGGGCTCATTAACGGTTTGGCGATTGGTATGATTCTCGGGGGGATTACCTATTTAATGCGGCCGGATCAAAGTCATTTATTGCCGGTGGTGATCGGAATGGCTTACACCTGCAGTTCTGTGGTGGCGGTTTGTGTGGGGGGCTGTCTGCCGTTATTGCTCAAACGCTTGGATGTGGATCCTGCCATGCTGTCGAGTCCGATGCTGACGACCCTGACGGATATGGCGAGTTTCTTCCTGGTTTTGAGTCTGGCCAGTATGATTCTTCTGTAAATAAAGAAAAATCGCATTGGATATGTGGGGGATCTTGAGGTAGGTTCAGGAAAATTAACGGAGAACTTCTGCTATGAAAATTGTTACAAAAATTCGAATCATCACCATTTTTCTACTCATGCTTTCCTGGAGTCTGGGTCGTTACAGCAATCCGGCCTGGCTTTGGATCTCAGTGATTATTGGGGTGAATATGTTGCAAAGTGCTTTTACGGGATTTTGTCCTGCGGAAACGTTTTTTAAGGCGATTTCCAAGTCCAAAAATTCAGGGCGTATTTAATTCTGAAGTTTGCAGCTGAAGAAGGAGAGGGTGCCGGGTGGCGCTAAATTCTTCTCGTTGCATTGTAAGTTGTCATATTTTACTGCGTATTTTATTTATGCCTCATCTTTTTTGGCATAAGCAACGCCACTATTTTAAAATTTGGACGATTTGAGTATGAAAGAGAAAAGTATGACAATTGAGCGTGATGTGCAGTTGGACCAGGATACCCGGGGCGTGTTCATTCAGGAAGTGGGGATTTCCCAACTGAAATATCCCCTGCACATGGGCGGCGTGGAAATGGATGAAGCTGCGACACAGCAAGTGTCGGGGGAGCTTTCGCTTGCCGTGAGTCTGGAAAAAGATCTCAAGGGCATTCACATGAGCCGGTTGGTGGAGGATTTAATCGCACATGAGAAGACCATGACCCCCCCGGGGTTGATTGCTTTATTGTTGCGGCTCAAAGAACATCAGGGAGCCAAAGAGGCCAGGCTTACCCTGGCATTTGACTATTATCTTGACCGTCAGGCGCCGGTGAGTGGCCGGATTGCGAAACAGGCTTATACCTGTGGGTATGAAGCGCGGCTGGAGGGGAGCCGTCTCAGTGTGCTGCAAAAAGTGGAGGTGCCGATCACCACGCTTTGCCCCTGCAGCAAAGAAATTTCTGCGTATGGAGCCCATAATCAGCGGGGGTATGTGAATGTGGAAATCGAGCATTATTTTACGGTGGAGCAGCCGCTGAACATTCGAATCTGCCTTGAGGAAGTGATCGAAAAAGTTGAAGAGGTGGCCTCCGCTCCTTTATATCCGGTCTTAAAACGGGTGGACGAGCGCTTTGTGACCATGCAAGCCTATGAAGAACCCCGTTTTGTGGAAGACATGGTGCGTAATGTCGCGGTTTTCCTGAAGGAAGATGAACGGATGGACCGGTGGTCGGTGAAAGTCACCAACCACGAATCCATCCATCAGCACAATGCTTACGCAATTGTGAGCGGCGGTAAGTAGAATTTATGGCTTCCTGTCGAAAATCTTCCGAGGGAATTCAGCTGACGCTGGAGGCCAATGAAGTGGATTTGATCCATTTTCTTGGGCGTGAACTGAGGCGTTTGGTTGAAAATGGTGATCCGCGTCATCAGAGTCTGCGTCCCTTTTTACCCTCGCTGCAGCGTCAGCGCGACCCCGAGTCGGTGATAAGTGGTTTGGAAAAAGATATGGACAATGCGCTGATGCGCAGTCGGCTGGATCGGATTGAAGAGGTGCAGGAAGAGTTGCTGCACCGGGATGCGGACACGGATGTTCTGCAGGTCACGTTAAACGAGGATGAGGCGGATACTTGGTTGGCGTATTTAGGGGATTTGAGGTTGTTGCTTTCCGCGGTGGTGGGGATTACCCCTGAAAATCCGGATCCGTTTTCCGAACAGAACGAAGAGGACTGGACAATTGAGATGAAGATGTACGAGTTTCTCTCCGTGCTGCAGGAGTGGATCCTCTGCGCGGTGATGGGGGATTGATTTTACAGGTGGCTGAAAACGGGGACGTCCCGGGAGGGGACGACGGAAGTACTTTAAATATCTTGCCAATAAGATCTTCGAGGTTTTAAATTTGCGGGATGATTAACAGAAAATCTCCACCCCATATTTTACTCGTGTTTGCGGATCAATGGACCTTCTGGGCGCTGGGGGCGGCGGGTAACACAGAAGTGCGGACTCCGCATCTGGATGCCCTGGCGGCACAGGGGGTGTATTTTCCCTGTGCGGTATCCGGAAGTCCGGTGTGCACGCCCGCGCGGGCGTCGCTGTTGACCGGACTGCGTCCGAATGTGCATGGGTTGTTTATCAATGATGCACCTCTCAATCCGGAGCTGCCTTCGATGGGGAAACATTTTGCCGAAGCGGGGTATGACACGGCCTGGATAGGAAAATGGCATGTGGACGGGCATGGACGCAGTACATATATTCCCCCAGAACGCCGGCAGGGTTTTGAGACTTTTCAGGTGTTGGAATGCACCCATGACTACAATCATTCTTCATATTACAGTGGGGACAGCGGGGAACTTAAAACGTGGCCGGAGTATGATGCTTTTTCCCAGACCGAGGCCATGCAGTCCTGGATTTGTGGACGTTCCGATGAGAAACCTTTTTTAGGGGTGTTGTCTTGGGGGCCTCCGCACAGTCCGTATCAAACCGCGCCGGAAAAATACAAAGCCCATTTCCCGCCAGAGCGGTTGACGGTACGGGGGAACGTGCCGGCGGAATTCAGGGAAAAGACGCAGGAAGAGCTTTCAGGTTATTATGCCCATTGTGAGGCGCTGGATGCGTGCATGGGGAGGCTAATGCAAACCCTGGAGGAAGAGGGGTTGCGGGAGAACACTCTGGTGGTGTTCAGCAGTGACCATGGGGACATGTTGCAGTCGCATGGAATTCGTGACAAGCAATGTCCGTGGGATGAGAGTTTGCGTATTCCCATGATGATGGCGGGTCCCGGGATTGAGCCCGGAACTCAAAACCACAGTTTGATTGAGTTTATGGATCTGTGGCCGACCCTGGCCGGGTTGGCGGGTGTTCCGGTTCCCCGGCCTCTGCATGGGCGCGATCTCAATGACGAAGTGCGGTCGGGCGGCACGCCGGAGGACAACAGTGCATTTTACGCCAGTTATGTGCCGTTTGGAAATTGGCGGAAATTTCCGCTCTCGAATCCTTTGCATTTTGCCCGCGAGAGCAGGGGGCTCCGTACTCCGGAGTGGTTGTATGTGGAGGATCTGAAAGGTCCCTGGCTGCTTTACGATATGAAGCAGGACCCCTTGCAGTTGAATAATTTGGCCGATTCTCCCGCACATGCGGATCTCAGACAAAAATTTTCGGCTCAATTGGCGGATCGTCGCGAAGGATATCAGGACGAATTTCTGAGCGGGGAAGACTATGTGAAGCGCTGGGGTTATGAAACGGATGCGGATCTGACCATTTTGAATCGGTGAGGGGACAGAGCCCCGCGTCCTCTTCGGAGAGCTGTGAAACCTCTCAGAGAGGATGATGCATGATGAAAACCTTTACTTCTTTACTGATTGAGGTTCGGAACTGCAGGCTTTGTGAAGCCGCTTTACCTTTGGGCCCGCGTCCGGTTTTACAGATTCATCCCTGTGCAAAGATCCTGATTGCGGGACAGGCGCCGGGACGGAAGGTACATGCGTCCGGGGTGCCTTTTGATGATGCCAGTGGGGAGCGCTTGCGGGAATGGATGGGGGTGGACCGGGAGACCTTTTATGATCCGAAACAAATCGCGATTTTACCCATGGGCTTTTGTTATCCCGGCACAGGCAAATCGGGAGATCTGCCGCCGCGCCCCGAATGTGCGCCGGCATGGCGGGAGTCGTTGCTGGGGTGGCTACAGCATGTGGAGCTGACGCTGGTGATTGGAAAATACGCCCAGGAGTATCATTTGGGAAAGAGCAAGCATACGTTGACAGAGCGGGTACGCACCTGGCCGGGGGAAGGGGGCGACGTAGTACCGTTGCCCCATCCCAGTCCCCGGAATAATATTTGGTTGCGCCGCAATCCCTGGTTTGAGGCAGATCGACTTCCCCAATTGCGGGAACGGGTTCGTGACGCATTGGGTCGATAAAACGGAGGCCTTGATTTCCTCGTCCTGCGGGACAACGCCGGGAAAGTGTACTCTTCTTATAGAAGGTCTTTCATGATGATGGCCACCGGCCAGAGATCCACAATGCCATCCCTGTCTTTAGGATGGGGGAAGGGTGCATCAATGGCCCCTAGTGGCCGCAGGTAAATACTGAACCATGCAAAGGTATCTTTCACGCTATCGATAATGCTTGAATAAAAAAAATGTAAGGTTCCTTCTTCCTATGGACAATGATGATGCATGGGGATTGAAATGAAATACCGGATACCATTCCTGGTGTTGTGGTTGATTATGGGCGGGTTATTTTCCATCGTTTTGGCGGAAGCGGCACCCGTGCCGGCGTAGCAGTTGCATGAGCTTCATAGGGGAGAGGTTCCAGGGGGAGCTGTCCTTGAATTTTCTGTACAGCGCCCGGGGAAAGGCTTTACGGAGAATTCTGTATCGCTGTTTCTGGTACAGGGACAGTTATTGGCCCCACTGGTGCGGGAATTAAATCCGGTCGCCGGTTCCTGTCAGTCGGCTTGTTCGTTTAGATATTCCTTTGACTTAAGGCCTGAACGGCCGGTGAGATTACTTGCGGTGCTTTCTCCGCTAAAGCCGGCTCCCAAAAGTGATGAACGTTCCGTTCTTTTCCTGCACGTTTTTCCGGATGACACATTATCCCAGCTTCACCGCCACTACCGTGAAGGTTTTTATTTGCGGATGGAACCGGGGGTGCCGGTGCCGGTTGCTGTGTAATCCCCCCATTTTGAGTGGCCGCAATAAGTAGAGGGTTTGTTATGCTGCCTCGAGTTTCATTTGAGGCGTGATTCCTCCCAATGCGGTATG
>JARHXX010000034.1 GCA_029269125.1 Kiritimatiellaeota bacterium B1221 | reverse complement strand
GTTTCATTTATCTCCTGAATAAGTTCCCCGGCACGTTGTGCCCAGAGACGGCTGATGTTGCTCTTGCTCATGCCCTTGAGTTCGTGGGCTTGCAAGCGGATCTGGTCCCGTCCGCTTACACCGCAAAGAATGGCGCGGTGGACCATATCTTCCCATTCGTGCGGGTCCCGGGCGGCCTGCAGGGTCTTGATGGTGACTTCCCGGGAACCTTCTTCGGTCAGTTCCCTGACTCTGGGTCTGTTTACAGGCATGCGTTTTCCATCAACATAAATCGAGGAGGCTGCACTGCCTGCCCGATAAAAAGAGGACTCGCTGCTGGGGTTGTAAGAAGGACCGCAAAGCAGATCCACCTCCTCCTGCATCAGGTTCAGAATCGATGCGCGGACACACTGACGCACATGTGCGGAAAGAAGGGTTGCGGCTTCGGTGGCTTCGGCTTGTAGAATCGTGTTGAGGTCTATATGTTTTTCCATGGTGGTTTCGATTTTGTTTGTGGTGAACCGCCATCCCTGCCGGGTTGGCGTCGAAACCACCACTTTTTTTAACAATTATTGGGACACTTCCAAAAATCTGGAGAAGGAAATATTAAACTTGGAAAACCTATTATCCGGTAAATCTCATGAAAAATTGTGGTCTGTGCCGAAAAAGTCACCTTTCCCTGTTCCTCCGAATGTTCTGCCACTATTTACAAAAGAAAATGTAGGCTACCAAAATTTTTTACAACAAGTTAATGCAACTTCACAAGGGGGAGCTCATTCTGGGGTTTCATTCATTCATGTTATAGGAAATCCACCAATGAAGGGTCGTAGAGGAATTTCTATAGTGGGTGTTACAGGAGGCGAAATGGTCTTAAATGAAAGGTTTGATACATATGAGCTCAGATCTGAAAGTCTTCGTTTCGTGAAAGAAATACAAAAACTTTCGTATGGAACTTTTGTCATTGTAATTGTTCATGATGATGCGACTAGAAGTTTTAAGGGTGAAGCGCAAAGTGCTTTGTTTCGTCTGGGTGCAACTAAGGGGATCAAGAATTTACCTTACCGCAGTGCTTACTTGTTAATAGGTGTGAAAGGTATGAACCCGGGTGGGGCCTATGAAAAAACAGATTTGAATACCGTAAATTATAGACATTCTGTGGAAGTAGAAAATTAGGTGCTGGTTTTAAACTCCCCGTTCCGTTTCACCCTGCTTGCGGATTTCGCGTTTATTGATTTTGCCGTTGGCATTTTTGGGGAGGGCGTCGATTTGATGAAAGCGACGGGGGATTTCGTGTTTTCCGAGATGTTCGAGACAAAATTTTCTCAGGTCCGCGGGGTCGAGGGTGATGCCTTCTTCGGCCGCGATCCACGCTTCGGGAATTTCTCCGTGGCTTTTGTGGGGGACGCCGATGACCGCGCATTCCACGATTTGCGGATGGGTATAGAGAACTTCTTCCACCACGCGGGGGTAGACATTCATACCATTCACGATGACCATGTCTTTTTTGCGGTCGACGATATAGAAGTAGCCGTCTTCATCCACCTGACCTAAATCGCCGGTGCGGAACCACTCTCCGAAAAAACTGGCAGCGGTTTCTTCGGGTTGTTTCCAGTAGCCTTTCATCACCGAGGGCGCCCGCACACAAATTTCGCCAATTTCTCCGGTGGGCATTTCTTCGCCCGCTTCATTGTAGATTTTCATTTCCACATCCGGCACGGGAAAGCCGACCGAACCGATGCGGGTTTCGCCGCCGATGGGATTGACGCAGGTGACGGGAGAGCATTCGGTGGGGCCGTCGCCTTCGTAAATGACGATGCCAAATTTTTCGGTGAATTTTTTCATCACTTCCATGGGCATGGCTGCGCCACCAGAGATGCAAAAGCGGATGCTTTTGAAGCAGGGAAGCGCTTCTTCCGGCATACGCAACAGGGCGTTAAACATGCTGGGCACCGCGGGTAAAACGGTGGGTTTGTGGGTTGTCAGTATGGTCAACAGGCCTTGGGGATCAAATTTGGGAACAGGAATCAAGGCGCAGCCGTGACAGAGCGGGGTCAGCAGTCCTACCATGGACGCGAAGGCGTGAAACATGGGTAAGATGACGAGAATACGGTCTTCACCGGGGATAAGTTTCATGCCATCACGGGTGGAGAAGCTGTTGTAAACCAAATTGCGATGGGTGAGCATGGCTCCTTTGGGGCGACCGGTGGTTCCGGAGGTATAGAGGATGCAAGCCAGACTTTCTTTGGGGTCCAGAACTGGGGCGGGGACCTCTCCGCTTGCGCCTAAGAGTTTTGTGGCATTCTCCACGCCTTCCGGCAGATCGCCTGCACCAAGTCGGTATACCTTGTTTAAATGGGTTGCCTGTTGGCGAATGGCGGAGGCGGGCTCATCGAACATGCCGAGATAAATGAGGCCGGTGGCTTCACCGTCGTTGAGAATCCACGCGAGTTCATTGGGATGATAGAGCAGGTGAAGGGGAATGACGGTGCAACCCGCCTTGAGGATACCGAAGTAGCAGATGGCGTAGGCGGCGGAGTTGGCGCAGTAGAGGCCGATGCGGTCGCCGGTCTGAAATCCGTCGGCAGCCAATCCGGCGGCAACGCGGTCGGAGGCGGCATTGACTTCGGCAAAACTCCAGGTTTTATCTGTGTCAAAAATGGCGGGACTGTCGGAAAAGGTCTTGGCTGCCTGACGGGCCAAATCGATCAAGGTGAGGGTATCTTTGTTCATTTGCCGAATCTAGAGAAGGGTCATGAATTGTCAAAGCTTGATCGGGTGGATTTGGAAGGGAGGGCACAAAAAAAAGCGACTGAGGATTCAGTCGCTTTGGAGCAGCCTTCGCTGGGCTCAGGCAGATCACAGACAGGAATGTCTGTGTACCGTTTATGCGTTGGATTCGAGGAAGCCCTGCAGTTTCTTTAAGCGGGTGGGGTGACGCATTTTACGCAGGGCTTTGGCTTCGATCTGACGAATACGTTCACGGGTCACGTTGAACTTGCGACCTACCTCTTCGAGGGTGTGGCCATAGCCGTCGGTGAGACCGAACCGCATATTGAGCACGTCCTGTTCACGGGCGCTGAGGGTGGTCAGCACTTCTTTCAGGCGCTCTTTCAGCAGGCTGTGTCCGGTCATATCGGCGGGACTGTCGGCCGCCTTGTCTTCGATGAAGTCACCAAAGCTGGTGTCTTCCGAATCTCCGACGGGGGATTGAAGAGAAATCGGTTGTTGGGCAATTTTCAAGATGGCGCGGACCCGGTCGAGGGGCATGGTCATTTCTTCGGAAAGCTCTTCGGGTGAGGGTTCACGTCCGAGTTCCTGTACCAACTGCTTCTGCATGCGCATCAGCTTGTTGATGGTTTCGATCATGTGCACCGGAATCCGGATGGTCCGGGCTTGATCAGCAATCGAGCGGGTAATAGCCTGACGAATCCACCAAGTAGCGTAGGTACTAAACTTGTATCCGCGGCGGTACTCAAATTTTTCCACCGCTTTCATCAGTCCCATGTTTCCTTCCTGAATCAAATCGAGGAAGGAGAGGCCGCGGTTGGTGTATTTCTTGGCAATACTGATTACCAAGCGCAAGTTTGCTTCGACCATTTCGGTTTTAGCGCGTAAACCTTTGCGCATCCAGAAACGGAGATTGCTGTAGCGTTCCAGGAACGCTTCCTCGTCCAGGCCCATCAGCTGTTCGATTTCGGTGATGCGGGCGAGGGCATCTTTGCAGGTTTTGCTGGTTTTGTTCCGGCTATGATCCACTTTGCGCCGTGCTTCGGTAATTTCGTTGAAATATTTTTCAGTGATTTCAACCAAATCCTCGATGGCTTTCTGTTTGAGGAACAGCTTTTCGTAGCTTTTTGAAAGGCGGGTGCGCACTTTCTTGATTTCCTTTTCCATCGCGGGTTTTTGGGCGGCGCTGGCTTTGGTGATTTTGATGTAATCTTCCTGCAGGGTATCGCGTTGTTTTTCGATATTTTTCAGGATGCGGGGAAGGTTTTTGAAGTATTTTTCGCGGCTTTCGACATGTTTGTCGTTGATGATGCGGTCAAAACGTTCTTCTTGATTTTCCAAACGGATCATCAAATTCAGATAGGCTTCGGCAGAACATCCCAAGCGATTAAAAATATCACAGGTTTTGATTTCCGCTTCTTCAATCCGTTTGGAGATTTCCACTTCCTCTTCACGGGAGAGCAGGGGGACCTGGCCCATGGATTTGAGATACATGCGGACAGGATCGTCCAGCACATCCATTTTTTCGGCGGCCCGTTCCTTCACTTCGTGTTTACGGCGGTTGAGGTGGCTTTCCACTTCTTCTGGGCGAATCACATCGATGTTGATCCCTTTAAGGGTGATCAAAGCGGAGTCTAATTCGGTGGGGTTATCGCCTTTGGAGGGCAAATGTTTGACCAGATCATCAATCAGGACATACCCTTCTGCGCGGCCTTTTTTGATCATGGGATCAAAAGTTTTAGACCAATTGGCACCTTCCACTTTGGAAGAAAGGATCAGGGAATCATCTAAAACCACTTCGGGTGCCGCTGCTTTTTCGCTGCTTTTCACCTTTTCTGTTTTGGGGGTCGCCGTCGTTTTTTCATCAACTTTTTTGGCGGGTGCTTTTTTAGCTGCCGGCTTCTTTTTGGCCGGAGCTTTCTTGGCAGCGGCTGCTTTCTTTTTGGCTGGAGCCGCTTTCGCGGGTGCCTTTTTTGCCGCAGCTTTTTTCGGAGCGGGCGTTTTCTTTTTCGCGGAAGCTTTGGAGGTCGTGGAAGTTTTTTTCTTACTTGTAGAGGAGGAGGAAGAGGTGGTCTTCTTTTTTGCGGCCATAAAACAGGGTCCTTAGAGTGGAGAAAGAAGGGTTTATAAAGAAAGTGGGGAAGCGGAAATGAACTTATAATTATACAGGGTCCCGCACCCTAAGTCAAGCGCTAGCCTGCAAGGACGGTCCTAAATTATTCTGAAAAACGGGGCTTACTCTACGAAATACGTAACGGTGGCATTCCAGCTGAAGCTCTGGGTTCCGTCCACAGCTTCGGAGTCGGTCACGCTGATCACCACCTGGGTGTCGGATGTGCCCACGACATCGACCTGTTCGGTGATGCTTCCGCCCGTGCGGCCGCTGATGACGGTCGCCCCATTGTATTTCACTTCGTATTCTTCGGCGCCACCGTCTATACCGTTGAATTCCAACTGGATACGAACACGGGAGATGCTTCTTCCTGCCAGGTCTCCGGCGATGTCCACGATTTGGGCGCGGGGGAGTAATACGGAGTTGTCATTGGCCTGATCTGATGAGGTGCGGACCAAAATATTGTCTGCAGGGTCTGAAGAGCCGCTGTTTCCACCACCATCTCCATCTCCACCGCCTCCGCTGCCGGCAATTGCGATTCCGGCGCCCACGGCCACGACAGCTCCCGCTCCGATCAGCACGGGACGTTTCCAGCTGGATTCTTTGCTGCTTCCGGTGGCAGGGGTTTTGCCGATGACCTGCACGGTCATCCAATTGGTTTCAGTTACTGCGCCGGGAACGGTGCGCGCATCCAGATAATAGCGGAATTTTGACACGCCGGCAAATTGGGCGGCTGGGATTTGTGCGGAATACACACCTGCGCCTGCGGATTGCAAGCGGAGTTTCGCAGGGGCGGCCCCACCGCTTTGTGCAAGGTATAAATTCACTTCCTTTATGGTGTCCTCACTGCTCACGCGGGCGACGATACGCAGCGGTTGGCCTGCCACGACGGAGGTGGGGGGCTCATGGGCGATGACCGGTCGGTTGGGCACCTGGGCGAAGAGGTTTAGTGCGGTGAAGCATAAAAGAGTTAACGATAGTTTTTTCACAAACGGGTTCTCCAAAAAGAGGTTTTATCTGTCATAGAGCGGTCCGACGATTTCTTCAAGCACGACTTCAGTTGTAACAAAGCCGGTGACGATTCCCTGATCGTCGCGAACCAGCAGCATCGGTTGACGGGTAAGGCGCATACGGGGGATCAAGTCATCCGCCGGCATTTCTTCATCGACGTATTGGGGAGGACGAATGAGGTCGGGAACCCGAAGGTCCTCTTCATCGATGTGTTCAAAAAGGTCGCTGAGTTTCAGGATACCGGTGAAACGTTTTTCGGTCTCTGAATATACGGGCAGGCTTTTTACTTTAGATTTCGCGGCCAATTCCAGAATTTCCGGCATGGGGGTGGTGGGCTTAATTTGGAGCATTTTCTCCCGGGGCACCATGATATCCCGTGCATTTTGTTCGGAGAGCCCGAAAACGCCCACCACCATGCGTCGGCGCTGTTCACTGAGATCCGGAGTCGCGCCACTTTCTCGACTGAGCAAAAACTGAATATCCCGACGGGTAATACGGGTTTGATTTTCTTCGCCTTCGTTTTCCGCAGGGGGAGGGATCACAGTACGAACCAGGGCAATTACGGGGACGCTTACCCAGTGAAAGAGGAATTGAGAAAAACGGAACAGGGGCACAAAGCGGGCGGAGCGGATCAACGGATGGCTTTGATACCAGGCTTTGGGCAGATATTCTCCAAAAATGAGAATGAGCAGGGTTAAAATGATGGCTGCGATGGGGCCGCCAATGCGGGCGGAGCCTATCACATCCACGATTAAACGTGTGCCGATGACGGTAAACGCGGTATTGGAGAGGTTGGTTCCCACCAGGCTGGTGGCCAGCATGCCATCGGGATCCAGGATCCATTTTTCAAGTTGGAGGGCGCGTTTGTCCCGGCGTTTGCTCAAGTGACGCAGGCGCACCCGGTTGATCGAGACGATACCGGTTTCCATACCTGAGTAAAAGGCGGAGGCGATCAGGAAGAAAACGAACAGGGTCCATTCCATGGGGGCACTCATGATTCGACCTCCTCATCAGGAATTTTCTGAAACAGAATCAACAGGATCCGGTTGCGGCGCATTTGGCGGACCATGGCTTTGTAATTTTCGCCGGAGACCCGCTCATAAATTTTGGGGATATGCTCTACCTGTTCGATAAACCAGCCCGCCAGCCGGTCGGCGGTTTCAGATGCGAGAGGGATGCCGGTAATGCGTTCCACATCCAGGAGATGGGTTTGTCCATCCAGCAGCCAAGTGTCTTCGGTGAGCTGTTCGCAGACCAGGCGCTGACTTTCTTCAATGTCTAATTCGCCAGTGAGTTCATCCAAAATATCCCCGCGGGTAATCAGTCCGGCGGTGCCGCCAAATTCATCCACGGCCACGGCCACCCGTTTTCGGGTGGGGAGCATCTGGGTCAGCAGTTTGTCCAGGGTGCATAATTCAGGCACAAAGAAGGGTTTCAGGGTGGCATCGGCCAGGGAGCGGTTGGGGTCTAAGAGGTAGGCCTTGACGTCCAGCAATCCTTCGATGTTATCTAATTGTTCCCGATAAAGAACCAAATGACGGACTTTGCAGCGTTTTGCGGCAGCGACAATATCGCTGTCAGCTTCAGATAGATCCACCCCTTCCAAATCCACCCGGGGGGTCATCACATCACCTACGGTTTGTCTTTCCAGAGAAAGAATGGCCTGCACCATTTTATGCTCGTGGTCATCCAGACTGCCGCTTTCATCACTGGCTTCCATGAGGGTGTCGTATTCGGCCTGGCTTAAAATGTGCCCGGTGGGCATAAAGAACTTTGAGAATTTATTGGTGATGGCTTCCAGCAAACTCCGGGGCCATTTCAGAGTGCGCACAAAAAACATCAAGGGGCCGGCGTACAAGCGGGCCATGCGGTCCCGCATCCGCAGGGCCAGACGTTTGGGGCCGAATTCCCCAAAGATCAGGGTGATGAGTGTAAGGACGCCGACTTGTCCCCACTCATGTTGAAGGCCGAAGGCATCCAGCACCAGGGCTCCGATGATCCACAGGTTCACATTTACAATGGTGTTGCCGATTAACAGCGTGGATAACAGACGGGTGGGTTGTTCCAGGAGATGCTTCAGGCGGCCGGCGGTGACCGGGTCCTTTTCTTCCATGCGATTGACTTCGTGAAGATCCAAAGAAAAGAGCGCGGTTTCAGAACTTGAGAAAAATCCGGATCCGATGATCAACAACACAAAAGCGATGATTTGAAAAACCAGCAGGGTCGTCATAGGTGCAGCTTAAACCTCCAGCTGCGGGGAGGCGTAGGGTAAGGTTCGGCGTCGCCGTCAGATTGTATTGGGGTTGAATGCATTAGAAAATTTATGATTATGAAGATTTTTTCAGAGAAACAAGTCTTCTCCTTAAGGATTTTTCTTTAGTGGGTTTTCACGAGGTAGGTGTGGGTGATGCCGTTGCCGGTCCAATATTGCTCGTAGGGGGTCAGTTGCGCCATGAGATCTCTCCATCCGGCCGGGGTTTGCTGCCAATTACGGATGGAGCCGGGGGCTTTGCTTTGGGTGGGCACGTGGCGGTTGATATTATCAATGACGAGCCATCCGCCGGGTTTGAGGTGGGGGAGGCTGTTGATTGCGCACTGGAGCCGGTCGACGCCGTCGATCAGGATGAGGTCGTAGTTTTGAGGATGGTGGGTGAAAGCGGCCAGTGCGGTTTGCTCCGGCGTGCACCGAATGAGGGTCGCTTTTTCACTCAGATGTTCAGATCTGAGCCAACTTTCGACCCGGTCGGCCCATTCGGGTTGATGTTCCACCGAAACCACATGGGCGGCTTTTGCGGCAAAGAAGAGGGTGCTTTTCCCGGATCCAAACTCGAGAATGCGGTGTCGGGGTTGAATCCAGGAGACTAAAATGCGGTTGGCCTCCGGGGTGAGCCAAGGGAGGTTGCGATGGGTTTTCCGGTAAATGACATCGCGGATGCGATGAAAAAAGTAGGGCAGAGACCAACATTCCGGGCTCCAGGCAGGAGGAAACAGTGACATGCGGCCTCTATGGTGGACTCTTTATTCCCGTCGTTTCCGGAGGGTGAGAAGGATTAAACCGGAAACCGCGGACAGCACGAGAAAGAGACTCCCCGGTTCTGGAATGATGGTGGCTAAAATTACATTCGGATCTGAAACGCTTCCGGCCCCAATTTCAAGTCCGATAAGGGAAGTTACCCCAAGGTCATCGCTTAAATCCAGGCCGAAGCCTCTCACATCGAATGCACTTCCTGAGCTGCCGCTGCGATCCAGGCTGGTATAGGCCACGGCATCCTCTTTACCTGCATACCCGGAAACGGAAGCGACCGTGGGGCCATAGATCAGGGTCCCCCCGGGGGTTCCGGATAGAATGGCTCGAACCGTAAAGGGATCGCCACTTTGGGTTGGGGTACCGATTTCAGCGATGAAAACATCCGCCAAAACGCCGCCATCATCTATATCGGTAATGGTTTGACCAAAGAAGGCTTGGAACGTTCCGGCATTCGCGGCGGCGGTGGTGATATTCATTCCCTGCAGGGCACCCGCAAGACTGGGGTACGAATACGTCTCATCCGCTCCCCGAAACTTTGCTTCGCCCGAGGATCCTCCTGTAACTGTGGTGGGACCCACCAATTGGGTCACGGTCTGACTGCCCAGTGTAAGTTGGGTTACAATGCTGTCTTCGGTTAAACGGGAACTGGCAGAGGAGGCGGGGGTCATACTGTCGATCCGCACCACCGCCGCCTGACAGGACAGGGCGATGCCGGCGCACATCCACAGGCCGCTGCTCATTTTGGATTTGTTGTTCATAGGTGTTTAAACCAAGAATCTATTCATTTGGCAAGGGGGCAGTCACCGAAATTTCCCTGACGCAGCCCTGTTCGTGGGCCTGGAGAACTTGGAGGGGGGGGCGGATGGGAAAATATTCGAATCCTAACCGCTTTCGGCTTTGCCTGTGGGTATTGGGTCTGCTAGTGACTGTATTACCGAATCATCTTTTTTATCTATAAGTGGAGTTTATCATGTGTGGCATTGTTGGCATGTTGGGAAATCGTAATGCAGTCCCGGTATTAATTGAAGGTCTGAAACGTTTGGAATATCGTGGATATGATTCAGCGGGGGTGGCGGTTCAGCATGAAACAGAACTGGAGTTACGCCGGGCGGTGGGGCGACTGAGCGAATTGGAAAATGAACTGACTCAGCATCCGCTTTCCTCCACCATCGGAATTGGTCATACCCGCTGGGCCACGCACGGGGAAGCTTCGGTTCGCAATTGCCATCCGCACACCGCATCTGAAGGCCGTTTGGCATTGGTACATAACGGGATCATCGAAAATTATCAGGAATTGAAAGGCGATTTGGCCGGGAAAGGCTTTCCTTTTCAATCGGATACGGACACCGAAGTTTTGGCTGCACATGTTGCGGACTGCACGGCCGAAGGTGATTTTCTTGAGGGACTGCGCAGGGCCCTTGCCGGGGCCCGGGGGGCCTATGCGATTGGGTTGTTAAGTTTGGATCAGCCGGGGGTGTTGTATGCGGCCCGTTTGGGGTCGCCCCTGATTGTCGGCAAAGGCAGGGACGGTGTATTTATTGCCAGTGATGTGCCCGCGATTCTGCCGCAGGTGGATGAAGTCATTTACCTCGAAGATGGTGAGGTTGCCCGCTTGAGCGGGGACGGAGTGGAGATTTGGAACCTCGCCGGGGAAGCCCAGGAATTAAAATGGGTGAAAGTGGAGATGGAGGACAGCGCCGTGGATTCGGGCGGATTTGAAACGTTTATGCTTAAGGAGGTGCATGAACAAACCCGGGTGGTGCGGGGACTGATGGACCAGTATGTCAAGGATGGCAAAATCAGCTTTCCGGATTTGGATATGTCGGTCGGCCATATCCGCACGCTTCAACGTATGATGATTGTGAGTTGCGGAACGGCTTATTACGCGGCGATGTACGGACGACTGTTAATTGAGCACTTCACCTCCATTGCGGTCGAAACCGATTTGGGTAGTGAGTTCCGTTACCGTTCCCCGAAAATTCAGCCCGGAACGCTGGTGGCCACAGTTTCCCAGTCGGGAGAAACCGCCGATACCTTGGCGTCTGTACAAATGGCGAAAAAAGCGGGCTGTCCGATTCTGACGATTTGCAATGTGTTCGGCAGTTCACTGGTCCGCGAAAGTGATCATTTGATCTACACCCATGCCGGCCCCGAGATTGGGGTGGCGTCCACCAAAGCGTTCACCGCTCAGCTGATGGTGTTTGTGTTGCTGACCTTGCATTTGGCGGAGGCCCGCGGAGAATTAACCCCGGAAAGCCGCGAAGAATTGTTGGCGGAATTGCAGAAAATTCCCACCGCGATTCATCGGGTGCTTGAAAACAAAGAGCACATTAAAGAGATTGCCAGCCGTCATCATGATGGACCCAGCTCGCTTTATTTGGGGCGCCGATTTAATTATCCCATGGCCCTGGAAGGGGCACTCAAAAACAAAGAAATTTCCTATCAGCATGCTGAAGGGTATGCCGCCGGCGAAATGAAGCACGGTCCGATCGCGCTCATCAATGAATCGCTGCCGGTGATTTGTATTTGCACGGAAACCGAAGATGAAGTGGCAGAAAAAATGATTTCCAATGTGCGCGAAGTACAGGCCCGGGCGGGACGGATTATTGCCATCGCCACCGAAGGGGATCAGCGTCTGAATGATATCACCCGGGACATTATTTTTGTGCCGCGCACCACCGAATGCCTTTCCCCTCTGGTGAATGTGGTGGCCTTGCAACTGATCGCGTATTATGCGGCCCAAGCACGGGGAACAGACATTGATAAACCCCGTAATCTCGCGAAAAGCGTGACGGTGGAGTAGGGCATGTCACGTTTCGTGGTGAAGGGCGGAAATCCGGTTCAGGGAACTTTTACGCCGACCGGAAATAAAAATGCGGCCTTACCGATGTTGGCGGCCTGCGTGTTAACCGATCAGGAAGTGGTGTTGCGGCGGGTGCCGGATATTGCGGATGTGCAGGTGATGTGCGATTTGTTGCGCACCCTCGGGGTTTCCGTGGATCGGAAAGGGGATGTGGTGACGCTCCGGGCTTCGGAAGTAAACGCCGATAAACTTTCTCCCGAGTTTTGCCGGAAAATCCGGGGCAGTATTCTGCTGGCGGGTCCACTGTTGGCCCGTTGTGGAAAAGTGCGTCTGGCGCCTCCGGGAGGAGATGTGATCGGTCGACGACGTTTGGATGCGCATTTGCATGGATTGCAGGAGATGGGGGCGGAGCTTAAATTTTCAGTCCGGGGGATTGATTTAAGCTGCGCTCAGCTGCGTCCTGCGGATTTGTTGCTGGATGAAGCTTCGGTGACGGCCACCGAAAATTTAATTATGGCCGCGGCGGGCACGCCGGGTATTCATGTGATTTATAATGCGGCCTGTGAGCCCCATGTGCAGGATCTCTGTCGCTTGGTTGAAGAAATGGGGGCGGAGGTCACGGGGATTGGCACCAATCGTCTGGTGATTAAGGGACGGAAAGATCCGGGGGGGGCGGATGTGGAACTGGGCGCGGATTATATCGAAGCGGTGAGCTATCTGGCGGCGGCGGCGGTGACGGGGGGCTCTTTGCGAATTTGCAATGTGCATGTCCCCAGTGTTTATCGGGTGCTGCACCGGGCTTTTGACCGACTGGGTGCCGGCTGGGAAGTGGATGGACGTGACTGGGTTTATCATGCCCGGGAAAAATTGCAGGTTGGAGATGATTTGGGGGGAGCCATCCCTAAGATTGAAGATGGGATTTGGCCGGCGATCCCTTCGGATCTGATGAGTTTGTTGATTGTGGTGGCCACCAAGGCCGAGGGCAGTATTTTGTTTTTTGAGAAAATGTTTGAAAGCCGCATGGTGTGGACCGACCGGTTGATCAGTATGGGCGCGCGGTTGGTACAATGCGATCCGCATCGGGTGTTGGTGACCGGACCTTGTGATTTAAGTGGCTCTCATCAGACCAGTCCGGATATTCGGGCGGGGATGGCTTTGATTCTGGCAGCCCTTTCCGCAGAAGGGGAGAGTATCATCGAAAATGCGCAAATGATTGATCGGGGATATCAGGAAATGGATCTTCGTCTGCGGGAATTAGGTGCGGATATTGAGCGTGAAGGGTAGAGCTGTCCGGTGTTGATTTCGTCTCACGGCTCCCTGTTTTCGGGGTGAACGATACCGCTCTTTTCGCGGGGACACGGCCCCGCGCAAGATGGCCCGCCGCCTCCGGAGGCATTCCGTCAGTCGGATCTCCTTTGACGTTTTTTGCCGGCGGCTCTCTGCGGGATCGGGCATCCGCTTTCGGAAGTGGGGTGAATAGAATGCAGCTTTTGTTCCTCGAAAATCCTAAATATTTGTTTCGATACGCCTGGTTTTACCACAAAGATGTGCGGGGTTGTATGTGAAAATAACTATTAAAGTATAAATTGAACAGTTTTGGAGCTTAAAATGTTCATTTTTGTCGTGAAAGGTTCGCGGGGGTTATTTAACAAGGTTTAATATTGTTGCCCGGGGCAAAATCGGGTTATGAAATGGGTGAAGCAACCCTGCATCAGGTTGAACCCTTCAGTATTAAAAAAACAAAATGCAAGGAATCCTATGAACTCCCTAAAACTAAAATTACTCTCAACTGTTTTTACGGTCGCATCTGCGGGCATGTCTTTGTTTGCGGCAGATACCATTCTTTTTAATGACACGGTACAACATGGCGGAGCATTTGGAAATGGTCCGATTTACCTGGATTCCGGTATTACCTATCCGGGTCCGGGTGGAACGAACACCTTGAATTGGGAACCGGAAGCCGGGGGGTATAAAAGTGGAGGGCTGGAGTTTTACGGTGGAAAAATAATGACGGTTCCCTCCGGTGTGACCAATTTAGATTATACCTTCTATGTGGATTCAACCGGCGGGTCGCTGATGAACGGATTTACGGTGAACTTAGACACGGGTGATTTCAATTTAGGCACGGATAGCTGGACCTTGGATGGCAATCCGGGTGCCGTCGGCGACGTGGTCGGCCAAACTTGGCATACGATCTCTGTGGATCTGACGTCAATCGCTGGATTTAGTGCCGGCACTTCAAAATTGAACGGATTGGTTGCTTTCAAAAACAACACGGACCGGTCCAATGTGTTTATTGGTGATATCCGTTTGACCCAGGCAATTCCCGAGCCTTCCTCACTGCTCTTGCTTGTGGCCGCATGCGGACTGGTTGTCTATATTCGCCGGAGGAATTGAGATGAATATGAAGCGATAACGTTCGAGATATAGCGCGATGGGGCATTCTCACAATTGTGAGAATGCTTTTTTTTTATTGCAAGCTTGGGGGCAGGAGGCCGCTTTCCGCGGAGCCTTCCCGGGTTGACGGATGAACTCCCAACAAGATTCGTATGTCTAGGCGGCTTCTGATACTTGCGCTTTGCCTCTCGCGGACGAGGAATTTTGATGAAGACTTCAGCCCTGGAAAGTGGCGGTACACACCGCATCCTCTTCTTTAAATTTCACACCGGCCGTTCATCTTAAAACCTTTCGGCAGGAGGAGGGATTTGTGACGGGGATATGGGGAGAAGAGGGGCAAATGATGTTCAGAAATTTCAGTCTGTAAAGTGGGGAATTCAAAATAAGATCCTGATGCACCTCAAACCGGCAAAAATTTCAGAATTTCTGAAAAACCCTCCTATATGATATATGATTTGATGTTTAAAAGTCTAAAACAGCCAATGAAAACAGGGTGTTTTATAATATTTAATAATGTTTAAAAAAGTTGTTATTTAATAAAGTTTATTATTGTTTGCTAAACGTGGAAGGGTTAAACTTCAGGCAATCCAGAACCACCGACGTGTGAATTGTTCGGAGAAAATGATAACCACACACACAGAGTATCCATTATGAAATCTACATTATTTAAATCTACGGCTCTTACCTTGGTAGGTCTCGTTGCCTCGATAGCATCTGCCGCAACCATAAATTTTTCCTCGTACGCAGATGGTGAAATAGTGGGACAAGACGGTTGGGGTGGAGATACAGGATTCTTCACGGTGGCAGGCGGTGCGGTTGATCAAGTTGCCGGGGGGTGGGACAAAGGTGTTGATCGGACTTTCAGTGCCGGTGAAGTGGGTGAAGTTTTTAATCCTGCGAGCTCAATTATTGAATATTCGTTTACCTTTGACCCGGGTACCAAGGTTGCCGGTCAATATACCGGTATGTCTTTCAGTATTGGAGAGGATTATACTGAACCCGGAAAATCCGAACTTACGTTGCATATTGTGCCCGTTGGCTTGTTTAAGATTATTGATGATGTCAAAACAGGCAATGATGAATATTTCGACGGATTTGCAGGTAGTGATCAATGGGCTGAAAATACAGATGTGACGGTAACATTAACTGTAGATTATGGAGCTCAAACCTATACTGCTACGCGCTCAGACCTCCCTGGTTCCACTCGTTCAGATTTCAGTTTTGATCCTGCTACTGGTGGAAATGGAGCATACTATGTGCGTTTTTCAGCTACACAGCTTCAAAGTGCTCCGTCAATTAAATCAATGTCTATTACCGCCATCCCCGAACCTTCCTCAGTGTTATTGCTGATGGTGGCTGGTGGCGCGCTGCTGTTCTTCCGTCGCAAGAAGTAAAAGCAGTACGGCTTCTCCGGCCGTGCTTCATTTGGGCATCCCGCGTAAGTGGTGATGCCCATTTTTTTTGTTTGGAGAACTTCGTTTGTTGGGGGGGCTAAAAGCGGAATTCCGGGTGCTGATCACGGATACCTGATCAGCGCTTGTTCGACCGCGGGACGCGGGCCCTCCGGAGCGACGTCTTCCCGCCGTCATGGTTTCTCAAGCATGAACCGCTCTTTTTGAATTGAGGTGTAGGTAACCCTCACCTGAAATGCAGGTGTCAAAGCGTTTATTTTGCGGGAGCGGAGGTGCTGTCCCGCTCTTTCAGTTGGGTGCGCACCGCAGTGGAAGTGGGAGTGTGTTCGGGATTAATGAGGGTATCCTGCAAACGTTGTACGGCCAGTTTACCCATGGCGAAGCGTTCCACTTGAACGGTGCTGAGCTGGGGGTAGGTGGCCATGGTCCAGTTAATATTATCAAAACCCATCACGGAAATGTCTTCCGGCACCTTGACCTTGCCGCTGGCCAATAAGGTTTGCAGAGCGCCGGCGGCCATTTCATCGTTAAAACAAAAGATGGCGGTTGGACGGTTTTTGTATTTCAGTACTTTTTCGGCCGCTGTACATCCGGTTTCCCGCTGATAGTTTCCGTCAATCCAATGAATGGCGGATGGGGGTAACTTGTGTTCGGCCCAGGCATCGATCACGCCTTCTTTCCGTTCGTTGGTAATGTGGCCGGCAAATCCGGTGACGCAGGCGAGACTGCGGTGCCCGAGTTCGATCAAATAACTGGTGGCCTCATAAGCGCCTCCGTAATTATCCACATTGATGATATCACTTTTGAGGCCCCGCATTTTTTGATCGATGAGCACCGCGGGCGGCCCATTTTTCACTAAGCGGCGGAGGAGGGCGGGTTCAAAGCTTCCGAGATAAATGGCGCCGTCGAGCTGGATTTGCATCACGTGTTCGTAGGCGCGGTCTTCCGAGGGTTCGGAAAGGGTGACCAGCATGAGGTACCATTCGATATCACTGAGCGCTTCCTGAATGCCGGTGACGATATCGACATGATAGGAGCCGTAAGAGTGGGGGTGAATACCGGAGAGGACGAGGCCGATGGTTTTGCGATCGTTATTCGCGGTGGGGGCCACATGGGATTCTTTTTTGGCGACATAGGTCCCCTGGGCCGGAATCGAATAAATAAGCCCTTCCGCCCGTAATTCGGACAAGGCCCGTTTTACGGTGATGCGGTTCATGGAGTACTGTTGCGATAAGTCATCCATGGAAGGGAGCCGTTCATCGGCGTGATAAACACCTTCTTTAATTTCACTCCGGAGTTTATCCGCAAGCTGTTTGTACAAGTAGGTTCGTTTCCGGTTTTCTGGAGGTGTCATGGAATTTCAGTATCAAAAGGGTGGGTAGAGTCAATAGTTACTGTATTTTCAGACAGAGGTAGCACAGTTTTGGTTGACGACCACTATGGAATCTTTTGGGTATGTGGACCGATTCCGGCAGGAAGTTGGAAACTGTGAATGACTTTTTGATCTTCGAGGATGTGGACCTGTTTCGTTTCCGGGGAGGGGTTCCATCCTATCCAATGGCGGATGCCTTCCGCAGATACATATACGGTTCCGGTGGCGAGGTTGCTGCGCAGGCGGGGGGAGGGGCGCCCGAATTGCCTTAAGCTGTGGGCCATGGCGTAGATGACCCCTCCGTTTTGCCAGGTACCCAGGGGGCCTCCGGTCTCAATCGACAGCTCTAAGATTTTGCAGACTTTGGCCGGATCTCCCCACATCAGTTGACCGAGGGCGACCTGTCCCCATTCGCTTCCGAGTGAAGTGAAGCCTTGGTGGTTGTCGGTGGCGGGCTGACGTGCAAGCATGGCGGCGGACTGTTCTTTGACAAACCGGGGATCATCCAATCCGAGGTATTGCAGGTGGGTCCAGGTGGGAAACCATTGGATGCCGTAAATGTGTTTGGCTTCACCACTGAACCAGGTGAAGTAGCCCATGTCGCGGTCACGCCGCACTCCCACGATACTATGTTGTTTACGATAGGCTTCGGGAAAAGTGGGGGAATCTGCCGGGTTTTTCCAGCCATAATAATCGTTCCAGTATTCGCGGATGGCTTCGGTTTCCACCGCCATTCCCATCATACCTGTATCCCGCAAGTCGGGATCTTCGAGGGTGACGCCGAGAAGGAAGAGTCCGGCCCAGCCCATCATGGATTCGGAAGTGGACTCCTGATTGTTGCCGTCGTTGGTGCTGGAGCTGCCTGAGGCATAGGAGTGACCGATCCACGGGGAGAAGGTGCGAAGAAAGGGGAAGTGGGCAGAATCGCGTTCGGGGTTGGCATAATGAAGGGCGATTTGTTTGAGAAGGGGGGCGTAGTCTTTTCCCCATGCCGGATCCAGGCGGATGAGCATGGCGGCGGAGAGGGTGAAGTATCCATGATGAAAATGGGCATCACTAAATGTTTCCGATCCGTAACTGGGATTGAATCCCACCAGTCCGTTCCATGGAGCGGGATAGTGTGCAAAGTAGCGGGCATCTTCGCCGGGAGTGTAGGTGCACCAGTCGCTGAGGGCTTCCCGCAGCATGTCGATGGCCTCCCGGGCTTTGGGATGGTTCCGTTGTTGGGCGAGGGTGGCGGTTCGGGCCAGCGCCAAAATTTCTTTTCCACCCCAGTAGGTGTCTTTGCCCGCGCGGTCTGCGGGAGGGCGGTTCGCGCGTTCGTTGATCCACTGGGTCAGGTGATCGTCCAAAACTTCCGGATGAAACCGGGGAGTGAGCGGATCCTTTTCATCGGCAAGGGGCAGGGTGATGGGGAGTCCGTAGAAGGGATATGTGATTTCGAATTGGGAGCCGTATGAGACTTTCATTTCTCCGCGTTGGGTTTGATAATGCAGGGGAGCCCATTTTAAATTATGCCGGGTGATCCGCCAGTGATGAGGAAGCCAGCCCTGGAGGACCCGTTGCGTATTCCCTTGGAGGGCTTCGGCTTTGACGGTCCATCGGGTGAGGATTTCAGCTTTTTCGGGTAGGGCCTCCCATTCGTAGAGGGTGTCGCGGGGGATGGCGAAGGCAAATTTAGAAAAGGCGCTGGCGCGATTCAGTTCGGGCAGGGCGCCGATCACCAAAAAGGGAATCGGGGACGTGGAAACCGGAATCAGGGTGCTTCCTCGTTTTTTCCATTGGGTGTTGGCGGGGGCATGGACCGTAAACAGGCGTTGTTCGCGGGAGATGATGAATTCCGGTCGGGGATAGGGAAAGGTGATGCTGGATCCGTCAAGTGCGAGGAGGACATCTTTTTCCCGGATAATAAGTTGCGGTTGCATTTCTTTGGCCTCAATCCAAACGAAAGGCATGCCCCGCGCGAGGGTTACTTCGAAACGGGAAGCGCCACCTGCGTGAAGTCCGAACTGCACGGACCAGTCGCCCCAGTCCAATGTGGAGCAACGGCTGAAGACACCGGGGTCGGGCGGTTCGGGGCGGTCGCTAAGCAGGATGGCATCCGCCGCAATAAATCCCCAGCCTCCGGTGTGATGGTCGATCAAGCGAATCTGTGCGCGTTGTCCTTTCCACGCTTTTACATCCCAACGGTGATCCTTTAAATGGTTGGATTGATCACCGACGGCACGGTGGATCACTTTGTCGTTCACCACCAGTTCGACGCCGAGACGATCGGGATCATTGCCGCCGGAGACCCGGAGGTGAATGTAGTCACGGTTGAGAATGAAGGCCGGGGAAGTGAGGGTGCCTGTGGCCTGATCCGCACCGTAAAAGGAACAGGCGTAGGCGCTGCCACTCGGGTTGGAGGCTCCGTGTTGGGTGTAGGGCATCGGAATATCGCCAAATGCATCACCACTGCGGTTCCAGTCTTTGGGCCAAAGCCCTTCCTCAAAATCGAAAAGCAGAATACTGCCATCCGCCATACCCGGCGTTTTGGGAATGCCCGATATTTGCAGAGGGGTCCCCGGATCAAGATGGGTACCCTTTTCTGACCAACCCATGGGCATGGCAATGGAGAGACCATGGGCATCGGGTTTCACGGTCAGGGGCATGTCCCAGAGGGTTCCGGGAAAGGGGGCTTCGGTGAGGAGGGTGGTCCACCAATCGTTGGTGGGAAGCGGACGGTTCCGTGCTTGGGGGCCAAGTAAGGGGTTCTTTTCGTAAAGCGCAATCACTTTTTCGTGCAGGGGCGCTGCGGAGGCAAAGGAGCCTTTTCCAGCGGAAATGGCATCCGCGGCTTGAAGCCGGAATCCGACGAGGAGAAGCAGGGTCGCTAAAGGAGGCGTCATAAAATATTTCATCCTTGCCCTTTACAAAAAACCGTATCTATGTAAATAATAAACCAACATACAACTAGTATGGTTATTAGAAATATATTACCCCCCCTGTTTGGAGACAAGAAATGAAAAAATGGATCAGTCTGATTGGATGCATGAGTATGCTGGTGGTTGCCGCAACGGTGACGGCGCAGGATTTTGGTGATTTTAGTTCACAGACCCTGACCGGGAAAGCGTGGGAAGCGTATGGAAATGGAGATTTGGAGTTGGCGCTGAAATATACTGCCAAATGCAAAGAGATGTTTTTGGAAGATGCGAAGAAGCAGCAGAAAGAACAGGCCGCTTTGGAGGTGAAACCCACCGGGGAAGCGATACACGAATTTTGGGCTTTGAATGATGTGGGCACATGTCTGTACATCGAAGGACAAGTGAAGGAAAAGCAGGAAAAAATAAAAGAGGCGCTGGCTGCCTACAAAATTTTGGTGGAAGAGTTGAGCCTGAGCCAGTGCTGGGACGAGAAAGGCTGGTTTTGGAAGCCGGCGGATGCTGCCAACGGGCGCATCAAGCAATTGGAATTTGATGCGATGCTTGATTAATTGAACATGATTGTCCTAACATGGGCGGGAATGTTCCCGCCCTGCTTGTGAGAAATATTTATGAAGAACTTCAGATTCGCTTTCCTTCCCCTTTTTATGATGTCTTTTTACAAACCTTTATTTGCGGCCGGGCCGAGTGAATGGGAGGGCACAACCGTTGAGATTACCGGTGATGCCGAAAGCGGTTTTCAGTTGTTGAAAAACGGAAAACCTTACGTGATTAAAGGGGGAGGGGGCACTCACTACTTTGATGTGATGGCGGCCAATGGTGGCAATACTGTGCGTACCTGGGGCGTGGGAAAGGATACCCGGGACCTTTTAGACCGTGCGCATGCAAATGGAATTTCGGTTACCGTGGGCCTCTGGTTGGGACACGAGCGGCATCATTTTAATTATTCGGATCCGGACCAGTTGGCAGGTCAACGGGCGGCAGTGGAGGCGGCGGTGAAGCAATTCAGAAATCATCCCGCTTTGTTGTCCTGGGGGCTGGGAAATGAAATGGAAGGGATTCAGTCCCGCGGTGACAGTCCGGTGATTTGGAAAGAGGTGAATCATTTGGCCCGGATGATTAAGGAATTGGATCCGAACCATCCGGTGATGACCGTGGTGGCGAATGTGAATCCTGATAAAGTGCAGGCGGTAATGGACTATGCTCCGGACGTGGATATTTTGGGGGTGAATGCGTATGCGGGTGCCCAGAATATCGGCAAAAATTTGAAGGCCTACGGATGGAAAAAACCGTATGCGGTTACCGAGTATGGTTTGCCGGGTCCGTGGGAGGTTGCCCATACTTCCTGGGATGCGCCGATTGAACCGACCAGTCGGGAGAAGGCGGGATTTTATTATGTGGCCACCAAAGGGATTTTAGAAGATACCCGGCAGTGTCTGGGGGCTTATGCGTTTGTATGGGGGAACAAGCAGGAGGCGACCGCCAGTTGGTTTGGTATGTTTTTACCCACTGGAGAAAAGACGCCCCGGGTGGATGCGGTTGCCAAGGCATGGACTGGTGAGTGGCCGGCGAACCGTGCGCCGATCCTGAAAGAAACCGTCATGCCGATGGCAAATCAGAAAGTGAAAGGCGGTAGGAACTTTGCGGTGTTGGCGCAGTACAAGGATGCGGATGGTGATACGCTCACCTATGCATGGGAAGTGGTGGAGGAAAGTACTGACCGGAGAACTGGCGGAGATGCCGAAGCGGCTCCTGAAAAAGTTGCGCATGCGGTGAAAGCCCTGGACGGTGAAGGGAATGCATTGTTGACCACGCCGAGGAAACCGGGTGCTTACCGATTGTTTGTCACCGTAAAAGACGGTAAAGGCTCGGGGTGCATGGACAACTGGCCGTTTTATGTGGAATAAGCTTTTCCTGAAGCGTTGAAAGGAGGAGTTTGGGCGTATGGGGGCGTTCAGTGTTCCGTTTTTTTTGCACCATGTTTTTTTACAAGGTGTCTGAATTTAAAAATTCAGTTCCTTGCACATGGGGCCTTTTTCTGTTCTGCCTGCACCTTGTAGAGTTAGAGTTTCCGGGTCACACAAATCTTTTCAATACGGTTCTGATGCAGGAACAGTTCCCGGGAGGATTTCGGATCGATTTGATTTCCCGAGCGTGTTTTGCTGCTTCCGTCCTTACGGAAAATGGTTACTGAATCGTACTCGGCTATTTTAATCAGTACCGGTACCCGGTTGAAGGTGTAGGCGAAGCTTCCTGCGGGAACCTCCAAAATCTTCTTCTGGTGATTGAGGTCTATCCAATGAAGGGTTCCCGGAGCGCTCCGAAACTCATTTTTAAGCAGTAAGAGGTTGTTGAATTGTACGCAGCCGTTTTTTATTTGGAGCCCTGTCTCACCCAAACGTGTGAGGATTTCCTCTTTGACCTGACCTGTCATGCCGGGTTGTTTGGCTCCGCCGTGTGATGGGGTGTGTGAATAGGGATCTGTGGGGAAGGCTCCAAATACTTCCGGGGATTTCCGGAAGCCCAGGCCGTCACGCACATCCAGATAGGCTGCCTTTAGCGCCTCGATGGTCTCGAGTGTTTCACCTTGTTCGCCGGCCTGGGTCACACATTCCTGAACCGCGAGTAAAAGTTTGGCAACCATGTGCCAATAAATGCTCCCCAGTCCTTCGTAGCCAAACATGGAGCCTGACCTGCCGGTGAAGGCCTGGTGGTCAAACCGGGTCTCGTAAAGATCGAGTACCGCCTGATGATCTTCTTTATTTCCATAGCGTTCCAATCTTTTCGCCAGGTCCCGGGTGTTTTTGAAGTCGGGGTGAAAATGCAGGTTCCCTTTGCAGTCCTTCCGGATGATTTGGGTGTCATTCTGTTCTAGAAGTGTTTTGAGAAAGGGGATTGCTTCTGCTTCGTTGGCGGGCAGCTGATTCTTTTCCATGAAACGTGGAGGGCGGTGGTCAGGGTAAAGAATGTAGGAGTGCTGGTCGGGACGGTAAAGGTCGCTTTGGCGCAGGGCTTTCAAAAGCGCGAGTGTTTCATCTGCGGAGAGGATTCCTGATGAAAGAATAGAGACTTGCCCCTCCAGCATTAAATTGAGTTTGCGGATGGACGCGGAACTGGTGTCCGTAAAACTTAAGACCTGGTACGCATGATACATACCATCCGGTCTGCGGTTGGCTTTCAGGGAATCGCCACAAGCTTTGAGGGCCACTGTGCACAATGTTTCTATTTCTGATTTGGAGACTTTACAGGGGGTGCCGGAGATTTGATCCGCATAAATGAGTTCCCGGTAAGCGGTTGTGGACGCTCCCAGTTGGTCTAATATTTTTCGGCGTTGTTGATCATTGAAGGGGGGCGTCTGTAGAGAGGAAAGGATGGTGATGGTTTCGGACATCCAGGTTGCCAATGCCGGCGAGATATTGAATGAGGACTGGGATGTGTCGGACAGAATTTTCTGCAGGAACAGCAGATGACGGTGGAGGTATCCCAAGGTCACCACCGAGATGCCCCGGCCGGCCAGCGCGTTATTGGCATCGTTCCATTCCGGACGCTGGGTGTTCATCCAAATACCGCCATCGGGAACAAAATTCCCGAGCTTGGCCAAGGTCAGGGTGAGAAGTTTTTCGATCAGACTGACACGGATGATGCGGCCTTCCGCGCTGTGAACCATTTTTCCGTCCGCTCCGATTTGGGAAACACGGTCTTCGACCTGTTGATCCCGGGTATGGTCAAAGAGAACTGTGGTGCCGTCATTTCGGGAGATGAGTTCTGCGTAGGGTAACAGACGATAAGGCACGTCCGCCGCACTGAAGAGGGGTTGATTGAGTTGTTTGCTTAGTTCGCCGGGGAAAAATTTTTCCGAAGTTTCCAGTAGTTTGAGCAGATAGATGATTTGGTGGTCCCCCCAATATCCGATGTTGGCCCAGGGGTTGTCCGGTTCTGGTTTCTCCCATTCGATACCACTACGGGTTACGCGGTAGGGGTTGTAGCCGTCGAGAGTGGTGGCGTTTAAAAAGCAGGAGATCACTTGCGGAGTATATGCCGGGCAGGAGTGAAGGAGGGCTTCCAAATTCTGGAAAAGGTCCCGCCAATTTCCCTGGAAGTCTAAACGGGGACTTCCGTCTTCGTGGGTGAGGTTGATGCTGAATCTATTCCAGGGGCGACTGGGATCTCCATGTCGTCGGCTGAATGTCAGGGGGAGATACTGGTTGCAGAGTCTTTGTAGGTCCGGGTCTTCGAGTTGAGAGACGGCGGATTGAAAGGCCGTAAATTCCATGAGTTCCGGTTCTGATGCGAAAGCTTTCAGGAGGGTTTCCAAAGTTCCTTTTCTCCATGTTTCCACATAGAGTGCGAGGTCATGTTTTCGAATTTGAGGACCATCGGGAAAGAGTCCTCCCCGCATGCAGTTAAACACCACATTGCTAAAGTGGTGATCCGACGCTACCGCATCTTCGGTGCACTGGCAGCCGTCTGCTCCGGATATTTTTGTGAAGAGATCCGCCGTGCCGTCTGCGATATCTTGTTCAAGGGTTTTGAGCAGGGTTGCGGGCTGAGATAACGCAACCTGCAACGCGGCCACATCGCTATGATCCTGCTCCACATCGAAGATCTGGTAGTAGGGAAGGTTTTGACCCGGAGGGAGTGTAAGTTGTGTGGCGGAAAGGAAGGCGCCACGGCGGGCAATGACATCGTTTTCTGATTTAAGATCTTCACCTGAACGAAAATTTTGAATTTGGTCGGAACAGATTAAGGTTGTGGCAGAGGGGAGGCCCAGGCTCCAGGCGGTAGTGCAGCGCAAGGCTTCACTCGGTTCGGCCAAGTCGGTGAGCAGGGAAGACATGGTGTAGAGAGCCAGTGTTCCGGGTTCTTCCAAAAAGGAACGTTTATAGGCGTCCAGCAGGTTACTGAATTCCAGTTGAACCTGGGTGGTGACCCCGGCGGGCAGAAGGTTTTGCACGCCATCGAGGTAATCCAGTTTAATGGAGGTGTCGGAAAGATTTTTGATTTCGACTTTACGGACGAGTCCAAATTTGGGGCTGGTTCGCCAAGTGTATTTGAAGGCAAGCGCGGGTTCTTCGAGAACTTCTTCAAAGCAAAGTGCATCGCCTGAAATATGCTTATAGAGATTACGTTGACGGGGCAGGGTAACCGGAAGTTCCGAAGAGAAAGGCTGCCAAATTTTTCCAGATGGAAGGCGGATCAACGTGATGGGCCCGGTGTTGCCTGCATTCTCGGTGATGCGGTCGTCGGTGGTGTAGGGAAAAAGCGCATGTTCCGCATCTTTGCGGCCTGCGGTGAGTCCGCCGGTGCTGGAGATAAATGCCCATATGTCCGAAGCACTGACCAGGGACATAAAGAAAGGGGGCATGCGGTCAAAATCTTTGATACAGTGGAAGTCTTTCATATTTTTGGGTTTTATTAAAAGATATACTGGTATGCAACTAGAATTGAATATAAATATTTACAGGAGACAGGAGACAGGAGACAGGAGACAGGAGACGGGAGACGGGAGACGGGAGATGGGAGACGGGGAACCCTGGTTTTGAAACTGAAAGCTTGAAGGCATCCGATTGTGCCGCCTGAAGGGTCTGTTGATTTATTCATTCCAGCTTAAAAGTAGCAACGTCACGGCCCCAACCCAGCCAAGGGTAAAACCCCTGGACTGAAGATGAAGTTAAAATAAGCACTGAAGGTACGCCCCTGTTAAACGCCTCTACCGTAATCATATAGGGCTGCATTTTCAGCGGTTAGGCTGCTTGGGGTACAAAATCCAGGGGTTCCGCCCCAGGCTGGTATAGAAGCGCGCCTTTGGCGTTAGGGTTGCGGTTTTTGAATAAGTCAACAGGCCCTGAAGTCGGAACTCCGGGTGTAGTCTCTGCTCCCGGCAGGAAAGATTCCGGTTCCATCTTCAGATGGCTTTCCCCAAGCGTTCACGCGTAGGGGGGGGCGGGTATCGCATAGCCGTCGGTATGAAAGTTCCGGTAGGCGCTGCGGTAACGAAGAGCCTGGCGGTTAAAATTTACAAAAGAAAACCCCGGGAAGGAACCCCGGGGCTTGATTCAATCCAGATGGATCGGGGATTATTTCCGGCGGCGAACAACGAGTCCGACCAGTCCGAATCCCAGAAGGCTCATCAGGATAGAGGAGGGTTCGGGGATCATGGTGCCAATCGCATTATTGAAAGCTGTATCGCCAGCTGTATTAAGTGTGAAGGATAAATTTGTTCCTATGAAGAGGCGCTCACCTCCAAATACATCACCATTCGCAGCAGAATCACCAGCGTCCCAATGGACGATACCAACACCCAGCGGAGAATTTTTATCCGTACCGTATATGATGCCATCCCCAAAGGTGTTTGTATTGGCCATGCCTTGATTTCCGTTTATGAATAGATCTTGGTCGCCTGCGGTCAAACCCAGAAAACTAGCACCTGCTGCGCTGAGGGTTGTCTCAGCCCCAGCTGGATCTCCCACCGTAGTTGAGCTGCTGTTCGCCCAGCCAAACCGAGTATCACGGAGAAGTAGATTTGATGACATGATAATAGGTGCTGCCAGTGAATTCCAAAATGTTGACTCGCCTGATCCCGTAAAGTTAGCGCTGTTGGTGTTTCGGGTAAAAACGATTAGGTCCGCTCCCGTCAAGGTGGAGATTGTGCCGGGATTTGTATGGTCTGTAAATGAGCCAAAACTGAGGGTGTCAGCACCTCCAAACTCAAAATATGTGTTAAGGGGGGTGTACCAGGAATCGTCCGTTGCCACTCCTAAATCAGAAACAAGTACAATGTTTGCTGCTTGGATCGAAGCTATTGATAATACTGCTAAGATTGTGAATAGGGGTAATTTTTTCATTCTGGTGTTCCTTTTTCGTTTCTGCTTACGGCCCAGTGGTTAAATGTCTATACTAGGATGATACTAATTTGTAAATTAGTTGTTTTTGTGTCGTTATGTCAAATTTTTTTTAAAAAAAACAGCCCTCTGAAACGTAAGTGTCAGAGGGCTTTGGGTGCAAGGGTGATGGCCTTATTTTCTGCGCCGCAGGGTCACGAGCAGCAAGCCCATTCCGCTAAACATCATGATCCAGGTGGACGGTTCTGGTATTGCGTTGTATTGGAGATTCACCATGGTTGCGATTTCACCGGGGGTGCCTGTACTGGGGGAGGCTGCAGGTGTCCAGCCGGCAAAACCACCGTTATGCTTGAAACTGACTCCGGTAATGTCCGCTCCATAGCTGAAGCCGCTTGCATCTGCATACGTGGGAACCCACCATGCCATTCCTTGTACCTGGTAATTTACCCCGGTAGTGAGGGTTACGGCTGAAGAGAGGGCTTTATAGTTCCAGTCGTCATTGGTGGTTTCAGGCTGGGTCCAGGAAACGCTGCCAAGTACTGTGTTCGTATCCACATTCCAAAGTTGGGCATAAGGTACATCTGCTCCTCCCAGACTGAGTGCATAGAATCCGAGATGTGTGACAGAAATATCCTGAGTCACTTGAAAGGAAACTCCGGAGTCTCCGTACCCCGAGGTCTCTGTTGCGGTTCCCCCTTCTGAGTACATGAGGTCTGCAGAAGCAATGGATGCTGATAATGTTAGCACTGCAGTTAATAAGGTCATTTTTTTCATTTTGTGTTCTCCGGGCTTTTTAAGTATAAGTAGTACCAGTAATAGACTAGTATAAAATATTATACCGCTGGTGTCTGTGTAAAGAAATAATATTGTTTAATTTTGAGAGGGACGCCGGTCCGGGTTCCCATGGACCGGGCGGGGAGGCGAAAAGCCTGAGGGGTTGATTGGTCATTTTCCGGATGCGGCAGGGGGTAAAATCCTTTGACCTGATCTTTTGAGGTTAGGGTTCCGGTGTCATTGGCCGCATTTATATTGCCGACCGCTGCAGACCTGTATTTAGATTCCCCTGAATGGAATCCATTTAGAATCTTTGGACGTTTTCCATGAAATCCCCTCATGATCCGAGATCGCGGCCACCCGAAGAACTTTGATTCTCAGCAGGGGATCCGCTTCCTGTTCCCCATAAGTGGCTACTCCGCCCAGAGTGAATTCTCTGGACAGGGTTTGCAGCTCCGGTTGTGATCCGGTGGGAACCCCTTTGAAGCAAAAGATTGCGGTAGGAGGGGAGTCGCTTTGGATGAGGTTTCGGAGCATACTCACCGGAAAGTCTCCTCCGTACAGTTGGCTTTCGTAGCGCTGCAAATCGGATTCAGAGGGATGGATAATCTGTATTTGCCAGTCGGGCAATTGTTTTTGGGCTGCCGCCAGTAAAGTGGTGCTTCTGTCTTTTTCGCCTTCCCGTTGGCTTAAGGGCGGGGGCATGACGATCCAGAGTGCTCCGGGGGAAGGTGATTCTGTTTGCAGACCTTTGCAAAGTGCCTGCAGGAGTTGGGTGTCCATGCTGACGGATTCGGCGGACAAGGGTAGGGGTTTCTTTCCGCAGGCGGTGAGGAGGCTCAGCCATATCAATAATCCAAAGAGAGTTGAGGTCGTTCTGATTTTATTTTTTTTATACATAATCAGAGTCTTCTAAATGCCTGGCCCGTTAAAGAGCTGGTCCCCTGAGTGGGATCATTGTCGTAGGTTGCAGTGGCGGTTCCTGCCCTTCCATCGGCGTATAGCACCACAGCCTGCTCTTCCTTCATGTGGCGATAACGAATCCCTTTAAAGTTTCCGGGTTGGTCTGTATTGCCCATGAGGGACATAGGGCTGTCCCATTGATGTTCAAAGTACGCAAATTCAATGGATGGACCCGCGGTGAGTCCGTTGACCTGCCCGCCGTCTGCAATGAGCACGACGTCGGCCAGCTGCCCCAGCTCAAAGAAGCCGATTCTGCGTCCGCCATCGGTGTAAAGCCGGTTGACCATGAGATTTCTGTTTACGCCGTAGGTTAAAGGGAAAGGGGTGGATGTGGTGCCGACCACGGCCCTTGCCGGACAGGAAAATACGGAGGCTTGACCCGAAACGTAGTTCCCTGAATTGTCGAATTGGTCATCGATGTAAGGGGCAATGCGGTGAGGCCAGGAACGTCCATCCGCATCCGGTAAATTCGGGTTGCCGGGGTTTCCTCCATAATTATCGGGGAGTTGCCCCTGGTGTTCATTGGCGTAACCCAGAATGCCGGCATGAATCTGGCGTAAGTTCGACATGCAGGATGTGAGCTGGGCGCGGCGCATGACTGAACCGACCACGCCGGAAAGCAAAGTCATAAGCAAAGAAATGATGGCGATGACCACCAGCATTTCAATGAGCGTGAATCCTCTTTTTGGGTTCATGGGGTTTCACCGGATGAGGGGCACGCAAAATTTTGTTTAAATTTTCCGGCCCAACTCACGAATTGAATTGTTGTGTAAGTCATCATACCTGATGTATACTAGTATATTAGATGGAATGAAGTCAATAGGGAAAATGCGGGGAAATCCGGTGGGGGTTATTGGGGGAGGTTTTTCAGCCAATTGAGCAATGCGGGGCCCCAGGAATGATTGGCGGCCATCCCAAAACCGTGTCCGCCTTCCGGATAGACATGCAGTTCAGCTTTCACATTTTTTTCGGTCAAGGCTGCGGTCAGAGTGAGGGCGTTGGCCACAGGTACCGCTGGATCATCTTGGGCATGGGCGATAAACATGGGAGAGGTATCCGCGGTGATCGCTTTTTCTATGGATAGTTTTTCAGCCAGGGTGGGGTCACAAGGGGTTCCCAGCAGATTGTCACGGGATCCAAAATGGGAAAAGGGCGCGGTGAGGCTTACGACCGGATAAAGAAGGATGGTGAAATCCGGAAAATGGGAGCGGGAGTCTGCGGCATCGCCCGCCCGGCTTTCGGGCACTTCCGCCTGGGTGGCCAAACTGCCTGCCAAATGTCCTCCGGCAGAAAATCCCATGATACCCACCTGTCCGGAATCCAGACCGTTTTGACCGGCCCATTGGCGCACCAACCGAATCGCACGTTGGGTGTCGCAGAGGGGGACAGGATGCCGTTGGGGAGCATGACGATATTCGAGGACGGCGGCGGCAACTCCATGGGCGTTCAGGTACTGAGCGGGACGGTGTCCTTCTTTGGGACTGCTGACCATTCCGTATCCCCCGCCCGGTAAAATGAGCACGGTTTGGCCGGTTCGATACTCCTCGCTGGGTAGATATAAGCTGAGGCGGGGTAATACGCCATCATCGGGAGAAGCAAAAGGGGTTTGGTTTTCCGGCCAGACGCTGTGTAGTTCGGGAAGATTGATGGAGGGGGTAATATTCATGATGGGGTGGGGGCTGCTTGCGCGTGTAATTTGAAAGGCGTTTTGAAAAAGGGTGGTTGTCCTATTGGCGGCCCAGCCACCGGAGGAGGGTGGGGCCCCATTCGTGATTGTGGGCCATGCCGAAGCCGTGGCCACCCTTCGCGTAGATATGCAGATCGGCCTCGACCCCCTTTTCGGTAAGAGCTTTGAAGAGTCCCAGGGAATGGGAGACTTTTACTCCGGGGTCATCTTGTGCATGCACGATAAACATAGGTGGTGTTTCTGAGGTGACCGCTTTTTCGATCGAAAGTTGTTGCACTAAATCCGCATCGGCAGGTTCCCCCAATAAATTTTTTCGGGAACCGAGGTGGGCGTAATCTGTGGTGAAGCTGACAACCGGATACAACAAAACCGTAAATGCCGGTAAACAGCTGTAGGCATCTGTGGCATCGCCGGTTTTGCTTTCGGGGACTTCAGGTTGAGTGGAGAGGCTTCCAGCCAAATGTCCACCGGCGGAGTGGCCCATCACGCCGACCTGTCCCGGATTCAGACCGTTTTTCTCCGCCCAGCCTTTGAGCACGCGCATAGCGCGTTGGGCATCACAGAGGGGGACGGGATGTCGCTGGGGGGCGTGGCGATATTCCAGCACTGCGGCGGCAATGCCGTGTGCGTTAAGATATTGTGCGGGGCGGTGCCCTTCCCGGTCGGAGCAGACGCCCTGGTAGCCACCCCCGGGCAGAATCAGAACCGTTTGTCCCGTGCGGTGGTCAGCGGCAGGAAGGTACACGGTTAAATTGGGGAATTCTCCATCCGCTTCGGATGCGAAAGGCTTCGGCTGGTCGGGCCAGAGGGGAAGAGGTTGTGGCAGGTTGATGGAGGGGGCGGCTTGCATTGTCTTTAGGGAGGATGGATGGGTAAAGGAGGGGTTCGTGCAATGAATCACTGTTTGAGCAGGGCGTCAAATTCTCCATTTTCAATCATGGGTTCGAGCTTTTTCCAGCCGGCGATGTGGGTGCCGTTGATGAATATTTGCGGAACAAAATCAAATTTGCCAATTTGTTTTTCCAGGCGCTCCAGGTTTTCAGAAGGCAGCCATTCGTCTTTGGCGCCATCATAGCCGATTTCATAAGCGTTGAAGTCGTAGTTGCGGGAGCGGAAAAAATCCATGGCTTTGTGACAGAGACCACAGACTTCGGCGTAGTAGATGATGATTTCGGGCTTGGGCATTGCTTTTCCTTAAGGTGAAGAGGATTTATATTTATTCGAACATTGAACATTGAATTTCAACGTGTTGCTTTTGATTTATTTTGTACCCTGCACCATTCGGTAGGGGGTATGGGGAATGTCGGACACGCAGAGATCACGGAAGCCGCAGTGTTCCAGGCGCTGCGTGAGCTCCCGGGAAGTGTGGACTTTCGAGTGGGGACGCATGAGCATCATGTTGAGTTCAAAAAGCGCTGAATAAACAGGGGTACAACGATCGGGATTCAGCATTAAGTCCACCACCACCAGTTGTCCGCCGGGTTTGAGGGCGGCTTTCATTTTTTCCAGGAGTGCATCCAGGCCTTCATCCGGTTCCTGATGGAGGGCGCCGCAATAAAGCAGCGTGTCCTGATTCCGGGGATAGTCGCAGTGGTGATAATCTCCGCCTTGAAAGGTGATGCAGCCAAGTGCAGGATTACCGGCATGGATTTCGGCGGCGGCTTTCACCACCGGAGGGAGATCCAAAACCGTGATCTCTAAACTGGGATCCCGTTCGGCAAGTTTCAGACTGAAAGTGCCGGGGCCGCCTCCCACATCCAGCACTTTCGATCCGCCCGGGGGGTGCAGGCAGGGCAGAAGGTTCCGGGCCATCAGGCCCGCCCGGCTGTGCATGCCTTCCACGAACCGCCGGGTTCGATCGGGGTCGGATCCCAAGTGCGGATTGTCAGGTAAAACGGGTTCACCGCTGCGGATGCAGCCGGGTAATTTCATCCACAGTCCTGCCAGATCCTGATTAAAGGCGAAGGCGCCCAACATATTGTCTGGAGATCTCGGGTCCAGGTAGGCTTTTTGATCCGGATGCAAAAAAAAGTGATTCTTTTTTTTATCCAGCAGTCCCATTCCGCAAAGACTGTTCAGCAAGGCTTCCAGATGCAGGGGCGCGCAGGAAATGCTTTTGGATAAAGATTCTATATCTTGTTCTCTTTCAGACAGTTCTGAAAAAATATTTAATTCTAATGCTGTGCCTATGGCAAAAGATTTCCAGTATCCCGATGCCAAATCGACCAAATCCACGTTTTTGATATTCATAATTTATTCCACATAGTTTAATAAATAATGTGTGGGACGGCTTGCGTCAAGGGGAGTTCGGAACTATATAGATAAGAACTATGGAACTACATCAACTACGTTATTTTGTCGCTGTTGCAGAGACCGGATCCTTTAGCCGGGGTGCGGAACGCTGTGGCATAACTCAACCTTCTTTAAGTCAACAAATTCTGAAACTTGAGGATGAAATGGATCAGCGTCTTTTCGACCGTCTCGGCCGACGGGTGCAGATGACCCCTTCCGGCCGAATTCTTTTGCCCCGTGCACAGCGCATTCTGGCAGAGGTCAATTCCGCATCGAACGCTGTAAAGCAGGATGTGAATGAAGGAAAGGGCAGCTTGACGATTGGCGCGATACCGACCATCGCTCCCTTTCTATTGCCGAAGCCTTTAAATGAATTGCGGAAACGCTATCCGGATTCCGAATTGCATATTTGCGAAGACACCACCGAAAACCTCACTCAAATGTTGGTTCGGGCCGAGATTGATTGTGCGATTATGAGTCCTCCGGTGGATGAGCCGCATCTGCGTTCTGAAAAACTGTTTTCCGAAGAGTTGTTCGCCATTTTGCCCGAGCATCACAGTCTGGCCAGCACCGGGGAATTGAAACTCGGGATGCTGGATGGGGAAGATGCCATTGTCTTGCAGCCCATGCATTGTTTGAGTGCGCAGATCGATGCTTTCTGTAATTCTGAAAATGTCACCCGCAATGTGAGTTGTACCACCAGTCAGTTGGCCACCTTGTATAATCTGGTTGCGCTGGGAATGGGATTGAGTTTGGTTCCTGAAATGTTTGTGAAAAACAGTCCTTCCGGACCTTGTGTGATCAAGAATTTCTCAGGAAAAATCCCCAAACGCACGATCTCCATCTACTGGCATGCCGCCCGGGTTCGTAATCCGCTGGGTGAATTTCTGGCGGATATCATTAAATCCCAACACGTCTAAAGCTGAGGGTGCCGGATGGCGTCCAAATTCAAGCCTGATCCTGGATGGTTGAGACTGCAGCGGGAGCGCTATGGTCCGAATTACCGGTATATTCCACCGGACAACGTGCGTACAGCCGGTGACTTTATTCCCGGGATTATGAAATCCATGGGCATGGAGGCGGAGACGCGTCTGTCTGAAATTTCTGCGGTCTGGGAAGAACTGGCCGGAAAAGGAAATGCGGCCCATGCCCGTCCGGGTCGTTGGGAAAAAGGCTTGTTGGTGGTGTATGTGGATCATCACGTGTGGCTCAACGAAATGAAGCGGGTGGTTTCGGTACCGCTGCTCCAAAAATTGCAGGCGCGGTTTGGAAAAACTGCGGTGCGTCAATTGCGCTTTGAGATGGATCCGGATCTTTAAGAAAAACCAGCGCTTGTTCTATTTCCTCCGGAGTCCTGCTTGCGGGGCGAAGGGTATATTCCGTTCGCCCCGCAAGCGGGACTCCGGTATTATGTGTGGGGAAGGACGGGTCCTTTTCAGGATATGAGGATCGCCCCGCAAGCGGGACTCCCTTTGGCTTCGCCCCGCAAGTGGGATTCTCTTTGGCTTTCGCCCCGCAAGCGGGGCTCCCTTTGGCTTTCGCCCCGCAAGCGGGACTCCCTTTGGCTTTCGCCCTGCAAGCGGGATTCTCTTTGGCTTTCGCCCCGCAAGCGGGATTCTCTTTGGCTTCGCCCCGCAAGCGGGATTCTCTTTGGCTTCGCCCCGCAAGCGGGATTCCCTTTGGCTTCGCCCCGCAAGCGGGGCTCCCTTTGGCTTTGTTCTGTTAATTCTCAAATGGAGGAGGGAGGATCTGAGATGGGGATGAATTTGTATTCTTTCCCTCTCCCAAATTTGCCATCACGGTGACGCCGGCAGGGACCAGATCCACTTCCGCTTTGGATTTAAGAAGGTTTTCGGTTTCCATCACTTCCAGGACCGCTTCCATAACTTCCGGATCCTGCTGGGAAATTTCGTTGAGGGATTTTCCCACCACCCGCGGACGGGCGGCACCGGCTTCCGCCATTTTTTGGGAAACCTTTTTGGCGGTTTCGGATTGGATGAGCCCCACCCGGTTTTCACCATCCTGTTTCATGGCGGAGGTGACCTGCACCAGGCGTTTCACCACTTTGTCGGTGATGTTGTCCACCATGCGGCTGTCGGTAAAGGCCACTTTCCGAATATACACGGATCCGAGGCGGTAGCCCCATTTTTCTGAAAGCGGGGAAACGTTTTTACGAACGGTGCGGCTGAGGCTGTGGCGGTCTTCCAGCATTTTTTCCATTTCAAGATTACTCAAAACCGAAATAGTGGAGCTGGCCACGTTGGCTTGCAGAGACCCATCGGGATTGGTGTTGGTAAACAGGTAAGAAACCGGATCGTTGACCTGCATTTCGTACCAGATACCCACGCCCATGGGGGTGCCTTCTTCCGAGTTCACCATTTGACTGCGCAAGTAGTGCTGGCGCATGGCGGTGTTCACTTTGTAGATCTTTCCGAAGAAGGGGATCAACAGTGCACTGAGGCCAAACTTTTTGATGGGCCAGCGGAGGCCGGGCTCGTCCAGCGTGCCTTTTACTTTTCCGAAGAGCACAAAAACCTGCGCTTCGGATTCCTGAATAACGGCGTACATGCCGAAGGTGCGGGCGATACGGGTAATGACGTTTACCAGTAGTAATCCAATAATAAAGCCGGGGATAAACCAATCCATTACACACCTCCATTGGTGGAAGATTCAATAATTCTGCGGGTCCGCTGAAGCAGGGGAAGCCGCATGTTTCGTAAATATGCCTTGAGTGCGCCGGAGCCCCCCTCGTTTTTCACCTGGGTGAGGGTGGCTGCCAGTTCTTTGAGCGGGGCCACTTCGGCTTCCGCGTTGTTGGTCGCAATGTCGACCGCGCGTTTACTCATGGTGATCTGCTGTTCGGCATCCGCACGGGCGGTGCTGATATCCGCGGCCACTTGGTTGCGGGTACTGTTAATGGCCGAGAGGGCGCGATCGACTTCCGGGGGAGGATCGATCTCGGTGATCAAGGCGGCATCCAGTTCAATTCCGTAGCGCATTACTGTACCCTCACACTGTTGTTCCATATACTGGTTGAGCAGGGGAAGGTTTTTGCGAAGGTCATTGATGGAGACGCCTTCGGAAAGTTCGACGGCGGTTCCGCTTTCGTTATCGCCTGCTTCTCCATCGGTAGCGGCCGCCAAAAGTTCGGCACCTTTGGGGTCTTCAAAATTGGCGATGCGTTCACGGAGAACGGCCACAAAAAATCCCATGACATGTTCCAGCGGACTGGTGACACCGAAGAGGTAAGGATACAAATTGTTTTCGCTTACCCGGTAGCGGAGTTGTCCGTTGACGCCGGTGGTGAGATTGTCTTTGGTCACCGCTTCGATGGTGCTTTGGGCTTTGCTTGGATCCCAGGTGATTTGTACCGCTTGGGTGGAAATACTCACTTTGTGGATCCGTTGCCAGGGCCATTTGAAGTAGGGGCCTCCGGGGCCGACGACTTTGAGCACCGGATACTTGTAGCGCTCTTTTTCCTCATCGGGAATGAGCTGATCGGTCGCGGTGACGGTGGCATCTCCCAGGCGGACGGCACGTCCAAAACTGGTGATGGCGGCTCTCTCATCCGGTTTTATGGTATAAAACCCTCCGAGCAGCACCCTGAACAGGGCGTAACATAAAAATCCAACAAATATTCCAGCTATAAGCATATACTTCTCCTCGTGATTGAATAGGAGCGAATCCTAACAAACGAAGAGCAGGGGCGCACTTATAAATTGATTTGATTTGTGTAATGGGGGCCGTGAAGCGTCTAGTCCAAATCGTACAGGTCGTTATCTGCGGATAAAAATCCGGTGCTTTGCCCTTTGACCAGCGGTTCCCGGCTTTCGACATGACCATCGACAAACACCACATTCGTCTGCCCGTTGTGGCGGAATCCCTGGGTACCCGCAGCGCGTCCTGAAAAATCGGCATCGAGATCGCCGGGATAGGGCGCACGCATAAATTTATTGGCACCGGAGGCATATTCTCCGTCCCCAAACATGGCGGTGGAGGCCGGGGTTTTTACTTGTACAATATTGCTGCTGGGCACATCGCGAATCACCCGTCCGCGCACCACTGTTTTCATCCCCCCGAGGTAACTGGTATTGTAGTTGTACCCTGTGTAGGCTTCACCCTGCCAGTTATCGGATCCTGAATAGCCGGGGCACTGCAGCATGTGGTTTATCCCGTAGTCTTCCCAGATCCATCCGGGCTTTAACTCTTGATCGCTCCCGGATCCGGAGCTGAAAAAGTCCCATCCCTGGGTCTCACTGCCAGACTGAACCAGGGCGGGAGGGAAAAAACCCTGATGTTCGGTCGCGTAGATGCTGACCGCTTGGGCCATGGTCCGAAGATTTGATTTACACTGGGTGGCTTTCCCGCGTTCCAGCACAGAGGAGGTCACGGGGACGAGTAAGCTGATCAGTAAAGAAATGATTGCGGAAACCACCAGCATTTCGATCAGCGTAAATCCCCGTTTCATAAGGGATCCTCCAGCAGCAGTCTGTAGAATTGGGTGCCTTCTGCGGCGGGTTGAGGTATCGGAAGTGCCCGGTGAATCTCATCCTCAGAGACGCTGTCAGCCGCGGTGGGTTGCGGGCTGAGTTTTTGCCAGTCGGCCCTGTCTCCTAATTCCTCGGAAGCCTGCAGAACCCAAGGTGCTTCTCCGGCGGTTTGGGGAAGGGTATAGCTCAAACTGTCTGACGAAAGGGTTATTTGGGGTAACCATAAGCTGGTTTCTTCGACCTGCGGATCTCCTCCGCGGGCAAATTCCTGCCAGTTGGTAAAGGGATCAGATTCAGGGTTGGCTTCGGGCGTTTCGAATACAGGATCATCCACCCAGTCGAACTCCTTCTGGGTCCAGCGGGTGTAAGCGCTAACGGGCGCAACCACGGTCACCGCATCGATTTCAATCCGCAGGTTGGTGTTGGCGTTCCCGTCATCCGGAACTGAAATTCTGACATATTCGAAAGTGGAGGGGAGGGAGCCGCTTTGAGGGGGAATCAGGTCGGCCAGGTCAAACCCGGTGCCCCCGGCGCCTCCGCGGTATCTGCGGCAAAGCTCAGCCAGATTCATTCCCGCCAGGTCGGTCAAAGTGATGTCGGGATTGGGAGGAAATGTCGGATCGGTTGGATCTCCCCAGGCGGTGCCGGTCCAGACTCTTCCGAGGGTCGGAAGCAGGCGCATAAAATCTTCCGAAGCCGGGAAATCAAACCAGGTGACTCCGTCGGCACTTAACGAAACTTTCCCCGCTTTTCCGTCGGCATAGAGTCCGATGCTTTCGGCATCGGGCAGGGTAAACAGGGTGGGGTCTTGTGTGTACTGATCGTAGTTCCCGGTGCCGGAGATAAAGGTGTAAGGGAAGACCAGCAAATCGATGCCGTAAGGATGGGCCGGATCATCGGTTAGGGGCATCCCCAGTTTTACGACCAGAGAGCCGCCTTCGCCAATGGAAACCAGTTCGCTGAAATCCCAAGGGGCATAGAGGGGGACGACCGCAACATCGGGGTCAAGTTGCGTGTAATCAGTGTAGGTGTCCACGGTGGGACGCCCCAATGCTGTATCCGGATCCTGGTATCCGCTGTAGGCCGTGGTCCCGGGGGTGTAGCTCACCACCTCAATGGCCCAGGGATTCTGGGCGGTGAGGGTGAGGCTGAGCCCCAGAAGGCTTAAGCTTTTGAGGAGAGAGATTTTCTTGCCCATGACAGCAATCCTACCCCGGCTAAAAGTAAGACGATTGCGGAGGGTTCCGGTACGGCATTCAAGGGGCTGTCGGGAGTGGAGCCCGGCCAGGCATTATCGACGGTTGCACTCCAGCCATCCCAGGAATTGTTGGCGAGGGTGCGCGTGTCGGCTCCGGTGGCGGAGGCGGTCCAGGCGGCGGGAAGGGTGCTGCTGCCGTCGGCGGTGTAATAGGTCCACCACTCATCTGCGGTACCTCCATTGGCCCCCAGGTCGGAGGTATGCAGGTCGACTTCATCGTTGTATGTGATGCTGGAGACGTAGAAGCCGAAGCCGGAGTTGCTGGCGGTGGCAGTCAGATTGGGATCGGCGGCAACGATGGCCTGGAACATATCTTCGCCGGTTTGGCTGCCGTCCCAGCGGAATCCCCAAGCGTAGGATTGGTTGGTGGTGCCGTCATTGAAGTCGATGACAAAACCGGCTTGATTGGCTCCGCTGCCTACCCAATTTGTGATATCGGCAAAGCTGGTGATGGAAGAGGCCTGGAGGTGAGCTGTCAGGCAGAAAGCTGCAATAAGCACAGCTGTGAAACGAATCTTTTTCATTTTATTCCTTAACCCCTTACGCGGGGGCACGTGTTATGGAGGCACCTTCGTTGAGGCACCTGGAGATCCCCGTCACGTCTTCTGGCTACCCGGCTTGGTCTTCTTTTCCCCTTCCATCCTGCGATGTGGATCTTGAAAAGTCGTATCCGGTTACAGTGGCGCGACCGCGGCCGATTTTCACGGCCTTCCGTTTG